>NZ_BAAKIY010000003.1:0-624489 GCF_059703745.1 Pseudazoarcus sp. NS20
TCGTTGAAGACCACAACGTTGATAGGTCGGGTGTGTAAGCGCAGTAATGTGCTCAGCTAACCGATACTAATTGCCCGTGAGGCTTGATCCTATAACCATGCATCAACACGCGAAGACAAAATACAGTCACGCACCCAATATACACACACTACACTCTCCCACTTTGTTACCCCGTCATAGTCTGACGACCATAGCAGCCTGGAACCACTCCTTCCCATCCCGAACAGGAACGTGAAACGGGCCCGCGCCGATGATAGTGCAGATACCTGTGTGAAAGTAGGTCATCGTCAGACTAACCCCATATGCAAAAAGCCCGCTACTAAAAGTAGCGGGCTTTTTTGCGTTTGTGCCTCTGCGCGTCTGTGC
The DNA here is from genome assembly GCF_059703745.1 of Pseudazoarcus sp. NS20. Taxonomy (NCBI): domain Bacteria; kingdom Pseudomonadati; phylum Pseudomonadota; class Betaproteobacteria; order Rhodocyclales; family Zoogloeaceae; genus Pseudazoarcus; species Pseudazoarcus sp. NS20. The sequence continues at coordinate 367 of NZ_BAAKIY010000003.1, forward strand.
GGGTGAGAGAAAAGATCCGATCAATTGCACAACCGGATCAAGCTATAGGAGCACGCGAGAATCGTGTGTGCGTGAAGCTCAAAACTGGCATTATCCGAGGCTCTTTCGGAGCCTCTCTGCGATGATTGAAAGTCCTCACAAGGGCAAGTCCGGTCTGCGTCGGATCTGGAATGCCTTTCACTACTCACTCGATGGTCTGCGTGCCGCGCTACGCCATGAGGACGCGTTTCGTCAGGAGTTGATGCTGGCCATGGTTCTAGTGCCGCTCGGCTTGTGGTTAGGCGCGGGGGGGGTGGAAAAGGCGCTGCTGCTCGGTAGCGTATTCATGGTGTTGGTGGTTGAACTCATCAACTCCGCAATTGAAGCGACGGTTGATCGGATTTCCCTGGAAGATCACGCGCTTGCCAAACGGGCCAAGGATATTGGCAGTGCTGCCGTCTTTCTTGCGCTGATCACCTTGGGTTTGACCTGGATTCTGGTGCTCTTCTTCTGACCGGCCGTCATCTGTCGGTCATCTAGTCGTCACAGCCGTGTCTTTTGTGCAGCCTATGCTCCCGGGCCATGAACTCGGACAATCTGGCTGCAGAAGAACTCTGGACGTCCCCCGGCTTGCGTATCGCGCTGGTCACGGAAACCTACCCGCCCGAAATCAACGGTGTGGCGATGACCCTGAAGTGGATGGTCGAAGGTCTCGTCGAGCGGGGGCATCGGGTGCAATTGATCCGCCCTCGGCAGGCTTGCGATGAGTCCGCACAGGGCGGCAAGCCCTACACCGAGATGCTGGCAAGAGGTTGCAAGGTGCCGCGCTACGAAGGTCTGCACTTCGGCTTGCCGGCACGTACTTGGTTGCAGAAACATTGGCAGCGTCAGCGTCCCGATCTGGTGCATGTAGCGACGGAGGGGCCGTTGGGCTGGAGTGCGGTTTCGGCAGCGCGAAAGCTTCGCATCCCGGTCACTTCGGACTTTCATACCAATTTCGATCACTACAGCCGGCATTACGGCATCGGTTGGCTCCGAAAGCCGCTCTCGGCGTATCTGCGCAGTTTTCACAATCGCACGCTTCGAACCTTCGTGCCGACAGTAGCGCTGTGCAAAGACCTGAAGGGCCAAGGCTATCGTGACGTTGACGTGGTCGCACGCGGCGTCGACACGGTTTTGTTTGATCCAGCGCGTCGTGATCCGTTATTGCGTGCCGGGTGGAGAGCGACGGATGAATCGCCGGTCTTGCTGTACGTGGGAAGGCTGGCTGCCGAGAAAAACATCGGGCTTGCGTTACGTACGTTTGAAGCGATCAAGTTCTTTCGTCCGGATGCGCGCTGTGTGCTGGTCGGGGATGGCCCGTTGCGTCACGAGCTTGAGAGCGCACACCCTGACTGCGTTTTTGCAGGGATGCTTACCGGGGCGCAACTGGCAGCGCACTATGCTTCGGCGGACGTCTTCCTATTTCCGAGCCTCACCGAAACCTTCGGCAATGTCACGCTGGAGGCTATGGCCAGCGGCCTTGGCGTAGTGGCCTTTGAGTATGCAGCGGCGTCGGATCTCATCCAGTCTGGAGCGAATGGGTTGCTCGCGCCGTTCGGAGATGAAACGCGCTTCATTCAAGCTGCCGTGGATTTGATTCGGCATAGGACGTGCCTTCCGGAGTTCGCTGCCGCCGCGCGGGAAACTGCGCTGAAGCAGAGCTGGAGTGCGATCAATGATTGCTTCGCGGCCTCGCTGCTTGAGGTGTGGGAGGGCAATCAAGTGCACGCCTCAGTTCAGGAGGTGATGTCATGACCCGGGTGCGGGCGCTCTTCATCTCGGACGTGCATCTGGGCACGCGTGCGTGTCAGGCAGAGCGGTTGCTGGAGTTCTTGAGAGCGTACGAATCCGAATACATCTATCTGCTCGGTGACATCGTCGATTTCTGGGCAATGAACCGCAGCATCCAATGGACGCGTGCCCACAATACCGTCGTTCAAAAGCTGTTGCGCAAGGCGCGGCACGGAACCCAGGTGATCTTCATTCCGGGCAATCATGATGAAGTCCTGCGTGAGTACGCCGGGGTGTCGTTCGGGGATATCCGTGTCGAGAGTGAGTGGGTGCATGTGGCCGCAGACGGCCGCCGGTACTGGCTGATCCACGGCGATGAATATGATCAGGTGACACGCCATCACCGCTGGGTGGCGGTGCTGGGCGACGTGGCCTACAACGCGCTGGTGCGCATCAATCTGTTCATCTCCCGCTTGCGGCGCTTGTTCCGGATGCCTGGATACTGGTCGTTGGCGGGGTACGCCAAGCAGAAGGTGAAGAAGGCGGCCAGCTTCATTTTCGATTTCGAAGACGCCATCGTGCATGCGGCGCGCCAGCGTGGCATGGATGGGGTCATGTGCGGCCACATTCATTGGGCATCGGATCGTGACGTGGATGGCGTGCGCTATCTAAATTGCGGGGACTGGGTGGATACTTGCAGCGGTATCGTCGAGCACCTCGACGGGCGCATCGAGGTGGTGCGTTGGGAAGATATGGAGATCGCTGCGGAGGCACCGGAAGGCACGGCCGTGCCAGTGATGCCGATCGCTCAAGCGGCACGTGCCCGACCGGAAGAGGAGAAGTCGGCGGCCTGAGGCTAAGCGCGTCAGTGACTTCGCTGCGGTGCTGGGGCAGAATGGCTCGGTTTATCGCAGTGGTGTCCGAGCATGGATGTTGATGTCCTGATTGTGGGTGGGGGTCTGGCCGGGGCGAGCCTTGCAGTGGCCCTGCGCGACACTCGCCTGCGTATTGCACTCGTCGAGGCCCATGCGCCGGAGCGGCCGCAGGGTTGGGATCAGCGCATCTATGCGGTCAGCCCGGCGAGTCGCGGCTTTCTCCAGCGTATCGGAGCCTGGAACCATCTCGATGCATCGCGCATGGTCGCTGTCGAGGCCATGCAAATTCGGGGGGATGCCGGCGGCGAGTTGAATTTCTCGGCGTATGAGGCGGGCCTCGGTGAGCTGGCCTGGATTGTCGAATCCTCCCTGATGCACGTCGAGTTGTGGGAAACCGTGAGACGGCAACACAACGTGAAGTTGCTGTGCCCCGCACGCCCCGCCCAACTGGATGTCGATGACTCCGGTGCTGGTTTGCGCCTGGAAGATGGTCGAAAGTTGCGGGCACGCCTGGTCGTCGCTGCCGACGGCGCGAATTCATGGGTGCGGGAACAGGTCGGCATTCAGGCCAAGGTTTCGCCATATGGCGAGCTGGGCGTGGTGGCCAACTTCAGCTGCGAGAAGCCGCATCACAACATTGCCCGTCAGTGGTTTCGCGCCGACGGCGTGCTGGCGTGGTTGCCGCTGCCGGATAACCGTGTTTCGATCGTGTGGTCCACGCCGGAAGAGCATGCGCAGACCCTGCTGGCGCTGGAGCCCGAAGCGTTGAGCGCGCGCGTGGCAGAGGCGGGCGGGTACGGCCTCGGAGCCATGCAGCTGGAAACTGCGGCAGCGGCGTTTCCGTTGCGGCTGTTGCGTGTCGCGGAAACGGTTCGCCCCAGGTTGGCCTTGATCGGCGACGCCGCGCACGCCATTCACCCGTTGTCGGGACATGGCATCAATCTCGGGTTCAGCGATGCCGCTGCGTTGGCCGAGCGCCTCAAGGCCTTGCCGGAATGGCGTGACCCCGGGGAGCACGCCGTGCTGCGTGCGTATGCACGCGAGCGTGCCGAGGAGCCCGCCTTGTTGCAGGGCGTCACGCACGCGCTGAATCGCCTGTTCATGACCGATAATCCTGCCTTGCGATTCCTGCGCAACCGCGGCATGAACCTCACCGCGAGCGTACCGGTCTTAGCCAACGCGCTTGTCCGCTATGCGACAAACGGAAAATTCTGAAACGGAGAAATCGATGTTAACCACCATGCTGCGCACCGCGCTGTGCGTTTCGGCCCTGTTCGGGGTGTCGCTTGTCCATGCCAATGAAGACGCCGTGAAGAAGGGCATGAACGAGTTCATCGGTGCAGAAGCGGTGGAAGCCGTGAACAAGACATCGTATGCGGGCTTGTACGAAGTGGTGCTCAAGAGCGGGGAGTTGCTCTACACCGATGCCAAGGTAGGGTTCATCTTCGATGGCCGCATCATCGATACTGCCAAACGTTCAGACGTGACGCAGGAGCGTCGCAATCAGTTGTCAGCCATCGACTTTTCCAGCCTGCCGCTGAAAAACGCCATCAAGCAAGTGCGTGGCGACGGCAAGCGAATCATCGCCACTTTCGAGGACCCCAACTGCGGGTATTGCAAGCGCCTCGGGGCTGATCTGGCCATGATGGACAACGTCACCATCTACACCTTCCTGTACCCGGTGCTGGGCCAGGATTCGGACACCAAGTCGCGCAACATCTGGTGCGCGAAAGATCAAGCCAAGGCCTGGAACGACTGGATTCTCGATAACCGTGCTCCGCCCTCTGCAAAGTGTGATTCCAAGGCTGTTGACGAGAACATCGCGCTTGGCCGCAAGCTGCGTGTCGAGGGTACCCCGACCTTGTTCTTTGCCGATGGCCGTCGAGTCGGTGGTTACCTGAGGGGGAGCCAGATCGAAGAAGTGTTTGCCGAAGTGAAGTAAGCAAAAGGCCGGCGAAAGCCGGCCTTTTTGTTTTCAGGGCTTCATGCCCTCAGGTTTCATGCCTTTTGGCAGCAGCGCCCACATGCGACCTTGCTGACGCATGCGGCCGGCCTGTTCCCCGGCTTCAGGGCCACTGCCCCAGTAGAAGTCGGCGCGTACCGAACCGCGGATCGCACTGCCGGTATCCTGCGCCATCATCAGCCGCCGCAAGGGGCGTTCCGAGAGCGGGTGTGTGGTGTCGAGAAACACCGGCGCACCCAACGGAATGAAGCGCGGGTCGGCCGCGATGCTGCGGCCCGGCGTGAGCGGAACCCCCAGCGCGCCGATCGGGCCGTCCCCGGTGAGCGGCAATTCACGGAAAAACACATAGCTCGGGTTGGCATTGAGCAGTTCGTTGAGTCGAGCAGGGTTCTCCTGCGCCCACTGCTTGATTCCCTGCATCGAGGCTTGATGCAGCTCGAGCTCGCCACGATCGATCAGCCAGCGTCCGATCGAGGTGTATGGATGGCCATTCTGGTCGGCGTAGCCGATGCGCACGCGCGTGCCGTCGCCCAACTCCATCTGGCCGGAGCCTTGCACCTGCATGAAAAACAAGTCGAGCGCATCGGCCGCCCAGAACAGGGTTTCGGCAGGGAATGCATCCCCCATGGCCGAGATTTCGCCGCGCGTCCAATACGGCACCAGACGATTGCCGACCAGCCGCCCGCGCAGGCGCATGTGGCGCAATTCGGGCTGGTGCTCGCCGAGCGCCACGGAGATCATGTCGGCCGGCGGAGCATGGACAGGCCAGTTGTTCTTGGCCGAGCGTTGCCGGCTGCCCTGGATGACGGGTTCGTAGTAGCCGGTGACCATGCCCTCGCGGGTGCTGTCCGGGTTAACGGCTTTCCAGGGGACAAAGTGTTTTTCGAAGAACGCACGCACATTGCGATTGGAGGGCGAGCGGCCGAGGCTTTGGGCCGCACTGCAGACCTCCTGCCAGGCAGGGCGCTGCCCGATGGCAGAGCAGGTTTGCTGCAAGGCAGGCCACGCTTCCTGATGCTGATCGGCGCTCCAGCCCGGAAGCTCAGACCAGTCGCCGGGTTGGAGAGGTGGAGCGTCGGGTTTCTTGGGCTGCTCGGCGCCCGGACAGACGGGACAGACAGGGCAGGCCGGAGCGACCGGTGGTGCAGGGCATTGATTCGCGGATGCTGTGAAGACGGAGCCAAGCAGCAAGGCTGCCAGCAGGGCGCGCAGGGGGAGTGGATTCATGTGGGCTTCGGGTAAACTCGGTGAATCGTGCAGCGACAGTATACGGGGCACCCCGTGCCCGGGGGGCGAACATGTGGGTGATTATTCTCGAAGCAGCGATTGCGTTGATTCTGCTTCTGGTCATCGTGCTGGCGACTCTTCCCAGACGACGCAAAGACAAGCAACAGGACAAAGAAAACAATGAATGAACTCGCAAGTTTCCTAACGCGTGCCGAGCAACTGCTCGAGCGGGTCGAGCGTTTGCTGCCGTCCGCCACGCAGGAGCCGGACTGGAAATCCGCGGTGGCCTTTCGCTGGCGTCGTCGTGAAGGCCGTACCTGGTTGCAGCCGGTTACGCACCCGCATGGCATTCGCTTGAAGGACTTGTGCGACATCGACGAGCAGAAAGAGCGAATCGACCGCAATACCCGGCAGTTCGTCGAGGGGCGCTATGCCAACAACGTGCTGCTGACCGGAGCGCGTGGTACCGGCAAGTCGTCGCTGATCAAGGGGCTGTTGAATGCCTACTCGAAGAAGGGCCTGCGTCTGATCGAGATCGACAAGGATGATCTCATCGACCTGCCTGACCTCATCGAGATGGTGCAGGGGCGCCCGGAGCGCTTCATCGTGTTCTGCGATGACATGTCGTTCGAGGAGGCAGAAGCCGGCTACAAGGCACTGAAAAGCGTTCTCGACGGCTCGGTGGCAGCACTGCCTGACAATGTCCTGATCTACGCCACGTCGAACCGGCGTCACCTGATGCCTGAGTACCACGACGAAAACCTGCAAACCCGGCATGTCGGCGGAGAGATCCATCCGGGCGAGGCTGTCGAAGAGAAAGTGTCTCTGTCCGAGCGTTTCGGTATGTGGATTTCGTTCTATCCGTTCAGTCAGGACGAATACCTGAAGATCGTCGGGCACTGGCTCAAGACATACGGCCTGGATCGCAAGACTATCGAGGCCGCGCGTGGCGAAGCCTTGCAATGGGCGCTTCAGCGTGGCTCGCGCTCGGGGCGTGTCGCCTCGCAGTTTGCCCGTGACTACGCCGGCCGCGCCGGATTGGTGTGATGCCGTGGTGAAGCGTGTGGAAGTGGCTGCGGGCGTGATCGTTCGTGGCGATGGGGCGTTTCTGCTAGGGCGCCGTGCGCCGGGCACGTTTTACCCCGGCTATTGGGAGTTTCCCGGCGGCAAGGTCGAGGCCGGCGAGGATGCGGCGGCTGCGTTGGTGCGAGAGCTTGATGAAGAGCTTGGCATTCGCGTGCGCACGCTGGAGCCGTGGATCGTGCGGCGCCATGACTACGAACACGCGAGCGTGACCTTGCGCTTTTTCCGGGTGACGCAGTGGGAGGGCGAGCCTGACGGTCGCGTGCATGACGCGCTTTCCTGGCAGTTTGCGCAGACGAGCGAAGTGGGGCCGATGTTGCCCGCCAACGGGCCCGTGATGAAGGCCTTGAGCCTGCCTGCTTTCATGGGCATCACCCATGCGTTCGAGATCGGTGCTGCAGCGCAATTGACCGGGTTGGAACGGGCCTTGGAGGCAGGCTTGCGTCTAGTTCAGATTCGGGAGTCGGGCTTGGGGCGGGAGGCCGTGCTGTCGCTGGCCCGCGAGGTGCTCGCTCGGGCCAAGGCTTACGGTGCCATCGTTGTCCTCAACGGCACTGCCGAACTCGCGCGCGCAGCCGGCGTGCACGGCGTGCACCTGAAGAGTGTCGCGCTGGCCGGAATGACGTCGAGGCCGGATTTCGAATGGGTGGGCGCGTCGTGTCATGACCGCAGCGAGCTGGAGCGGGCGGCTGCGCTTGGCCTTGATTACGCCTTGCTGGGTCCGGTCAAGCCGACCCTGACGCACCCCGATGCGAAAGGCATGGGCTGGGCTCGTTTTGCTGAATTGGCGCACGATCTGCCGATGCCGGTGTTCGCTTTGGGAGGGCTGGGGCAAGCTGATCTGCAAGAGGCGCGTGCGCAGGGCGCACACGGCGTCGCTAGCATTCGTTCAGCCTGGCTTGTTTAGCTGTCGCGAGGGGGTTCGCTGTCGTCGGGCGGTGCGTCCGCCGCCACGCGATACTCTTCGGATGCCCAGGCGCCCAGATCGATCTGACGGCATCTCTGGGAACAGAACGGACGCCACGTGCTTCCAGGCCCCCATTCTACTGGTGTGCCGCATTGCGGGCATTTGACCGTCAGGTTTTTGCTTGCGCTCATGCGGGTCAGATGCTGCAGAAAGTCAGGGCGAAACGCACGTCACGTTCGGTGGGGCGGGGGCGTGCCAGGGTTTCGGGGCACAGGAAGCGAATGTTCAGCGCGAACTTGTTGGCGCTGATCTCGGGGACGACCTGATTTCCGCCCTCGACCGCGATGCGCACCAGCTGGGAGCTACGGCCCGTCATCGTGAGCTGATGGGAGCCATGGTGAGCCACCAGCGCCTCGGTGTGGCCACTGGCACGCAGAAGGCGCAGCACGATGGTGATGCCCTCGCGGATCGGCAGCATCGGGGTGGTCCATGTGGTCAGGTCATGGCGCCGAGCGGCGGCGTCGCGGCTCAACCAGTAGTGGTACGAAGGCAAGTCGAACTGGCAGACACCGCCAGGGATGGCAGCGCGGCTGCGGATGGCCATCAGCCATTCGTTTTCCCGCAGGTACTGGCCGATCTTGCCGGCCATGGCCTGCAACGAAGACGAGGCCTGCTCGATTTCGTATAGAGCGCCATTGAGGGCATCTTCGGAAATCTCGGGGTTGTTGCGGAAGCTCATCAGGATCTGGCGCTGACGCTCAAGCTCCTGCATGAGGTCGACCTTGAGTTCGGTGCGGCCGGCGACTTCGAGCACGTCGAACAACGTAAGCAGCGCGCAATGGTGCTCTGAGGCGCCATCGCTGCGGCAGAAGTGCGCCAGACGGGCGTACAGGTCTTCTAGCCGCAGCAAGGTGCGAATGCGTTCGTTCAACGGGTATTCGTAACTGATCACTGCTTCGTGCCCGATCCGTTGTTGGGCGGCATTGGCTTGCCGTATGCAATTAGCGGTCGATGATAGCACAGCGAAAACCCGCGCCCGCCGTGTGCCTTCAGCAGTTTGCTAACAAGATGTAGCGTGCGTGAAGGGCGTCGATCTGACGCCGTAGCGAGCCGATGTCATGGCTGTTGTCGACAACATCGTCGGCGGCCGCCAAGCGTGTTTCACGGCTGGCCTGAGTGGCCATGATGGCGCGCACCTGCGCCTCTTCGAGGCCGCTGCGCTCCATGACGCGCTGCAGTTGCAGGGCTTCCGGGCAGTCGATGACGCACACGCGGTCGCAGCGTTGTTGCCAGTGGCCCGATTCGATCAGCAACGGCACTGCCAGTACCACGTAGGGTGCGGTCGAAAGGCTGCAGCGGCGCGCGCTCTCGGCGCGGATCATGGGGTGGAGGATGGCCTCCAGCTGCTTGCGTGCGGCAGGGTCGCCAAACACGCGTTGGCGCATGGCGGCACGGTCGAGTGCGCCGACGTGGTTGATCACTTCGGCGCCGAAGACGGCACGGATAGGCTCGATGGCGGGGCCGCTCGCTGTCGTCAGCTCGTGCGCAATGGCATCGGTATCGATCACCTCGGCGCCAAGCTCGGCGAAGCGCTCGGCGGCCGCGCTCTTGCCGCTGCCGATTCCACCGGTCAAGCCGATGATGAAGGGGCGTTCGCGAGCGCTCACTGCGAGCAGGCGCGCCGGGCATCGGCGCCGAGGCTGGCTTCAATTCGCGCGGCGACGTCTTCCAGCGCCTCGGCCGGCCCGCGAAACTCGATTTCGTGGCGTGTAGGCGTACCTGGCACGACCTCGGCATTGCTGACGCCTTGCTCGCGCAGGCTGGCCAGACGTTGTCGTGCAGAGGATTCCGACGAATACAAACCCAGCGATATCGACCATTGGCTGGGGCCTTCGCTGCGCACCAGATACACATCCTGGATGTTGCGGCCCTGAAGGTTCTTGAGGCGTTGCTCGGCGGCACTCTGATTGGGGGCCGGCGGGATGCGAACGCGCCAATTGGTCGATTCCTCCAGCACTTCGTGAGTCAGGCGTACTTGCCCTTGTGTGGTTTCGGCCAGTGCGGTGGCTTGAGCAAGGCCTGCGGGCCCTTGAACGACGTAGGCGGCGCAGTGAGTCGTGGAGGCGTCGGGGGCTTGATGCGCGACAGGTTCGGGTGGTTCCGGCGTAACAGGAATGACCTGAGTGACCGGCGCCGGCGTCGGACTGACCCGCGCAGGCGCGTGCGCGCCTAAATCAAGCGCGTCGGGCCGGATCTGATTGGTGAGACGTTCCGGCTCTCCACGCATGCTGGAGCCGCCGAGCCAGCCCATGCGCCCTCCGGTGAAGGCGACGATATTGAGCAGCAACAGGACGATCAGCAGCGTTCGAAGCGACATGCGGGCACTTTAACGCAAGCGGTGCGGGTTGCGGAGCATGGGGCGGTGGGCATGATGATGCGCGGCCTCAAGAGGGATCGGAGGCGATGGCCAAACCTCGCAGCACGAGGTTTTCCACATGCCGATGCGGGATGCCAAGCAAGGGGGCGATGCGTGGAGCACTGCCGCCCGAGAGCAGACACAGCGCCTGGGGGTCGGACGTTGCACGCGTGAAAAAACGCTCGATGGCGCCTGCCTGGGCATACAGACAGCCGGTGACGATGGCGTCGACGGTCGAACGGGGTGGGTCGCTGGGGTCGCCGTCTGCGAGCGGCAAACGGGCGGTGTCGCGCGCCAGGGACTGGCGCATCAGATGTTCGCCGGGAAGGATCAGCCCGCCCTGGAACTGACCGGTGGCGTCAAGCAGATCCACTGTGGTGGCGGTTCCGGCGCAGACGACGACGCACGTTGCGGCGTGCATGCTGCGTGCACCGATCAGTGCCGCCCAGCGGTCAGCCCCAAGCTGCGCCGGGTCGGCGTACAGGTTGGTGACGCCGCAGCGGTAAGCGGAGGACGTAAGCCAGCTCAGGGTAACGCCACGCGCTTTCACGCATGTTTCCAGGCGGGCGCCCAATGCTTCGCCGGCGACATTGAGCCCGAGCGCGGACTGCAGCGCTGGGTGACGGTCGAGAATGCAGCCGAGGCTGTCGGCCTCGGCATGCTCGAGGGCGCCGTCGCCGATCCAGGCGCCGTCGTGCATCAAGGCCCATTTGATTCGCGTGTTGCCAGCGTCAATCAGCAGTTTCATGTCGAGACCCTGAGCGAGACATCGCCCGAAAGGATGCGTTTTTGCGCACCGCTTGAGGTGCGGAGTAACAGCGCTCCATCGTGATCAACCCCCTCGCATGTGCCTTCGCAGTCGGTGCCTTCGCCGCTGATCCGTACCGATCTTGCCGCAAATGCATCGTTGGCCTGCCACGCGTCGCGCATGCACGCAAAGCCACCGTCGGCGAAGTCTTGCAGGCGCGCGTGCAACCGCAAGAGTATGCGTGCGAGGATGGCCTCATCCGGGGGCGGTGTGTCCATGTGTGCGTGCAAGGCGGTGGCGGTGAAAGGCAGTTCGCCGGGCGCAGAGCGCAGATTGAGGCCGATGCCGATGATCACGCTGCGTGTGCGGTGCTGCCCGGAGGCCAGCTCGATCAAGATGCCCGCAAGCTTCGCGCCGTTCGCCAGAAGGTCGTTAGGCCACTTCAGGGCAATGCCCCGAGCGCCCAGCGATTGCAGCGCTTCCGCGACGGCCAGCCCGACGCTCAGCGACAGGCCGCTCAACGTTGGTGCGTGCTCGGGCGGCGTCCATCGGCATGAAAAAGTCAGCCCTTGGCCAGGCTGTGCAAGCCAGCTGCGGCCGCGTCGGCCACGGCCGGCGGTCTGCCGTTGCGCCAGCAAGACTTCCATCGCGTTCTTTACGGGCGGGCGGGCGCTCAGGCTGTCGTTGGTGGAGGCGCAGTGTTCGACGAAATCGAGCGTGAACTGCGTCGCGGCGTTGCCAAGGCAAGCCAGGGTACGTTCAATCGAAAGCGGTGGGTGTTCGGACAAACGTGCAGGCTCCCGGTGCGGAAGCCCGCATTATCTTGCAAGCCCAGGCGCCGGGCTAGCCGGCTCCGCGGTTTTCAGTCGCCGTGTTCCGCCTCGATAGGCGAGTGGCGCACGTCCTCGATGTCGAGATCCTGGATCTTGCGCGTGATGGTGTTGCGGCCGATACCCAACAATTGGGCGGCTTCGATCTTGCGCCCTCCGGTTGCGACCAGCGCGCGGCGGATCAGCGTGCGCTCGAAAACCTGTGAAAGCTGCTCGAACACTTCTCCGGGCGAACTGGCCAGCAGGCGGTCTACATCGCGCGACAGGCTGTCGGTCCAGTCGGTCGAGGGCTGCGAGGCCGGTTGATCGCGCAGTTCGGGGGGGAGGTCGGCGAGCTCGACGACCTGGCCGGGTGCCATGACAGTAAGCCAGTGGCAGACGTTCTCAAGCTGGCGCACATTGCCGGGGAAAGAATAGCTCTGCAGGTGCCGCAGAGCGCTTTCCGAGATGCGTTTGGCGTCGACGCTCAAATCTTGTGCGCTCTTCTGCAGGAAGTGGCGCACCAAAATGGGGATGTCCTCCATGCGCTCGCGCAGCGGCGGCAGACGCAAACGGATCACGTTTAGGCGGTGAAAGAGATCCTCGCGGAACAGCCCCTGCCGCACGCGCTCTTCCAGGTCCTGGTGAGTGGCAGCGATGACGCGTACGTTGGCGCGAATCGGCTGTTGCCCGCCGACGCGGTAGAAGTGGCCGTCCGACAGCACGCGCAGCAGGCGGGTCTGCAGTTCGGCCGGCATGTCGCCGATTTCATCGAGAAACAGCGTGCCGCCCTCGGCTTGCTCGAAACGCCCGCGGCGCTGTGCCGCCGCGCCGGTAAAGGCCCCGCGCTCGTGGCCGAAAAGCTCCGACTCGAGCAGGTCGCGTGGAATCGCGGCGGTGTTGATGGCGATGAAGGGCGCGTCGCGGCGCGGGCTGTGACGGTGCAGGGCGCGCGCAACGAGTTCTTTACCCGCGCCGGACTCGCCGTTGATCAGCACCGTGGCGTGCGATTGGGCGAGGCGGCCGATGGCGCGAAAGACCTCTTGCATGGCCGGCGCTTGCCCGAGGATTTCAGGGGCGACAGGGGATTCCACTTCGGCACCATTCTGGTGCGTGCTCTGTTCGAGTGCGCGTTGGACCAGCGCCACGGCCTGATCCACGTCGAACGGTTTGGGCAGGTATTCGAACGCACCACCCTGAAAGGCAGAGACCGCGCTGTCGAGATCGGAGTAGGCCGTCATGATGATGACGGGCACGCTGGGGTGCAGCGTCTTCACCCGCTGCAGCAGTTCCAGGCCAGAGCGGCCGGGCATGCGGATATCCGAAATCAACACGCTGGGCGGCGTCGGGACGTCTTCCAGCGCGGCGATCGCATCGGTTGCCGACGTGAAGCTCTCGTAGGCAATCTCTTCACGCGAGAGTGCTTTTTCCAGCACCCAGCGGATGGAGCGGTCATCATCAACGATCCAGACGGTATTCATAGTCTATGCACTATCCTGGTGCGCCTGGGCAAAGGCTCAGGCGCGGTTTGAAATCGGCAGGAGGATGGTGAAGCACGTATGGCCCGGGTGGCTCTGTACGTCGATCATCCCCTGATGCTGCTCCACGAAGCTCTGTGCTATGGACAGGCCCAGACCGCTGCCGCCCTCGCGTCCCGACACCAGCGGATAGAAGATCTTGTCGAGGATCTCGTCCGGTATGCCGGGGCCGTTGTCGATTACTTGCAATTCCAATGCCAGTTTGAAGCGGCGCTTGGCCAGCGTCACCTGACGTGCAACCCGCGTGCGCAGTTTGATCTCGCCTTCGCCCATCATGGCCTGCGCGGCGTTGCGGGTGATGTTGAGGATGGCCTGGATCAGCTGCTCCCGATCGGCGGTCAACTCCGGCAGGCTGGTGTCGTAATCGCGACGCACGGACACCTGCGGAAACTCGGCGAGGATGAGGCGGCGCACACGCTCCAGCACGTCATGCATGTTGATTTGCGCCGGACGCATGATGCTGTGCGCGGACAGCAGGCGATTCATCAGGTCTTGCAGGCGGTCGGCCTCGGCGATGATGACTTCGGTGTACTCGCGCAGCACCGGGTCGGTCAGCTCGCGCTCAAGCAACTGCGCAGAGCCGCGGATGCCACCGAGCGGGTTCTTGATTTCGTGGGCCAGGTTGCGGATGAGTTCGCGGTTGGCTTGTTGCTGCTGCAGCAGTTGCTCTTCGCGAGCCACGCGCAGTTGCGCGTCAATCGGGCGGAACTCGAGCAGCAGGGCGACGCCATCGGCATCGGCCGGAGTAACCGTGCAGTCCAGCCGCAAGGCTTCGCCGTCGGGGCGGGGGACTTTGATGTCCTGACCGGTATAGCTCCAGTTGAGCTTCAGCGCATTGTCGAGCGCGCCGTCGAGCGCCGCGGATTTGCCAAGCAGCTTGTGCAGCGGCATGCCGACGAGCTTGCGATGGCTGATGGCGAAGAGGTTTTCTGCGCCGGCATTGAGGTAACGGATGATGCGCCGGTCGTCGGTCAGCACGACAGCCGAAGAAAGCAGATCGAGGCCGGAAAACGGGCCATCGGGGCGTGGGCTTGATTGGGGGTTCGGCATGGTTCCTCGCCAGATGTTTTGCTCAGTCAAAGCAAAATCCAGGCCACGTGCCGAATTTCAGCGCAGACGGGACATCTCCCGCTTCAAGGCTTCGACGTTGCGTTGATGCAGTTCGACCTGGCCGATGTAGGGTTCGAGACGGGCATTGCGTTTCGCGGCATTGATGCCCGCTGCTCCGGTTACCTTGCCCTCGGCGTTTCTCGGAGGTGCGTTGCGCTCTTCCGGAGGGTAGAGGTCTTCCTGGGCTTTCAGCGCAGCCTGGGCGCTTTGCAGGCTGGCCTCTTCGCTCTTGAGTTCGGATTCGAGGATGGCGCGGCGGTCGTTGTCGCGCGAACGTTGCTGCTCTTGCGAGACGCTGGGGAAGCTGTTTGGCGTATTCGAGCCTGATGGTTTTGCCGCGGGCGTTGTGGGTGCGATCGGAGCGACAGACGAAACCGGCTGGTCGGTGCGCATGGATTGGCAGTTGCGTGCCTGCGCGCGGTCGTTGGTGTAGGTCACGCGGCCGCGATCGTCCACGCATTTGAACACCGTGCCCTGAGCGTAAGCCGGTGAGGTCAGCAGTATGCCCAGCAGGAGAAGGGTGGATCTGGTCATGTCGGGTCCGGATATATGCCGAGGTAAGCGTCGCGTGTGCCTTGAGGTATAGGCGACAAGGCTTGGATGTACCCCGGGCTCGCGTCGTTCCATGCATGCCGATTAAAACCCATAAAAAAGGGACGGGCAATGCCCGTCCCTTGTTGCTTACCGCCAGGAGCGCGAAAAGCTCACAGGCTGTAATACATGTCGAACTCGACCGGGTGGGTCGTGACGCGCAGGCGGTTGACGTCTTCGGACTTCAGTTCGATGTAGGCATCGATGAAGTCGTTGGAGAACACGCCGCCACGGGTCAGGAACTCGCGGTCCTTGTCCAGCTCGGCCAGCGCCTGATCCAGGCTGAAGCAGACGGTCGGGATCTTCGCGTCTTCTTCCGGCGGCAGGTCGTACAGGTTCTTGTCGGCCGGATCGCCCGGGTGGATCTTGTTCTGGATGCCGTCCAGGCCAGCCATCATCAGTGCTGCGAAGCACAGATACGGGTTGGCTGCGGGGTCCGGGAAGCGCGACTCGATACGACGGCCTTTCGGGTTGGCGACGTACGGAATGCGGATCGAAGCCGAGCGGTTACGTGCGGAGTAGGCCAGCTTGATCGGCGCTTCGTAGTGCGGTACCAGACGCTTGTACGAGTTGGTCGACGGGTTGGTGATGGCGTTCAGGGCCTTGGCGTGCTTGATGATGCCGCCGATGTAGTACAGGGCCGTTTCGGACAGGCCGGCGTAGCCGTTGCCCGCGAACAGGTTCTGACCGTCTTTCCAGATCGACTGGTGCACGTGCATGCCCGAACCGTTGTCGCCAACGATCGGCTTCGGCATGAAGGTGGCCGTCTTGCCGTACTGGTGGGCAACGTTGTGCACGACGTACTTGAGCGCTTGCGTCCAGTCGGCGCGCTGGGTCAGCGTGCTGAACTTGGTGCCGATTTCGCACTGACCGGCGTTGGCAACTTCGTGGTGATGCACTTCAACCGGGATGCCGACCGACTCAAGCGCCAGGCACATGGCGGCGCGCACGTCGTTGAGCGAATCAACCGGCGGGACCGGGAAGTAGCCGCCCTTGACCTTCGGACGGTGGCCGGTGTTGCCGCCTTCGAATTTCTCGGCGGTGGACCAGGCAGCCTCTTCCGAGATGACCTTGCTGTACACGCCGGACATGTCGACCGACCATTCAACGGCGTCGAAGACGAAGAATTCGGGTTCCGGGCCGAAATAGGCCGTGTCGCCGATGCCGGTGCTCTTCAGGTAGGCTTCGGCGCGCTTGGCGATCGAGCGCGGGTCGCGGTCGTAGCCTTTGCCATCGGACGGCTCGATGACGTCGCAGGTCAGTACCAGCGTGGTTTCGTCAAAGAACGGGTCGATGTAGGCGGAGCTGGCGTCCGGCATCAGGATCATGTCCGAAGCCTGAATGCCCTTCCAGCCGGCGATCGACGAGCCGTCGAACGGGTGGCCGTGCTCGAAGTGCTCTTCTTCGAATGCGGACACCGGCAGGCCGACGTGCTGCTCCTTGCCGCGGGTATCGGTGAAACGGAGGTCGACGAAGCGGACTTCGTTTTCCTGAATCAGCTTCATGACTTCTTGAGAATTCATATCCACTCCTGGTGAAAAGATGCGAATCAGTGGGCGCGTAAAACTTCCCCGGGTGCAACAAAGCAGTTTGCGTGCCAGATTCTAAGGTGAAGTGATTGCAATGCCCAGCGATCTCGGCGCAGACGGCGTTACCCGGCGGAGTCGATCTGCTGTGGCAGTTTTACGCAAGGCAGGATGCAGGTGTTACTTGTCCATGTCGGCACTGGCCCATGCGCGCCCGTACCACAAATGCACCAAAACGATGCAATATAACCAAAAGTGTGCATCAATGTGGTGCGCTCTGCACGAAAAAGGTGATTGAGCGGTACGCGGGATGCTCCTTCAGCCAGATTTCGGTGCGGCATTTCAGTGCGCGGTGATCCAGGCGTGCCCCGGTCGAAGCGTCGAGAAGAACCTCGACTTCCACTTTTCCGCCCAGGTAATGCAGCAAGATGCGCGGCTCGGCGACGGGGTGGTCTGCCAGCAGTTCGGCGAGGCTGCGGGTGACTTCGGCGCGATCGGGCAGTGTATCCGCGGGGGGCGGCAACCCATGATCGTCTTCCACGTCTACATGTACCAGCACGTCGCGCACCTCAGGGTGGACAGCGCGTATCGCCTTGTGGATTCGGTTGGCGATGCGGTGGCCCTCCGAAACGGAGATGCGCGGTGCCACCAATACATGTGTGTCGCACAGCACGCGGTCTGCCATGCGGCGAGTTCGCAGATCGTGGCTGTCGATGACGCCGGGCGTGGCAAGCACGGTCTTGCGGATGCGTGCCACGTCGTCTGCCGGCAGGCCGGTGTCGATCAGTTCGCGGACCGCACGCCACCCCAGGCCTGTGCCGACACGAACGATCAGGAAGCCCACGACTGCAGCAGCCAGTGGCTCGAGAAACGGATAGCCGGCCAGGCTTCCGGCAATGCCGATGGCCACCACCAGCGATGACGCCGCGTCCGAGCGCGCATGCCATGCGTTGGCCTCCAGCACGGGCGCGCGCAGACGCTTGCTGGCTTTCAGCGTGAAGCGGAACAGCAACTCCTTGGCAAGCAATGTGGCGACGGCCATGTACAGCGCGGCGGTATGCAGCGCCGGTGCCTGGTCCATATGCTGCAGACGGTTGCCCGAGGCCAGCAGAAAGCCTATGCCGACGGCGCACAGGGTGGCGCCGAGAAACAGCGTGGCGATGGTTTCGATGCGTGCGTGTCCGTAGGGGTGGTCGGCGTCGGCCGGGCTGGCGCCGTGTTTGCCCGCGAAGAGCACGAGCAAGTCGGTGAACAAGTCCGAAATGGTGTGGGCCGCATCGGCTACCAGGCTGAATGCGTTGGCCGCCAAGCCCACGACGATTTGCCCCAACGCGAGGCTGGCGTTGGTGAAGATCGCCACCAGTGCAGTGCGCCGGATGCCACGCGAGCGCTGCTCGGCCGGCGTGGTGGAGGAGCTGTCTTGAGGGGTGCTGCGGGCCATGCAGAACTCTTCCGCGTATAATCGTCGGTTTCGATTCTAGTCGGATCGTGACCATGGGCAAATTGAACGAAATCCTCGGTTTGGCACGTGAGCGTGCCGAGCGACTGGGGCTTCCGTATGCGGGAGCCTTGACGCCGTCCGAAGCGTGGGAAGTGCTGCAGCATGCCCCGGGCGCAAAACTGGTCGATGTGCGCACGCGCGCCGAGTGGGATTGGGTCGGGCGCGTGCCGGGTGCGGTCGAGATCGAGTGGCTGAGTTATCCAGGCAACACCCCGAATGCCGCCTTTGCGCAGCAGCTCGCGCGGGAGGTCGATTCCGAAGCTCTGGTGATGTTCATGTGTCGGTCCGGCGTTCGTTCCGACAAGGCCACGCGGGCTGCCGCCGAAGCGGGGTTCAGCGAGGCCTACAACGTTCTCGAAGGGTTCGAAGGCGATCGTGACGCCAACGGACAGCGCAACCGCGTCGGCGGTTGGCGCCACGCCGGCCTGCCCTGGACGCAGGGCTGATCAACGCGAGCAAAGCAATCACACCATGACGCAAGCCATCATCCGTTTCGACCGTTTCAACCAGCTGCAGGACGACGAAGCTCAACAGCGCATTCTTGCCGCACGGGCCCGCCTGGGTGATCGTGCCGTGCTGCTGTGTCATCACTACCAACGCGCCGATGTGTACCGCCACGCGGATCTCACCGGTGATTCGCTTCGCCTGTCCAAGCTCGCCTCACAGACTGATGCGGAATACATCGTGTTCTGCGGCGTGCACTTCATGGCCGAGGTGGCGGACATTTTGTCGAAGCCTCACCAGATGGCGATCCTGCCTGATCTGGCGGCCGGGTGTTCGATGGCCGACATGGCCAACCTCGCCAAGGTCGAGCGCTGCTGGCGCGAGCTCACCGAAGTGCTGGGCACGCCAGACGAGCTGATCACGCCGGTCACCTACATCAACTCGGCTGCCGACCTGAAAGCCTTCTGCGGCGAACATGGCGGCATCGTGTGCACATCCACCAACGCCCCCAAGATTCTCGATTGGGCGTTTGCTCGCCGCGAGAAGGTGCTGTTCTTCCCGGATCAGCATCTGGGCCGCTGGACAGGTCACAACAAGGGTATCCCGGCCGACGAAATGCTGGTGTGGGACCCCGACCTCGAATACGGCGGCCTGACGCCTGACGAAATCCGCAAGGCCAAAGTGCTGCTGTGGAAAGGCCACTGCTCGGTGCACCAGATGTTCCAGGAGAGTCACATCCGCCGCTGGCGCATGCAGCACCCGGACGGCTTCGTCATCTCGCACCCCGAGAGCAACCTTGATGTGTGCCTGAATTCCGATTACGTCGGTTCCACCGAGTACATCATCAACACCATCCACGCCGCACCGCAAGGCACGAAGTGGCTGGTGGGGACCGAGTTGAACCTCGTCAATCGCCTGGCCGAAGAGATGCGTCCGCAGGGCAAGACGGTGCAGTTCATGGCGCCGACCGTGTGCATGTGCTCGACCATGCAGCGCATTGATCCGCAACATCTGGCGTGGGCGCTGGAGAACCTTGCGGACGGTAACGTCGTCAACCGCATCAGCGTGCCCGAGCACGAAGCGGAACTGGCCCGCCTCGCGCTCGATCGTATGCTGGAGGCGTCCTGATCTACCCGTTCAGCGACTTCACCCTCGTTGCACGGAATCTGAAATGACGATCAAGGTCTGCACGTACAACATCCACAAGGGGTTTTCCCAGTTCAACCGTCGCATGGTCATCCACGAGTTGCGCGACCGCCTGCGCACTCTGGATGCCGACGTGGTTTTCCTGCAGGAAGTGCAGGGCATGAATCTGCGTCATGAGACGGTTCACGCCAACTGGCCGTCGGGCTCTCAGCACGAGTTTCTGGCGCACGATCACTGGCATCAGAGCGCCTATGGTCAGAATGCCCTGTATGACCACGGTCATCACGGCAACGCCATCCTGAGCCGCTTTGACATCGTTTCGTCGTACAACCAGGACGTCTCGGATCACCGTTTCGAGCGACGTGGTCTGCTGCATTGCGAAGTGGATCTGCCCGGCGGGCCGGAAACCGCGCATTGCTTCTGCGTGCATCTGGGGCTTACCGGCGGTGGCCGGCGCCGTCAGATGGAAGCCTTGGCCGATCGCGTGGAAAGCATCGTGCCGCCCGGCGCGCCGCTGATCATCGCCGGTGATTTCAACGACTGGCTCAACCGTGCCGAGCCGCTGCTGGCCTCACGCCTGAATCTGGTTGAAGTGTTCCGCAGTCAGGGCCGGCCGGCGCGCAGCTTCCCGTGCCGCATGCCCGTGCTGGCGCTGGATCGCATCTACGTGCGGGGCTTCGAGGTGAAATCGGCCGAGGTGCACTCCGGCGCGCTGTGGGGCCAGATTTCCGACCATGCACCGCTCACCGCCTCGCTGGAGCTGTCTGCGTGAATTCGCTGGTCAGCGGCAACGCACTGGTGCTGCTGGAGAACGGTGAAGCGTATTTCCCCGATGTGCTCGCGGCCATTCATGCGGCCACGCATCACGTGCACCTCGAAACCTACCTGTTCGAAAACGACACGATCGGGCGTCTGATGGCGGATGCCTTGCGCAGTGCCGCCTTGCGTGGCGTCACGGTGCGGGTCATGGTGGATGGTTTCGGCGCCCGGCCGTTCGTCGATCATTTCATGAGCGCTCTGGTGGCCGACGGGGTGCAGGTCCTGGTGTTCCGGCCCGAGGTGGGACGTTGGCGCATCCGCCGTCAGCGCCTGCGGCGCCTGCATCGCAAGATCGTCACGGTGGATGGGCGCATGGCCTGGGTCGGGGGCATCAACGTCATTGATGACATCGAAGAGGCCGGCCCTCCGCATCCGCGGTTCGATTACGCGGTGCGTGTCGAAGGCCCGCTGGTCGGCGACATCGAGCACGCCGTGAAGCGTTTGTGGTGGGTGGTGTCGTGGGCGCATCTGCGCCAACGCAACGCCGTGCCGCGGTTGACGGCGCAGCGGCCGAAGCCGGCGGGGCGCGTGCGTGCGGCATTTGTCGTGCGCGATACCTTGGGACACCGCCGCGATATCGAAGAGGCCTATCTCGAGGCCATCAACGGCGCGGCGGGTGAAATCGTGATCGCCTGCGCGTACTTCTTCCCCGGCGGTGCGTTCCGACAGGCGCTGGTGGATGCATCCAGGCGCGGGGTGAAAGTGATCCTGCTGCTGCAAGGCATTTCGGATCACCCGACGCTGGCCCATGCCACGCGCGCTTTGTACCCGTATTTTCTAGAGCACGGCATCCGCCTGTTCGAGTATCACCGCAGTTATCTGCACGCCAAAGTCGCGGTGGTGGATGGCCGCTGGGCGACGGTGGGGTCGAGCAACATCGACCCCTTCAGCTTGATGCTCGCGCGCGAAGCCAACGTGGTCGTCGAGGATGCCGAGTTTGCGTGCCGCCTGCGCGAGAGTCTTGCGCGCGCCATGGAGTCCGGCGCGCGCGAACTCAAGTCCGACGATTGGGAAAAACTGCCGCGGGTGCGGCGCATGGTTTCGTGGCTTGCCTACGCCTTCGTGCGCTGGGCGGTCGGGCTTGCCGGTTTTCGCGGCAAGCATTGATCCGACGGCCCGCTTCAGTCTTGCGCTGCGTCGAACAGGCGCGCGTATTCAACCTTCACGCACAGATCCATCACCACATCCAGCCCGCCGGCTTCAGCGATGCGGGCGGCTTCGTCGCTGACCAGACCCAGCTGGATCCACAGGCTCTTGGCGCCAATGGCCACAGCGTCTTCGGCGATCGGCGGAATGTCGTCCGGGCGGCGGAATACATTCACCATATCCACCGGCACCGGAATGTCACGCAGGCTGGCATAGCAGGTCAGGCCGTCGATCTCCGTGCACTGCGGATTCACCGGAATGATGGTGTAGCCATGGTTGCGCATGAACTGCGCCACGTAATGGCTGGGGCGGTCGGGCTTGTCGGACATTCCGACGACGGCGATGGTGCGCGTGCGCTGCAGCAGCGCGTGCAATTGCTGATCGGTGTTGAGCATGCTTGAGCCTGTTGTGAGTGGATGGATCATTGTGCCGTGAACGCAGCCGGGGCAGGGCCGACGGGCGAGCGCGGCACGGCTTCCAGGCGCCAGTGGGCGATGCCCCAGTCGTGCACTTGCGCGAGCGAGGCACGAGCCAGTTCGGGCGGTGGATTCTGCCCGAGAAAGCATAGCGCGGCATGCAGCGTCTGCTCGGCCGGGTAGGCGGCAATCGCACGTGCCAGCGTCTGCTTGGAGAGCTTCTCTCCCGCGGCATTGACGGCCACCGGGACGTGCGCATAGTGCGGCGTGGCAATGCCCAGCAGACGTTGCAGAAAGACCTGACGTGAAGTCGAGGCCAGCAGATCAGCGCCACGCACGATGTCGCTGACGTCGGCCTCGGCGTCGTCCACGACGACCGCAAGCTGATAGGCAAACAGCCCGTCGGCGCGCAGCACCACGAAGTCTCCGACATCACGCTGCATGTCCTCGCGCTGGGGCCCCTGAATCGCGTCATCGAACACGACCGAGCCGCTCACGCGCACGCGCCAAGCGCGCGCTTCGCGCCCCGCCGGCAGGCCATCGCGGCAGGTGCCGGGATATACGTGCGATCCATCCGCCGCCAGGGCTGAGTCGGCCAGTTCCTTGCGGCTGCACGCACAGGGAAACACCAGGTCGGCCGCTTTGAGTTGCTCGAACGCCGCGCGGTAGGCCTCGGTGCGGCGGCTTTGCCATACGGGAGGTTCGTCGGCTTCGAAGCCGAAGCGCGCCAGCGTGGCGAGGATTTCTTCGGCCGCGCCCGGCACGCTGCGCGTGGTGTCGACGTCGTCGATGCGCAGCAGCCACCGCCCGCCGCGCGCACGCGCGTCGAACCAACTCGCCGCTGCAGCCACCAGTGAGCCGAAGTGGAGCGGCCCCGTGGGGGAGGGGGCGAAGCGGCCGGTGAGAGGAGGCGTTGCCGTCATGCGTGAGTGAAGTGTGCGGGGCTGAGTAGCAGCAGTCTTATTTGTTTTGCATATAACGCGCGAGAAACCCGCCTCGAAGCGCAACTACGTCGCGATACGGTGCGTTTTGGTGAGGAAGTCGTGAGCTTCTCCTTGATAGGATCGGCGATTTGCCTGCGCTGGCGAAATGCGCGGGTGCAGCCCAAACCTTGCGGGAAGCCTGCTTTGAAGCCCTTCATTCGTTGTCTTGCGTTGATCATGCTGTCGTGCTGGTGCGCGATCGGCGTGGCAGCCGATTGGCAGTACGTCGTCAAATCCGGGGATACGCTGATCGGCATTGCCGACCAGTACCTTCAGCGACAGAGCCACTGGCGTCAATTGCAGACCTTGAATCAGGTCGAAAACCCCAAGCGGCTCCAGCCTGGTGAGCGTATACGAATTCCGCTGCATCTGCTGCGCGTGGAGGCTGCTTCGGCCATCGTGATCCATGTGCGAGGCAAGGCGACGCGCCATCTCGATGGCGCCACGCGTGAAGTCGCGGTGGGCGACACGCTGCATGCCGGAGAAGCTTTGATTACCGAGGCCGACAGCAACGTCAGTCTGCGTTTCGTCGATGGCTCACGGCTGTTGGTGGCCGAGCGCAGCCGGCTCGTCTTCTCGCGGCTCAACCAGTATCGCGGCACCGGCATGGCGGAGACCGTCATCCGCCTGGACGAGGGCGACGTGGAGAGCCGCGTCGAGCGCCAAAGCACGCCAGGCGGGCGTTACCGCATTGAGACGCAGGCGCTCAATCTGGGCGTGCGCGGCACGCGTTTCCATGTGGAGGTCGCCGAGGATGGCGTCGCGCGCAGCGGCGTGCTCGATGGCAGCGTGGCGGCTTCGGGCAGTCAGGCCGGCAGGCCGATCGTGCTCGGTGCCGGCTTCGGCACCGTGGCTCGGCCTGGGCGGGCGCCCGCGGCGCCGCTCAAACTGGCGCCGGCACCGGATCTGAGCGGACTGCCCGGAAAGATCGAGTATTTGCCGGTGCGTCTGGCATGGCCGCGTTCGGCCGAGGCGGTGAAATGGCGTGCCCAGATCTTCCCGATCGATGACGAAGACGCGCTGCTGCTGGATGCCGTGCTCGACGAGCCCTCCACACGCTGGGCGGATCTGCCCGACGGCCACTATCGACTGCGCGTGCGCGGCGTAATGGACAACGGTCTGGAGGGTCTCGAGAGCCTGCACGACTTTGAACTGGCCGCGCGCCCCGAGGCGCCGTTGGCGCTCGCGCCTCGTGCCGGGCAGCGGGTGCGGGGTGACGGCGTGACGATGCGCTGGGCGCGACCTCAAGGCGTGGTCGGCTACCGATTGCAGTTGGCCGATAATGCTCAATTCGCGCCTCTGCTGATGGATCAAGCGGATCTTGCCGAGGCCGAGAAGCGCCTGGACCTGCCCCCCGGAACATACTTCTGGCGACTGGCCAGCATCGACGCGACGGGCAAGCAAGGGCCGGTAGGCCCGACGCTTGCGTTCGAGCAGATGGAATTGCCGGAAAGTCCCGCCTTGTCCGAGCCTGAAATGCAGGACGATGCATTCGTGCTGCAATGGCATGCTGGCGAGCCCGGCCTGTCCTGGAGGGTGCAGGTTGCCCGCGATGCGGAATTCAACCGGCTGCTTGCCGATGAGCGGGTGACGGAGCCGAGCTATAGCCTCGATTTGCAGGGGCCCAGTGTCGTGCACGTGCGGGTTCAGGCCATCGACGCGGACGGCGT
Source organism: Pseudazoarcus sp. NS20 (assembly GCF_059703745.1). Classification (NCBI taxonomy): domain Bacteria; kingdom Pseudomonadati; phylum Pseudomonadota; class Betaproteobacteria; order Rhodocyclales; family Zoogloeaceae; genus Pseudazoarcus; species Pseudazoarcus sp. NS20. Next base: position 25,037 of record NZ_BAAKIY010000003.1, read on the forward strand.
TGCGGGGCCGTTCGGGGTGCCGCAGCAGATCGACATGCCGTCTGATTTTCCGCAGTGGCTGTTGCTTGTCCTGCCTGCGCTGATGCTGCTGTGAACACGCCGGGAATGCTCCCCCGACGCATGTTGCGAAGCCCGCTGTTGATGCTGGCGGCGCCCGTCATGGTGGCGCTGCTGGCTGCCAGCAGCATGTTGTTCACGCGCATCGACGGGTGGTTGCAGGATTCGGTGCAGGAGCTGGTGCTGCCTCGTGCATCGTTCGATGATGTGTTGCTGGTGGCCATCGATGATGCCTCTCTCGTCGAACTCAAGCCTTATCTCGGCAACTGGCCCTATCCGCGCAGCATGTACGCCGCCTTGCTCGATTACCTGGGCGAACTGCAGGTGGGGACGGTGTTCTTCAACATCCGGTACGCCGACGACCGTGATGGCGATGAGCTTTTCAGTGAGGCGCTGCGCCGTAACCCGTCCGTAGTTCTGGGCGCCGCGGCCCGGCGCGAGACGGCTGCAATGAACGACATGCAGGATTTGCCCCTCGGGAATTTCTGGGCGCGTAGCGGTATGCCAGCCTTGCCCGCGATGGAGTGGGGAGGCTTCAGCCTGCCGGCCCCTGTGCTGCGGGGTGAGGCTTCGGCTACTTCAGCGCGGTTGGGGGTGTTGTCGGTGGAATATGACCCGGACGGTCTGTTGCGCCGAGTGCCGTTGCTGCACCGCATGCATGATCACTATCTGCCCTCCGTCGTGCTGGCGACGCTGCACGGCCGAGCCGAGGCTCCGCGATTGCAGCCGGCCGCAGGCGGTGTGCATGTGGATGACGTGTACTGGCCGGTAGACGATGACGGGACGATTCGCCTCGTTCTTCCACCCAATCTCGACGCTGTTCAGGTGCTTCCGTTCGCGGCGCTGGTGAAAGCCATGTTGGGCGAGCCGGCCACGGTGCTCAATCCCGCGTGGCTGCAAGGCAAGACGATTTTCGTCGGCAAGACGGCGTTGTTCGAAGACCGTGTGAATACCCCGCGCGGGGTCATCAGTGGCACGCACTACTGGGCACTTGCACACGGGGCTCTGAGCAACCGGCAGTTCCTCGCGCCGCCCTCGATGGTGTGGAACAACGTATTGCTGCTGTGCGGATTGTTGCCCTTCGGGCTGATTCCGCTGTGTCGCGAGTCTTCGCGAAACCACTGGTGCTGTGTCTTGATCGGCACCTTGGCAGCAGGTGCGATCGTGGTCGGCATGCATGTGGCGTTGATGTTCAATCAGCAGGCGAGCTGGGTGGCTGCTCCCTTGCTTGTGGTGCTCGTGTCGTCCCTGCTGGCGGTGTATTACCTGCTGCATCATCGTGTGCGCCGTGCTGTGGCGGCGGAGCAGGAGAGTGAGCAGCAGCGCGAACTCCTCGGCCTGGTTTCGCATGAACTCAAGTCCCCGCTGGCGGCCATCGACCTGACCTTGCAGAACCTTGCCCGTCTGGAGGGCGTGCCACCAGAAATTCACGCCCGCCACCTGCGTCTGCACAGGGCCAGCCGGCGGTTGCAGAGCCTGATCGACGAATATCTGGACGCCGAGCGATTGGCTGGCACCGAAGTCAAGACCGGCGAGCGTTTCGACCTGCGCGTGGTGGTGGGTGAAGCCGTTGAGATGGCAATCGAGCTGTCCGGCGCCGCGAACATCGTGACCGACCTGACCGCCGTGCCGGCGATGATGCGTGGTGACCGCAAGTTCGTGCTTACCGCAGTGAGCAACCTCATCGACAACGCCATAAAGTATTCGCCGCCGCACGCGCCCATTCATATCGACCTGGTGCGCGATGGCGCTGACTGGCTGCTCAGCGTTCACGACCAGGGCGACGGTATTTCCGACCAGGATCAATTGCGGATTTTCGAACCCTATTACCGTGTCGTGGGGGTGAGGCAGCCCGGCACCGGTCTGGGGCTGGCCTTGGTGCGTCAGATCGTCACGGCGCATGGCGGTAACGTAGGGGTTCGCAGCGCAGACGGGCTGGGGACGAGTTTCATGATCCGCGTCCCGATGGACGGGACGATTTGATGGGGGGCCGAGCATGAGTACGGATGAGCGTTCATTTGCGGAATCGGCCGATGGCGTGCCGGCACCGTCGAAGCCGGGGGCAGGCATTCGCGTATGCGTCGTCGAGGACGACGAGGATTTGCGCGAGGAACTGGTGGCGGGCCTGGGAGACTTCGGTTTCGAGGTGCGTGGCTTCCACGATTCACTGGGCTTGTATCGAGGCTTGCTGGCGGCGCCGTGCGAGCTGGTGGTTCTGGATGTCGGTCTGCCACATGAAGACGGCTTTGCGGTGGCGGCTTCGCTGCGCGAGTTTGCCAACGTTGGAATCATCTTTTTCACCGGCAGAGGTGCAACCGAGGATCGCGTGCGCGGCTTGATGGAGGGGGGGGATGCCTATCTCGTCAAACCGGTCGATCTGCGCGAGCTGGTTGCCACCCTGGTGAGTGTGCGTCGCCGCATGATGGGTACCTGCGAAGTGCTGCCGCCCGACGCGCCTGCGGCCGCCTCGGGCGGAAACTGGGCTCTGACGCCGGATGGCTGGTCGCTGCTGGCGCCGACCCGCGTGGTGGTTGCGCTGACCTCGATGGAGCGCAGCCTCATGCAGTACCTGTTCGAGCACGCCGGTGAGGTGGCCTCGCGCGCGAGTCTCGTGCAGGCACTCGGGCACAGGCTGGACTATTACGACAACCATCGTCTCGACGTATTGGTAAGCCGTTTGCGCCGCAAGGTGAAGAGCGAGGCCGGTTGCGTGTTACCCCTGCGCGCCGTGCGCGGACACGGGTTCATTCTTTCGCTTTAGCCTGGGGGAGTCCGCAGCCGCCCTGGTGTGTGTATCAGCCTTTTTGGTCATGCGGCTGTCGTGTTAGTGCGACAAATGCATGGCCTTTTTCATGCTCATCAGGCGCTCGTGTGACGTGATTTACGCCGTTCGGTGAGTTGGCGGTTGGTAATGAGAGGTTTGGCGAGGATTCGTCTGTGAACGTGACGGAACGGAATAGCACGAGTTCATAAACTCCGCGCTGCTTCCGGGGGCCGTCGCTTTCGCCACGTGCGGATCAAGACAAGCGTAAGGCGCCATCGGACGCCGTGACCAGCAGGTCACGGCGTTTTTTTTGTTTGTTCACGCCACGCGAGTCGCCATGAGACACGAACACCCTCCGTCCTCGAATCCGAACACGAGCAAGGGCTGCAGCCCAAGCGCGTGGCGAAGCTTGATGCAGACTGCGCGCGGCAAGCTGCCCGCAGCATTGCTGGCGATGACGTTGGGTACGGTCGCGCCGGCTGTCTTGGCCGAGGTTTCGCTGACCACTGCCTACACCGATGCCTCCACCGCATACTTCGGCGATGTGCGCAGGTTTCGCATCACCGTCACCAACTCGGCCGAGATTCCGGTTACCGACGGCGTTTTGAGCGTGCCGGGCGGCAGTTTCGTGCTGCCGTCGAACTTCGAGATCGCCACTCCGCCCAACCCGCAGAGCACATGCGGAGCACCGGTAGTGAATGCCGGCGGTCGCAACGTGCAGTTCAGTGGTGCGACCATTCCCCCAGCGAGCGGCGGCGTGAATGGCACCTGCTCGGTGGAAGTCGATGTACGCATCGCTGCCAGCCCGAGCTCCACGACTTCGTACACCTCGGCCGTGAATGCCGGTTGGTTCACCGGTAGCGAGGGTGCGACCCCCGTAAGCAATGCCGGCAATGCCGAAATCGGCCTGACCGTCGGGCCGATCGGAACCTTGTCGGTGACCAAGGCATTCAGCCCCGCGACCATTCGCATGGGTGATGCGAGCACCATCACCATCACCATCACCAACCCGGCGGGGCGGCCCAGGGCCGCGGTGATCAGCAGCCTGCTGGAGAACCTGCCGGGCAACGTCACAGCGACCGGCACGGTGACCGGCGGCACCTGCGGCGCCGGTACCGCCAGCGGCACCTCGGGCAACGCCGCGATCACGCTGGGTGTGGCGCGAACGCTGAACCCCGGAGAGTCATGCACGGTTACCTGGCAAGTGCGCGGCAATGCGGCCAACGGCAATACCTCGACGAACACCAACACCGTGCCCGCCAACTCGGTCGCGAACGACCGCAGCATGGGTCATGCCGCCGGCACGGCAAACATCACCGTGCAGTCGCCGGTGACTCTCGGCAAGAACTTCGAATTCGAGAGCGTGCGCCCGAACGAACCGGTGCGCATGCGCATCACGCTGCCCAACCGCTCGGGGGCTGACGCAACCGTGAGCTTCACCGACAACCTGCCCGCGGGCATGGTGGTGTCGACCCCCAGCGGATTGAACGTGCAGCAATGCGGGGCTGGGGCGGTGAGTGCGGTGCCGGGTGGCAATCTGGTGAGCTTGAGCAATGGCACGAGTGCCGCGGGCGAGACCTGCGCCGTCGAGGTCAATGTCGAGGCTGCAAACCCCAACACCGCTGCCGGAGAGATCGTTCCCTATACCAACACCATCCCGCACGCGGACTGGTCGCAGACGCTGCCGGGTGTTGGCAACATCGCCGGTCAGACTGCGTCGGCCAGTGATGACGTGACGGTGTTCAACGAGTTCACCATTCACAAGAGCTTCGTCGGGCCGCAGGGCCAGTCACTGAGTTCTGTCGGGCCGGTGCCCGGTGATCTGGTGCGTTTCCGCGTGGAGCTGCGCAACTACTCGGCGGCCCTGGTGGAGGGTGTCAGCGTTACCGACGTGTTGCCGCAAGCTGGCGGCGCGCAGTTGCGCGTGGCGACGGCGGCTTCGCCCGGCGGGGTGGATCCGACGACGACCTGCGCCGGTGTGCCGGGATTCCCTTCGGCCGGCGACAGTACGGCGGTGTTCACTGGGCTGACAGTGCCTGCAGGGGCTGGAGCGCAGAACGGGACGTGCCATGTGGAGTTTCATGCCCTGGTGCCAGCCGACTGGCCTGCGGGCACCAGCATCAGCAATGACCTGAGCACCCAACCCAATGCCGGCATCACCTGCACCTCGGGTAACTGCACGGTGCAAGTGGGTGGGCAGAGGCCGTCGGAGCTGGTGGCCTCGGCCGCCAGTGCCCAGCATTTGCGGGTTACCAAGGGATTCACGCCGACTCCGGTCACGCAGGGCCAGGCCTCGGTGATGACCATCACCTTGCTGAACAACGGCTTCTGGGATCTGAATGCCGTCAGCGTGGTGGACGCCTTGCCGCAGGACAACACGCCCGGCGGCACCGGGCAACTCGTCGTGGCGCCGATTCCGGGTGCCGCCACCACCTGCGGTGGCACGCCGGTGTATGCCTATCCTGACGGTCGCCGCGAATTCAATGTCAGCGGCCTGACCGTGCCGGCGCGCGGCGCCTGCCGGGTGTCGGTGAACGTGGTGGGTGCGCTGGCGGGAAGCTACCCCAACGTCATTCCTCCCGAAAATGTCGCAGCCACCGACGCGCGTGATGGCCGCGCGGTGGTGCCTGATCAAGCGGCCCAGGCCACGCTCGTGGTGACCCCGACCTTCAGTGTGGACAAAAGCTTCTCGCCGGCCACCGTGGCACCGACGGGTGGGCAGTCGCGCGTCACCATCACGGTAACCAACAACGGCACGGCAGCGCTGACCGGCATGAGCGTGACCGACCCGCTTGCCGGCACAGGCCTGGAAGTGGCACAGACCCCTGCAGCCAGCACCACCTGCGCAGGGCCGACGGTGATGACGGCTGCAGCCGGCACCACCGAGGCCCGGCTGGAGGGCGCGCAAGTGCCGGCCGGCACGTCGTGCACCTTCTCGTTCAATGTCGTCACGGATGGTTCGCTGGGCAACAGCCCGAGCGTGAACACCTTGCCGCCGGGCGCCGTGCGTGCGGACGGCGGCCTGGAGACGAACACGGCCACGGTTGCCCAACTCAACAAGCTGGGCGGGGCCGGCGTGCCCTTCGTGCAGAAGGGGTTTGCACCGAACACGCTGACCACCCTGGGCGAAACCTCGCTGCTGACCATCACCCTCAACAACAACGAGCCGGGTGCCGTGGCGCTGACCGGAGTGGGGCTGGTGGATGACATGCCGGAGGCCATCGAGGTGGCTACGCCGTTGCAGGCCAGCACGACCTGCCCGGGCGGCGTGGTCAGCGCGATTCCGGGCGGCAATCGCGTGGCTCTGTCGGATGCCAGCCTCGCCGCTGGCGGCAGTTGCGAGATTCGCGTGAATGTCAGCCTCAACCGTTCCGGCACGCACACCAACACCGTGCAACCGGGTTGGCTGACCAATGACCAGAACGTCACCAACACCAATACCTTCCCGGCCAACCTCGGTACCGTCGCGCGCGCCGGCGTCGACAAGTCGTTCTCGCCGGCCAGCGTGGCTCCGGGCGAGGCGTCGTTGATGACCATCCGCGTCATCAACCGCAGCTCGATTCGCCTCTCCAACCTGAACATTCTCGACGACCTGACGCTGGTGCCGGGTCTCGTTCCCGCCAGCCCGAACAATGCCAGCACCACATGTGGTGGTGTGCTCTCGGTGACGCCGACGCGCATCGAGCTGACCGGCGGTACGGTGCCTGCCAACTCGACTTGCCTGCTCAATGTGGAGATGACCGCTGCAGCGGCCGGCACCTACACCAACCGACTGCCCCCGGGCTCGGTGACGGTGGAAGAGGAGGTTCTGATTCCCCCGGGTGATCCGGTGACGGGCACCTTGGAAGTGCACGACCCGCTGACGATCGCCAAAAGCTTCGCCAACCCGTTGCGCCAGGTGAACGAATCCAACCGCATGACCATCACGGTGAGCAACCCGAATGCGTCTGCAGTCACCAATGTCAGCCTGACCGACAGCTATCCGCAAGGCATGTTCAACACCACCACCCCCAACCCGGTGGTGAGTTGCACCAGCGGTACCAATGGTGTGGTGAGCGCAGCGCCCTCGGGCAGCTTCGTGCGCCTCACCGGTGCCACGCTGGCGCCCAACGGTAGCTGCACCATCGAGGTGGATGTGCTCAGCAACACGTCGGGCACCTTCATCAACACCATCCCCGCAGCGGCTGTGAGCAGCACCGAAGGCGTGACCAATGCCAATCCGGCGCAGGATCAGTTCGTGGTGCCCGAGCCGCCGACGCTGGGCAAATCGTTCAACCCCGTGCAGATCGCAGCGGGTGGCTCCTCCGCCCTGAGCATCGTACTGGGCAACGAGAACGCCACGCCGATCACGCTCACGGCCCATCTCGATGATGACCTGCCCCAGACGCCCGGTGCCATGACCGCGACCGGCATCAACGCCGCTGCCACCACCTGCGCTGTCGGCTCGGTGTCGTTGCTCGATTCCGGTGCCGGCGCCAATACGCGCGTCCGTTATGCCAGCGGCGCGGCCATTCCGGCTGGCGGCTGCGTCATCGTTGTGAACGTCACGGCTACGGCGCCGGGGCAGTACAACAACCAGATCCCCGCCGGGGCTCTGGAGACCAACGTCGGCGCCAACCCCGAGCCGGGCAATGCGGTGCTGGCCATCAGCACCCAGCATGCGCTGAGCGGCACGGTGTACATGGATGACAACGACAACGGCTTGGTCGAGGCCGGTGAGCCGGGGATTTCCGGCCAGGTCGTCGAACTGTGGCGCCATGACGGTGCGCAATACGTGCTGCAGGAAAGTACCGTCACCGACAGTCTGGGCAACTACGCTTTTCTCGAGTTGCCGGACGGTCGTTACCAAGTGCGCCAGCCCAACCAGCCGCCCAACACGCTGAATGGCCGTACCACCGCCGGCAGTGCAGGCGGTACGGCCACGGCCGTTGCCACCGTGCCCAGTGCCATTACCGACATCGAGTTGAGCGGTGCGGGCGTCACGCCAATGCTGTCCACCGGCAACAACTTCGGTGAGCTGGCCTACGCCCGTATCGGCGGCAAGGTGTTCGTCGATACCAACAACGATGGTGTGCAGAACGGCACCGAAGAGCCGCTGCCGGGCGAAGTCATCCGCCTGCAACGACTCGATGGCGGCAGTTGGGTGGACGCCGGTGAAACCGTCACCGCCGCCGATGGCAGCTACGAGTTCCGCGACCTGGTGCCCGGCACCTATCGCGTGGTCCAGCCGGACCAACCGGCCGGCACCGCCAATGGTCAGACGATCCCGGGTACCGGCAGCACCACCGCCGGAACGCCTAGCAACCCGAACGCGCCGGGCCAGATGAGCCAGATCGAGGGCATCGTGCTGGGTTCGGGGCAGGCGTCCACTGGCAATGACTTTGCCGAAACGCCTTCCACGCGCACGGTGAGCGGCCGGGTCTTCCTGGACTATGACGACAACGATGTGCTCGACGGCTCCGATCACGGCATCGGCGGCCTTGAAGTCACGCTGAGCGGTAACGACATCAACGGCAACCCGGTGTCGCTCACCACCACCACCCAGCCGGACGGCAGCTACGCCTTCACCGGCGTGCCCGAAGGCAAGAACTACACCATCACCCAGCCAGGGCAGCCGAGCGGCGCAGCCAACAAGGATCCGGTGGCCGGCAGCACCGGTGGGGCGGTGAGCCACTCCGCGGCATCGAGCCAGATCACCGGCGTGGATCTGTCCGGTGTGCAGCGCGTGTCTTCGGAGAACAATTTCCCGAAGGTGCCGGACGCCAATGCGCCTGACCTGACGATCAGCAAATCGCATTCGCCGGCGACGTTCAGCGCTGGCTCGACCAGCGGCTACTACACCATCGTGCCCAGCAACGTGGGCCTGGCCGATACCAGCGGCACGATCACCGTGGTGGACACCTTGCCGGACAGCATTACGGCGCTGGATACGCCGACCGGTAACGGCTGGAACTGCGGTGTCGCCGGTCAGACCGTGACCTGCGTGACCGAGGCTGTGATCGCCGCCGGCCAGGCGGGTGAGACGATCACGCTGCGCGTGGCCGTGGCCGACGATGCCAGCGAAGAGATGCTGCTCAACACGGTCACCATCTCGGGCGGCGGCGAGCCGGACGATTTCACCAGCAACAACACGGCCGAAGACCCCACGCGCGTGCTCATCAACGCCAGCGCATCCGTGGCCGGCCGCGTCTGGCGCGACCGTGACCACGACCGGGTATTCACCCCCGGCGAACCGGTGGTGCCCGACTGGATGGTGGAACTGTGGCTCGATGGCGTGCGCGTTGCCACCACCACCACCGACGAGAACGGTGCCTACCTGTTCGACAACCTCGCGCCGGGGGATGGATACGAAATCCGTTTCCGCGAGCCGAGCACCGGCATGACGATGGGTCGCCCGGTGCCCAACGAGCAAGGGGCCGGCTTCACCCCCGGCGTGGTAGACCCGGTCACCAACCCCGGCGGCGCCGACAACACCCGTGGCTCGCTCAGCGGCTTCACGCTGCAGCCGGGCGCCAATGTCGTCGAGCAGAGCCTGCCGCTCGATCCGGCCGGTGTGGTGTATGACGCGGTGACGCGCGCGCCGGTGCAGGGTGCCGTGGTGGCCATCGACGGCCCCGCCGGTTTCGATCCCGCCACGCATCTGGTGGGCGGCTCTCCGGCACAGAGTTTCGTGACCGGTCCGTCGGGCTTCTATCAGTTCCTGCTCACGCCCACGGCGCCGGCCGGCACCTACAACCTGACGGTGACTTCGCCGCCGAGCTACGTGCCGGGCCCGTCCACGCTCATTCCAGTGTGCGATGCCACGGTTGCGGTGGGCGCCGTGCCCGATCCGGCTCTGGTGCAGATCAGCGACGAGGCTCCGGGCATCGGCGTGCCGCAGCATGACCCGCTGGCGTGCCAGGGCATCGTGGGTGGCGGTGCGCCGACGACGCAGTACTACTTCAGCTTCAACCTGGATCCGCTGAACTCGGCGGATGTGCTGAACAACCACATCCCGCTCGATCCGATCCTGGGTGGCGCCATCCGCATCGTGAAGACCTCGCCGCTGGTGAATGTCACCAAGGGTCAGGCCGTGCCGTACACCATCACGGCCACCAACACGCTGGCGGCCAGTCTGGCGGATTTGGACATCGTCGATCAGATTCCGGCGGGCTTCCGTTATCGCACTGGCAGTGCCTCGGTGCGGCAGGGTGGCTCGTCGGTGTTCGTTCCGACCGAACCGACGGTCGCCGGCCGCAGCATGACCTGGTCGGGCCAGGACTTCGCTGCGGGCGAGACCAAGACCTACCGCCTGGTGCTGATGGTGGGTGCCGGTGTGGGTGAGGGCGAGTACACCAACCTCGCCTGGGCCCACAACCCGCTGGCCGGAGCGCGTGTGTCGAACGTCGGTGAAGCCACGGTGCGCATCATTCCCGACCCGCTGTTCGACTGCTCCGAGATCATCGGCACGGTGTTCGATGACCGCAATGCCAACGGCTATCAGGACCAAGGCGAGCCCGGTATCCCCAATGCCCGCGTGGTGACCGCGCGTGGCTTGCTGGTGACCACCGATGCCGAAGGGCGCTTCCATGTGAAGTGCGCGGACATCCCCAACGCTGATCGCGGCAGCAACTTCGTCATGAAGCTCGACGAGCGCACGCTGCCCTCGGGCTTCCGCGTGACCAGCGAGAACCCGCGAGACGTGCGCGTGACGCGCGGCAAGATGGTCAAGCTGAACTTCGGCGCAACCATCCACAAGGTGGTTCGCATCGAGGTCGATGGGCGTGCCTTCGTGCAGGGTGAAGACGCTCTGCAGTCGGAATGGGCGAGCAGCCTGCAGCAACTGGTGCCGGCGCTGCTCGAACAGCCCAGCGTGGCACGCTTGGCCTACGTAGCGGATGCCGACGGTGAGGCCGTGGCCAAGCAAAGGCTCAAGGCGCTGGAGAAGGAACTGCTGCGCCTGTACCGCGAGCACGAGCGCGACAAGGAAAAGGACAAGGAGGATCGCAAGCGACCACCGTTGATCGTTGAACACGAAATCATGGGCGCTGTGCTGAGCGCCGAAGGAGCCCAGCAATGAAGCGCCCGGCGATGAACCTCAAACGCTCGGTGGCTGCAACGCTGGCCGCCCTCGGAACCCTCGCATCGGTCCAGGCTTTTGCCTCCGATGAGATGGATGGCAAGCGCGCCGACAACGGCCGCGTGGAAGTGCGCCCGGTGTCGGCGCCCGGCGAATGGCAACCGGTGACGGCGTATGAATTGCCGTCCAGCGTGTCGCACGGCGATGCGCAGGCCATGTTGTCGGCAACCTCGCCCGAGGCGCCGCCGCAGATGGACGAGATGCTGTCCGAAAGCGGCGTGGGCGCCTTGTTCGAGTCCGGCCAGGCCGACTTGCTGCCGGCCGCACGTGAGACGTTGGATGCGCTGGCCGAGGGCCTGCGTGGTCAGCCGTCGCTGCGCCTGCGCGTACTCGGCCATGCCGACACGCAGCGCCCCAGTGCGCGCACCCGCGCACGCTTCGGCAGCAACCAGGGCTTGTCGGAAGCGCGCGCACTGGTGGTGGCGCAGTATCTGCGCCAGCGCCTCGATCTGCCTGCGACGGCGGTTGAAGTGCGTGGCTACGGCGATGAGCGCCCGGTGGCCAGCAATGCCGACAAACAGGGCATGGCGCAAAACCGCCGTGTGGAAGTGGCCGCGTGGTTCACGCCGGTGGCTGCACCGGTAGCGGCCGGCCCCTGCGCAGCCCTCGGGCAGAGTGATTTGCCGTTCCGCGTAACGGTGGATGGCCAGCCGATGAATGTCGGCGAATCCGTCAATGAAGCGGACCGACAGCGCTGCGTCGACGTGGCCCTGGCGGGTGCCGACATTCAGGTGAAATATGACGGTCTGGCGGATAACCCGGCCCTCAACGTGTGGACCGAGCGCGAAGTGGCGCAGCAGGGCGACACGGTGCTTTTCGCCGGCTGGACCAACTATGCGGCCTGGGTTCGCAGGGCTGAAGTGCGGATCTTCGAGCATGACGCGTCGATCACGGCCAGCCCGCTGGCGGTGATGCCGCTGACCTGGGGTGAAGGGGCGGAGTGGACCGTGCCGAAGGGCTCCACCGAAGGCTACCGCTACCTGCTGCGTGTCTATGACGAGCAAGGCCGCTTCGACGAGACGGCGGTGAAAACGCTCAACGTGGTGGCGCGTTTGCGTCCGCACGACGATGTCGACCTCGCGCGGCGTGAAGCGCTGGTGGGCTGGGGAGAGAACGCGCTGTCCCTGCGCAACATCCCGGTACGCGGCGGCACCATCACCGTCAGCGGTCGTGATCTTGCGCCAGGCAGCACTGTGCGCGCACTGGGCATGACCGTGCCGCTGGGTGACAACGGCCGCTTCGTCGAACGCCAGATCCTGCCGACCGGCCCGCAGGGCGTGGAAGTGCAGGTGACCGGCCCGGACGGCGACGTGGCGAGCTTCCGTCGCAACGTGTCGATTCCCACCGACGACTGGTTCTATATCGCCATTGCCGATCTCACCGTGGGGCGCAACGTAGTGGATCACCGCGATCGCGCGGAAGCCGTGACGGGGGACGACCGCAATTACCGCAACGAAACCTACATCGACGGTCGCGGTGCGTTTTACCTTAAGGGCAAGATCAAGGGCGAATGGTTGCTGACGGCCTCCGCGGACACCCGCGAGCAGCCGCTGGAACACCTGTTCACCAACTTCACCTCGAAAGACCCGCGCTACCTGCTGCGCAACATCGACCCGGATGCCTACTACCCGGTGTATGGCGACGACAGTACCACCGTCGACGACGCACCCACACAGGGCAAGTTCTACGTGCGCCTTGACCGCGGTGATTCGCAGGTCATGTGGGGTAACTTCCAGACCGCGTGGACCGGCAGCGAGCTGGTGCAGTATTCGCGTGGCCTGTACGGTGCGCGCGGCCGTTACGTGTCGGAGACCGCCACGAGCTTCGGCGAGCGCCACACGCGTGCGGAAGTCTTCGCGGCCGACCCCGGCACGCTGGGCACACGCCAGGAATTCCGTGGCACGGGCGGCTCGCTGTACTACCTGCGCAATCAGGATGTCACGCAGGGTTCCGAACGGGTGTGGGTCGAGGTGCGTGACCGCGACTCCGGCCTGGTGATCGAACGGCGTCAGCTCACGCCGGCGCTCGACTACGACATCAACTACCTGCAAGGCCGCATCCTGCTCAGCCAGCCGCTGTCCTCCACCGGCAGCGCCAGCGGGGTGGTGCAGACTTCGGCGGTCAGCGGCAACCCACTGTACCTGGTGGTCACCTATGAGTACGTGCCGGGCTTCGAGCGCGTGACCAACCTCACCACCGGTCTGCGTGCGACGCACTGGGTGAATGACTGGATGCGCCTGGGCCTCACCGGCTTCCGCCAGGGCGAGGACGATACCCGCCAGACGTTGGGTGGCGTGGATGTGTTGCTGCGCGCGGGCGAGGGCAGTTCGCTGGCGGTCGAGCTGGCGCGTTCGAACGGTGCGGGCAGTCAGACGCTGCTGTCATCCGACGGGGGCTTCGGCTTCAACGAGCTCAACAGCGCCGGCGGGCAAGCTGACGCCAAGCGCATCGAGGGCCACCTTGATCTGGCCGATGTCACCGAAGATCAGCGCGGCCGTCTCAGCGGTTACTGGCAGCGCAAGGAAGCCGGCTTCAGCGGCCCCGGCCACATCGGGCTGGGCGCCGGCGGCGAGGGCATCACGCAGTCCGGCGTTGCGGCTAGCGTAGAAGTGAGCGAGCGTGGCGAAGTACAGGTGAAAGCCGATCACAGCGACAGCGATCTGCAATTGCGTTCCACCGCCGAGGCCAGCTACCGCCATCAGGTGGACGAAGAGTGGGCCGTCACCGGCGCGGTGCGCCACGACGAGCGCGACCTGCGCACGCAAGGCGTCATCATCAGCCGCGAGTTGTCGGAAGAGGGCGCACGCACCGACGTTGCCGTGCGGGTCGACTACCAGCCGCTGAAGGAAGATGGCGAGCCCGGCGAGCGTGAGGACTGGGAAGCTTACGGCTTCGTGCAGGGCACGGCTGCCAAGTCCGGCGAACGGCGCGACAACAACCGCGCCGGCCTGGGCGGGCGCTGGCAGGCCACCGACCGTATCGGCCTGCGTGCGGAGGCCTCCGGTGGTGACGGCGGCGCGGGCGGCTTGCTGGGGGCGGACTACCGCCTCTCGGACCGTAGCAACGCCTACATGAACTACGAACTGGAAACCGAAGGCACCGATTACGGCTGGCGTGGCCGCACCGGCAGCCTGGTGACCGGCGCGGACTACCGAGTCAGCGAGCAGACGCGGGTGTACGGCGAAAACCGCCGCGTGCATGGTGCCGGGCCGCAGGGCCTGACACAGGCCTTCGGCGTGGATCTGGCGCCGAACGACCGCTGGACGTACGGCGCCAAGATCGAGTTCGGCCGCATCAGCGAGCCGCTTTCAAGCGATGTGCGCCGCCGTGCCGTCGGACTGTCGATCGCGTACAAGGATGACCGCACCAAGTACGCGGGCAGCCTGGAGTTCCGCCAGGACAGCAACTCCAGTGGTACCGGCCGCACGTGGTTGATGCGCAACACCGTTGGTCATCAGGTCGACCCGGCATGGCGCCTGCTCGGCAAAGCCAACGTCTCGCGCAGCAGCGGTTCGCGCGGCATGTTCTGGGACGGCGATTTCCACGAGATCGTCATCGGCGCGGCCTACCGCCCGGTGGACAACGACCGCTGGAACACGCTGTTCAAGTACACCAACTTCCACAACGTGCCTTCGTCAGGGCAGTTGTCGGCCAGTGGCCGCGACGCCGACTACTCGCAGCGCAGCCAGGTGTTCTCCATCGACACCATCTGGGACGCCAAGCCGTGGCTGTCGCTTGGCGCCAAGTACGGCCTGCGCATCGGCGACATCAAGTTCACCAACCCGGACAGCGAGTGGTTCCGCAGCCGCGCAGACCTGATGGTGTTGCGCGCCGACTGGCACGTGGTGCGCGAATGGGATGCGGTGGTGGAGTGGCGCAACCTGCGCGCGAAAGAAGCCAAGGATGCACGTGCCGGCGCGCTGCTGGCGGTGTACCGCCACGTGGGTCAGAACGTGAAGATGGGCGTGGGCTACAACTTCACCACCTATTCGGATGATCTGACCGATCTGTCGTACCGCAGCAAGGGCTGGTTCTTCAACGTGCTGGCCACGTTCTGAGCCTGGCACGCCGTCGCGTGGCGGCATGATCGAAGGGCGACGAAGCCATATGGCTTCGTCGCCCTTCGTGTTTGGTGGCGCAGTGACGCGTGGGAGCTCAGGGGCGGCGGAAGCTCTGCGGCTGTCTCGACCAATAGTGGGACTGCAGGCTGTCGAGGCGCACCGTGCCGCCGGAGGACGGTGCATGCACGAAGCGCCCATCCCCCACGTAGATGCCCGCGTGCGTGGGGCGGCCGTGGCCGAACACCACCAGGTCGCCTGTGCGCAGTTCCTGCGGGCCGACCGGTTTGCCGAAGCGGCTCAGTTCGGCCACGGTACGCGGCGGCGCCACGCCGGTGTGGCTCAGATACACGTAGCCGATCAGCCCGCTGCAGTCGAAGCCGCTGGCAGGCGTGTTGCCGCCGTAGCGGTACGGCGTGCCCACCAAGCCCAGGGCGTGCATCGTGATGTCACGCGCTTGTTCTGCCGACAGGCGGGAATGCGTGGTGGCCTGCGATGGCGGTGACGACGGCATCGAGCTGCAGCCGGCGAGGAGTGCCGCGACAGAGACAAGCAAGCAGGGTAGGGCGATGGGGCGCATGGCGGTCGAGGGTATCACCGGTGCGTGGTTTGAGGACGGCCGTTGCGCTTTGAAACACGGCTGCGAGCGCGTTGGCCCATGGCAGCGTCAGCGCGCATAAAAAAGCCCCGCGATCAGGGATCGAGGGGCTTCTGCAATCTGCAGGCGTGGCGCCTGCAGCATTGTCATGGGTCAGACGTTGAACAGGAAGTTCAGCACGTCCCCGTCCTTGACCACGTAGTCCTTGCCTTCGGCGCGCATCTTGCCGGCTTCCTTGGCGCCCGATTCGCCCTTGAACTGGATGTAATCATCGAAGGCGATGGTCTGCGCGCGGATGAAGCCGCGTTCAAAGTCGGTGTGGATCACGCCGGCCGCCTGGGGGGCGGTGTCGCCGACGTGGATGGTCCATGCGCGCACTTCTTTCACGCCAGCGGTGAAATAGGTCTGCAGGCCGAGCAGCTTGTAGCCCGCGCGGATCAGGCGATCCAGGCCGGGCTCTTCGAGGCCCATGGACTCGAGGAAGTCTTTCTTGTCCGCGTCCTCGAGATCGGCGATTTCGGCTTCGATGGCGGCGCACAGCGACACCACCTCTGCACCCTCGGCAGCTGCGTGTTCGCGCACGGCATCCAGATGCGGGTTGTTCTGGAAGCCGTCTTCGGCCACGTTGGCGGCGTACAGCACCGGCTTGGCGGTGATCAGGCAGAAGGGCTTGATCGCGGCCCAATCCTCTTTCGACAGATCGAGCGCGCGCACCGGCTTGCCGGCGTCGAGTTGTGCCAGGCATTTTTCGAGCACGGCGACCAGCAGCTTGGCCTCTTTGTCACCCGAGGCGGCGGGGCGCTTGTAGCGGTTGATGGCCTTGTCGACGGTGGCGAGGTCAGCCAACGCAAGTTCGGTGTCAATGACCTCGATGTCGCGAATCGGGTTCACCGAGCCGGAAACGTGCACCACGTTGTCGTCGGCGAAGCAACGCACCACATGCACGATGGCGTCGGTTTCACGGATATTGGCCAAGAACTGGTTGCCCAGACCTTCGCCCTTGGATGCGCCCGCCACCAGACCTGCGATGTCGACAAACTCGACGATGGCCGGCTGGATTTTCTGCGGCTTGACGATTTCCGACAGGGCGGCGAGGCGCGGGTCGGGCACTTCGACGATGCCGACGTTCGGCTCGATGGTGCAGAACGGGTAATTGGCCGCTTCGATGCCGGCTTTGGTCAGCGCGTTGAAGAGGGTCGACTTGCCGACGTTGGGCAGGCCGACGATGCCGCATTTGAGGCTCATTGGGGTTCTTCCTTGTTCTTCGCCGGCTTCGGGCGGGTATTGAGTCGGGTGGTCGCGGCCGTCCAGTTGCCGTCGGCAATCAGCGGCCACGCACCCAGCGCGCGTTCGAGCGCAGCGTCGATTTCGGCCTGTTCCTCGCGGCGCGGCGGCTTGAGCACGAAGTTGGCCACTTCGTTGCGATCACCGGGGTGGCCGATGCCGATGCGCAGGCGCCAGTAATCGTTGGTGCCCAGATGGCTGGAGGTGTTTTTCAGGCCGTTGTGACCGCCCAGACCGCCACCGAATTTCAGCCGCAACTGGCCCGGCGGGATGTCGAGTTCGTCATGCACCACGAGGATTTCGTTCGGCTGGATGCGATAAAAGCGTGCCAATGCACCGACCGACTGGCCCGAGCGGTTCATGTAGGTCTGCGGCATCAGCAGCCACACGCTTGCGGCGCGGGCGTTGGCCGCGAAACCGTGAAAGCGGGATTCTGGAGAGAAGCGCACGCCCAGCTCATCCGCCAGGCGCTCACAAAACCAAAACCCGGCGTTGTGCCGGGTTTCGGTGTATTCGGCCCCGGGGTTACCGAGGCCGACGACGAGGCGCACAGGGGCGGAGCTCATCGTGTAGCGTGCTTTTCCGCTCAGGCCTCGGCCGCTTCGTCGCCGTCTTCGGCTGCGTCGTCGGCGCCCCCGCCGGTCTTCAGCGCGGTGGCGATCACCGGGTTGCTGTCACCGTGGTGGACGATCTCGACGCCTTTCGGCAGCTTGATGTCGGAAACGTGCAGGGACTGCTCGGACTCGAGGGCCGACAGGTCGACTTCGATGAATTCCGGCAGGTCTTTCGGCAGGCAGGCCACATCCACTTCGTTGATGACGTGGGTGACGATCTGACCGGCGAGCTTCACGGCGGGGCTGACTTCTGCGTTGATGAAGTGCAGCGGCACCTTGATGTGCAGCTTCTCGGAGGCGTTCACACGCTGGAAGTCGATGTGCAGCACTTGCTGCTTGTACGGGTGCCACTGGGTGTCACGCAGGATCACGGTCTGCTTCTTGCCTTCAACGACGACGTTGAGGATGGAAGAGTGGAACGCTTCCTTGCGCAGCAGGTGATACAGCTCGTTGTGGTCGAGCGTGATCGACTCGGCGTCCTTGTTGGCGCCGTAGATGATGCCCGGCAGCTGGCCGGCGCGACGCAGGCGGCGGCTCGCACCCGTGCCCTGATCCACGCGCTTGGTGGCCTTGAATTCGATGTTCATTGCAGTACTCCAGGTTGAAGGTGATCCGCCCGCGACCAGACGGATCGTAAAAGGCCCGCAGCAAACGCTGCAGGCCGAAAATCATTCCATGAACAGAGAGCTGACCGACTCTTCGTTGCTGATACGCAGCATGGTGTCGGCCAGCAGGGATGCAACCGAAACCTGGCGGATCTTCGGACACTCGCGCGCGTCTTCGCGCAGCGGAATGGTGTCGGTCACGACCAGTTCGTCCAGATCGGAGTCCATGATGCGCGCTGCCGCAGCGCCCGACAGTACGGCGTGCGTGCAGTAAGCCAGAACGCGACGGGCACCGTTTTCTTTCAGTGCAGTGGCGGCCTTGCACAGCGTGCCGGCGGTGTCGACGATGTCGTCCATGATCACGCAGGTGCGGTCCTTGACCTCACCGATGATGTTCATGACTTCAGCAACGTTGGCTTTCGGGCGGCGCTTGTCGATGATGGCCAGATCGCATTCCAGACGTTTGGCGAAGGCGCGTGCGCGCACCACACCGCCGACGTCCGGCGAAACCACCATCAGATCATCGTACTTTTGCTTGTCCAGATCGTTCAGCAGCACCGGCGCGGCGTAGACGTTGTCTACCGGCACGTCGAAGAAGCCCTGGATCTGGTCGGCATGCAGGTCCATGGTCAGCAGGCGTTGCACGCCCACGGCCTGCAGCATGTTGGCAACCACCTTGGCCGTGATCGGCACACGCGCCGAGCGCGGGCGACGATCCTGACGGGCATAGCCGAAATACGGGATGGCAGCGGTGATGCGGCCGGCCGACGCGCGCTTGAGCGCATCGACGAGCACCAGCATTTCCATCAGATTGTCGTTCGTCGGCTGACAGGTGGGTTGCAGGACGAAGACGTCCTTGCCCCGCACGTTCTCGAGCAGTTCGACGTTAACTTCACCGTCAGAAAACCTTCCAACGGTCGCCGAACCCAGAGTGATGCCCAGACGGCGAACGACGTCTGCAGCAAGTTTGGGATTGGCGTTGCCGGTGAAGACCATCAGGCTGCCACGGGGCATGACCGATTCTCCAGTGCCGAAATTGATAATCGCGGAGGCCGGAAGCGAGTCGGGCAGGCGCGTGGCCTGCCCGGTTCGTCGTCTGGCTGGGGAGGAAGGATTCGAACCCTCGAATGCCGGAATCAAAATCCGGTGCCTTAACCGACTTGGCGACTCCCCAAAAACCTGTTCACTTCATTCAATCGAGCCAGCCGTAGAGCGGATGCCGCGCCAGGCTTCGGGCCTTCCATGCACGCCACTGAGGCGGGCAGGCGGCAATGATATCCGAAGCCGCATTTTCGGAGTCAAGCTCTGCGAATATGCAGGCGCCCGACCCGGTCATGCGCGCGGGAGCTAACCGCTCCAGCCATTCGATCGCCGCAGCAATCTCCGGGTAATGACGACTGGCTACTGCCTG
This sequence comes from Pseudazoarcus sp. NS20, assembly GCF_059703745.1. Lineage (NCBI taxonomy): Bacteria > Pseudomonadati > Pseudomonadota > Betaproteobacteria > Rhodocyclales > Zoogloeaceae > Pseudazoarcus > Pseudazoarcus sp. NS20. The sequence goes on from NZ_BAAKIY010000003.1 coordinate 44,547, forward strand.
CAAGTCATTTCGGGTTGCGCGTAAAGCGAAGTCCGCAATTCTGATGCGTTCGGAGTTCCTCGTCAAGAGCGGCGAGCGGAAAATTTCTTCGGTCGCAGAATGAACCCCGGGAGAGACGACTACGTACCACCTTGGTGGTAGCTCGACGGCCGTCAAGGTTTCGCCGATTCCTTCCACGAAAGCATCGTGACCGCCAATGAAAAATGGCACGTCCGCGCCCAGTTGCAGGCCCAGTGCAGCAAGCGCCGCACGATCAAGATCGATGCCCCACAGGCGGTTCAGCGCGATGAGCGTGGTGGCGGCATCGGAAGAGCCGCCCCCCAGGCCGCCCCCCATTGGCAGTTGTTTGTGCAACGTGATGTCGGCGCCGAGGGTCGTGCCGCTGGCGGTTTGCAGCAAGCGCGCAGCACGCACGACGAGGTCGTTGTCTGGCGGTACGCCGCTCACGTTGTTGCAGCGGCGTATCTGCCCGTCGTCACGCAGGTCGAAGTCGAGTGTGTCGGACCAGTCGAGCAGGCGGAAAATCGACTGCAACAAGTGATAGCCGTCGGCGCGGCGGCCGACGACATGCAGGAAGAGATTGATCTTGGCCGGCGCAGGGCAGCCGGTCAGGCGTTTCAGTCGCGCGGCGTCCATTTGTCCACCACGATGCGCAGGCGCGCGTCGCCCCATTGGGCCAGCAGGCGGCGCGGGTTGGCTTGCGCGCTGTCGTCGGAATATTCGAGGTAGTCGATGATCCACCCGCTGTCCGAGATGCGCGTGGGCCGGCCGATTTCGTCGGTGCCCAGCACTTGTGCGCCCGGAGCGGGGATGGCCTGAATCCAGTCCGCCAGATGGTCGGCCGGCGCGTTCACGCCGAGCACGTGGGGCAGCAGCGTGGCGGTGTCCTTGGCGAGCATCCGCTGCCCGTCGGCCGTGCGCAGCATGGCGCCTTCGGTCGTTCCGATGACTTGCGCCACGATCTGGCCAAGGGGGCTGAGCACCACCCAGTCATCGCCCTGCGGGCGGTGTTCCCAGCGCAGGCGACCATTGGCGGCGCGTTCCCCGTCGCTTGCGGCGATGCGCCCTTCAAGGTCGAAGGCCTGGACGGCATGGCGCTCGACGAGCGGGGCCTGCTCGCGTTGCAAGGGGTGCAGCGCGCACCCCGAAGCGAGCAGGGCGAATGTCGCCAGCGCAGCGATGCGTTTGATGCCGGTGCTCATTGGCCGCGCAGTCGCTGCACGGTTTCAGTCAGCACCGCGTTGTCCGGGTGGGCGAGCAGGGCCTGAGCCCAGATGTCGATGGCTTCCTGTCGGCGGTCGAGCGCCCACAGCACTTCACCCAGGTGCGCAGCGATCTCGGGATCGCTGCGGATGCCGAAGGCGCGTTGCAGATAGGTCAGTGCGGCTTCGGCGTCGTTCTGGCGGAAGCGCACCCAGCCCATGCTGTCGAGGATGAACGGGTCATCCGGCGCGAGCTCAAGTGCGCGCACGATCAGATTCTCGGCTTCCTGCAGGCGTTCGCCGCGTTCGGCCAGGGTGTAGCCGAGGGCGTTGTAGGCGTGGGCATGATCCGGCTCGATCTCGATGACCATTCGCATGTAATGCTCCATGCGCGGCATCTGGTCGAGTGCTTCGGCGAGCATGCCGGCCTCGTACAGCATGTCGGGGTCGTCCGGGGTGTCGAGCAGGGCCTCTTCGACCACGCGCAGAGCCTCTTCCTTCTGACCGGCATTGCGAAGCAGCATGACTTCAGTAAAGACCAGACGGCGGCGGCCGTCCGGCTCGATGTCGACGCCGTGCAATTGGGCGCGGGCAGCTTCGAGGTTGCCGTCCTCGGCCAGCATGTGGGCGATGCGAATCTGCGCATCCAGATAATGCGGCCCGTTCTGCACCTGACGGTAAAGCTGCAGGGCGTCGCCGCGTCGGCCTTCGCGCTCGGCAATGGTCGCCAGATTGAACTGGATGCTGCCGCGCTCGGGGTGACCGCCGTTCAGCGCGCGTTCGAAGTGCGCCTTCGCCAAGGTGAAATCACCGGTTTGCGCGGCGATCACCGCGACGGCATAGACAAGATCGAGGTCGTTCGGCTCGAGCGCCAGCAGGCGGCGGAACTCGGTCAGCGCAGCGGGGTAATCCTGTGCGGAAACCAGGCTGCGCGCGTAGGCCACACCGGCGCCACGGCTGTCGGGATGGCGGGTCAAGTAATCACGCAGCAGGTCGACGGCGTCCTGCACGGCATTGAGCTGCACGAGCAGTTGCGACTTGAGAATGACGGCCGGCTCCCAGTCCGTTCGCAGGCGCAGGGCTTGTTCGATGGCGGCAAGCGCACTGAGGTCATCGCCGTCCGAAGCCTGTGCCTGGGCGCGGGCATAATGCGCCGGCGCGAGGTGCAGGTAGGGTTCGGTCAGGCGATGGATGATCTCGTTGACCAGCGGTCGGTCTTGAATGGGGCCCAGTGCGCGATTCAGGCCGAGCAGGTTCTGTTCGAGCCGCTCGCCGTCGGAATTGGCCAGAATGCGCGCCAGTTCGATCTGCACTTCATTCATCTGGTCGCCGCGTGCAGCAAGTATGCCGGCCAGCATGCGGCGGGCTTCTTGCGAGGCGGGTTCGACGTTGAGCCAGATGCGCGCTGCCAGTGCCGCTGTGTCCATGTCGCGGGAAACCAGGGCGATTTCCGTGGCACGCCGAGCGATGCGCGGGTCTTGCGTCTGCCGCGCGGCATGCAGATAGGCCTCGGCCGAAATCGGCAGATCCCCGCGACTGCCGGCGATCTCACCCAGCAGGATCAGGAACAGCACATCGGCCGTAAGCTCCTGAGAGGGCAGGGGTTCGTTGGTGGCGGCCGTCGTGCGCCCGCCCGGTGCGGCGTGGGCGGGAGACCCCGCCAGCGCCAGAGTGAGCGCCATGCTGGCGACGAACGGGGTGAGCTTGTGCTTCATAATCGGGTCCAGTAAGGCCGGGTCCGCGCTGCTCGCGAAGTGTCCGATGTTATGCAGTTTCGTGCTGCGCGGGCAAGCGTGCGATGGTGAATATGCTTGATTCAGGAAAGATCGATGCCCGAATTGCCGGAAGTTGAAACCACCCGCAGGGGTATCCAGCCAGTATTGACCGGCAGAGTCGCCAGCGGTTGCATCATTCGTAACGGGCGCTTGCGGCTGCCGGTGCCCGAGGATCTCGGCGCGTGCATTGCCGGCCGCAATTTGCTGGCAGTCGAGCGGCGCGCGAAGTACCTGCTGCTACGTTTCGGCAGCGGCACGATCGTCGTGCATCTGGGCATGTCGGGCAGTCTGCGCGTGGTGGATGCGCTGGCGCCGGTCGGCAAACATGATCACGTCGACCTGTTGTTCGGCGATACGGCGCTGCGTCTGCGCGATCCGCGTCGTTTCGGCCTGATGGTGTGGCATGGCGATGCGACGACGCAGCACCCCTTGCTGGCGCGCCTGGGCCTGGAGCCGTTGGAGCCCGAGTTCGACGGCGATTGGCTGTTCGAGGCGCTGCGCGGCGTGAGCACGCCGATCAAGCTGGCCATCATGGATGGCCATCGTCTGGTCGGCGTAGGCAACATCTATGCGTCGGAGAGCCTGTTTCGTGCGCGCATCCATCCGATGACGCCGGCCGGCAGTGTCAGCCGCGCGCGTTGCCATCGGCTCGCGCAGGCGATACGCGAGACCTTGCTGGCGGCCATCGAGGCCGGCGGAAGCACCTTGCGCGACTTCGTCGGAGGGGATGGCAAGTCCGGTTATTTCCAGCAGCAGTATTTCGTTTATGGCCGCGATGGCGAGACCTGTCATGTATGCGGCAACACGGTGCGGCGTTCAGTGATGGGGCAGCGTTCGACATTCTGGTGCGCGCGCTGCCAACCGCTGCGCAAGACCACGGCAAAAGCGAGCTGAGTGGCCGGCGTTGATCCGGTCGAGGCCGCCGCCGGTCGGCCGGCGTGAAGATGACATTGGCAGCTTCACGCACGGGCGCTATGCTCGTTGGAATTCAACCAGCGCCTGCCTTGAGGCCCGGAGAGTGCGATGAACAGCTTGGTCGATGAGTTTTCTGCGTACGGTAACTGGCGAGAGCATGGCGAGGCTGCGATCGGCAGGTTGCGCGCCTGGTTGAACCGCAACGAAGTGGGCGACGCGCAGACCGATTTGCGGCTGCAGCATGTGCTCATGCGCATGCAGGAGGACCGACTCACGATCGCCTTCGTCGCCGAGTTCTCGCGCGGCAAATCCGAGCTCATCAACGCGGTGTTCTTCTCTGGCTACGGCGATCGCATCCTGCCGTCGAGCGCGGGGCGCACCACCATGTGTCCGACCGAATTGTGCTGGGAGCCCAGTGCCAGCCCGCAGATCCGCTTGCTGCCCATCGAGACACGCCGCAGCGGTGAGGTGGTGGCGGGATTGCGCTTGCAGCCGGACGCCTGGCACGTCGAACCGCTTGATGCAACGTCGGCACAGAGCTTGCAGCAGGCTCTGACACGTGTCGGCGAAACCGTTCTGGTCAGTCCGGAAGAGGCGCAGGCGCTCGGCTTTCAGGTCGGCGCTGCCGGCGCCGAAGGCGTGCTGGTGCCCAATGCCGAGGGCAAGGTCGAGGTCTCCCGCTGGCGTCACGCCATCATCCAGTTTCCGCATCCTTTGCTCGAGCAGGGCTTGGTGGTGCTGGATACCCCGGGGCTCAATGCCATCGGTGCCGAGCCCGAGTTGACCATGTCCATGTTGCCCAATGCGCATGCGGTGGTCTTCGTGCTGGCGGCGGATACCGGTGTCACGCAGAGCGATCTGGCGGTGTGGCGCGAGTATGTCAGCGCTGGCCGTGGCAGTGCGCACGGATGCATGGTGGTGCTGAACAAGATCGACGGGCTGTGGGACGGCCTGCGTGATGAGGCTCGCATCGAGGCCGAGCTCTGCGAGCAGGTAGCCTCCGTCGCCCGCACCCTGGGCGTGCCGGCCGCGCGCGTTTTTCCGGTGTCGGCGCAAAAGGGCTTGGTGGGGCGCATCCAGGGTGATGAAGCGCTGGTGCAGCGCAGCCGCCTGGAAGCGTTCGAGCAGGCGCTCTCGTCCGAAGTCTTGCCCGCGCGTCAGCGCATCGTGCGCGAGAACAGCCTGGCCGAGGTGAATGAAGTCGTGCTGCAGTCGCGCGAGCTGCTCGGCGCGCGTCTTGCGGGCGTGCATGAGCAGTTGCGCGAACTGGCCGACCTGCGCGGCAAGAATCAAAGCGTCATCGAATACATGATGCGCAAGGTCGCCAGCGAGAAGGCGGAGTTCGAAGAGGGGCTGAAGAAGTATTACGCCGTGCGCTCGGTGTTCGCCACGCTCACCAACAACCTGTTGCAGCACATGGGGCTCGACGCCTTGCGCCAGGAGACGCGGCGCACGCGCGAGGCCATGCTGGAGTCGTCGTTCACCACTGGCCTGCGTGAGGCGATGGAAGGGTTTTTCGGGCGTTTGCGCGGCAATCTTGCGCAGTCTGATGCCGAGATCACCGAAATTTCATCGATGCTGGCGTCGATGTACAAGCGCTTCAGCGTCGAGCATGGTTTGCGCCTGGCACAGCCCGCGGGCTTTTCCACCAAGCGTTACCTGAGCGAAATCGATCGTCTTGAAGAGGTCTTCAATCGTCAGATCAACACCACGTTGACCTTGATGACGACCGAGAAGCACAAGCTCACGCAGAAATTCTTCGACACCGTCACGGTGCAGGCGCGACGTACCTTCGAGGTGGCAAACCGTGACGTCGATCAGTGGCTGCGCGCGGTGATGGCGCCGCTGGAGACGCAGGTGCGGGAGTATCAAATTCAGCTCAAGCGCCGGTTGGAAAGCATCAAGCGTATCCATCAGGCGACGGATACGCTTGAAGACCGGGTCGATGAGCTGCGCCATGCCGAAGACGGTTTGCAAGCTCAGCTTACTGAACTGGACGAGATGCTGGCCGACGTGGCGACGGCACTGGGCGCGGACGAGGCGGATGAACTTGCCGCCCGAGCGGCCTGATGTAGATCAGGCCGGGGTGTTGGTCAGACGAACGAACTTTTCCATCAGCTGATCTTTGGTTTCGACGACATCCGGGTTGAGCGGGATGCAGTCGACCGGACAGACCTGCTGGCACTGCGGCTCATCGAAGTGGCCGACGCACTCGGTGCATTTGCCCGGGTCGATCTCGTAGATTTCGTCGCCCTGGTAGATCGCCCCGTTGGGGCATTCCGGTTCGCACACATCACAGTTGATGCATTCATCGGTAATCATCAGCGCCATGCTGTAATCCTTTTCTCTTACTTGTCCGGCGTGAATTTGTGCTGCAGGCGCCGGGTGACCTGCGGCTGAACGAATTTCTCGATGTCGCCGCCCAGGCGCGCGATTTCGCGCACCATGGTGGCCGAGATGAACATGTACTCGTCGCCCGGCGTGAGGAACACCGTTTCGACTTCGGGATAAAGCTTGCGGTTCATGCCCGCCATCTGGAATTCGTATTCGAAGTCGGACACCGCGCGCAGGCCACGCAGGATCACGCGGGCGTCGTTGGCCTTGAGGAAGTTCATCAGCAGGCCCTCGAAGCCCATGACTTCGACGTTGGGGAAGGGCGCGCACACCTCACGGGCGATCTCGATGCGCTCTTCGAGTTCGAACAGCGGCATCTTGCCGCGAGAACGCGCGATGCCGACGATGAGGCGGTCGAACAGCCTGGACCCGCGACGCACGAGGTCTTCGTGACCGCGCGTGAAGGGGTCGAAAGTGCCGGGGTACACCGCAACGGTTTCCCTCATTCGCTGTTACCTCGCATCAGGTGAAAATGAACCTGGCCGGCGCGACCCTCGCGGATCGTCGTCCAACGGCCAAGTTGCTTGATTGGATGCTCGCTTTCGGCATACAGCCAGCCATCCGGCGCCAGCAGGCGCTCAAGGGCGGGTTCGACTTTTTCGAGCAGGCCCTTGTGGTAGGGCGGGTCGAGAAACACCAGATCGAACGTGCGCGTCGTCGAGAGTGCGAATTCTACCGCATCGCCGCGCAGCACCTCTACCTGCGCGGCATCAAGCCCTTGTGCAGTACTGCGCAGCGCTGCGGCTGCGCGCGGGTCACGCTCCACCAGCGTCACCGCTGCCGCGCCGCGTGAGGCGGCCTCGAAGCCAAGCACGCCGGTGCCGGCAAAGAGGTCGAGGCAGCGCCAGCCGTCGAGGTCCTGCCCCAGCCAGTTGAACAGCGTCTCGCGCACGCGATCGGGCGTGGGTCGCAGGCCGGGCAGCTTGGGCACGTCAATCATGCGGGAGCGCCACTGCCCGCCGACGATGCGAACGCGGCTCAAGGCTTGGCGGCCTCCGTGTCGCCATCGCCACCTGCCACGATGGTGACGAAATGGCTCGGCTGCACCCGGCGCGCGAAGGCGTCGCGAATGCCGTCGGCCGTGACCTTGGCAACGTGGTCGGTGTAGGTGTCGAGCCAGTCGAGCGGCAGGCCGTAGAAACCCACCATGGCGACCCAGTCGAGAATCTTGCTGTTCGAATCCAGACGCAGGCCGAAGCCGTTGATGAGGTTGGACTTGGCCGCCTCCAGCTCTTCCTCGGTGGGGCCTTTGGCGATGAAATCCTTCAGCACGTCGTCCACCACCTTGAGGGCGGCATCGGTCTGACTGCCGCGGGTTTGCAGCCCGATCTGGAAGGGGCCGGCCACGGCTTGCGGCGAGAAGTAGCTGTACACGCTGTAGGCGAAGCCGCGCGCATCGCGCACTTCGCGCGTCAAGCGCGACACCAGGCCGCTGCCGCCGAGGATGTGGTTGCCCACCAACAGCGTGTAGTAGTCCGCGTCTTCGCGTGCCATGCCGGGCATGCCCACCAGGATGTGCGCTTGCGAGGACGGATGGGCGATGCGTTCGACCGTACCTTGCGGTAGCGTCGGTGCGGCCAGCGGCGGCATCGGCTCGCCGGTGGGCAGTTCGCGCGTGAGCGTCTGGGCAATGCGTTCGGCCTCTGCGCGGGTCGCGTTGCCGACGATGGTGACGGTGGCGTTGCGGGCGGTGTAGTGCTTGCGGTGGAAGGCAAACAGCGCACTGCGGTTGATGGCGGCGATCGATTCGAAGCTCGCCTGCGTGCCATAGGGATGCTGTCCGAACACTTTGGCCTCGAAGGCCCGGTCGGCTAGTGTGCCGGGGCGGGTGAGTGCCTCGCGCAGGCCCGCGGTGGCGCGGGCTTTCTCCCGTGCCAATACGGCTTCCGGGTAGGTGGGGTGTGCAATCAGGCGGGCGGCCAAGGCGATGGCCGCATCGCGCTCGGCGGTGCTGGACAACGTGCGCACGGTGAAGCCGGCGCGGTCGCTGTCGGTGCCACCGCCGAAGTTCGCGCCGCTGTCGGCGCTGGCGTCGGAGATGGCTTGTTCGTCCATGCCCTCGGTGCCGGCTTCGAGCAGGCCGCGCGTCATGGAGGCCAGGCCGGCTTGCTCGCGTGGTTCGTAGGCCGAGCCGGCGGCGAAGTCGACGCGCACGTCGAGCATCGGCAGCGAGTCGCCCGGCACGAAGTACACGCGTGCTCCCGTGTCAGAAACCCAGTGCTGGATGGCCGGGCCGGCCAAGGCAAGCGGCGCGGCGGTGAGAAAGGCGAGGGTGGTCACGAGCCGCCCCATGGCGGCGGGCAGGCGGATGGCTGTCATTGCTTGCGCTCCAGCGGACGGGTGGCAGAGGTGGGAAGCGACTGCGGCTCGAGAATGGCTCGGGTCATCGTGGCGTCGCCGAAATAGCGTCCAGCGACGTCGCGCACTTCGTCCGCCGTCACGCGGCGGATACCCTCGAGCAGGGCTTCTTCGTCGCGCCAGGACAGGCCGGAGCCCTCCAGCACGCCGATTTCGATGGCCTGGCCCATCAGTGAATCGCGTTTGTACACCTCGGCGGCCAGCGTCTGCGTGAGCACGCGGCGCAATTCGGCCTGATCGATGCCTTCGCGTGCGATGCGCGCGATCTCCTCGCGCAGGGCGCTTTCCATCTCGGCGATGGTCCGGCCGGGGGCCGGGGTGGCACTGACGGTGAACATCGACGGGCCGCGTGCGATGCCGCCGTAGCTCGCATCCACGGCCACCGCGCTTTGTTCCTCGCGCACCATGCGGCGCGGCAGGCGCGCACCGTCGTAGCCGTCGAGTACGGCAGCGAGCACTTGCAGCGCATACACGTCGCGATCGGCGTTCACGTCGCGCAGCGTCGGCGCGTGCCACGCCAGGGTGACGGCCGGCAGTTCGGCCGGTGCCTGCACAGTGACCTGGCGTGTGCCGCGCTGCTGCGGTTCGCGCGAAATGCGGCGCTCGGGTAGCGGCTTGGCTGCAATCGGGCCGAAATGGCGGGCGGCCATTTCAAACACTTCGCGGTGGTCGACATCGCCCACCACCACCATGCGAGCGTTGTTGGGGGCGTACCACTGCTCATGCCAGCGGCGCGCGTCTTCGACGGTGTAATCCTCGATGTCGGTCATCCAGCCGATGATCGGGCGGCGATAGGGGTGAGCGGTGTAGGCCGTGGCCATCAGTTGCTCCCACACCAGCGCACGCGGGTTGTCGTCGGTGCGCATGCGGCGCTCTTCGGCGACGACATTGCGCTCCGGCAGGAAGACCTTGTCGTTGATGACCAGGTTGGCCATGCGGTCCGCCTCAAGCTCCATCATCTCGTCGAGATGGGCGGGCGGAATCTGCTGGAAGTACGCCGTGTAGTCGCGCGCGGTGAACGCGTTGTCACGGCCGCCCACGGCCGCAACGCGGCGATTGAATTCGCCCGGTGCGAGTTTCTCGGTGCCCTTGAACATCATGTGCTCGAGCATGTGGGCGATGCCCGAAACGCCATCCGGTTCGTCCATTGAGCCGATGCCGTACCACACCATGTTCACGACCGACGGGGCGCGTCGGTCCTCCTTGACGATGATGTGCATGCCGTTGGGCAGCGTGGTCTCGTACGGGTTGGCCAGCGCGGGCGCCGAAACGGCGAGGGCAGTCAGCGAGAGGGCGACCGCCGGCAGTGCGTTACGAAGCATTGGGGGGTTCCTGCATCTGTTAGAATCGAGCCTCGATTTGAGGCCTGCCTGAGCAGGCCACGAGACCGGTGCGGCGCAGCATCTTAGCGCCATCGTGGCCGGCGTGCCTGCCAACAGCCCCTACAGACTCGACTCCCTCATGTTTGGTTTCCTCAAGAAGTCGCCGCGACCGCAAGAGCCGGTCGCTCCCTCTCCGGAAAATGAGCCGGAGCAGCCCCAGGCTGTCGAAGAGACGCTTCCCGCGGTAGTTGAAAGTGCTCCGGCGCCGGCTCTCGAGCCCGTCGTCGAAGCCGTTCCGGCGCCGATGCCTGCCACGGCGCTCCGGCCGTCGTGGGGTGAGCGGCTCAAGGCGGGGCTGTCCCGCACGCGCGGCAACCTGGCGGGCATGTTCGGTCTGCGCAAGATCGACGAAGAGCTGCTCGAAGACCTCGAGTCGACCCTGCTCATGGCCGATTGCGGTGTCGATGCCACGCAGTACCTGATCGACGAATTGCGCCGTCGCTGGAAGCGCGACCACCTTGAAACCGCCGAGCAGTTGCAGGGCGTGCTGGCGGAGCTGCTGCGTGATCTGTTGAAGCCGCTCGAGGCACCGCTGGACGTGTCCGGAAAGTCTCCCTTCGTGATCATGATTGCCGGCGTCAACGGTGCCGGCAAAACCACCTCCATCGGCAAGCTGGCCAAGCACTTTCAGGCGCAGGGCAAGAGCGTGCTGCTGGCGGCCGGTGACACCTTCCGCGCAGCGGCGCGCGAACAACTGCTGACCTGGGGCGAGCGCAACCGCGTGACCGTGATCGCCCCCGAGCAAGGTGATTCCGCCGCGGTCATCTTCGACGCGGTGAACGCGGCGCGTGCGCGCGGCATCGACGTGGTGCTGGCCGACACCGCCGGCCGTCTGCCCACGCAGCTGCATCTGATGGAAGAAATTGCCAAAGTCCGCCGCGTCATTGCCAAGGCGCTGCCTGAAGCACCGCACGAAGTGCTGCTGGTGCTGGACGGCAACATCGGCCAGAACGCGCTGACGCAGGTGAAAGCCTTCGATGCCTCCATAGGTGTGACCGGCCTTGTGCTGACCAAGCTCGACGGCACGGCCAAGGGCGGCATCGTGGCCGCAATCGCGCGTCAGCACCCCAAGCCGCTGCGGTTCATCGGGGTGGGTGAGGGCATTGACGATCTGCAGCCGTTCCGCGTCGCGGAATTCGTCGAAGCGCTGTTCTCGCGTGGTCCCAAGGCATGATCGTCTTCAATGAGGTGGTCAAGCGCTACCCGGGCGATTACGTCGGTCTGAACGGCGTCAGCTTCACCATCCGCCATGGCGAGCTGGTGGTGTTGTCGGGGCATTCCGGCGCCGGCAAGAGCACGCTGCTGAAAATGATTCCAGCCATCGAGCGGCCTACTTCGGGCGTGGTCAGCATCAACGGGCAGGATGTCTCGCGGCTGCGCGCATCGGCCATTCCCTATCTGCGCCGCAATCTCGGCCTGGTGCTGCAGGAGAGCCGCCTGCTGTACGACCGCAACGTGTTCGACAACGTGATGTTGCCGTTGGTGATCACTGGTGGCCATCCGTCGCGCGATGCGGCCCGCCGGGTGGCGGCTGCGCTGGAGCGGGTGGGGCTGGCCGGACGCGAACGCGAAATGCCGGCGGGCCTATCTGGCGGTGAGCAACAACGCGTGGCGATTGCCCGTGCCATCGTCAACCGCCCGTCGATCCTGATTGCCGACGAGCCGACGGCTCACCTTGATGCAGCTTACGCGCGCGAGATCGCCGGCCTCTTCAAATCCTTCAACGAGGCCGGCGTGACCATCATCGTATCGACCCACGATGAGCGCTTGTTCATGGAATGGCGCCCACGCCGACTGGTGCTGGGCAAGGGGACGCTGTTGAGGGATCTGGCAGCATGAAGAACTGGCTTTATCTGCATTCACACGCCATCGGCATCGCAGTGCGTCGCCTCGTGCGTCAGCCGGTGGGCACCTTGCTATCGGCCCTGGTGGTGGGCATCGCGCTATCGCTGCCGGCAGCCGGCCATCTGCTGCTCGACAACATCGCTTCGCTGGCGCGCGGCGTATCCGGCTCGCCGGAAATCAGCATCTTCCTGGCGGGTGACGCCGAGCGGACCGACATCGCGGCCATGGACACACAGTTGGGCAGCGACGACGACATCGCCAGCTACGTGTTCGTCTCGCGTGACGATGCCATGCGCCAGCTCGAACGCAGCGGGTTGGGCGACGTGCTGGGGGGGCTGGCCGACAACCCGTTGCCCGATGCCTTCGTGGTCACGCCGGCTGCTGCCGATCCCGCGCTCTATCAAAGCCTGCTGGCGCGTTTCGGGGAGTGGAACAAGGTCGAGCATGTGCAGCTCGATTCGGCCTGGGTCGAGCGACTGCATGCACTGCTGCAACTGAGCAAGTCGGCCGTGCTGCTGTTGGCCTTGTTGCTGGGCCTGGCGCTGATCATCGTGACCTTCAACACCATCCGGCTGCAGATCCTCACGCAGCGCCACGAGATCGATGTGAGCCGTCTGCTCGGCGCCACCGACCCCTTCATCCGCCGCCCGTTCTACTGGTTCGGCAGCCTGCAGGGGCTGCTCGGCGGCGTGGTGGCGCTGATCACCGTATGGCTGGCGGTGCATGCGCTGGCGGGGCCGGTCGAAGGGCTGGCGGCCACCTACGGTGCGGTGTTCGCACTCACCGGCCCGGGGCTGCGCGACAGCCTCGCCTTGCTGGCTTTCGCCGCGTTGCTCGGCTGGTGCGGCAGCGAGATTTCAGTGCGCCGCCACTTGCGCGAGAAACTCAGCTAAGTCTGTATTCGGCACGGCGCTTGGGCTTCATCCGCGCTCTTTGCGCAGCGCTGCGACCTCGTCACGTAGCGCCCGCATCTGCGCCATCATCTCGTCGTGGTCTGCCTTGACTACGGCGCGCGTGTGCTCCCCCTCCGTATGATCAGTGGTGTTCATGGCGTCGACGATGATGGCGATGAACAGGTTGAGCACCGCGAATGTGGTGAGCAAAATGAACACCACGAAGAAGATCCACGCCAACGGGTACACCTCCATCACCGGCCGCACGATACCCATCGACCACGACTCGAGCGTCATCACCTGGAACAGTGTGTAGAACGACGCGCCGATGCTGCCGAACCATTCCGGGAAGCTGCTGGCGAAGAGCTTGGTGGACATCACCGCGCCCACGTAGAACACCAGCAGCAGCAGGGTCAGCACGGAAGTCATGCCGGGGATGGCCCTGAGCAGCGCGTTGACCACCTTGCGCATGGAAGGCACCACCGACACCAGTCGCAGCGCACGCAGGATACGCAGCGCACGCAGCACCGAAACGCCCTCACTGGTTGGCAGCAGGGTGATGGCAACCACCGCGAAGTCGAAATTGTTCCAGCCGCTGCGGAAGAAGTTGTGGCGATAGACGATCAGCTTGAGCGCCAACTCGACCACGAACACGCCCAGCGCGGCGCGATCCAGCACATACAGCAGGCCCCCTGCGGAGGCGACCACGGTGGATGAGGTTTCCAAGCCGAGCGTGATCGCGTTGATCACGATGACTGTGATGACGAAGTTCTGGAATGCGTTCGATTCAATGAAGCGTTGCAGGGCGTTCATGATGTCCGATGGGAGAGGTGTTGCGGAACGGGATGCGATTCTATGTCAGGCCGACGCGGAAATTTGCAAGAGCCGGGTGTACATGCTCCCGAGCGTGGCACGTCGGGCTCTTTGGTGCGTCGTAGAGGTGCTGTGGCAGGGTGTGCCAAGGCCATGATGCGCCGGACAGCCGCTACACTTATGGGCTCGGGAGGAATTCAATGAGCAGTGACGAAGACTTCATGCAACTCGCGCTGGAGCAGGCCCGGCTGGCGGGTGCCTGCGGTGAGGTGCCGGTGGGCGCGGTGGTGGTGCTGGACGGCGAGGTGGTCGGCTGCGGCTACAATCAGCCCATTCGCGGCCACGACCCCACGGCGCACGCGGAAGTCATGGCGCTGCGCGATGCGGGCGCGCGCCTGGGCAATTACCGCCTTCCGGGCTGCACGCTGTACGTCACGCTGGAACCATGCGCGATGTGCTCGGGCGCAATCATGCACGCACGCGTGGCGCGCGTGGTGTTCGGCGCGCGCGACCCCAAGACTGGGGTGGCCGGCAGCGTCATTGACCTGTACGCTGAAAAGCGCCTCAATCACCATGCACAGATCGTCGGTGGCGTACTGGCCGATGAATGCGGACAACTGCTGAGCAGCTTCTTCGCGGCGCGGCGCAACAAGACACTACTGGCCTGATGCAGATACAGATCAATCTTTCCGAGCAGACGTTGCGCCTCTTCGACGAGGGTGGCACGTGTCTGCGCACCTATTCCGTTTCAACCGCCGCCAACGGTCCCGGCGAGCAGGAAGGCAGTGGATGCACGCCGCGCGGGCGCCATGTGATTCGCGCCAAGATCGGCGGCGGCGCTCCGGCGGCCGCGGTGTTCCGCGGCCGACGGCCGACCGGCGAAGTGTGGTCGCCCGAACTGGCCGCAGCTTTTCCCGAGCGTGACTGGATTCTGTCGCGCATCCTGTGGCTGTCGGGGCTTGAGCCGGGGCGCAACCGGCTGGGGCTGGTGGATTCGATGCGCCGCTTCATCTACATCCACGGCACGCCGAATGATCAACCCATGGGCGTGCCGTTGTCGCATGGCTGCGTGCGCATGACCAACGCCGACGTGATCGAGCTGTACGACTTGGCGCCGGCCGGCACCGAAGTCACCATCGATGAGTGAAGCGTTTGCACTGCGCCTGACCGATTGGCGCAATGCCGAAGCCGTGGTGATGCCGCTGCGCGTTGCAGTGTTCGTGATCGAGCAGGGTGTACCGCCCGACATGGAGCAGGACGAGTTCGATGCGGTGTCGCTGCACGCGGTGTGCGAGACGCCGGAGGGGCGGGTGATCGGCACCGGCCGCCTGCTGCCCGATGGTCACATTGGCCGTCTGGCAGTCGCGCCAGACTGGCGTGGCCGGGGCTGTGGCGGTCAGATGCTGGATGCCCTGGTGTGCGAAGCGCAGCGTCGCGGTTTGTGCGAGGCGGTGCTGCACGCTCAGGTGCAGGCCGAGGCGTTTTACACCCGGCGCGGTTTCGTGCCGGAAGGCGCGGTGTTCGAAGAAGCGGGCATTTCGCACCGGCTGATGCGCCGGGCTATGACGCGCTGAGCGGCGGCCCGTTCAGGCCTTGCCGCTGTCGGCGTCGGCGTCAGTGTTCTCACGGTGCGGCGCGGTCAGCTGGAATTCCTGCGTCGTCTCGCCCGTTTGCTCGGCGTTGGCATTCCATGTCCATTCACGCACGCGGGCAGCTCCGTCCTTGCGAATCCATAGCAAGGTCGAAGAGCGTGTGCCGTAGCCGGGTGCTCGCACGAACACCGGCGACAACAACCGCTCCCATTCGAGGCTCACCCCGGTCGCAGGCAAACGATGGTCAGGCGCGGGGCGGTCATCACGCATCAGCGCGAGAAAGGCGTCTCCGGCCAAGGGGTTGGCCAGCGCGGCCTCGAAGCGCTGCCGCGCCAGTTCGACCTTGGGCCACGGCGTGTCGAGCAGGTGATTGGACAGCGCATACACCCCGGCGTCGAGCATGCGCGTGCGGTTTGCGGCGCTCTCGTAGATTCCCAGGCTTGTTCCGTCGCTGACGAACAGATTGAAGTCGGCGTAATGCTGGGCGACGCTCGCCGTGTGTGCCAGCACGGATTGCGTGCGCGCGATGCTGGTGAGGCTGTCGCGTACCAGAAGGCCGCGAGATGGCGCCTGATCGCGGCGCATGGCGGGATTGCGGTAGTTGGTCAGCGCCGCGAAGCGTCCGGTGCGCGTGATACCCATCCAGGTGCCGTGCGCAACGAGATCGCGACCAGCGAGCACGCTCGGTTCGTCGTCCCACCAATGCACGCCCGCCGTGGGGCGTTCGAAATGCTCATCGCGGTTGGCCGCGACCACCAGCGGATAGTCCGGGTGGGCGTGCCATGCGGCGATGATCAGGCACATACGAACCGTTCGGTGTGACGCGTCATGCCTTCCGAAATGAGCTCTTCCAGCTCATGCGCCGTGACTTGCTGCGCCAGCGCGTCCTCGAACGCCACCACATCGGTCACGCAGGGGTAGATTTCCATCAGCGTGGTGTCGTCGTTGCAGCTACGCATCAGCCGGCCATGGATGCCGGTCTTGGCGGCAAGCTTGGCTTGCATGGCCTGGACGCTGGCGACGGCCGTTACCGTATCTTCGACGCGGTAGTAGATGTAGATGTCGATGGGCAGGGGAGCGATGTGATCAGTCATGCGAGCGGGTACGGTAGTTGGAGAAACTGTACGGGAGTGCCTTGCGGCCCTCCCAGGCGTGCTTCGCCGGCTTCGGCACAGCCGGTCTGCATCACGGCCAGCGCTTCGAACCCGCCCTGCGGTGCGCGCGCCACATTCACCACCTTGCCGGCCGATTGCTCGCCGAATTCCGGGGTGAAAACGTCGTCGCCAATGCTCGGGCCGTGGTCGGCGGGCACATGAATGCGATACATGCGCTTCTTGAGTTTGCCCAGATACTGCGTGCGGGCAACGATTTCCTGTCCAGGGTAGCAGCCCTTGTTGAAGCTCACGCCGCCGATCAGCTCGAAGTTGAGCATCTGCGGCACGAACTCCTCCTGCGTGGAGGCGGTGATCAGCGGCAGCCCGGCACGAATCATGGCGAGATGCCAGGCTTCGCTGCCGCCGGCCTGGGCGCCGCTCGACCGCAGCCGCTGCCACAGGGCCGGAGCGTTGTCGGCTTCGGTGATCAGCACATAGTTGTCAGCGGGCAAATGCACGCAGCGCACGCCGTCAGCAATGCTTTGTCGCATGGCTTCACCCGGCACGGCGATGCCGGCGGCGGCAAGCACGGCGGCCGTGTCGGCCCCGCACAGGCCGATCAGCGCCACATTGGCGATGTTCAGTTTGGCCTTGCTGCGCAGCAGATACATCGACAAGCGTTTGTGGATCGCCGCCGTGATGTCTGCAGAGAGCACGATGCCGTAGCCGTCGAGGTCGCGATGGATCAGCATGCTCGCCAGCATGCGGCCCTTCGGCGTGTTGAAGCTGTTCCATGCGGCGCCGTCGGCAGTCAGGTGCTTGACGTCGTTGGAGAGCAGGTTCTGCAAAAACTCGGCGGCGTCCGGCCCGCTGCAATCAATGCGTGCGAGATGCACGAGGGGCACAGCGCGACACGCGTCCGCAGCGGCCGTGTCAGCGAAGCGCGCGGAAAGGTCGGTGATCTCGGCGCCCTCGTGTGAGAGGAATTCTGTCCAGGCTTGGGTCATGGCTCGGTCGAGTGGTGGAACTTCGATGAAGTATTATACGGGCCGCCGCTCAGCGCCAAGGCGTGCGGACTTTTGAGTTCATTCTAGGCCCTGATGAAAGCATTCCTGATCCGATTGTTCCTGCTGTGTGTGCTCAGCGTGGTGGCGGTGGCCGCTGCGGCGTGGTGGTACGTGCAACGCCCCTTGCCAATCACCACCTCGATCGATTTCGAAGTCGAGCGTGGCTTCACCATGCGGCAGGCCGCACGCGCGGCCGACGCGGCCGGTCTGCCCATTGACCCGGACGTGCTGTATTGGGTGGCGCGTCTGAGCGGCAAAGCCGGGCGGATTGTTGCAGGTGGTTACGAGATCACGCCGGACATGTCGTTGTGGGGCCTCATCGACAAGCTGCACCGCGGCGACGTCACCTATGCCGAACTGCGGCTGATCGACGGCTGGAATTTCCGGCAGGTGCGAGAGGCCCTGGAAAACCATCCGTGGGTCGAGCAGGACACCGTGGGGCTTTCCGAGGCCGACCTGCTGGCCGCGGCCGGCATTGACGAGGCGCATCCCGAGGGCTTGTTCTTCCCCGACACCTATCGCTTCCCGCGGTATTCCAACGCCACGACGGTGCTGCGCACGGCGTACACCGCGATGCAGCGCCATCTGAATGAAGCCTGGGCCGCGCGCGACCCGGATGTGCCGCTGCGCTCGCCGTATGAGGCCTTGATTCTCGCCTCGATCATCGAGAAGGAAACCGGCCGGCCGGACGAGCGCGGCCTAGTGGCCTCCGTTTTCACCAACCGCCTGCGCATCGGCATGCGCCTGCAGACCGACCCGACTGTGATCTACGGCTACGGCGAGTCCTTCGAAGGGCGTTTGCGCCGGCGTCATCTGGATACCGACCACGAGTACAACACCTACACGCGTGCCGGCCTGCCGCCGACGCCGATCGCCATGCCGGGGCTGGCGTCGCTGCAAGCGGCGGTGAGACCGGATGACTCCGAGTATTTCTATTTCGTTGCGCGCGGCGATGGCACCAGCCAGTTCTCGCGTACGCTGGCCGAGCACAATCGTGCGGTCAATATCCACATCAGGGGGCTGAGCCAGTGAGTGCAGCGACGCGCGGGCGTTTCATCACCTTCGAGGGCATCGACGGGGCGGGCAAAAGCACGCAGATTGCCGCTGTAGTCGCCTTGCTGCAGGCGCGTGGTTTGCGTGTCGAGCAGACGCGCGAGCCCGGTGGCACGCCCTTGGGCGAGCGCTTGCGCGAGCTCGTATTGCACGAGCCGATGAACCTCGAGACTGAAGCCATGCTGATGTTTGCCGGGCGCCGCGAGCACCTAGCCGCCCGCATCGTGCCGGCACTCGAAGCCGGCACCTGGGTGGTGTGTGACCGCTTCACCGACGCCACCTACGCCTATCAGGTAGGGGGGCGGGGCCTCGACCCGGCCAAGTTCGCCGCGCTCGAACAGTGGGTGCATCCGGGCCTGCAGCCCGACCTCACGCTGGTCTTCGATCTCGATCCGGCCGTTGCCGCTTCGCGCGTGGCATCTACCGGCGTGGCGCCTGACCGTTTCGAGCGCGAGCAGAGCGCGTTCTTCGCCCGCGTGCGTAATGCGTATCTGGAGCGGGCCAAGGCCGCGCCGCAACGCATTTGCGTGATCGCAGCCGATCGCTCGCCGGAAGCCATCCGTGCCGAGGTCGAGGCCGTCGTGGCGGAGCGCCTGCTGTGATCCACCCTTGGCTGAACGAAACCTGGCAGCGTCTGGTGGGGCTCGGTGAGCGCCTGCCGCACGCCTTGCTGTTCGTCGGCCCGCCGGGGGTGGGCAAGCGCGATCTGGCCGAAGCGCTTGCCGCGCGGCTGTTGTGCCGCGCGCCGCGTGCCGACGGCCACGCCTGCGGCGAATGTGCTGGCTGCATGCTGCGCCTGTCGGGCAACCACCCGGATCTGATGCGCGTCGAGCCGGCTGACGCCACCGCCGGGGAGGACGCCGAGCCGGACGCCAAGGGGCGCAAGTCATCGCAGATCGTCATCGACCAGATCCGAGAGGTGCAGGAGGCGCTGACCGTCACCGGCCACCAGAGCGCTCGCCGCGTGGTGATTGTTGACCCGGCCGAGGCCATGAATACCTTCACTGCCAATGCCTTGCTCAAGGTACTCGAAGAGCCGCCCGAAGGCTGCGCACTGATTCTGGTTTCGTCGGCGCCGCGCCGCCTGTTGCCGACCATTCGCAGCCGATGCCAGCAATGGCCGTTCGCACGCCCTGCGCTGGAATACGTGGCCGCGCGTGGCGTGGATGCCGATCTGCTGGCCGTGACCGGCGGCTTGCCGTTGGCCGCAGAGCGGCTGGCAGCAAAAGGCGTGGGCGACATGCTGGCGCGCTTCGTGCGCGACGTCTCGCGTTTGCCCGACAGTGATCCGCTGACGCTGGCCGGGCAATGGGAGAGCTGGCTGCGCAGCAAGGAGGCGCTGTCCGCGGGATTTGACATCGTGCTGCTCACCGACTGGATGCAGCGCTGGGTCAGCGACTTGTCGGCCATCAGTCTGGGTGGCCGTCTGCGCTTCTTCCCGGCCCATGAGAAACGCCTGCAGCAGCTTGCCGCGCGGGCCGGCATTGCGGCTTCTTCGAACTGCTACAATGAGTTCGCGCGCATCCGCCGGGTGGCGCAGCATCCGCTGAACATGCGGCTGATGCTCGAAGACATGCTATTGCGCTATGCGCGCGTCGTGAGCGGAGCAGGGTCATGAGCGACCAGGGAATTCCCGCGGGAGTACGCCCCAGCGTACTGTCGATGAACATCAACTCGAAGTCGGCGCTGTACGCGGCCTACATCCCGTTCTTCAACAATGGCGGCATCTTCGTGCCGACGCCTAAAAGCTACAAGCTCGGCGACGAGGTCTTCGTGCTGTTGCAGTTGATGGACGACCCCACCAAGCACGCTGTCGCCGCCACCGTCGGGTGGGTCACGCCGGCAGGTGCGCAGGGCGGCAAGATCCAGGGCGTCGGCCTGCACTTCGCCGGTGATGATGCCGGCAAGGGGCTGCGCAGCCGCATCGAGACCATTCTGGCCGGGCTATCCGGTTCCAACCGCCCGACTCACACCCTCTGACTCATTCCTTCTGCGGTACCCGATGTTCGTTGATTCCCATTGCCATCTCGATTTCCCCGAACTTGCCGAGCGCGAAGACGACATCGTCGCCGCCATGCAGGCCAACCAGGTGCGCCAAGCCTTGTGCATCTCGGTCACGCTGGAGAACTTCCCCCGCGTGCTCGCAGTGGCCGAGCGGCATGAGGGCTTCTACGCCACGGTGGGGGTGCATCCCGATAATCTCGACGTAGACGAGCCGGATGTGGCCCGCCTGGTGGAACTTGCCGATCATCCCAAGGTCGTGGCTATTGGTGAGACCGGTCTGGATTACCACTGGCACAAGGATGAGCCGGAGTGGCAACGTGAGCGTTTCCGCACCCATATCCGCGCTGCACGCGAGTGCGGCAAGCCCTTGGTGATTCATACCCGCTCGTCGGCGCCCGACACCTTGCGGTTGATGCGTGAGGAGAAGGCCGACGAGGTGAGCGGCGTGATGCACTGTTTCACCGAATCGCGCGAGGTGGCCGCGGCAGCACTCGATCTGGGCTTCTACATATCGTTCTCGGGCATCGTCACGTTCAAGAACGCGGTGGAACTCAAAGAGGTGGCCCGCATGGTGCCGATCGATCGCATGTTGATCGAGACGGATTCACCTTATCTGGCGCCGGTTCCGCATCGGGGGCGTACCAACGAGCCCGCCTGGGTGGTGCATGTGGCCGAAGAGATCGCACGTTTGCGCGATGAGCCGGTCGAACACATCGCCAATGCAACCCGTGACAACTTTTTCAGGCTTTTCAATCATGCAAAACCGCTCTAGTTCCCGTCGTTTCGGCCTCGTACTCGCCGCCAGCCTGCTGCTGGGCAGCGCCGATGCGCTGGCCGGCAGCTACGAAGAGTCGCTCGCGGCAGCGCAGCACGGCCGTACATCCCAACTCACCAATCTGCTTGACCGCGGCATCGACCTGAATACCGTGGATTCCTTCAACAACAGCCTGCTGATCATCGCCACGCGCGAGAATCATCCCGACGTCGTCGAGATGCTGGTGGAGCGTGGCGCTGATGTCTCGTATCGCAACGAGGCGGGCGATTCGGCGCTCATGCTGGCGTCCCTCAAGGGCAACCGCGGTATCGTCACACGCTTGCTCGAAGCCGGTGCCGAGATCGATCACGAAGGCTGGACGCCGCTGATGTATGCGGCGTTCGAAGGGCATCTGGAGATCGTCGATCAGCTCATCAAGGCGGGCGCCGACGTCAACGCGCCTGCGCCGAACAACGCCAACGCCATCATGTTCGCGGCGCGCAACGGGCACATCGATGTTGTCCGACGTCTGCTCGAGACGCGGGTGGACCTCACCCGCCGCACGGACCGCGGCTTCACCGCCGTGAGCTGGGCCGAGGACAACAACCACACCAATATTGCCGAGCTGCTGCGCACGGCAATGGCCGAGCGCGGCCAGAAGCTCTCTGGCGGGCGCTGAGGCTTTTCCTCTGACGGGGCCTGCCGGATGCCGGTGGGCGCCCGTTCAAACATTTCCGGAGTGTCCTGATGAGTGCTGTCGAAGCACTGCGTGGCAGCCATGCCCGCTATGTCGAAATTCGCCGTGACATCCATGCTCACCCCGAACTTGCGTATGCCGAGCACCGCACCGCCGACGTGGTGGCGCGCCACCTCGAATCGCTGGGTATAGAAACGCATCGCGGTATCGGTGGCACTGGCGTGGTCGGTGTCATCCGCCGCGGCACGGGCTCCCGCGCCATCGGCTTGCGGGCCGACATGGACGCCTTGCCCATGCAGGAGCGCAATGAGTTCGCCCACCGTTCCACGCACGAAGGCTGCATGCATGCCTGTGGGCACGACGGCCACACCACCATGCTGCTGGCGGCCGCCGAGGCGCTGGCCAAGGCGGAGTTCGACGGCACCGTGCATCTGGTCTTCCAGCCGGCCGAAGAAGGCATGGCTGGCGCCAAGGCGATGATCGACGACGGTATTTTCGAGCGTTTCCCGATGGAATCGATCTTCGGTCTGCACAACTGGCCGGGGATGGAGAGCGGCAGCTTCGCCGTGCACGCCGGCCCGGTGATGGCTGCGGCTGACCGTTTCGAAATCGAGGTCACCGGTATCGGCTGCCACGCCGCGATGCCGCATCTGGGCGTCGACCCGGTGGTGGCTTCTGCGGCGCTGGTGCAGGCCTTCCAGAGCATCGCTGCACGCACGGTCGACCCGTTGGATGCGGCGGTGGTGTCGACCACCATTTTCCGCGCCGGCAAGGCGCAGAACGTCATCCCGGATCGCGTTCAACTCGGTGGCACCGTGCGTACCTTCCGTGAAGAGGTGCGTGCCACGGTGCGCCGTCGCATGCAGGAAATCTGTGACGGCATCGGCGCTGCCCACGGCGTGAAGATCGCGCTGGATTATCAGGCCGGCTACCCGGCCACCGTGAATTCGCAGGCCGAAGCCGCCTTGTGCGCGGAGGTGGCCAGTGGGCTGGTCGGAGCCGACAAGGTCACCACCGAAATGCGCCCCAGCATGGGGGCCGAAGATTTCGCCTTCTTCCTGCAGCAGAAGCCGGGTTGTTATGTCTGGCTGGGCAACGGGCCGGGCGAGGGTGGTTGCCTACTGCACAACCCCAATTACGACTTCAATGACGATCTGATTCCGGTGGGCGGTGCCTACTGGGTGGAGCTGGTGCGTCGACTTCTGGCGCCGCACGCATGAACGGCCACATCGGCCGCAACGCGCGCAGGTACTGACCCGTCATGAAAACCCTGCGCCTTGCCCTTCGCATGATGCTGCGTAACCTGCGCGCAGGTGAATTGCACCTTCTCGGCCTGGCCATCGTCATCGCGGTGGCCAGCCTCACCAGTGTCGGTTTTCTGGCCGACCGCGTTTCGCACGGGCTCGACCGTGAGGCCAATCAACTGCTCGGCGGCGATTTGTTGCTGCGCGCGGACAGCCCGTGGGCGGACGAGGTACGTGAGGCCGCACACAGCCGTGGGCTCGAAGTCACCGACACGGTGCTGTTCACCAGCATGGTCAGCACCGAGGAAGAGGCCGAGCTGGCGGGCGTCAAGGTGGTGGGTGACGGCTATCCGCTGCGGGGCGTGATCCGCATTGCGCCCGGGCCGAATCAGACGGATGCCGTGGCCACCGGCATGCCTGCCCGAGGCGAGGTGTGGCTGGACGAGCGGCTCTATGCCACCTTGGGCGTGAGCACCGGTGATCTGGTCGGGCTTGGGATGCTCGAGTTCCGGGTGGCCGGCATGGTGACCTTCGAATCCGACCGTGGCGCCAATTTCTTCAGCCTGCTGCCGCGCGCCATCTTCAACCTTCAGGATCTGGCCGGCAGCGGCTTGATCGTGACCGGCAGCCGGGCGGTGTATCGCTTGCATGTAGCAGGCAACGCGCCCGATGTGGACGATTTCGAAGCCTGGGTGACGCCGCGCCTGGAGCGCGGGCAGCGCCTGGAAACCATCGAGAATGCTCGTCCGGAAGTGCGCTCTGCGCTGGATCAGGCACAGCGCTTCCTGCGGCTCGCGGCCTTGCTGGCGGTGATCCTCGCCGCCGTGGCCGTCGGCCTGTCGGCGCGCCGCTTCATGCGCCGCCATCTGGATGCGTGCGCGGTGATGCGCTGCCTGGGGGCGCGTCAGTCCAGCGTGCTGTCGATCTTCGTTGGCGAATTCGTTGTGTTCGGCGTGGTGGCCTCGCTGGCCGGTGCCGTATTGGGGTGGGTGGTGCAGGCTTCGCTCGGGGGCGTGCTGACCGGGTTGCTGCAGGTGCGGCTGCCCGCTCCGTCTTTGTTGCCGTTTGCGCATGGAATTGCGGTGGGTCTCGCGCTGCTGGTCGGCTTTGTGCTCCCGCAGTTGCTGCGCTTGCGCCGCGTGCCAACCTTGCGCGTGCTGCGCCGCGAGCTCGGCGGCATTGAGGCGGCCAGCGGTTCGGCCTGGTTGGCTGGCGCCGCGGTATTGCTCGGTCTGATCTTCTGGATCGCGGCCGATCTGCGGCTCGGTGTACTGGTGGCTCTGGGTTTCGTCGTGGCCTTCGGTGTATTCGCGCTGGCGGCATGGGGCGTGCTGCGTTTGCTCGGCAGACTGCGCGGCAGTGGTCGTTTGACGGGGGGCGGTTGGCGCTACGGGCTGGCTTCGTTGAACCGCCGCATGGGGGCGAGCGTGATTCAGGCCGCTTCGCTTGGCCTGGGGATCACGGCCTTGCTGCTGCTGACGCTGATACGCGGCGACCTGCTGGAAAACTGGCAGCAGAAGACCCCCGAGAATGCGCCCAATCGCTTCGTGATCAACATCCAGCCCGATCAGCAGGCCGGTGTCGTGCAGTATTTCGTCGACAACGGCATGCCCGAGCCGGAGATTCTGCCGATGATTCGTGGCCGCTTGGTGGCCATCAACGGCGAAGCGATCAATCCCGAAGTGTACGAGGATGATCGCGCCCAGCGTCTGGCCACGCGCGAGTTCAATCTCAGCTTCGCAAGCCGCCTGAACGAAGGCGTGTCGATTCCATCTGGCCGCTGGCATGGCGATTCGCGCGAGCCGCAGTGGTCGGTGGAGGAGGGCTTGATGCGCACGCTTGGCCTCGCAATGGGTGATGTACTGCGTTTCGACATCTCCGGGCGCATCGTCGAAGCGCCAATCACCAGCGTGCGCAAACTCGATTGGGATTCGATGCGCGTCAATTTCTTCGTGATCGCGGCCGAAGGCATGCTCGATGGCGACCCGGCGAGTCTTGTCACCTCTTTTCACTTGCCCGAAGCCAATGCGCATGCTTTCACGGCGGGCTTGGTGAATACCTTCCCGAACCTTTCCGTGATCGACGTGGCCGCAGTGCTGGCGCAAGTGCAGGAAGTGACCGGCAAGCTCTCGCTGATCGTGCAGTTCGTGTTCGGTTTTGCCTTGTTGGCGGGGCTTGTGGTGCTGCACGCTGCCTTGCAATCCACCCATGACGAGCGTGAGTACGAGCTCGCCATTCTACGCACGCTGGGGGCACGCAATGCCCAGTTGCGGCAGGCCTTGTTGGCCGAATTCGCGGTGCTCGGGGGTGTTGCGGGGGCGCTGGCCGGCATCGCGGCGAGCGTGATCGGCTGGGTGCTGGCGCAGTTCGTGTTCCGCATGACCTACGTTCCCGACCCCACCGCGGTGCTGCTGGCGACGCTGCTCGGGGCGCTTGGCGTACTGCTGGGCGGGTGGTTGGGTACGCGCGGTTTGCTCAAGCGCCCGCCGTTGATGAGTCTGCGCGCTCTGGCGTGACCACGCCTGCGTGTTTGCCGCTGGTGCAAGCACACGAATTTGGATAGTCTGACTGAAGTTTGCCATCGGCATCTTCAAGCAGTTTCCTGCAGTGGCGGGGTCGGCATGAGAAAAGCTCCACGTAGCTTCTTGCCTTACACCATCCATGTTCCATTGAACGTGGCGGTGATCGTCACGGTAACGGTGCTGGTGGCATGCATCGTCGGCGCGCTGAGCTTCAATGCCTACCGCAGTGCGCAGCAGCTGTTGTCCACCGCCACGGCCGATGCCATCCGGCAGGCCGCCACCTTGCTCGACGAGCGCATCGGCCGCATTTTCGAGCCGGCCGACAACCAGCTCCGCCTGCTTTCCTTCAGCGACATGGCAAAGGCCGAGACGCTCGACGAGCGCTTGGCCTTGCAACCGCTGGCGCGCGAGGTTCTGGCTGGCAACCCGCTCGTGCAGGCCGTGTACGCGGGCTATCCCAACGGTGATTTCGTGCTTTTCCGGCCCTTGCCGACGATTGCGCTGGCGGCCCGCTTTGACGCGCCGGCCAAGGCCGATCTGCTGGTGCAGACCATCACGCTTCGCGATGATCGGCGGCTCGGCGAGTATCGCTTTTATGCGGGAGACGGCTCCTTGCTGGAGCAGCGAAGCATGCCCGAGTACGACTACGATCCGCGCACCAGGCCGTGGTTCGCGCAGGCCTCAGGCAGCGACGGCACGGTGTTGACCGCGCCGTATCTGTTTTTCACCACGCGGGTGCCGGGCGTGACCCTGGCGCGCCGTGGCCCTGAAACCGGGGCCGTCGTCGGGCTGGATGCCGAGTTCGCTACGCTGGCCGAACAGGTCAACGAGCTGCGTCTGACGCCTTCCAGTGAATTGGCCATCGTCGACGGGGAGGGCACGGTGGTGGCCCACCACGATCCGATGTCGATGCTGATACCGGACGGTGGCGACAATTTCAGGCTGGCCAAGGTCAATGACCTGCCGCGGCCCTTGCTGGCGGCAGCGTTTCGCATGCCTGGTGGCGCCGTCATCGGCCAGACCGACGAATCTGTGGCGCGTGACTGGCACTTGCTGCGGGTGCCGCTGAGCGAGGTCGGATCGCTCGAGCTTTTTGCCTTGCTGGCGATTCCCGAGGACGAGATGTTTGCCGGCGCACGGCGCATCGTTGTCGATCAGTTGCTCGTGGCCTTGCTGATCTTTGCGGTAAGCGTTCCGTTCTGTCTGTGGCTCACCCGGCATTCGGTCAAGGCGCTGCGCACGCTGGCCGACGAGACGCGCGCGCTGGAGGCTTTCGACTTTCTCGAGCGTCCGCCGCTGCGCTCGCACATCGGTGAAATCGATCAGCTCGCGGTTGCCATGGACCGAATGCGCCAGACCATGTCGGATTTTCTCGATACCAGCGTCGCGCTCGGGGCCGAGCGTGACGTCGAGGCCTTGCTGGAAACCATTCTGCGCACCGTCATCGAAACCGCTCGCGCGCAGGGGGGTGCCATTTATCGGGCCAGGGTCGACGGCGGTTTCGAGCGCGTACGGGTGCGTGCGGGGGCGGACTTGCAGGCAGACTTGCCAATTTCGGTTGCGCTGGGCGATGGCAGCCTGATTGCCGACGCCCTCGAGCGGCGGCTGACGCGCATCCACGAGGTGGCCGGCAGCGTGCGGGTGGCCGTGCCATTGATCACGCGTGACGGGGCGCTGGTGGGCGCGATCGCCGTGTGGCTGTCGGCTCGGGCCGAGCGGGGCGGGCGGCGTGATTCGCGTG
Organism: Pseudazoarcus sp. NS20; assembly: GCF_059703745.1. Taxonomy (NCBI): domain Bacteria; kingdom Pseudomonadati; phylum Pseudomonadota; class Betaproteobacteria; order Rhodocyclales; family Zoogloeaceae; genus Pseudazoarcus; species Pseudazoarcus sp. NS20. Next base: position 71,892 of record NZ_BAAKIY010000003.1, read on the forward strand.
TCGGTTTCATCGAGGCCCTGGCTTCCACCGCCGCGGTGGCGATTGAAACGCGCGAGCTCATCGATGCGCAGAAGCAGCTGCTTGAATCCTTCATCGAGCTGATTGCTGCCGCCATCGACGCCAAGAGCCCCTACACCGGCGGACACTGCCAGCGGGTGCCGGCACTTGCCAAGATGCTCGCCGAGGCCGCCGATACGTCCTCCAGCGCCGAATGGCGCGACTTCAAACTGTCCGAGACTGACCGCGAGGCCTTGCACGTAGCCGCCTGGCTGCACGATTGCGGCAAGATCACGACCCCCGAGCACGTGGTGGACAAGGCCACCAAGCTTGAGGGCATCCATGATCGCATTCACGAGATTCGCATGCGCTTCGAGGTGCTCAAGCGTGATGCGCGCATCGCTGCGCTGGAGGCGCAATTGGGCGGGGAAGCGAGCGACAAGGTGGTGCAGACCCTTGACGAGGCGTTGCGCACGCTGGACGCGGAGTTCGCCTTCGTCGCGAGCTGCAACCTGGGGGGTGAAGAGATGGATGAGGCCGCGATGCAACGGCTGCGAGACATCGGTGCCCGCAGCTGGTTGCGCACGCTCGACGACCGCCTAGGTATTTCGCGTGATGAAGCCTTGTTGCGAGCGCCCTATCCCAGTCCGCCGCTTCCCACGCTTGAGCCGTTGCTGGCTGACAAGCCGTGGCACCGCATCGAGAGGCCGTCGAGTGAATGCTTCGACGCCGACAACCCATGGGGTTTCGCGATGGATGTGCCGGGCTGGAAATACGACCGTGGGGAACTGCACAACCTCACGATCCGGCGCGGCACGCTTACCGCCGAAGAGCGCTACATCATCAATGAGCACATGATCCAGACGATCAAGATGCTGTCGCGCCTGCCGTTCCCGCCGCAACTTGCGGCAGTGCCCGAAATCGCCGGTGGGCACCATGAGCGGATGGACGGCATGGGCTACCCGCGACGCCTCAAGCGCGAAGACATGAGCGTGCTGGCGCGGGTGATGGCCGTGGCCGATGTGTTCGAAGCGCTGACCGCGTCGGACCGCCCATACAAACCGCCAAAGACCTTGTCCGAGTCCATCGCCATCATGGCGCAGATGGTTGCGGGGCGGCATCTCGATGGAGAACTGTTCCGGCTCTTTCTCGAGTCGGATGTGTATCTGGCCTACGCCAAGCGCTTTCTCGATGCCTCGCAGATGGACGGCGTCGACATCGATGCAATGCTGGAAATTGCCGGTCTGACAAAACCTTCCGACGCCGCTTGAACGCTCAAGGCCGAGCACCGAATTGGTGCGTGTTTGGCTTGTGACGAACCTCCAAAGTGCTCATATTGGGCGCAAAGTGGCTGCAGCCATGGGTTTCCGCCATGGCATGTGGCTTGCTAATCCTTCCTCCGCATGAATGCAGTCCGTCCCGGCCGGTTGCCGGGCCTGCGTGGTGAGGGCGCAATGACGCAAGCCGAGTCGATCGACATTCTCTGGATACTGGTGTGTGCCGGCCTCGTCTTCGTGATGCAGGCCGGCTTTCTTTGTCTCGAGTCCGGGCTGACGCGCGCCAAGAACGCGATCAACGTGGCGGTCAAGAACATCGCGGATTTCGCGGTGGCGTCCATCCTCTTCTGGCTGTTCGGTTTTGGCCTGATGTTCGGGGACAGCGTCAGTGGAGTCTTCGGTACCGGCTATTTCGCCATCAACGGCGAACACAACGCCACCACCTGGCTGATGGCGTTCGTGCTCTTCCAGATGATGTTCTGCGCAACGGCCGCGACCATCGTGTCTGGCGCTGTTGCCGAGCGCATGCACTTCCCGGCGTACATCATTCTTTCGGCTGTGGTGGCGGGGCTGATCTACCCCGTATTCGGCCATTGGGCGTGGGGCGGAGCCTTGGGCAATGGCGGAGAAGGCTGGCTGGTGCAGATGGGGTTTGTCGATTTCGCCGGTTCCACCGTAGTTCATAGCCTGGGTGGCTGGGTGGCCCTGGCCGGGGTGATCATCCTGGGGCCGCGTGAAGGGCGCTTCGTGGCGGGGGAGGAGCCGCGCGTGATTCCCGCCGGCAACCTGCCGGTGGCCATGCTCGGCGGCCTGCTACTGTTCTTCGGGTGGTTCGGTTTCAATGGCGGCAGCACGCTCGGCATGACCGAGAACGTCCCGGCCATCATGGCGCACACCGCATTGGCAGCAGCAGCGGGCGTACTGGCCGGCATTCTGATTGGCTGGAAGCTGCACGGCTATTGTGAGGTCATGTATGCCCTGAACGGCGCGCTCGCCGGTCTGGTGGCCATCACCGCAAACGCCCACGTGGTGAGCGGGCTGGATGCCATCGTGATCGGCGCAATCGGCAGCGTGATCATGGTCGGGGCCAACGAGTGGTTGTTGGCGCGGCGCATCGACGACGCCGTGGGCGCCATTCCGGCTCACCTCGCCGCGGGTGCGTGGGGCACGCTGGCGGTGGCATTGTTCGGCGATCTCGACAGAATCGGCACCGGCCTGTCTCGGCTCGAGCAACTCGGGGTGCAGACCATAGGCGTCATCGCCTGCGGCGTGTGGGCTTTCGGCGTGGCGTGGCTGTTGCTGAAAGGCATGAGCCGCCTGCGGCCGCTGCGTGTCAGCCCGGAAGACGAGCGGGTGGGGCTCAACGTCTCCGAGCACGGCGCACGCACCGAGCTCGTGCTGCTCATGGAAACCATGGAAGAGCACAGCCGCACCGGAACCACGACCACGCGCGTGCCGGAGGAGCCCTTCACCGAAGTCGGTCAGATCGCCTCCGCATATAACCGCGTGATCGACGCGCTGGATGAGGCCACCGAGCAGACGCGCGCCATCATCCGTGATGTGCGCGACGGCATCATCACCTTCACGCGCGAGGGCGTGCTGACCAGTTTGAACCCGGGCGCGGAGAAGCTTTTCGGCGTTGCCGCGGCGGGCGTCATCGGTGGCCCGGTTCAAAAGCTGATGTCCCCCGAGAACGGCGCTCAGTCGTCGCGTCTGGAGCGCTTGTTCGTGCCGGGCGAGAAGCTTGAGCTGCGCTTCGGAGCGCCGCCCGAACGCCGCGTGCTGGAAGTCTCCATCAGCGAAAACCGTGTCGGTCACGTGGCTCAACTGACCGGCATGGTGCGTGACATCAGCGAGCGCAAGCAGGTCGAATCGCAACTGCACAAAGAGCGCGATCTGGCGCAGGTCACCCTGGCGTCCATCGGCGACGGCGTCATTACCACCGACGAAACCGGGTGCGTGCAGTACATGAACCCGGTGGCCGAGCGCCTGACCGGCTGGCGCTCGCATGAAGCGCGCGGCAACCCGGTCAGCATGGTGTACCGGCTGGTGGATGAAAAATCCGGCACGGCTTTGGAGAACCCGGTGCGCACCGCGCTTAACCGCGGGCAGGTCATGCCGCGGCTGGAGCATGCCCTGCTGCGTCGGCGCGACGGCGAGAACGTGCCGGTGCTCGATACGTCTGCACCCATCCGCTCGCGCGACGGCTTCCTCATCGGCGCGGTGCTGGTGTTCCATGACGTCACCGTCACCTTGAACCTCGCGCGCGAGTTGTCGCATCAAGCCAGCCATGACGCGCTCACCGGCGTGCCCAACCGGCGCGAGTTCGAGCGCCGGCTGTCGGAACTGCTGTCCCGTCCCTTCGAGGCGGGTGAAACCCATTTCCTGTGCTACCTCGATCTTGACCAGTTCAAGGTCGTCAATGACACCTGCGGCCACGTGGCAGGCGACGAATTACTGCGCCAGGTGACATCGCTCCTGCGCACCCATCTGCGCGCGTCGGACGTGCTGGCGCGGCTGGGCGGTGACGAATTCGGCCTGATCCTGCAAGGCTGCCCGCGTGAGCGCGCGATGGAGCTTGCCGAGACCTTCCGCGAGGCCATTCAGGAGTTCCGCTTCGGTTGGGAGACCAAGGTGTTCTCGATCGGCGTGTCGATTGGCGTGGTCGAACTCGACAGTCACGAGCGTGACATCGGCAGCGTGCTGTCTTCCGCCGATGCCGCCTGTTACGCGGCGAAAGAGGGCGGGCGTAACCGCGTGCATCTGTATCAGCCCGATGATGACCGCCTGCTCGAGCAGCACGGTCAGATGCAGTGGGTCACGCGCCTGCAGGCTGCGCTGGATCAGGACCGGCTACGGCTGTACGTGCAGCCCATCGTTCCGCTCAACGCGCCGGACCGTAACCGCATGCACTTCGAGATCCTCGTGCGCCTCGAAGAGAACGGCAAGATCATCCAGCCCGGCGCCTTCCTGCCGGCCGCCGAGCGCTACGGTCTGATGCCGCGCATCGACCAGTGGGTGGTGAACAACACGCTGGCGTGGCTGGGCGACCGCTATCGCCGCCATGGCCGGCTGGATGGCGTGTACTGCATCAACCTGTCAGGTGCGTCACTTTCCGACGAACGCTTCCGCCAGACTGTACGCACCACGCTGGAGCAATCCGGCCTGCCGGGTGGTTCGATCTGCTTCGAGATCACCGAGACGGCGGCAGTGGCCAACCTGTCAAAGGTGGTGCACTTCATCCGCGAGGTGAAGCAACTCGGCTGCGCCTTCTCGCTCGACGATTTCGGTTGCGGCCTGTCTTCGTTTGCCTACCTCAAGACGTTGCCGGTGGATTTCCTCAAGATCGACGGCAGCTTCATCAAGGACATCGAGCGCGACCCCATCGACATGGCGATGGTGCAGGCCATCAACACCATCGGCCACACCATGGGGCTGCAGACCATCGCCGAATTCGTCGAAACCGAAAGCGTCATGAATCGCCTCGTAGAGCTCGGCCTGGACTATGCCCAAGGCTATCTACTCGGTGAGCCACGCCCTCTGGGCGAGGGCGATCAGGTGCGCATGATGCCGCGTTGATCCGCGCGCACTGCGTACAATCCCTGCATCGCAACAGCAGGGAATGAACGCGGATGCCGTGGATTGAATGGGTGCGTGCGCACGCGCCGGAGCTCACGCTCGGCGCGGTCGCCGCCATGCTCTTGGTATTGGTGTGGCTCGCCGCGCGACTGCTGCGCAGCGAGCGCCGGCTGGCCGAAGTCATGGCCGAGTCGGTGGAAGTGCGCTTCGACGAGGCATCCGACCACTGGCACGCGGCGCTGGAGCGCCACAGCGAGCGCCTCGGCGCACGTGCCGACCTCAACGCCGAGCGCACACGCGAGACGCTTGAACGCGAGTTGCGTGTGCTGCGTGAATCCTTTCATGCCTTCGATTCGGCCATGCAGGCACGCCTGGCCGAGCAGCGCGAGCTCTCTGCGCAGCGCTTCGCCGAGGCGGCCGGCGCGTCGGCTTCGGCCCACGAACGTCTGCGTGCAGAGTTGCTGGAGCAGGTGTTGACCCGGTTGGCCGAGCAGGCGCGGGCTGAACGTGAGCTGTTGCAAGGCGGCCTTTCAGGCGTGTCGCGCACGCTCGACGAGCGCCTCGAATCCATCGCCGGCCACGTCAATCAGCGCCTCGACGAGGGCTTTCGCAAGACCAACGAGACCTTCACCAATGTCATGGCACGCCTCGCCACCATCGACGAGGCGCAGAAGAAGATCGACGGGCTTACCACCAGCGTCGTCAGTCTGCAGGATCTGCTCGGCGACAAGCGTGCGCGTGGCGCCTTTGGTGAAGTGCAGCTCGAAGGCCTGGTGCGCAACCTGCTGCCGCCCGACAGCTACCACTTTCAACACACGCTGCCCAACGGCACCCGCGTCGATTGCGCTCTGCGCCTGCCCGAGCCGACCGGAATGGTGTGCGTGGATGCCAAGTTCCCGCTTGAAAACTACCGTCGCATGCTCGATTCGGACGCCCCCGAGGTCGACCGCAAACTCGCGCAGACCGCCTTCCGCACCGACGTGAAACGCCATATCGAGGCCATCGCCAGCAAATACATCGAGCCGGGCGTGACCTCCGACGGCGCGGTGATGTTCGTGCCGGCCGAGGCGGTGTTCGCCGAGATCCACGCCTGGCACCCGGAACTGATCGCGTTCGCGTTGGCGCGTCGCGTGTGGGTGGTGTCCCCGACCACGTTGATGGCGGTGCTCAACACTGCTCGCGCCGTGCTCAAGGACGTCGAGACGCGCAAGCACATCCACATCATCAAGGACGCACTGGGCAAGCTCGCAAAGGATTTCCACCGCTTCGACGAGCGCATGAACGCGCTAGCCCGCCACATCGATCAGGCCAACCGCGACGTGCAGGACGTGCAGGTCAGCTCACGCAAGATCACCGCGCATTTCGAGAAGATCGAATCGACGCAACTCGATGAATTGCCGGGGCCTGCAGACGAAAGTAGGTCGTGATGAGCGGAACGAATTGCGACGCGGCGCTGTAATCGCCTGTAACGCAGGGCGCCGGCGGCCAGCGCTTAGCCGCCGATATACGACATCTCGATCTTGCGCTGCTTGGCGGTGTTGGCCGTGCGGATTTCCGAGTAACGATCGCTGCGCGCCAGCCACACGCGGGCGATCGCCTCATCCAGTTCGGCGTTGGAGGCACCGCTGCGCAGCAAGTCGCGCAGGTCGTGGCCGGATTGGGCGAACAGGCAGGTGAACAGCTTGCCTTCGGTGGACAGGCGGATGCGCGTACAGGTGGAGCAGAAGGCCTGCGTGACTGATGAAATGACGCCGATCTCGCCCGAGCCATCGGCATAACGCCAGCGCTCGGCGACTTCGCCGGTGTAGTTGGGGTCGGCCGCCTCCAGCGGGAACACGGCGGAGATGCGGTCGACGATCTCGCGCGAGGGGACCACGGTGGCCATGTCCCAGCCGTTCGAGCTGCCGACATCCATGAATTCGATGAAGCGCACGATGTGTCCGCTGCCGCGGAAGTGGCGGGCCATGTCGACCACGCCGTCATCGTTTTCGCCGCGTTTGACGACCATGTTGACCTTGATCGGGCCGAGGCCGACATCGGCCGCTGCAGCGATGCCTTCGAGCACGGATTCCACCGGGAAGTCAGCGTCGTTCATGCGGCGGAAGGTGGGGTCATCCAGTGAATCGAGGCTTACCGTGACGCGGTGCAGGCCGGCGTCTTTCAGTCGCCGCGCCATGCGCGGCAGCAGCACGCCGTTGGTGGTCAGCGTGATTTCGACATCGGGGATGCGCGCAAGCCGTTCGATGAGCTCATCGACGTTCTTGCGCAGCAGCGGCTCGCCGCCGGTGATGCGCAGTTTGCGCACGCCACGGTCGGCGAAAACGCGCGCGACGCGCTCGATCTCTTCGAACGACAGCAGGTCGTTGCGCGGCAGGAACTTGTAATCCTTGTCGAACACTTCGCGCGGCATGCAGTAGGTGCAGCGGAAGTTGCAGCGATCGGTCACCGAGATGCGCAGGTCGCGCACCTCCCGCCCCATGCGGTCGGCAAGCGGACCGGATGCGGGAATCGTGCCCTCGAATTCAGGCAGCGCATTCTGGAGCTCTGCGCGGATGGGGATGATCTTCATGTTCATTGGCTGATCGTGCACGCCCTTGTGCATGGGGATGGAGTGTCGGCAAGCTGCGGCGGTTCAATTTGCCGGGCGCGGCTGCGCTGTGGTCGGGCGTGTCATGCAACAATGCACATTGTAGCCTTGGCGTGCCGATCGCGGCCGGTGCGCGAGCAAGGAAACGAACCGAGGATGAATTGATGACGCACTCCCGCATTGCCGCGGAACGCCTGCGCACCCGCTGCGAACCCGAATCCCTTGAATTTGAGACCACCGCCGAGTTGGCTGACCTGCCCGACGGTCTGGAACAGGCGCGCGCCGATGAAGCGCTGCGCTTCGGCTTGGCCATGCAGCACCCCGGCTACAACGTGTACGTGCTGGGCGAGTCCGGCACCGGGCGGCACGCCATCGTCAACCGTTTGCTGGCCGAGCTTGCCGCCAAGGGTGACGTGCCGCTCGACCTTTGCTACGTCTACAACTTCGAAGACCCGCAGCGGCCGAATCTGCTGGCGCTGCCGCCGGGTTGGGGTGTCCAGCTGCGCAACGACATGCAGGCCTTCGTGCGCGATCTTGCGCCGGCCATCGATGCCGCGCTGGAGAGCGAAGCCCACGAGGAGCGCGTGGAAGCCCTGCAGGACGCCCATAAAGAGCGCGAGGAAGGTGCCTTGCAGGAGCTCGGTGAAGCCTGCGCGAAAGACAATCTCTCGCTGCTGACCACGCCGGAAGGTTTCGTGTTTGCGCCGACTGTGAATGGCGAGGCGATCTCGCCCGAGGTTTTCGAAGCCTTGCCCGAGGCCGAGCGCGACGCCATCGAAGAAAAGGTGGGGGACTGGAGCGACCGCCTCGCCGATCTGCTGGAAGAATTCCCCGGCTGGCGCAAGGGCCTGCGCGAAGCCGTATGCCGCGCCGAGCGCGACGCGCTGGCGCCTACCTTTGCTCACCTGTCGCGTGAGTTGCGCGAGCGCTACAAGGACATCGAAGCCGTACAGCACTTTCTGGATTCGGTGCAAAAGGATCTGCTCGATGGCGGCATCGAGTGGGGCAGCGGGCTGGATGATGAGGAAGAGGCCGAGGACAACACCGGGCGCTTCCAGCGTTATCTGGTGAAGCTGGTGGTCGACAATTCCGAGACCAAGGGCGCACCCATCGTCTATGAAGACAACCCGGGTTTCGGCAACCTGATCGGCCGCATCGAGCACCTCGTGCACATGGGCAATCAGGTGTCGAACTTCCAGATGATCCGTGCGGGCTCTCTGCACCGCGCCAACGGTGGCTATCTGATTCTCGACGCCGAGCGCCTGTTCGCACAGCCGTATGCATGGGACGGCCTCAAGCGCGCGCTGCGCAGCGGCGAAATCCGCATCGAGCCGCCGGCCGAGGCGCAAGGCTGGAGTGCGCCGATCACGCTCGAACCGCAGCCCGTGCCGTGCAAGGTCAAGGTGGTGCTGATCGGCAGTCGCGAGCTGTTCTACCTGCTCAATGATCACGACCCCGATTTTGCCGAGCTTTTCAAGGTAGCGGCGGATTTCGACGACCAGATGGCTCGTACGCCACAGAACGTGCGTTATTACGCTCACCTGCTGGCCATGCTCGGCCGCAATGCCAAGCTGATGCCGTTCCGCCGCGACGCCGTGGCGCGCCTGATCGAGCAGGGGGCAAGGCTGGCCGAAGATGCGGCCAAGCTGTCGTTGTACACGCGGCGTGTGGCCGATCTGATGCGTGAGGCCGATTTTCACGCGCGCGAGGCCGGCCTGGAGGCCGTCGGGCGCGAGCACGTGGATTGGGCAATCGCCGCGCGTGCGCGCCGCTTCGGCCGCTACGCCGAGCGTGTCATCGAATCCATCGTGGAAGGCTCCACGCTGATCTCCACCGACGGCGTGCGCGCCGGACAGGTGAATGGCCTCGTGGTGGTCGAGCTGGCCGGTGAGCATTTCGGCCACCCGGTGCGCATCACCGCCACGGCTCGCTTGGGCGATGGCGAGGTGACCGACATCGAGCGCGAGACCGAGCTGGGCGGCGCGATTCACACCAAGGGCGTGATGATCCTCACCGCCTTCCTGGCGGCGCGCTATGCGCGCAACCGCCCGCTGTCGGTGTCGGCCAGCCTGGTGTTCGAGCAGAGTTACGGGATGGTCGAGGGCGATTCGGCATCGATGGCCGAGCTGTGCGCCTTGCTTTCGGCGCTGTCCGACGTGCCGCTGAAGCAGAATCTGGCGATCACCGGGTCGGTGAACCAGTTCGGCGAGGCGCAGGTGATCGGTGGTGTGAACGAGAAGATCGAAGGCTTCTTCGATCTGTGCGCCATGCGCGGCCTGACCGGGGAGCAGGGGGTGTTGATTCCGGCGGCCAGCGTGCGTCACCTGATGCTGCGTGAAGACATCGTGGAGTCAGTGCGCCGCGGCACTTTCCACATCCACACCATCGAGACGGTGGACGACGCCATGACGCTGCTGACCGGCCTGGAGGCCGGTGAGCCGGATACCAAAGGGGTGCTTGCGAAAGGCACGATCAACCACAAGGTGGCGCTCGCTTTGGAAGCCATGGCCGCCTCGCAAAGCGCCTGGCAGAGTGGCCAGGGCGCAGACGGTCAGGACGTGCGCCGGGTCCGGCGCGGCAGCCGCTGAGAAATCAGCGGCGGCGTTTTTGCGGGGCTGCCCCGGTGGTGCCAGGGGGGCGGCCCGGCAGGTGACGGAAGGTGATGCGACCTTTCGTCAGGTCATACGGCGACATCTCGAGCGAGACGTTGTCGCCGGCGATGATGCGGATGTGGTGCTTGCGCATCTTGCCGCCCGAGTAGGCGATCAGGTTGTGACCGTTGTCCAGCGTGACGCGATAGCGTCCATCCGGCAGGACTTCGGTGACAGAGCCTTGCATTTCAATCAGTTCTTCCTTGGCCATGTAACTTCCTCATATGGTCTGCGGCCGTGGCTGCAGACGGATGGGCCTGCCCGCGCGAAATGCGTTCGGGGAAGCCCTGAATCGAGCCGCAAAGGCGGATCGAACCTTGTTTTCAGATGCGAGCGGAGCGCTGTGGAGCTGCTCCGAGAAGGGCGGGCCGGGGCTTTGCCGTGGTTTCGGCTGAAGGCGGCGCGAATGATGCAAGTCGGCAATTATAGCACGTGCGGGGTTTGCCAGCCTCGCACGTGTTCTCAGCGACTGGTGACGGCGAGATCGCCCACGCGGTTGCGCAGGGCTTCCGCCAGCTCGAACACCGCCATGGCGTAGAAGCTGCTGCGGTTGTAGCGAGTGATGACGTAAAAATTGCGGTAGCCGACCCAGTATTGCGTGTCGGCGTCAGGCGTCGGCAGATCGAATACCGTGGCGAGATCGGGGTGGAACTCGCCCGAAATCGGGCCGACGCCCTGGCGCGCGAGATCGGCCGTGGGGATCGAGGGCTCAATGCCGGCCTCGATCAAGGGCGTGGGGTCGAGGCCTGGCGGCAGGTAGATGCGCTTGGCCACCGGCTCGCCGGTGCGCCAGCCGTGCTGGGCGAAATAGTTGGCAATGCTGCCGATGGCGTCGACCGGGTCGCTGTCGAAATCGATGCGCCCGTCGCCGTCGAAATCCACCGCATAGGCGCGAATGCTGCTGGGCAGGAACTGCGGGTAGCCCAGCGCGCCGGCGTAGGAGCCGTAGTAGCTGAACGGGTCGCGGTTCTGCTCGCGGGCGAGCAGCAGCAGGTTCTCAAGTTCGCGGCGGAACAGCGGTGCGCGCGGCGGGTAGTCGAAGGCCAGCGTGGCCAGCGCTGAGAAGGTCTCGAAATTGCCGGTGAAGCGGCCGTAGTTGGTTTCGATGCCGACGATGGAGACGATGAACTCCGGTGCCACGCCGTATTGCTTGCTGGCGGCTTCGATGGCGGCGCGGTGTTCGCGCCAGAAGCTTGCCCCTTGTTCGATGCGGCTGTCGGTCAGGAAGCGCGAGCGGTAGTTTTCCCATGAGCGCTGCCCGCGCTGGGCAGGCGGGCGGATGAGTTCGATGACACGCTCGACGCGGTTGGCCTTGTCGAGCTGCGATTTCAGTTCCGCTTCCGTGAAACCGTGCTTTTCCTGCATTTCAAGCATGAAGCTGCGGGCCTCTTCGTGTTCGGCGTACGAAGCATGTGCGGCGACTGGCAGCAGGGCGCTCAAGGCGAGCAGGGCGAAGCGGAGGCGAAGCGTCATTGAGGGGAAAACTCCCGGATGCGTTGAGTCAGTTCGCGCGTGCGGGCCGGGGTGTCCGGCCCGCACGCGCCGTAGCGAAGTCGTGCGTAGCGGTGGGCGATGTCGCGGGCCGCTGCGGCACTCGCGGGCAGGGCCTGTGCGACGCGTTCAGCGTAATCGATGGGCCCTTCGGATGGCAAACGAGCCATCCCGCGCCGCGCCAGTTTGGCGCAGAACACGCGCCATTGGCGGTCCAGCGCATCACCCGACGGCCGTCTGAGCATTGCCCAGGTCAGCAAGGCCCCCATCAACATCAGCACTGCACCCGTCACCGCCAGCGCCAGTGTGCGCGTGTCGGCATTCTTGAGCCCCAGGCGCGCCATAAGTTCCAGTTGAAACTCTTGATCAAAGGCCAGCACGTTGCGGTTCCATGAGTTCGACAGCGCATCCCAGCGATCGCGCATGCTGCGCAGCCACTCCACGGCGCGCCCGTCGCGCATCAGCAAGGGGCGCGGGTCGCCCGCCGGCAGCGCCGATGCAAGGCCGCCTGCGACACGCGACGGCGCAGCCAGGGCGGTGGGGTCGACGCGTACCCAGCCGCGGCCATCGAGCCATACTTCGGCCCAGGCGTGGGCGTCGGACTGGCGTACCACCATGCTGCCGTCGAAGCTGTTGATGGTGCCGCCGAGGTAACCCGTGACCACCCGTGCCGGCACGCCGGCGGCCCGCATCATGAAGACGAAGGCCGAACTGAAGTGCTCGCAGAAGCCCAGTCGGGTGTCGAAGAGGAACTCATCGACGGGTTGGTCGCCCAGCACTGGGGGCGACAAGGTATAGGTCAGGCGGCTTTGCATCAGAAAGCTGGTGACGAGGTCGAGCGTCTGCTGGTCCGACGAGGTATTGGCGATCAGCTGGGCCACCATTGCACGGGTGCGCGGGCTCGATTCTTCCGGGATGCGCAGGGCCTGCCGCAGCGTGGCGGAATCCTCCGCGAGGCCGTATGGGGTCTCCGGGTAGGCGCTCAGTTGCAAGCGCGTGCGTTCGCGCAGCACCGTGTCCGAGCGCAACTGCAGATCGGTGGTGAAGCGCGTGTTCGGGCGCTCGACAGCACCGGGGAGGTCAAGCGCCAGCAGCCAGCGCCGGTCGTGTGCCTCGAGGGTGGCGATGTAGTCGTAGCGCCGCCCTTGCGGCTCGTAAGGCAGCTCGGATGCGAACTGCGTGCGCGCAGCACGCCATGTCAGGCCGTCGAACTCGGTCAGCACCGGGCCGCGCCAATAGCGTTGCGACGGTGGAGGCGGTTCACCATCGAACTGCGCGCGCAAGGCAATTTCATCCGACAGGCTTAGCTCGCCGATGGAGCCGGGTGCCATTTCTTCCGACAGGCCGGTGCGGGCGCTTTGTGCGTCTGCGGGCAAGCCCCACAGCTGGGGAATACGCGGGAAAAGCACGAACAGCACCAGCAGGAAGGGAATCGCCTGCAACATCAGCACGCCGCTGCTGCGCAGCGCCCGGGTGGGCAGGGCGGTCGGGTCTTCGATGAGGAACATCGTTCCGGTGGCCAATAGCACGCCCAGCAGGGTCAGCGCAGCCACCGGAAGTTCCTGGTTGTTGAAGAACAGCCCGAGTTGCAGGAACAGCGCCAACAGAACCGCCACGCGCAGGTCGCGTGCCGAACGCCCCTCAAGCAGTTTGAGGCACAGCAAGGCAGCCAGCATGGCAATGCCGGGGTCTTTGCCAAAGAAGTAGCCGAACTGCAGGCGCACGCCGCCGGCAATGGCTGCGGCGAGCAACAGGATCAGGACGCGAAACGCCCAGCCGCCTGGAGCGTGCCGCCGCCACGCGCGGCCGGCCTGCCATGCCAGCAGGGCTGCGCAGCACAGCGACACCCACAGCGGCACGTACGCCGCGTGCGGCGCAATCGTGACGACTGCGGTGATCAGCGCCAGCAGCGCTGCGGGGCGGGTGTCAGCGAGATTCATAGGGGCTCCGCGCCAGCGCGAGTCGGCTAAGGCAGTTGCGCAGATGATGCGGGCCGCAATCGGCCTCCAGGGTGCCTTCGGGGGTGCGCAGCGCGTAACGCAGCTTGCGCCCCTCGGCGGCGAGCACCCAGGCACTCAGGCGTGCAGCACGGGCGTCATCATCCAGCCCGTGCAGGCTGTGCCAGTCGAGCAGCAGGCTGGCGCCTTCCTGCGCGGCAAACTCCTTGGTCAGCAACGGGCCGCCGGAAGCTGCGATCTTCCATGCCACGTGACGGGGGGAGTCGGTGAGGCGGTGCGGGCGCAGTCCCGCGAAGTCGTCATCGCCGGATCGCTGTACCAGCGCGCCGTCCGGCCGTGTGGCGGTGCCGCCGGGTAGGGGCGGCGGCGTGCTTTCGGGCGTGGCATACACAAGGCACGCGAGCTCCGGGCGCAGTACGCTCCAGACGCGCACGAGACCGAGCGGCCACGTGGTGGCAATGCGGATGTGTTCGATCTTCATCCAGCCACGCTGCGTAGTGGGTATGCCGAGCACGAACGTGGCAGTGCTGGCGGGCTGGAGATCGCTGCGGGTTTCAGCACGCCCGCATCTCAGGCGCACGGCGGCGCGACGATGGTTGGCAGGGTTCTCGAGCAAAACGTGCAGTTGGGCAGGCTCACCGGCGAACACCGGGTCGATGCGCAGCGCCGCGACACGGAGTCCGAGCAGGTTGCGAAAGCCTTGGAAGGTGGCCGCAACGCCGATGCCGAAGAGCAGGAAGACCAGCGCATGACCCAGGCTCAGGCCGTAGTTGATGGCGCCGACGAGCAGCACCAGCAAGGCCAGCGCGAACGCCAGCCCGGCGCCGGAGGGCAGCACGTAGATGCGTCGTTGGGTCAGTTTGAACGGCAACGGGTGAGGGGAGTGGCCGCCCAGCCAGCCGGCCACGCGGTCGGGCATGCGTTCGAGGCGGTCGGCCAGCCTCATCCGCCTACGGCAACGGAGGCGAGCAGCCGGGTGATGAGGGCTGGCGGCGCGGTGCGGCCGTCGCTGGCCAGGTGCAGGCGATGGCCGGCGACATGCGGGAAGACCGCCTGCACGTCTTCGGGCAACACGTGGTCGCGCTCGTCGATCAGCGCCCAGGCGCGTGCTGCGGCCAGCAGGCCGAGGCCGGCACGGGGGCTCAGGCCGCCGGCCAGTTCGCTGTCGTTGCGGGTGGCGGAAAGCAAAGCCTGGACGTAGTCGATCAGCCGCGGGGAAACCGTGATTGCGCGCGCTGCGCGCTGCAAGGCGAGCAGATCGTCGGGGGTGATGGCGGGGGGCGTGCGTTCGAGCAGATCACGGCGGTTCTCGCCCATCAGCAGGGCTCGTTCGGCCTCGCGTCCGGGAAAGCCGAGGTGAATGCGCATCAGGAAGCGGTCAAGCTGGCTCTCGGGCAGCGGGAAGGTGCCGATCTGGCTGGCCGGGTTCTGTGTGGCGATGACGAAGAAGGGCTCGGGCAGCAGGTGCGTTTCGCCGTCGGCCGTGACCTGGTGTTCTTCCATGGCCTCCAGCAGCGCGCTTTGCGTCTTGGGCGTGGCGCGATTGACCTCGTCGGCGAGAATCAACTGAGCGAACAGCGGGCCGGGGTGAAAGCGAAAGGTGCTGGTTTCGCGGTCGAAGATGGATACCCCGGTGATGTCGGCGGGCAGCAGATCGCTGGTGAATTGCACACGGCTGAAATGCAGTCCGATCAGGCGGGCGAAAACATGGGCGAGGGTGGTTTTTCCTACACCGGGGAGGTCTTCGATCAGCAAATGCCCGCGGGCGATGAGGCAGGCCAACGTTAGCCGCAGGGGCTGCGGCTTGCCGAGAATGATGTCGTTGGCGGCGGTGAGCAGGCGACGGATGCTCTCGGCGGGCGATTGGCTGTGGGTCTGCATGGCGCGATAATAGACCACCTAAGGTCCAGAACGGTTCAGGAGCAACACGCATGGCGGTAGCATTCATCTCTCACCCGGATTGCGCGCTCCATGAGGTGGGCGCTCATCACCCGGAGTGTCCAGCCCGCCTGAGCGCCATCAATGATCGGCTGATCGCTTCGGGCATCGACGCCTACCTGGATTTCCACGAAGCTCCGGCCGCCAACGACGAACAGATCCTGCGTGCCCACAACGCGTCCTACCTCGCCGAACTGCGTGCCGGCGTGCCTGCGCAGGGGGTGTTCCATCTGGATGCCGACACCGTGCTCGGGCCGCATTCGCTGCAGGCCGCCGTGCATGCGGCCGGCGCCGGCGTGCTGGCCACCGATCTGGTCATCGGCGGGGGTGCCGACAGCGCGTTCTGTGCCGTGCGCCCGCCGGGGCATCACGCCACCCGCTCCCGCGCGATGGGCTTCTGCCTGCTCAACAACATCGCCATCGCCGCGCTGCATGCCTTGGAGGCGCACGGCCTGCAGCGCGTGGCAGTGGTGGATTTCGACGTGCATCACGGCAACGGCACTGAAGACATTCTCGGGGACGAGCCCCGCGTGATGATGGCGAGCATTTTCCAGCACCCGTTCTACCCGTACAGCGGCACCGAAGGCGTGCCCGGGCACTGGGTCAACGTGCCGGTCAAGGCCGGGCTGCGCGGAGCGGAGTTTCGCGACATCGTCAGCACTCGGTGGTTGCCGGCGCTTGAAGCCTTCGCGCCCGAGATGCTGTTCATCTCGGCCGGTTTCGACGCGCACTACGAAGACGACATGGCGTCCTGCGGTCTGGTGGAGGCCGACTATGCGTGGGTGACCGAGCAGTTGCGTGCCTTCGCCGTGCGCCACTGCCAGGGGCGAATTGTTTCGATGCTTGAAGGCGGCTATGCCTTGTCGGCGCTCGGGCGGGCTGCCGTGGCGCATGTGCGGGCACTGGCTGATCTTTAGTCGCCAGCGGTGTTTGCCCGCATCGCGCGGTGAAAAGTCGGATGGCGGGGCTGGTCGTGTCGTTTGCTTCAGGTAGAATCGCGACTTTGGTCCACGCTCTGGCACTTCATGATTACCGGTTCCCTGGTCGCAATCGTCACCCCCATGCTTGAAGACGGCCGTCTCGATTTCGAGCGGCTCAAGTCGCTTGTCGACTGGCACATCGAACAGGGCACGGACGGCATCGTCATCGTCGGCACCTCCGGCGAGTCGCCCACCGTCGACATGGATGAGCACTGTGAGCTGATTCGCGTCACCGTGGAGCACGCCGCCGGGCGTATTCCGGTGATTGCCGGCACCGGCGCCAATTCCACCACCGAAGCCATCGAGCTGGCCCAGTACGCCGCCAAGGTCGGCGCTGTCGCGCACCTTTCCGTGGTGCCGTACTACAACAAGCCCACGCAGGAAGGCCTGTACCGTCACTTCCGCAGCATTGCGGAAGCCGTCGAGCTGCCGATGATCCTGTACAACGTGCCGGGTCGCACGGTGGCCGACATGGCCAACGACACGACGCTGCGTCTGGCTGAAATTCCGAACATCATCGGTATCAAGGACGCCTCCGGCAGCATCGACCGCGCCTGCGACCTGATCGAGCGTGCGCCGAGTGAATTCGCGCTGTATACCGGCGATGACATGACCACCGCGGCCTTCCTGCTGTTGGGTGGGCATGGCGCAATCTCGGTCACGGCCAACGTCGCGCCACGTCTGATGCATGAAATGTGCACTGCGGCGCTGGCGTCCGATGCCGCGACCGCGCGCGACCTCAACCGGCAGTTGTTGTGGTTGCACCGTAACCTGTTCTGCGAGGCTAACCCGATCCCGGTAAAGTGGGCCGTGCAGCAGATGGGGCTGATCGAGGGCGGTATCCGCCTTCCGCTGACGCCGCTTTCCGACGCTTTCCACGAGCGCGTGCGCGAATCCATGCGCCGCGCCGGAATCAAGCTCTGACACGCTAGGAATTTTCACGCTCATGAACGCAAAGCTTCTCAGCTCGGTATCGGTTCTGGCGCTGGTGGTCGGCCTTTCCGGTTGTTCTTCCACCAACGGCCTGATGGAAGGCAAGAAAATCGACTACAAGAGTGCTCGCCCGGTAGGCAACACGCTTGAAGTGCCGCCCGACCTCACCGCGCCCACGCGTGATGATCGCTACGCCGTGCCGGATGTCTCGCCGCGCGGTGTCGCCACGTTCTCGGCCTACCAGGGTGATCGCGATGCCGCAGCGGTTTCGCGCAACGAGGAAGTGCTCTCGCCGGTCGACAACATGCGCATCGAGCGCGCCGGCTCGCAGCGCTGGCTGGTGATCCGTGGCAACCCGGATGACCTGTGGCCGCAGATCCGCGAGTTCTGGGGTGAAGTCGGCTTCATCCTCAACGTCGATCAACCCACCATCGGCATCATGGAGACCGACTGGGCCGAAGATCGCGCGCAGATCCCGCAGGATTTCATCCGTCGCACCATCGGGCGGGTTTTCGACAGCGTGTTCTCCACCGGCACGCGTGACAAGTTCCGCACGCGCCTCGAGGCAGGCTCGGAGCCGGGCACGGTCGAGATCTTCATCAGCCACCGTGGTGCCGAAGAGGTGTATTCCAATACCCAGCAAGACAGCACCATGTGGCAGCCGCGCGAGCCGAACCCCGAGCTCGAAGTCGAAATGCTGCGTCGCCTGATGGTCTATCTGGGCGCCGAAGAAACGCGTGCCACGGCGGTATTGCAGGCCGAGCAGGTTGCTCCGCGCGCTACCTTGGGTCTGCCCGATGGCCGCATGGGTGTGGCGATGGATGAGTCCTTCGATCGGGCCTGGCGTCGTGTCGGTCTGGCGCTTGACCGTATCGGCTTCACCGTTGAAGACCGTGACCGCTCGCAAGGCCTGTTCTACGTGCGCTACATCGATCCCGACGCGGAGGCACGCGCCAAGCAGGGCCAGAAGCAAGGCTTCTTCTCCCGCATGCTGTCGTTCGGTGGCTCGAAGAAAGCGGCCGAGGACGGGTCCGAGTACCGCATTCTGGTCGAGGGCGACAGCAGCGCATCGCGCGTTACCGTGCTGTCCCGCGAGGGGGGTACCGAAACCGGTGCCACGGCGCGCAACATCCTCACGCTGCTGCAAGAGCAGCTGCGCTGAGCTCACGAGCGCAGTCAAAAAAGGCGCCCCGAGGGGCGCCTTTTTTTGTCGTTGGGCCGTCCGAGACAAAAATCCCTCCCTCAGGCGGGCACCGCGACGCAGTGACAAGCGCGGGGGCTTTTCAGGTGTCGGGAAAGTCCGGTTGGCCCAGTCCGTCGCAGTACAGACGGTGGAGCAGGGTCAGTGTGTCGTCCGACAGGCCGGCTCCGGCTTCGAGGCGGCGTGCATGTGCCAGAGCGGACAGCGTGGCGATGTCCGCTCCGCAGGTTTCCAGCGCTTCGCCATTGAGGTGGAATTCGCCATCGCGCAGCAGCAAAAGCGCACCGGGATCGAGCATGAAGCCATTCTTGGCGACTGCCGTTGCGAAACGCTTGGCGGACAGCGGCTCATCAGGTGGCACGAAGAACACCGAGGGTTTGGGCTCGCTCAGGTAGTGCCCGAGAAAGGCGGCGACATCGTCCCGACTCCAGCGGATGCCGTTGAGCATCTCGGTGACCTTGTCGACCATGGCGTCGCTGATTTCCGCCGAGTTGGTTTGCAGCGTCAGATCGGGGTCGGTGTACATGCCGGGCAGGTCGATGCGCTCACTCATCCAGCCGAGAAACTCGCTGCCCAGCTCCTGCGCTTTGGGCGCGCGGAAGCCGATGGAGTAGGTGGTGCATTCACCGATGGCCGTGCCTTCGTGCGCATAGCGCGGGGGCAGGTAGAGCATGTCGCCGGGCTCCAGCACCCACTCTTCGGTGGGCTTGAAGTCGGCAATCAGTTTGAGCGGGGCGCCTTCGACCAGCTTGTGCTCGGTCTGGTCGCCGATGCGCCACAGGCGCTTGCCCGTACCTTGCAGCAGGAATACGTCGTAGCTGTCAAAATGCGCGCCGATACCGCCCTGGTCGGTGGCGTAGCTCACCATCAGATCGTCCAGACGCGCCTGGGGGATGAAGTCGAAGCGGTGCAACAACTCGTCGGCCTCGCGTACCCACAGGTTGAGGCCCTGCACCAGCACCGTCCAGGGTTGCTTGCGCCCCTTCAGCGCCGACGCTTTCTGCGGGCCACGCGTGACCTGCCAGCCCTTGGCTGCGTCGTTGCGGATCAGGCGCGATTCCACGTCGTCGTCACAGGCGAGCTCGAACAGCTCTTCGAGCTCGACGACGCCGTTGAAACCCGGGATGGCCTGACGGATGAGCAGCGGCTTCTTCTGCCAGTACTCGGCGAGGAATTGTTGGGGCGTGATGCCCCCGAGAAGTTGGGTAGTCATGGCCGAATTATCCCCGATCCGCCGTGTTCGAGGCGCGGCGAGCCAGTAAAATGTCCGGCTGCGCGACGCGCCCTGCGGTGTCGTTGCGGCGCGCACACCTCAACTCATCTGCGGAACCAAGCATGCAAGTAGCCACCATCGAGTCGCTGGATCACGAAGGCCGAGGCGTGACCCACGTGGATGGCAAGGCCGTGTTCATCGAGGGTGCGTTGCCGGGCGAGCAGGTGGAGTACGCCGTGCATCGCTCGCGCCCGAGTTACGAGTTGGCTGATCTCGTTCGCGTCATTACGCCGAGTGCGCAGCGCGTGCAGCCGCGTTGCCCGCTTTACGGCACCTGTGGCGGCTGTTCGATGCAGCATCTGGATTCGACGGCACAGGCCGCGGTGAAGCAGCGCGTGCTCGAGGACGCGCTGTGGCACGTCGGCAAGGTGCGCGCCGAGAGTATCTTCCCGGCCATTCATGGGCCGAGTTGGGGGTATCGCTTCCGCGCCCGTATCGGTGTCCGTCATGTGCCGAACAAGGGCGGCGTGCTGGTGGGGTTTCGCGAACGCAACAGCAGTCATCTGGTGAACATGTCGAGCTGCGACGTGTTGCCGCCACACGTCTCAAGGCTGTTGCCCAAGCTGCGCGAGCTGATCGGGAACCTGTCGATTCCCGACCGCATTCCACAGATCGAACTGGCCATGGGGGATGACGACGTTACGGTTTTCGTCTTTCGCCACCTCGAACCGCTCAACGCGACGGACATCTCCAGGCTCACCAACTTCGGCAAGGGCTTTGGCGTGCAGGTGGCGCTGCAACCCAAAGGGCCGGACAGCATTCACCGCGTGTATCCCAAAGATGCGCCGGGGCTCACTTACGGCCTGCCGGAATTCGACGTGAAGCTGCATTTCCGGCCGACCGATTTCACGCAGGTGAACGTGCAGCTCAACCAGTTGCTGATGCGCCGGGCCATGCAACTGCTCGACCCGCAACCGGGCGAGCGTATCGCCGACCTGTTCTGTGGGCTCGGCAACTTCAGCTTGCCGATTGCGCGCAGCGGTGCGCGAGTGATGGGCATCGAAGGCAGCGACACGCTGGTTGCGCGTGCCTTTGAGAACGCCCGCGCCAACGGCCTTGAGGCCAACAGCGAATTCCACGCGGCCAACCTGTTCGAGGTCACCGACGACAGCCTGGCGGCGCTGGGCACCTTCGACAAGATGCTCATCGACCCGCCGCGCGATGGCGCGATTGCGGTGGTCAAGGCCTTCGGCGCCGACGCCCCGCAGCGCATCGTGTATGTGTCCTGCAACCCGGCCACCCTGGCGCGCGACGCAGCAGTGCTGGTGCGCGAGAAGGGCTATGTGTTGCGTGGCGCCGGCATCGCCAACATGTTCCCGCAGACTTCGCACGTCGAATCCATCGCATTGTTTGAACGCAAGGCCTGACGCGGGCCGGGGCGACGCGGTATACTCCGCGGCGCGCCTGCAACGGCGCGGGCCATGCGGCCCGATCCAAGTCAAAACGGAAGCGTGGCAGAGTGGTTGAATGCAACGGTCTTGAAAACCGTCAGGGGTTTGCGCCCCTCGTGAGTTCGAATCTCACCGCTTCCGCCAATCAATCCGGCTGTCAGCACGGCCGGTCAGCAGCAAACCATCCAAAGCCGCGTACCCTCGCGGCTTTGTGGTTTTCAGGCCCTCAGCAGGCCTTGGTGCGGTGGTCTTGCTCCATTCTGCGCTGCGTTGCGCGAGACGGGCGTTTCATTCGGGGATATCCAAGGGCTTCATGGCACAGAACGTCGAACCAACGTCCCTGGTCGTCGATTTCGTCGGCGGCGCAGTGGGGCATCGCTTTCGCTCGGGTGAGGGGCGTGGACAGCCGCTGGCGAAGGCCGCGGGGTTCGCGAGTGGCGTCACGCCGGATGTGGTCGATGCAACTGCCGGCCTGGGGCGTGACGCCTTCTTTCTGGCGTCGCTGGGTGCGCGCGTGACCTTGATCGAGCGCTCCGCGCAGATGTACGCGCTGCTGCTCGAAGGGCTTGAGCGCGCACGCGCCGAGGGCGGACGCCATGCCGAAACCGTGGCGCGCATGACCTTGTTGCATGGCGATTCGTGCCTGTTGCTGCCGGAGCTGAAACCGCAGGTGGTGCTGGTGGACCCGATGCACCCACCGCGCGGCAACACCGCGCTGGTAAAGAAGGAAATGCGCCAGATTCGCGAGATCGTCGGTGTGGATGCGGATTCGACGCAACTGATGCAGGTGGCCCTGGAGGCGGCGCAATGCCGCGTGGTGTTGAAGTGGCCCTTGCGTGCCGAGCCCATGGCCGGAGTGCGCAAGCCCTCGCATCAGATCATCGGCAAAAGCACGCGCTACGACGTTTTCGTGAAGGCCAAGATCGCGCCAGACGCAAAGTAGGTCGCGCCGCGGTGTCTTGAAGCGCAAGCGTGCTCACCGGATGGTCGGGACGCCGCGTTATCATCACCGCACCCGCTGCAGCAAATCGCGTGCCGTCACGCCACACGCTGCAGCCGTCCGAACCCGAGAGAGCCGCATGGACATCACCACCCCTGCCTTGTTGTTCCCCGCAATCTCCTTGCTGATGCTGGCGTACACCAACCGCTTTCTGACCCTGGCGACGGTGATTCGCGGCCTGCATGCCTCGCGCGACCCGCACGCGCCCATCGTGTTGCGGCAGATTCCGGGG
Organism: Pseudazoarcus sp. NS20; assembly: GCF_059703745.1. Taxonomy (NCBI): domain Bacteria; kingdom Pseudomonadati; phylum Pseudomonadota; class Betaproteobacteria; order Rhodocyclales; family Zoogloeaceae; genus Pseudazoarcus; species Pseudazoarcus sp. NS20. Next base: position 94,380 of record NZ_BAAKIY010000003.1, read on the forward strand.
CTGAAGCACCGCATCGTGTTGATCAAGTACATGCAGGGCTTCGGCGTGCTGAGCTTTCTGCTGTGCGCGCTGTCGATGTTCGGCCTGTATCTGAACGAGGTTCAGGCGGGCAAATGGATGTTCGGCGCGAGTCTGCTGGCTCTGGTGATCTCGTTGCTTATGTCGCTGGCCGAGGTGCTGATCTCGACCAATGCGCTGTCCATCGTGGTGGAAGACATCGAGGCCGAAGTGTCTTCCGACACGGGCGCAGAGCCGCGGGCCTGAGCCGTGACGCGTGTCGTGGTCTTCAACAAGCCGTATGGCGTGATCTGTCAGTTTTCCGGCGACGGTGCGCGCCCGACGCTGAAGGATTTCATTCCGGTGCAGGGGGTGTATGCCGCCGGGCGTCTGGACACCGACAGCGAAGGTTTGCTGGTGCTCACCGACGACGGCAGCCTGCAGCATCGCATTGCCGACCCGGGCACCAAGCAGCCTAAAACCTATCTGGTGCAGGTTGAGGGCGAGCCCGACGAGGTCGCGCTGGCCGCCTTGCGCGCGGGCGGACTCGATCTGGGCGACTTCCGCACGCAGCGCTGTGAAGCGCGCAGCGTGCCCGAGCCGGATTGGCTGTGGCCGCGTGACCCGCCGGTGCGCTTCCGCAAGAGCGTGCCGACGTCATGGGTCGAGATCGTGTTGCGCGAGGGCAAGAACCGGCAGGTGCGGCGCATGACGGCCAAGGTGGGTTTCCCGACCTTGCGGCTGGTGCGCACGGCCATCGGCCCGTGGTCGCTCGACGGACTGTCGCCGGGGCAGTGGCGCGAGGCGTCCGCCGCCGGCTTGCGCGGGCCGAAGTGAGCGCCAGGCGCCGCTGCGTGCGTTTAGAATCCAACCAGCCACTTGTTCCGGACTAACGATGACTTTCCGCCGCTTTTTCGTTCTGCTGTCGTTTGTGTTTTTCGTGCCGGTTGCGTTCGCGCAGCAGATGCCGCTGGTGCAGCTCACCGCCGGCATGTACCGCATCACGGCCGAACTGGCCAGTACGCCGGATACGCGGCAGGTGGGGCTGATGCACCGGCAGAGCATGGCGGAGAACCGCGGCATGGTGTTTGCCTTCGAGTTCGACGCCACGCATTGCATGTGGATGCGCAATACGCTGATTCCGCTGTCGGTGGCCTTTCTGGATGCCGATGGCACCATCATCAACATCGAAGACATGCAGCCGCAGACAGAGACCAACCATTGCGCGGCCAAGCCGGCGCGCTATGCGCTGGAAATGAACCTGGGCTGGTTTGCGCAGCGCGGCATCGCCGCCGGAGACCACATCGGCGGCGCCAGCAGCCTGCGCCCGGCGCGCTGAGCGCCTCGTTGCGCTGAGCATCCCTCCGCGCGTTCCGGCACAAGTGCCGAATTAGGGCAAAAACCCCGTCTTTATCCACCGGCAAATCTTGCCGCCCCCTCACCATAATTGCCGCACGTGGTCGTCTGTCCGCAGTTTTGCGGGGCGATCCACGCTGGAGCGGCAATGGCCGATGAAAGCGATCTAGAGAAGACAGAACAACCAACCGGACGGCGAATAGAGCAGGCCCGGGAGGAAGGGCAGGTTCCGCAGTCGCGCGAGCTGTCGACGTTCTTCGTGCTGATCGCGGGCGTCACCGGCCTGTGGATGATGGGCGGATGGGTCAGTCAGCGCATCACCGATACCTTGCGGCACGGCTTTTCGTTCGAGCGTGCGGCGGTGTTCGACACGGTCTTGATGCTGCGCACCTTCAATCTGGTCTTCACCGAGGTGCTGATCACCATGCTGCCGCTGTTTGCGGTGCTGATGGTGGCGGCGCTGGCAGCGCCGATCGCGCTTGGCGGCTTCGTGTTCTCCAGCAAGGTACTGGCGCTGAAACCAGAGCGCATGAACCCGCTCAAGGGGCTGGGCCGCATGTTCTCGGTGCATGGCCTGGCCGAGTTGGTGAAGTCGGTGCTCAAGACGGTGGTCATCGGCTCGCTCGCCGTCTTCGCTGTGTGGCGCGAGCGCGAGCACGTGTTTGCGCTGATGAATCGCTCGCTGCAGCAAGCCATTCCCGAGTTCTTTCAAACGCTGTTGTTTGCCTCGCTCATTATCGTTTTGGGGCTGGCCATCATCGCCATGATGGATGTGCCCTTCCAGCTATGGCAGTACCACCGCCGCCTGCGCATGACGCGCGACGAAGTGAAGCGCGAAAACAAGGAGCAGGAGGGCGACCCGCATCTCAAAGCGCGCATCCGCAGCATCCAGCGCGAGATGGCACGCCGCCGCATGATGGCCGAGGTGCCCAAGGCCGACGTGGTGGTGACCAACCCGACGCACTTTTCGGTGGCGCTGAAATACGACAGCGGCAAGATGGGCGCGCCGGTGGTGGTCGCCAAGGGGGTGGGTGCGGTGGCACTGAAGATTCGCGAGATTGCCGCCGAGCACGATGTGCCGCTGCTCGAGGCGCCGCCGCTGGCGCGCGCGCTCAACGCCCATTGCGAGCTGGGCCAGGCCGTGCCGGCGCAGCTCTACACCGCCGTGGCCGAGGTCATGGCCTACGTCTATCAACTCAACACGTGGTTGTCACGCGGCGGGCGCAAGCCCGTCGTGCCGACCGATCTGGACGTGCCGGAAGGCATGGACCCGGGCGCGGTTGCCTGAGCATGGCGAGCCTGCCGAACGAGGCCGATGAATGAATAACGCACTGAACCTGCGCGCCATCGCGCGACCGGAAAACCTGGCTCTGCTGGGGGCGCCGATCTTCATCATCATGGTGTTGTCGATGATGGTGCTGCCGCTGCCGCCGTTCGCGCTGGACCTGTTCTTCACCTTCAACATCGCACTGGCGGTAATGGTGTTGCTGGTGGCGATGTACACCAAGAAGCCGCTGGATTTCTCGGTGTTCCCCACGGTGTTGCTGGTCACCACGCTGCTGCGGCTGGCGCTCAACGTGGCGTCCACCCGCATCGTGCTGCTTGAGGGGCACAACGGCCCGGACGCCGCCGGCAAGGTCATCGAGGCCTTTGGCTACTTCCTGGTGGGGGGCAACACAGCCATCGGTCTGGTGGTGTTCGGGATTCTGGTGCTGATCAACTTCGTGGTGATCACCAAGGGCGCCGGCCGTATCGCCGAAGTGAGCGCGCGCTTTGCCCTGGACGCCATGCCGGGCAAACAGATGGCCATCGACGCCGACCTCAACGCCGGCCTGATCAACGAGGACGAAGCCAAGCGCCGCCGCAAGGAAGTGTCGCAGGAGTCCGATTTCTTCGGCGCCATGGACGGTGCCTCGAAGTTCGTGCGCGGCGACGCCATCGCCGGCATCCTGATTCTGCTCATCAACATCATCGGCGGTCTGGTGGTGGGCGTGGTGCAGCACGACATGAGCATGGGTGCCGCAGTCGAGACCTACACGCTGCTGACCATCGGCGACGGCCTGGTGGCGCAGATTCCGGCACTCATCGTGTCGGTGGCAGCGGGCTTGGTGGTGTCGCGCGTGGGCGGTGACGATTCGGAAGACATCGGCGGCCAGGTGATCGGCCAGGTGTTCGCCAAGCCGCAGGTGATGATGTTGAGCGGCGGCATCATCGGCGTGCTGGGCCTGATTCCGGGCATGCCCAACCTGGTGTTCATCCTGATTGCGTCTGGCCTCTTCGGTCTGGCATGGCATCGCCAGCAGAGTCTGGAGCGCGCGAGTCTGGCGGCCGAGGAGAGCGCAGCTTCCGCCGAGCCGCAACCCGCTGCTGCGCAGGAAGCGCAAGAGGCGAGCTGGAACGACGTGCAGCCGGTGGACGTGCTGGGGCTGGAAGTCGGCTACCGCCTGATACCGCTGGTGGACAAGGGGCAGGGCGGCGAGCTGCTCAAGCGCATTCGTGGCCTGCGCAAGAAGTTTGCGCAAGAGGTGGGCTTTCTGCCTGCGTCGGTGCATATCCGCGACAACCTCGAACTCAAGCCCAACGCCTACCGCATTTCGCTCAAGGGCGTCGAAGTCGGCGCGGGCGAAGCGTGGCCGGGGCAGTATCTGGCGATCAACCCAGGCCATGTTGCCGGGCCGCTGGCGGGGCGCGAGACGCGCGACCCGGCGTTCGATCTGCCGGCCGTCTGGATCGATCCGGCGCAGCGCGAACAGGCGCATGCGCTGGGCTACACAGTGGTGGATGCCGGCACGGTAGTGGCGACCCACCTCAATCACCTGATTCTCAATCACGCTGCCGAACTGCTCGGCCGGCAGGAAACCCAGCAGCTCATCGACCACATCGCCAAGGATTCGCCGAAGCTGGTCGAAGACCTGGTGCCGGGTCAGTTGCCCTTGTCGGTGGTGCAGCGCGTGCTGCAGCAACTGCTCGAAGAGGGCGTCAACATCCGCGACATGCGCAGCATCATCGAGGTGCTGGCCGAGAGCGCGCCGCGCATCCAGGATCCGGTCGAGCTCACCGCCCGAGTGCGCGAGACGCTGGGCCGCTCGATTTTGCAGAGCTTGTTCCCCGGCAACGGCGAGGTGCAGGTCATCGCCCTCGAGCCGACACTCGAGCGCATCCTCACGCAAGCCATGGGCGCGCAAGCAGGCAATGGCGGCGCCATCGAGCCGGGGCTGGCCGACAGCATGCTGCGCCAGACCGCCGATGCCGCGCAGCGCATGGAAGATGCTGGCGTGCCGCCGGTGCTGCTGGTGCCGCCGCAACTGCGTCTGCTGTTGTCGCGCTTCCTGCGCCGTGCGGTGCCGTCGCTAAAAGTCATCGCCAATACCGAAGTGCCGGAGTCGCGCACCGTGCGCGTTACCTCGATGGTGGGCGGAGCGGCCTGAGCCGGCATTTGAAGAACGGATTAAGCGGGAACATTCCCGTTTATTCCGCCGTCGCCCAAGCCGGGTGGGCGGGAATAATGGGCTCATGCTGCGCTACAGGCGCGGACTGTCTGGAGAACCGGAATGAACGTCAAGCGCTACTTTGCCGCCACTGCCCGCGAGGCGCTGCGCGCCCTCAAGGCTGAATTGGGCGCCGACGCCATCGTGCTGTCGAACCGCGCCGTTGAAGGTGGCGTGGAGATCCTCGCGTTGCCGGCGGATGCGGTGGGTGCAGTGACCACGCCGCCGCGCAAGGAAGAGGCGCCGGCTCCGGTTGCATCGTTTGCCGACGAAGACGAGGATTGCCGCGTGAGTCTGGGTGGCCCGCGCACGCAGCCAGCCGCCCAGCCGGCCCCGCAGCGCATCCGCCCCTTCGAGCCGCCGCGCATGGAAACCCCCGATTACCTGATCCGCAAGCGTGGCTACGAGAATGTCGAGGCTCCGGCTCAGCCGTCGCAGCGCCCCGCAGCCCAGCCGCGCGCCGAAGCCGCGTCGGCTCGTGCGGAAGCGCGCACGCCTGAGCAGGCGCTGACGACCGAGCCCCCGATTGCCCGCGCGCCCGAGCCCAAGGCGCAGGCGCCGCGCGCCGCTGAAGATCCGCGCATTGCCGAACTGCAGCAAGCCAACGCCCGCCTGATGGCCGAGCTGGGCGGCATCCGCGGCATGATCGAACGCCAGCTTGCAGCCTTCGCCTGGGGCGACACGCGCCGCAACGCGCCGGGGCGTGCCGAAGTGCTGGGTGAATTGCTCGATGCCGGTTTTGCCACGCGCCTCGCACGCAAGCTGGTGGAGTCGGTGGATGAAGCGCACAGCGCTGACGAGGCTCGCCTTGCCGTGCGCAACACGCTGGCGCGCGATCTGCGCGCGATGTCGTCGGACGCCGACCTGATCGACCGCGGCGGGGTGTTCGCGCTGGTCGGCCCGACCGGCGTCGGCAAGACCACCACCACAGCCAAGATCGCTGCGCGCTGCGTGGTACGCCACGGCGCCGACAAGATCGCGCTGATCACCACCGACGGCTACCGCATCGGGGCGCAGGAGCAACTGCGCATCTACGGCCGCATTCTGGGTGTGCCGGTGTTTCCGGTGCGCGACGCGTCCGACCTGCGCCAGACCATTGCCGAGCTGCGCGGCAAGCACATGGTGTTGATCGACACGGTGGGCATGAGCCAGCGCGACGAGATGGTGGTCAAGCAAGCCGCCATGCTGTCGGGCGCGGGCAACGTGCACCGCCTGTTGCTGCTCAATGCCACGGCCAGCGGCGAGACCCTGGATGACGTGATCGAGGCCTATCGCGGGTCGGATCTGGCCGGCTGCGTGATGACCAAGGTGGACGAAGCCGTGTCGCTGGCGCCGGCCGTAGGCGCCGCCATCTCGCACGGGCTGGAAGTGTTTTACGTCACCAATGGCCAGCGCGTGCCGGAAGACCTGCATCTGCCCAACCGTGCTTACCTGCTGCACCGCAGCCTCAATGCCCGCGTGCGTGACAGCTCGTGGAAGCTCGATGCCGATGAGGCGGCCCTGAAATTCGCAGCCGGCGCGGGAGCCTGACATGAACTGCAGCATGCTCGCCACGCGTCTGAAAGCGCCGTGGATGGCCTGCGCTTTCGCGCGTGAATCGGGAGGACAGGCATGATCGACCATCACGAAGATCAGGCGGCCGGTCTGCGCAGACTTTTCCGCCGTGCCCCGCCCACGGTGGTGGCGCTGTATGCCACCGGGCGCGACCGCGCCGTCACCGCCGTGCGCACGGCGTTCCGCCTGGCAGCGCGTGCCGAGCGCGTATTGATTCTGGATGAGGCGCGTGGTGAGCAATCGCTGGTCGGTGCGCTCGGCTTGGACGAGGGCGTGGATCTGCTCGGCGTGTTGGGTGCCCAGGTGGATGTGCGCACGCTTGTGCAGCCGGTGCCCGGTCTGGTTGGCCGCGTGCCGGTCAGCGCGGCGGCGCTGGCCTTGCCTCTGCTCGATGAAGAGCGGCGTACCAGTCTGATCGAAGCGCTGCGTTCGCTGTATCGCCATGCCGGCTTCGTGCTGGTGCACGCCAGTGCCGAAGAGGCGGCTGACCCGTCGCCGTTCGTGGTGGCCGCGCCGCGCCGCCTGTTGGTGGCCGAGGCCAGTCGCACTGGTGCCCTGGAAGCCTATGCCGTCATCAAGGGGCTGGCCGGCGCCGGCGCCGGCTCGATGCATGTGGCGGTTTCGGGGGCGCGCACGCGCGAAGAGGCCGCGGCGTTCTTCAACAGTCTCGATACGCTGGTGCGCAATCACGTCGGCGTGCCTTTGGCGTGGCTGGGTGAAGTCGGGCGTGACGATCTGGCCGGCGGGCTATCGGCCGAGGCCGGGCAGTCGTCCCCCCGCGAGCCGGAGGCGGCTTTTCTGCGCAGGCTTGCGGCACTGAGTGGCGGACGCCTGGTCGCGTCACGTCGCGCCGCGAGCTGAGGAATCATTGCGCATGTTCATCCTCACTCGAAAAGTCGAAGCTGCAGCAGGCCATTCCCGCTCGGGTGGCGTGCATAATGTCGGCAAAGGGCGAGTGGCGTCCCGCAATACCCGGGCACTGTGGATGTACGATTCAGAAGGCAACCCTGACAAGGCACACCTCGTCGAGCTGTACGCACCGCTGGTCAAGCGCATCGCCTATCACCTGATGGCGAAGCTGCCGGCCAGCGTGCATGTCGACGATGTCATGCAGAACGGCATGATCGGTCTGCTCGACGCCGTCTCGCGCTACGAAGACGGCCTCGGTGCGCAGTTCGAAACCTACGCGGCCCAGCGCATCCGCGGCGCCATGCTCGATGGCCTGCGCGAAGACGACTGGATGCCGCGCAGCCTGCGCCGCGACATGCGACGTGTCGAATCGGCCGTGCAAAAGCTCGAACAGACCCTCGGGCGTCCCCCCTCCGAAACCGAACTGGCCGAAGCGGTCGGCGTGCCGCTCAACGAATACCAGCAGATCCTGCAGGATGCACGCGGTCACCAACTGGTGTATTTCGAGGATTTCAGCGGCGCCGAGGATGAAGACTTTCTCGACCGCCACATCGTCGCCGAAGACACCAACCCGCTGGGCCTGATCGAAGATGCCGATCTGCGTCGCACGCTGGTGCAGGCCATCGAAGACTTGCCCGAGCGCGAGCAGCTGGTGATGAGCCTGTATTACGAAGAAGATCTCAACCTGCGCGAAATCGGCGAGGTGCTGGGTGTCACCGAATCACGCGTATGTCAGTTGCACAGTCAGGCGGTGGCGCGACTGCGCTCGCGCGTGTTCTCCGATGGCGCGCCTGCGGCCGCGCCCAAACGCCGTGGCCGTCCGCCGCGCGTTAAATCCTGAGCGGTGACTTCATGGATCGGATAAGCGTTTTCGGTCTGATTCTGGGCATTGCCGCCATCGTGGCCGGGCAGATGCTCGAAGGCGGTCACGTCACTTCGCTGCTGCAGCCCACGGCGTTGATGATCGTCATCGGTGGCACCCTCGGCGCAGTGATGCTGCAAAGCCCGCTGCGCGTGTTTGTGGACGGTATGCGCATGACGCGCTGGGTGTTCGTGCCGCCGCCCGACCGTGGTGAACAGCTCATTGGTCTGGTGACGCACTGGGGGGCTACGGCGCGACGCGACGGATTGCTGGCGCTCGAGCCTCGCATCCAGGAGCAGCGCGACCCGTTTTTGCAGCGCGGGCTGCAGTTTCTGGTCGATGGCATCGAGCCGGATCGCCTGCGTGAGCTGATGCATGTGGAGATCGACGCCTCTGAAGCGCAGATGAAGCTCGGCGCCCGTGTGTGGGAATCCGCCGGTGGCTATTCCCCGACCATCGGCATCCTCGGCGCCGTGCTGGGGCTGATTCACGTCATGGAAAACCTCACCGAGCCCTCACGCCTCGGGGCCGGCATTGCGGTGGCCTTCGTCGCCACGATCTACGGCGTGGGCTTCGCCAACCTGGTCTTCCTGCCGTTCGCCAAGAAACTGCAGGCGCACATCGCGCGCATCTCCGCCGAGCGCGAGATGATCGTCGATGCGCTGGTGGGCATCGGCAACGGTGAAAACCCGCGCATCATCGAAGCCCGCATGCGCGGCTATCTGGTGTGACGCCGGCATGCCGCGCCGCCGACGCCGCGAGGAACACCACGAGAATCACGAGCGTTGGCTGGTTTCGTACGCGGATTTCATCACGCTGCTGTTCGCCTTTTTCGTCGTCATGTATGCGCTGTCGTCGGTCAACGAAGGCAAGTACCGCATTCTTTCGGATTCGCTGCTGACGGCGTTTCGCAGTGTCACGGTGAATCAGGAGAGCGAGCAGCTGGCGGTGGCGCCCATTGTGGTGCCGATTCGCCCGGCGCCGCCGGTCAGCCAGACGGAGCGCAATGCCAGCGGGCAGGGCGATCAGATGGTGCATATCCGCCGCATGAGCGAGAGCATCCGCCGCTCGCTCGAGCCCCTGACCCGCACCGGCCAAGTGAATATCTCGGAGGGGGCGCACGGCATCACGGTCGAGATCAACGCCAGTCTGCTGTTCTCGTCAGGTGAATCGGCGCTGCAGATCGGTGCGCAGTCGCCGTTGCGTGCGATTGCGCAGGTGTTCGCAGCGGGTGATTTTCCGGTGGTGGTCGAAGGGCATACCGACAACACACCGATCAGCACGGCACGCTTCCCGTCGAACTGGGAGCTTTCTTCCGCTCGTGCTTCATCCATCGTGCGCGTGTTTGCCGACGCGGGCATTCCGCCGGCACGCCTGTCCGCCGTCGGATATGCCGATCAGCGCCCGATTGCCGAAAACCTCACCGAAGAGGGGCGCGCACGCAACCGCCGCGTGACGATCCGCCTCGACGCCATGTACAACGATCCGCCGCCGCTGGCGCCGGGCAACATCCGCCAGAGCGACCCGCTTCACACCTTGCTGCCCTGAGCAAATGTCTTTGGCTCTCAGCCCTAGCCAGTTGCGCCGTGTTGCGTCGCGGCCGATACGCGGCGCATATAGCGTTACTGCATTTCGATGGACTGCTTCACGAGCTGCAACTCCATGATCTCGCGCGCGACTTCGCCGAGCACGCGCTTGCGCAATTCGTCCATCGACTCGCCGACGTCGCTGCGGCAGCGTGCGGCGAGGTCGTGGTTTGCGTGGAAACCAGTCAGGTAGCTCCCGTATCCGTACTGCATGCGTGGGCCGTCGCAGCGACGCTCTTCGCTTTTGACCGAGCCTTGCACGGTGCCTCGGTGCGTCTGCACTCCACCCGTATGCACGGTCACCACGTAGCTGTACTCAATCTCCCGTCCGCCGTGAACGATGTCTACGACATAGGTTGAATGCGGCGAAAACCGACGATGAGCGTAGAACGGGTCGATGTCGTAAGCCGGATAAAGCAGCGTCTGCGCGCGTTGCGGGAGACTGCGTTCCTCGTGGCGGATGCGCTTGACGGTGACCGTCTGCAACCGCGGGTCGGGCTCTTCAGACCACTCGATGCCGGGAGTCTGCGGGGCGATCATGCCGAGCAGGTCGGCCCGCATGAAGTGATCGGCGCCCTCGACGACAAGCACGGCATGCGTCGTCAACTCTGAGCGGCGACGGGCGGCAAAGGTCTGCGCGATCGGTGCGACGAGATCGATCTCGCTGCGGCGCACGTTCATCTGCGGCAGCAGGGCGACGAGTTCGCGACCCTCGGCGCTGTCGGCCCCGACGTGCTGCACGTACTGAACGAAACCGCGAAGCGGCCGGCCCCCGCCATTGACGAGTTGTTCAACGGTGCGCGCGACGACAAGGCGATGCGGTTCGCCGTGCTGCAGCATCGGCAATTCGTCGAGGGGGTCATCGAGCGTGAAGGGCAGCGCACCGCTGCGGTTGGCTTCAACGATCGCGCGCTCGGACTGCGCTTCGAGCGCGGCGACGCGCGCTGCGGGCAGCACGTCAGCGGCACGCAGCTTGCGCAGCGTTGCAAGGTGATGGGGGGCCGCTCTGGGAGTCGCGAGCACGGTGGCGCCAGGCTCCAGATACGATGCGAGCACTTCGGACGCCTGCGGGCGGGCGGCGAACAGCTCGCGCAGCCGTGCGTCGCCGGTCGCGCGCTCCAGCGCAGCGACCATCTGTCGTCCGGCCAGGGCCGTATCGTTGCGGTCGAGTGCGCGACTTGCTTCTGCGACGTGCCAAGTCGCTTGCGCGCTTGGGTCACTCGGATATCCGCCAAACGACGCGCAGGCGGCAAGCGTTGCGCACAGCAGAACAATGAGGGCGAAGTGGAGCGGGGAACGGCACGAGGTGGTCATCGGCATGCGGGCTGTCCGGCTGGCACGCGACGGCGGTCGCGCGGTGTGCATCATCGGCGGTGTCGAGCTCGCGCCATCATCTTGAAGACTCTGGCGCGGCGGCGAATTTCATCCACGATACCCCCAAGCGCAACATCCGTGGGGGCACCTCCGGCGAAGCGCTGCCTGCCGGGTGAGCAAAGCGGTTTCCGCGCGTTCGCTCAATGACTTGCGTTGCTTGCTCAGGGCCTGTCCCCAAGCCTATCCACAGGATCTGTGGATAGTGGGTCGCAGCGAGACGAGTGACTTGGAAAATGCGGCAGCACCTCTTGGGCGACCTCTTCCATGACCTCGTCAGCCGGCCGTTGGCCGCGTTTGAAGCCGAGGGCAACATGATTGACTCCGACCCCGCGCAGTCGTTCGAGCAATTCAATCATCAGATTGCGGCCCAGGCGGTAGCCCGAGCGAATCGGTTCGAGCTCGGCGTTGGGGTCTTCCGCGAGGTCGATGTGCAGGGGTTGGGCGAAGGGCTTGAAATCCGCGCCACTTTGCTCGACCGCGTCACGCCAGTTCTGCATGACGATGCTCTGCGTGTTCGGGCTGTTGGAATACATGATCCATGCGTCGCAGTTGGCGGCGATCCACGGCGGGTCCTGTCGGCAATGGCCGGTGATGCCGATGGGAATGCGTTTGTACAGCGGCTTTGGGATCAGGTCGGCCTTGGCCAGCGTGCCCAGAGGTGAATTGATGTTGGGGTAGCTCTCGTACAGCAGGCGGTTGAAGTAACCCAGCGTCTCGCGAAAGATCTCGCCGCGCTTTTCGATGTCGAGCCCGAAGGCGGGGAACTCCACCGCCCGGTCGCCCGAGGCGATACCCAGAAACAAGCGGCCGCCCGACAGCTGATCGACCGAAGCGGCGGCCTTGGCGAGCGTGATCGGGTGGTTGAGCGGAAACACGATGGAGCCGGTGGCCAGCGTGATGTTGCGCGTGTGCCCGGTGATCAGCCCCAGCCACACCCACGGGTCGTAGATCTGCCCGGTGTCGCCGAAGCTCGGGTCGCGCAGCGGCACGTCGCGCGTCCATAGGGCGGCATAGCCCAGCTCGTCGGCGCGCTTGGCCAGCTCCAACTGACGGCTCATGTCGGGCAGGTCGTCGGTGTAGTTGTCGATCGCGAAAAACAGCCCGAGCGTGAGTTTGTCGCGCGCGAACATGCGGCGGTAGCCCGGTGAGTCGGGCGGCACGTACGGCTCCGGCGGCGCCTCGGCAGCGGGCTTGCGGAATGACCCCGCTGCCTTCTTAGGCGCCACGAAAGGTTTGCGTCCGAGGTGGTCGTCGGGGGAGGGGCCGAGAATCAGCTTGCGCAATTGCTTGCGCCAAGGCGCTGCGGGGCGGTCGGAGGACAATCGGGACTCCTGTCGGGTGAGGACGCCGAAGGACGATTCTAGCCTGCCCGAGGCGCACGCTGCGCCATCATGAAGGTGTGCCGGGCTGGCCAGTCCTGTGGTGCGAGAACGTTTGCGACAGTGGCGGCTCCAAGCCAATCCTTCCGAACACCCCGTTGCAAAGGATCCCATGACCACCTTGTTCGACCCCATCCGCATCGGTGACATCGAGCTCGCCAACCGCATCGTGATGGCACCGCTGACGCGCAACCGCGCCCACAATCAAACGCCCGACGACCAGACCGTGGAGTATTACCGCCAACGCGCCACCGCCGGCCTGATCATCACCGAGGCTACCCAGATCAGCCCGATGGGTCAGGGCTACCTCGACACGCCGGGCATCTACAGCGCCGAGCAGGTGGCGGCGTGGAGAAAAGTCACCGATGCCGTGCATGCCGCCAGCGGGCGCATCGTGATCCAGTTGTGGCATGTCGGCCGCATTTCACACTCCTCGCTGCTGCCGGACGGCGCCCAGCCAGTGTCGTCGACCGCCCGCCGCCCGAATGCCAAGACCTTCACCGCCGAAGGTTTCGTGGATACGTCTGCGCCGCGTGCGCTGCGCGACGATGAACTCCCCGCGCTGGTGGAGGACTACCGCCGTGCCGCACGCAATGCCGTGGCGGCGGGTTTCGACGGCATCGAAGTCCACGCCGCGAACACCTATCTGCTCGAACAGTTTCTGCGCGACAGCGTGAACGACCGCAGCGGCCCGTACGGCGGCAGCATCGAGAACCGTGCGCGTCTTCTGATCGAGATCATGCAGGCCGTATGCAGCGAGATCGGCGCAGGGCGCGTCGGCATCCGGCTGAGCCCGCTGACGACGTTCAACGACACCCCGCTCGACAGCGCTCCGCAGGCGCTTTATGGCTATGTGGTGGAGCAGCTCTCGCCGCTCGGGCTGGCTTACACTCATGTCATTGAGGGCGAGACCGGCGGAGCGCGTGAGCCCGAGGGGGCTCCGCAATTCGACTATGCGGCACTGCGCAACGCCTTCCCCGGCGCCTGGCTGGTGAATAACGGTTATGACCGGGGCACGGCCATGCAGGCGGTTGGTAGCGGCGCTGCAGATCTGGTGGCTTTCGGTGTGCCGTTTCTCGCCAACCCGGATCTGGTGCGCCGCCTGCGTGAAGGAGCCGGTCTTAATCAGCCGGATACCCGCACCTTCTACGGCGGCGGGGCCAAGGGCTACATCGATTACCCCACGCTGGACCAGATCAGGCAGGCTTGAGTGGCGGGCCGGGCGACGGCTCGGACTGCGCTGGTGTATCCTCGGGACGGAAGACGCCTTTGCCGTGTTCCGTCCTTGAGGCGGCACACGGCGTACATTTCTCCGCCCGACTTCTCATCTGGATGCCCCAAGACTCCGCTTCAACCGCTACCCCTGACCGTCTCAATACCTTGCTCGACCGCTTCGAGCGCTGTTTCAAGCGCCTCGGACAGGCGAGCGATTTTGCGCGCCCCGCCCATGCCGCAGAGGTGCTGGATGCGGCGCGTCCCTTGTTGTGTCTGCCGGGCGGGGTGGCCGCGTTGTACGAGCGGGCAGGGGCTTTGCAGGTGGCGGGGGTATTCGCCGGAAGTGATTGGGAGTATCCCGAGCGCCTGCAGCCGCAACTCGTTCCCGGGACGCTGAAGTTCGCCGAAGTGCGCGTGGTGACGCTGGAGTGCCTGAGCCTGCTGCGTTGGCTGGCGATTGCCGAGGGCCGCGCCACACACCCGGGCATTGCGGCCGAGCAGGCTGTGCACTTCCTGCGCGAGGTGCTGGCGGTCAATCTGGATTTCGTTTTTGATCGCGCCACCGAGCTGTCGCGCGAGCGCCGCACCGAGGGGGCACGCCAGGTGTTTGCTTTTTTGGCGGAGCACATCGGCTATGACTCCATGCTCGAACAACTGGTCGAGGAAGTCTGGCGCATCATGCGTCAGCGGCCGGTCAAGGTCGATGGCGTCAAGACCATGATCACCAAACTGGCGGTGTATCTGGACGACCCGCAAACCGGCGTGAATGGCTTGCGCGGGGCGGACCGATTGATCAGTGCGCTGTTCGGGCCGACCCAGGGCACGCATTACGACCCCGGTGTGGAGGCGTACCGCGAGGCGCTGGCGCACATGGACGTGCAGACGCTCAAGCAGGAGGCCAGCGGGTTTGCGCGGGCAATGGCGGACACCGGCCTGGTGTCGGTGTACCACCCGGTGCTGATGCGCTGGTTGCTCGAACAGCAGCCCGACCTGATTCCGGTGGCTTTGGGCCTGAGCACCACCGGCACCGAGAGCTATCTGAACTTCAACGAACTCGTTCGCGAACTCATTGACCGCACGGCTCACCCCGAGACCTGTCAGGCGATCTACGGCCTGTCGTGCCTGCTCGAACGCGGCATCCTGTTCTCCCCGCCGCTGGTGCCGGCACTGTGGCGCCAGATCCGTCTGCCTTTGCACGCGCGCACCGCCGAGATGCTGACCCGTGTGTTCGGCCCCGGGCTGTCGCCCGAAGCGCACCTGCTGGCAGGTTTGCTCAATGTGCTCGGGCAGCCGTTCGGCGTGGGGCAGGGGCATAACCCCACGTGCCAGGCCGCACGCGCCATTTCGATGTGGGCATGGAACGACCCGGATTACCTGATGCAACTGGTGGCCTGGGCAGCACGTGACGGCGCCATCACCATGCATTTCGAGGGGCAGCCGCTCGATTCGTCGCTGCTGCCCGCGGGGCTGGTGGATGTGCTCAACCTCGATCTCGACCCGGTTTCCCTGCTGCTGGTGCCACATCTGGACCGCATCTATTTCGGCATGGGGCGCCTCGCGGCAGGGCGTGGTGAAGACCCGCACAAATGGGTCAACCCCGAGTTTCACGGTTGGTGGGTGGTGCGTGGTTTTGCCATCGCGGTGGACGTCGCCAGCGGGCTGCTCGAACGCTACGACGAATTCGTGCGTGATTTTCACGCCTCGTACCACCCGCACTACAACGGCAATCACGTACAGATCCACCCGCAGCCGGCCGGTGTGGCGGTGACCGATTCGGGCGGGCGCTTTGTCGGCTGGCATGCCATTACGCTGATTCGTACTGCGCCCGATCTGCGCGGCGAGATGCGCGCCTATTTCTACAACCCCAACAACGACGGCGGGCAGGACTGGGGTTGTGGCGTGGTGGTGTCCACCGAAGGCAACGGGGAGCACTTCGGCGAATCCTCGCTGCCGTTCGCGCAACTGGCCTCGCGCGTGTACATCTTCCACTTCGACCCGCAGGACCACGGCAACCCCACGGTGGTGCCCGAGGAGGCCGTTGCCAATGTGCGTGCGATGGCCGTCGAAAGCTGGGCGCGCGAGCGCGTACCCGCTGCATCGAACGCCGATTCGGCAGCGACGGGCGGGGCGACCGGAGCGCTCTGACCCGCGCAGGTTTGGGGCCGTCGGGTTGACAGCCCCTTGGTATGGCGGGCATGGTGGGGCCTCGAAGCGGGGGTTGGACCACCTCGCGCGCAGCAGGCTGCGCGCACCCGCGACGTTCTCAGTCCGTTGATCACGGACGTCTGGTATTTCCCGGCCGCGGCCGATCGCTTTGCCCCTCGCAGTGTTGCTGCACCCTCGCAATGCTCCATCGCCGCGCGTCCCCTTCGTCGTCACGCAGTGCTGTGTGACGACGGCAAATTGCATCGACTTGATGCACGTCGTCTGCCTCGCGCAAATGCGAACGTCCGTTCCATTGCCCGATTTGCAGTGCGGCACTCCGCAAAGGAATCGCTGATGGAAAAGAATCCCGAGAAAGGCTATGTGGCATTGCTGGGCTGGAGCCTGAATGCCGTGGATGCACTGGAGCGTTTCGACCGCCGCTACGTGGTGGTTGCGCCGCCGTGGGCCGAGGCCTATTGCAAGGAGCATGGCATCCCCTACATGTCGTGGGATTTCGAACGCATCAACGACCGCTCGATGGAAATAGCGCAGAAGCTCAAGGACGAGGGCGTGGATGTGGCGATCCCTCTGTTCGAGGAAACCGTGGAATGGGCCGGAGCGATCAATTCGGTGTTGATGAACAACCCGCGCCTGTTCGGGCAATCGATCCTGTTCCGGGACAAGGCGTTGATGAAGCGCCGCGCCCAGTTGGGTGGCATACGCGTGGGCATCTTCGAAGAGGCGCACGACAAGAGCGACGTGGTGCGCTTCCTCAAGCGTGTCAATCAGACCTTGCTCAAGCTCGACGGCGACCCCAACGACCCCATCCACCTCAAGGCCTTCGACAAGGCGGGGTGCCTGGGGCACCGCGTGATCCGCACGCCGGACGAGATCGATGCGATTCCCGACGAGGAATTCCCGGTGCTGATGGAAAGCCATCTGGATGGCTGGGAGTTCGCCGTCGAGGCGTGGGTGCATGGCGGCAAGATCATGTTCCTCAACCTGTCGGAATACGTGACGCTGGGCTACTCGGTATTCGTGCCCGGTACGCCCGAACTTGAGAAGCTGCGGCCGTTGGTGGAGAAACAGATCGAGAAGCTCATCAAGACCTTCGAGATCGATTTCGGCTTCATCCACCCCGAGTACTTCGTGACCAGCGACAACGAGATGTACTTGGGTGAAGTGGCGTACCGTCCGCCGGGTTTCAAGGTCTTCGAGCTGCTTGAACGAGCGTACGGCTTCAACGCCTATCAGGGGCTGGTGCTGGCCTTTGACCCGAAGACCACGCAGGACGAGATCAAGGCTTTCTTCCCGCGCGAAGTGGTCGACGCCAAGGGGCATGCGGGTTGTTTCGGCGTGTACCCGCGCCGCCGCGTAGTGAGCAAGCTCGAGATTCCCCCGGAAACCGAGGATCACGCCTATTTCGAGTCGCACGAACTCACGCCGCCGCTGGAAGAGATCGTAACCAAGCGCACGGCTTTCGGCACGCACTGGGGGCTGGTGTATTTCTTCGGTCCGGATCCCCACGTGCTGCGTGACTTGCTCAAGCATCAGGAGTCGTTGGACTACTACGTTTGAGACGCTCGCATCGAGTCTGCAGAACCGCCCGCTGGGCGGTTTTTTCGTATGTGGATGCGGTGCGCTGTGCAAATCCGCACGCACGCCCCGAGGATCGCGGCGCACGCCAAATCAGCTGAGGTAGCATGAGCTTAACCGCCGTGTTACTTGGGTTTGTTTGGTGATTCAACCAAATTTCGGGGCGAATGCCTCCGTTGATGATGCGTGGCGAGTCGAGTCGAGATGAGGCCGGAAAGCTCATGCATCGGTGTATGAACTAGGTCAGTGCGTTGCCTGCTTCGCGCAGGCGTTAAAGGTGCGGCGGCATCCATGTTGAATTTCACCATTTTCGGCCTTGACGGCGTCGATCCGGCGCTCGTGCTGCACACGCATCACCACCATGGCCTGATGCTGTTGTCGCTGGTGATTGCAGTGGTGGCATCCACCATGGCCTTGCAGGTGGGCGGGGTGGCGCGCAAGGCCCGGCAGCCGTTCGCAAGGCGTTTTGCGCTGTTCTCCGGCGCGTTGGCGCTGGCGGGGGGCGTTTGGGCAATGCATTTCGTCGGCATGCTTGCGCTTGATGCCGGAATCGAGATCCGCTATGACCCCGGCTTGACAGCGCTCTCCATCCTTCCAGCCTTTTTCGCTGCGTGGATCGCGCTGCAACTGCTCTCCAGCTCCAGCGTGAGCCGTCGGCAACTCGTGGTGGGCGGCACCTACGTGGGCGTCGGCATCGGCGCCATGCACTACTGCGGCATGGCGGCCATGCAGATGGATGCCGAGATGCGGCTCGATTCGCTGTGGTTTCTGGCTTCGCTGGTGGTCGCGGTGGTGTTCGCCATCGCCGCGCTGCGCATCCGTTTTGGCTTGATGGGTCACAATTTCATCAGCGAAGGGCCTGCGGTCCTCTTGGGTGGCACGGTGCTGGGTCTGGCGATTGCGTCCATGCACTACACCGGCATGGCGGCAGCGGTGTTCATCGGCACGCCGGACGTTGCCGAAGTGGGTGTCGGCAATACCGGACTTGGAATCGGAATCGCGGGCGTCAGTCTGGTACTGGTCTTCTTGGTCGGGGTTTCGAATGCCTTGATTCGGGTGCACGCCTTGTATCGCCGTGCGCAAGACAACGAGTCGCGCTTGCGCGCCGTGGTGGATACCGCCATCGACGGCATCATCACCATCGACGAGCGTGGCCGAATCGTGGGCTTCAATGCGGCGGCGGAGCGGATGTTCGGCTGGCGCGCCGCCGAGGTGGCGGGACGCAACGTCAGCATGTTGATGCCCGACCCGGACGCCAGCGCGCATGATTCTTATCTGAACAACTATCGCAACGGCGGAGCCCCGCGCATCATCGGCGTGGGCCGAGAGGTGAGCGGTTTGCGCAAGGACGGCAGCGCGATGCGTCTGCGCCTTGCCATCGGCGAGGCGCGCATCGCCGACGGGCGCATGTTCGTCGGCTACGTTACCGACATTACCGCGCGCAAGGCCATGGAAGAATCCTTGCGCGAGCGCGAGCAGCAGTACGCCTCGCTGATTCGCAACATCCCGGGGGCGGCTTTCCGATGTCTGCCGAGCCGGCAGTGGGAAGTGCTGTTCGTCAGCGACGCCATCGAGCAGATCAGTGGTTGGCCGGCCAGTGCCTTCGGCGCCAACGGCATGGATCTGGCGGCCATCATTCACGAGGACGACCGCGAGCAGGTCTTCGAGGAGGTCATGGCGGCGCTCGACGCGCGCAAGGGCTACGTCATCGAATACCGCGTGCAGTGCCGTGACGGCAGCTTGCGTTGGGTGTGGGAGAGCGGTGGCGGCATTGTGGATGAGCAGGGCGCAATACGCTGGATCGATGGCGTGATCGTCGACATCAGCGCGCGCCGCGGCATGGAGATGGATCTGCGCGAGGCCAAGGATCGTGCCGAGCAAGCGGCCGAGGCGCGCAGTGCGTTTCTGGCCAACATGAGTCACGAAATCCGCACGCCGATGAACGCCATCATCGGTTTCAGCGAAATCCTGCTCGACACGTCGCTCGGCAAGGAGCAGCGGCGCTACCTCACCACCGTGCACGGCTCGGCGCGTTCGCTGCTGGGGCTGCTCAATGACATCCTCGATACCGCCAAGCTCGAACGCGGTGCGGTGCTGCTGGAAACCCAGGATTTCTCGCTGCGCGACCTGTGCAGTCAGATGCTCGAGATGTTCGCCTTGCAAGTGCGGCGCAAGGGCATCGAGATGGTGCTCGTTTACTCCGCGGCGGGCGAGTTCTTTCGCGGTGACGTGCTGCGTGTGCGCCAGGTGCTGACCAATCTGCTTGGCAACGCCGTGAAGTTCACCGAGCAAGGGCAGGTTACCTTGCGCGTTACGGAGGAGCGCGGCGGCGTGATGCTGTCGATTCGCGATACCGGCATCGGTATTCCGCCAGAGCGGCTGGCGGCCATTTTCGAGCCCTTCACGCAGGCAGATGCCTCGATGAGCCGTCGTTTCGGCGGCACCGGGCTGGGCACCACCATTGCCCGTCAGCTCGTCGACCTGATGGGCGGTGAATTGCGCGCGGAAAGCATCGAGGGGGCAGGGACCACGTTCCGTGTGTGGCTTCCGTTGGCCCCGGGGCATGGTGTGCTTACCGCCTCGGCTGCGGCGCTCAATCTGCCGCCGCTCAGCGTTCTGATCGCTGACGACGTGACCGAGAACCTCGAATTGATGAAAGTCACGCTGGGGGCGGCCGGCCACCGCGTGCACTGCGCCTTGAACGGTGAAGAAGCGTTCACCCTGTATTGCCGTGGCAAATACGACCTCGTGCTGATGGACGTGCAGATGCCCGAGGTCGACGGTCTGCAAGCCACCCGCATGATCCGCGATTATGAACGCGTCTCAGGGCGGCCTCCGACTCCGGTGATCGCCCTCACGGCCACCGTGATGGAGCGCGACCGAGAGGCGGCTACGGAGGCCGGCATGAACGGCTTTGCCACCAAGCCGGTGGAGTGGCCCTTGCTGCAGCGTGAAATGGCCAGGGTATTGGGCTTCGTCGACGCGCAGCCTTGCAGCATCAGCGCTCATGCGTCCTCGCACGCCGACGAGCCGGTGGATTGGTCCGAGGGTGAGCGTCGCTGGGGTGATGCGCAGGTGTTCCAGCGTGCCCTGCAGCGCTTTGTCGAGCATGCCTCGGGGAGCCTCGAGACCTTGCGCAATGCCGTTGCCTCCGACGACTTCGGCGCCGCCGCTGCCACCGCGCACCGCTTGCGTGGCGCCGCGGGCAATCTGGCCATGCCGAACGTGAGCAGAACTGCCGCCGAGCTCGAGCGGCTGCTGGGCAGCCGGGCCCCGATCGCCCCGGTGCTTGATGCGCTGACTGCGCTCGATACGGATTTCGCAGCGGTGAAGGCCGTGATCGGCCGTCATGTGGAGCCCGCGGCTTCTCCGGAGACGCAGGTTTTCGAGCATGCCGACGAGTTTGCCGAGCGCGTCCGCGCGTTGCTGAGCTTGTTGCGTCATGGACGAGTGGACGAGGCCATGGTGGCCTCGCTTGCAGAGGTGATGCAGCCCGGCAGCTATCGCCGGATGCGTGAATCGATTGACCAGTTTGATCTGGAGCTCGCGGCGCTTTGCCTCGAGACCGAACTGGAGCGCCTGTGTGGTGAAACGGGAGAAGCAGGATGAGTGCGCTTGAAGCCGCCGATCGGCGGCCGTTGCTGATGCTGGTGGATGACGAGCCTTCGAACCTGCATGTGTTGCGCGAGATACTGCAACAGGATTACCGCTTGCTCTTCGCACGTGACGGCGAGCGCGCGCTCAAGCTGGCCGAGAGCGAGCGGCCCGATCTGATCCTGCTCGATGTGATGATGCCGGGACTGACGGGCTACGACGTGTGCGCGGCGCTGAAGGCCTCGACGCGAACGGCGATGATTCCCGTGCTGTTCGTGACTGCGCTGGGCGACAGCCTCGACGAAGCGCGCGGTTTTGACGTCGGTGCGGTCGACTACCTGACCAAGCCGGTCAGTCCGTCGGTGGTGCGCGCACGGGTGCGCACTCACCTGCGTCTGGTGAGTGTCGAGATATTGCGCGAGACGCGCCTGCAGATCGTGCAATGCCTGGGCGTTGCGGCCGAGTTCAAGGACAACGAAACCGGCATGCACGTGATCCGCATGAGCCATTATTCGCAGATCATCGCCCTCGGGGCAGGGCTGGCTGAATCGGAGGCCGAGAATCTGCTGCACGCCGCGCCCATGCACGACGTCGGCAAGATCGGCATTCCAGACGCCATCCTCCGCAAGCCCGGACGCCTGGACCCGGACGAGTGGAAGGTGATGGCGAGCCACGCGGAGATCGGCGTTCGCATTCTCGGCGAGCACGATTCCGACCTTCTGCAGATGGCCAGTCGCATTGCGTTGAGCCACCACGAGAAATGGGATGGCAGCGGTTATCCGCACGGTATCTCCGGTGAAGAGATTCCCATCGAGGCGCGCATCGTGGCGATTGCCGACGTGTTCGACGCGCTCACCAGCGAGCGCCCCTACAAGAAGGCCTGGTCCATCGACGATGCCGTTAAGCTGATTCGTGACGAAAGCGGCAAGCACTTCGACCCGCGGCTGGTCGAGGTCTTCCTGGAGAAATTGCCCGAGATCCTCGTGATCCGCAGCCGCTGGATGGATTGAACGTGCTCAGCCGGCGTCGGGCACGAAGCGCAGCGCCACGCCGTTGTTGCACCAACGCTCGCCGGTCGGCTTGGGCCCGTCCTTGAAGACGTGGCCGTGGTGGCCTCCGCAGCGTGCGCAATGGTATTCGGTGCGCGGAATGATCAGCTTGAAGTCACGTTTGGTCTTGAACGCGCCCGGAAGGTGCGTGTAGAAGCTTGGCCAGCCGGTGCCCGAGTCGTACTTCATCTCGGACGTGAACAGCGCCAGACCGCAGGCCACGCACTCGTAGGTGCCCTTGCGCTTTTCATTGTTGAGCGGGCTCGAATGCGGGCGTTCCGTTCCCTCTCGGCGCAGTACGTCGAATTGCTCTTTGGTCAGCAGGCGCTGCCACTCTTCTTCACTGCGTTGCAGCGTTGCGGTTTCGGCTGCGTTCGTGTCTTTGGCCGCCAGTGCGGGTGTCAGCGGGGCGGCAGCCAGCGTGGCCAGACTGCCGAGAAAAGTGCGTCGTTGCATGGTCGTTTCTCCGTCG
The DNA here is from genome assembly GCF_059703745.1 of Pseudazoarcus sp. NS20. Lineage (NCBI taxonomy): Bacteria > Pseudomonadati > Pseudomonadota > Betaproteobacteria > Rhodocyclales > Zoogloeaceae > Pseudazoarcus > Pseudazoarcus sp. NS20. The sequence continues at coordinate 116,956 of NZ_BAAKIY010000003.1, forward strand.
GTCAGGGTTTGCTGCCCCACAATTCCTGCAGGCGCTTGTCACGGCCGCAGGAGTGGCGGTAGTACTTGTAGCGGATCGGATTGCGCAGGTAGTAGTCCTGGTGATATTCCTCCGCCGCATAGAACGTACTCGCGGCCACCACCGGGGTGGCAATGTCGGCCGCGAACGGTTTGTTCTTTTGCAGCTCGGCCTTGGAGCGTTCGGCCACTTCGCGTTGCGCTTCGTCGTGATAGAACAGCGTCGGCCGGTATTGCAGCCCGCGGTCGCAGAACTGGCCGCGATCATCGGTCGGGTCGATGTTCTTCCAGAACACCTCCACCAGTTTTTCAAAGCTCACCTTGCTCGGGTCGTACACCACCTGCACGGCCTCGGTGTGGCCGGTGCGCCCGCTCGATACCTGCTCGTAGGTGGGGTTGGGGGTGCGACCGTCGGTGTAGCCCGAGGTCGTCGAGAGCACGCCATCGAGTGCATCGAAGGGGGGCTCCATGCACCAGAAGCATCCGCCGGCGAACGTGGCGACGGCCTGGCCGTCGGTGCGTTCCGGCGCAGCATGCGCGGAGAGCGGAGCGAGCGCCAACAACGTGGCGCACAACAGATAGCGGAAAATCGTGGTGTGCATGATTGAATCCTCCGACGCGTTTGAGTGGTGTGCCTGAAGCGAGTTCGCGCGCAGACGTGTGAGGCTTGGACGTGGTGAGCGCCCATTCCTTACGGCGGGGATTCAATTTTTTGCGGCGATCTGCCGGCAGCGCGTTGCGGGGTGTTGAGGTTCAGCCGCAGAGGGAGGCAATCAACTGACGGCGGCTGGTCTGGGCCGAGTCGATCATGCTCTGCAGGGCGCTGCTATCCACCTGACTGGTGGCCATGGCTTCGGTCAGCGAAGGTGCGTTGCGGCCGAGCAGGTTGTCGAAGGGGTTGGGCGATTCGCTGAGAATGCGCGATACCTGAAGCGTCTCGGCGAGGTCGCGCGGCGGCCAGGCGGCGATCTGGCGTGGCGGCTCGCGGAACGCCACGAGAATGCTTTCCGGCAGCCCGAATACTTCGAGAATGGCACGGCCGACCGGGGCGTTCCAGGTGCTGACGAACTCGGCGAAGCGGTCCATGTCCTGCTCCAGCGCCGGGTACTCGGTGGCGCGGGCAAGCAGGAAGAAATGGCCGATGTCGACCATCATGCCGGCGAACATCGCACCGTCGGGGTTGGCTGAGCGCGTCTCGCGTGCGATGACGCTCGACCAGCAGGCCACGTCCACCGTGTGCATCCACAGGCCGGTGGCGATGAGCTTTAGGGTGTGCGAGCGGAAATCCTGCGCGACCTGTTCGGCCGCCACGGCAAAGGCCAGGCTGCGCAGGGAGTCGAGGCCGATGCGGCGCACAGCGTCGCCGATGTTGGTGACAGCGGCACCGTACGGATTCATCACCACCGCATTGGCCAGTCGGACTGCCTTGGCGGAGAGTACGGGCTCGGCGCGTGCGATGGCAGCGATGTCGTCGAGCGACGAATCCGGGTCGTCGGCGACCGTCTTGATACGCAGCGACAGGTCGAGCACGGTGGGGAAGTTGAGGCGCCCCTCGACCATTTCCTGTTCGATACGCTCACCGAACGCTTTCAGCTGCGCGTCGAAGTCGGTCATTTTTTGCTCCGCGTGGCGGTTGAATGGCGCAAAGGCCGAAGGTCTCAGAGGGTGCAGCTGGCGCCGATGGCCGCGACGCCCGCGCGGGCGATCTGCGCATCTTCGAAAGCCTTCACGCCCGATACGCCGACCGCGCCGAGGATCTCGCCGTCGACGACGATCATCTCACCGCCTTCAATGCACTGGATGGGCAGGTGCAGGCCGGCATAGCGTCCGCCATTGACCATGTCTTCCAGTGCCTTGCTCGGGCGGCGCGCGAAGACACTGGCGCGCGCCTTCTCGGGCGCGACTTCAACGCTCATAAGCTGGGCGCCATCAAGGCGCTGCAACCACATCAGGTGGCCCCCTTCGTCGCATACGGCAATCACGACGTTCCAGTTGTTGCGCAGGGCTTCGGCTTCAGCGGCTGCGGCAATCTTGCGGGCGTCGTCGAGGGTCAGGACCTTGCGTGTGCGCATCGGAGGGCTCCTTGGTGAGGGGTCAGGGCAGCAGTATGGCGCGGAAGTCGTTCACGTTGGTGAGGGTGGGGCCGGTGATCACCGCGTCGCCGAGAGCCTCGAAGAAACCGTGGCCGTCGTTGTTCGCCAGTGAGTCACGCGGACGGATGCCGGCGGCCCAGGCGCGTTGCAGCGTGTCCGGGGTGGCGATGGCGCCTGCGGTCTCTTCAAGCCCGTCCACGCCGTCGGTGTCGCCGGCCAGCGCCCACACGCCTTCCTTGCCATTGAGCTCGATGGCAAGCGACAGCAGGAATTCGACGTTGCGGCCACCACGGCCGTCGCCCTTGACGGTGACAGTGGTTTCACCGCCCGACAGCAACACGCAGGGGCGCGCAAAGGGCTGATTGCGCGTGGCGATCTGGTGCGTGATGCCGGCGAACACCTTGCCGACATCCTTGGCTTCGCCCTCGATGGTGTCGCCCAGCAGCACCGGCGTTACGCCTGCGGCCTTGGCCACTTCCGCGGCTGCTTCGAGGGCCATTTGCGGCGTGGCGATCATGTGCGTTTCGAGGCCGGCCAGACGCGGGTCGTTGGGTTTGATGCTCTCGCCTTCATCCGATTCCATGAAGGCGCGCGCAGCGGCGGGCAGTTGGATGCCGTAGCGGCGCAGGATGTCGAGCGCGTCCTGACGCGTGGTGGGGTCGCCGACGGTCGGGCCCGAGGCGATGTCCATCGGGTTGTCGCCCGGCACATCGGAGATCAGCAGGTTCACGACACGCGCGGGGTGGCAGGCTGCGGCCAGACGGCCGCCCTTGATGCGCGAGAGGTGACGGCGCACGCAGTTCATCTCGGCGATGTTGGCGCCCGAGCGCAGCAGATCGCGGCTGATCGCCTGCTTGTCTTCCAGCGTGATGCCTTTGCCCGGCAGCGGCAGCAGGGCAGAGCCACCGCCCGAGATCAGGCAGATCACCATGTCGTCTTCGGTCAGCCCCTGAACCGTCTGCAGAATGCGTTCGGCGGCATCCAGCCCGGCTTGGTCGGGCACCGGGTGGGCGGCTTCGAGAATCTCGATCTTCTCGCACGGCACGGCATAGCCGTAGCGCGTCACGACCACGCCCGACAGTTCTCCGGGCCAGTGCTTCTCCAGCGCGCGCGCCATTTCGGCGGAGGCTTTGCCGGCACCGATGACGATGGTGCGGCCCTTGGGCGGGGCCGGCATGAAGCGCGGAATGCAGTGTTCCGGCTGGGCGGCGAGGATGGCGGCGTCAAACATCTGGCGCAGCAACTGACGGGGAGCGGACATGTTGCGAATTCCTGTTTGCGTATGACGTGCGACACGCGCCGGCCTGGGGCGCGGCGCGTGTCGGGATTGTTGCACGGCATTCCCGGCACGTGTGCGCGGAAATGCCGTCAGGGCAGTATTACTTGGTCAGCGCTTCGCGCCAGCCGAGGCCAGCCGAGGTGTTGCCGGCCGGCTTGTACTCGCAACCGATCCAGCCATCGAAGCCGGTGCCGTCGATGTACTTGAACAGGAACGGGTAGTTGATCTCGCCCGTGCCCGGCTCGTTGCGGCCAGGGTTGTCGGCCAACTGGATGTGCGCGATGCGCGGCAGGTTGGTCTTGATGGTGTTGGCCAGTTCGCCTTCCATGCGCTGGGCGTGGTAGATGTCGTACTGGATGAACAGGTTGTCGGAACCGACTTCGTCGATGATCGCGGCGGCCTGAGCGGTGTAGTTCAGGAAGAAGCCCGGGATGTCGAAAGTGTTGATCGGCTCGATCAGCAGCGGGATGCCGGCAGCCTTGAGCTTGTCGGCAGCGTACTTGAGGTTCGACACGAAGGTGGCGTGCGCCTGCTCTTTGCTGACACCGGCCGGAATCTTGCCGGCGAGGCAGTTGATGCGCTCGGTGCCCAGCACCTTGGCGTATTCGATGGCGGTGTCGACGCCTTTCTTGAATTCTTCGACACGGCTCGGATCGACGGCGATGCCGCGCTCGCCTGCAGCCCAGTCACCGGCCGGCAGGTTGTGCAGCACCTGGGTCAGGCCGAATTCCTTCAGCTTGGCGGCCAGGTCGGCGGCCGGGTAGGCGTAGGGGAAGAGGTACTCGACGCCCTTGAAGCCGTCGTCGGCAGCGGCCTTGAAGCGATCCATGAAATCGACTTCGTTGTAGAGCATGGTGAGGTTAGCGGCGAATTTCGGCATTGCGGTTCTCCGTGTGCGTGTTCGTTGCAGGAAAGTCAAAAGGATGGATCACCGTTGTTACGCGGAGTCCATCCTCTCGTCGCCCGTGCCAGCACGGGCGAAACGCCCCGCCGGAGCGGGGCGCAGGGTGCTATCAGGCGTTGGCGGTCGGCGCGTCTTCGGCCTTCTCGGCAACCGGCTCGAACTCGTTGACTGCGTCGATTTCGAGACCCATCGGGATGTTGGTGACGCGCTCGAGGATGACCTCGATGACGACCGGCACCTGGAACTCGGCCATCCACTTGCGGGCCTGTTCCACGGCCGGGCCGAATTCCTTCGGCTCGCGAACGCGGATGGCCTTGACGCCCAGACCTTCAACCACGGCAACGTGATCAACACCGTAGCCAGCCAGTTCCGGGGCGTTGATGTTGTCGAAGGACAGCTGCACGCAGAAGTCCATCTCGAAGCCACGCTGCGCCTGACGGATCAGGCCGAGGTAGGAGTTGTTCACCAGCACGTGGATGTACGGCAGCTTGAACTGCGCAGCCACGGCCAGCTCTTCGATCAGGAACTGGAAGTCGTAGTCGCCGGAGATGGCGACGACTTCACGGCTGGCGTCGGCAGCAACCACGCCGATGGCGGCCGGGATGGTCCAGCCCAGCGGGCCGGCCTGGCCGCAGTTGATCCAGTTGCGTGCCTTGTACACGTGCAGGTGCTGAGCGGCAGCGATCTGCGACAGACCGATGGTGGTCACGTAGCAGGTTTCTTTGCCGAAGACCTTGTTCATTTCTTCGTATACGCGCTGCGGCTTCATCGGCACGTCGTCGAAGTGGGTCTTGCGCTGCATGGCCACGTCCAGCTTGCGGTCCAGGCATTCCTTGGCCCATGCGGAGCGGTCTTTCAGCTTGCCGGCGGCCTTCATTTCCTTGGCGACAGCGATGAACTGCTGCAGCGCGGCCTTGGCGCACGACGGGATGCCCAGATCCGGGCCGAACACGCGACCGATCTGGGTCGGCTCGACGTCGACGTGGATGAACTTGCGGCCCTTGGTGAAGACCGGGATGGAGCCGGTGTGACGGTTGGCCCAACGGTTGCCGATACCGAACACGAAGTCCGAAGCCAGCATCGTGGCGTTGCCGTAGCGGTGCGAGGTCTGCAGGCCCACCATGCCGGCCATCAGCTTGTGGTCGTCGGGAATGGTGCCCCAGCCCATCAGCGTCGGCACGACCGGCACGCCGGTCAGCTCGGCGAACTCGACCAGCAGGTCGGCCGCGTCGGCGTTGATCACGCCACCGCCGGAAACGATCAGCGGACGCTCGGCTTCGTTGAGCATGGCGATGGCTTTTTCAGCCTGGGCGCGCGAGCAAGCGGGCTTGTAGACCGGCAGCGACTCGTAGGTGTCGATGTCGAATTCGATTTCGGCCATCTGCACGTCGATCGGCAGATCGATCAGCACCGGACCCGGACGGCCCGAACGCATGATGTGGAAAGCCTGCTGGAACACGCGCGGCACCAGAGCGGCTTCACGCACGGTGACGGCCCACTTGGTGACCGGCTTGGCGATGGATTCGATATCCACGGCCTGGAAGTCTTCCTTGTACAGACGGGCCAGCGGGGCTTGGCCGGTGATGCACAGGATCGGCAGCGAGTCGGCGGAAGCCGAGTACAGGCCGGTGATCATGTCGGTGCCGGCGGGGCCGGAGGTGCCGATGCACACACCGATGTTGCCCGGGTTGGCGCGGGTGTAGCCCTCGGCCATGTGCGAAGCGGCTTCGACGTGACGGCCGAGGATGTGGCGGATGCTGCCATCCTTGCGCATGGCGGAATACAGGGGGTTGATTGCTGCGCCGGGAATACCGAACGCGGTGTCGATGCCTTCCTTGCGCATAACGGCAATAGCGGCATCTACGGCTCTCATGCGGGCCATGACGAACTCCTTGATGGAAATGTTGGAAAACGGGCGAAAATACTGACGAATGGCAGCAAGGATAAGGGCTTGGGTAGCGCCCCGCAACTGCCGCATAATTCAAGACTGTCGATATCAGGAGTATCGAGTGGACCGCTATACCGAGTTTCGAAGCTTCGTTCTGGTCGCCGAAAAAGGCACCTTCGCCGCCGCTGCGCTGGTCGAGGGGGTGACGCCGGTCGTGATGGGGCGCCGGCTGGATGCGCTGGAGCGCCGGCTGGGTGTGAAACTCATGCACCGCTCCACCCGTGGCCTGTCGCTGACTGACCTGGGCGAACAGTTCCTGGAGCGTGCGCGCACTTTGCTGCGCGAGTTCGACGAGGCCGAGGCCAGCATCACGGCCGACCGGAAGACGGTACGTGGTCACCTGGTGGTATCGGCCCCGGCCGCCTTCGGTCGGCGCCACGTTGCGCCCCACGCGCCGGCCTTCCGCGCGCTGCACCCTGATCTGAAGCTTTCGTTCAACCTGACTGACAGTGTGGTGGATCTGGTGCGCGAGGGTTACGACATGGCGATCCGCATCGGCGAGGTGACCGATCCTAACTACGTGGCCATGCGTTTGTTCCCCAACCGCCGGGTGATCTGCGCCACGCCTGAATACTTTGCTCGCCACGGCGAGCCGAAGGCGGTGGAAGACCTCGCGCACCATAATTGCCTGGCTTTCAACCTGCAGGGCGGCCAGCAGCGCGGTTGGACCTTCCTGCGTGACGGCAAGTTGGTGGCGGTGAAGGTTTCCGGGGATCTTGACTGCAACGACGGTGAGCTGTTGTTCAACTGGGTCAAGCAGGGGCTGGGCGTCGGCTGGCGTTCGATGTGGGAAATCCAGGCCGAGCTCAAGCGCGGCGAGCTGGTGACCGTGCTCGACAAGTACGCCATGCCCAATTACGACATTCAGGCCGTTTACCCGCAGCAGCGTTATCTGCCTGCCAAGGTCAGGCTGTTCATTGAGCATCTGCGCGAAATCTACAACGCGCCGGGTTATTGGGAAGGGGAGGCGGCGCTGCCATGATCCGGCTCTCACGCATCGTGCGCCCGCGCCATCCACTGTTCTGGGTGCTGGTTGCCTTGCAGGCTTTGTCCACCGTGTTTCTTAACGTGCTGGTGCGTTACGAGCCCGGTACGGGCGTAACCCTGGTGCTGAGCGCTCTGGTGATCGCGAATGCCACGGCGAGCGCCTTGATCATCTGGCGCCTGCTGCGCGAAGCGCCCTGAACGTACGAAGCGTACGACGACGTAATGGCTTGTCGGGTATCCTCCGCCGGCTGTGCTGCCCCGGACTGAATGAAGAATGCCCGCCGTCCTCCCCGTAGAAAACCCGGTTGTCGTCTTTGCCATCGTCGCGCTGCTGATCCTGCTGGCGCCGGTGGTGATGGCGCGCTGGCGGCTTCCCGGCACCGTCGGGCTGCTGCTGGCCGGCGCGCTGCTGGGGCCGCATGCCTTCGGCGTGCTGGCGCGCGATCAGTCCTTCGTGCTGTTCGGTACGGTGGGGCTGCTGTACATCATGTTTACCGCGGCGCTGGAAATCGATCTGGCGGTGCTCAAGCGCTACCGTGCGCACAGCCTGGTGTTTGGCTTGCTGACCTTTGCCATTCCGCAGGGGGTCGGGCTGCTGGTGGCGCGCTACATTCTCGGTTTTGACTGGATGGCGGCCATCTTGCTGGCCAGCCTGTTTGCTTCGCACACGCTGATTGCCTATCCGGTGGCGAGCCGTCTGGGGCTGGCCCGCAATCAGGCGGTGACGACGGCCGTAGGCGGCACGATCGTCACCGATACCCTGGCGCTGCTGGTGCTGGCGGTCATCGCCGGTGCAACGCGCGGCACGGTGGATGAGGGCTTCTGGCTGCGCCTTGGCGGCGCGCTGACGCTGTATTTCGCGGCCATTCTGATCGGTCTGCCAATGCTCGGCCGCTGGTTCTTCCGCAAGGTGCGGCACGACGGAGTGGCCGAGTTCGTGTTCGTGCTGGCCGCGGTGTTCGGTTGTGCCAGCCTGGCGCACCTGTTCGGCTCCGAGCCTGTCGTTGGCGCCTTTCTGGCCGGGCTTGCGCTGAACCGGCTGATTCCGCAGAACGGCGCGCTGATGAATCGCATCCGTTTCACCGGTGACGCCATCTTCATCCCGTTTTTTTTGCTGTGGGTGGGCATGCTGCTCGACGTCAGCGTGTTCGCCGCCGATCTGCGCGCATGGGCGATTGCGATCGGCATGGTCGGCACCGTGACGCTCACCAAGTGGCTGGCCGCGCAAGCCACTCGTCCGTTGCTGGGGTACGGCGAGGCGCAGGCCAAGGTGGTGTTCGGCCTCAGCGTGGCGCAGGCGGCAGGCACCTTGGCGGCGACGATGGTCGGTTACCAGATCGGTTTGTTCGACGATGCGGTGGTCAATGGCGCGATCCTGATGATTCTGCTGACGTGCATCATTGCCCCGTGGCAGGTGCATCGTCACGGGCGCGAGCTGGCGCTGGCTGCCGAGAATGAGACCGAAGCGCTGGAGGTGCCTTCGCAACGCGTGCTGGTAGCGCTGTCCGACCGTACGCCGGCCGACCCCTTGATCGAGCTTGCTTTGCTGGTGCGTGACCCGTCTGCCCAGCAACCGATCTTTCCCGTGACCGTCGTCGAGGACGGATCGAGCGTCAGCCGCCGTATCCGCCGCGCCGAGTCAAAGCTGGCCGCGGCGGTCGACCTCATCTCTGCGGCGGACGTCGGCGCCCGGCCGTTGACGCGAATCGACCTCAACCTGGCCTCGGGCATCTTGCGGGCGCGGCGCGAACTGCGCGGCACCGACATCATCATGGGCTGGAGTGCCCGCACCATCACGCGAGATTTCTTTTTCGGCTCGGTGCTGGAGAGCATGCTCGACGAGCGTGCCTACACGCTGATGCTGGCCCGCCTGACGGTGCCATTGGCGAGTTGCGGTCGGGTGCTGTTCGTCGTGCCCCCCAGCGCCGAGCACGAGCCGGGCTTTGCCGCTGCCGTGCGCACGGTTAGGCGTTTGTCGCATCAGCTCGGTGCAGGTCTGTGCGTGGTCGCGGAAGAGGGCGGCGAGGCGGTGGTGCGGCGGCGCATGCGCGCCGCTGGCGCCTTGCTCGATGTGCAGTATCAGAGCCTGCCGCGCTGGTCGGGTGTCATGCGTGCGATCGGTGCCGAGTTGCGGGTCGACGATGTGGTGGTGTTGTACGGCGTGCGTGTCGGGGGCGTGGCGTGGCGCCCGGCTATCGGCAGTCTGCGTACTCGCCTGGCGGCACACTTCCCGGCTCACAACTTCATCGTGGTGTATCCACCGGCCGAGGACGACAGCACCTTGCTGAGCAGCGAGACCGATGCCGTGCCTTCAGCGCCCTGAGGTCGGGCCGGAATCCGCTGCGCGCTGGGCGCGCATCTTGGCGGCGATGTAGTCGCCGTGTGACAGGTAGAGCAGGTCGGCGATCTTGCGCATCAGATGGTGCTCATGCGCGCAAAGTTTGCCGTCGGCCAGCGCCACCTGCCACATGTACTCGATGATGCGCACGCGGCGCGAGATGTCGCAGCGGCGGTTGATTTCGGAAGTGAAGCGCTGAAAGTCGTATGCTGCGTCCGACGCGCCGTAGGCCAGTTCCATCAATTGGGCGACTTCGTCATCGCTCAGGCCGAAGGTCTCGCTGAGCGCCGTGATCACCGTCTTGCGTTCGGCCTCGTCGATCTCGTGATCGGCCCGCATCACCTCCACCAGCAGCACCGCCGTGGCCAATTGCAGGCTGTGCTCGCCTGCGGTGCTGGGCAGATTCATGCCGGGGTTGAGGGCGTTGTCGAATAAATCCTTCAGGGTTTTCAGCATGTTGAGTCGTGATTCGGTCAGTGATTAATCAAATGAGCGTGCAATGAACGAGTCTCGTCGCCTGTGGCCGGCCGTTGCGGCCCTGATCGTGTTGTCGATGATCTGGGGCTACAACTGGGTCGTCATGAAGAAAGTGCTGCATTTCGTCGACCCCGTGGACTTTACCGCGCTGCGAGTATTGTTCGGCGCCTTGTCGCTGTTTGCATTGATGGCCTTTCGTCGCTCTTCGTTCCGTCTGGAAGCGCCGGGGCCGACGATTCTGCTCGGGTTGCTGCAGTGCGGGGCATTCAGCACCCTGATCCAGCTTGCGTTGGTCAATGGCGGGGCGGGCAAGACGTCGGTGCTGGTGTATGTCATGCCGTTCTGGCTTCTGCCGTTGGCCTGGCTGATGCTGGGTGAGCGGGTGCGCGGAGTACAGTGGGTAGCCATCGCGTTGGCTGCGGTCGGACTGGTCTTCGTGCTCGAGCCGTGGTCGCTGGCGTCAAGTTACGTGAGCAGCGCTCTGGCCTTGCTGGCGAGTCTGCTGTGGGCGATCAGTGCCATCGTGGCCAAGCGGCTGCGCGCCAGTCGCAAGCTCGACCTCATCGCACTCACGGCCTGGCAGATGCTGTTCGGTTCTGTGCTGGTATGCGCGGTGGCGCTGGTGTTGCCCTCGCGCGAGATCGAGCCTTCCGCCTACTTTTTTGGCGCTCTGGCCTTCAATGCGTTGCTCGCCACAGGCCTGGCGTGGCTGTTGTGGTTGTTTGTTCTTGACCGCCTGCCGGCGGGGGTGGCCGGTCTTTCGTCGCTGGCGGTGCCGGTGGTCGGCGTACTGGCTGCGTGGATCGAACTCGGCGAACGCCCCAGCCCGGCCGAAGGCGCTGGCATGCTGCTCATCGCCGCGGCACTCGGTTTGTTGAGTTTGCTGGCCTTGCGCCGCCGCTGAAGGCGCCGTGCCGCTTGGTTGCGAGAGTAAAGAAAAAGCCGCAAATCCTTGCAGATTTGCGGCTTCGAAAATACTGGTGGTGATGGGCAGAATCGAACTGCCGACCTATGGGTTATGAATCCATCGCTCTAACCGTCTGAGCTACATCACCATCAAGCCTGCTAATATAGCCGCTCTCGAAACTCAGCGTCAAGCGGCACAATCAACTGATGAAAAAGCTCTACATTCGCACCTTCGGTTGTCAGATGAACGAGTACGACTCGGACAAGATGGCCGATGTGCTCGGCGCCGGCGAAGGCCTGGTAAAAACCGATACTCCCGAAGACGCGGATGTGATCCTGTTCAACACCTGTTCGGTGCGTGAAAAGGCGCAGGAGCGGGTGTTTCACGATCTGGGTCGGGTACGTTTGCTCAAGCAGGAGCGGCCGGACCTGATCATCGGTGTGGGTGGCTGCGTGGCCAGCCAGGAAGGCGAAGCGATTGTTGCGCGTGCGCCGTACGTGGACGTCGTGTTTGGCCCGCAGACGTTGCACCGCCTGCCGCAGTTGATTGCCGAGCGCCGCCGCAGCGGGCGCTCGCAGGTGGATATTTCCTTCCCCGAGATCGAGAAGTTCGACCACCTGCCGCCGGCTCGCGTGGAGGGCGCGAGCGCCTTCGTGTCGATCATGGAGGGGTGCTCGAAGTACTGCACGTTCTGCGTGGTGCCCTATACGCGTGGCGAAGAAGTATCGCGTCCGCTCGACGACATCCTCGCCGAGGTGGCGGGACTGGCGCAGCAGGGCGTGAAGGAAGTGACGCTGCTGGGGCAGAACGTGAATGCCTGGCGCGGCCCGATGGCGGCGGGCAGCGACGAGATGGGTGATTTCGCCTTCCTGCTCGAATGCGTTGCCGAGATTCCGGGCATCGAGCGCATGCGCTACACCACCTCACACCCGCGCGAGATGACCCAGCGCGTGGTCGATGCTTACGCAAAAATTCCCAAGCTGGTAAGCCATCTGCATTTGCCGGTGCAGTCCGGTTCGGACCGCGTGCTGGCGGCGATGAAGCGCGGCTACACGGTGCTCGAGTACAAGGCGCTGATCCGTAAGCTGCGCGCGGTGCGTCCGGATCTGTCGCTGTCGTCGGATTTCATCGTCGGCTTTCCGGGCGAGACGGAAGAGGATTTCGATAAGACCATGAAGCTCATTGAAGACGTCGGTTTCGATGCGTCGTTCAGCTTCGTGTACAGCGCACGCCCCGGCACGCCCGCGGCCGATCTTGAAGATACGGTGCCTCAGGCCACCAAGCTGAAGTGGCTGGCGCGCCTGCAGAAGCGCATCGAAGAGCAGGCGCAGGTCATCAGCGAGGCGATGGTCGGCAGCGTGCAGCGCATTCTGGTGGAAGGGCCGGCCAAGAAAGGCGTGGGTGAGCTTGCCGGGCGTACCGGTAACAACCGTGTGGTTAACTTTCCGGGCAACGAACGCCTCATCGGCCAGTTCGTGGATGTGACGATCACCGCGGCCTTGCCGCACAGTCTGCGCGGCGAGATCGTCGTGCGGGAGTCTTGATGACAGATTTCGTGGAAGTGGTGTTCGAGCCGGTCGACAATCTTCGGTTGGCCAACCTGTGTGGCTCGCTGGATGAAAATCTGCGGCAGATCGCATCGGCGTTCGACGTGAGCATTTCGCGGCGCGGCGAGCGTTTCAACGTGAGCGGCGCCAGGGCGCCGTTGGCGGCGCAGGCCTTGCGCAGGTTTTACGATGCGGCGGACGAGCACCTGTCGCTCGACGACATTCAGTTGGGGCTGGTCGAAGTGTCGGCGCGCCGCGAGCCGCAAGCGCAGCCTCCGCTCACGCCCAAGCTGCTGACGCGCAAGGCCGAGCTGCAGGGGCGCACGCCGCGTCAGGTCGAGTACCTCAACAACATCCAGGGCCACGACATCACCTTCGGTATCGGCCCGGCCGGCACCGGCAAAACCTATCTCGCCGTGGCCAGTGCCGTGGATGCCTTTGAGCGCGAGTTGGTCGAGCGCATCATCCTCACCCGGCCGGCGGTCGAGGCGGGCGAGCGGCTGGGCTTCCTGCCGGGTGATCTGGCACAGAAGGTAGATCCCTACCTGCGGCCGCTATACGACGCGCTGTATGACCTGATGGGCTTCGACCGCGTGGCCAAGCTCTTCGAGCGCGGCAGCATCGAGATCGCTCCGCTGGCGTTCATGCGCGGCCGTACGCTCAATCACGCCTTCATCATTCTCGACGAAGCGCAGAACACCACGCCCGAGCAGATGAAGATGTTCCTCACGCGAATCGGCATAGGCGGGCGTGCAGTCGTTACCGGCGACGTCACGCAGGTCGACCTGCCGCGTGGGCAGAAGAGCGGGCTGCGCGAAGCCTGCGACATTCTGGCCGGTGTGCGCGGCATTGCCTTCACCCAGTTCGGGCGTGAAGACGTGGTGCGTCACCCGCTGGTGGCACGCATCGTCGAGGCCTACGACCGGGTGCAGGCCGAGCGCGAGGCGGCCGAGAAGGCGCGTCGCGACGCGCCGGCAGAATGAGCGTTGACATGTCCGTGCAATCCGGCCGCCCCACACTCCACCTCAACGTGCAGCGTGCCTTGAAACTTGCCGAGCGGGCGCATGCCCCGCGTGCGCCCGATCTTCGCCGCTGGGCGCGGGCCGCGCTGCGCGAACGTGATATTGAAGTGGCCGTCCGTCTGGTCGGCGAGGACGAAGGGCGCGAGCTCAATCGCGAGTACCGCGGCCGCGACTACCCCACCAACGTGCTGACCTTTGTGTATGGCGACGAGATGCCGCTTGAAGGCATGCCGCTGTATGGCGATCTGGTGCTGTGCGTACCGGTGGTGGTGCGCGAAGCGGCGGAGCAGGGCAAGGCCGTTGAAGCTCACTTCGCCCACCTGATGGTGCATGGTATGCTGCATTTACAGGGTTTCGACCACGAAGAGCCGGCGGAAGCGGAAGTCATGGAAGCACTTGAAACCGAGATTCTCGCCGGGCTGGGCATCGCAGACCCGTATGCATGATGTGGTGAAGGCCGAGGATTTGGGTTCGACGGACCCAAATCCTCGTTTTTCACCTGTACAGGAAAATGGACAGTTCCTCAGACAAACCCTCCTTACTGGAGCGACTTTCGGCCCTTCTTTCGCGCGAGCCGGAAGATCGCGATGACCTTCTCGCGCGACTGCGCTCCGCTTGCGATCGCAACCTGATCGATCCGGACGCGCTTTCCATCATCGAAGGCGCCCTGCAAATGACCGACATGCAGGTGCGCGAAGTGATGATTCCAAGAGCCCAGATGGACGTGATCCATCTCGACGACCCGATTGAAAAGATCGCCGGCTTCGTCGTCGATACCGCGCACTCGCGTTTCCCTGCCGTCGGCGACAACAAGGACGACGTGGTCGGCATCCTGCTCGCCAAGGATCTGCTGCATTACTATGCCGGGCGCGAGTTCGACCTGCGCGGCATGCTGCGGCCGGCCGTCTTCGTGCCCGAATCCAAGCGCCTCAACATTCTGCTGCGTGAATTCCGCGTCAGCCGCAATCACATGGCCATCGTGGTGGATGAGTACGGCGGCGTGGCCGGGCTGGTGACCATCGAGGATGTGCTCGAGCAGATCGTCGGTGACATCGAGGACGAATACGATTTCGATGAAGTGGCCGACAGCATCCGTCTCGACCAGAGCGGCCGATATCGCGTCAAGGCCACCACCGAGATCGTCGATTTCAACCATGCTTTCGAGACAAGCTTTTCGGATGACGAGGTCGATACCATCGGTGGTCTGGTGATTCGCCATCTTGGCCGTCTGCCCACGCGCGGCGAAGTCATCGAGCTCGAGGGCGTGCGCATTCAGGTCATGCGGGCGGACAGCCGTCGCGTGTACACCCTTCTGGTTGAACCCGTCCCGACGCCGGAGCCCTCCGCGTCCGACGCGGAGTGACGGCGGTCGTGCCTCCCCGGCGCATGCCGGGGCGTCTTGTGGCGTGCGCGCTGGCTTTGTGCGCTGGCGCGTTGTCGGTCTTCGGCTTCGCTCCCTTTGAAGTGTTTCCGGTAGCTGTGCTGTGCATGGCGGCGTTGGCTTATCTGCTGGCGCAGGCCGAGCGCACGCGCGACGGCTTCTGGCTGGGTTTCGCCTGGGGGCTGGGTGCTTTTCTGGCCGGCATCTCATGGTTGTTCGTGGCTTTGAACCGCTACGGCGGCATGCCGGTGCCGCTGGCCGCGCTGGCCATTTTTCTTTTCAGCGCCTATCTCGCGGTGTATCCCGCCTTGGCGGGCGCCGTGTTCGTGCGTCTGCGCACCGCCGGCGTGCTCACGCGCGCCGCCTTGTTCGCTGCCCTGTGGGTGGCGGCGGAGGGGCTGCGTGGCTGGGTGTTCACCGGTTTCCCGTGGCTGTCGATCGGCTATTCGCAGACGCCGCCGAGCCCTCTGGCGGGCTGGATGCCGGTGCTTGGCGTGTACGGCGTGGGCGGTGTGCTGGCCTTCGTCGCGGCCTTGCTGGTGTTCACGCCGTGGCGCGCGATGGTGGCTGCGCGGGTCAGTGCCGTCGTGATCGTCGCCGTGCTGGTGGCGGGTGTCGGCCTCGGCCGCGTGTCATGGACGCATCCCGAGGGTGAGCCTTACCGCGTGGCACTGGTGCAGACCAATATTGCACAGGAGCTGAAATGGGAAGCGAGCCACGTAGACGAGTGGCTTGAGCTGAACATGAACATGTCCGACGTGCCGGACGCCGATCTGGTGGTCTTGCCGGAGTCCACGCTGCCCATGCTGGCCGAGCATCTGCCCGCGGAGTATGTGGAACGCCTGGCTTCAAGGGCTTTCGATGCAGGCGCTGATCTGCTGTTCGGCATCTTTCTGCGAGATCAGGCGGGCCAGGTCTTCAATGCCACGGCAAGTCTCGGAGCGTCGCCGTCGCAGTCGTATGCAAAGCGGCATCTGGTGCCGTTCGGCGAGTATTCGCCTCCGTTTTTTGGCTGGTTCTACGCGTTGGCGAACATCCCCATGTCGGACCAGACGCCGGGCCCGGCCGCTCAGCCGCCGCTGCAATTGGGCGCGCAGCGTGTGGCGGTGAACATCTGCTACGAGGATCTTTTCGGGCGCGAATTGCTGCATGCGGTGCCCGAAGCAACGCTGATGCTCAATGTGTCCAACCTGGCGTGGTACGGCCGCTCGCTGGCGCAGCCGCAGCACCTGCAGATTGCGCGGGTACGCGCCCTGGAAGCCGGGCGGCCGATGCTGCGCTCCACCAACACCGGCATGACGGCGGTGATCCAGCCCGATGGCTCGGTCACCGGTGTGCTGCCGCAGTTCGAGCGCGGCGTGTTGCACGCCGAGGTGTTGGGCTATACCGGCCTGACACCCTATGCCCGCTGGGGCGATGCGCTGGCGTTCGTGCTGGCGGGGCTGGGCGTGCTGATCGCTTTCGTCGTGCGCCGTCGCGCCTGAACGCGCGATTTGCGTCGCGACCGCGCTGCAAGCTTCGACCCGCCGCTCGAAAGCCAGTAAAATCCCCGCTTTTGTTTGGCCTCCACCGGACCATGTCAGTGAGCAAACCGACTTTTCAGCAGATCATCCAGACGCTCGGCCAGTTCTGGGGCGAGCGCGGCTGTGCCTTGTTGCAGCCCCTCGACCTTGAAGTCGGCGCCGGCACCTCGCACCCCGCCACTTGCCTGCGCGCGCTCGGCCCGGAGCCCTGGAACGCGGCCTACGTGCAGCCTTCGCGCCGCCCCAAGGATGGCCGCTACGGCGAAAACCCCAACCGTCTGCAGCATTACTACCAGTATCAGGTCGTGCTCAAGCCGTCGCCGCCGAACATCCAGGAGCTGTATCTGGACAGCCTGCGCGCCCTCGGCATCGACCCGATGGAGCACGACATCCGCTTCGTCGAAGACGACTGGGAAAACCCCACGCTGGGCGCCTGGGGCCTGGGCTGGGAGGTCTGGCTCGACGGCATGGAGGTGACGCAGTTCACCTACTTCCAGCAGGTCGGCGGCCTGGATTGCAAGCCGGTGCTGGGTGAAATCACGTACGGCATCGAGCGCCTCGCCATGTACCTTCAGGGCGTGGAGAACGTCTATGATCTGGTGTGGACCGTGTACCCCGACGGCATGCCGGTGACCTACGGCGATGTCTATCACCAGAACGAAGTCGAGCAGTCGCGCTACAACTTCGAGCACGCGAATGTGGATTTCCTGTTCTCGCTGTTCGGCAACTACGAATCCGAAGCCAAGCGCCTGATCGAAACCGGGCTGGCGCTGCCGGCCTACGAAATGGTGCTCAAGGCCGGCCACACCTTCAACATGCTGGACGCGCGTGGCGCCATTTCGGTGACCGAACGCGCGGCCTACATCGGCCGCATCCGCAACCTCTCGCGTGCCGTGGCGCAGGCGTATTACGAATCACGCGAGGCGCTCGGTTTCCCGATGCTGGCCCGCAGTCAGGCGCTGCGTGGGGAGGCAGCATGATGTCGAACGCTCATCTGCTCATCGAACTGGTTACCGAAGAACTGCCGCCGAAGGCTCTGCCGCGGCTGGGCGAGGCCTTTGCCAACGCCATCGTCGAAGGTCTGCGCTCGCGCGGGCTGGCTGCGGCCGAGGGCGACTTCCGCGGTTTTGCCGCGCCGCGCCGTCTGGCCGTGTTGGTGCGTGATGTCGCGGCTCAGGCCGCCGCACAGGAAGTCACCGAGAAGATCATGCCGGTGCAGGTTGCCCTCGACGCCGACGGCAAACCCACACAGGCACTGCTGAAGAAACTCGCGGCGCGAGGCATCGGCGAAGAGGCCGTCGCCGGTTTCGAACGCCGCATGGATGGCAAGGCCGAGGCGCTGTTCTACACCCGTACCGAGGCCGGAGCATCGCTCGACGCCGTGCTGGCCGAGATCGTCAGTGCCGCCTTGCGTTCGTTGCCGATTCCGAAAGTCATGCGTTGGGGCGCGAACGAAGTGCAGTTCGTGCGGCCGGTGCACCGTCTGGTGATGCTGCATGGTGAGCGGGTGGTGCCGGGCAGCGTGCTCGGCCTGGAGTCGGGCCGCACCAGCATGGGCCACCGCTTCATGAGCCGTGGCGCCATCGACATCGCCAGCGCCGAGGCGTGGGAGCCCACGCTGCTGGCCGAAGGCAAGGTGGTGCCGCATTTTGGCGAGCGCCGTGCCGACATCGAGCGTCAGTTGAGCGAGGCGGCTGCGCGCGAGAAGGCGTCGCTGGGCGAATACGCCGATCTGCTCGATGAAGTCACCGCACTGGTCGAGCACCCCAGCGTGTATGTGGGCGAGTTCGAGGCGGAGTTCCTGTCCGTGCCGCAGGAATGCCTGATCCTCACGATGCGTGCCAACCAGAAGTATTTCCCGTTGTTCGACGCATCGGGCAAGCTGCTCAACCGCTTCCTGATCGTGTCCAACATGCGGGTCAGCGACCCGTCGAAGATCGTCACCGGCAACCAGCGTGTGGTGCGCCCGCGTCTGGCCGACGCGCGCTTCTTCTTCGAGCAGGACAGCAAGAAGCCGCTTGCCTCGCGCGCAGAGGGGCTGGCGAAGGTCGTCTATCACAACAAGCTTGGCTCGCAGGGTGAGCGCGCTCGGCGTGTCGAGGCCATCGCCCGCGCCATCGCCGGCAAACTCGGCGTCGATACGGCTCAGGTGGAGCAGGCGGCACGCCTTGCCAAGGCGGATCTGCTCACCGATATGGTCGGCGAATTCCCCGAGTTGCAAGGCACCATGGGGCGCTACTACGCGCTGCAGGAAGGCCTGCCCGCCGGTGTGGCCGACGCCATCGAAGATCATTACAAGCCGCGTTTTGCCGGCGACGAACTGCCGCGTAACGACATCGGTCTGGTGCTCGCACTGGCCGATAAACTCGAAACCTTGGTGGGCCTGTTCGGCATTGGGCAGTTGCCGACTGGCGACAAGGACCCGTTCGCGCTGCGGCGTCACGCGCTGGGCGTGATCCGTATGCTGGTGGAAAAAGATCTGGCGCTCGATCTGCCGGATCTGCTCGCCGAAGCCTTTGCCGTGCTGGCCAATGACGGCTCGCAGCGTGCCTTGAGTGCCGAGGCGCCCGCCGCGTTGAGCGGCTTCATCTATGACCGCCTCGCTGGCGCCTTGCGCGAGCAGGGCTACAGCGCTCAGGAAGTGGAGGCCGTGCTGGCGCTGCAGCCGCGTCGCCTCGCGGATGTGGGGCAGCGGCTTGCCGCGGTGCGCGCTTTCGCGGCGCTGCCTGAAGCGCCGGCGCTGGCCGCCGCCAACAAGCGTGTCGGCAACATCCTCAAGAAGGTCGAAGGGGGTGTGCAAGCGCGGGTCGACGCCGCGTTGTTCCAGGAGCCGGCCGAGCAGAGTCTTGGCAGCGTGCTGGGCAGCGTGGGCGCACAGGCCGATGCCGCCTTCGAGCAAGGCGACTACACTGCTTCATTGCAGGCACTGGCTGCGCTGAAGGAGCCGGTCGATGCCTTCTTCGACGGGGTGATGGTGAATGCCGAAGACCCGGCGCTGCGCAATAATCGCCTGGGTTTGCTGGCATCCCTGCATCAGGCCATGAACCGCGTGGCCGATCTTTCGCGCCTGTCGGTTCAGTGATTTCCGGAGCCATCCGATGAAGCTGATCATTCTCGACCGGGACGGCGTCATCAACTATGACTCCGACCTGTTCATCAAGTCGCCGGATGAATGGAAGCCGATTCCAGGGTCGCTCGAAGCCATCGCGCGCCTCAACCAGTACGGCTGGCGTGTGGTGGTGGCGTCGAACCAGTCCGGCGTGGGGCGTGGTCTGTTCGGCATGGATACGCTCAACGCCATCCACGACAAGATGGTGAAAAGCCTTTCTGCCGTCGGTGGCCGGCTCGACGCCATCTTCTTCTGTCCGCACGCAGCCGATTCGACCTGTGACTGCCGCAAGCCCAAGCCGGGCATGTACCGCGACATCGGCGAACGTCTGAACTTCGATCTCACCACTGTTCCGGTGGTGGGTGACAGCCTGCGTGACCTGGAGGCCGCCGTGGCCGTGGGCGCAACGCCGTATCTGGTGCTCACGGGCAAGGGCGGGCGCACGCTGGACGAGGGCGCTCTGCCGGCGGGCACGCGCATCTTCCCGGATCTGGCCGCTGTCGTGGCCGAACTTACGGCGGACAAATGAACGCTCTTCGCTCTTTGCTGTTCGCGCTCGGGCTGGTGGTCACCATCCCGCCATACGCCTTGTTTTCGTTTCTGACGTTTCCCTTCAGCGCGCTGACGCGGTACCGCATCATTGGCTCCTGGACGCGCATTGCGGTGTGGATGGCGCGTTACATTCTGGGCATCCGTTATCGCGTCATCGGGCGTGAAAACCTGCCGAGCGAGCCTGCCGTGATTCTCGCCAAGCATCAGTCGGCATGGGAAACGCTGGCGTTCCAGAGCATTTTCCCGCCGCTGTGTTTTGTGCTGAAGCGCGAACTGCTGCGCATCCCTTTTTTCGGCTGGGGGCTTGCCCAGATGCCTGTGGTGGCGATTGATCGTGCTGCCGGCAAGGATGCCTTGGCACAAGTGGTGGAGCAGGGCGGAGCACGCTTGAGAGAAGGCTTCTGGGTGGTGGTGTTCCCCGAGGGAACACGCATGCCCATCGGGAAATCGGCTCGCTACAAGATCGGTGGCGCGTGGTTGGCAACGCACGTTGGCTCGAAGGTGGTTCCGGTCGCCCACAACGCCGGCGAGTTCTGGCCCAAGAATGCCTTGATCAAACGTCCTGGCGAGATCGTGGTGAGCATCGGGCCGGCGATCGACGCTGCCGGGCGCACGCCGGAAGACGTCAACGCCGAGGTGCATGCCTGGGTCGAGGCCGAGATGCGCAGGCTGTTTCCGCATCATTACCGTACAGATGCGCCGACTGGTGAGTGAGAATTGGATGGACGAAAACAAAAAACCCCGCCTTGGCGGGGTTTTTTGTTGAGTGCAGCCTTCGAAGATCAGGCGGCTGCTTTTTTTGCGGCTGCCGGAGCCTTGCTTGCCGCGCCAACGGCTTTGACCGTGGCGTCGGTGGCGGCGCTCACATTGGCTTCGGTCAGCTCGGTCACTTGCTTGGCAACCTTGTTGACGCTGTCGTAGGCGCTGTTGGCCGCGGCGAGAGCCGACTTCATGGCCGCGAAGGCCACGTCCGAGCCCGCCGGTGCAGACTGGGCGGCTTTGTCGATCAAGCCCGAGAAGGTCTTGTTCAGCTCGGCCACTTGCGCTTCGAACAGCTTGGTCATCTGCTCCTGGTTGCCGGAGGCGATGTCGTAGAGGCTACGGTTGTAGGAAACCGCTTTCTCCAGCATCGGCTTGCTCAGGCTGCTCTGAATGGCGAACAGCTCTTGAGGGTCTTTGGCGCTGGTGAGCGAACGCGTGCTGGTAATGCTGTCTTCGACCAGGCCGCGCGCCAGGCTGAGGTTCAGCGCGGTGATTTTCTCGGCGTTGGCAAACGCGGCGTTGGCCACGCTGACCAGTGCCTCGAGATTGGCTTTGTTGGCAGCCGCGATTTGTTCGGGAGTCGCAAACATGGTGAGTCTCCTTGACATCAATGAAATCCGAGGGCCGCGGGGCACGGTCGTTTGTGCGTTGCAGCATGGTCTCTAGTATAGAGTTGTCATCGACGATGTCAAGCAAAAATATTGCAGTGCACAAAATCCGGTGTGCCGTGTCGATCCGGAGATTAAAGTCATTTAAAACAATCTTTTGAGTTCGGCATCCATCGGTCGAAGCATTGCGCGAGGAGTGAGTTTGGTGCTGCGCAGAGGCGAAATGTGTGGGCGAAGGCCTCAGCGGTGCCGGAAGCGCGCTTTGCGCTTTTCCAGAAAAGCCGTCATGCCTTCCTTTTGATCATCCAGCGCGAAGGCTGCGTGGAAGTTGCGCCGCTCGAACAGCAAGCCTTCGCTGAGGGAACCCTCGAACGCCCGATTGATCGACTCCTTGATCATCATGAGCACCGGCAGCGAATAGCCGGCCATGGTTTCAGCAATCTTCAAGGCTTCGTCGAGTACCGACTCGTCCGGCACCACGCGTGATACCAGACCTGCGCGCTCGGCCTCTTGAGCACCCATGCTGCGAGCGGTCAGGCACAGATCCATGGCCTTGGCTTTGCCGACGGCTCGCGGCAGGCGCTGCGTGCCACCCGCGCCCGGTGGGATGCCCAGACGCACCTCGGGTTGGCCGAACGTTGCGTTCTCGCCCGCCACGATGATGTCGCACATCATTGCCAACTCGCAGCCGCCACCCAAGGCGTAGCCACGCACCGCAGCGATGACCGGTTTGCGGCAGCTGCGGATGCGTTCCCAGTTGCGCGTGATGTAGTCACCGCGATAGGTGTCCATCCACGACAGGCCGACCATTGCCGAGATGTCCGCGCCGGCGGCAAAGGCCTTGTCGGAGCCGGTCAGGAGAATGGAAACGATGCCGTCGTCTGCTTCGAAGCGATCCAGTGCGTCGCTCAGTTCGTCCATCAGCGTGTCGCTGAGGGTGTTGAGTGCAGCGGGGCGGTCAAGCGTGACGAGGCCGCAAGAGCCTCGTTGTTCGGTACGGATGCAGGTGTAGGTCACCGGCCGCGCACGAGATCAGTTGCTGCCGGTTTTCGGTTGGATGGTCATGCGGATGCGCGACTCATCCTGGCCAGCGGAACCCTTGGCGGGCGCTCGAAACGCCGTGTAATTCTCGGTGCGGGCGTCGTACTCGACCACATCGCCGGTCAGCACGTCGTTGCCGGCCTGCACGCGGGCTCGGCCGAACAGCTTGGCGGTCTCGTTGCGGCTGTCGTACTCGATGCGCTCGGCCTGGCCGTCGATGAAGTCCTTGGTGGCTTCGCGCCGTTGGCGGAAGGTCGCAAGCTGTTTGGCGGTGCCGGTGACCACCCCGGTCTGGAAGCCGTCTGCGGCCTGAATCACCACCATCCTGTTGCCGCGCAGTACCAAGGTGCCCTGCGTGAGGACCACATTGCCGATGAAGGTGTGGGTTCTGCTGCGCTCATCGACCGTGACCTTGTCCGCTTCGATGTTGATCGGCTGCTCACGGTCTGCATTTTGGGCGAGGGCGTTCAACGAATGGCTGGAAAGTACGGCACAGAAAAGCAGCGGAATGAGAGGCTTGATCATGGTCGGTTCCGGGGTGAGCTGGGCAGTTGCACGCGTGCTGCACCGACAAGATCCAGGGTGCCTGCGATGTTGTCGGCACGCATGCCATCACCGTGAGCGGTGATGTTACCGCGTTTGAGTACGACGGGTGAGTCGGTCGAGGCCTGCTGCGAATCGGGTCGCAGAGTGAGTGTTTCACTCTCGATCGTCACATCGTCGCTGCCGCGGCTGGAGCTTCGAACCACAACCTTGCCGCGCAGCTCGACGACCTCGCTCTTGGACGTCGTTTCGCCGTGCTGGGCCACCGCAGTAGTGAGGCCGTTGGCACTGTGGTAACGGAAATTCGGCTTGGCGAATTCAGTGACGTCCGAGGCCGGGAAGTGGGTGATTCGCTCCGCGTCGAGCTCATAGGAGAGCTTTCCGGCTTGATCGAAGCTGACGACGCGGACGCTTTCCCCGATGAAGTCGGGGTCGGTGCGCTCAATGCGCTGCACTTCCTCGGGCGCGCGCGTCAGGCGCTCCAGCCAGATCGTGACGGCAGCCAGCATGGCGAGTGCGATGATGGGGTAAAGGCGATCGACGTTCATTGTGGAAAGAGTCTCAGCGCAGATAGGCTGCGTGCATGCCTTCGAGTTTGCCCTGTGCCAGCAGCAGCAGGTCACAGACTTCTCGAGCGGCGCCTCGGCCGGCCGGGCGGGTGCCGGTGAAAACCACGTGTTCCTTCACGAAATCATGGCCATCCACGGGGGTGGCCGAGAAGCCGCAAAGCCGCAAAATCGGAAGGTCCACGACATCGTCCCCCATATAGCCCGCTTGTTGGGTATGGAGTTTGCGCTCGTTCAATATTGACTGCATCAAACTGCGCTTGTCGGAAACGCCCATGTGCAATTCGCGGATGCCCAGATTGGCCGCGCGCAGTTCCAGCGCGCGCGAGCTGCGTCCGCTGATGATCACGACTTCGATGTCGGCTTCCATCAACATGCGCAGGCCGTGGCCATCGAGGCTGGAAAAGGCCTTGATCTCATCACCGTTCGGGGTGAAGTAGAGGCTTCCATCGGTCAGTACGCCGTCTACATCGAAGCCCATCAGGCGGACTTGCGCGGCGCGTTCGAGTGCGTTTTTCATCAAATGACTTTGGCCTGCATGAGGTCGTGCGTGTTCAGGGCCCCGGCGAGGGTGTCATCGGCGCCCACGACCAGCAATTGGCTGATGCGCAGGCGCTCCATCATTTCCGCCGCCTCAACCGCCAGGGCTTCCGGCCGGATGCGCTGAGGGTCGCGCGTCATGACCTCGCCGATGCTGGCGTTACGGATGTCAGCGCCGCGTTCGAGTGCGCGACGTAAGTCGCCATCGGTGAAAATGCCTTCGATCAAGCCGCTTGCTTGCGTGACGACGGTCATGCCGAGTCCGCCGCGAGTCATTGCCAGCAGCGCCTCGACTACCGGAGCATCAGGCCGCACCTGGGGGACATGCTCCGCGCTGCGCATGACATCGCGCACATGCGTCAGCAGGCGCCGGCCGAGTGCGCCGCCGGGGTGCGCGTTGGCGAAATCCGAAGCGCTGAAGCCTCGTGCTTCAAGCAGCGCGACGGCCAACGCATCGCCCAAGGCCAGCGCGGCAGTAGTGCTGGCGGTGGGGGCAAGATTCAGCGGGCAGGCTTCTTCCGCAACGGCCGCGTCGAGATGAACATCGGCTTCGCGTGCGAGCACCGAGTCGGGGCGTCCCGTCATCGCGATCAGGCTTGCACCGCGGCGCTTTACCTGCGGCACGATGGTGAGAATTTCTTCGCTGCTGCCGGAGTTGGAAAGCGCGATCACGACGTCTTCGGGGGTGATCATGCCGAGATCGCCGTGCGCGGCCTCTGCCGCGTGAACGAAGTACGCCGGGGTGCCGGTGCTGGCCAGCGTGGCGGCAATCTTGCGCCCGACGTGCCCGGACTTTCCGATGCCGGTCACCACCACGCGCCCGGTGCGGGCCAGAATGAGCGCTACCGCACGCTCGAAGTCGAGATCGATGCGGTCGATCAAGGCCGCTACGGCGTCTGCTTCGATGCGCAAAACGCGTTTTGCAATGTCGCGGGCGCTGCTCATGTCATTCGGTTTCCGGCGTTTCGGAGCGGGTTGCAGAGTATACCAGAGCGTTCTGCTGGCGATTTCCTCGCAGCCAGCGGCCGGAGCGGCTCGTCAAGCGTGCCTCGGGGCCTTGCCGTGTTGTGCCAATGCGACGTTCCGGGGCGGGTTGTGTGGTAGATTTGCACCCCTCTGACTCCCCCCGGTTTCAAGCTTTGGCCCTTAATCAGGATTCCCCTCTTGTCGAGTTGCAGGATGTCCGTTTCGCCTATGGCGATCGCGAGATCCTCAAAGGCGTGAACCTCACGGTGCCGCGCGGCAAGGTCGTCGCCATCATGGGTGGCAGCGGCTGTGGCAAGACCACGCTGCTTCGCCTGATCGGCGGCCAACTGCGAGCCAGCGCCGGATCCGTCGTCGTCGATGGCGAGAATCTGGGCAATGTCGGACGAGATCGCATGTACGCCATGCGCCGCCGCATGGGCATGCTGTTCCAGTTCGGGGCGCTCTTCACCGACATGTCAGTGTTCGAGAACGTGGCTTTCCCCATGCGCGAACACACCGATCTGCCTGCGGAGCTCATCGAAAGCCTGGTGTTGATGAAGCTCAATGCGGTCGGTTTGCGCGGCGCGGCGCGGTTGCAGCCTTCCGAGCTTTCCGGGGGGATGGCGCGCCGTGTGGCCTTGGCGCGCACGATTGCACTCGATCCGATGCTGGTGCTGTACGACGAGCCGTTTGCGGGTCTGGATCCGATCTCGTTGGGCATCATCGGGCAATTGATTCGCAAGTTGAATGATGCGTTGGGCGCCAGCACCGTCATGGTCACCCATGACGTGCACGAATCGTTGTCAATCGTGGACTACGTTTATTTCGTTTCGGACGGCGGCATCGTCGCCGAAGGTACACCCGACGAGATTCGTGCATCCAAGGACCCCTTCGTGCATCAGTTCATTCACGCCGAGGCCGACGGGCCGGTGCCGTTCCACATGTCGGCTCCGCCGATCGGCGAAGCTCTGCTGGGAGGGCGCAGCGCATGAGCGGTCCGGTATCTGCCGTGCGTCGCATCGGCAACATGGTCACCGAAGGGGTGTGGCGTCTGGGGTTTGCGACGCGCTTCCTGTTCCTGATTCTGTTGTATTCCGGCCAGTCCCTGCGTCGGCTGCATTTGACGATTCGCGAGATCTACTTCAGCGGTGTGTTGTCGCTGCTGATCATCGTCGTCTCCGGCCTCTTCGTAGGCCTGGTGCTTGGCCTGCAGGGGTACGAGACGCTGCAGCGCTTCGGCTCTGGCGACGCGCTGGGTGTGCTGGTGGCCTTGTCGCTCACGCGTGAGTTGGGGCCGGTGGTGGCAGGGCTGTTGTTTGCCAGCCGGGCAGGCTCTGCAGTGACGGCCGAAGTGGGACTGATGAAAACCACCGAGCAGTTGAAAGCCATGGACATGATGGCAGTGAACCCGATCGCGCGCGTGGTTGCGCCGCGCTTCTGGGGCGGCGTGATTACAATGCCCTTGCTGGCAGCCATTTTCACCGCGATGGGTATTTTGGGAGGGTGGTTGATCGGCGTCGTGGTGATCGGCGTTGATTCCGGGGCCTTCTGGTCGCAGATGCAGGCAGCGGTCGATTTCCGCTATGACATCCTGAACGGTGTCATCAAGAGCGTCGTGTTCGGCGTGGCGGTGTCATTGATTGCGGTGTTCGAGGGCTACGACTGCCATCCCACTGCCGAAGGTATTTCGCGCGCCATCACGCGCACCGTGGTGAGTTCGGCACTGGCCATTCTCGCCATCGATTTCATATTGACTTCATTCATGTTCCGGGGGGCGTCATGAGCCGTACCACGCTTGACCTGTGGGTCGGGATTTTCGTCGTCATCGGCGTTGGCGCGCTGTTCTTTCTGGCGCTGCGCGTAGGTAATGTTTCGAGCGTCGACCTCTCCGAGGCGTATACCGTACGCGGCCAGTTCGACAACATCGGTGGCCTCAAGGTGCGTGCGCCGGTTAAAAGTGCCGGCGTAACGGTAGGGCGCGTCAATACCATCCGTTTTGATACGCACAGCTACCGTGCCGTGGTTGAAATGAGCATTTCGCGTGATTTCGATTTCCCGAAAGACACCATCGGCTCGATTCTGACCTCCGGTCTGCTGGGTGAGCAGTACATTGGCCTGGATGCGGGCGGCGATGTCGAGAATCTCGAAAATGGCGACACCTTGCAGATCACGCAGTCGGCCATCGTGTTGGAAAAACTGATCGGGCAGTTCCTGTTCGATCGCGCAGGAGCGGGCGCCGAGTAAGTCGTCCGGGCGTGTTCCCCGCGCTGTGTGACAGGGTGGGGTCAGATCAATCATCAAGAAAAACAGAGAAACCATCATGGCCACGCAATCCTTTACTCGCGTATTCGTGCTGCTGTTGGCATTTGCGATGCTCGTGCTGACGGGGTGTGCATCGAATCCGCGCAACCCTGATGACCCGCTCGAGGGCTACAACCGGGCAATGTTCAGCTTCAACGATGGCGTTGATCGGGCAATCCTCCGGCCTACGGCCAAGGCATACGAGACGGTGGTGCCGCAAATGGTGCGCACTGGCATCGGCAACGTGTTCAGCAATATCGGTGATGTCTGGATCGGCATCAATAACCTGCTGCAGGGCAAAGTGGGTGACGGCATGTCCGACCTGATGCGCTTCGCCGTAAACTCGACCTTCGGCATTCTCGGCATTTTCGATGTCGCGACCGAGATGGGCATGCACAAGAATGACGAGGACTTCGGTCAGACGCTCGCGGTCTGGGGGGTTGGCGAAGGCCCGTATTTCGTGATGCCGCTGCTCGGGCCTCGCACCATCCGTGATGCGGCAGCGACTCCGGTCGACATGTATGGCAGCGGCTGGTCCCAGGTCGACCATGTGCGCACGCGCAATGCCATTCTGGCGGTCCGCGTGATTCATACGCGCTCCCTGCTGCTGCGGGCAGACCGCGCTGTAGAAGGGCAGATCGACAAGTACGCGTTCGTGCGTGACGCTTATCTTCAGTCGCGCCGCTACAAGGTCTACGACGGCAATCCGCCGGTCGAATACGAAGATTTCGACGCCAAGAGCAGTCGCTCGCGCGACCTGTTGTATCAGACTGACGCAGATATTGTGGCGATCGCTGCGGTCGGGCGGATGGAATTTGTTGATCCGGTCGCGGTCGATGGTGCGTCCGATACTGTTTTCACGAGGTAATTCATGAAGAAGTTTTTGCTCGCACTTTGCCTGACGGTCGGCTCGACGCTGGCCACTGCATCGGTTCCGACTGACAAGCCCGACGAGCTGGTCAAGGCGCTGACGGAGGAGGTGCTCTCCATCCTGCGCTCCGACGACAATCTCAAAAAGGGTGACGTCAGCCGCGCGGTCGACAGCATTGAGCAAGTCGTCCTGCCGCATTTCAACCTGCGCCGCATGACCATGCTGGCCGTGGGTCGCGACTGGCGTGACACCACCGAGGCTCAGCAAAAGCGCCTGGTGGATGCTTTCTATGAAATGCTTGTTCGCACCTATTCGAATGCCCTGACCGAGTTTCGCAATCAGACCGTTGCCTATCGCCCGCTGCGCATGAGCCCGGAAGATCGTACGGCGCGCGTGCAGACCGAGGTGCGGCAGCCCGGCGGCCAGCCCATCCCGGTCGATTACGTCCTGGAGAAGGACGGCGATGCCTGGAAAGTGTTCGATGTCGTGGTGGCTGGCGTGAGTCTTGTCACCAACTACCGCAGCACCTTCGCCCAAGAGATTCGCTCGGGTGGCATCGACGGCTTGATCAATGCGCTGGAGACGCGCGGCTCGGACATCGCCAAGCGTGCCGAGCAGAACGCGAGCAAAGCCCAGTGAGTGTTCAGGCAGAGCAGGTCCTCGTGCTGGAAGGCGCTTTGACCATGGAGACGGTAGCCTCTCGGGTCGCCGAGGGTCGGCGCCTGGCGAGTTCTGGGAACCTGCTGCTTGATCTCTCGGCCGTTACCGATTCGGATTCGGCGGCACTGGCCTTGATGCTCGATTGGATCAGGACCGCACGAGCCGCGGGTCATGACGTGGCTGTGCAGGGCATGCCGGCAGGCATCTCGAGTCTGGCCGAGTTGTACGGGGTAGCCGAACTACTGCCTTTGAATGAGGCTGCTGCGAGCGTTTGATGCCGGTTTCTGCAATCAATATCCAGGAGGTCACCAAGCAGTATGGTGGCCTCCATGCACTTTCAGGCGTCAGTCTGGAAGTGGAGCAAGGCGAGTTCTTCGGCTTGCTCGGGCCCAATGGTGCGGGCAAGACCACCTTGATCTCGGTTTTGGCCGGCCTGGTTCGTCCCACATCGGGCAGCTTGGCCATCATGGGCTACGACGTTGTGCGCGATTACCGGGAGGCGCGCATGCGCTTGGGCGTTGTACCCCAGGAACTGGTGTTCGACCCCTTCTTTTCGGTGCGCGAACTGCTGCGTATCCAGTCGGGTTATTTCGGTATTGCCAACAACGATGCCTGGATCGACGAGATCCTGCACCATCTCGACCTGTTGCCGAAGGCGGATGCGAACATGCGCACCCTGTCGGGCGGGATGAAGCGGCGGGTGCTGGTGGCTCAGGCGCTGGTTCATCGTCCGCCCGTCATCGTGCTGGACGAACCCACGGCCGGCGTGGACGTCGAGTTGCGCCAGGGCCTTTGGGAGTTCATTCGCAAACTCAATCGCGATGGTCACACCATCGTGTTGACCACGCATTACCTCGAAGAGGCCGAGACGTTGTGCGAGCGCATCGCGATGCTCAAGGGCGGGCGCATCGTCGCCCTGGATCGCACACGTGATCTGCTTGAGCGCTTCGCCACGCACACCTTGTCGGTACGCATGCCGGATGCGCAGATCGGCATCGCGATGGGCGGCAGTGCCACGGAAGACGGCTGGGTGAATTTTGGCTTCGACTCATACGCCGAAGTCGAGCCCTTGCTGACGCGTCTGCGCGAGGCAGGTGCTCGGGTCGAAGAGATGCGCATCGGTGAGCCGGATCTCGAGGACGTGTTCGTGGAGGTGATGCAGCGTGCCTGAATTCGCCCCCCGCCCGCCGGTTTCACGCTGGACGGGTTTCCGCACCTTGCTCTACAAGGAAGTGCTGCGCTTCTGGAAGGTTTCTTTCCAGACTGTGGCCGCCCCGGTGCTGAGTTCGGTGCTGTTCCTGCTGATTTTTTCGCACGTGCTGGACCGGCATGTGACGGTCTACGGCGACGTCGGTTACACGACCTTCCTCGTGCCGGGGTTGGTGATGATGTCGCTGCTGCAGAACGCCTTTGCCAACACTTCGTCTTCGCTGATCCAGAGCAAGATCACCGGCAACATCGTGTTCGTGCTGCTCCCGCCGATCTCGTATCTGGAGTTCTACGCCGCCTACGTGGTGGCGGCAATGCTGCGCGGCCTGTTGGTCGGTGCGGGTGTCTGGCTGGTATCCATACCCTTCGTCGATCTGCCGCTGCAACAGCCTCTGTGGGTGCTCACCTTTGCGCTGGCTGGCGGGGCCATTCTCGGCTCGCTCGGCATCATCGCGGGCGTGGTTGCCGAGAAGTTCGACCAGCTCGCAGCGTTTCAAAACTTTTTGATCATGCCGCTGACCATGCTTTCCGGCGTATTCTATTCAATCAATTCGTTGCCCTCGCTGTGGCAGGATGTCTCCCATGCGAACCCGTTCTTCTTCATGATCGACGGCTTCCGCTACGGTTTTTTCGGCCAGTCGGATGTTTCTCCCTGGCTCAGTCTCCTGGTGGTCGGTATCAGTCTTGCGATGCTCGCGACGCTTACGCTCGCGTTGCTGGCGCGTGGCTATAAATTACGCAGTTAACAGAGCAATAAGGGAAGTGCAGAGAATGTTTCAAGCGTCGGAAGTCGAGCGGTTGATCGCAGCAGGGCTGGACTGTGAGTTCGTCGAAGTGAAGGGTGAGGATGGCGTGCATTTCAGCGCTATCGTCGTGAGCCCGCTGTTCGAGGGCGTGTCATTGCCGGATCAGCACCGGATGGTGAAGGCAGCCTTGGGTAACCGCATCGACAGTGGCGAAATCCACGCTCTTGGTCTGAAGACCTACACGCCGGCGCGGTGGGTCACCGTGCGCTCGACGCTGGGCTACTGAGTTTCCATGGACAAGCTCCGAATCGAAGGCGGTACGCGCCTCAGCGGTGAAGTAGACATCTCCGGCGCCAAGAATGCAGCCTTGCCGATCCTGTGCGCGGCTTTGCTCACGCGTGATCCGCTGGTGCTGCACAACGTTCCGCGTCTGAATGACATCGATACCCTGTTGCGCTTGCTGGGGAGCATGGGCGTGAAGTCCGAGCGCGATGGCGATGTGGTCACGCTGGATGCTTCGGAGATATCCGAAGCGGTCGCGCCGTACGAGATGGTCAAGACCATGCGCGCCTCGATCCTGGTGCTGGGGCCGTTGGTGGCTCGCTGTGGCGAGGCGCGGGTTTCGTTGCCCGGGGGCTGTGCAATCGGAGCTCGCCCTGTCGATCAGCATATCCGCGGCCTGCAAGCCATGGGGGCGGAAGTCACGGTGGAGCATGGCTATGTGCACGCGGTGGCAAAGCGCCTCAAGGGTGTGAGCTTGGTGACCGATATGGTGACTGTGACCGGCACTGCCAACCTGATGATGGCTGCCACGCTTGCGGAAGGCGAGACGGTCATCGAGAACGCCGCGCGTGAGCCTGAAATCGTCGATCTGGCCAATTGCCTGATTGCGATGGGCGCACGTATTCGTGGCGCCGGTACCGACGTGATCCACGTGCAGGGGGTCGAGCGTCTGCACGGCACCACGCATTCGGTGATGCCGGATCGTATTGAAACCGGCACCTATCTGTGTGCGATTGCCGCAACCGGTGGGGAGGGGCGGCTTACCCGTACCTCGGCAAGCTACCTCGATGCAGTGGTCGACAAACTCATCGAAGCGGGTTGCAGCGTTACCGCGGAAGAGAATGCCATTCACTTGCGAGCGCCGGTACGACTACGTTCGATTGATCTGCGCACTGCGCCGTATCCTGCATTCCCGACCGACATGCAGGCGCAGTTCATGGCCATCAACACGATTGCCGAAGGCAGCGCCGTCATTCGCGAGACGATCTTCGAGAACCGCTTCATGCATGCGGTGGAGTTGCAGCGTCTGGGTGCGGACATTGCCATCGATGGCAATACGGCGGTGGTGCGTGGTGTGCGTAAGCTGGAGGGTGCGACGGTCATGGCGACCGATTTGCGCGCTTCGGCGAGTCTGGTGATTGCCGGCCTGGTGGCCGAGGACGAAACCACGATCGAGCGTATCTATCACCTCGACCGTGGTTATGAGCGCCTCGAAGCCAAGCTCGGGGCTCTGGGCGCGCGCGTCTGCAGGGTCAAATAATCAGGCGGCGTTCTCGGCTGGTTGCGACACAACCTCGAGCACTTCGAGCCGTACGGTGTGACCGTCGACGGTGGGCCAGTCGATGCTCTGACCTGTAGACAAGCCGAGCAGCGCGCTGCCCGCCGGCGTGAATACCGAAATGCCGTTTTCGCCATGGCTGCGGTCGCCCGGCCACGTCAAGGTCAGCTCGCGTTCGCGTTTGGCGGGCAACTCGCGGATGCGCACGCAGCTGTTCATCGTGACCACATCCGTCGGCATGTCACCCGGCTCGCGGATTTCGGCCCGCTCGAGTTCAGCGCGTAGCCCGTCCAGATCGGCGCGCTGGCGTGCGGCCGGTGTAGCGAGCAGGCCCTCCAGGCGGTCGAGGTCGGGCGAGGAAACGATGATTTCGGGCTTCATGTCCTGATTTCCGTTAAACAAGAGTCGTAAAAGGAAAATGGCCGATTCGCGCCATAGCGCGGCTCAGCCATTTCGAAGGCAGGTTAACACTTCGCCTCGCGGGTTACAATCCTGCCCTTACTGATCGTCGAGGCTTTGTCTGTGTCCAGCATCACCATCGCCCTGTCCAAGGGGCGAATCTTCGAGGAAACCTTGCCGTTGCTTGCCGCTGCAGGCATCGAGCCGACGGATAATCCCGAGAGTTCGCGCAAACTGATCATCGGCACCAACCGCCCGGAAGTGCGGCTGGTGATTGTGCGTGCCACCGATACCCCGACCTACGTACAGCATGGTGCGGCGGATCTGGGGATTGCCGGCAAGGATGTGCTGATCGAACACGGCGGGGACGGCCTGTATCAGCCGCTCGATCTCGAAATCGCGCGCTGCAGGCTGAGTGTGGCGACCCGTGAGGGCTTCGATTACGCCGCAGCCTCGCGCCCCGGTGGCCGCATCCGTGTGGCCACCAAGTACATCGAGAGTGCCAAGGCCCACTTTGCGGAGAAGGGCGTGCACGTCGACCTGATCAAGCTGTATGGCTCGATGGAGCTGGCGCCGCTGGTCGGCCTGGCTGATGCCATCGTCGATCTGGTGTCCACCGGCGGCACTTTGCGCGCCAACGGTCTGGCGGAGGTCGAGCACATTCGCGACATCAGCTCGCGTCTGGTGGTCAATCAAGCCTCGCTGAAACTCAAGCACGCCTTGATTCAACCGATGCTCGAAGCTTTTTCCGGCGCCATCGTCAAAGGGAGAGAGGCATGAGCATTCGCCGCATGGACAGCCGCACTCCGGGGTTTTTGGCGGAGCTCGACGCACTGCTTGCTTTCGAAGGCGGGGCAGACGCGCGTATCAACGACGCTGTCGGCGAGATCCTCGCGGCGGTGCGCAACACGGGTGACGATGCCGTCATCGAGTACACCCGTCGGTTCGATCGTCTGGAGGTGTCCAGCATGGCCGAGCTCGAGTTGCCGCACGCCGAGCTCAAGGCAGCGCTCGACGGTCTTTCCGTCGAGCAGCGCGAGGCGCTGCGTGAGGCTGCGGATCGGGTTCGCCGCTATCACGAACGTCAGACGGCCGAGTCCTGGGAGTACACCGAGGAAGATGGCACGCGTCTTGGCCAGAAGGTGACGCCGCTGGATCGCGTGGGCCTGTATGTGCCGGGAGGGCGGGCTTCGTACCCGAGCTCGGTGCTGATGAATGCCATCCCGGCCAAGGTTGCCGGCGTCAAAGAACTGATCATGGTGGTGCCGACACCCGGTGGCGAGAAGAACCCCTTGGTGCTCGCCGCGGCCGCGATCACCGGGGTGGATCGGGTGTTCACCATCGGCGGAGCCCAGGCCGTGGCAGCGCTGGCGTATGGCACACAGACTTTGCCGCAAGTGGACAAGATTGTCGGCCCAGGCAACGCTTATGTGGCCGAAGCCAAGCGCCGCGTGTTCGGTACAGTCGGCATCGACATGGTGGCCGGGCCGTCCGAAGTGCTGATCATTTCGGATGGCAGCGGCAACCCCGACTGGGTGGCGATGGATCTCTTCGCGCAGGCGGA
Source organism: Pseudazoarcus sp. NS20 (assembly GCF_059703745.1). NCBI lineage: Bacteria > Pseudomonadati > Pseudomonadota > Betaproteobacteria > Rhodocyclales > Zoogloeaceae > Pseudazoarcus > Pseudazoarcus sp. NS20. Next base: position 151,377 of record NZ_BAAKIY010000003.1, read on the forward strand.
GCACGACGAGCTGGCGCAGTCCATCCTGCTGTGCACCGACGCTGACTTCATCGAGTCGGTTGCGGCCAGCATCGAGCGTTTGTTGCCGAGCATGCCGCGGCGTGAAACCATCGCGACTTCGCTGAAGAACCGCGGTGCCTTGATCAAGGTGGAGTCGCTCGAGCAAGCGTGTTCGATCGCCAACCGCATTGCCCCCGAACACCTTGAGCTTTCACTTGAGGATGCCGCGCAATGGATCGACCACATTCGCCATGCCGGTGCGATCTTCGTCGGTCACTGGTCGGTGGAAGCGCTGGGTGATTACTGCGCAGGCCCCAACCACGTTCTGCCGACCATGCGCAGCGCGCGTTTTTCGTCGCCGCTGGGGGTGTATGACTTCCAGAAGCGCACCAGCATCATCGAAATTTCGGAAGCCGGTGCGCAAAAGCTGGGCAAGGTCGCTTCCATCCTCGCGCATGGCGAGGGGCTGCAGGCCCACGCACGCTCGGCCGAGATGCGTTTGCGCAACTGATTGATGGGCGTGTCGAAGGCGGGCCGGGCAGGGGAGATCCTCTTGCCCGGCCCGTTTTGCATTCAGCCGAGAATTTCGCGCAGCGCAGACACCAGGGTCGTGCACTGCTCGTTCGTGCCAACGGTGATGCGCAGGTAATGCTCAAGGCGCGGCTTGGCGAAGTGGCGCACCAGAATGGCGCGATCCCGCAGCGCCTTGGCCAGCGCTGCCGCGTCGTGCTGCGGATGGTGGGCGAAGACGAAGTTGGTGGCGGACGGCATTACCTCGAAGCCCAGTTCGCCCAGCTCGACCGTAAGCCGGTCGCGGCTGCCGATGACGCGCCGGCAGGTGTCCTGGAAATAGGCCTCGTCCTCGACCGAGGCAATGGCCCCGGCCAGGGCGATGCGGTCGATGGGGTACGAGTTGAAGCAGTTCTTGACGCGCTCAAGGCCGTCGATCAGGTCACGGTGCCCCATCGCGTAGCCCACGCGCAGGCCGGCCAGTGCGCGCGACTTCGAGAAGGTTTGCACAACCAGCAGGTTGGGGTGCCGATCGATCAGCGTTACAGCACTCTCGCCACCGAAGTCCACGTAGGCTTCGTCCACCACGACCACGCATTGCGGGTTGGCGGCAACGATGCGCTCGACGTCCTTCAACGGCAGTGGTCGGCCAGTGGGTGCATTGGGGTTGGCGAAAATGATGGCGCCCGCGCGCGCGTCTTCGCGCGGCAGATAATCCTCGGCGACGATGCGGTAATCCTCGTCGAGCGGGATGGCCTCGTAGTCGATGCCGTAAAGGCCGCAATACACTGGGTAGAAGCTGTAGGTGATGTCCGGCATCCACAGCGCTCGATCGTGCTTGAGCAGGCCCTGGAAAACATGTGCGAGCACTTCGTCGGAACCGTTGCCGATGAAAAGCTGCTCCGGCTTGAGCCCGAAGCGTGCGGCGAGTGCTTCGCACAGCCCTTGGCCGCGCGGGTCAGGGTACAGCCGCAGTGCGTCACCTGCAGCCAAGTGGATCGCTTCGAGCGTCTTTGGGGAAGGGCCGTACGGGCTTTCGTTGGTGTTCAGCTTGATCAGGTTTTCGACGCGGGGTTGCTCGCCCGGAACGTAGGGGTCAAGTCCGTGGACGATGGGGCTCCAGTAGCGGCTCATCTGGCTTCCAGTTTTGGGGCTTTGATTCGGGGTTTCTCGCGGCACGAATGCCACGACGGCTTGCTGCCTGATTGCGTCGCGATGGTATCATGGCGTGTCCATGGCACTGCCATGGCACCCTATTCACAACCCCGAACGGATACTCATGCGGCAGGCTGAAGTCACCCGCGACACGCTCGAAACCCGTATTACCGTCAAGATCAATCTGGACGGCAGCGGCACTTCGAGCTTCGCGACCGGCGTACCCTTTCTCGATCACATGCTCGACCAGATCTCGCGCCATGGCGTGATCGATCTCGACGTGAAGGCAGAGGGCGACGTCCACATCGATGATCACCATACCGTTGAGGATGTCGGTATCACGCTGGGGCAAGCTTTTGCCAAGGCGCTGGGCGACAAGAAGGGCATCCGTCGCTACGGCCACTCGTATGTGCCGCTGGACGAGGCGCTGTCGCGCGTGGTGGTCGATTTCTCCGGCCGTCCGGGGCTGCATTATTTCGTCGATTACACGCGTGCCCGCATTGGCAGTTTCGATGTGGATCTGGCGCGCGAATTCTTCCAGGGTTTCGTCAACCACGCGGCGGTCACCTTGCACATCGATAATCTGCGTGGCGACAATGCGCATCACCAGTGCGAAACCATCTTCAAGGCATTCGGCCGCGCCTTGCGCATGGCCGCCGAGCGCGATGAGCGCATTGCCGGCAGCGTGCCTTCGACCAAGGGTGCTCTCTGACTCTTGCCGTTCTCCGTTCAAGTTGCGAGTGAATTCCCGATGACGGATATCGCCATCATCGACTACGGCATGGGCAACCTGCGTTCGGTTGCCAAGGCCGTCGAACATGTTGCACCCGGCTGTACCATTGCCGTGACCTCCGACCCCCGAGTGGTGGCTGCCGCTTCGCGCGTGATTTTCCCCGGCCAGGGCGCGATGCCCGACTGCATGCGCGAGCTCGAAGCGCGCGGCGTGCGGGAGGCTGTGGTGTCGGCTGCTGCGAGCAAGCCCTTTCTGGGGATCTGCATCGGTGAGCAGATGCTGTTCGAGCACAGTGAAGAGGGCGATGTGCCCGGGCTCGGGATCCTGTCCGGCCGTGTCGTGCGCTTCCCTGAAGCGGCGAGCATGAAGACCGCTGATGGTGGCCACCTGAAGGTGCCGCACATGGGCTGGAATGAGGTTCATCAAGCCGATCCGGGCCACCCCATGTGGGACGGCATCGACGATGGCGAGCGCTTTTACTTCGTGCACAGCTACTACGTCGCGCCGTCGGGTGATTCATTGAGTGCTGCTGAAACCACTTATGGCCTTCGGTTTACCAGTGCCGTGGGGCGGGATAATATTTTTGCGGCGCAGTTCCACCCCGAGAAGAGCGCGCGCGCCGGTCTGCAACTGCTTTCAAACTTCGTCCGCTGGAATCCCTGAGCGCGGGCTTTTTCGAACCACTTTTCCTTAGCAAGACACTCCCATGCTGCTGATTCCCGCCATCGACCTCAAGGACGGCCACTGTGTGCGCCTCAAGCAGGGCGAAATGGACGACGCCACCGTCTTCTCCGATGACCCCGCGGCCATGGCCCGCCATTGGGTCGATCTCGGCGCCCGTCGCCTGCATCTGGTCGACCTGAACGGCGCCTTCGCCGGCAAGCCGAAGAACGAGGCGGCCATTCGCGCCATCGTCAAGGAAGTGGGCGATGATCTGCCGGTACAACTGGGTGGCGGCATTCGTGATCTCGATACCATCGAGGCCTATCTGGACAGCGGCATCAGTTACGTCATCATCGGCACGGCCGCGGTGAAGAATCCCGGGTTCCTGCACGACGCCTGCACGGCCTTCCCCGGGCATGTCATCGTCGGGCTCGACGCCAAGGACGGCAAGGTCGCGACCGATGGCTGGTCGAAGATCACCGGTCACGATGTCATCGACCTTGCCAAGAAGTACGAAGATTACGGCGTGGAAGGCGTGATCTACACCGATATCGGGCGTGACGGCATGCTCTCCGGCGTGAACATCGAGGCCACCGTGCGCCTCGCGCAGGCACTGCGCATTCCGGTCATCGCCAGCGGTGGCATCACCGACCTGTCGGATATCGACCGTCTTTGCGCCGTCGAAGAAGAGGGCGTCATGGGCGCCATTACCGGCCGGGCCATTTACGAAGGTACGCTGGATTTCGCCGCAGCTCAGGCCCGCGCCGATGAGCTCAACGGCGGCGACGCCTGATGCTTGCCAAGCGCATCATCCCCTGCCTCGACGTCAATGCCGGACGCGTCGTGAAGGGCGTGAATTTCGTCGAGCTGCGTGATGCCGGCGACCCCATTGAGATCGCCCGCCGCTACGACGAGCAAGGTGCCGACGAACTGACCTTTCTCGACATCACCGCAAGTTCGGACGCGCGCGACATCATCCTGCACGTGGTTGAAGAGGTCGCCAATCAGGTATTCATTCCGCTGACCGTGGGCGGTGGTGTGCGCAGTGTCGAGGATGTGCGCCGCCTGCTCAATGCCGGTGCCGACAAGGTCAGCATGAACACCGCGGCGGTGACCAACCCGCAGCTCGTTGCCGAAGCATCGGGCAAGGTGGGCAGTCAGTGCATCGTCGTGGCCATCGATGCCAAGGCGGTCGGGCCGGGGCGCTGGAACGTTTTCACTCACGGCGGTCGTAACGATACCGGCTTGGATGCCGTCGAGTGGGCCAAGCAAGTGGTTGCGCTCGGCGCGGGGGAAATCCTGCTGACCAGCATGGACCGTGATGGCACCAAGTCCGGCTTCGATCTTCAATTGACCCGCGCCGTCTCCGATGCGGTGTCGGTACCGGTGATTGCCAGCGGTGGGGTCGGGAACCTCGACCACCTCGCCGATGGCGTGTCGCTCGGTCATGCCGACGCCGTGTTGGCCGCCAGCATTTTCCACTTCGGGCAGCACACCGTGCGCGAAGCCAAGGAGTTGATGCGGGCGCGCGGCATAGAGGTGCGACTGTGAGTGAAGCGTGGCTTGAGCAAGTGCAGTGGGATGAAAACGGCTTGGTGCCGGTGATCGCCCAGGAAGCATCGAGTGGCGATGTGCTGATGTTCGCCTGGATGAACCGCGAGGCGCTGTTGCGCACGGCTGAATTGGGCGAAGCCGTCTATTGGTCACGTTCGCGTAGCAAGCTGTGGCACAAGGGTGAAGAGTCTGGCCATACGCAGCGCGTGATCGACATGCGCATCGACTGCGACAACGACGTGGTCTTGCTGAAGATTGAGCAGGTGGGTGGTATTGCCTGCCACACCGGACGCCATAGTTGCTTCTTCCAGCGCCGCATGCAGGATGGTCGCTGGGAAGCGGTTGAGCCGGTGCTCAAGTCGCCGAAGGATATCTACAAATGATCGACCTTGAAGTGCTGCGCCGCGTCTCGGCCACGTTGGAAGTCCGCAAGGCGGCGAGCCCCGACGCCTCCTACGTCTCCAGCCTGTACGCCAAGGGCAACGATGCGATCTGCAAGAAGGTCGCTGAAGAGGCTGCGGAAACCATCATGGCGGCGAAGGATGCCGACCGCTTGCATCTCGTGCATGAGGTTGCAGATCTGTGGTTTCATTCGCTGGTGCTGCTGTCGCACCACGGGCTCGGTGTAGATGACGTGGCTGCGGAGTTTCGCCGTCGCGAAGGCATTTCGGGCATTGAGGAAAAGAATTCCCGCAACAAGGCATGAGGCAGATGAAGGTGAGCGACTGCATTTTCTGCAAGATCGTCGCGGGCGACATCCCGGCGAAGAAGTTGTACGAAGACGACGATTGTGTCGCGTTTCACGACATCAATCCGGCGGCGCCGGTGCATTTTCTGGTGATTCCGAAACAGCACATTCCGACCATGCTCGACGTCGAGCCCGAGCATGCGGCGGTGATGGGCAAGATCATGACTGTCGCGGCGCAGCTTGCCCGCGAACAGGGATTGAACGACGGTTTCCGCACCATCATCAACGCGGGAAAGGTCGGCAGGCAGGAGGTGTATCATCTCCACGTCCATGTACTTGGTGGTCCGGACGTGTTGCCGGCCATGTTGAAGCATTGAGGAGAGCGTAATGGGTTCTTTCAGCATCTGGCACTGGCTGGTCGTCCTGGTGATCGTCCTGCTGGTTTTCGGTACCAAGAAGCTGCGCAACGTCGGGTCTGATCTCGGTGGCGCAGTGAAAGGCTTCAAGGACGGCATGAAAGAGGCTGACAAGCCTGCCGACGATACGACGCAAAGCCGTATCGCCGATGCCGACACCCTTGATGCCGAAGTCAAGGAAAAGTCCGACAAGGTCAATTCCTGAGCGCTTCCGCGCCGTAGCCGCGCTGTAGCGCGGCTTTTGGCGTGGTCGTTGCCTTCACCGGTTTCACGGAACTCCAGCCAATGTTTGATTTCGGTTTTTCCGAGATGCTCCTTGTCGCGGTCGTGGCCCTCATCGTCGTGGGCCCGAAGCGTCTTCCGACGGTGGCGCGCACGATCGGGCACTTGCTCGGACGCATGCAACGCTATGTAGCCGAGGTGAAATCAGACGTGTCGCGAGAGATGCAGCTTGATGAACTGAAGAAGCTGCAGCAGCAGGTGCAAGAGCAGGCCCGCGATCTCGAGTCTTCGATCCGCAAGCAGGCGGACGGTATCGAGTCGAGCGTGCGTGATACCGCTCAGGACGTTGAGCAGGCGGTGGCGCCGAATGATTCGATTGCGCCGCCGATGAATCCCCCTCCGATGGCGCCGGTGAGCGATGCCGAGGTGCGCACGCCGCAGCCGCTGCCGGCCGAACCGGAAGATGAATCCCAGCTGAAACTTGGTCTGGGTGAGGGTGCACAGGCTGAGCCGCAGCGTTCGCCAGAGTCAAAGGGCTGAACGCCGTGGAAGAAACCTTCATTTCTCATCTGGTCGAACTGCGTGATCGGCTGTTGCGCGCCATCATCGCGATCATCGTATTGTTCGTGGTCTTGATGCCATGGGCTGGCGACATCTACGACATCCTCGCGATGCCCATGATGAACACGCTGCCCGAAGGCACGAACATGATCGCCACGGGCGTCGTCACGCCCTTCTTCGTGCCAGTCAAGGTCACGTTGATGGTGGCTTTCCTGCTCGCCTTGCCCTATGTACTGCACCAAGCCTGGGCTTTCATTGCGCCGGGTCTGTATTCCCACGAAAAGCGCATCGGTCTGCCGCTCGTGATCGGCACCACGCTGCTGTTCCTTGCGGGCATGGCGTTTTGCTACTTTTTCGTATTCCAGACGGTCTTCAAGTTCATTTACGAGTTCGCGCCCAAGAGCATCATGGTGGCGCCGGACATCGAGCAGTACCTGTCTTTCGTGATGACTTTGTTCATCGCCTTCGGCTTGACCTTCGAGGTGCCGGTAGTGGTGATCCTGCTGGCCAAGGTGGGTGTGGTAGACGTGCAAAAACTGCGCGAAGCCCGCCCGTATGTAATCGTCGGCGCCTTCGTCATTGCTGCGATCATCACGCCGCCCGACGTCATCTCGCAGTTCATGCTGGCCGTGCCGATGATCACGCTGTACGAGGTGGGCATTCTGCTGGTTCGCATGATGAGCAAGCGAAAGGTCGAGCAGGAAGATGTGGGGGGGGCTGAAGGCGCTTATGTCGCTCCCGATGAATCGGACCTTGATCGCGAGCTGGATCAGATCGAGCAGTCAGAGCGCAAGCCCTGATGCAGGCAAGCCGCTGATGCCGTGAGCGTTCAGCGGCTGCCGTTCTGAGGTGTGGGGCGGCGTCCGATCTCCACCGTCATCTGCAATTCCTGGCGATCGCGCCACAAATTTACCGTGGCCCGTTGCCCCGGGCGCAGCGCGGCTACGCTCTCGAGCACTTCGCGTGCGCTCCGAATCGGGCGGCCTTCAACGCTGATCAGCACATCACCCGGTCGTAGCCCGTCACGTTCGGCCGGGCCACCGCGCAGCACGCCGGCAATGAGCGCGCCTCCGCCCCCCGGCAAGCCGAACGATTCGCCCAGCTCGGCCGAAACCTCCTGAATTTCAACGCCGATCCAACCCCGCGTTACCTGACCGTCTGCAACGATCTGGCGAAAGACGTCTAGCGCCAGCGACGCCGGAATGGCGAATCCGATGCCAAGTGATCCGCCCGAGTTGGAGTAGATCGCGGTGTTCATGCCGACGAGGTTTCCCTGGCTATCTACCAGGGCGCCGCCGGAGTTGCCGGGGTTGATCGCAGCATCGGTCTGGATGTAGTTCTCGAAGGTATTGATGCCCAGACGAGAGCGGCCGAGGCCTGAAACGATGCCCATGGTGACGGTCTGGCCGACTCCGAAGGGGTTGCCGATGGCCAGAACAACATCACCGACCCGGAGGGATTCGTTGGGGGCGAAGGTGATCGGCTGGAGTTCGCCCGTGCCGTTGATGCGCAGCACGGCCAGGTCCGATTCGGGATCTCGTCCCACGACTTCGGCCGGGAACTTGCGGCCATCGTTGAGGGCAACTTCGATCTTGTCTGCACCCTCGATGACATGGTTGTTGGTCAGGATGAAACCGTCGGCACTGACGATGACGCCGGAGCCCAGCCCCGAAGATTCTTCACGCGGGCCATTGTCTTGCGGCATGCCGAAAAAGCGTCGGAACAGGGGGTCGTTCAGCAGCGGGTGAGCTTGCTGGGCGGGCGCAGCACTGCGAGTGAAGATATGCACCACCGCCGGCATCGAGATCGCGGCCGCGTCGGCATATGAATTGCGTAGTGCCGGTGGGGTGGCTGCCTCGGCCAGTTCGCCGGCAGAGAGGGCTTCGCGCACGGTGACCACGGTGGCCTGGGTGACAGGGCCAAGCCAGTCGGGCTTGAGCGTGCTCAGCACGAACAGGGCTGCGACAGTAACCGTTACAGCCTGCGCAAAAATCAACCAGAGGCGATGCATGCAGTGCGATCCGCAGAGTGTGTGCAGATGTTGGTCGCTTCCGGCCGCTTCGCCTCCCTCCGGTATCATCGGGAAAGACGTTTTGGCGTGGAGGAAAAATGCGACTGAACGAACTGCGGGAATATGTGGACGGACTGCTCGAAATTTCGAGCTACCGCGATTATTGCCCAAACGGATTGCAAGTGGAAGGACGCCCGGACGTGCTCTCCGTGCTGTGCGGTGTCACGGCGAGCCAGGCTTTGCTGGATGAGGCGGTGAAGGGGGAGTATGACGCGATATTCGTCCATCACGGCTACTTCTGGCGCGGCGAGGACGGTCGAGTGACGGGCATTCGCAAGCAGCGCCTGGCGACGCTTCTCAAGCACGACATCAGCTTGTTTGGTTATCACCTGCCGTTGGATGCACATCCTGAGCTTGGTAACAACGCACAGCTTGCGCAGATGGCGGGTTGGGTGCCGGATGGAGCTCGCTTCGGAGAGCAGAGGCTGGGGTGGCTGGGTGCGCCGGAGCAGGAATGCTCGGCCGGAGCGCTGGCGAAGAGTCTTGCGCTGGCCTTGAATCGTGAGCCTCAGCTGGTGGGTGACGAGAACCGCGCAGTGAAGCGCATCGCGTGGTGCACGGGTGCCGCTCAGGGTTTTTTCGAGCAAGCAATCGAGGCGGGAGCCGACGTGTTCGTTTCCGGGGAAATTTCGGAGCCTACCGTTCATCTGGCGCGCGAATCAGGCGTGCCTTACGTCTCGGCGGGCCACCATGCCACAGAGCGCTACGGCATCCAAGCCTTGGGGGAGTATCTGGCGCAAAAACTGGAGTTGCGCGTCGATTTCGTGGATATCGACAATCCGGTGTGAGCCACCGGGGTGTAATGGTGCACCGCGCAAAGTGGTGTACGGGATTTCCACAACGCGACAACGAGTTATACTGCCGGGTTCTTGGCATCAGAGCTCCTGACCGGGGGGCGAGCACGAGATCGGGTAGTGCCTACCAGGCGAGACCTCTGGAAGACATCGGTACAAGGTAGATGTCGTCCGCCATACAACCAAAAAATTTGATCGTCCCATCAACCGTTCGCGGCCCGTCAGAGGTCGCAACTTCGATCGAAGGGCAACCATGAAAATTCATGAGTACCAGGCAAAAGAAGTTCTGAGGAAGTTCGGCATCGTCACGCCGAAAGGCGTTCCGTGTTTCTCCGTCGATGAAGCCGTCAAAGCGGCCGAGAGCCTCGGTGGCAAGATCTGGGTCGTCAAGGCGCAGATTCACGCCGGTGGCCGTGGCAAGGGCGGTGGCGTCAAGCTCGCCAAGTCGCTCGACGAAGTGCGTAGCCACGCCGATTCCATCCTCGGCATGCAGCTCGTTACGCACCAGACCGGCCCCGAAGGCCAGAAGGTCCGTCGTCTTATGGTCGAGGAAGGCGCTGACATCCAGCACGAGTACTACGTCGCTGCGCTGACCGACCGTGCCACGCAGAAGGTCGTTCTGATGGCCTCGTCGGAAGGCGGCATGGACATCGAGGAAGTCGCCGAAAAGACTCCCGAGAAGATCATCAAGGTGTTCGTCGATGCGCTGACCGGTCTGACCGACGCCCAAGCCGGCGAACTCGCCGACGGCATCGGCATGCCGGCAGAAGCCCGTGCCAACGCCATCGACGCGTTCAAGAAGCTGTACACCTGCTACATGGAAACCGACGCTTCGTTGGCCGAGATCAACCCGCTGATCCGCGAGGGCAACGGCACGGTCAAGGCGCTCGACGCCAAGTTCGATTTCGACTCCAACGCGTTGTTCCGTCACGAAGACATCGTCGCCTACCGCGATACCGATGAAGAAGACGAGCAGGAAATCGAAGCTTCCAAATACGACCTCGCCTACATCAGCCTCGATGGCGATATCGGCTGCATGGTGAACGGTGCCGGTCTGGCCATGGCCACCATGGACACCATCAAGCTGTTCGGCGGCGAGCCGGCCAACTTCCTCGACGTCGGCGGCGGTGCCACGACCGAGAAGGTTACGGCGGCTTTCACGATCATGCTCAAGAACCCGAAGGTCAAGGGCATTCTGGTGAACATCTTCGGTGGCATCATGCGCTGCGACACGATCGCCAACGGTGTCGTTACCGCTGCTCGCGAAGTCAAGCTCAGCGTGCCGCTGGTCGTGCGCATGAAGGGCACGAACGAAGAAGTCGGCAAGAAGATCCTGGCTGAATCCGGCCTGCCGATCATTGCTGCGGACACCATGGCTGAAGCTGCGACCGCGATTGTCAACGCGGTCAAGGGCAAGTAAAGGAGCAAGCGAATGTCGATTCTCATCAACAAGGACACCAAGGTCATTACCCAGGGCATGACTGGCAAGACCGGTCAGTTCCACACCGAGAAGTGCATCGAGTACGCGAACGGCAAGAACTGCTTCGTTGCCGGCGTGAACCCGAAGAAAGCCGGTGAGTCGCTCCTGGATGTGCCCATCTTCGCAACTGTTGCCGATGCCAAGTCGGCTACCGGTGCCACGGCTTCGGTGATCTACGTGCCGCCCGCAGGCGCGGCTGCCGCCATTCAGGAAGCCGTTGATGCCGATCTCGATCTCGTGATCTGCATCACCGAAGGCATTCCGGTTCGCGACATGCTCGAACTGCGCACCCGCATGCGTGCCAAGGAAGCAGCCGGTGGCAAGCGCACCCTGCTGATCGGGCCGAACTGCTCGGGCGTGATTACGCCGGAAGAAATCAAGATCGGCATCATGCCTGGCCACATCCACAAGAAAGGCCGGATCGGTGTTGTGTCGCGCTCCGGCACGCTGACCTATGAATCCGCCTCGCAGCTGTCCGACGTCGGTCTGGGTCAGTCCACCGTGGTGAACATCGGTGGTGACCCGATCAACGGTCTGAAGCACATCGACGTGATGAAGATGTTCAACGACGATCCGGATACCGACGCCGTCATCATGATCGGCGAGATCGGTGGCCCGGACGAGGCTACGGCCGCTCGTTGGTGCAAGGACAACATGAAGAAGCCGGTTGTCGGCTTCATCGCCGGTGTGACCGCACCCGCAGGCAAGCGCATGGGCCACGCCGGTGCGCTGATCTCGGGCGGCGAAGACACCGCTGATGCCAAGCTCGCCATCATGGAAGAGTCTGGCTTCAAGATCACGCGTGATCCGTCCGTCATGGGCAAGCTGCTGAAGTCGCTGCTGTAAGAGCAACTTCCGCATGAAAAAGCGCCGGCTTCGTCCGGCGCTTTTTTGTTTACGGGCCCTCTACGCGCAGTTCGGTCGTATCCGGCTAGAATCGCAACCATGAACTATTTCATGAATCGTCCTCGATACGCATGAGCGTAGTCCCCCGTCTGATACTAAGCATGGATGGTCTCGTGTTGCGCGAGATCGTGCTCGATCGCGAGCGTCTGAGCATCGGGCGCAAAGGCGTCAATGAGATCCAGATCGAGGATCTCGCGATCAGTGGTGAGCATGCCCGCATCACCACCATTCTCGGTGATTCGTTTCTCGAAGATCTCGATAGCACCAACGGAACGAACGTAAATGGCAAACCTGTCACACGCAGGGCTCTGTTGGATGGTGACGTCATTACCTTGGGCAAGTATCGTCTCAAATTCCTGGCAGCCAAGATGACGCAGGAAGAGGAGGCGCAGCGCTTGCGTGCCTCGACGGTCGTGCCGTTGGGCGAGCGTGCGGATTCGGCGCCTCAGCAGCACGAGCAGCCCAGGTCGCGCACCGCCGTGGTCAAGGTGTTGAGCGGCCCTCATGCGGGGCGTGAAGTCGTATTGACCAAGGCGCGCACGATGCTCGGCAGTCCCGGAGGGCAGGTGGCGGCGATCACGCGCAAGCCGGGTGGCTTCCACCTGGTTGCCGTGGAGGGAGAGCGCCCTCGGATCAATGGCCAGGTCATTGCGGAAGAGGGGCTGGACTTGGGCGAACGGGCGGTGTTCGAGCTGTCCGGAATTTGCATGGAGTTCGATTTGCGCGGCTGATCTCGCCTCGAAGTCGAACCAAGGGGCGAACATGAAGCTGGCAGTGCTCGGCTGCAGTGGCGGGATCGGTGGGGGCGAACGTCGCACGACGTCGTTTCTGGTCGACGACGACATCCTGCTCGATTGCGGTACGGGGGTGGGCGATTTGCCGCTCGAGGCATTGGTGCGCATCGATCACGTGTTCTTGACCCACGCGCATTTCGATCACATTGCGTTCTTGCCTTTGCTGGCGGACTCGGTGGCCGAGTGGCGCAACGCCCCGGTCACCGTTCATGCCTTGCCTGGCACTTTGGAAGCCTTGCGCAGGCATGTCTTCAACACCACGATGTGGCCTGATTTCACGGTGTTGCCAGAGGGTAACCCGATGCTGCGTTTCAAGGCTGTCGAGGTCGGTGACTGCGTCGAGTTGAATGGGCGTCGCATCCAGGCATTGCCGGCCTTTCACAGTGTGCCGGCGCTGGCATGGTGTCTCGACAGCGGGGCGGGCAAGTTGGTGTTCAGTGGCGATACGCGGTTTGATCCGGGTTTCGTGGCGGCGCTGAATGCACTCGGCCCCTTGCAGCATCTGTTGATCGAAACGGCCTTCACCGATGAGCAGCGAGACCTCGCCGAGGCGTCCAGTCATCTGCATCCACAATCGTTGATCTGCTTGCTGAGCGGAATTCGCAGCAATCCGCAGGTCCATATCAGCCATCTCAAACCGGGGCAGGAATTTCGCGTGACCGAGCAGATCGAAGCCGGCGCCGGTCGCCTGCGTCCATCGATGTTGTTGCGTGGTGAAGTGCTGGAGTTCTGAGCGTCGCGGGTCTGGGCGCCTGGCTGCGGTAGAATCGCGCCTTTGCAATGCCCGTTTCGGGCTGCCCGCGCCGTTACCAGACCGCTCCAGGAGTTTTCGATGTTCCGCATCGCCCCCAGTATTCTTTCCGCCGACTTCGCTCGCCTTGGTGAAGAAGTTCGTGACGTCGTCGCGTCCGGAGCCGACTGGATACATTTCGACGTGATGGACAACCACTATGTGCCCAACCTCACGGTAGGCCCGCTGGTGTGCGAGGCCATTCGTCCGCACACAACGGCGCCGATCGATGTGCACCTGATGGTGCGTCCGGTGGACCGCATCATTCCCGACTTTGCCAAAGCCGGCGCAAACATCATCACCTTTCATCCCGAGGCTTCAGATCACGTCGATCGCAGTCTGGCGTTGATCCGCGAGCACGGCTGCCAGGCTGGACTGGTGTTCAACCCGGGCACGCCGCTGCATTACCTCGATCACGTCATGGATCGCATCGACGTGGTGCTGCTGATGAGTGTGAACCCCGGGTTCGGTGGGCAGAAGTTCATCCCCGGCACGCTCGACAAGCTGCGCCAGACGCGCGCACGGCTGGATGCCTATGAGCAGCAAAGCGGTCGGCGCATCCTGCTGGAGGTCGATGGTGGCGTGAAGATCGACAACATCGCCGAGATCGCCAAGGCGGGCGCGGATACCTTCGTTGCGGGTTCTGCGGTGTTTGGCGCTGCTTCGACTGCTGATCCCAACCGATACGACAGCGTGATTTCCAGTTTGCGCGCCGAGCTCGCCAAGGCCGCAGCGTGAGCGCAGGGCGCTTTGATGTCGAGGCGGTGTTGTTCGACCTCGACGGCACTCTGATCGATACCGTGGATGACATTGCGTTGGCAGCCAATCGCATGCTCGCAGAGCTGGGTCGGCCGGTGCGCGAGGTGGCACAGATCCGCACCTTTGTCGGCAAGGGCATTCCCAATCTTGTCACGCGCTGCATGACTGAAGGCGCCACGGCGTCGCAAGACCAGATCGCGGCGGCGGTCGCGGTATTCCTGCGCCATTACGCCGACGTCAATGGCTTGCATGCCACGGTATACCCGACGGTGCGCGAGACGCTTGCCACACTGAGGAAAATGGGCATCAAGCTCGCCTGCGTCACCAACAAGGCCGAGGCGTACACCTTGGCTTTGCTCGAGCGTGTCGGGCTCGCCGACTTTTTCGATGTGGTCGTGAGTGGTGACACCTTGCCGGTGAAAAAGCCCGACCCGGCGATGCTGCACCATGCTTGCGAAGCCCTCGGCGTGCGCCGCGCATTGATGGTGGGTGATTCGGCGAATGACGCTCTGGCGGCGCGAGCGGCAGGCATGCCGGTGCTGCTGGTGACCTACGGTTACAGCGAGGGTGTGCCGGTGGACACCATCGAATGCGATGGGCTACTATCGAACGCATCCGAGGCGCTTGACCGCATTCAGCGGCACTGAAAGCGCAGCGGTTTTTTTGACCACTCTCCGATTTCGATCATCGTGACTCTCAATCAACGGGTACTCCACGGGGAACACGCCTTTCACGCCGCAGCGCAATGCCGCTGGCGGGGCTGGCGCTGGCCTTCCGGCCTCTGATACTCGCTTCAATCGCGGGCGTTTGCCTGCGGCCCCGTTCTGATACACCGTGTTTGTGGAGTCCCCATGCTTGAGCAGGAATTCAATCGACTCGCCGCCGAGGGTTACAACCGTATTCCGGTTACGCTCGAAACCTTCGCCGATCTCGATACACCGCTTTCGATCTACCTGAAACTGGCCAACGCGCCTCATACCTATCTGCTTGAATCCGTGCAGGGTGGAGAGCGTTTCGGTCGTTATTCCATCATCGGCCTAGCGGCGACCAAGCGCATCGAAGTGCGTGGCCGCTCGCTGCAAGTCATCGGCGGTAGCGAAGTGGTCGATGCGCATGAAGACATCGACCCGCTGCAATACATCACTGAGTTCATGGCCGCCATTCACGTGCCGCCCCGTGACGGTTTGCCGCGGTTTGCCGGCGGCCTGGTGGGCTGCTTCGGCTACGACACGGTGCGCTACATCGAGCCGCGCCTGGGCCCGTGCTCCAAGCCCGACGCGCTCGATACGCCGGATATCGTGCTTCTGCTGTCCGAAGAAATCGCCATCGTCGACAACCTGTCGGGCAAGCTCACCCTGGTGGTTTATGCCGACCCGACGAGCGAGGGCGCATACGCAGCAGCGCGCACTCGCATTGCGCAGTTGCTCGCACGCCTGCGAGAGCCGGTGACGATTCCGTCGGAAATGGCGACCACATCGCAACCTGCCGTATCGAGTTTTGGCGAAGAGGGCTTCAAGGATGCCGTGCGCCGCACCAAGCAATACATCGTCGATGGCGATGTGATGCAGGTCGTGCTGTCGCAGCGCATGAGCAAGCCGTATTCGGCCAGCCCGTTGGCGCTGTACCGCGCCATTCGCTCGCTCAACCCGTCGCCGTACATGTTCTATTTCGATCTGGGCGACTTCCACGTGGTCGGGGCCTCGCCGGAAATTCTGGTGCGGTTGGATGATGAGCCGGGTGGAAGCCGCGTGACCGTCCGCCCGATTGCAGGCACGCGCCGACGTGGTGCCACACCCGAGGAAGACCTCGCACTCGAACGTGAACTGCTGTCCGACCAGAAAGAGCTCGCCGAGCATCTGCAGCTGCTCGATCTGGGGCGTAACGACGCCGGCAGGGTGGCCGAGATCGGTACCGTCAAGGTGACCGAGCGCTTCACCATCGAGCGTTATTCGCACGTGATGCACATCGTCTCCAACGTCGAAGGTGCGCTGCGCAAGGATCTCAATGCGATGGCCGTGCTGCGCGCGACCTTCCCGGCGGGCACGGTTTCGGGCGCGCCCAAGGTGCGTGCGATGGAAATCATCGACGAGATGGAGCCGGTCAAACGCGGCATCTACTCCGGTTCGGTGGGTTACCTGGGTTTTCATGGCGAAATGGATCTGGCCATCGCGATCCGCACGGCGGTCATCAAGGATGGTCAGATTCACGTGCAGGCCGGTGCCGGCATCGTGGCCGATTCCAATCCCGATGCCGAATGGCAGGAAACGCAGAGCAAGGCGCGCGCCATGCTCAGGGCGGCCGAGATGGCCGAGGCAGGGCTCGACACGCAGGCGGACTGATCATGACTGCGAGTTGCCCCACACAGATTTCCCCCGTATTGACGCCACAGCATGCAATGGCGAGCGCTCTCGCTTGCCTGCGTTCGTGCCTGCTTAGTTTCCAAGGAGCTTGATCATGCTGCTGATGATCGACAACTACGACAGCTTCACCTACAACCTCGTGCAGTACTTTGGCGAGCTGGGCGCGAACGTGCGGGTGTTTCGCAATGACGAGATCGATCTGGCCGGCATCGCCCAGCTGGCTCCCGAGCAACTGGTGATTTCGCCGGGGCCGTGTTCGCCGGCGGAGGCCGGTGTCTCGGTCGCGGCGATTCGCGAGTTCGCAGGCAAGATTCCGTTGCTCGGCGTATGCCTGGGGCATCAGAGCATCGGCGCTGCTTTTGGCGGCAAGATCGTGCATGCGCAGCAACTGATGCACGGCAAGACCTCGCCTGTGCACCACCACGGCCTGGGCGTTTTTCGTGGCCTGCCCAATCCGCTGACCTGCACACGCTATCACTCGCTCGCGATCGAGCGAGCCAGCTTGCCCGACTGCCTCGAGATCACGGCATGGACGGATGACGGCGAGATCATGGGCGTTCGTCACAAGACACTGGCCGTCGAAGGGGTGCAGTTTCACCCCGAATCGATCCTGACCGAGCAGGGCCATGCGCTACTGAAGAATTTTCTGGATGAACACGTTCCGGCCTGATGGCCCGGCTGGAATGTTTTCCTCACCGGAGTGAGACCATGAGCATTACCGCGCAGGAAGCCCTGCAACGCACCATCGATCACCGCGAAATCTTTTACGACGAGATGCTGTCGCTGATGCGCCAGATCATGGCCGGCGAAATTTCGCCGGTGATGACCGCCGCCATTCTCACCGGCCTGCGCGTCAAGAAAGAAACCATCGGTGAAATCACCGCTGCCGCGACGGTGATGCGCGAGATGTCGACCAAAGTCGTGGTGCCGGCGCCGCACGAGCATTTTCTCGACGTGGTGGGTACCGGCGGTGATGGCTCGCAGACCTTCAATATCTCGACGGCCACGATCTTCGTCGCTGCAGCAGCCGGTGCGCGCGTAGCCAAGCACGGCGGACGCAGCGTTTCGTCCAAATCCGGCGCGGCCGACGTTCTGGAGGCGCTTGGCGCCAATCTGGCGCTGTCACCTGAGCAGGTCGCAGCGTGTGTCGAAGCGACCGGTGTGGGCTTCATGTTCGCGCCGAATCACCACAGCGCCATGAAGAACGTTGCGCCGGTGCGCCGCGAGATGGGCGTACGCACCATCTTCAATATCCTCGGCCCGCTGACCAACCCGGCGGGGGCGCCAAACACGCTGATGGGCGTGTTCCATGCCGATCTGGTGGGCATTCAGGTGCGCGTGATGCAGCGTCTGGGCGCGAATCACGTGCTCGTCGTGCATGGGCTGGACGGCATGGATGAGGTCAGTCTCGGCTCCGCCACGCGCGTGGGCGAGCTGAAGAACGGTGAGGTCACCGAGTACGAGATTCACCCCGAGGATTTCGGCATTGCCATGTCGGGCACGCGCAACATCCAGGTGGCGGACGCCGATGCGTCGCGCGAGATGTTGCTCGGGGCGCTCGACAACCGGGAGGGCCCCGCGCGCGAGATCGTCGTCTTCAATGCCGGCGTGGCCCTGTATACGGCCAACCTGGTGCCGGACATCGGCGCAGGTATCAAGCGCGCGCGCGAAGTGCTGGTCAGTGGCGCTGCCCGCGCCAAGCTTGACTCCTTCGTGCGCTTCACCCAGTCGTGCGCAAAGGCCAAAGCATGAGCGACATTCTCGAACGCATTCTGGCCGTCAAACGCGAGGAGGTGGCGCACGGCAAGCAAGTCATTTCGCTCGCCAAGCAGCGCGACCTGGCCGCCTCTGCCGTGCCCGTGCGCGGCTTTGTGGCCTCGATGAGGGCGCGTATCGAGGCAGGGGATTCCGCGGTGATCGCCGAGATCAAGAAGGCGAGCCCGTCCAAGGGCGTGATTCGTGCCGATTTTCATCCGGCGGAAATCGCGGCGAATTATGAGGCCGCCGGTGCGGCGTGCCTGTCGGTGTTGACCGATCGCGATTTCTTCCAGGGTGCCACCGAGTATTTGCAACAGGCACGCGCGGCTTGTGCCTTGCCGGTGCTGCGCAAGGATTTCCTGGTGGATGTGTGGCAGGTGTATGAGGCGCGTGCCATGGGTGCCGACGCCATTCTGTTGATCGCGGCAGCGCTCGATCTGGATCAAATGCGCGAGTTCGAATCGATCGCGCATGATCTTGGCATGGGTGTGCTGGTGGAAGTTCACGATGGCGCGGAACTTGAGCTGGCCCTACAACTGTCTACCCCGCTCATTGGCATCAACAACCGCAATCTGCGCACTTTCGACGTGACTCTGCAAACCACTCTCGAATTGCTCGACCGTATCCCGGACGAGCGCATCGTCGTCACGGAATCCGGCATTCTCGCGCCGGGCGACGTTGCGCAGATGCGTTCGCACGACGTGCATGCCTTTCTCGTGGGCGAGGCCTTCATGCGCGCTGATGATCCCGGCACGGCGCTGCGCGCGCTGTTCGGCCGGGGTGAATGACGGTCGCCAAACGCTCAACCCCCTCCATCAGCGTACGGCGTGTTCTCGTCGGCACGCTGCTTGCCCTCATCGCGTTGCCGGTGGTGTTCGGCGCTTGGCTGCTGACGACGCAGTCGGGTGCGTTGCTGGCGCTTGATCTGGCACGTCGTACAACGGGCATCGCGCTGCAGGTGGATGGCCTCACCGGGCGCCTGATCGGCCCTCTGTCGTTCGAGCGTCTGTCCGTCGATATGCCTGACTTGCGGGTGGAAACCGGCCCGGTCGGCATCGACTGGAGCCCGTTGAGCCTGATCCGCGGCCGCGTGCAGATCGATTCGCTCACGGTCGAGACGGTAAGCGTGGCCATGCGCCCAACCGAGCCCAGCGAGCCTGAGCCGCTGGAAATGCCCAATATCCAGTTGCCCATGTATGTGCAGGGCGAGCTTGCGGTGGGTAGTGTCGTCATCGTGCCGTGGGATGAGCAGGACGAGCGCAGCCCCCTTGGTTTTTCGGGCATCCGCGCGGGCCTGTCCGGCGAATCGGGTGTTCAGCGCATTGACCGCTTCGAGATCACTACGCCATGGGCCGAGGCCGGTCTTTCCGCAAGCTTCGACACCAACCCTTTCCCGCACGCGTTGTTGGCGCAAGGCACTGTCAGTGCCCAAGTCGACGGACGCGACTTCCGTGCGGCATTCGACGTCGATGGCGATCTGGGGCGGCTGAATGCACGGCTCAATGGTGAAGGTGCCGAACTGACCGGCAGCGCCGAGGCTGTGCTCACCCCGTTTGACGCTTTCCCCTTGCACACGCTGCAACTTGCGCTAGACGGGCTGGATCCGTCGGCCTTTGCCGCTGGCGCCCCGACTGCCACCCTCGGTCTGAATGCGCAACTGGCCACGGGTAGCGATGGCGTGCTGGGCGGCGATGTGCAGGTGCGCAATGCGCGGCCATTGCGCGTGGATGAAAACGGCGTGCCGGTCCAAGCGCTGAGCACTCGCGTCAGAGCTTCCGAAGAGTTCGTCGAGCTCGAAGAGCTTGAGGTGCAGTTGTTTGGCGGCGGCACGTTGACCGGTACGCTGTCGGCGCAATTGCATGAAGCCGGGCAATTGCCGTCGGTGGTGGCTGCGCTGGCGGCTACGGCCATCGACCCGTCCAAGCTGCATGCCGAGGCACCGCAGGGCAGCGTCCAGCTCGACCTGAATGCCGATTTCCGTGACGACGATCAACTCCAATTGGCGTGGACGTTCGGCAAGAGCCGGTTGTATGGCATGGCGCTGGCGGGCAAGGGGCGGGTGCGGGCGGACGGCATGCATGTGCCCGACGCGGATGTCGATGTCTCGCTCGGCCCGAGCCGTCTGACCGCGCGCGGTGCATGGGGTAAGGCCGGCGACGCACTGAATCTGACGCTGGTGGCACGCCGCATCGAGCAACTCCGCCTTGGTATCTCCGGCAATGCCGATGTGAAAGCCACGCTGCGTGGTACGCCGGATGCTCCGGCCGGGCAATTCACCGCACGCGCCGAAAGCCTGCGCCTGCAGGATGGTGTTGGCGCGCAACGCATTACGGCCGAGGGCTCGTTGGCGACGGGTATCGGTGATCCACTCAAGCTTGTCGTCGAGGTGACTGGGGTTGGCGACAGGGAGTCACGATGGGTTGAGCAGGCGCGGGCGCAACTCTCCGGTTCACGCCTAGCCCACACCTTCTCGCTGGATGCTGCGACGCCGGAAGGTGATCGTCTGCAGGTGGGGCTCGAAGGCGGTCAGCCCAAGGACGGCGCGCTGGCATGGAGAGGCGAACTGCAGCGTTTTCAGCTCAATGGTCGCTTGCCGTTGCGGCTTGAAGCCCCCGTTTCGCTGACGGCTTCGCCACAGCGCGCGGCCTTGGCGGCAGCGCGTTTCGTAGCCGGCAAGGAAGGTCGCGTTGTGCTGGATGAAACCAGCTGGTCGCCCGAGCGAATCCGTGCAGTGGGTCACCTCACCGGGCTGGCCATCATTGAAGAGGTTTCCGGCACTCCAAGCCGCTGGGCCGACCCGCTTACCCTTGGCGCTGAGTGGGAGATCGAACTGACCAGTCAGGCCGAGGGCCAATTGCGGGTGTATCGCGAGTCGGGCGACATCACCATCCCGGGCGAGTTGAGCACGCGCGTCGGGTTGCAGCACCTCGAAGCGGTGATCGTGGCGTCCGGTGAGCGATTGGCGGCATCGCTCGACGCCAGCGGTACCGAGATGGGCACGCTCAGCGGCTCGGCCACTGCCTTGCTTGAACGAGATTCTGAAGCGGGTTGGCGTCTCGCGCCCAACGGTGATCTGCTCGGTTCGGTGCAATTCGACATGCCGTCCATTTCCTGGTTGTCGCGTCTGATGCAGCAGGAGACGGTGCTTGACGGCGCATTGAGTGCGCAATTTTCCGTAGTGGGGACCCCGGCAGAGCCGCAAGCCAGCGGACGTATCACCGGTGAAGGCTTGTCCATGACGCTCGTGGAGCATGGCGCGCAGTTGTCAGGCGGCGAATTGCTCGCTGAGTTTGATCGTGATCGGCTGTATTTGCGCCGCTTGGAATTCGTATCCGCCAATCGGGTGCGCCCGCCCGATCGACGTGTGCCGTTCGAGGCCCTGACTCGCGAGCCCGGCAGGCTGACTGCGTCCGGCGAAGTGGCTCTCGACAGCGGTGAAGGACGGTTCTCGTTCGAAGCCGATCGCCTGCCGATCCTGCAGCGCACGGATCGCTGGTTGTTGATGTCGGGTTCGGGTTCCGCTGTCAGTACGTGGACCTCGCTGTCGCTGGAAGCCTTTTTCCGCGCCGATGCGGGCTACATTGAGTTTTCCGAATCGCCGCCGCCGAGCCTGTCTGAAGACGTCGTCATTCTGGGCACCGAGGAGCCGGCGGGCGAAGGCTTGCAAGTCAGTGCCGCGGTAACCGTGTCGCTGGGCGATGCCCTGTATTTGTCCGCTCTTGGTCTGGATACGCGTCTGGCCGGGGATCTGCAACTGCGCTTGCGGCCCGGTGATGCCCTCTCGGCGACGGGCACCATCTCTACTGAAGGTGGGGTGTATCGCGGGTATGGTCAGAGTTTGTCGATCGACCGTGGCGTCATCAACTTCCAGGGGGCGCTCGATAATCCGGGGCTTAACGTCGTGGCTCTACGCAAGGGGTTGGCGGTGGAGGCGGGTGTGGCCGTCACCGGCAGCGCGCGTCGTCCGGTGGTCAGGCTGGTGTCGGAGCCCGAAGTGCCCGACCCCGACAAGCTTTCATGGATCGTGCTGGGCCGGGGGCCGACTGCAGGGGGCGGTGCCGATTTGAGTCTGCTGCTGCCTGCGGCACAGGCCTTGCTGGGAGGGCCGGGCGGCGGCATGACCGAGCAGCTTCAACGCAGTCTCGGGCTCGACGAGTTCGGTATCGGCCAGTCCACGTCAGGCATCGGTCGCGTGCAGACCAGCCGAGTGGTTGGAAGCGGGACCACCGTGACTGGTGAGAGCGACCTGAGCGGCCAGGTGCTGACTTTGGGGCGCCGGGTAGGTGAAGATTTGAATGTTTCCTTCGAGCAAAGTCTCAGCGGAGCCGAAAGTCTGGTTTTCCTGACGTATCAACTTACACGACGAATTGCGGTGGTAGCCCGTGGCGGCAGCGATAATGCCGCGGACCTGTATTACACAATCACCTTCCGCTAGATACAGAGATGTGCAGGCCGGAGGTCAAAGGGAGAACTGCAATGAGCAATGCAACGGAAGCCGGTCGCATCCAGATGGCCATCTTGGGCGGGGGGTGCTTCTGGTGTACCGACGCGGTGTTTCGCGAAGTGGAGGGGGTGAGCAAGGTCGAGCCGGGCTACTGTGGCGGCAAGACCGAGCACCCGACGTATCGCGAGATCTGCGAAGGCGACAGCGGCCACGCCGAGGTCGTGCGCATCAGCTTCGACCCGGATGTGGTCTCATACCGTGATCTGCTCGAAATCTTCTTCGCCACCCACGACCCTACAACGCTCAACCGTCAGGGCAATGACGTGGGTACCCAGTACCGTTCGGCGATCTTCCCGATGAGCGAAGATCAACTGCATGACGCGGCGGCGATCATGGCCGAGCTGGAGGCCGAAGGCGTGTTTCCCTCGTCTGTGGTGACGAGCATCGAACTGCCGGCGCCGTTCTGGCCGGCGGAGGATTATCACTTCGACTTCTTCGCCAACAATCCGGATCAGCCGTATTGCCAGTATGTCGTGGCGCCGAAGCTGGCGAAGTTCCGCGCCAAATTCGCCGACCGTCGCAAGCGTTGATCAAAGGCTTGCGACGAACACCACCAACACGCCCAGCGGCGTGCCATAGCGCGTCATCACCTCCCACAGACCAAAGCGTGCCGGGCTCAGTCCGAGCTCTTTGCGCACGCTTTGGCGCTCCAGACACCAGGCCATGAACACGATCGCGCCGAGGCCGGTGAGGGGCAGCAGGAATTTGCTGGTGAAGTAGTCCAGCAAATCGAAAATGTTCAGGCCGCCAAGTTGCACGCCTTGCCACAGGTTGAACGACAGCAGCGCGGCGATACCCAGCAGCCACGTTGCCACACCAATCGTGATGGTGGCTTGGGGACGGTTGAGTCGTGTGCGTTCTTCAGTGAATTCGACCACTGGTTCGATCAGCGAGATGGCCGAGGTCAGCGCGGCAAAGGACAGCAAAAGGAAGAACGCGGTGGCGAGCAGATCCCCGCCGGCGATGGCCCCAAAGCCAACGGGCAGGGTGATGAACAGCAGTCCGGGGCCGGAGTCGGGGGCCAGACCGTGGGAAAACACCACGGGGAAGATCACGAAGCCCGCTGCCAGCGCAAAGACCGTGTCGAGCACGATGACGCTTCGCGCAGTGGAAAGCAGATCGACCTCGCGGCCAAGGTACGACCCGTAGGCCATCATGATCCCCATGCCCAGCGACAGCGTGAAGAAAGCATGCCCCAGTGCGGCGATGACTACATCTGTGTCGAGCTTGCTCCAGTCCGGGTGGAACATGTAGCGGATGGTCGGGGCAAAGCCCTCGGTGCTCATGCCATGCGCCACCAGCCCGATGAGCAGCACCGCCAATGCGGGCATCAGCAACTTCGCGGCACGCTCGATGCCTCGGGTAACGCCGAAGGCGACGATCCCCACGGTCAGCGCCATGAACACCGTGTGCCAGCCCAGCAGCGTTGCCACGGATGCCAGCATGCCCTCGAAGTTCGCTTGTGACGCGGCGGGCGCGAGGCCCGTGAAACTGCCGCTGGCTGCGCCGAAGATATACGCCAGCGACCAGCCGCCAATGACGCTGTAGAACGAAAGAATCAGAAAAGCGGCGATGACGCCCGCCACGCCGACGGCTACCCATGCGCGAGAGCGCCCGTTGACGTGTGCAAGATGGCTCATGGTGCTGACCGGGTTGCGCTGCCCGCGACGCCCCAGCAGCCACTCGGCCGTGAGAATGGGCAGGCCGATGATCAGGATGCACAGCAGATACACCAGCACGAACGCTGCACCGCCGCTCTGGCCCACCATGTAGGGAAACTTCCAGATGTTTCCGAGGCCGACGGCGGAGCCGGTAGCGGCGAGGATGAATCCTATGCGGGAGCTCCATTGTGCGTGTGCGGTGATCGCGGACATCGCTTCGGCCTTATGGAAGTGGAGTCAGGGTCAGGTGGTGGATTCGACGATATCGAGAATCGCGCTTCCGTAGGCTTCGAGTTTGCGGTCGCCAATGCCTGAGATCGAGCCCAGCGCCGACAGCGATTCGGGCCGCGCAATGGCGATTTCGCGCAGCGTTGCGTCCTGGAAGATCACGTAGGCCGGCACGTTGCGTTCGCGCGCGGTCTCCGCCCGCCATGCGCGTAGGCGGTCGAACAAGGTTTGTGGCACGCCGTCGGGAATGTCCAGCACGCGGCGGCGGGTTGAGCGGGCGCGCTTCTTTTCGGGAGGAATACGCAGTTCGAAGCCAGCTTCGCCACGCAACACCGGCCGGGCGTCATCGGTCAAGATCAGCGCGTTGTGGCGGTCATGGTCGACGGCCAGCAAGCCACGGGCAACCAGCTGGCGGAACAGCGTGCGCCAGGTCTTCTCGTCGAGTTCAGCGCCGATTCCGAAGGTGCTGACTGCGTGATGTTCCCATTCGGCGACCTTCTCGGTGCGCTCGCCGCGCAGCACGTCGATCAGGTGGCCGGCGCCAAAACGTTGCCCTGTGCGGAACACGCAGGACAGCGCCTTGCGCGCCGATTCGGTGGCATCCCAGGTACGCGGCGGGCTCAGGCAGTTGTCGCAGTTGCCGCAGGGGGCGGAATCCTCGCCGAAATGCGCCAGCAGATGCTGCCGTCGGCAGGTCACGGATTCGACCAGCCCCACGAGGGCATCCAGCCTTGCCCGGGCACGTCGTTTGAAGTCTTCGCCGCCTTCCGACTCGTCGATCATGCGGCGTTGCTGCACGACATCCTGTGCCCCCCAGGCCATCCAGGTTTCGGCCGGCAAACCATCGCGGCCGGCGCGGCCGGTCTCCTGGTAATAGCCCTCGATGGAGCGGGGCAGATCGAGGTGGGCGACAAAACGCACGTCGGGTTTGTCGACCCCCATGCCGAAGGCAATGGTCGCCACCATCACGATGCCGTCCTCTCGCAGAAAGCGCGTCTGGTTGGCGGCACGCACTTCGGTGCCCAGGCCGGCGTGATAGGGCATTGCATCGATGCCCTGTTCGGCGAGCCAAGCGGCGGTTTCTTCCACCTTGCGACGCGACAGGCAATACACGATGCCCGATTCGCCTTGATGGTCGTTGCGGATGAAGTGCAGCAACTGGTTGCGTGGGTTGTCCTTGTCGTCGATGCGATAGCGGATGTTCGGGCGGTCGAAGCTGGAAATGAAGCGCCGTGCTTCGCCAAGCTGCAGGCGCGCGACGATCTCCTCGCGGGTTTCCGGGTCGGCCGTTGCCGTCAGTGCGATGCGGGGTACGCCGGGAAAACGCTCGTGGAGCACCGAGAGCTGGAGGTACTCGGGGCGAAAGTCATGCCCCCACTGGGATACGCAATGCGCTTCGTCGATGGCGAACAGCGCGATGCGCTCCTCGCGATGCATGCGCTCGAACGTGCCCAGCATGCGGCCGCTCAGCAGGCGTTCGGGTGCCACGTACAGCAAATTCAGCTCGCCAGCCAACAGTTGCTGGCTGACCTGATTCATTTCGTCCAGCGACTGGCTCGAGTTGAGGTAAGCCGCTGCAACGCCGGCCTCCTGCAAGGCGCTGACCTGATCCTGCATCAACGCGATCAACGGCGACACCACGATGGCCGTGCCCGTGCGCAGCAGGGCGGGTACCTGGTAGCACAGCGATTTGCCGCCGCCGGTCGGCATCAGGACAAGTGCATCCCCGCCGTGGCTCACATGTTCAATGATTGACTGCTGAGCGCCGCGAAAGGCGGTGTAGCCGAACACGTGTTCGAGGATGTGAAGCGGGGAGGGGGGCGTGCTGGATATCATATAGGGCGCCATTTTACGCCCTTCGTGAGATTGCACCGGCGTACATCTTGTCCATTGTTGACGACATGACGGAGTTGGAAGATAGTGCCCCGTAAGTTGCGATTAAGTTACTCAAGAGTCATGGAAGCATGGATTCCAAACGCACAACCGACGCCACCGCCTTTTTCGCTGCCTACCCGCACCTCGCACGAATCGACGAGATGTGGGGCACCGCGCAATGCCGCAAGCTGCTGCTGGAGCTGCTGAGCGATTCGCGTGACGGTGCGCGCAAGGGCTTCGAGCCAGAGCACGCTTCGACGATCTTCCGCATGCTCAACGAGCATGACGAGAAGTTCAATCATCTCGACAACCCGGACACCGTGACTTGGTGGCAGGACAACCCCGGTGGCGGTGGCGGCCTTCGGTGAGCCGCGTTCGCTCCAGTCAGACTTGTGCAGGGCCGCTTTCAGGCGGCCCTGATCTTTTTCAGCAAGGCCGTGGTCGAGCGCTCATGCTCGAACGGGATGGAGTGCACCTGCCCACCCCATGCAAGCACTTCGGGGGCGCCGACGATATCTGTGGGGGCCCAGTCTCCTCCTTTTGCCAGCACTTCAGGTCGCAGTTCGAGGATGCGCTGGATCGGGGTGTCCTCGTCGAACCAGGTGACCAGATCCACGCACTCCAGTGACGCCATCAGCGCCATCCGGTCTTCGAGCACATTCACCGGACGATCATCGCCTTTCCCCAGGCGCTTTACCGAGGCATCGGTGTTCAACGCGACGACCAAGGATCGGCCGAGCGACTTGGCGCGGGCAAGGTAGGTCACGTGGCCGCGATGAAGAATGTCGAAACAGCCGTTGGTAAACACCAGCGGCCGTGCCAAAGACGCCGCCTGCAGCGCAAGATCGGACGGGGAGCAGAGTTTGCGTTCGAATGACGGGGGGGCAGACATGGCGGGCATAGAAGGTTGAGCAGCCGGCAGTGTAACGGCAGCAAGCTCGGCGCGCGATGCTGCTGGTCAATGCATCGCGGGCACGCCCGCTTCGTCACGCCACTCACGCATTGCCACTACCGTGTCGTCGAGGGAGCTGAACATACGAATTCCCTCGAGTTGAGGCGGTTTTTTCGGGAAAGCGCTGCCGCCAGCCCAAAGCGATACCGGGCTGGGCAGACGGCTGCGCAGTGAGTTCAACCCCTCAATGGCCTGTCGTAGCGGGTAAGCGCTGCTGAACGACAATGCGACGATGTCGAAGCGTCCCTCGGCAGCTGCTTTGCAGATTCCGTTCAGCGGCGTTTGAGTACCCAGCGACACGCAGCTGGCGCCTTCGGGCACCAGCATGGCTTCAACCATCAACAGCCCCAAGCCGTGCAGTTCGTCGGGGAAGGTCGTGAGCAACACGCGGGGGCGGGCTGCGGTGTCCGGTTGCGAGCTGATGATTGCATTTCGCAGCACATTCTGTACTTGTTCGGCGTACATGTGCTCTTGCGGCACATCAATATCGCCCCGCATCCATGCGTTGCCGATGGTGACGTTCAGAATACTCAGCGTCTCCGAAACGAAGCGCTGCAGGCCGAGTTTAAGCAAGAGTTGTTGCATCGTTGCGCGCAATTCGAGATGACGATGCATGCGCACCAGTTCGAGAAAAGCGGCTTCATCGATGTTCAGGGCCGGCGGCTCAGTCCGCGGGGCGTTCTGTTCCAGTTGGCGCAACAGTTCATCCATCGATGCGTGGATGAGCCCTGCGGGGCGGCGGCCTTGGTCGAGCAGTCGACGGATGGCCCGCAACTTCTCGACGTCGAGACTGCTGTACAGGCGGTTGCCATGTTCGTCGCGCACTGGCGCGGGAAAGCCGTAACGACGTTCCCATACCCTCAGGGTGTCCTTCGGGAGGCCCGTATCGCGCTCAACCGCTGCGATGTTAAGCAGTGTTGGTTGTTCTGTTTCGTTCTTCATTTTGTCCTGGACAAACGCTTGACTTATGTTTCCAGTGCCCATATCTTGGCGGCATGTACCCGATTTGTCCAGGACAAAAATGACCACCCTGAAAACTTCGAATCTGCGGTCAATGCTGGTGCTTGCTCTAGGGATACTGCTCAGTAGCGCTGCTCTGTGGCTTTCCGAAGGCTCCGCTGGAGCTTCGGAAGGCAACTCGCCTGCTGTTGCTTCCTACGAAAGTGTACAGGACAGAACTGAAGTCTTGGATTTGGACACCCAGATATTTCTGCATCGTCATGGCCTTGGCGCCATGAACGCTCAAGGTTCTCGTTGAAGTGGTGCAGCCATGGCCGGGCGACAACCGCCGACTCGCTGGTTTCGGCGGTCATGGAGAGGCCTTTCAGGGTGAGTGCATCGACGTGAAGTGTTCGTTGCGGGAGAGCAATCGTGGACATGGGTGAGATCGGCCGCAGCGGCGTTGCAGGTCAGCGCATCGCGGTCATCGGGTCGGGTATAGCGGGGCTGGCTTCTGCCTGGCTGTTGTCTCGCCAAGCACGCGTCACGCTTTTTGAGGCGGGAGATTACTTCGGCGGGCATTCAAATACTGTCGAAGCCGAGGTGGACGGTGCCAAGTTCGGCGTCGATACCGGCTTTCTCGTGTTCAACGAGCGAACCTACCCGAACCTGTGTGCCTTGTTCGATGCGTTGGAGGTTCCGATAGCGCGTTCGGAGATGTCGTTCAGCGTGAGCTTGCAGTCACCTGATGTAGAGTGGGCCGGCTCCGATCTGAGTACCGTATTCGCGCAGCTTGGCAATCTTGTGCGGCCGGCGATGTGGCGAATGCTGACGGACATCCTGCGCTTCAATCGTAAAGCCACCGCTATGGCCATCGGCGCTGACGCGCCGGACATGACGCTCGGCGAGTATTTGCGTAGAGCTCGCTACAGCGAAGAATTCCGTGATTGGTATTTGCTGCCCATGGCGGCCTCGATCTGGTCTTGCCCGACGCAGGCGATGCAAGACTACCCCTTGAAAACCTTCGTCCGGTTTTGCCACAACCACGGCCTGCTCCAGGTCTTCAATCGACCGCAATGGCTGACGGTGGCCGGAGGTTCGCGCGAGTATGTGCGACGCATGCTGCAAGGCATCCCGGATGCACGATTGAATCAGCCGGTCGACCGCGTGATACGTGATGCCGACGGAGTGTGGCTATTCTCGAAAGGCGAGCGAGAGCGTTTCGATCAGGTGATTTTCGCGTGCCACTCCGATCAGGCGCTTTCGATTCTGGGGGACGGGGCCACACAAGCCGAGCGCGAAGTTCTGGGGGCCGTGCGCTATCAGCGCAACAAAGCCGTCTTGCACACGGACATCAGCCTGCTGCCGCGGCGCCGTAGCGTCTGGTCGGCGTGGAATTACCTTTCCGGCAAAGGGCTCCACGGCGAGCGCCCGGTTTCCGTGAGCTATCTGCTCAATCTCCTGCAACCCTTGCCCTGTCACTCGCCGGTAGTGGTTTCACTAAACCCGTTTGATGAGCCCGCAGAAGCCAATCGCATCGCGAGCTTTGAGTACGCTCACCCGGTTTTCGATCCAGCCGCCATCGCGGCTCAGCAGGTCCTCCCGGCGTTGCAAGGCAAGCATCACAGTTGGTTTGCCGGCGCCTGGACTGGTTACGGTTTCCATGAAGACGGTTTGAAGTCCGCTCTGCGGGTGGCAGAGGCGCTCGGTGTCGCTGCGCCGTGGGCCCCTCAGCATGCACCCACGGTGAGCGCATGACGTCCGCACTGCAGCCGAGCGTGTTCTTCGGTGCCGTGATGCACGAGCGCCGGCTTCCGGCCGTAAATCGATTCGTTTATCGGATGGCGTGGCTACGCATGCCGTTGTCGAAGCTCGACACGTGTGCGAACGCCTTGCTGGGCATTGATCGGAGAGCTGTCTTCTCTCTGCGCAGCGCAGACTACGGCCCTCGTGACGGTTCTGCCTTGCTGCCCTGGATTCGCGGGCTGCTGGCCTCGCATGGGCTGGCTTCTCAAACGGGCGGTGAGGTGGTTCTTCAAACCATGCCGCGCCTGTTCGGATACGTCTTCAACCCCGTGAGCTTCTGGTTCTGCCACGACCCGGCAGGGGAGCTCCGTGTGGTGTTGGCTGAGGTCAACAACACCTTTGGCGAGCGGCATAACTACTTGATTCATCACCCGGACGTCCGGCCGATCCAAAACGGTGACGAGTTGTTTGCGCGCAAGGTTTTTCACGTGTCTCCCTTCTTCGATGTCAGCGGTGAGTACCGCTTCGGCTTTGGATCACGCGAGGCCTTGCGGTATGTGACGATCGATTACTTCGTCGACGGCGAATTGCAGCTTGCAACCCGCATCGCCGGTGCCGGTCAGCCGCTCGAAATATCAGCCATGCGCAAGTGGCTGTTCCGTTTTCCCTTGATGACCTTGGGCGTGATCGCCCGTATACATTGGCAAGCGCTGCGCTTGTGGTTCAAGAAAGTGCCGTTCTTCCGCAAACCCCGGCTCCCCTTTGAGGAAACCACGCGATGAGTTCTAACGAACAGATTATCGGTGCGCAGCGTTCGGCTGCGCCCGCACTCTCTGCCCCATCGGCGACCCGGCTCGCTCTACAAATGCTCGAAGCTCTCCAAGGCGGGGCCTTGATCATTGAATTGCCGGGAGGCCAGCAAGTGCGTGTAGGGCAGGGGGGCGTGGTATCGCACCTGCGTGTGCGTGACCACGCCGTATTCGGTGCCGTGTTGGCTCGTGGCGACATCGGTCTTGCCGAGGCCTGGATGGATGAGCTGTGGGAATGCGACGACCTTGCTGCCACGCTTGGTTTGCTGGCCTCCAACCGGGAAGTGCTGCAGCGCGCCATCTACGGAAACCCGTTGCGCTTGCTGGCTGCGCGGATGTGGCACTTGCTGCGAGCCAATACCCGAAGCGGCTCCCGTCGCAATATCGAGGCGCATTACGACCTCGGCAACAGCTTTTATTCGCTGTGGCTCGACGAGACGATGACCTACTCCGCTGCAGTTTTCGAATCGCAGGATGAGCGGCTTGCAGAGGCGCAGCACCGCAAGTACCGCAGGATTCTGGGTCGGCTGGGGGCGCGTCCGGGGCAGACCATTCTCGAAATCGGCTGTGGTTGGGGAGGGTTCGCCGAAATCGCGGCACATGAATACGGTTGCCATGTGCACGGTCTGACGCTTTCGCCCGCGCAGCAGGAATATGCTGAGCAGCGTGCGCAGTGGTCTGGCTTTCTGGATCGAGCATGCTTTGAGTTGCGAGATTACCGCGATATCAAAGGGCAGTACGACCACGTCGTTTCGATCGAAATGATAGAAGCGGTGGGCGAGGGCTACTGGCCGTTGTTCTTCGCGCGAGTTGCCGATTTGCTGAAGCCGGGCGGGCGTTGCGTCATTCAATCCATCACGATTGCGGACGAGCTCTTCGCCAAGTATCGCCGCGGCACTGACTTCATCCAGCGATACATCTTTCCTGGAGGCATGTTGCCTTCGCCCGCGCAGATCCAGCGTCATGCCGCTGCTGCCGGGTTGATCGACGGCGGCGACTTCGCCTTTGGTCGTGATTACGCACGCACCCTGCGGCAGTGGCATGCTGCATTCAACGCCCACGAGCCGGAAGTACGTGAGCAGGGGTATTCAATGCGCTTCATTCGCATGTGGCGCTTCTACCTGGCGTACTGCGAGGCCGGATTCATGGCCGGCGACATCGATGTGCATCAGTACGAGTTCGTGCGTGCTTGAGTCGGTGCTGCGCCGAGCGGGGGTGTCGTTCGTCTTGGCGCTGTCGTGCGTCTGGGCTGGCGCGTCGGCGTCGTGGACGGCATCGCGCCTTGAGCCATTGAGCACCGCGAGCTGGCAAGTGCTCGGTGAGGCCGAAATGCGCTGGCTGGGCTTTCGTCTTTATGACGCAGCGTTGTGGGTGCCCTCGGGGCAAGCGTGGTCGAGCAGCGCGCCCTTCGCTTTGGAGATCCGCTACGCGCGTGCCATCAAGTCGCAACGCCTGGTGGATGCAAGCCTGGATGAAATGGAGCGCCTGGGGCTCGCAAGTGCCGAGCAGCGCTTGGCCTGGAGGCCGCTTCTTGCTGCCGCTTTCCCCGATGTGGAGCCTGACGACGTCATCGTCGGCATGCGTGACGTTCGTGGTCACGTGAGTTTCTTTCACCGGGGGCTGCCGACGGCCGTCATCGATGATCCGGCTTTCGCCGCTGCCTTTTTCGCGATTTGGCTCGATGAGCGAACGCGCGAACCTGCGATGAGAGCTCGCCTGCTGGGCGATTCCAGTGTGCCCTGACCGAGAGCAGGGCGGGTCAGACTCACCCCTGTTCGGGGTGTTGATGTACGGATTTCTAGGCTTGCCATTGGCATTCGCGGCGCTGCCGATATACGTACATGCCCCGAGTCTTTATGCAGGTTCGCTGGGTGTGCCGCTTGCGACGGTCGGGTTCGTGCTGCTGCTGGTGCGTGTTGCCGACGCAGTCACCGATCCCCTGTTGGGCGGCGTGAGTGACCGCTACGCGCACCGGCGCGTTTTCATCTTGCTGTCCTTGCCGCTGCTCGCATCGGGCATGGTGACGCTGCTGGCCCCTCCGGGTGATGCGGGTGCTGTCTGGTTGGGCGCGTCGTTGCTCATCGTCAGCCTGGGGTTCTCGCTGGCGACAATCAATTACAACGCATGGGGCGCCGAGGCGGCGAAAAACCCGCGTGACAGCATGCGCCTCGTGGCCGCGCGCGAAGCATGTGCGCTGATCGGGGTCGTGCTCGCCGCGGTTTTGCCCAGTGTGCTGTCTGCAGACGAGCTTGCAGGCTTGAGGCGCACGCTCTGGGTGTTCGTTCCGGTGCTTGCCTTGTGTGCGGGGCTCACATTGCACTATGGGCCAAAGCCGGTTGCTGCGCCTGACCGCGATAGGGCCATGTTCAGCGGACTGCTCGCCGCCTGGCATCACAAGCCGTTTCGCCAGTTGCTGGCGGTGTTTGCGGTAAGCGGTGTGGCGGCGGCCATTCCGGCTTCGACCGTGCTTTTCTTTGTTGCGGATGTGCTGGGTGCCAAGGCCTGGGCCGGAGCTTTTCTGGCGCTGTACTTCATCGCAGGAGCCTGCAGCATGCCTCTGTGGGTACGCGCTGCCGCAAGTGTTGGCAAGGTTCGAGCGTGGTTGGCCTCCATGCTGTTGTCGGTCATGGTGTTTGCCTGGGCGGTTTCGTTGGCCGGTGGTGATCTTGTGGCGTACGGCGTGATCTGCGTGCTCTCGGGCATTGCGCTGGGCGCCGATTTGGCGCTGCCGCCAGCCATGCTGGCTGACTTGTTGAAGCGGGATTTTCCACACGGTCATGCCCGTGCAGGGGCGTGGTTCGGTTGGTGGAACTTCGTCACCAAGGCAAACCTGGCTATCGCGGCAGGCATCGCTTTGCCGCTTCTGGGGGTGTTCGGGTACGCGCCGGGTGCAACGGACGCTGGGGCGTTGATCGCTTTGGCCGTCGTCTATGCAGGCTTGCCTTGCGTGGCAAAACTGGTGGCCGCGGCTTTGGTGTGGCGCATGCAACATCAACTTGATTTTGAAGGGCGATTGAAATGAAGAAATTCTTGTGCATGCTGGCCGGAATGGTGGGGCTTTCGGGGTGTGGGTCTGTGGACGTTCAGCGGTATGTGGACCAACAGCCGCGGCTTGATCTGCGCGAATACTTCGATGGGACGCTGGATGCTCACGGGATTTTCCAGGGTCGATCCGGTGAGATCGTCAAGCGTTTTCACGTATTGATCGAGGCCTCGTGGAATGGTGACGTAGGCACTCTGGATGAGTTCTTCACCTACTCGGATGGCACGACGCAGCGCAGGGTATGGACGATCACTCGCCACGGCGACGGACGTTACACGGGCACTGCCGACGACGTGGTCGGTGAGGCGCAGGGAGAAGCGGCGGGCAACGCGCTTCGCTGGCGGTACGTGCTGGCATTGCCGGTGGGCGACAAGGTGTACAACGTTGATTTCGACGACTGGATGTTCTTGATGGACGAGCGTGTGATGTTGAACCGCTCGCGCATGAGCAAGTTCGGGGTATCTCTGGGCGAAGTCACGCTCTCCTTCTACAAGCGGGGTTCATGATGTCCATGAACCAGCCGATCAAGGAGTGGGGCGGGCGCCGTGTGTGGATCGTCGGTGCCTCCAGTGGCATTGGTGCCGCGTTGGCCGAAGCGCTCGCGGCGCGTGGAGCCCGGCTTGCTCTTTCCGCTCGAAGCCGTGAGGGGCTCGAGAACGTCGCGGCACGCTGTCAAGGGGCCGTGGTGGTTCCCATGGATGTAACCATCAGTGCCGATCACGCGCGTGCTGAAGCCGAAGTGGCTGAGGCGCTGGGCGGCATTGATGTGGCCATCTTCAACGCTGGCACGTATGTTCCGATGCGCGCGTGGGAGCTTGAGCCGGCGTTGATTCAGGCTACTGTGGATACCAATCTCACCGGCATCATGGAAGGGGTTGCCGCCGTTACAGGGCGCATGCTTGAACGTGGTGAAGGCACTATCGCCATCGTCGGGAGTGTTGCAGGGTACAAAGGTCTGCCCAAGGCGGCAGTGTACGGGCCAACCAAAGCAGCGCTGATCAACTTTGCCGAGGTGCTGTATCTCGATCTGGCACCGCATGGCATTGATGTCTTTCTCGTCAATCCCGGCTTCGTCGATACGCCGCTTACCGCGAACAACGATTTCCGTATGCCGGCGCTCATTTCGGCTGACGAAGCGGCTCAGTCAATCGTTGAAGGCTTTGCCTCCGGCAGGTTCGAGATTCACTTCCCCAAGCGTTTCACCCTTGCCCTCAAGCTGATGTCGCGCTTGCCGCGTTGTGTGTATTTCTGGTTGGTGCGAAAAGGAACGGGCTTGTGAGTGAGCGTCTCGATCGAATCGTCGAATTTTACGAACACCTGACACGCGATCGAATTGCGGATGTACGGGTTCTTTATTCCGACGATGCGCTGTTCAAGGATCCATTCAATGACGTGGTGGGGCACACCGCGATCGAGCGCATTTTTCATCACATGTTCGATCAGTTGGAGCACCCCGTCTTCCGGGTGTCAAAGCAACTGGAGGAGGGGGCCGATGCGCTGCTCGAATGGAGCTTCAGCTTTTCGCTGTCGGGACGAGCAATTAAGGTCTCGGGAGCCAGCATGTTGCGTTTCGCAGAAGATGGGCGTGTTCAGACGCATCGGGACTATTGGGATCCTGCCGAAGAGCTGTATTCGAAACTGCCCGGAATCGGCATCGTGTTCCGCTGGCTGCAGCGACGAATGTCAGCTGCTGCCCAATGAATCTCGATGATCGTGTCTGGTGGCTGCTTCCAGAACGTCTCACAACGTGACTAAAGTTTGATCTGGATCATGGACTTGCCAAAAAAATCGTCTTGCCGCGCTGAAAGCGCTTGTGGCACACTCCGACCCAGCATTCGGAAAAGCGCGCCACTACAAGATCTAAAACGATACAAGAGCGCGCAAACCGATCCATCGCGTCAGGAAGTTGGGGAACGACCTGGAAAGGCGGAATGTGGCTTGGGGGTCGTAACTCGGTAGTAGCTTCTCGGTGAATGTGCTCGTCGCAAGACGAGGGCTGACCGCGCAGGATCGGTTTTTTCCGTCGAATGCGTTGATGTTTACACGGGGGACGGGGGCATGAGTCTTTTCGGTCGCTTCACAGCGTCGGGTCTTATGCTTGGGGGGGCGCAATCTGCGTTTGCTCAGGCACGATTCAATCTACAGGAGCCGGTCACACCGGTTGCGACGCAGATCTACGATCTGCACACCTTGATGTTGATCATCTGTCTGGTGATCTTCGTGCTGGTGTTTGGCGTGATGTTCTATTCCATCTTCGCCCACCGCAAATCCAAAGGCGCGGTCGCCGCGCATTTCCACGAAAACACCACGGTCGAAATCCTCTGGACCATCATCCCGGTGTTCATCCTGGTCGGCATGGCCTGGCCGGCGACCAAAACCATCATCGACATGCGTGACTCGTCCGAGGCGGACATCACCATCAAGGCGACCGGTTATCAGTGGAAATGGGGCTACGACTATGTCGTGGGCGACGGCGAAGGCATCAGTTTCGTCTCCACGCTGACTACACCGCGCAGCCAGATCGAGAACCGTGAAGCCAAGGGCGAGCACTACCTGCTCGAAGTCGATAACCCGGTCGTCGTGCCCGTCAACAAGAAGGTGCGGGTGCTGCTCACCGCCAATGACGTGATTCATGCGTGGTGGGTGCCAGCTCTGGGCGTCAAGCAGGACGCCATCCCCGGTTTCATTCGCGATGCCTGGTTCCGTGCCGAGCGCGAAGGCGTGTATCGCGGAGTCTGTGCCGAACTGTGCGGGCGCGATCACGCATACATGCCGATCGAAGTGCATGTCGTTTCCGAGCAGCAATACGCTGAATGGGTATCCTCTCAGGCGCCTGTGCAGGTGGCGGCAGCGGGTGATGCCGCAGCTGCAACGCCCGCACCGGTTGACGGCGCAGCGCCGGAAGAGGTCAGCGCAGCGCCGGCCGAGGCCGTCAAGCCGGCTGCCGGCGGGGGTGACCTGTATGCCGCCAACTGCGGCGCATGCCATCAACCAACCGGTGCCGGATTGCCCCCGGCTTTCCCTGCGCTGGCCGGATCCAAAGTGGTCGTCGGAGACGCAGTGGCGTTGCTCGAGGTGCTGTTGAAAGGCCGGCCTGGTACCGCGATGGCTCCCTTCGGACATTTGTCCGACACCGACATTGCCGCGATCGCCACGCATGTACGTACTAGCTGGGGCAACTCAGCGGAGGCCGTCACGCCGGAGGCGGTGGCCGCTGCCCGATAACGCACGCAGACGCAATCGAGCGGGCGTGTCGGACGACGCGCTTCACCGAACCCAGACATCGAGATAGCTCGACCCTTGCCGGAAGCAGTGCAGGGCAGGGTCAAGAGAAGGAGGCAGCATGGCGGCGGTTACCCCAGAGCACGCGGACGATCATCATCACGATCATCACGGCCCGACCGGCCTGATGAGGTGGATCACTACCACCAACCATAAAGACATCGGCACGATGTACCTGATTTTCAGCTTCGTCATGTTCCTAGCAGGGGGCGTGATGGCGCTGACGATTCGTGCCGAGTTGTTCCAGCCCGGCCTGCAGGTCGTGCAGCCCGAATTCTTCAACCAGCTCACGACCTTGCATGGCCTGGTGATGGTGTTCGGCGCGATCATGCCGGCCTTCGTGGGCTTCGCGAACTGGCAGCTTCCCTTGATGATCGGCGCCAGCGACATGGCGTTCGCGCGCATGAACAACTGGAGCTTCTGGTTGCTCCCGCCCGCGGCGTTGCTGCTGATCGGCTCGTTCTTCGTGCCCGGCGGAGCCACGGCAGCGGGCTGGACGCTCTATCCGCCGCTGTCCATCCAGATGGGCATGGGGATGGATATGGCCATCTTCGCCATCCACATCATGGGTATCAGCTCGATCATGGGTGCCATCAACATCGTGGTGACCATCCTCAACATGCGCGCCCCTGGCATGACCATGATGAAACTGCCGCTCTTCGCCTGGACGTGGCTGATCACGGCGTATCTCCTGATCGCCGTCATGCCGGTTCTGGCGGGCGCGGTCACCATGCTGCTGACGGACCGTCATTTCGGCACCAGCTTCTTCAGCGCGGTGGGCGGTGGTGACCCGGTGCTGTATCAGCACATTTTCTGGTTCTTCGGACACCCGGAGGTGTACATCATGATCCTGCCGGCCTTCGGTATCGTCAGCATGATCATCCCGACCTTCGCCCGCAAGCCGCTCTTCGGCTATGCGTCGATGGTCTACGCTACCTCGTCGATTGCGATCCTTTCGTTCATCGTGTGGGCGCACCACATGTTCACCACTGGCATGCCAACCGCAGGCCAGTTGTATTTCATGTACGCGACGATGCTCATTGCCGTACCAACGGGTGTGAAGGTGTTCAACTGGATCGCCACCATGTGGCGCGGGTCGCTCACCTTCGAAACACCCATGCTGTGGTCGGTGGGCTTCATCTTCGTGTTCACGATGGGCGGCTTTACCGGTCTGATCTGCGCCATCGCTCCGGTGGACATCCAGATCCATGACACCTACTACATCGTCGCTCACTTCCACTACGTACTGGTGGCCGGCAGTCTGTTCGCCTTGTTCGCGGGTGCGTATTACTGGTTGCCGAAGTGGACGGGGCGCATGCCGGACGAGCGCATCGGCAAGTTGCATTTCTGGGCATCGTTGATCTTCTTCAACATCACCTTCTTCCCGATGCACTTCCTGGGGCTGGCTGGCATGCCGCGCCGCGTGCCGGACTACGCGTTGCAGTTCGCCGATTTCAACATGCTTGCTTCGATCGGCGCCTTCGGCTTCGGTTTGAGCCAGTTGATCTTCCTGTGGGTGGTGATCAAGGCCGCCAGTGGTGGTGGAGAGAAGGCGACTGCAAAGTGCTGGGAAGGTGCCGAGGGGCTGGAATGGACCGTGCCGTCGCCGGCGCCGCACCATACCTTTGAAGTGCCGCCGGTCGTGAAGTGAACAGCGTGCGGCCTTGGAGGTGTTTCCTCCGAAGCCGCGCCGCGCGGAAATTGCCAGGATGACTAGCATGAACCATGACCGTAGAGCGAAGAACATCCGTCTGGGCTTGATGCTGGCGGGGGTGGCGCTGTTCTTCTTCCTGTATGCCTTGTTCAAGTTCAGGCTCGGCTGATGGACGAAATCAAGCTTGAAAATCGGCGGATGATGCGTCGGCTGTTGGTGGCCACGGTGGTTATGTTTGGCTTTGGTTTTTTGCTCGTTCCGTTCTACGAGAAGATCTGCGAAGTCACTGGCATCAACAACATCCTGCAGGCCGATGCGGCTCCTAGGAACACGCAGGTCGATCGCTCGCGTCTGGTCACCATCGAGTTCGACGCGAACACTCACCAGGATTTGCCGTGGCGCTTCCGCCCGCAGCAGAACGTGATGCGGGTACATCCTGGCGAGTTGGTGACGGTTGCCTATGAGGTCGTGAATACTCGCCAGCATCCGGTTACCGGGCAAGCCGTGCCGAGCTACGGTCCGCAGCTAGCTGCACGCTATTTCATGAAGATGGATTGTTTCTGCTTTACGCAGCAGACCCTGCAGGCTGGCGAGGCCCGCACGATGCCGGTTGCGTTCCTGATTGATCCTGACCTGCCTCATGACGTAAATACGATCGTGCTTTCCTACACCTTCTTCGGCATTGCTGGCCGTACGGCGCAAGCAACGGGAGATGCGAAAGAAGGGGTGATGTGATGCTTCGGGAGCTGGAATGAACGAACCGCGCGCCGGTTTTTGGGCGACGATCCGAGCCGTGCTTTGGTCATTCGTGGGTATTCGCAGACGCAGTGCATACCACGACGACGCCCGTTCGCTTGATCCGCGGGCAGTGGTTGTCGCGGGCGTGATCGCAGGGGTGATCTTCGTGCTCACGATTCTGTTCGTAGTGAGGTTGGTGCTGCCAGGCTGAATGAGGGCTGGGTAGGGTTGGAGAGAGAGGCGGGGAACATGGCCCCGGACCGAAAACAAGGCTTCGTCAGAAAGCACAACAACAAGCGGTAAGCGCATCGCGATGACGACGCGCGACATTCATGGGGGGTAGTCGATGAGTCACGCACTGGAAAAGTATTTTGTTCCCGAGCCGTCGAAGTTTCCGATATACGGCTCTGTCGCTTTGCTGCTGTTCGGCACGGGTGCGGTCGGCTGGCTGAACAAGGTCAGTGCAGGTCCGGTCTTGCTGTTCGGCGGTTTGGCGATCCTGATTTACATGCTGTTCGGTTGGTTCGGGCAGGTGGTGCGCGAGTCCCAGTCCGGCCAGTACAGCAAGCAGGTCGATCGCTCATTCCGCTGGTCGATGGGCTGGTTCATTTTCTCTGAGGTGATGTTCTTTGCGGCCTTCTTCGGCGCGCTGTTCTACGCGCGCGTGCTGAGCGTGCCGTGGCTGTCTTCCGGCGACAATGAACTCTATCTGTGGCAAGGCTTCCAGGCGGCTTGGCCGACAGACGGGCCCAATCCCCATGCAGAGGGTTTCACCCCGATGGGGGCGTGGGGCATTCCGGCATTCAACACCGCTTTGTTGCTGCTTTCAGGGGTGACACTGACGTGGGCGCATCATGGCCTGCTCAAAGGCAATCGTGGTCAGCTCAAAACCGGCCTGCTGATGACGATCGCGCTAGGGCTTACCTTTCTGGGCTTTCAGGTGTACGAATATTTCCACGCTCATGCCGATCTCAACCTGCGCATGTCGAGTGGTATTTACGGGTCGACCTTCTACTTGCTGACGGGCTTTCACGGCCTGCATGTGACGATCGGGGCGATCATGTTGATCGTCATGTATTTCCGCTCGACGGCGGGGCATTTCACCCCGGATAACCATTTCGCTTTCGAAGCTGCAGCGTGGTACTGGCACTTCGTCGACGTTGTGTGGCTCGGTTTGTTCGTGGTGGTGTATTGGCTATAGCTTGGTGGTGAGGAGCCCTGATGCGAAACCTCCCATGAGCATCAGGAACAGGACGAGAGACAGGGCCACCCGCAGCCCGAGGGCCTTGACGGTGCGGGTGCCTTGTCCCTTGTCACGCATCAGAAAGAACAGTGCTGAGCCCAAGCTTGCAACAATCAGCACAAGAAACAGGATGACGATGAACTTCATGTTTGCGACCCCTGAAAAGTCCCGGCGTACTGAGATATTCGCAGACGATGCGGGTATTGTCGTCCGAATGTTCCCTTTATTGAATTCTGAAGCGGCGCACTGATGCGATTACTGGGCAGCATGCACCCGGTTCCCGTCGTGGCGGGGGTCATCGTGGCTGTAATTGCCATTCAGCTGGGCAACTGGCAGTTACGGCGAGCGTCTGAAAAGCACGAAATCGGTCTCCGCATCGCGCAGTTTGCAGGCTCTCCCGCTGAACGACTGGCATCGGCTCACGCCCCAGCGCCAGCGGAGTGGTCGCGAGTGAGTATGCAGGGTGAGTGGCTGGAGGCTGCCGTGATGCTGCACGACAACCGTGTGCATGAACGGCGTCCTGGCTATCACGTGTTGATGCCCTTGCGCTTGGCGGATGGCTCGGCTGTTCTGGTCAATCGTGGGTGGGTCGCCGCCGGGCTGGATCGCAGTGAAGTCCCCGCGGTGCGCACTTCGACGGGCGTGGTCGAGGTCAGCGGGCGCGTCATGGTGCCGGAGCACGATCCATTCTCTCTGGGTGACAGTCCGCGCGACGGAGTACGCTGGCAATACATTGATCCCTCAGCCTATGCCGAGTGGTCTGGGGTTTCGGTCCCTGCCTGGGTGATTCAGCAAACTTCACCGGAAGAAGATGGATTGTTACGGGAGTGGCCTGCGCCCGCGCTTGGCGAGGACACTCACAAGGGATACGCCCTGCAATGGTTTTCGCTCGCGGTGCTGGCTGCCGCTCTGACCGGGGTTTACGTGTTCAGGAGTATTCGAAAGCATGCAACGTAGCGCCAAATTCACTCTTGCCGCGATCATTCTGGTCTGCACCCTGCCGGTGGTGGCGTCCTACACCACGTATTACTTCTGGCAGCCCGATGACACCATGAACTACGGCGAGTTGCTGGAGCCTGTGGCTTTGCCGGAGGTGAATGCGCCGGAACTCTCCCTGCGCGGGCACTGGACCATGATCTACACGAGCGGACCGCAGTGCTCCGTGGATTGCGAACAGGCCTTGTACGCCATGCGCCAGAGCTGGCTCGCGCAAGGCGAGGACATGCGGCGCGTCGAGAGGCTCTTGTTGATCAATGGCACTAAAGTGCCTTCAGCGGACGGATTGCAAGCGCAGCGCGGTCTCAAGGTGGCGCAAACCCCTGAAGAGTGGCTGCAGGCATTGCCTGATGCGCAGGCGGCGGGGCATATCTATCTGGTCGATCCGCTGGGAAATGCGATGCTGCGTTTTCCGGCCGACCCGGATGTGAAGCGGATGATCAAGGATCTCCAACGCTTGCTGAAGTACTCACGCCTGGGCTGACATGAATCTCTACCGCAAGCTGATCCTCTTCACACTCATTCTTACCTCCATCGTCGTGGTGGTGGGGGCGTATGTCCGCTTGGCAGATGCCGGGTTGGGCTGTCCCGATTGGCCCGGCTGCTATGGAAAACTGACGCCGACACAAGCTGCCGAACAGATCCGCGAGGCGCATTCGGCTGACCCTCACGGGCCGGTCAGCATGCCCAAGGCGTGGAAGGAAATGATCCACCGCTACATCGCTTCCGCCGTCGGCCTGCTGATCATCCTGATTGCGGCCGTGGCATGGAAACGCCGGGGTGAGGATGGCGCGGCTCCCGGGGTATCCACGGCATTGATAGGAGTCGTGATTTTTCAAGGCATGCTCGGCATGTGGACCGTCACCCTGTTACTGAAACCCGCCATCGTCACCGCGCATCTGATCGGAGGCATGACCACCCTGGCCATGCTTGCCTGGCTATGGGTTCATGCCAGCCCTGCGCGGTACGTGCAGATCGGTGCTGGCCTGCGCAGCTTGGCGCGGATATCGTTTGTGGTGTTGGCTGTGCAGATCGTGCTGGGTGGCTGGGTCAGTACCAACTACGCTGCACTGGCCTGCATGGACTTCCCGACATGTCATGGCAGCCTGTGGCCTGAGGCTGATTATGCGAACGCTTTCCACGTGGTGCGGGAGCTGGGCATGACCGCCGAAGGCGAGTTGCTGTCACATGAAGCCTTGACGGCGATTCACTGGATGCATCGTCTAGGTGCCTTGGTGGCCAGTGTGGCACTTCTGGCCCTGGCCTTGGGCCTTCGCCGTGCGGGGCTGAGCCGCCTTGGAAGCGCGCTGATCGCTGCTCTCCTTTTGCAAGTCATGCTGGGGATCGCCAACGTGCTGCTTAGCCTGCCATTGCTATTGGCCGCGGCCCACAATGCCGGTGCGGCTTTGCTGGTGGTGATCATGGTCTGCATCAATTACCGCGTCGGTCAGAGCGCGGGCGTACTACATCAAGGGGGATACAACCATGAGCGTGCACGACATCAGAACTCTTTCGCTTGACCGCCTCGCGTCAAGCCGGCGTCTGCGCGCTTTCTATGTGCTGACCAAGCCTCGCGTGAATACCCTGATCGTGTTCTGCGCGATCATCGGCATGTTTCTGGCGATACCCGACGGTTTGCCGGACCCTGTCATCGTGTTGGCAGCGACCATCGGCATTGCCTGTGTGGCCGGAGCAGCTGCAGCCATGAACTGCTTGCTCGAAGCCGGCATTGACGCGCGGATGGCGCGCACGCGGGCTCGTCCGAGCTCCACCGGCGAACTGAGTAGCGTCGAAACATTGTTGTTCGGCAGCGCGCTGGGAGGCGCAGGGCTGCTCACGCTGTACATGTGGGTCAATCCACTGACGATGTGGCTGACCTTGGCAACCTTTGTCGGCTATGCGGTGATCTACACCGTGATGCTCAAGCCTAGAACGCCGCAAAATATCGTCATTGGAGGGGCCTCGGGGGCAATGCCGCCGGTTTTGGGCTGGGCGGCGGTGACGGGCGAAGTGAGCGCCGATGCGTTGATCCTGTTCCTCATCATCTTTGCGTGGACGCCGCCGCATTTCTGGGCACTGGCCTTGTACCGTACCGAAGACTACGCTCGCTCAGGCTTGCCGATGCTGCCGGTCACGCACGGGCCGGAGTACACCCGTTTGTCGGTGCTGCTGTACACCCTGATCCTGTTCGGCGTGACTCTGCTGCCGTTTGCGACTCGCATGAGCGGATGGTTGTATCTGGTGTCAGCGGTCGCGCTGGGTGGGCTGTTCATTGCCCATGCATGGAAGCTCTATAAAGATTACAGTGACGCTTTCGCGCGCAAGACCTTTCGGTTCTCGATCCTGTATCTCTTCCTTCTGTTCGCTGCGCTGCTCGTTGATCACTACCTAAGATTCTGATGCTCCCTAATCGTCCGCTTCGTTTTGCTGTTTTCGTATTGTTGATCGCTCTGTTGGCGGCTTGCAGTTCGGAGCAGGCCCCGCAGTTCCGCAACACCGATATCACCGGCGCCGGATATGCCAAGGATTTTGCGCTGACTGACCACACCGGCGCAAAGCGCACCTTGGCTGACTATCGCGGGAAAGTGGTGACCGTGTTTTTCGGCTTTACCCAGTGCCCGGATATCTGTCCCAGCGCGCTCTCCACGATGAGTGACGTCATGAAGGCCCTGGGGCCGGATGCGGATCGTGTCCAGGTTCTGTTCATCACGGTCGACCCGGAGCGAGACACGCAGGAGTTGCTGGCGAACTACGTCCCGGCCTTCGATGCGCGTTTCGTCGGTCTTTTCGGCAGCCTTGAAGAAACAGAAGCGGTTGCCAAGGAGTTCCGCATCTTCTACGCCAAGAGTGGCGACACAAACGGGCCAAATTACAGTGTCGACCATTCGGCTGGCACGTATGTGTTCGACCCGGAAGGGCGTCTGCGCCTGTACGTCCGTCACGCCGAGTCTGCCGACAGCATAGCGGCAGATTTGCGCCTGCTCCTGGATGGAAAGTGAGTCCCGAAAAATGAAAAACCCTGGCATTTCGCCAGGGTTTTTTTGTTGGTGGAGCCGGGGGGA
Organism: Pseudazoarcus sp. NS20; assembly: GCF_059703745.1. NCBI lineage: Bacteria > Pseudomonadati > Pseudomonadota > Betaproteobacteria > Rhodocyclales > Zoogloeaceae > Pseudazoarcus > Pseudazoarcus sp. NS20. Next base: position 196,323 of record NZ_BAAKIY010000003.1, read on the forward strand.
ATCGAACCCCCGTCCGCAAGCCCTCTACAGACAGATCTACATACTTAGCCAACCTATTTGGATTTAACCCCTGACTTAGCCGATTGGCAGGCCGGAAAGAGGCGAGTTACCTTACCTTTAGCTGCGGGGCCAAGTAACCCGGCCCTGCTCGCGATTCTCTGTAAATGACACTGCAGCGACCCAACTTTCGTCAGATCACCCGGCCCAGAGACCTGCCGGTGCAGCGCTAACCGGGATTAAGCGGCTAGAGCGAAACGCTCGTCGTTGGCGTTTGTTAATTTCCAGATGGATTTACGAGGTACCCTGGTCCTCGGTATGCACTGCGCTGCTTCGCGACCCACGTCGAAGCCAAGTCGGCCCCAAGAGTGTCAGTCCGGTAGTTGGAGGCTGCCAGACAAATTTCAAGTCTGCATGCTATCACGGACACTGTTTTCGAGCCCGATGATATGAAGGAGCCCCGTGGGGTGGTCGATGACCATGTCCGCGCCCCACGCTGTGATTGGCTCGTCTACGCCGAGGTAGCCATAACTCACCGCAATGGTGCGCATCTTTGCAGCGCGGCCTGCCACGATGTCGCGCAGGTCGTCGCCGACATACACGCAGCGTCTGGGATCAACGCCGGCTTGCTCGCATCCCAGCAACAATGGGTCGGGCGCAGGTTTGGGGCGCGCAGCGGAATCGCCGCCGATGATGCAGCATGCTCGGGCTTCCAGCTGCAGTGCAGCCACCAAGGGTTTGGCCAGACGGCTGTGCTTGTTGGTGACGATGCCCCACGGAATGCCGGCATCTTCCAAGGCATCCAGCACCGCGGGCATGCCTTCAAACAGGCGTGTGTGCTTGCAAAGGGCGTCAGCGTAATAGCCTAGGAAGCGTTCGGCGAGTGCAGGGTAAGCATCGTCTTCAGGTTTCAGTCCGAAGGCTGCGCGCAACATGCCGCGCGCGCCGGATGACACGAAAGGGCGCAACTCGGCTAGATCCAGTGGCGACAGATCGTGATCCTGACGAACTCGGTTGATGGCGCCGGCCAAATCCGGAGCGGTGTCCGCCAAGGTGCCGTCGAGGTCGAAGAAGACGCCTTCAACCATGGCGTTGAGTATGCGCTAGATAGTTCACGTCGGTGTCACGCCCCAGCGAATAAACGCGGGTGAACGGGTTGTAACTCATGCCGATGACCTGCTGCACATCCAGCCCGGCATGGCGGCAATCACGCGCAAGCTCCGACGGTTTGATGAATTTGGAGTATTCGTGGGTGCCTTTGGGCAAAAGCTTGAGTACGTACTCGGCACCGAGAATCGCAAAAACATAAGACTTCGGGTTGCGATTCAGCGTTGAGAAAAATACGTGCCCCCCCGGCTTTACCAGACGTGCGCAGGCCGCGATGGTGCTGCCTGGGTTTGGGACGTGCTCAAGCATTTCCATGCAGGTGACAACATCGAAAGAGGCCGGTTGGCGAGCCGCCAAGTCTTCGGCGCTAATCAGCTCGTAGTTGACCGTGTTGCCACTCTCGAGCAAGTGAAGCTTTGCCACGCCAAGTGCCTTGTCCGACAGGTCGATTCCGGTTACTGAAGCACCCAGTGCGCTCATGCTTTCGGAGAGAATCCCGCCGCCGCAACCGACATCGAGAACGGCTTTACCTGAAATGGAGGCGAGCGAGTCAATCCATTGCAAGCGCAGGGGGTTGATCTCGTGAAGCGGCTTGAACTCGGAGGAAGCGTCCCACCAGCGGTGAGCCAGCTCACTGAATTTCTGAAGTTCTGCGGGGTCGGCATTAGCGTTCATGCTGTGTCCTTCTATGGTTCGCTATTCAACGAGATCAAATAAAAAGCCCTGCCGAAGCAGGGCTTTTGACTGCTCGCTGTCAGACAGCGGACAGATTACTTGGTGCCGATGACTTCAACTTCGACACGACGGTCCGGCTGCAGGCACGAGATCAGTGCCGAACGCTCGCGGATGTTGTTGCAAGCGGTACCGGTGACCGGCTGGCCTTTGCCCTTGCCTTCGGTGTAGATGCGCTTGGCGTCAATACCTTTCGACACCAGGTAGTTCTTCACCGACATGGCGCGACGCTCGGACAGGCTCTTGTTGTAGCTTTCCGAGCCGATACGGTCGGTGTGGCCAACAGCCAGGATCACTTCCAGGTTCAGCGAACGGGCCTGAGCGGCGAGGCCGTCAAGAGCCGTGCGGCCAGCCGGACGCAGGTTGGCGCTGTCGAAGTCGAACAGGGTGTCAGCAGACAGCTTGATCTTCTCGGCCGAAGCGGCGGGGGCCGGCGGCGGGGTTTGCTGGGCAACCGTGCACTTCTCAGCCGGGATGATGTCCTTGTCGCATGCGCAACCCACCGGGAACTGACCAGCGGAAGCCGTCTCAATGGCGGCCGGGCTCCAGAAACCGGTTCTCCAGCACAGGCCAGCGCCGCTGGTAGCGACCGCATTGCGGCTGTCGATCACGTAAGGAACGACACCTTTATCATCGGTGGTGTTGGTAATAACGATGTCCTTGGACTGGGCAAAACCCGTGTTTGCAACCATGCCGAGTGCGGCGATCGCAGCCAGCCCAAGCATTTTACTTTTGAGTTGAATGCTCATTATTGTGTCGTCCGTATTTATTGAGGGTTGTGAAACGAAATCGTTAATCGCAGTGCTAAAAGCGATCCAACTAGCGATTACGATTCTAGTCTAGTCTGCCACATCCGAGCCATCTCAATCAATTGACTGTTGTTTGATTGCAGCACTTGTGTCCCATTTTCAACACGCGGCTGGCCGGCGACCCAAACATGTGAAACGTGTTTGCGGTCTAAAGCGTAAACGAGATGCGAGACGATGTCATAACAAGGTTGTGTCTCGATTTGACTGAACTTCATAGCGCACAAATCCGCCCATTTTCCGGGGCGGATCGACCCGGTTACTTCTCCGATGCCCAAAGCTTCGGCGCCTGAAAGGGTGGCCATGCGCAGCGCCGTATGAGCGGGTATCGAGGTGGCGTCCCCTGTAAAGACTTTCGAGAGAAGTGCGGCATGGCGCATTTCTTGAAACATATCGAGGCGGTTGTTGCTTGCGGCGCCGTCCGTTCCCAGTGCAATCCGAATGCCGCTTTCGAGCATGCGTTGTATCGGAGCGATGCCGCTGGCCAGTTTCATGTTGGACGTCGGGCAATGCGCGATGGAACATCCGTAGCGTGCAAGTAGCTCGATGTCCATGGCGTCCAGGTGAACCGCATGAACTCCCAGGAAATTGCTTCCCAATAGTCCGAGGTCGGCGAGGCGTTTGAGCGGGCGTCTGCCGTGGCGCGCGACGGACTCGTCCACTTCCTGCTTTGTTTCGTGGACGTGAATATGGAGCCCGCAGTCAAGTTCGGCGGCGAGGCTTGCCGCGCGGCTTAATGTTTCGTCAGAGGTCGTGTAAGGGGCGTGCGGAGCAATGTTGAAATGCAGCCGCGGGTTTTGCTGCCAACGGTCGCGTGCGGCGAGCCCCTTGCGGAAGTATTCATCCGTGCTGGCGGCGTATGGGGTGGGGAAGTCGAGCACGGTAACGCCGAGTACCGCGCGCATGCCTGCGGCGTCGAACGCTTCGGCGGCGGCGTCCGGGTGAAAGTACATATCGTTGCAGGTCGTGATGCCGCCGGCGAGCATTTCTGCTGCCGCAAGCAAAGTACCGTCGCGCACGAAGCTTTCGTTGACGTGTTTGCTCTCGGTCGGCCAGATGGCTTCCTGCAGCCAGCGCATCAGCGGAAGGTCGTCGGCAATCCCGCGCATCAAGGTCATCGCGGCGTGCGTGTGTGCATTCACGAGGCCGGGGATCAGGGCGTGGTCCGGCAGTTCGACGATTTCGGCGGCCAAGAACTGACGGGCGGCCAACTCGCGGGGCAGTACGTCGCGGATCAGACCTTTGTTTACTACTACGGCATGGTGTTCAAGCACGGAATCGTTTTCGTCGATCGGAATCGCCCAGCGTGCATTGATGATCAGGTCGGCGGATTCGCGATGCATGTTTACTGGCTCCGTGGCGTGGGTCGGTCATCGTGCTAGCCCGCATGATACCCGTGGGAGAGCGCCCCGACTTCGGCGCAGCAGGGAGGCGTCGAGGGTGGTGGTCCGCGTGGTAAGATGGCGCGTTATTCTGAACTGCGGTAAATGCCGCCTGGACCAGAGCCGAGATGACCACGTTCGCTAAAGAAACCCTGCCGATCAGTCTCGAAGAGGAGATGCGTCATTCCTACCTCGATTACGCGATGAGCGTGATCGTAGGGCGTGCATTGCCGGATGCCAGGGACGGGCTCAAGCCTGTGCATCGCCGTGTGCTGTTTGCAATGCACGAGTTGTCGAACGATTGGAACAAGCCGTACAAGAAATCGGCGCGTATCGTTGGTGACGTGATCGGTAAGTACCACCCGCACGGCGACTCCGCTGTATACGACACCATCGTGCGCATGGCGCAGGATTTCTCGCTGCGTTACATGCTGGTGGACGGGCAGGGTAACTTCGGCTCGGTGGACGGCGACAACGCCGCGGCGATGCGATATACCGAAATCCGCATGGCGCGCATCGGCCACGAGTTGCTGGCCGATATCGACAAGGAGACCGTCGACTTCGGGCCGAACTATGATGGCTCCGAGCGAGAGCCGCTGATCCTTCCGTCGCGCATTCCCAACCTGCTGATCAACGGTTCGTCCGGCATCGCGGTGGGTATGGCCACAAACATCCCGCCGCACAACTTCACCGAAGTCGTCGATGCCTGCCTGCACTTGCTGGCCAACCCGGAGGCTTCCATCGATGATCTGATCGAGATCATCAAAGCGCCGGATTTCCCGACGGCCGCATTGATCTACGGCCTCTCGGGCGTGCATGACGGTTACCGCACCGGCCGTGGCCGCGTGGTGATGCGTGCGCGCACCCACTTCGAAGATCTGGAAAAGGGCAACCGTCAGGCCATCATCGTCGACGAGTTGCCGTATCAAGTTAACAAGCGCACCTTGCTCGAGCGCATCGCCGAGCTTGTTAACGAGAAGAAAATCGAAGGCATCAGCGAGATTCGCGACGAGTCGGACAAGTCCGGCATGCGCGTGGTCATCGAGCTCAAGCGCGGCGAAATGCCTGAAGTGGTGCTGAACAATCTGTTCAAGCAGACACAGTTGCAAGACACCTTCGGCATGAACATGGTGGCGCTGGTCGACGGCAAGCCGCGCACGCTGAATCTGCGCGACATGCTTGATTGCTTTCTGTCGCATCGCCGTGAAGTGGTCACGCGCCGCACGATCTTCGAACTGCGCAAGGCGCGCGAGCGTGGTCACACGCTTGAAGGTCTGGCCGTCGCGCTGTCGAACGTCGATGAGGTCATTGCACTGATCAAGGCGGCGCCCACGCCGGCGGAAGCCAAGCGTGAGTTGCTGGCGCGCATCTGGCGCAGCCCGCTGGTCGAGGAAATGCTTGCCCGTGCCACCGCCGACAGCTATCGGCCGGAAGGGCTCGCGCCCGAATTCGGCTTGTCGGAGCAGGGCTATCGCCTGTCGGAAGTCCAGGCGCAGGCCATTCTGGAACTGCGCTTGCAGCGCCTGACCGGCCTCGAGCAAGACAAGATCGTTGGCGAATACCGCGAAGTGATGGATTTGATTGCCGATCTGCTCGACATCCTCGCGCGGCCCGAGCGTATCTCCACCATCATCGGCGAAGAGTTGGCGGTGGTGAAGAACCAGTACGGTGACCCGCGTCGCTCCGAAATCGTCATGAGCACGTCGGACATCAGCATCGAAGATCTGATTGCGCCGGAAGACATGGTGGTCACTCTGTCGCATGGCGGCTACATTAAGCGTCAGCCGCTGGCCGACTACCGCGCGCAGCGTCGCGGCGGCCGTGGCAAGCAGGCCACCGGCATGAAAGACGACGATTTCATCGATCGTCTGTTCGTCGCCAACACTCATGACTACATGCTGTGCTTCTCTAACCGTGGCCGTGTCTATTGGCTCAAGGTGTACGAGGTGCCAGAAGGGGCGCGCAACGCACGTGGCAAGCCCATCGTTAACCTCTTCCCGCTGATGGAAGGCGAGAAGATCACCGCGGTGTTGCCGGTTCAGACCTTCGATGACGATCATTTCGTCTTCATGGCCACGGCGCAAGGTACGGTCAAGAAAACCGCTCTCACAGCGTTCTCCAACCCGCGCAAGGCCGGCATCATCGCCGTCGGGCTGGACGATGGCGATCACCTGGTCGGCGTGGCCATTACCAACGGCGAATCGGACGTGATGCTGTTCTCCGACGCGGGCAAGGCCGTGCGTTTCCCCGAGAGCGACGTCCGCCCGATGGGCCGTGAAGCGCGCGGCGTGCGTGGCATGAACATCGACGACAGCCAGCGCGTGATCGCTATGCTGGTGGCGCAGGATGAAGAGCAGTGCGTGCTGACGGCCACCGAGAACGGCTACGGCAAGCGCACGCCGGTGGGTGAGTACACGCGCCACGGCCGTGGCACCAAAGGCATGATCGCCATTCAGTCTTCCGAGCGTAACGGCAAGCTGGTTGGCGCATGTCTGGTGTATCCGACGGACGAAGTCATGCTCATCTCGACCGGTGGTGTGCTGATCCGCACGCGGGTTGCCGACATTCGCGAGTTGGGGCGCGCCACGCAGGGTGTGACCTTGATCAACCTCGACGACGGCACCTTCCTTGCCGGCATCGAGCAGGTGGTGGAGTCCGACCCGGAAGACACGCTGGGCGAGGGTGACGATGCAGCCGACGAGGCTGCGGAATAATGCTTCCGAGGTGAGCGGCATGAGCCGTGTGTTCAACTTCAGCGCCGGGCCTGCGGCGCTGCCGGAAGAGGTGCTTCAACAGGCTGCTGACGAGATGCTCGACTGGCATGGTGCCGGTTGCGGCGTCATGGAAATGAGCCATCGCGGCAAGCACTTCTCCGGCATTGCCGAGCGTGCCGAAGCGGATATGCGCAGCCTGTTGGCCGTGCCCGAAAACTACCGCGTGCTGTTCTTGCAGGGCGGGGCCACGCAGCAGTTCTCGCAGATTCCGATGAATCTCCTGGCCGGTGGCTCGGCCGATTACATCGTGACCGGCACGTGGTCGCAGAAGGCCATTGAGGCGGCGGCTGCCATTGCCCCCCATTTGGGTGGCTCGGTACGGTGTGCGGGCTCGACGGAGTCTTCCGGTTTCAAGCGCGTGCCATGTGCCTCGGAGCTCGACCTCGATCCGGGCGCTTCGTACGTGCATGTCTGCACGAATGAGACCATTCACGGCGTGGAATATCTTGACCCGGCCGAGCTGCCGGCGGGGCGCGCGCCGCTGGTGGCCGATCTTTCGTCGCACATTCTTTCCCGGCCTGTCGATGTCTCTCGTTTCGGCATGCTGTATGCCGGTGCCCAGAAGAACATCGGCCCATCCGGGCTGGTCTTGGCCATCGTGCGCGACGATCTGCTGGACCGCGCCTGGGCGGGTACGCCGAATGTGCTGCGCTATCGGGCCATGGCCGACAACGACTCCATGCTCAACACCCCGCCGACCTACGCGATCTACGTTGCGGGGTTGGTCTTCCAGTGGTTGCAGCGGCAGGGCGGGTTGGCCACGATGGAGGCCGTTAACGTGGCCAAAGCCACGTTGTTGTACGACTTTATCGACGCCTCCGGCCTGTATCGCAACGAAGTGGAGCGCGCTAGTCGCTCGCGCATGAACGTTCCGTTCCTGCTGGCCGATACGCGACTCGAGGCGGATTTTCTGGCGCAGGCCGAAGCTGCCGGCCTGAGCCAGTTGAAAGGACACAAATCGGTCGGCGGCATGCGTGCCTCGATCTATAACGCCATGCCGCTTGCGGGCGTCGAAACGCTCGTGGCATTCATGAGCGAATTCGAACGCACGCGCGGCTGACCGGAGTTCTGCATGAGTGACGAACTGCACAAACTGAGAGAAGAGATCGACCGGATCGATCGCACGATTCTCGATCTGCTCTCGGAGCGCGCGCGCAATGCCCAGCGCATCGGCGAAGTGAAGCAAGGCAACCTGTACCGCCCGGACCGCGAGGCGCAGGTGCTGCGCCGCATCGCCGAGGCCAATCCCGGCCCCTTGCCTGATCTATCCGTTCAGCGCGTGTTCCGCGAGGTTATGTCGGCTTGTCTGGCGCTGGAACAGCCACTGCGCATTGTGTATCTCGGCCCGGCAGGCACTTTTTCGGAGAGCGCGGCGCGCAAGCATTTCGGCAACGCCCCGATGTTTCAACCGCAGCCGACCATCGAAGAGTCCTTTCGCATGGTCGAGGCAGGCAACGCCGAGTATTGCGTCGTGCCGGTGGAAAACTCCACCGAAGGCGTCGTGGGCGGCACGCTTGATCTGTTGCTGGCCAGCCGCCTCAAAGTGTGTGGCGAGGTCAGCCTGCGTATCCATCAGCATCTGATGACGCGCGCGGAGCAGATTTCGGACGTGAAAAAGGTCTATTCGCACTCGCAGTCGCTCGCGCAGTGTCACGAGTGGCTCAACCGCAATCTTGCGGGGGTGGAGCGCATCCCCGTCACCAGCAATGCCGAGGCCGCGCGCCTGGCTTCCGAGCAGGATGGCGCAGCAGCCATTGCCGGTGAAGCTGCGGCGCAGTTGTACGGTCTGAACGTGCTCGGCGCGAACATCGAGGATGACCCGCGCAACACCACGCGCTTTCTAGTGCTTGGGCAGCATGACGCCGGGGTGTCGGGGCGTGACAAGACTTCACTGGTGTGTTCTGCCCCCAATCGCCCGGGCGCCGTGCACCAGCTTCTCGAGCCGCTGGCGCGTCACGGTGTGAGCATGACCAAGCTGCAATCCCGCCCGGCCCGCAACGGCATGTGGGAATACATGTTCTACGTTGATATCGAAGGTCACCAAGCGGATGCCGCAGTTGCTGCCGCGCTAAGTGAGTTGCAGGAGCGCGCGTCGTTCGTGAAGGTGCTCGGTTCCTACCCGGTTGCGGCGATTTGAGGGGCCAATGAACGATCACTCCAGACTTTCTGCCGTCGCCGAGCGGGCACCTGCGCACATTCGTGCCATCTCACCGTATCAGCCGGGCAAGCCGATCTCCGAGCTGGCGCGCGAGATGGGCCTGGCCGAAGCGGACATCGTCAAGCTCGCCTCCAACGAGAACCCCTTGGGTATGAGTGAAGCGGCGCGTCAGGCGGCCGTCGATGCGCTGGCAGACACGGCCCGCTACCCTGACGGCAACGGTTTCGCGCTCAAAGCTGCGCTATCGGCCAAGTTGGGGGTCGCAGTCGACCAGATCGTGCTTGGCAATGGCTCCAACGACGTGTTGGAGCTCGCTGCGCGGGCTTTGCTGTCCCCCGCCACTTCCGCGGTGTACTCGCAGTACGCCTTTGCGGTGTATCCGCTGGCCACCAATGCGGCCGGTGCGCGTGGCATTGAAGTGCCGGCGCGCGACTTCGGGCATGACCTCGATGCCATGGCGGCCGCCGTGACAACGGATACGCGCATTGTCTTCATCGCCAACCCGAACAACCCCACCGGCAACTTCATTGCCGGCGAGCTCATCGAGGCTTTCCTGCAGCGTGTTCCGGCCAATGTGCTGGTCGTGCTGGATGAGGCGTACACCGAGTATCTCGACGCAGAGCAGCGCTACGACAGCATCGCCTGGGTTGAGCGTTTCCCGAACCTGCTGGTGTCGCGCACGTTTTCCAAAGCCTATGGGCTGGCGGGTTTGCGCGTCGGTTATGGCGTCGCTCAGGCGTCGATTGTCGATCTGCTCAACCGCGTGCGTCAGCCCTTCAACGTATCGAGCGCAGCCTTGGCGGCAGCCACGGCCGCATTGAGCGACACTGATTTCCTTGCGCGCAGCGCTCAGGTCAATCGCGCCGGAATGCAGCAACTCACGGATGCATTCGCGGGCTTCGGTCTGAAGTGGATTCCCTCTGCCGGCAATTTTGTGGCGGTGCGCGTGGGGGGCGCTGCTGCGGTGAACCAATCCTTGCTCAGGCAGGGCGTGATCGTGCGTCCGGTGGCGGGCTATGGCATGCCCGAGTGGCTGCGTGTCTCCATCGGCTTGCCGGAGGAAAACGCACGCTTCATCGAGGCGCTTGAGGTGGCGCTGTCCGAAGCGCGGAGCGCTGCCTGATGCCCGCTATCCAGAAACTGGTGATTTGCGGTGTAGGCCTGATCGGCGGGTCGTTTGCGATGGCGTTGCGCAAAGCCGGCATGGTCAAGCGTGTGGTCGGCATCGGCCGCACGCGTGCTCCGCTGGAGCGGGCCGTGCAGCTGGGTGTGATCGATGAGATCGCTACCGATTGGGCCGAGGCACTCGACGGTGCCGATTTCGTGTTACTGGCCGCACCGGTGGGGCAGATGGACCGCGTCATGGCCGACATGGCGCCGCATCTTGCCGAAGATACCGTGGTCACCGACGCCGGCAGCACCAAGCGTGATGTCATCGAAGCGGTGTACCGCAACCTTGGCGCGTGCCTGGCCAACGTGGTGCCGGCGCATCCGATTGCCGGAGCCGAAAAGAGTGGCGTGGAGGCGGCGTTCGACTCCCTCTACGAAGGCAAGAAAGTGATTCTCACGCCGCTGCCCGAGAACGAGCCCGCTGCGGTGCTGCGTGCGCGTGAAGTGTGGGAAGCCTGTGGCGCCATCGTGCATGAGGTGCCGCCGCACGATCACGACCGCATTTTTGCGGCCGTCAGCCACCTTCCGCATCTTCTGGCGTTCGGCCTGGTGCGGGATCTGGCCGAGCGCGCCAACGCCGAGCAGCTGTTCCATTTTGCGGCCAGCGGTTTCCGTGACTTCACCCGCATCGCCGGCAGCAGCCCCGAGATGTGGCGCGATATCTGCATCGCCAACCGTCAGCCTTTGCTGGCAGAACTCGATCAATACCTGGCTGAGCTGGCCTACCTGCGCGCGCTGCTGCTGTCGGCCGACGGCGAGCGGCTGGAGCAGCACTTTGCGGCCGCGCGAGATGCGCGCAACGCATGGGCGAACGGCCACCAGACAGACCCAAGCACTCCGGAGTAGGCATGGAGTTTCTAGATCTTCCCCCGTTGCTGGGCGCACGCGGCACCGTCCGCCTGCCCGGCTCGAAAAGCATTTCCAACCGCTCATTGCTGCTTGCCGCGCTGGCGGACGGCGAGACCGAGATCCGCGATCTGCTGGCGTCGGATGACGTTGACCGCATGCTGGAGGCGCTGACGGCGCTCGGCGTCGCATGGTCGCGTGGCGACGATGGCAGCTACCGCGTGACGGGCGTGGGCGGCCCATTTCCGGTTAAGTCGGGCGATCTCTTCCTCGGCAACGCCGGCACCGCATTTCGCCCGCTCACCGCGGCGCTTGCGTTGTCAGGGGGCGAGTACCGCCTGTCGGGCGTGCCGCGCATGCACGAGCGGCCGATAGGCGATCTCGTGGATGGCCTGCACCAGATCGGCGCCGGCATCGACTATCTGGGCAATGAAGGTTTTCCGCCGCTGTCCATTCACCCCGGAGCGATCCAGGCCGGCGGTGTCGTACGGGTGCGTGGCGATGTTTCGAGCCAATTTCTGACCGCATTGCTGATGGCCCTGCCGATCACCGGCAAAGAAACCACCATCGAAGTGGTCGGCGAGCTGATCTCCAAGCCTTACATCGAGATCACGCTGGCCTTGATGGCGCGTTTCGGCGTGCAGGTTGTGCGGGATGGCTGGCAGCGCTTCGTGGTGCCGGGCAATGCTCGTTACCTCAGCCCCGGCGTGCTGTTCGTGGAAGGGGATGCATCCGCGGCATCCTATTTTCTGGCCGCTGGCGCGATTGGCGGCGGCCCGGTACGCGTTGAAGGCGTCGGCCTCGACAGCATTCAGGGCGACGTGCGCTTTGCCGAGGCGCTGGAGTCGCTCGGTGCGCATATTCGCCACGGTGAAAACTGGATCGAAGCGAGTGCGCCGCAGAGCGGTCGTTTGAAGGCATTCGACCTCGATCTCAACCACATTCCCGATGCGGCAATGACGCTCGCGGTGGCCGCGTTGTTTGCCGATGGGCCGTGCCGCTTGCGCAACATCGCCAGCTGGCGCGTGAAGGAAACCGATCGCATTGCCGCCATGGCCATCGAGTTGGCCAAAGTCGGAGCCGTGGTCGAGGAGGGTGCTGATTACCTGTGCGTGACGCCGCCCGAGCGGCTGCAGCCGGCTGCCATCGACACCTACGACGACCACCGCATGGCAATGTGTTTCTCGCTGGTCACCTTGGGCGATTGCCGTCAGCGCATCAACGACCCGAAATGCGTGAACAAGACCTTCCCCGGCTACTTCGACGTCTTCGGCGAAATCGTCGAGCCCGTTCCGGTACTCGCCATCGACGGGCCGTCCGCCTCGGGCAAGGGAACGGTGGCGGCGCGTGTCGCGGCTGAACTGGGCTGGAACTACTTGGACAGCGGTTCGCTGTATCGTCTGGTTGCGTTGGCGGCGCTGCGGGCAGATGTGGGCTTCGAAGACGAGGCTGCGCTGGAGCCGATCGCACGGGCCTTGCCGGTGCAGTACGACGAGGGGCGCATCCTGCTGGGCGGCGATGACGTGACGGACCGCATCCGCCATGAAGATTGCTCGGTCGGTGCATCGCGCGTGGCCGCCTTGCCGGCGGTTCGCGAAGCCTTGCTGGATCGCCAGCGCGACTTCCGTCATGGGCCGGGTCTGGTGGCGGAAGGGCGGGACATCGGCTCGGTGGTGTTTCCGGACGCGCAGAGCAAATTCTTCCTCACGGCTTCGGCTGCGGCGAGAGCGCAAAGGCGCTATAAGCAGTTGATCGACAAAGGTTCGGAAGCTATACTTCACGACCTCCAGAACGATCTTGAGGAGCGCGACCGCCGCGATGCGGCACGTAGCGTGGCTCCTTTGAGGCAGCTTCCCGACGCGGTGCTCGTTGATACGACCGATATGGCGATCGACGAGGCCGTTTCATTTGTTCTGAAGAACATGCGCAGGGCTCGCCCCGCACACGGTTGACCCAGCACCGCCCGGTGTTTGGTCTTTTTGCAATCTGACAGGCGTCGCGGCCGTTTCCGCGATATTTGGAATCTCAACCTTTATGACTACTGCCACCTCCGTCTCCAGCTCCATGGAGAGTTTTGCCGATCTGTTCGAAGAAAGCCTTGCCCGCCAGGAAATGCGCGCTGGTGAGGTCATCACTGCTGAAGTGGTGAATATCGATCACAACTTCGTGGTCGTGAACGCCGGCCTCAAGTCCGAGAGCTATGTGCCCATCGACGAGTTCCGCAATGACCGCGGTGAGCTCGAGGTGAACATCGGCGACTTCGTGCACGTCGCAATCGACGCCCTGGAAGACGGTTACGGCGAAACCCGCCTGTCCCGCGAGAAGGCCAAGCGCATCGCCGCCTGGAACGACCTCGAGAAAGCCCTGAACGAAGGCACCCTGGTGAAGGGCGTCGTGTCGGGCCGCGTCAAAGGTGGTCTGACCGTCATGACCAACAGCATCCGCGCGTTCCTGCCGGGTTCGCTGGTCGACATGCGTCCGGTCAAGGACACCACGCCGTACGAAGGCAAGGAATTCGAATTCAAGGTCATCAAGCTCGACCGCAAGCGCAACAACGTGGTTGTGTCGCGTCGCGCCGTGCTCGAAGAGACCATGGGTGAAGAGCGTCAGAAGCTGCTCGAAAACCTGCAGGAAGGCTCCATCGTCAAGGGTATCGTCAAGAACATCACCGACTACGGTGCCTTCGTCGACCTGGGCGGCATCGACGGCCTGCTGCACATCACCGATCTGGCCTGGCGTCGCGTGCGTCACCCGTCGGAAGTGCTTAACGTTGGCGACGAGATCGAAGCCAAGGTCCTCAAGTTCGACCAGGAGCGTCAGCGCGTTTCGCTCGGCCTCAAGCAGCTGGGTGACGATCCGTGGGTCGGCATCGCCCGTCGCTACCCGCAGAGCACCCGCCTGTTCGGCAAGGTCACCAACATCACCGACTACGGCGCATTCGTCGAAGTCGAGCAGGGTATCGAAGGCCTGGTGCACGTCTCTGAAATGGACTGGACCAACAAGAACATCCACCCGACCAAGGTTGTCCAGCTGGGCGATGAAGTCGAAGTGATGATTCTCGAAATCGACGAAGACCGTCGCCGCATCTCGCTGGGCATGAAGCAGTGCATGTCCAACCCGTGGGACGATTTCGCCCTGAATCACAAGAAAGGCGACAAAGTCAAAGGCCAGATCAAGTCGATCACCGATTTCGGTGTGTTCATCGGCCTTGACGGCGGCATTGATGGTCTGGTGCACCTGTCCGACCTGTCGTGGAGCGAGTCCGGTGAAGACGCCGTGCGCCGCTTCAAGAAAGGTGACGAAGTCGAAGCCATCGTGCTGGCCATCGACGTCGAGCGTGAGCGCATCTCGCTGGGCGTGAAGCAGATGGAAGGTGACCCCTTCACCAACTTCATCGCCACCCACGAGAAGAACTCGCTGGTGACCGGTACGGTCAAGAGCGTCGATGCTCGCGGTGCAGTGGTTCAGCTGAACGAAGAAGTCGAAGGTTACCTGCGTGCTTCCGAAGCCGCGGCTCACCGCATCGACGACCTGACCACGGTCTACAAGGAAGGTGACTCGGTCGAGGCTCTGATCATCAACGTTGATCGCAAGACGCGTTCGATCAACCTGTCGATCCGCGCCAAGGACCAGGCTGAAACCAGCGACGCCATCAACAAGCTGTCGGCTGACGCCGCGAGCGGCACCACCAACCTTGGTGCGCTGCTCAAAGCCAAGCTGAACGAGCAGAAGCAGTAATCCGCGGTCTGTCATGACCAAATCGGAACTGATTGCGAGGCTGGCGGCCCGGTTCCCCCAGCTCGTCGCGAAGGATGCCGATTACGCGGTCAAGATGGTTCTCGATGCGATGACCGACGCGCTTGCGCGCGGTGATCGTATCGAGATCCGCGGTTTCGGCAGTTTCGCGCTGAATTACAGGCCGCCCCGCGTAGGGCGCAATCCGAAATCCGGTGATCGCGTGCAGGTGCCCGAAAAGCATGTGCCGCATTTCAAAGCGGGTAAGGAATTGCGAGAACGGGTTGATATCACGGCCTGAGCATGCAAGCATCGGCATTGGCCGATGATTCCCTGAAAGGGCGGCGTAGGCCGCCTTTTTTTTGACCTCGAGGAAGACATTTCGATGCGCATTTTTATGTGGGCTCTTCGCCTTCTGCTGTTCTTTCTCCTGTTCGGGTTCGCCGTCAAGAATGATCAGTTGGTCGATCTCTATTTCTTCTTTGGAAGCGAATGGAGCCTGCCGCTGGTGTTCGTCATTCTGGCTGCATTCGCTGCGGGTGCGGTGTTGGGGGTGACGGCGACGTTTGCCTCTTTGCTCGGCAAGCAGCGCGAGATCGGCCGGTTGCGCCGGGAAGTGGCTCGTCTTGAGCGTGATCGCAAAGCGGATTGAATAGATGGAAATCGAGTTCTGGTGGCTGCTCGCGCTGCCACTTTTCTTCGCGATCGGCTGGTTGGCCGCGCGTATCGACATCCGGCAGGTGGTTCGCGAGTCGCGGGCGCTGCCACGTGCTTACCTCAATGGCTTGAACTTCCTCGTCAACGAGGATCAAGACAAGGCCATTGCCGCGCTCACCGAGGCGGTGCGTATCGAGCCCGGGGCGCTGCAACTGCATTTCGCTCTGGGGGCGTTGTATCGTCGTCGTGGCGAGACTGAACAGGCTATCCGGGTGCATCAGGGCCTGGTCGAGCGTGACGACATTTCCGAAGAGCGGCGCCTCGATGCCATGGCAGCCTTGGCCGAAGATTACCTGCGCGCCGGTCTGCTTGATCGTGCAGAGGGTATTTATCTGCGCTTGCGGGGTACACGCCATAACGAGACGGCGACGCACAACTTGCTGGACATTTATCAGCAGGAGAAAGAGTGGCTAAAGGCGGTGGACATCGCTCGTAGCCTGAGCGGCCATGAAGGCGTGCAATGGCGCAAGGAGATTGCCAACTTCTACTGTGAGCTTGCCGACGATGCGCTGGCCGGCTCACAGCATGACGAAGCGCGTGGTTATCTCGAAGAGGCTCTGGCGATGAATCGCAGCTGCGTTCGCGCCAGCATTCTGCTCGGCGATCTGCTGTTGGTCGAGGGGCGGGTCGAGGAGGCCATAGAGGCGTGGCGTCGCATCGAAAAGCAGGATCCGGTTTACCTGTCGCTGGTTGCCGAGCGCGTGATGGGGGCGCACGTTCGCCTCGACCGTCACGAGCAAGGGCACACATTGTTGCGTGCGTGGTTGGAGCGCGACCCCACGCTGGACCTGATGGATCAGGTCTACAAGTGGGAATTGGAGCGTCACGGCGCCAAGGCGGCTTATGACCTCGTGCGTGAGCAGTTGCGTCTCAACCCGACGGTGCTTGGCTTGGAGAAGCTGCTTGAAGCGGCACAGCAGCAGGTTGCGGATGAACAGCGCGAAGATCTCGAGTTCGTGCGCCAGTTGATTCATGGTCACACCCGCCGCGTGGCGCGTTACCGCTGTGGTGGTTGCGGTTTCAAATCGCGTCTGTTCCAGTGGCGTTGCCCGGCATGTGGTGGCTGGGAAACCTATCCGCCGCGCCGTACCGAGGAATTCGACCTCGCGCCCTGAAGTCATGAAGATATTGCCCGCGCCCACTTCCGGACGCGTTTCGGCGCGCATATCCTGCGCTGCATTGATCACAGCAAGGCTGACATGAACTACAAAACGCTCGAAGACTACGTTGGCCAGACGCCGCTGGTGCGCCTCAAGCGCCTGACGGCCGGACGCAACAACGTCATTCTCGCCAAGCTCGAAGGCAACAATCCGGCCGGGTCGGTGAAGGATCGCCCGGCCTTGTCGATGATCGTGCGCGCGGAGAAGCGTGGCGACATCAAGCCCGGTGACACCCTGATCGAAGCCACCAGCGGTAACACCGGCATCGCGTTGGCCATGGCGGCCGCCATGCGTGGCTACAAGATGATTCTGGTGATGCCCGAGAACCAGAGCGTGGAGCGCCGCCAGTCGATGCGTGCCTTCGGCGCCGAGCTCGTGCTGACCGCCAAGGAAGGTGGCATGGAAATGGCGCGTGATGTGGCAGAACGCATGCGCGATGAAGGTCGCGGCATCATCCTCGACCAGTTTGCCAATCCGGATAACCCGTTGGCGCACTACGAAGGTACGGGCCCGGAAATCTGGGAGCAGACCGGCGGCAAGATCACTCACTTCATCAGCAGCATGGGCACCACCGGCACCATCATGGGTGTCTCGCGTTTTCTGAAGGAGAAAAATCCGGCGGTGCAGATCATCGGTTGCCAGCCGGACGACGGTGCGCAGATCCCGGGTATCCGCAAATGGCCGGAAGCCTATCTTCCGCGCATCTATGACAAGAGCGGCGTTGATCGCCTCGAGTACGTGGGGCAGGCCGAGGCCGAGGAATTGACGCGTCGCCTTGCCAGCGAAGAGGGTGTCTTCGCCGGCATTTCGTCGGGTGGCGCTTTGGCCGTCGCCTTGCGTGTGGCGGCTCAAGTCGAAAATGCCGTCATCGTCTCGATCGTTTGCGACCGCGGCGATCGCTATCTGTCCACGGGTGTTTTCCCGGGCTGAGCAAATGCGCGGCTGCTGGCGCTGGGTGGCGCTTGCAGTGCTGATCGGGTGCGTGCCCGCATCCGTTCTGGCGGCTGCGCTACGCTTTGAAGTGGGCGCTCTTGAGCATCCCTCGTTGAAGCTGCAAGGCCTGTCAATGGTCGTGGCCGATGATGGTGCCAGCGCCGACATTGCTCTCGATCACCTTGCGGTAGCCGGCAACGAATGGCGTGATGTGCGCCTGCACTGCCCGGACTTTCGCGTGGCCTTGCCGAATGTGCACTGCGCCGGTGCCCGCCTCGAAGTCGCCGGGTTGAGGGAACGGATCGATCTCGAATTCGAATTCGACTTCGACGTGCTGTCGCGCGGCGGCGATCTGCGTGTGCATACGGCCTCCGGCGAAGCCTTGCGTGTTCAGCACAGCGACGGCGCGCTCTCCGCGCAACTCGTCGGCTTGCCGCTCTCCCTGCTTGCGCAGTGGTTGCCGGCGCTTGCCGCCTATTCTCCGCAAGGTGTCTTCGACGGGCAGTTGGATATCGCTCCGGATGGCTCGCAGCGGCTGAACGGTGTGGTGGCCGGCGGGGCATTCGGCAGTGCAGATGGTTTGCAGGCGGCCGAGGGCTTGAAGATCAAGGTCGATGTGCACAGCCGCATGCGCGGCGATGCCCGGGATTTTTCCGGTCGCCTTGAATGGGACGAAGGCGAGGCTTACTTCCATCCTTTCTATCTCACTGCCAGGGCGGGGCTCTCTTTCGCCGGGCAGTTGCGCGACGCCGCGCTGGAGTTCAGCCGCTTCGCGCTGGACGTTGATGGCGCAGAAGCGGTGGAAGCGCGTGCCACCATCTCATTGCCGGATGGCACGCCGCGGCGCTTCGCGATAGCCCTTGCTTCGGCCGACCTGGGCGTCCTCGGCCCGCGCTTCATTGCGCCACTGATCGCTCCATCTCGCGCGGCGTCACTGGGCTTCGATGGCCGCCTCAGTGCCGGCATCGTGTTCGATCATGGAGCGCTTCAGTCTGTGGACGCGGTGCTGGACGGGGTCCATTTCTCCGACAGCGGTACTTCGGTCGAGGTGGGCCCGGTTTCGGGTTTGCTTCCCTGGCATGTGGCCGAGCGCACGCAGGCCAGCCTGAAGGTCGAAGGCGGGCGATGGCAAGCCTTGCAGCTCGGTGCGTTTGAAGTCGAGGCCGGTCTATCTGGGGAGTCGCTGGATATCCAACGGCTTGAAGTACCCGTGCTCGATGGCCGTCTGGTGTTGAGTGATCTCGCGTTGAACCGCTCCCCAGCCGGCTGGACGGGGAGCGGTGGGGCGGTGGTTGAGCCGGTGTCGATGCCGCTGCTCAGCAAAGCCGTGGGTCTGCCGGAAATGGCCGGCGTGTTGTCGGCCTCGTTACCGGGCTTGCGCGTCTCCCCGGGAGAGATGGCCCTGGATGGCGCCTTGGTCATCTCGGTCTTCGATGGCTATTTGCGTCTCACTGATCTCAAGGCCATCGAGCCCTTCTCCGTGTCATCACGGCTGTACTCCAACCTCACCGCGCGCAACCTCGATTTGGCGCAACTCACGCGCACGTTTTCGTTCGGCGGCATGACGGGGTTCATCGACATCGACGTGGCGGATCTCGAGTTGGTCGGGTGGCGGCCGGTACGCTTCGACGCCTGCGTGGCGAGCAGTCCGGGGCGGTACGCCAAGCGCATCAGCCAGCGCGCGGTAGAAAACATCGGAGCCTTGGCCGGGCCCGGTGCCGGGCTGGCCTTACAGCGCAGTTTTTTGCGTTTTCTGGACGATTTCGGCTACCGCGAGATCGGGTTCACCTGTCGTCTGGAGGGTGGCGTATGCGTGATGGGCGGCATCGGCTCGGAGACCACGGGCAGCTTCGATATCGTGCGCGGGGGCGGCATCCCGGCGCTGAATATCATCGGCTACAATCGGCGCGTGGATTGGGACGAGCTGATCGGGCGCATTCAGCGCGTGATCGAATCCAATGCGGCGCCCGTCATACGTTGAAATCAACCGGGGAACATACGTGCGAGCACTCAAGCGCTTGTGGCTGCCATCCGTCCTTGTGCTGACGGTTACCGGCTGCGTCACCATCAACATCTATTTTCCGGCGGCAGCGGCCGAGAACGCAGCCGACCGAATCATCGACGAAGTCTGGCAACTGCAGAGCGGCCCCGCCGCAACGCCGGCTCCCGCCAATGGAGGTGCTCAATGAGTTTCCGCGTATTGCTTCAGGCGCTGTGCGCCTTGATGTTCGTTTCCTTCATGTCGGTGGCCACGGCACAGGGCAATCTCGAGATCAACACTCCCGCGATCAGTGCATTGCAGAAAGCCATGCAGCAGCGCCACAACGAGCTTGCGCCGCTCTACGATGCGGGCGCGGTCGGGCTGGCACGCGATGGCAACGTGGCCCTGCGCGACGCTTCCAGCGTGCCTCTAGCCCAGCGTTCGCGGGTGAATACCCTGATCGCTTTGGAGAACGCCGATCGCGCCTCGCTGTACCGTGAAATAGCGCGTGCCAACGGTCACCCCGAATGGGAGGCCGACATTCGTGCCACCTTCGCGCAACGCTGGATCGACCGCGCCCAACGTGGCTGGTGGGTCGAGGGTGCTCAAGGCTGGACGCGCAAGTGACGCCGGTACTCGTTTTCGACATCGAGACCATCCCCGATGTGGCTGGCATTCGCGATCTGCATGATCTGCCTGCCGACCTCGAGGACGCCGAGGTTGCGGAGTTCGCGTTCCAGCAGCGCCGCGTTGCCACCGGGTCGGATTTTCTCCCCCACCACCTGCAGCGCGTGGCGGCGATTTCCTGCGTGCTGCGCGATGCGCAGAGCTTCCGCGTGTTCTCCCTGGCCGAGCCCGAGTGCGGCGAGGGGCAGATCATCCAGCGCTTCTTTGACGGCATCGAGCGCTTCACGCCGCAGATCGTCTCGTGGAACGGTGGTGGCTTCGATCTGCCGGTGCTGCATTACCGCGGGCTGATTCATGGCGTCTCATCCCCGCGATACTGGGATCAAGGGGAGGGCGATTATCATGACTCCCGCGAATTCAAGTGGAACAACTACATCAGCCGCTACCACGCACGGCACACCGATCTGATGGATTTGCTGGCCATGTACCAGCCGCGGGCGTCAGTGCGTCTGGATGAAATGGCCAAGCTGATGGGTTTCCCCGGCAAACTCGGCATGGAGGGCTCGGCGGTGTGGCAGGCGTGGCTAGAGGGGCGGCACGACGAGATTCGTGATTATTGCGAAACCGACGTCGTGAACACCTATCTGGTTTTCCTGGGCTTTCAGCGCATGCGCGGGGAGCGGGATGCGGCAGCGCATGCCGCGGAGCTTGAATTCGTGCGCGAGTCGCTCGAAAAGATCGATGCGCCGCACTGGAAAGCCTTTCTGGAAGCGTGGCCGAGCAAAAAACTTTGACAAGAACGAATGGGCCGCTATAATTCGCGGCTCTTAGCAGGCGCGTAGCTCAGTTGGTTAGAGCACCACCTTGACATGGTGGGGGTCGTTGGTTCGAATCCAATCGCGCCTACCAACACCCTGGAACCATGTCGATGTCCCGAACTACTACTACCGCAGTCGTGAATGTCTAGTTCGGGCTCAGCAGTGTTCCAATGAAAAAAGTGCGGCTCGACCGCACTTTTTTTTTGCCCGTGATCTTTGCATCCCAGCCAGTCCGCACGAGGCCATAGAAATGCCCAATATCACTCTCCCAGACGGTTCCGTACGAAGTTTTGATCAGCCGGTGACGGTTGGCGAAGTGGCAGCCTCGATCGGCGCTGGTCTGGCCAAGGCCGCGCTGGCCGGCAAGATCGAAGGGCGTGAAGTCGATCTGTCGCACCGCATCGAGTCCGACGCGAGCCTCGCGATCATCACCGAGAAGAGCGAAGAGGGTCTTGAGGTCATCCGCCATTCGACGGCTCACTTGCTGGCGCATGCGGTCAAGCAGTTGTTCCCGGATGCCCAAGTCACCATCGGTCCGGTGATCGACAACGGCTTCTATTACGATTTCTCGTACAAGCGCCCCTTTACGCCGGAAGATCTGGAAAAGATCGAAAAGCGCATGGCGGAGCTCGCCAAGGCCTCGATTCCCGTCTCGCGCGAAGTCTGGGAGCGTGACAAGGCGGTCGAATTCTTCAAAGGTGAGGGCGAGCTGTACAAGGCCGAGATCATTGCTTCGATCCCGGCCGATCAGGATGTCTCGCTGTATCGCCAAGGCGATTTCATCGATCTGTGTCGCGGCCCGCACGTGCCGAGCACCGGCAAGCTGAAAGTCTTCAAGCTGACCAAAGTGGCGGGAGCCTACTGGCGCGGCGACTCGAAAAACGAGATGCTGCAGCGTATTTACGGCACGGCTTGGGCCAGCAAGGAAGATTTGGCCAATTATCTGCACATGCTGGAAGAGGCTGAAAAGCGCGACCACCGCAAGCTCGGTCGTCAGCTTGATCTTTTCCACATTCAGGAAGAGGCGCCGGGCATGGTGTTCTGGCACCCCAAAGGCTGGACCTTGTGGCAGCAGGTCGAGCAGTACATGCGCCGTACGATCAGCGCCGAAGGGTATCAAGAGGTGCGCACCCCGCAGGTGGTGGATCGCTCGCTGTGGGAGAAGTCCGGCCACTGGGGCATGTATTCCGATCTGATGTTCACGACGCAGTCGGAAAAGCGCGATTACGCGATAAAGCCGATGAACTGCCCGTGCCACATCGAGATATTCAACCAGGGGCTGAAGAGCTACCGTGATCTGCCGCTGCGCATGGCCGAGTTCGGCTCGTGCCACCGCAATGAGCCGTCTGGTTCCCTGCACGGCATCATGCGCGTGCGCAACTTCGTGCAGGACGATGCGCACATTTTCTGTACCGACGAGCAGGTGCAGAGCGAGGCGGCTGAATTCATTCGCCTGTTGCAGAAGGTCTATGTCGATTTCGGCTTCACTGACGTGCAGGTGAAGTTGTCTACCCGCCCGGAAAAACGTGTCGGGACCGACGAGCAGTGGGATCAAGCAGAGGCGGCGTTGGCCGCAGCGCTGGATGCGCAGGAGCTTGCCTATGACCTGCAGCCGGGCGAAGGCGCGTTTTATGGCCCGAAGATCGAGTTCTCGTTGAAAGACAGCATCGGTCGCGTGTGGCAGTGCGGCACCTTGCAGCTCGACTTCAACTTGCCGGTTCGTCTGGGCGCGGAGTACGTGACCGAGGACAACAGCAAGAAGCATCCGGTGATGCTGCACCGCGCGATCCTCGGCTCGCTCGAGCGCTTCATCGGTATTCTTATCGAGAACCACGCGGGCGCATTGCCGCTTTGGCTTTCACCTTTGCATGCAGTGGTGCTCAATATTTCGGATGGTCAGGCGGAATACGTCAAGGAAGTCGTGAAACGCCTGAGCGCCGCGGGTTTCCGGGTCGAAGGCGATTTGCGTAACGAGAAGATAAACTATAAAATTCGCGAGCACAGCGCACTCAAGCTGCCTTATCAGATCGTCGTAGGCGAGAAAGAAAAAGCAGAAGGGCTTGTTTCGGTGCGTGCGCGAGGTGGCCTCGATCTTGGTCAGATGTCCCTAGATTCGTTGATCGAACGCTGGCAACGCGAAGTTCAAGCGAAAGCCGGTAAGGCCTGATATTGCTATTTTGGAGATTTGAACCATCGCTCAAGACAAGAAGCAGCGCGTAAACGAAGAAATCAACGCGCAACAAATCCGGCTGGTATCGGATGACGGTGAACAGCTCGGTATCGTTTCCCTTGAGGCGGCCCTGAAAGTGGCCGACGAAGTGGGTCTTGACCTGGTCGAGATCGCCCCCATGGCGGATCCCCCGGTGTGCAAGGTCATGGACTTCGGAAAGTTCAAGTACCAAGAGCAGAAGAAGGCACACGAAGCCCGTCTGAAGCAGAAGCAGGTGCAGGTCAAGGAAGTCAAGATTCGTCCGGGTACTGACGAAAACGACTACCAGATCAAACTGCGCAACCTGAAGCGTTTTCTTGACGAAGGCGACAAGTGCAAGGTCACGCTGCGTTTTCGCGGCCGTGAAATGGCCCACCAGGAAATCGGCATGCGTCAGTTGGAGCGCATTCGCGCCGATCTGGATGAGTTGGGTCTGGTCGAGCAGATGCCCAAGATGGAAGGGCGTCAGATGATCATGGTGATCGCGCCGCGCAAGCCGCGCTGATCACGAAGAATTCCACCTCCCTGTCAAAAACAGGGAAGGGAATACCGGTTGCGAAAGCAGCTGGAAAACAAGTGGTGTCGGGTCTCAAATATGCCGTAGTACGGCGTTACCCGACGGCATCCAAAAACAGGAGTTGTTGTAATGCCGAAGATGAAAACCAAGAGCGGGGCCGCCAAACGGTTCAAGGTCCGCTCGAGTGGCGGGATCAAGCGGTCGCAAGCGTTCAAGCGCCACATCCTTACCAAGAAAACCACGAAGAGCAAGCGTCAGCTGCGCGGCATGACTGAAGTTCATGATTCCGATGCAAAGCTGGTTCGCGCCATGCTTCCGTACGCTTGATAGGAGACCGCCATGCCCCGAGTTAAACGTGGTGTAACCGCCCGCGCCCGTCACAAGAAAGTCCTCGCTCTCGCAAAAGGCTATCGCGGCCGCCGCAAGAACGTATATCGCATCGCCAAACAGGCGGTGATGAAAGCCGGTCAATATGCTTATCGTGACCGTCGTCAGCGCAAGCGTCAGTTCCGTGTTCTCTGGATCGCCCGTATCAACGCCGCTGCGCGTGAGCTGGGTCTGACCTACAGCACTTTCATGCACGGCCTGAAGAAAGCCGAAGTGGAAGTGGACCGTAAGGTTCTGGCCGACCTGGCCGTGTTCGACAAGGCTGCTTTTGCAGCACTCGCCGACCAAGCCCGGGCCAAACTCGCCGCCTGATCCAGCGCGGCGCAAAAAAAGGAGGCCTGGCCTCCTTTTTTTTTCTGTACGGACGACATCTTCACGCACATGGACAATCTGGACTCACTCGTCGAAACGGCCGTAGCGGAGTTCGCAGCCGTCACCGACCCCAATCAGCTTGAGCAGGCCAAGGCCCGTTATCTGGGCAAGACCGGCTCGTTGACCGAACGCCTCAAGTCGCTCGGCAAACTGCCGGCGGATGAGCGCCGTGTTGCCGGTGCTGAAATCAACCGTGCCAAGCAAGCCGTCGAAGCGGCGCTGGAGGCTCGACGCGATGCCTTGCGCACTGCGCGTCTCGAAGCTCAGCTCGCCGCCGAAGCTCTGGATGTCACGTTGCCGGCACGCGGTACCTCTCTGGGGGGGCTGCACCCTGTGACGCGTACTCAGGAACGCGTCGAGAACCTGTTCCGCTCGATTGGTTTCGTGGTGGCGGACGGTCCGGAAATCGAGACCGACTGGCACAACTTCACGTCGCTCAATACGCCGGACAACCACCCCGCACGTTCGATGCACGACACCTTCTATCTGGAAGGGCGGGGCGACGTGCTGCTGCGCACGCACACCAGCCCGGTGCAGATTCGCGCGATGCTTACACATGTAGAGCGTCACGCTGGTGAGGCTGGCATGCCCGACTTGCGCGTGATTGCGCCCGGTCGTGTCTATCGCGTCGATTCCGATGCCACCCATTCGCCGATGTTCCATCAGGTCGAGGGGTTGTGGGTGGGCGAAAACGTGAGCTTTGCCGACCTCAAGGGCGTGATCGCGGACTTCCTGCGCAGCTTCTTCGAGACCGATGAGCTGCAGGTACGTTTCCGTCCGTCGTTCTTCCCCTTTACCGAGCCCAGTGCCGAGATCGATGTGGCCTTCATGAGCGGCGCGCTCGAAGGCCGTTGGCTCGAGATCGCCGGTTGCGGAATGGTTCATCCGAACGTGTTGGCCAGCGGTGGCATCGACGCCGAGCGCTACACCGGCTTTGCCTTCGGCATGGGGCTGGATCGCCTGACCATGCTGCGTTACGGCGTGAACGACCTGCGCCTGTTCTTCGAGAACGATCTGCGCTTTCTGGGGCAGTTCCGGTAATTCAATTTCGTCGAGAGCGACATGCAATTTTCCGAACAATGGCTGCGCGAGTTCGTTGATCCGCCGCTCGACACCGAGGCACTGGGCCATCTGCTGACGATGGCCGGCCTGGAGGTCGAAGAGTGTGATCCGGTCGCGCCCGAATTCAGCGGTGTGGTGGTGGCCACCATCGTCGCTGCAGAGAAGCACCCCGATGCCGACAAGCTCAAGGTCTGCAAGGTGGACGACGGCAGCGGGCAATTGCTGCAGATCGTATGCGGCGCCCCAAATGCCGCGGTTGGCCTGAAGGCTCCGCTGGCACGCGTTGGCGCAAAACTTCCGGGTTTCGAGATCAAGGCGGCCAAGCTGCGCGGTGTCGAATCATTCGGCATGCTGTGCTCGGGCCGTGAGCTGGGTATTCCGGATGCCAGTGATGGCCTGCTGGTGCTCGACGAGGCATTCACGCCCGGCACCGACGTGCGCGATGCCTTGAGCCTCGACGACCGCATGTTCACCATCAAGCTCACGCCCAACCGTGCCGACTGCTTGAGCCTCAGTGGCGTTGCGCGTGAAGTGGCTGCGCTGACCGGGGCTCCGCTGCGTCTGCCGGAGGCCGCAGCGGTGGCTGCGAGCATTTCAGACGTGCGCGAGGTCGTGCTGGACGCGCCGGAAGCCTGCCCGCGTTATTTCGGTCGCGTGGTCAAAGGCGTTGATGCACGCGTCCGTACACCGGACTGGATGCGCCGTCATCTCGAGCGTTGCGGCATCCGTTCGATCAGCGTTTTGGTAGACATCACCAACTTCGTGATGCTCGAACTTGGCCAGCCTTTGCACGCCTTTGACAATGCCAAGTTACAAGGCGCCATTCACGTGCGCATGCCGCAGGCTGGCGAATCGCTTTTGCTGCTCAATGAGCAGACAGTCGAGCTCGCCAGCGACACGCTGGTGATCGCCGATGAACGTCGCGCTTTGGCATTGGCGGGCATCATGGGCGGGGAAGAGAGCGGCATTACGCTCGAAACCACCGATTTGTTCCTCGAAAGCGCTTTCTTCACGCCGGATGCAATCGTCGGGCGGTCGCGGGCATACGGGTTTTCGTCTGACGCTTCGCACCGTTTCGAGCGTGGCGTCGACTTCGAATTGCCGGCTCGCGCCATTGAGCGGGCCACGCGTCTGATTCTTGATCTGTGTGGCGGAGAGGCCGGGCCGGTGACCGAGGCCGTGTCGGCGCAACATTTGCCGCAACGCACACCGGTGAAGATGCGTCTTGAGCGCGCGCGTCGCCTACTCGGTATCGACCTCGACGACGCCACCATGATCGCTCTGCTCGAGCGTGCCCACCTGCAAGTGAGCGCCGAAGGCAGCAGCGTTGCAGTGGTGCCGCCGAGCTTCCGTTTCGATATCGAGATCGAGGCCGATCTGATTGAAGAAATCGTGCGCTTGAACGGCTACGAGAACATCCCCGCCAAGGTGCCTCAAGGCCCGTTGTCGATGCTCGTTCAACCTGAATCGCAGCGCACCGCCTGGGCACTGCGTCGCCTCCTGGCAGCGCGGGACTTCCAGGAAGTGATCAACTATGCCTTCATCGAAGAAGCGTGGGAGCGCGATTTCTGCGGCAATACGGCGCCGGTCAAGCTGGCCAACCCGATTGCCAGCCAGATGAACGTGATGCGCACGAGCCTGATTCCCGGCTTGGTCGCAACGCTGTCGACCAACCTGAACCGTCAGATGCAGCGGGTGCGCGTGTTCGAACTCGGGCGCTGCTTTTTGCCGGATGTTGCAGGAGAGCCGGTGGCGGGGTACGACCAGCCGATGCGCATCGCTGCGCTGGCCGCAGGGCAGGCGCAGCCGGAGCAGTGGGGTGTGGCATCGCGCCGGGTCGATTTCTTCGACCTGAAGAGCGATGTCGAGGCACTTCTGGCGCCGCGTCGTGCGGAGTTCGTGCCGGCGGCTCATCCTGCCTTGCACCCTGGCCGTTCGGCCGAGATCCGTGTCCAGGGCGAACGGGTTGGCGTGATCGGTGAATTGCATCCCTTGTGGGTGGAGCGTTACGACCTGGGTGCGGCACCCATCGTTTTCGAACTCGATCTCGCGGCAGCGCTCGGTGCCGACATTCCCCTCTATGCCGAGCTTTCGCGTTTCCCGACGGTGTCGCGTGACATTGCCTTGATCGCCGATCAAGGCGTGCCCGTGGGCGATCTGCTGTCGGCCATGAAGCGTGCTGCTCCGACCATTGTGCGCAGCGTCGAACTCTTCGACGTGTACCAGGGCAAGGGTGTGGAAGAAGGGAAAAGGAGTCTTGCATTCAGGGTGTTGATGCAAGATACTCAACGAACACTTGAAGATCAGGAAGTCGAGTCAGCCATCTCTGCCATCGTGCGCGAGGCAGACACTTCCTTCGGCGCACGACTGCGCGGGTAAGGAAAATGAGCGCGACACTCACCAAGGCCGAACTGGCCGAATTGCTGTTCGAACGTGTAGGTCTCAACAAGCGTGAGGCCAAGGACATGGTCGAGAGCTTCTTCGAAGAAATCCGTCTGGCGCTGGAGCGCGGCGAGCCCGTGAAGCTCTCCGGCTTCGGCAACTTCCAGTTGCGTGACAAGCCGCAGCGCCCGGGCCGTAACCCCAAGACCGGTGAAGAGATTCCCATCTCTGCCCGCCGCGTCGTGACTTTCCATGCCAGTCAGAAACTCAAGGCTGCTGTGGAGCTCTTGAGCAATGCAGAACAGCCCACCTGAAATCGATCAGGAGCCGCTTCCGCCGATTCCGGCGAAGCGCTATTTCACGATCGGCGAGGTCAGTGACCTGTGCCGAGTGAAGGCGCACGTGCTGCGCTATTGGGAGCAGGAGTTCACGCAGCTCAAGCCGGTGAAGCGGCGCGGCAACCGCCGCTATTACCAGCATCACGAGGTGCTGTTGATTCGGCGAATTCGCGATCTGCTTTATCGGGAGGGCTTCACCATCTCCGGTGCGCGAAATCGTCTGGGCGAGAGTGCAATTCACGAGCAGGAAGAGGCTTCCGAAGCCGATCAGCTGCGCGCATGCGTGCGTGAAGTGCGTGACGAGATCGAAGATCTGCTGAAGTTTCTTCGCAACTGATAATTGGGCTGGAAAAGCTTTCAGCCGCTGCTATAATGCGCAGCTTGTGTCGGGGCGTAGCGCAGCCTGGTAGCGCACTTGCATGGGGTGCAAGGGGTCGCGAGTTCGAATCCCGCCGCCCCGACCAAAATCAATCGCAGTGATGAAAAGCCGATCCGCAGGGTCGGCTTTTTGTTTTTGGCGAAAACCTCACACGGTCAAGCCGCATTCGCTTCGCATGCCGCGCGTAACACGCTAAAGTCAATCTTTGTCGCATTTTGAAACGTGTGGCCAAGCCGGTACGTTCATCGGAGACAGTGCGTGTTGCGGGTGGCGGTTTTCGGAAGTTTCTATCGTGGCTACCACGTTCTGCACGAACTGCTCTATGGAGCGTTGTCGCAGCAGCTTGTGGTGGTCGGCGTCGCGACGGACGACCCTGCTCAGCCATATGTGAGCGCCGCTCGGCGCGTCTGGCAGTATCCGCATTCGGTCTCGGAGCGCTCGATGGTGGCGCGGCTGGCGCGCGAGCACGAACTGGAGCCGTGGACCGGGCGTGTGAAGTCGGCCGAGTTCTACGATGTATTCGAAAATGCGTGGCGACCGGATGTAGTCGTCATGGCTACGTTCGGTCAGAAGATCGACGCGCGGCTGTATCAGTATCCTCGCCACGGTTTTTTCAACCTGCACCCGTGCAAGGACGACGGCTGGCCGTCGCGTTACGTGGGCGGCAACCCCTTCCAGCAACTGCTCGACGAAGGCTCTGAATACTGCGTGATTGCGCTGCATGCGGTCGATGATGGCTTCGATACCGGCGAACTCGTTGCGCTGTCCGAGCGCATTGCGATCCCGCCCGGCGTGGGCGTGGTCGATCTGCACAAGATGACGGCGCCGGTGGCAGCCGCCTTGGCCGTGCGCGAGCTTGAACGCCGGATGCCGCTGCGTGACTGAGGTGCGAGCTCTTCATCGTGCTCTTCAGGCATTGCTCTTGGTGGTTTGCGTGCTGTGGGGGCAAGCCTTTGCGGAGTTCTCCCCCAGCCCCACCTTGGAGCGAATTCGCGCGCAGGGCGTCATCTCGATCGGCGTGAAAACTGATTTCCCGCCGTTCGGCATGCTCGACAGCTACGGGCTGCCGATGGGCTTCGAAGTCGATCTGGCGCGGCAACTGGCTACTGAGTTGGGTGTCGAAGCGCGTCTGGTGGGGGTCACCACCGAAAATCGTTTTCAGCGCCTCGAGCAGGGCGCGGTGGATGTAATCATCGCCACGGCGGCCGATACCAGCGAGCGGCGTCAGGTCGCGACTGTCATCGAGCCGAATTACTACGGCGGTGGCGTCGGTGTTTTCCTGCGGCCTGGCGTGTTCTTCGAGGATTGGCAGTCCATGCGTGGCTTCCAGTTGTGCGCCTTGCAGGGCAGTTACTTCAACAAGCCGATCACCCAGCGCTATCTGGTCAAACTGCAGATGTACCGCAGCGTGCGCGATGCATTGTTGGCCCTGCGCGATGGTCGCTGCGCGGGCTTTCTGTATACCGATGTGGCCATCCAGCAGTACCTCAAAGACCCCGATCTGACCGGATACACGGCACCGTTGCCGTCGGCGTTGATCATTCCGTGGGCGCTGAGCGTTTCACGCAGTGAGGCCGGCACCGAACTGGAGCGTGTCGTGGGGGATGCGGTAGCACGCTGGCATCGCGACGGCGTGCTGATCGAGCGTGAGGCTGCATGGGATATCCAGCCCAGTCGCTTTCTGGTCGAGGCAAGCGCGCTGTGGCGCACCCAGACACCCGATGGGCGTTACGTGTGCGAACGGGATGAGGGTGGCCAGTGGCCCGCGGTCTGCCGCAACGCAGCGTTTGTCACATCGGCCGATGTCGATGGCTTGCAGGGCCTGGGCTTGTGGGTGCGCGAGACCTTCGGCCTGGATTTCTCCTTCGTGTATGACCCGTTCGATCGCGAACGTTACTTGATCGGCATCTTGTGGACGCTGCTGCTGTGTGCCGCAACCATTGTGGGGAGCCTGGCCTTCGCGTTCTTCGGTGCTGTGGTCGTGGCGGCTCGCATTCCGGTGTTAAGCAGCGTCATCAAGGCCTTCGGCAATTTCGGCCGCATGACGCCGATGCTGTTGCAGATGTACCTCATTTTCTTCTGGCTGGGCAGTTGGGTCTGGAGCACATTTGCCTTCAGCCTGCCGCCATTCTTGATTGCGATCGTGTGTCTGGCGCTGTATCACGGCTCGATCATCGCGTTCGCCTTCATCGACGCGGCTGAACACATTCACGACAATCATCCCGATTTCCGCTTCACCCCGGCGTTCTTTCCCGAACTGCTGGCGGAAGCCTCGGTGGGGGTGCGAAACACCTTGACCAATCTGGTGAAGGCGACCTCGATTGCCTCCGCAATCGCGGTGCCGGAATTGTTGTCGGCGACCATCGCCATCATCGCCGACCGGGGCAACGTCTTTCTGATGATGAATGCGCTGCTGGTGGCCTTTTACCTGATGACGGCCTTCTGGATTTACGTGTTCGATCGTTTCGAGTTGCGTTTGCGACAGCGGAGGCTCGCGTGATCGCCGACAGCTTCGAAGTCTTGTGGACATGGACGCCGTTCTTGCTCACCGGTCTGTACTGGAACGTCATCATCGCGCTGTTGGCGACCTTGCTGGGCACAGCGGTGGGCGCCGCGCTGGCGATGCTGCAGTTCTCGAACTCCCGCGTGGTGACGCGTTGCGTGGCATTCGTGATCTCGTTCTTTCGCAACGTGCCAAGCCTGGTGCTGCTGTTCTACGCGGCCACATTGATTCCGAATCAGATCGAGTTGGGTAGCACGCTGATCAGTGTGCCGGACTGGCTCAAGGCGTCGATTGCGCTGGCTGGCTCTCCCATCGGATTCACGGCGCTCAATCTGCATACATCGGTCGTGCATTGGCAGGCGGGGCGAAAGCGCTCGGCGATGCTGTTCATTCCGAACTGGCTGGGCGGCTTCCTCATTACCTTGCTTGCGTCGAGCACGGCTTCGCTGGTCGGCGTGAATGAATTGGTGGGTAAATGCAACACCGTGATTGCCGCCACCGGCACGACCTACATGTTCGCGATATACGTTTACGCGCTCTGCATGTTTTTTGTGCTGTGCTACCCGATCAGTCTGGCGCTCGGGCGCCTCAAGTTGAACATGACCCGGCGCTATTCTTGAAGCCGTTGATGGAGTGAAATCAAGTTGATCAGGCGAAGCCCGAAGGTCGGGAAGTACTTCATGCTCAGCGTGCGCGACGAATTGATCGCGCTGCTGATGTTCTGTCGTTACCAGTGGTATGTGCTGCTTGCCGTGTTGCTGGCAGTCCTGATTGCGGCCTACCTGATTTCGCCGATGCCGCCTTCACACATCCGCATTGCCTCGGGGCAGTCGAATTCGACTCTGGAAGTGATTGCCTACAAGTACGGCGAATACTTCGAGCGCCATGGCGTACGGGTGGAGTACCTCTCCACACGCGGCGCTTCCGATAACCTCCAGGCACTGCGCGACGGCAAGGTGGACGTGGCGTTTTCGCAGGGCGGCTTGCCGGTGGCTCGTGACGAAGCGTTGGTTTCACTGGGTAGTGTGGGTTACCAGCCTTTGTGGTTCTTCTACACCGGGCCGGAGTTCGAAGGCGATGATTTCGTCGAGTTTCTGGCAGACAAACGCATTTCGATTGGCTTGCCGGGTAGCGGAACACGCCCCGTCGCGGATGCCTTGCTCGATGTGGTGCCCGACATGCAACGCGGCCGTATCGGCT
This sequence comes from Pseudazoarcus sp. NS20, assembly GCF_059703745.1. Taxonomy (NCBI): domain Bacteria; kingdom Pseudomonadati; phylum Pseudomonadota; class Betaproteobacteria; order Rhodocyclales; family Zoogloeaceae; genus Pseudazoarcus; species Pseudazoarcus sp. NS20. Next base: position 228,615 of record NZ_BAAKIY010000003.1, read on the forward strand.
TGGTTGAGCTTCCGGCCGCGGAAAGTGCGCTTCGCCTGCTGCGCGGTGACATCGACGGCATGTTCCTGCTCGCGGGCATGGAGTCCGGAAACGCCCAGGCCTTGCTGCGTCACCCCGACATCAACCTGTTGAACTTCCCTGTGGCAGACGCGCTGGCGCGCTACATCGACTACATGGAAGTCGTGCGCTTGCCGCGCGGCGGCTTGAGCCTGTCGCCGCCTCGGCCGGTGCTGGACGTCAACATGGTCGCCACGACAACCACTCTGCTGGCGAGGGAGACGCTGCACCCCGCGTTGCAGTATCTGTTCATGCGTGCCACTGCCGAATTTTCACTCAATGACCGAGCGTACTTCGAGCGCCCGGGTGGTTTCCCGGCATTTACCGAGCACAGCGTGCCGCGCAGCGAAGTCGCCGAGCGCTACCTTCAGCAAGGTCCTCCCTTGCTCGAAAACTATGCCCCCTATTGGGTGGCGAGCTTTTTCGACCGCGCCTGGTTTGCGATCCTTGCACTGATTGCAGTGTTGTACCCATTGCTGCGCATGATTCCGGGCTATCGCAAGACGGCTTTCGATATTGCCGCGAGCTACAAGTACGCCGAAATCTTCAAGCTGACGGCGGCGGTCGAGCATTTCAGCTCCCCGGATGAGCTGCCGGCCTATCGAGCGGACTACGAGCGCATGGAGCGGGAGGTTCGAGAGCTGTGGATTCCGAAAGGTTGCCATCAAGCTTTCTATTTCCTGCTTGGGGCGCTGGAAATCCTTGAGGACAAATTGCGCATGGCCGAAGGAGGGGGGCGCCCTGAGCCCTCAAAGCCGACGGTGGCCTTTCGGAAGAGTGGCGGCGGTCGGCACAGCAATGTGTGATCCAACCTCAGCCGATCGTTACGGAGGACGCCGGGGTGCCTTCCTGGTGCAATAGGCCCTTTCCGGTTGAATTCCATGATGTGCTCCAGGCCTTTTCCACAAAGCCATCGAATCGTGATTGGGGCCGGTGTGGCGTTCAAAGGCAGGAGGCTTCTAATCCATCGCATCACGAGTGTGACTTAGTGGGCATTGTGCATAATCAGTAATTAAACTTTTAATTATATTCTGTCTCCTAACGCCGAATTGCTGACCGTAGCAGGCTGCCAAGCTTGTCAGGGTCGGCACGAAATCAGCCGAAGGAAAACATGTTCAGTCGCAGACTCAAGCACGTCGTTCAGGATCAACTCAATCAATTGAGTGAGCAAAAAGCCATCATCGATGCGATAGATCGCTCGACGGCGCGTATCGAATTTTCACCCGACGGAACGGTGCTCTTTGCTAACGACATCTTCCTTGCCGCGATGCAATACCGTCGCGAGCAAGTAATTGGGCAGCATCACCGAATGTTTTGTAGCGAGGCTATCTCGAAATCACCGGAGTACGCAGAACAGTGGAATAGGCTGAGGCGCGGCGAGGTGGTGTCCGGTCGCTTCCTGCGGCAAAACGGCCAAGGTAACCCCATCTGGCTCGAAGCGACCTATAACCCGGTGCTTGGCGCCGAAGGTGGGGTGCTGAAAGTCGTAAAATTGGCTACCGATATCACCAACCAGGTATTGGCTGGCAATGAGCGGCGCAGCATATTGCAAGCGATTGATCGTTCAATGGCTGCGATCGAATTCGATCTGGAAGGTCGCATTCTTGCCGCCAACGACAATTTTCTTGCTGTGACCGGGTATTCGCGCGACCAGGTCATCGGACGGCATCACAGCATGTTCTGCGAGTCAGAGTACGCCTCTTCCGCGGAGTATCGCCAGTTCTGGCAGGGGCTTGGTTCCGGTGAGTATGTTTCGGGGCAGTTCCGCAGGGTCGCACGGGGAGGTCGGGTCGTTTGGCTCGAGGCAAGTTATAACCCGGTGCTTGATTCGGCCGGGCGCCCCTACAAGTGCATCAAGTTTGCCACCGATATCACGGCTCGGATCGAAGCCGTGGAGCAAGAGGTGCGCAATGCTGCGACGGCCGTCGAGATCGCGCGCGGCAATGCGCGTCTGTCAGAGCGTGGTGCTGAAATCATCGTGCGCGCGACCGGTCAGATGAGCGCCATCGCCGGCAGTGCGGATCTGGCGAGTGAAACCATTGAACAGCTCGGCGCAGAAACAGCCCAGATTACCTCCATCGTAAAGACCATCCGCGAGATTGCCGACCAGACCAACCTGCTTGCTCTCAACGCTGCCATTGAGGCGGCGCGGGCGGGGGAGCAGGGGCGAGGGTTTGCCGTGGTTGCAGACGAAGTTCGTAAGCTTGCCGAAAGGACGTCTCAGGCAACCACTGAGATCACCGGGATGATCGCCGCCGTTCAGGCTGGCACGGCGTCGGCCATCGGCAGCATGAACCAGATGCGCCAGACAGCGACGGCCAGCGTCGGCCTGTCCAACGAGGCGGGTGTGGCCATTCAGGAAATCCGCAATGGTGCGGCCGAAGTGGTGACTGTAGTCGAGCGGTTTTCTGAGCTTCTGCAAAGCGCGTAGCTGATTTGAAGCGGGGCACGTGCTAACGTGTGCGCCCCTTACACAGTTGCCTCCAGCCATGACGTACGAAGAGCATTTGGACGAAGTAACCACCTTGATCACCGAGAAGTACGACGTCACGGACGATGATGCAATCTCGATGGTGATGCGGGCTCAGGCCGATGATTTCTTTAGCGGTCACGATGACGACCCGTCCATCTGCACACTCGACCGTGCCCATCAGGATGCGAGAGCGGTGTTTGACAAGTACGGCAAGGCTTGATGGTTTGAGCCTTTTCGCCGTGGCTTGCTCATCCCTCTGACGGAAGAGTCGAGCTAGCCAGTCTCTCCATGCGGGAGCTTCAGCTGTTGTAACTGCAGATTGTGCCAGCGGCCCAGCAACAGTTGGGCTGTCAGCGCACCGAGCAGGGCAATGAACATGTCCCACTGCGCATCCCAGACATCTCCTTGGGTGCCCAGAAATTCCACCGAGCCGTCTCCCCAAAACACTGCCGTAAGCCATTCGAGCACTTCGTAGGCTGCACTGATTCCCAGGCAACTGAGAGTGACGATGGCGAACAGCCATTTGCCCGGACGCAGCGGCGAGGTGCGCAGCAGCAGTTCCCGTGCCACGATCGCCGGAGTTGCGCCTTGAAAGAAATGTCCGATCCGGTCGTAAGGGTTGCGCTCCAGTCCGAACCACTCTTGTAGCTCGAAACCTAGCGGAACGCGCGCGTAGGTGTAGTGGCCTCCGAGAATGAGGATCAGTGCAAACAGCGTGATCATGGAGTAGGCGAGAGTGCTTAGTTCGAACCGCCGTGCGGTAACGAGCAACAGCGGTATCACGATAACGACAGGCAAGACCTCTGCCCACCAGGTGCCACGCTCGTAAGGGGAGATTGCTGACCATGCCAAGGCTGAGAGCACGACCAGCAGCATTAGGAGGCGGATTCGAGGACGCTTCGTCATGCGGAAAGAGTGCCATTGCTGTGACATCAGCCGATTCCAGTTCCCAAAATTACACGTTGAGTGTGAAAAAAGTCACAATGTTGCGCGTTGCATCTTGAAGCGATTCCGGTTCGCATCGTCGCGAGGCTTGGCCGAGAATCGGTTTGGAAAGGTCCACCAGAGTGCTTGCAATGACAAACGACACGCCCACGCGCATCAAACGCCGCCGAACGATCCAAGGTGCCCAGACACGAGAAGCCATTCTCGATGGCGCAGCCCAAGTGCTCTCGACCTTGGGGCTTGCCGGATTTTCCATCCCGCAGGTGGCTTCCGCTGTCGGGATTGCGCCCGGCAACCTCACGTACTACTTCCCGACGAGGGAGGAACTCATCCGAGCAATGTCAGACCGCTTGCTTGAGAAGTATGCGCGCCGGTTCGATGAGTTGTGCATCGATCTTGCGTTGCGTGAAGACGTAGGTCTCAATGAGATGGTCGATTGGCTGCTGGATGATGCGGTCTCCGAAAATACGGTCCACATGTTTCCCGAACTCTGGGCTATGGCCAACCACAGTGATTTCGTGGCGCGGAGCTTGGAGGATATTTACGAAGGTGCCGTGAATGCCTTGGTGCGAGCCCTTGGGGTGGACCCGGCGGATGTGGATGCCGAAGATTTGAAAGCTTGCGCCTATCTTCTGGAGTGTGTCTCTGAAGGCACTACAGCCATCTTCGGTCGTAGTGGGGCGAAGGCCCCGCGTTACCTTGCAATGAAGAAGCAAGCCAAACGCGTGATGGTTGCCACGCTGCAAGAGGCGCTGCGCAAGCATGAGGTTGCAGCTGTGTCTTGAGGTGCAACTGCAAAGTGCCAAAAACAAAAACGCCAACCTGTCGGTTGGCGTTTTTGTTTTGCGTGGTGCCGCTTGTCGGATTCGAACTGACGACCTACCGCTTACAAGGCGGTTGCTCTACCAACTGAGCTAAAGCGGCGAGGGGCGGATTATAGCCTGAGCTCAGGCAAGCGCCACCGGAATGCCGGCAATCTTCGCAGCCCATTCTTTCGGGCCGGTTTCGTGCACGCTGGTGCCTTTGGCGTCTACGGCCACGGTGACGGGCATGTCGATCACATCGAACTCGTAGATCGCCTCCATTCCGAGGTCTTCGAAGCCGACGATCTTGGCGGTCTTGATGGCCTTCGATACCAGATAGGCAGCACCGCCCACAGCCATGAGGTAGGCGGACTGGCTGTCGCGGATGGCTTCGATGGCGGTGGGGCCGCGTTCGGCTTTGCCGACCATGGCGATCAGCCCGGTTTGTTCCAGCATCATGCGCGTGAACTTGTCCATGCGCGTGGCGGTGGTGGGGCCGGCCGGGCCTACGGCTTCGTCGCGCACGGGGTCAACCGGCCCGACGTAGTAGATGATTCGGTTGGTGAAGTCGACCGGCAGTTTTTCGCCCTTGGCCAGCATATCCTGGATGCGTTTGTGGGCGGCGTCGCGGCCGGTGAGCATCTTGCCGTTGAGCAGCAGCACCTGACCGGGCTTCCACGAAGCCACCTCCGCTTTGGTGAGGGTGTCGAGATTCACGCGCGTGGCCACTTTGGTATCGGCCTGCCACGTGACGGCGGGCCAGTCTTCCAGCCTTGGCGCTTGCAGTTTGGCCGGGCCAGATCCATCCAGTTCGAAGTGCACATGGCGGGTAGCCGCACAGTTGGGGATCATTGCAACCGGCAGGCTGGCGGCGTGGGTGGGGTAGTCCAGAACCTTGACGTCCAACACTGTGGTGAGGCCACCCAGACCTTGGGCGCCGATGCCGAGGGCGTTTACCTTGTCCATCAGTTCGAGGCGCAACTCTTCGGCGCGCGTGAGTTCGCCGCTGGCTGCGGCTTTTTCGCGCACCTCGTGGATGTTACAGGGCGCCATCAGCGACTCTTTGGCCAGCAGCATGGCCTTTTCTGGCGTGCCGCCAATGCCGATGCCGAGGATGCCCGGGGGGCACCAGCCGGCGCCCATGGTCGGCAATGTCTTGAGCACCCACTCGACGATGGAGTCGGACGGGTTGAGCATCACCAGCTTGGATTTGTTCTCGGAGCCGCCGCCTTTGGCGGCACAGGTGAGCTCCACGTGGTCACCCGGCACCATTTCGACATGCACTACGGCCGGCGTGTTGTCCTTCGAATTGCGGCGTTTGCCGGCCGGGTCGAGCAGCACGGAGGCGCGCAGCTTGTTGTCCGGGTGGTTGTAGGCGCGGCGCACGCCCTCGTCGATCATTTCCTGCAGGCTCAGGGTGGCGTCCCAGCGCACGTTCATGCCGATCTTGATGAACACCACCGCGATTCCCGTGTCCTGGCAGATGGGGCGGTGGCCCTCGGCGCACATGCGTGAGTTCGTGAGGATCTGCGCGATGGCATCTTTCGCCGCAGGGTTTTCCTCTCGCTCCCAGGCTTTGCCGAGTGCCGTGATGTAGTCGAGCGGGTGGTAGTAGCTGATGTACTGGAATGCGTCGGCGACCGACTGGATGAGGTCGTCCTGGCGGATCACGGTCATGGCCTTTCTCCGGGCTGGTATGGCAGTTCGGGATTCTACCAGCGGCTGGCTGCGGGGTATGATTGAGTACGGGTCCGGCGCAGGTAGGCAAAAGTAAGTCTTGTGTAAGATGCATGACTTCTAATTGTTCTCATGACGCACAGGCTGAAAGCCGCGCCGACAAAGGCTTGCGGTGTCAGCACAAGAAAAGAAAACGAGGAGACGAAAACATGTCGAGCGAACATCAAGCCCGGGTCTATCAGCCGTCCCCCGAAGCGGTGGGGCGCGCTACGGTATCGGGTATGGACGCTTACCGAGCGTTGTGCGAAGAAGCGGAGCGCGATTACACGGGCTTCTGGGCACGGCAAGCGCGCGAGCTGATCGACTGGAACAAGCCTTTCGATCAGGTGCTTGATGAAAGCAATGCGCCGTTCTTTAAGTGGTTTGCTGACGGCAAGCTGAACGTTTCGTATAACTGCCTGGATCGCAACGTCGAGCGGGGCGACGGTGACAAGCTTGCCATTCTGTTCGAGAGCGACGACGGCAAGGTTTCGCGTTTCACCTACGCCGAGTTGCTCAAGCGAGTGTGCCGCTTCGCCAATGCGCTGCGCGGCATGGGCGTGAAGAAGGGCGACCGGGTGGTCATCTACATGCCGATGTCGGTCGAAGGCATTGTCGCCATGCAGGCCTGCGCTCGCATCGGGGCCACTCATTCCGTGGTGTTCGGGGGCTTTTCCGCGCATGCGTTGCGTGATCGCATTCAGGATGCCGGCGCGGTCGCGCTGATCACGTCCGATGGCCAGTTCCGCGGCGGCAAGACACTGCCGTTGAAGTCGATTGCCGATGAAGCGCTCGATTCCGAAGCAGCGAAGTCGGTAAAGAACGTCATCGTGCTCAAGCGCACCGGCATGGACGTCAAGATGGTCGAAGGCCGTGACCGCTGGATGCACGATGTCGTGGAAGGCTTGGCGGACACTTGCGAACCCGAATGGGTAGAGGCAGAGCACCCGCTGTTCATCCTCTACACCTCGGGCTCCACCGGAAAGCCGAAAGGCGTGCAGCATTCCTCGGGCGGCTATCTGCTGCAGGCGACCATGTCGATGCGCTACACCTTCGATATCAAGCCCGAGGACATCTTCTGGTGCACGGCCGATATCGGTTGGGTGACGGGCCACACCTACGTTGCCTATGGCCCGCTTGCCTGCGGTGCGACGCAGATCGTGTTTGAAGGCGTGCCCACGTACCCGGATGCCGGGCGTTTCTGGCGCATGGTGCAGGACCACAAGGTCAGCATCTTCTACACGGCTCCGACTGCCATCCGCTCGCTGATCAAGGCGGCGGAGAACAACCCGGATGCACATCCGAAGAAATACGATCTATCGAGTTTGCGCATCCTCGGTACCGTGGGCGAGCCGATCAACCCGGCAGCCTGGGAGTGGTATTACGAGAATGTCGGCGGCAGCCGCTGCCCGATCGTTGATACCTTCTGGCAGACCGAAACCGGTGCGCACATGATCACCCCACTGCCGGGCGCGACGCCGATGGTACCGGGCTCCTGCACGCTACCATTCCCCGGCATTCAGGCTGCGGTGGTCGATGAGACCGGCACGGAGGTGCCCAACGGGCAAGGCGGCATCCTGGTGGTGAAAAAGCCGTGGCCGTCGATGATCCGCACCATTTGGGGTGACCCGGACCGCTTCCGGAAAACGTATTTCCCGGATGACTTCAAGGGCAAGCTGTATCTGGCCGGCGACGGTGCCATTCGCGACAAGGACACCGGCTACTTCACGATCACGGGCCGTATAGACGACGTGCTCAATGTCTCAGGCCATCGAATGGGGACGATGGAGATCGAATCTGCTTTGGTGGCGAATGATCATGTTGCCGAAGCGGCTGTGGTGAGCAAGCCAGATGACGTTACGGGCGAGGCCATCGTGGCCTTCGTGGTGCTCAAAGGGGCTCGCCCGACCGGTGATGAAGCGAAGGCCATGGTCAAGACCTTGCAGACTTGGGTCGGTAAGGAAATCGGGCCGATTGCGCGGCCCAAAGACATCCGGTTTGGCGACAACCTGCCCAAGACACGTTCGGGCAAGATCATGCGGCGATTGTTAAGACAGCTTGCGAAGGGCGAGGAAATCACGCAGGATACAAGCACGCTCGAGAATCCTGCGATCTTGGATCAACTCAAAGTAGTTGTCTGAGAGCGCACAAAGTTTGATGGAGGAGGCTGGGCACAAGGGCGCGAGATGATGGAGACGGCGTCTGAACGGCGAGGTTTCCGGTGCAACGGAGGGTCAGTGCGGCGTGTGTCGCAAAGGGCCGACGGGAGGGCAGCGGAAACCCTGAGCGGTTCTACGGCGGATTACCAGAACAGAGTCGCCCGCCCAGGTTGGGGGGAAAGCGCGCGAAAGCGCGCTTTTTTTTTGCGAAGTTTTCGCACTCGCTGGCCGGATTCGATGGATCAGCACGACCAAAGTGCATGAGGCGACAGTGTTCATATACGCAACTCCGGAAAGTAGCTCAGCAGGCAGCACCTTGCCCATGCGGCAAGCGCTGCGGATGCGGCGTGGTGGGAGCGCGTAATGAGCACATGGGCACGCTTGGTTCTGGTGTTGGGTCTGGCGGGTGTGCTCGTATTCGGTTCGGTCGGGTTGGCTGCATGGGTGTTGTGGGCGATTGCCGACGAGCCCGCGCGTGCTGCCTTGATGATGGGTGCCGAGGGGCGTGTGGCTCCGACGGTGGCAGCCCTGGCGCTGGCGTACGTGGCCTTGGTGATGGTGTTGCGGTCTGTGCTCAACGCGCATTTTCAGCGTGCTCGCAAGATCGGCGAGCACATCTGCACCATGAACGAGGCCAACCCCGACCTGCGGCTTGAGCCGGATGTGCCGAGCGAATTTCAGGCCATCGTGCAAGGCGTCAACGCGCTTGCGGACAGCCGCGAAAGCTTGCGGGCCAGCATCGCCTCCCAGGTCGATGCCGCCAAGGCGGCGCTTAAGAGCGAGCGTAACCGGCTGGCGGCCTTGATGAGCGAATTGACCCAGAGTGTGGTGGTCTGCAATCGCGATGGCCGCATCCTGCTTTACAACGCCCGGGCTCGAAAGCAATTCCGCGCGTTGTCCGACGCGCCGGAGGTGGCCGACGGTCGAGAGCTGATCGGGCTGGGGCGGTCGATCTATTCGGTACTGGATCGCAGCGTGGTGCAGCATGCGCGCGAAGTCATCGAGCGCCAGATGCGCCGCGGCTCGAGTTCCGCAATGGCGAGCTTCATCAGTGCTCGGGGCGGCAGTCTGTTGCGTGTTCGGGTATCGCGCGTGCCGCCTGGGCAAGACGAGGGTGAGTCGGGGGCGGGCGGCTTCATTCTGCTCTTCGACGATATTTCGAATGATTTTCGGCGTGATCGGCGCTGTGACGAGTTGGTGCTGTCACTCAGCGATGAACAGCGCCCGGCCTTGAGGCGTGTCCAGGCGGCGCTCGATGCACTGGAGCGCAATGTAGACCCAGCGCAACTGGCTGAGGCGCGCGCAGGCCTGGATGAGCTCGCACGACGCATCGAGGATGCCAGCAGCGAGTTCGGCAAGACCGTGCGAGGCCGTTGGCTTTTGGAGAGCATGCGCAGCGAGGAGGTGTTGTCGGCTGCGAAGGTGCGTATCGAGCAGCACGTCGGAGTCTCCGTCGAGCTTGAACCGCATGAGGGCAACTGGCTCTGCGTAGACAGCTTTTCCTTGCTGCACGCCATGGTGTTTCTGGCGGCACGAGTGGTGGATGTGTCGTCTGCGCGTAAATTGATCCTGAATGTCGAGCACGGCGAGAAGCAGTGCTGCATCGACATGAGTTGGGGCGGCACCGCAGCCAGTACCGAGACGCTGATGGCGTGGCAGATCGAGCCGATTGACGTAGGGGGTTTCGATAGCCCGCTGAGCGTGCGTGATGTCATGCAGCGGCACGGCGGGGAAGTGCAGGTGTTGCGCGACAAGGGCCGTCAGCGGGCTGCATTGCGTTTCGTGTTGCCACAGAGCGAGGGCGAAGACGCGCAAACCGATGTACATGGTGACAGCCGGCCCGAGTATTACGATTTTGACCTTTTCAAATGGTCGAGCCCCTCAGGCGTGCTCGACGACGTGCCCCTCGGCGCCCTCAGTTACACGGTGTTCGATACGGAGACGACCGGCCTCGACCCGACAGGAGGGGACGAGATCATCCAGATCGGCGCCACGCGCATCGTTAACGGCAAGCTTCGACGGGGTGAATCGTTCAAGCAACTGGTCGACCCCAGGCGCGGCATGAGCGCCGAATCGATTGCGATTCATCACATCCAGCCAGAGGACTTGCGCGATCAGCCAACGATCTCCGACGTGTTGCCCGCATTTCGTGCGTATGCGGCGGATTCGGTGCTTCTGGCACACAACGCGGCGTTCGACATGCGCTTTCTGGAGTTGAAGGAGCAGAGCACCGGGGTGGTGTTCGACCTGCCGGTGCTCGACACGCTGCTGCTCTCTGCTTGGTTGCATCCCAACCAGGAATCGCATCGTCTCGAGGCCATTGCCGAACGGCTTGGAGTGCCGGTGGTGGATCGGCATTGCGCCCTGGGCGACGCCATGATGACGGCCGAGGTGTTCCTGCGCATGTTGCCGCTGCTCTCCGAGCGGGGCATACGTACGTTGGGTGAAGCCCGCGCCGCCAGCCAGAAGACCTACTTTTCCAGGCTTAAATACTGATGCCGGACGGATCGAAGCCGTTCGCGCGCCGGCTCGTACGCAACTACGTGCTGTATGCCTTCACCTTCGTTGCCTTGCTCGGTGCGCTGGCAATCGGCGAGCAGTTCGGTCTTTCGCAAAGCACCATCGGGCTGGTTTTTCTGTGTGCGACTGTCGGCATGTATGCCGGTATCGGCGTGGCCAGTCGCACGTCCGACCTGAACGAGTATTACGTTGCCGGGCGTCGAGTGCCGCCCGTCTTCAACGGCATGGCAACAGCGGCGGACTGGATGAGCGCAGCCTCGTTCATCGGCCTGGCGGGGACGCTGTACTTCTCCGGTTTCGAGGGGCTCGCCTTCGTGACAGGCTGGACGGGCGGTTTCGTGCTGGTGGCGCTGCTGCTGGCGCCTTATCTGCGCCGTTTCGGGCAATACACCATTCCGGATTTTCTCGGAGCGCGCTACGAAGGTAATGCGGCGCGCGTCGTCGGTGTGGTCGCTACGGTGCTGGCGAGCTTCGTCTATCTGGTGGCGCAGATCTATGGCGTGGGGCTGGTGACCAGCCGGTTCGTCAGCGTCGAGTTCGAAATCGGGCTGTTCATCGGGCTGGCAGGCATTCTGGTGTGTTCCTTTCTGGGCGGCATGCGCGCGGTCACGTGGACGCAGGTAGCTCAATATCTGGTGCTGATCGTGGCCTACCTGGTGCCTGTCATCATGTTGTCGTACAAGACCACCGGCGTTCCGGTGCCGCAGTTGATGTACGGGCCTGTGATGCAGCAATTGTCCGAGCGTGAAGGCGAATTGCTGTGGGATTGGCGCGAGGCCGAGGCGCGTGAGCGCTACCGCCTGCGTGCCGAGGAGTACAAGATCCGCATCGAGGGCTTGCCTGCCTCCCTCGCTCTGGAGCGGCAGGAGCGTGTGGCCGAACTCAACGCCTTGTTGGCTCGCGACGCGCCGGCCCGCGAAATCGTGCAACTCGAACGAGCGCTGCGCGACATCCCGACAACCCCCGAGGCCGCGCGCGAGCAGTGGGGGGACGAGCTCGACGAGGCGTTGCGGCGATCGGCTGTACCTGCCCGCTTTGCGGAAGCCCATCCGGGGGTGACCCCCGAACAGTCGGCGGTGTCCCGCAACAACTTCATTGCGCTGGTCTTCGTGCTGATGATGGGTACAGCCGCCTTGCCGCACATCCTTACGCGCTACTACACCACGCCGGGCGTGACGCAGACACGCAGTTCGGTGTTCTGGACATTGTTCTTCATCTTGCTGCTGTATCTCGCTGCGCCCGCGTATGCCGTGTTCGCAAGATGGGAGGTCTACAGCAATCTGATCGGCACCGAGATTGCAGCCCTGCCGTCCTGGGTGGCTTCATGGGGGCGGGTAGGGCTTATCAGTTTCGAAGACATGAACGGCGACGGCATTCTCCAATTGGCCGAGTTGAGCCTGAACACTGACGCCATCGTGCTTGCAACGCCAGAGATTGCCGGCTTGCCCTACGTGGTGGCGGGGCTGGTCGCCGCCGGCGGCCTGGCTGCAGCGCTGTCGACCGCTGATGGCCTGCTGCTGACCATCTCCAACGCCCTGTCGCACGACCTTTATTACAAGGCTCTCAACCCCGAAGCGCCGCATCACCGGCGGCTGCTCATGTCGAAATCGGCTTTGCTGGTGGTGGCGGTTGCGGCAGCCTGGGTTGCCTCGCTGCGACCCGACAACATTCTGTTCATGGTCGGAATGGCCTTCTCGCTGGCGGCTTCAGCATTGTTTCCTGCGCTGGTGCTGGGCATCTTCTGGCGACGAGCCAACCGCGCAGGCGCCGTGGCCGGCATGATTTCTGGCCTGCTCCTCACGCTGTATTACGTGATCCGTACTCATCCGTTCTTCGGCGGTGAGTTGTCGGCAGCCTGGTTCGGGATCAACCCGATCTCCGCGGGCGCCTTCGGTGTCGTGCTCGGGTTCGTGGTGACAGTCGCCGTCAGCCTGCTCACCGCACCGCCCTCGCGCGAGACGCAACGTCTGGTGGATTTTCTCCGAACGCCGGACGATGGGCAGGGCGAGTCGCAACGCGTAGAAGCCTGATTCGCGCAAAGGGGTTTATCCACGCGTGAGTTCTGCTAGAATGCGCGGCTTCCGTGGAGAGGTGGATGAGCGGTTTAAGTCGCACGCCTGGAAAGCGTGTTCAGGGTAATACCCTGACGCGGGTTCGAATCCCGCCCTCTCCGCCATGGAATTCCCCTTGAAAAGCACGCCCTCTGTGGCGTGCTTTTTTTTGCTTTTTTTTTCGCACTGCTCGCGATTGCCGCTTTCTTGAGCGAACACAGCGAGTGCTTTGCGCTCATTCACTTAGCGCATTCATCCACGAGTTGCCCACAGGCTTGCGCACGGAACATGGGGATAAGAATCCGCTGCGGGCGTGATTGTTGTGTGCTTGTGATCTGCCCTTGGAGTTCATCGACTTGCGAAACCATGGGGGCAGGAGCCGAAAGTGTGGCTCATTCGGCGCGCCTGAGTCACGGGTAGCGCTCGCGCGGCATCGATAGGGCAGCGCATGCCCGAAAAGCGTGAATTAATTCACGCTACGGCGCTGTGCCATACAGGCAGGCATTGCGGGTTGATCTCGCTTGCTTACTATCGAATATTGGCGTGACATGAGCGTGGTGTGCATGAGGCACGCCTGCATGCAGACAAAGCGGAGGACGAAGTTTGTCCGATATGCACTGCAAACCGGGGCGCGAAGCGACGCGAATCGTCGCGGGCTACGCCGTGTTCAGCCTGTTCTGGATTCTGGCGTCGGATCGTCTGATCCTTGGCATCGCCGACGCCGACCCTCAGCTTGTGTCCGCATTGCAGTCGTGGAAAGGGATGGTGTACATCCTCATCGTCTCCATGGCCTTGTACTTCATCATCCGTCGGGTGTTGGATCGGCAGGCTGAATCGGAAGGTGCCTTGGCTGCGCTCAATGCCGACCTCGAGAGCCGGGTGGCCGAGCGAACGGCTCAGCTTGAGGCGGCCAACCGCGAGCTTGAATCCTTCTCCTATTCCGTTTCGCACGACCTGAAAGCGCCGTTGCGCGGGGTGGATGGTTACAGCCAGATCCTGCTGCTTGATTACGCTGACCGTCTGGACGATGAAGGGCGCGAGTTGCTGGGCAACGTGCGCAACGGCGTTAGCCAGATGCATGGCCTGATCGAAGACATGCTGGCGTATTCGCGTATCGAACGACGTGCGCTCGAAGTGCATGCCATGCCGCTCGACAGCATTGCTGCGCAGCTCATCGGGCAGCGTGAAACCGACCCGGGTGCGCATTCCGTGATCATCCGCTGTGAGCTCCAAGGCATCGTCGCCCGCATTGATCGTGATGGCTTCGCATTGGCCTTGCGCAACCTGCTCGAGAACGCCATCAAATTCAGCCGTGGCCGCGACCGGCCGAGCATTGATATCGGTGCGCAGGAGAGCGATGATCACGTGCTGCTGTTCGTGCGTGACAACGGCATCGGCTTTGACATGCAATACCATGAACGCATATTCGACATTTTTCAGCGGTTGCACAGGGCAGAGGATTACCCCGGTACCGGCGTGGGGCTTGCGCTGGTGAAGAAGGCCGTCATTCGCATGGGTGGCCGTGTGTGGGCCGAAAGCGCGCCGGGCGCGGGAGCAACGTTCTTCATGGAGCTACCGAAGTGACGACGGAATTACTGCCGCAACCGATACTGCTGGTCGAAGACAACCCGGTGGACCTCGATTTGACTCAACGGGCGTTCCGGCGTCGCCGTTTCGGTAACCCCGTGGAAGTGGCGCGTGACGGCGAAGAGGCCTTGGCCTTCATCGGCCGCTGGGATGCCGGTGAGCCCCTGCCTGCCGTGATACTGCTCGACATCAAGCTACCCAAGATCAATGGGCTGGAGGTGCTGCGGCAGCTCAAGGCGCACGAGCGCTATCGCTTCATCCCTGTGGTGATGCTGACTTCATCGAGCGAGAACACCGATCTGCGCACGGCCTACGAAATAGGCGCTAATTCGTACATCGTCAAACCCGTGGATTTCGGCAAGTTCATGGAGGTGGCCGAGCAGATCGAACTGTTCTGGTGCGTCCTCAACCGGGCGCCGAGGTAGCCCGCCATGCGCGTCCTGTATGTCGAAGACTCAAGCAGTGACGCCGACTTGGCCAAACGGATGTTTGCGCGCAATGCGCCGCACATCACGCTCGAAATAGCCCCATCGCTGGCGGGCGCGCGTGCCTGTCTCGGGCAGGCCGCATTCGATGTGGTGTTGCTTGATCTGGGATTGCCCGACGGCGGCGGCATCGAGCTGCTCAGCGAACTGCATGAATGCAAGCCTTCGCCCGCGGTGGTGGTGCTGACCGGCTCGGGTGAGCAGGACGCGGCATTGGCGGCTTTGAAGGCCGGCGCCGATGATTACGTCACCAAGCGCGACGATTACCTTGTTGGTCTCCCTGCCGCGCTCACCTCCGCATTGGCGCGGCATCGCGAGCACAGCCTGCGCCGTACCCGACGCATGCGCGTGCTGTACGCCGAGCCGAACGCTTTTGATGTCGATCTGGCGCGTCGTCACTTTACCCGTCACGCGCCGCACATTCGTCTGGAAACGGTTGCACTTGCCGCCGATGTGCTGTCACGCATGTCGGCAGAGCATGTGGATTGCCATGACGCGATCGTGGTGGATTACCGGCTTCCCGGCATCGACGGGCTGGAGCTGGTGCGCATCCTGCGAAGTCAGTTTCGCGTCGAGAAGCCGATCGTGCTGCTGACCGGGCACGGCAGTGGCGAAGTCGCCGCCAAGGCTTTGCGTCTGGGAGTGGATGACTATCTTCCCAAGCGCGACGGCTATCTGTTCGAACTGGTGGCTACGCTCGAAAAGTTGCAGGTCCAGCTCGAATTGAAGCGCGAGCGTGCAGAACTGTTGGTCAGCGAAAAGCGCTTCCGCGACCTGTTCGAGCACACCCCGGCGGTGGCGGTTCAGGTGTTCGGGCCCGACTGCAAGGTGTTGTTCTGGAACCGTTCGAGCGAAGCGCTGTATGGCTACAGCGCTGATGAGGCTGCGGGTCGCGACATCGCCGACCTGATCGTGCCGGAGCACGCGCGCGAGGGCTTTCGCAAGGCCGTGAGGCAGTGGGCCGACGATGGCGCAGCCGTGCCGGCTGCCGAGCTCGTGCTGAGTCACCGTGACGGGCGCGAGCTGCATGTCTTCTCCAGCCTCGTGATGCAGATCGGCGCCAACGGCGAGAAAGAAGTCTATTGCGTCGACATCGACATGAGCGAGCGCACCGGCAAGCGGCGCCTGCAACAGGCACGTGGAGAGGTGCTTGATTTGATCGCCGCCGACGAGCCGCTTGAACGCACGCTGTCTGCGGTCGTGGGGCAGGTGGAATGGCTGCTTGGCAGCGCATGGCGCGTTGATCTGCTGTGTTTCGAGTACGCCAATGATCCGCTGCTCAATTTCCGGCGCGCCGGGCTCGGTCCCTTGGCTGCGGAGGTGGTCAGTCGGTGTGCCGATTCGGCGGGGCCGCCGTTGTACCGTTTGCCGGCCGTGGCGGGCGAGGAATATTCGCTAGCTCCGTGTGCAAGCTTGCGAGACGAGGCCGGCAAAGCCATCGGTGTGCTGCTGGCGCATAGCGCTTCACCCAGCGCAGAGGCGGGCCGGCGCGACGAGGTGTTGCTCGAGTTCGCGGGGCTGGCGGCCTTGGCGCTGCAGAAGTGGCGCATCGCCCATGCAGTGCATCAGCGTGAAGATGCCTTGAGGATGGCGGCTCATGCCGCGCTCGAGTTGCTCAGGCAGGACAACCTCGAGGACGCATTAGACCGGGTACTGGAATCCCTCGGGCGTCATATCGGGGGCGACTCCACCTACATCTTCGAGGTCCATCCGCATTCGCTCAGCGGCAAGCCTGCCGCCAGTATTCGTCACCGCTGGGAGTGCGAGAGCATCGACTTCAGTACGCCCGATGCCGAAGTGACCGACCTGGAGATTGACGAGATTCACCTCGGGCGATGGCTCGCCGCCTTGCAGCATGGACAGGTCATCGCCTGCGACATTGATGATTTGTCCGACGAAGAGCGCGGTTTTTTCGCAGACAAGCAGATTGCCAGCATCATGCTGCTGCCTTTGCTCAGCCGTGGTCGGCTATGGGGCTGCGTGGGCATCGAGACGGCCCTGCGGCGCAGGCGCTGGACTGCGGCGGAGGAGAGCGTGCTGAAGATCGTGGCGGCGAGCATTTCAGCCGCGCTGGAGCGCAAGGATGCGCTCGACAGTTTGCGCCGCGCGGCAGCGGTGTTCGAGAGCACGCGCGACGGCGTGGTCATCACCGATCTCGAAGGCAATATTCTGGCGGTCAACCGTGCCTACTGCGAGATCACCGGCTACGCCGATGCCGAAGTGGTCGGGCGCACGACTGCCATTGTGCGCTCCGACCGTCACCCGCCCGAGTTCTACTCGGCTATGTGGAATGCGCTGCGCGAGCACGGCTATTGGCAGGGCGAAGTATGGAACCGCCGCAAAAGCGGTGAAGTGTGCCCGCAATGGGTGAGCATCAGCACCGTGGCGGACGATCACGGCTTGCCGGCACAGTATGTCGGGGTGATGACCGACATCAGCCAGCTCAAGCACTCCGAAGCCGAATTGCAACGTCTGGCGCATTTCGACCCATTGACCGGTTTGCCCAACCGGGTGCTGGTGAATCTGCGGCTGGAGCATGCCATCGAGCAGGCGCGGCGCAAGCAGCTTGGCATCGCCGTGCTCTTTCTTGATCTGGATCGCTTCAAGGACGTGAACGACAGTTTCGGCCACCCGGTGGGTGACGAATTGCTGGTGTTGATTGCAGAGCGGCTCAGGAAGCGCGTGCGCAGCGAAGACACGCTGGCGCGACTGGGAGGTGATGAATTCCTGATGGTCATGGAGGATGTGACTTCGCCCGACGATGCCGCAGTGGTGGCGCGTGCGCTGATTCGCCTGCTCAAAGACCCCTTCGCGCTGTCGGGCGGGCATGAAGTGTACGTCGGCCTCAGTGTAGGCATCAGTTGTTATCCGCAGGACGGCACGACCACCACCGAGCTGATCCAGCATGCCGATGCGGCGCTCTACAGCGCCAAGGCGGACGGACGCAGCACTTATCACTTCTTTACCGCCGAACTGAGTCTGGCCGCGCAGCAACGTGTGGAGCTGGAAACGCGCATGCGCAGGGGGCTCGAGCGCGGCGAGTTCGAATTGCACTATCAGCCGCAGATCGATTTACGCAGTGGCCAGATCGTCGGCTGCGAGGCCTTGCTGCGCTGGCGAGACCCCGAGCGTGGTCTGATTCCGCCGGGTGATTTCATTCCGATTGCCGAAGACAACGGCCTTATCGTGCCCTTGGGCGAGTGGGTGTTGCGGCAGGCCTGCGAGCAGGCCATGCGCTGGGACGCCATGGGCTTGCCGCCACTTACCATGGCAGTGAATCTGTCCGGGCGCCAGTTGTGGCAAACCGATCTGCCGGCGCGCGTGGCGGCGATCATGGCCGAAACCGGCATGCCCGCCGAGCGCCTTGAGCTGGAGCTTACCGAGAGCACCATCATGGGTCACGAGGTGATCGCCGGTGAGCGTCTGCGCGCGCTCAAGAGCCTCGGAGTGACGCTGGCCATTGATGATTTCGGCACGGGGTATTCTTCACTTGCCTACCTCAAGCGCTTCCCGATCGACGTGCTGAAGATTGATCGGGAGTTCGTCCGCGATTTACCCTCAGACATCGGCGACATGGAGATCGCCGCAGCCATTGTCGCCATGGCGCGAACCTTGCGCATGCGGGTGGTAGCCGAAGGTGTCGAAACGGGGGAGCAATTGGATTTTCTGAAAAACCAGTCCTGTGATTTGTGCCAGGGTTATCTCTTCAGCCCGCCGGTGGCGGCCGAGGCGTTTGCCGAATTGCTGGATGCAGAGACGGCGGGTGGTTAAACGCGGTCTTGCTTGTCTGTGCGCCGCCGGCTTGCTGGCGCTGACGCACGCTGTAGTCGCCTATGCGGATCGTGCAGCCCCTGAAGCGGCTACCGGCTTTGCGCAGGTTTCCGTCGCCCGCGCGGCGACGATGGTCGTGACGGCCAATCCACATGCAACCGAAGCTGCCGTTGCCATCCTGAGCGAAGGGGGTACGGCGGTGGATGCCGCCATTGCGGCCGTGCTGGTGCTCAACGTCGTCGAGCCGCAATCTGCAGGCATTGGCGGCGGGGCCTTCATGCTGCATTTCGATTCGGCCCAGCAGCAGGTCGTGGCGTGGGATGGCCGCGAGACGGCGCCTGCTGCTGCCACCGAGGCCTTGTTCCTGCAAAACGGCAAACCCATGCCGTTCTTCGAGGCCGTCGTGGGTGGCCGGGCCGTGGGCGCCCCCGGTTTGTTGCGCATGCTCGAAGCGGCGCATCGCGAGGGCGGGCGATTGGCGTGGGCACGACTGTTCGAGCCGGCCGTCACGCTTGCGGAGCATGGCTTTGCCGTGTCGCCGCGTCTGCATGCGCTGCTCGACGGTGATCGGTTCTTGCGCAGTGATGCCCAGGCACGCGCGCTGTTCTATCAAGCCGACGGGCGCGCCGTTCCGGCCGGGCATGTGCTGCGTAATGCTGATCTGGCCGTGGTGTTGAGGCGTGTGGCGGCTGAGGGCGCAGATGTGCTTTACACCGGTGATCTGGCGCGCGACATCGTCGCGGCAGGGCGTTCGGAGCCTGCGCCGGGCGTGCTGGAAGCAGATGATCTCGCCAGCTATCGCCCGCTGCGGCGTGAGGCCTTGTGCGGCCCCTACCGCAGCTATCGCGTTTGCGGCATGCCTCCGCCCAGCGCGGCCGGAGGTACGGTGCTGGCGATGCTGGGCATGCTGGAAGGCTTCGACATGGCGCGGGCTGACGCCGTGCACACGGCGCATCTGTTTGCCGAAGCCGGCCGCCTGGCGCATGCCGACCGGGATGTCTGGTATGGCGATCCAGCCTCGATGAGCATGCCGGTCGCCGCGTTGACCGACGCCGAGTACCTGGCCCAGCGCTCACGGCTGATCGACCCTGCACGCAGTATGGGCCGCGCAAGGGCAGGGCGACCCTCGGCGGCGCAGGTGCCGCAAGCGCATGCGCCCGAGCGGCCGGCCACCACGCATGTCTCCATTGTGGATGCCGCTGGCAATGCCGTGGCACTCACGGCGTCCATTGAAAACGTCTTCGGTTCGCGCCGCATGGTGCACGGCTTTTTGCTCAACAATCAGCTCACGGATTTCGCCTTTTCGCCCGAGCGGGAGCAAGGCGTGCCACACCCCAATCGCGTGGTGCCGGGCCACCGCCCGGTCAGTTCGATGGCGCCCACGCTGGTGTTCGATGAGAGCGGGCAACTGCATGCCGTGCTGGGTTCGCCCGGCGGCAGCCGCATCATCAATTACGTTGCGGCAAGTCTGGTGGGGCTGCTGGACAAGCAGATGGATCTGGCCACGCTGTTGAATGGGCCGCACTTCGGCAGTCGAAACGGGCCGACCGAAGTCGAGGACACGCCGGCCGGGCGTGAGTTGGGCAAGCGCTTGCGCGCGTTCGGCCATGAGCCGGTGGTACAGCCAATGACCAGCGGCCTGGCGGTGATCGTGCGCGACGCGAACGGCTGGCAAGGCGCAGCCGACCCGCGTCGCGAGGGTGTCGCTGCCGGTCTCAGCCCCTGAGCTTGGGGTTCAGCGTGTAGGTGCCGGTGATGCTGGCTTCGGCCAGCACATGGCCGGCGATGGCAGCACGCACGTCGGCACCGGTAAAGCGCTCTTCGACCGCGCAGCGCGGCACGTCCAGTGCGTACAGCGTGAACACGTAGTGGTGCAGCAACTCATCATTCCACGGAGGGCAGGGGCCGTCGTAGCCGTGGTAGTCGCCGCCCATGTCCTTGTCGCCGGCAAACCAGTTGGTGTAGTCGTTGATGCCCTGGCGCGTGCCGTCGGGGCCGGCCGGGCCGTCCTTGCCGCCCGGCGTGACCTCGGACGAAAAGCTGCCGGCCGCAATCTCACGCGTCTGTGCCGGCACATCCACCAGCACCCAGTGGAAGAAATCCACGCGCGGCAGGTCGGCCGGCACGCTGCGATCGCCCTTGTTCACGTCATCGCCGCGGCTCGGCACGTCGGGGTCGTGGCACAGCAGCACGAAGGATTGCGTGCCGGCGGGCACGTCGCTCCACGCCAGATGCGGGTTGCGGTTGGCGCCCAGGCACACGTGGCCTTCAGCGGCCGGGATGCAGAAGGCAAAGTCGCCGTGAATCTCGGCGCCGTCGGTGATGCTCTGACTGGTCAGTTTCATGCGGTCTCCTTGGTTACATGCCTGAGTAAATGGGGCCTTCGCCCCCTTGTGGCGGCACCCATTCAATGTTCTGGGTGGGGTCCTTGATGTCGCAGGTCTTGCAGTGCACACAGTTCTGCGCGTTGATTTGCAGTCGGGGCGTGCTGTCTTGCTCCACGATTTCATACACGCCGGCCGGGCAATAGCGCTGCTCGGGTGCAGCGTAGCGCGCCAGATTGACGTCCAGCGCCGTCGCCGGGTTCTTCAGAAGCAGATGGCAGGGTTGTTCTTCAGCGTGATTGGTGTTCGACAGATACACCGACGACAGCAGATCGAAGCTGACCTGAGCATCCGGTGAAGGGTAGGCGATACGAGGGCAGTGCGCTGCGTCACGCAGCGTCGCATGGTCTGCGCGATTGCGTAACGTCCACGGCGCTCGCCCGCGCAGCACGAGTTGATCGACGCCGAACGCCACGGCGCCGGAATGCAGTCCGAGTTTCATCAGCGGCTTGAAGTTGCGCGTGCGATGCAGTTCGGCGCGTAAAGGGCTGCGCTCGAAGGCCGCAGGGTAGGCCGTCAGCTCGTCGCCGCTGCGACCTGAGCGCAGTGCATCGAATGTGGCGTCGGCTGCCAACACGCCGGATTCGATGGCCGCGTGTATGCCCTTGATGCGCGCGGCATTGAGGTAGCCAGCGTCGTCGCCGATGAGCGCGCCGCCGGGGAAGACCGTCTTGGGCAGGGATTGCAGCCCCCCGGCCGCCAGTGCGCGCGCACCGTAGGCAATGCGTTTGCCGCCTTCAAAGATCGGGCGCAGCGCAGGGTGGGTCTTGAAGCGCTGAAACTCGTGAAACGGTGACAGCCACGGGTTGGGGTAGTCCAGCCCGGTGACGAAGCCGGTGGCGATCAGGCCGCCGTTCAGGTGATAGATGAAGCCGCCGCCGTAGGTGTCGGCCGGCAGCGGCCAGCCCGCAGTGTGCGTGATGCGGCCGGCTTGGTGATGCTCGGGCGGCACCTCCCACAGCTCCTTGATGCCCAGGCCATAGATTTGCGGGTCGGCGTTGCGGCGCAAATCGAAACGGGCTTCGAGGCGCTTGCCAAGGTGCCCGCGGCACCCTTCGGCGAACAGCGTGTAACGCGCCAGCAACTCCATGCCGGGCGCGTAGCCGGGGCCGGGCGAGCCGTCGCGCAGACGCCCCATGTCGCCGGTGACGACACCGCGCACGGCGCCGTCTTCTCCATATACAACGTCCTCCGCCGCAAAGCCGGGGTAGATCTCCACGCCCAGAGCCTCGGCTTCTTCTGCCAGCCATTTGACGAGGTGACCGAGTCGCACGATTACATTGCCGTCGTTACCGAAGCAGGCGGGCAGCAAGGCGTGCGGAACGCGTCTGGCGGTGCGTTCGCCGAGGAACAGGAATTCGTTTTCACCCGCCGGGGTGAGGCTTGGTGCGCGGGCTTGCCAGCCGGGCAACAGGGCGTCCAGCGCCCGCGGGTCCATGACCGCGCCGGACAGGCTGTGCGCGCCGGGCTCGGGTGCTTTCTCCAGCACGCACACCGACAACACTTGGCCGGCGTACCTGGCTTGCTGCGCCAGACGAATGGCGGCACCCAGACCGGCCGGGCCGGCGCCGACGATCAGCACATCGAATTCCATGCGTTCGCGTTGCATTGCTTCCTCTGATCCTCACGACTTGATCGCCGTGGCAGTGTACTGCGCACATCAGCAGGTGTACAGCGTGCAAACCTCGGGGTAGCGTCTGCTCAACACCCCACAGCGGGCGCGCGGCACGAGAGGAGCAACCCATGCATGACAATGGCTATCTGATGCGGCGCGCGGTGTCCGTGCTGCTGGTGATCGATGTGCAGGAACGGCTCGCCCCCGCCATTCATGACGGCGCGCAGCTTGTCGAACGATGCGCGTGGTTGTTGAAACTGGCTGCTCGCCTTGGCGTGCCGGCGCTGGTGACCGAGCACTGTTCCGACAAGATCGGCGCGAGTGTGCCGGCGATTCGGGAGGCTGCAGGGCACGCGCGCACGCTGCAAAAGCGCAGCTTCTCGGCAGTACGGGACGGTTGCCTCAGTGACTCGGCCCTGGATGCCGCGGAAGACGTGATCGTGTGTGGCAGCGAAACCCATGTCTGCGTGCAGCAAACGGCGCTGGATCTGGCTCATGCCGGCAAACGGGTGTTTCTGGTGGCCGATGCCACCGCATCGCGGCGCCCACTCGACCGCGAGCTCGCACTGACGCGCATGCGTGCTCACGGAGTCGTGGTGGTCAGCAGCGAAATGGTGGCGTTTGAGTGGCTTGGCAGTGGCGATGATCCGCGCTTTCGCGAGATCAATCGCGCATTTCTGCGCTAGCCGCGCGGCGCTTACAGCGCTTTCTCGGGCATCAGCGAAGAGTGATGCTCGGTGATCAACCAACGGCCGTCGGCTTGCTGCTCGTACACGAAGGTGTAGCGCGCCTGCGCGCTGGAGCCGTCGCTGAAGCGGAAGGTGTAGATGCCGGAATTGATGGCGACGTCATCGAAAACGCGGACATTCGACTGATCGAGATTGCCTACCGGCTGCAGGGCGAGGAAATGTTCGAAGTAGTCGATGCGCTCTTCATCTGTGTGGCGGACGCGGTTCGAGACCGTCGGCAGCAGCACGGCATCCGACGTGTAGTTGGCTGCCACTTCGGCCGGATTCCCGGTCGCAAGGCTGGCATTCCATTGATCGAACAAGGCGAGGATCTCGGATTCTTGAACCGTGCTTGCGCTCAGTTGTGCGGCTTGGCGTTCGGTGCTGTGGTGGCCTGCAGTGGAGCACCCGCCCAGGGTGATAACGGCTGCGGAGACAATCAGGAGTTTCTGACGAAGTTTCATTTCCTTGGCATGTGTTGATTGATGGGAGCGGGAACCTTAGGCGTGTTGAATCACGCTATGCAAGGCGCCTAAATGCTCGGAAAGATGACAATGGCGTGATCGGGTCTGACTAACTGCATGTTCGAGCGGTGAATCTCACCTCAGGCTCACGATGTGTAACTCTTGATTGCGTTAGTTTGATCTGCAAAGGTTTGAATTAAATCAAAAAACACTTATTGGAACTTGTTTTCTCCCGCCTAATTCAATCGAGAGTTGTGGTAGTGGAAGTGGGTTTCGATGGCTTACAGGCGTAGCCGAGGGCGTCGCCGCGATAGCATGCGCAGCAGAAACAAGACGGCCACGCCCATGAGGACGTGTTTGAGCGTATGGCCGCTGATGGCGCCGCCAAGTGCCGCGTGAACGGGATGGTCGAGGCGGTTACCGGCCATCCCCAGACAAAACGATAGATAAGCGCACCAGTACCATTGCTGACCGTCGTATGGGGAGTGGGTGAGAAGCAGCAACGGCGTCAGTACGAAGACGAATGCGTAGAGCAGCAGGTACAGGCGCAGGTCTCCGTATCCTGCAATTTGCCCTTGATACCACCACAGCACGCACACCGGCCCCAGTGCGATCCAGGGCAGCAGTGAAATCACCGCGAGTTTGCCGGGGGCGGTGCGTTCGGTGATTAGCCATGCGATCAGCGCAGTAAAGGCCAGGCCGATGGGCAGTCGATCAAACAGCAGACGATGGTTGTCGGGCGCGAGGTGATACCACGTCGAGCCGCAAGCCGCTGCCGCAATGGCCAGAAAGAACACGAAAGCGAAGCTGCGTTCTGCGACGGTGGAAAACTGCCGCCATGCCTCTCTGCGCGAAACCATCCAGCAACCGGCCAAGGCCGGCAAGAGGATGGTCAGATTGCTTATTACATCCGCGAAATTGGCGATGCCGAAAAGGGTTCTTGTGTCGGCGAACTGATGAAAGGCGGTGTCTTGAGGTACGGGCGCGGTGAAGTGGTGGGCGAGCAGCGCGGCGGTGACGTAAAGCGGGAGCAACAACCATGGGGCGAGGCGTGTGAGCAGTGGATTCGACACGTGCAGCAGGTCTCCTTCTGTAGTTCTTTCAGACTAACAGTCGAGGCGGCATTGGAAAGAGCGGGGTGCGCGCAAGGCGTGCAATCTTTCTCAGGCAGGGGTACATCGGTTATGATTCTGCTTTCCCGCACCTCTCGTCCCATGACCAAATACGTATTCGTTACCGGTGGTGTCGTGTCCTCGCTGGGCAAGGGCATAGCCGCCGCTTCGCTCGGCGCGATCCTCGAATCGCGCGGCATCCGCGTCACCCATCTCAAGCTCGACCCCTACATCAACGTCGACCCGGGCACCATGAGCCCGTTCCAGCACGGCGAGGTCTTCGTGACCGAAGACGGTGCCGAAACCGACCTCGATCTGGGCCACTATGAGCGCTTCACCAGCGCCAAGATGAGCAAGCGCAACAACTTCACGACCGGCCAGATCTACGAATCGGTCATCAAGAAGGAACGGCGCGGTGAGTACCTCGGCAAGACCGTGCAGGTCATTCCGCACATTACCGACGAGATCAAGCAGTACCTCAAGCGCGGCGCCGAAGGTGCCGACGTCGCGATCGTCGAGATCGGCGGCACCGTAGGTGACATCGAATCGCTGCCGTTCCTCGAAGCCATCCGCCAGATGGGCATTGAAGAAGGGCGCAACCGCACCTGCTTCATCCACCTCACGCTGCTGCCGTACATCCCGACCGCGGGCGAGTTGAAAACCAAGCCCACCCAGCATTCGGTGAAAGAGCTGCGCGAGATCGGCATCCAGCCGGACATCCTGCTGTGCCGCGCGGACCGCCCGATTCCGGTGGATGAGCGCCGCAAGATCGCGCTGTTCTGCAACGTCATGCCGGAAGCGGTCATCGAGTGTCTCGACGCCGATTCCATCTACAAGATTCCGAGCATGCTGCACGGTCAGATGCTTGACCAGATCGTCTGTCACAAACTCGACATCCTGGCGCGCGCCGCCGATCTGTCGGTGTGGGAGCGTCTGGTGCATGCGCTGGAGAACCCCAAGCGCAGCGTGGACGTTGCCTTCGTGGGTAAATACGTCGATCTCACCGAGTCCTACAAGTCGCTGATCGAAGCGCTCAACCACGCCGGCATGCACACCGAGTCGAGGGTGAAGATCCACTACATCGATTCCGAAGACATCGAGCGCGACGGCTGCGGCGTGCTCGACGGCATGGATGCCATTCTGGTTCCGGGCGGCTTCGGCAAGCGCGGTACCGAAGGCAAGATCGCCGCGATTCGCCATGCTCGTGAGAACAAGGTCCCGTATCTGGGCATCTGCCTCGGCATGCAGCTGGCGGTGGTCGAGTTTGCGCGCAACGTCGCGGGCCTCACCGGCGCGCACTCCACCGAGTTCGATCCGGCCTCGCCGTATCCGGTCATTGGCCTGATCACCGAGTGGCAGGATCGCACCGGCAAAGTCGAGAAGCGCACCGAGCAATCCGATCTGGGCGGCACCATGCGCCTGGGGGGGCAACTGTGCCACCTCACGGAGGGGTCTCTGGCACGCGAAATCTATGGTGCGGCGGAAATAATCGAGCGTCATCGCCACCGTTACGAAGTAAACAACCGCCTGCTGCCCGATCTCGAGTCCAAGGGCTTGCGTCTGGGTGGCCGTGCCGGCGGCACCGATCTGTGCGAAATGATCGAATTGCCGGATCACCCGTGGTTCGTGGGGTGCCAGTTCCATCCTGAATTCACGTCCAACCCGCGAGCCGGACATCCGTTGTTCACCGCCTATCTGAAAGCGGCCATCGCCGCGAAAGAAGGCAAGGCAGGGAAGTAATGAAACTGTGTGGATTCGAGGTCGGTCTCGACCAGCCGCTGTTCCTGATTTCGGGCCCGTGCGTCATCGAGTCGCGCGAAATGGCTCTGGAAACGGCGGCCGCGCTGAAGGAAATCACCAGCGAGCTGGGCATTCCCTTCATCTACAAGTCGTCCTACGACAAGGCCAACCGCAGCTCGGGCAGTTCGTTCCGCGGTCTGGGCATGCAGAAGGGCCTCGATATCCTCGTGGAAGTGCGCGAGACGCTGGGCGTGCCGGTGCTGACCGATGTGCACAGCATTGAAGAAGTGCCGGCAGTCGCCGCCGCAGTCGACGTGCTGCAGACGCCGGCCTTCCTGTGCCGCCAGACCGATTTCATCCGCGCCGTGGCCACCTGCGGCAAGCCGGTGAACATCAAGAAGGGCCAGTTCCTCGCGCCGGGTGACATGAAGAATGTCGTCGACAAGGCCCGCGAAGCCAATGGCGGCGCAGACGGCATCATGGTGTGCGAGCGCGGCGTCTCGTTCGGCTACAACAACCTCGTCACCGACATGCGCGGCTTGGCGATCATGCGTGAAACCGGCTGTCCGGTGGTGTTCGACGCCACGCATTCGGTGCAGCTGCCGGGCGGGCAGGGCACATCGTCCGGTGGTCAGCGCGAGTTCGTGCCGGTGTTGGCGCGTGCGGCGGTGGCTGTCGGGGTGGCCGGTCTGTTCATGGAATCGCACCCGAATCCCGAAAAAGCCCTGTCCGATGGCCCGAATGCCTGGCCGTTGGGGCAGATGAAAGCGCTGCTTTCCCAACTCGTCGAAATCGATGCGCTGGTCAAGAAACACGGCTTCATCGGCGCCGTAGGCGCCTGAGTGACATGTGGGCGTCACGCCTGGCTGCGATGATCGCCCCGCGCGCCCGCCAAGAATGAATCAAAACTGTCTGAGGAAAATCTGAATGAGTGCAATTATCGACGTCATCGCCCGCGAGATTCTTGATTCGCGCGGCAACCCCACGGTTGAAGCCGACGTACTGCTCGAATCCGGCGTGATGGGCCGCGCGGCCGTGCCCTCGGGAGCCTCCACCGGCTCGCGTGAAGCCATCGAACTGCGCGACGGCGATGCCGCGCGTTACCTCGGCAAGGGCGTGCTGCGCG
Organism: Pseudazoarcus sp. NS20; assembly: GCF_059703745.1. Taxonomy (NCBI): domain Bacteria; kingdom Pseudomonadati; phylum Pseudomonadota; class Betaproteobacteria; order Rhodocyclales; family Zoogloeaceae; genus Pseudazoarcus; species Pseudazoarcus sp. NS20. Next base: position 256,351 of record NZ_BAAKIY010000003.1, read on the forward strand.
CCGTCGAGAACGTGAACACCGAAATCTCCGAAGCGCTGATCGGCCTCGATGCCGAAGAGCAGACCTTCATCGACCGTACGCTGATCGAGCTCGACGGCACCGAGAACAAGTCCCGCCTCGGCGCCAACGCCATGCTGGCGGTGTCGATGGCTGTTGCCAAGGCCGCCGCCGAAGAAGCCGGCCTGCCGCTGTTCCGCTACTTCGGCGGTTCGGGCCCGATGTCCATGCCGGTGCCGATGATGAACGTCATCAACGGCGGTGAGCACGCCAACAACAGCCTCGACATCCAGGAATGCATGATCATGCCGGTGAGCATGGGCAGCTTCCGCGAGGCACTGCGTTGCGGCGCCGAGATCTTCCATCACCTCAAGAAGATCACCGACAAGAAAGGCTACCCGACCACCGTGGGTGACGAAGGTGGCTTCGCTCCCAACGTTTCGGGCACCGAAGAGGCGCTGAACCTGATCCAGGAAGCCATCGTGGCGGCCGGCTACGAGCCTGGCAAAGACGTGTTGCTGGCACTGGACTGCGCCGCCTCCGAGTTCTACAAGGACGGCAAGTACGTGCTGGCCGGTGAAGGCAAGACGCTGGATGCTGCCGGCTTCACCGACTATCTGGCTGACCTGTGCGAGCGCTTCCCGATCGTGTCGATCGAAGACGGCATGGCCGAAAACGACTGGGCGGGCTGGAAGCTGCTGACCGAGCGTCTGGGCAAGAAGGTCCAGCTCGTGGGTGACGATCTGTTCGTCACCAACACGGCCATCCTGTCGCAGGGCATCGAGCAGGGCGTGGCCAACTCGATCCTCATCAAGATCAACCAGATCGGCACCCTCACCGAAACCTTCGCGGCCGTCGAAATGGCCAAGCGCGCAGGCTATACCGCGGTGATTTCGCACCGTTCGGGTGAAACCGAAGATTCCACCATCGCCGACATTGCGGTGGGTCTGTCGGCCATGCAGATCAAGACCGGCTCGCTGTCGCGTTCCGACCGCATCTCGAAGTACAACCAGCTGCTGCGCATCGAAGAAGATCTGGGCGATTCGGTCGATTACCCGGGTCGTTCGGCGTTCTACAACCTGCGCCTGCGCTGAGTGAATCCGAACGGTTGTTGAAGAAACGGCCGGCGTCATGTGACGCCGGCCTTTGCACAGGTCGCTTCCCTGAAAATGCGCTGGCCGATCATCGTTCTGGCTGCCCTGGCGGTGGTGCTGCAATACCCGCTGTGGGTCGGCAAGGGTGGGTGGTTTCGCGCGTGGGAAGTGGATGCCAGGCTGGCCGAGCAGCGTGAGGTCAACCGCAAGCTGGAGCAGCGCAACGCTGCGCTGGCGGCTGAGGTGGAAGATCTGAAGTCTGGCAACGAAGCCATCGAAGAGCGCGCCCGGTTCGATCTCGGACTGACGCGTAAAGGCGAGATTTTCGTGCAGGTTCCGGCAAAGCCTTGAGACGGCTGTCGACCGCCTCAGGCTTCGAGGCGAAACGTCACGGGGCCTTGATTCACCAGTGCTACCGCCATGTTCGCACCGAAACGTCCGGTCGCAACAGGTGTGCTCGTGCTGCGTGCCTTCGTCACCAGATACTCAAAAAGCTCTTTTGCGTGAGTCGGTTCGGCTGCGCTGGAGAAGCTTGGCCGTGTTCCGCGCTGCGTGTCTGCTGCAAGCGTGAACTGCGGAACCAGCAGCAAGCTGCCGCCACTGTCGCGCAGCGAGCGATTCATGCGGTCGTCTTCGTCGGGAAAGACGCGATATGTGAGAAGCCGCTCAAGCAGGCGATCTGCATTGCTTGAGGCGTCGGCGCGCGTAACGCCGATCAATGCAAGAAGACCGTTTCCGATGCGCCCTATGGACTCACCGGAAACGGTCACTTCAGCGTGTGAAACGCGCTGGATGAGGGCGATCACGCCGGAGCGATGACGCAGCTTTGCGCTTGCTCGTAGCCCGGGAAGCTGATGACTGCGTTGGAGGCTCCCGCCTGCAACACCATTCTGCCATCGCTCCAAGTGTGTTCCGGTTTGACTGCCGCCAGCGCAAACACGCCGCTGCCGTGCCGCAGACGTACATGATCGGGCATGAATTCAACGGCGAAACGGTCACCGTTGTCACAGATGAAGTCGCGCGTGTCCGGCGTTTCGCTGCTGGTCCAGGCCGTGCTCGCAAGCAGCGCGCCGCCGGTGAGGGCTGCACAAGCGGCGACGAGGCGAATGCGTGATGCGGTCATGTTCATTCCAAGAAGCCTGCTTCAATCGATCAGTTCAATGGTGCCGCTGACCGTTACGGTGATTTCGCTCTGGCCGCCTTGCAGCGGGGCGGACTCGTCTTTTGCCATCATGGCGCTGCCGCGCATCATCGGATACACGGGCATGGAGCCGCCGTGCTGCACCGACAGATGCTGGATGCGATAGCGCTTGCCCAGCGTATTGGAGAGCACCTCGGCGCGTTCCTCGAAAGCGCGGATGGCATCGACCGCCGCGACGTCGGCGGCCTTTGCACGGGTTTCCGGTGCGGGCTGCATGTTCAGGCTCGAGATCACGAGCTTTTTCTGCAGCTCGGCGATGAGTGCCGAGAGAGCGGGAATATCGCGGCCTTCCAGTTGGATCGTGGAGCGCATGCGCCAGCCTTCGATGCTGTTGCCATCACGGTCGTGCATCGGGTAGGTGGTGCTGCCAGTGGTCGAGGTCATGACCGAGGTATACGGCTTGGCAGTTTCCAGAGCCTCGGCAATGGCGCGGTTGACCTTGGAAGACAGCGCTGAGGGGTTTTTGTCCGTTGCCTCGAAATACAGTTGGGCGCGGCCTAGATCGTTCTCGGCTTTGGTACCCGCCTCGGCGGCAAGGTCGATGGTGGTGGGTTTTGGTGCATCGGCCAGGGCCGGCAGCGAGAAGGCGATGAACGCCGCAGCGATCAGGGAGGTGGCGATGTTCTGTTTCATTGGAAATTCCGCATAAGGTCTGGATTTTCGAAGTGTAACGCGCGTCCAGAACAACGGGATTCCTGCGCTGTAATGCGATGTAAGTCGGGTTACAAAGCCGACGCAATGCTCACGACTTGCGCGGCAGAGGGCCGATGTGACGCAGTTCGGAAGTGTACAGGCGCACGTTGTCGACGTAGTGCTCGGCGTTGTGCTCGATGCGCTCGAGCTCTTCGTCGGTGACTTCGCGGATGATGCGGCCCGGCGAGCCGACCACCAGTGAGCGGTCGGGGATGACCTTGCCTTCGGGAATCAACGCATTGGCACCGATGATGCAGCCCTTGCCGATCACCGCATTGTTGAGGATCACCGCGTTGATGCCGATCAGCGTGGAATCCCCGACGGTACAGCCGTGCAGCATGACCTTGTGGCCGAGCGAGACGCGTCGTCCGATGGTCAGCGGCACGCCGAAGTCGCAGTGCAGGATGCTGCCGTCCTGGATGTTGGTGTCGTCGCCGATGGTGATCAGGTCGTTGTCGCTGCGCACGACCACGTTGTACCAGAAGCTCACGTTGCGGCCGGCGCGGACCTGGCCGATGACCGTGGCGTTGTCGGCCATCCAGCATCCTTCGCCGAACTGGGGCGTCTTGTCGCCGAGCGCATAGACGGGCATTGCAGTACTCCCTGTGGTGCCCGCGCGTAACGTGTCGCGCGGGGCGTTTTATTGTGCAGGGCGCAATGATATCAACTGCGCTTTCCCTTGTGGCGCGGCGCCTCTTCGCCGGTGTTAGCATTGATGCCTTTCTTCGGCCCCGTTTCACGATGCTCAGCTACCGTCACGCCTTTCACGCCGGCAATCACGCCGACGTGCTCAAACACTTCGTTCTGCTCGAAGTGCTGCGCTACTGCTCGCGCAAGGACAAGCCGTGGTGGTACATCGACACCCATGCGGGCGCCGGCTGCTACGCGTTGACGAGCGAGCAGGCCGAGAAGACCGGTGAGCATCGCATGGGCATCGGCCAGTTGTGGGACGACCCGGACGTGCCGGAGGCGTTTGCGCATTACCTTGATGCGGTGCGGCAGTTCAACCCGCACGGCGGGCTGAATTTCTATCCCGGTTCGCCTGCTTTGGCGATGACCCAATTACGCGAGCAGGATCGCATGCGCCTGTTCGAGTTGCATCCGGCGGATTCCGAACTGCTTGGTCAGACGTTTGCGCGTGACGCCGACCGGGTGGTCGTGCGCAAGGCCGACGGTCTGGCCTGCCTGCGCGGTTTGCTGCCGCCTCCGACGCGCCGTGCGGTGGTGCTGATCGACCCGTCCTACGAGGTCAAGCAGGACTACAAACAGGTGGTGCAGGTGCTTGGCGACGCCATGCGCCGCTTTGCCGAGGGCATCTACATACTCTGGTATCCGCTGTTGGCTCGCCCGGAGGCGCGTGCCTTGCCCGAAGCCTTGCATGACCTGGGCGCCGAAAGCTGGCTGGATGTGCGCATGGCCGTGCGTTCTCCCGGCCGCGCCGGCGCGCCGGGCATGTTCGGCAGCGGCTTGTTCATCATCAATCCGCCCTGGGTGCTGCCTCAGTTGCTCGAGACCAACCTGCCGTGGCTGGTCAAGGCGCTGGCCGAAGATGAAGGCGCGGGCTTCGATGTGGAGCACCACATCCCGTGAGCGATGACAGCTTGATCCGCATGCGTGACGCCCTGCGCACCTTTGCAGCCGAGCGTGACTGGAACCAGTTTCACACCCCCAAGAATCTGGCGATGGCGCTTACCGGAGAAGTCGGTGAGCTGGTAGAGCATTTTCAGTGGCTGAGTGCCGAGCAGTCGGCGGCACTGCAGCCAGGCGTGCGTGACGAAGTGGCGCTGGAGATGGCCGACGTGCTGTTGTATCTGGTGCGCATGGCCGATGTGCTGGAAATCGATCTGGAACAGGCAGCCATGCGCAAGATCGACATCAATGCCGGACGTTATCCGGCGGCCCGAGCGCGCGGGAGCGCCACCAAGTACGACAAGCTTTGAGCGCAGCGAACGCGGCGATCAGGTATTTTTCGGAGGCCGTGAATGCGGCCTTTGTCGTTTTCGTTACATGCACATTTCTGCAACAATACGCGCTTTCGTAAACCGGCAGGGCGCGCGTGGAACTCAAGCACATCGACGAGTTGGAGAAGGCAACCAAGAAGGGCCGCGTGGAGCTTTTCCGGCTGGGTATTGCCTTGCTGTTCATCATCGGGGTGATGGTGTTCGTGCTGATTCGTGGAGAGGCGCACGGAAGCATGTTCGTGGTGGTCGCTGCCATGATCGGTGGCTACATGGCGATGAACATCGGCGCCAACGACGTGGCCAACAACGTCGGTCCGGCAGTCGGATCGCGCGCGCTGACATTGGGCGGCGCGCTGGTGATCGCCGCAGTGTTCGAGGCGGCGGGCGCGATCATCGCCGGTGGTGAGGTCGTCGGCACCATCCGCAACGGCATCATCGACCCCAGTCAGATCGCCGATGCCGACACCTTCCTGTGGGTCATGATGGCTGCACTGCTGGCTGCTGCTGTCTGGCTCAACATAGCGACGATGCTGGGCGCGCCGGTGTCTACCACCCACTCGATCGTCGGCGCCGTCCTCGGTGCAGGCGTGGCATCCAGCGGCTTGGGCATCGCCAACTGGGGTACGGTGGCGCAGATCGTCGCGAGTTGGGTGGTGTCCCCGCTGATGGGCGGGCTGGTTGCTGCCGGTTTCCTTTATCTGATCAAACGCAGCATCACCTACAAGTCCGATCTCGTTTCAGCAGCGCGCACCATGGTGCCGTATCTGATCGCCATCATGGCGTTCGCCTTTGGCTCGTACCTGATGGAGAAGGGTTTCTCCAAACTGATCAAGGTCAGTTTCGGAACTTCGCTATTGATCGGTGCCGTGGTGGCCGTGGTCGTCTATTTTCTGGTCCGGGCGCGCGTGCACGCGCGCAGCGACGAAATCGAGAATTCCAAGGACGGCGTCAACAAACTGTTCACGGCACCCCTTATCTGTGCGGCAGCGCTGCTGTCGTTCGCGCATGGTTCGAATGACGTGGCCAACGCGGTGGGGCCGCTGGCAGCGATCGTCGAGGTCGTGTCATCGGGCAGTAGCGAAATTTCGACCACTGCGCCGATTCCGATGTGGGTAATGGTGGTAGGGGGTATCGGCTTGGCGGTAGGGCTGTGGTTATTCGGGCCGAAAGTCATCCGCACGGTGGGCTCGGAGATCACCGAGCTCGATCAGATGCGGGCTTACTGCATTGCCATGGCGGCAACCATTACCGTAATCATCGCCAGCGCAATGGGTATTCCGGTGTCTACCACGCATATTGCGGTAGGTGGGGTTTTTGGCGTGGGCTTCCTGCGTGAGTATTTGAAGAGCAACTACGCGCGCATGGTCGACGACATCAAGCAGCATCACCCGGAAGGCGATCAGGAGGCCATCGAGACGTTCCTGCGCCGCTTTGATGATGCATCCGTTGAAGAGAAAGGTCGCCTGCTGCGTGAGCTCAAGAAAGCGCAGAAGAAGCGCGTCGACCCGGCCAACTTCTCGAAGACCGAGCGCAAGGGTTTGCGCAAGGTGTATCGCCAGGAACTGGTCAAGCGTTCGCAGATCCTGCGCATCGCTTCTGCCTGGGTGATTACCGTGCCGGCTTCGGCGCTGATGGCGGCGATGTTCTTCTTCATGATCCGCGGTATGCTCCTCTAAGCCTGTCTCCTACACGGGCAGTCACCAGCTTGGCGGAACCTCTCGATGCTGTTTGAAACCGTTGCATTCATTGCACTTTGTGCGCTGGGCTGGTTCTGGCTCGACGGCATCAAGGTGCGCGAGATCGGCATCGAAGCCGCGCGCCGTGCGTGCGAGCGCGAAGGCGTTCAGTTGCTCGATGACACCGTGGCGTTTCGCTCTTTGCGCCCTGCACGTAACGATGCGGGGCGCATGAGCCTGCGCCGTGTCTATGACTTCGAATATTCGGGTTCGGGGGACGACCGTCAGCGCGGCAGCGTGGTGTTGCTTGGGCGTGAGGTGGTGCTGCTGGACGTGGGTGCCCGCCCGCGTACCCTGCATGTAGTGATCAACTGAAGCGGTTTTTGGCCGAGATCAGGACTGCGCGCGCAAGGCGTGCAGAAATTCGTTGCGGAATTGATCCGAAGTCTCGAACTCGCCGCTGAACGCCTGAGTGATGACGCGTTCATCACCACGGCGGTCTTCTCCCATCAGCAGACACAATTGCTCCGCTTCGATGATGCAGGCTGCGCCGCGCGTATGGCCGTGGCGCATCAGCGCATCGGCGATGTCGCGCGTAAGCCATTCCTGGTAGGTGAAGCGGTGGGCGAGGGCATCGACCATGCGGGCGATGCGCCCGAAGCCGTGCAGGCGTCCGCCAGGCAGGTAGGCTACGTGCGCGACGCCGCGGAAGGGCACAAGGTGGTGCGGACATACGCCGTGCACCGAGATGCCGCGAATCACTACCATGTCGCGCCGCATGTCGTCGAAGCCATCGCCCAGCGCTTCAGCGGGGTCGAGCTCGTAGCCGCCGAGCAGGCGCTTCTGCCACAGCTCGCGCACGCGTTGCGCAGTGCGGCCGGTGTGCGCGCCGTCGGCAGCAATGCCGCACGCTTCGAGCAGGGCAACCACGGCTTTTTCGAACGCTTCCGGGTCGAAGCGGCCGTGGCGGGCGATGCCGGGCTCGGTATGGCTGTGGGGCGGGTGATCGTGATCGCAATCGTGGCTCATGCGGCGCTCGTCGGTTAGTTCAGGTCTGCATTATGGCAGCGCCCACAGCGGCGGCTCGTCCATCAGTGCGATCTGTTCGCGCAACTCAAGAATACGGTCTTGCCAGTAGTGCTGACCGCCGAACCAGGAGAACGCCGCCGGAAAGGCCGGATCGTTCCAGCGTCGGGCGATCCACGCGGAGTAGTGCAGCAGGCGCAGCGTGCGCAGGGCTTCCACCAAATGCAGTTCGCGCGGCGAGAAGTCGTGAAAATCCTCGTAGCCGGCAAGCACGTCGGCCAGTTGCAGGCTCATTTCTTCACGCGAGCCGGACAGCAGCATCCACAGATCCTGCACGGCCGGGCCCATGCGGCTGTCGTCGAAATCGACGAATTGCGGGCCGGGTGGCTCGGCGTATTCGTTCCACAGCACGTTGCCCACGTGGCAATCGCCGTGCAGGCGCAACGTGGCGTAGTCGCCGGCACGGTCGAAGCAGCGGCGCACGCCGTCCAGCGCCATTGCGCTGGTGGAGCTCCATGCCTCCCGCAAATCGGCCGGAATGAAGTCGTGCGCGAGCAGCCAGTCCCGCGGCTCGACGCCGAAGTTGAAGATGTCGATGCTCGGGCGGTGTGCGAAATCGGTGATGGCGCCCACGGCATGGATGCGGCCGAGAAAACGGCCCATCCATTCGCGTGTGTCGGCATCACCCAGCTCCGGGGCACGGCCCCCGACACGCTCGAACAAGGCAAAGCGCAGCTCGGCAAAGTGATGCAGGGTGCGTCCGCCGATGTTCAGCGGCGGAATGACGGGGATTTCGCGTTCCGCCAGCTCCGTGGTGAAAGCATGTTCTTCCAGGATGGCCTGATCGCTCCAGCGGCCCGGCCGATAAAACTTCACGACGCGCATCGGGCCGTCGTCGAGCCCGATCTGATACACGCGGTTCTCGTAACTGTTGAGCGCCAGCAGCCGGCCGTCTGGAGCGAGGCCGACGCTCTCGAGCGCGCTCAACATGTGGTCGGGCGTGAGTTCTGAGAAGGGCGCTGCGTGATCGGCCACGTGGATGCTCGAAGACTTCGGGCGTTCATTGTGTCAGGTCGGCGGCCGTACAAAAACCATGCATGGCCGATGGACTTCGTTGGGCGCGCAAGACAGGCTGTTGTGAATTCGCCACCGCGCGACGCGAGTTACGTTGGCAGCGCGATAATCGGCGCCGCACATCCGTGCGGCCTTCACCTCAGAGAGGCATTGAGCATGAACGTATTTGGCAAGACGCTGGTGCTGCTTTCAGCAATCGTTTCGCTCTCTGCCCATGCAGAACGACCGATGAATGTGGATGACGCGAGCACGCTCGACAAGGGCGGCGCAAAGCTGGAGTTCGGCTGGTTTCGCGACGATCGCGCCAAGGGGCTGGACGGCGCCGCCGGCTTTTCGCCCGTGGAGAACCTTGAGGTCGAGATCGGCTTGGCACGCATGCGTGATTCTTCGCCCTCTCCGGACGAGACCGTGCATACCCATGGATTGGCGCTCAAATGGGTGCCGTGGCAGAACGATACGGGCTGGTCGGCCGGCCTGAAATACGAGTACGGCCGTGACCGGCTTGAGGGCATATCGACCCGCACGCATGCGCTCACCGGTCTGCTGACGTGGGCCTTCGAGGGCGGTGCCAAACTCCACATCAACCTGGGTCGTGAGTTCGTGCGCGAGCGCGGCTACAGTGACCACGCCAATACTTGGGGCGTGGGCGGCGATGTGCCGCTGACGCAGCGCTTCGACCTGATTGTCGAGACTTTCGGTGTCAGTCACTCGGGTCCGGACAGGGCGGTGGGGGTTCGTTACCGCATAGCCGACGGGCTCAAGGTTTCGGCCGCCGTGGGACGTGGCAACAACCGCAGTTTTGCCAATGCAGGCATTGCGTGGGAATTCTGATGCGTGTCGGAGAGGCCGCGGCAGGCGGCTGAAAAGGTGCAGCACACGCGCCAAGGCGGGTTAGCGGATTTGCTGCTGCCGGTGTGCTGAAGCACAATCGCGCCTTTTCACGGATTGGATCGATGACCGCAACCGCTTCCACGCCTCATCCTGCCGTGCCGCCGGATGCCTTGGCCGCGCTTGCGCCGCGCGATGTGCAGCAGCGTGCGGCGCGCATGGCGCAGGATGCCTTCACGCAGGTGTTCCGGCTCAGCGCCGAGGGTGACGAGCTTGCCGCTACCGAGGGCGTCAGTGCCTTGCACACGGCCTTGTCTAACTGGGTGCATGCCGGTGAGGGCGACGAGGCGCGCGCACTGCGGCTGGCCATGATCGTTTCCGGCTTGGACCAGTGGGGCGTGGCGTACAGCCGCGCCTTCGGCCTGCAGGCCATCCCGGCCCTGTCAGCGCTGCTGGGCAGTTTGCGCACGGGACTGGACGCTGCGGCCGATGCGCATTTCCTGCGTCAGTTCGAAGCCATCGATGCCAGCGAAGGCAATGCGGTGGATTTCAAGATCGATTTGCGCCGCAGTGTGCATCTGGCCTTGTGGCACGCAATGATCGCGTGCGAAGAAAGCGACGAGGCCGAGCGCATCGCCCAGACGCTGGGAGGTTTGATGGTGGGTCTGGTGCAATCGATGCCGGAGCTGGGTTGGCGCCTGGTGGCCGATGCGCTGTCGCACATCCAGATCCAGTGTCTGGCCAACAGTCTTGCCACCGACGGGCTGGCGCGCGAAACCAACGAAGCCTTGTTTGCTGCGCTGGCGCGCGAGCTACCGCGCGAGCAGCGCGATCTGGCATTTGCACATTCGGCCGACGCAGTCCGCACCTGGATGCAGTCCGGCCGCGGCAACCTGCATTGAAGAGAGTCCCATGGCACTGAAAGCCACCATCCACAAAGCCGAGCTGACCATCTCCGACATGGATCGCGGCTACTACGCCACGCACGCACTGACACTGGCGCGTCACCCGTCGGAAACCGAAGAGCGCCTGATGGTGCGGCTGGTGGCCTTCGCCCTGTTCGCCGAAGAGCGCCTGGAGTTCGGCAACGGGCTGTGTGTGGATGACGAGCCCGATCTATGGGTGCGTGATCTGACCGGCGACGTGTTGCGCTGGATCGACCTCGGCCAGCCGGACGAAAAGTGGGTACGCAAGGCTTGCGGCCGTGCTGATGACGTGGTGGTGCTGAGCTACGGCCGCGCCGCCGACATCTGGTGGAGCGGCGTTGCCAACAAGCTCGGCCGGCAGGACAAGCTCACGGTGCTGAACCTTGACCCTGAAGTGGCGCCGGCGCTGGCCGAACTGTGTGAGCGCAGCATGCGTCTGCAATGCACCATCCAGGACGGCGAATTGTGGGTGACCGATGGCGAGCGCACCGTGCACGTCGTGCCACAAACGCTGATGGGCGGGCAGGGCTGAGGCTTGCGCTTGCGCGCATCGCGCCAAGGAAGGCACTCCGCTGCAGCGCCTCACGGATAGAATGAAGGGGTTGCCGGCGCTCGATGTCGGTGTCGTGGAGTCCGCGTCGTGGAGATCGCGAGCCAGTTGCTGTTGATCGGGGTGCTCATCGTGGTGAGCGCCTGGTTGTCCATTTCGGAGATTGCGTTGGCCGCATCGCGCAAGATCCGCCTGCGCATGCTCGCCCAGCAGGGCAGTGCCGCCGCCGAAGAGGTGCTGCGGCTGCAGGAGAACCCCGGCCACTTCTTCACCGTGGTGCAGATCGGCCTCAACGCCGTGGCCATTCTCGGCGGTATCGTCGGCGAGTCGGCCCTGTCGCCGGCTTTCGCCGATCTGATCGGCTGGTTCTACACCGGCGACATGCTCGCATCCATCAGCTCGGTGCTGGCCTTTGCCACCATCACCTCGGCCTTCGTGCTGTTCGCCGATCTGGTGCCCAAGCGTCTTGCGATGACCGCACCCGAGCGCGTGGCCGTCATCATCGTCGGGCCGATGCGCTTCATGGTGCGCCTGTTCATGCCGTTGGTGTGGGTGTTCGACGGGCTGGCCAATCGGCTGTTCCGCTTGTTCGGTCTGACCGGCGTGCGGCCCGAGGACATCACCTCGGAAGAGATTCTGGCCATGGCTGATGCCGGCGCGCAGGCCGGCGCCCTGCTGCGGCAGGAGCACCAGATCATCGCCAACGTGTTCGAACTCGACGAGCGTACCGTCACTTCGGCCATGACCGCCCGCGACAGCGTGGTGTTCCTGACGCTGGACGAGAGCGAAGAGCACATCCGCGAAAAGCTCGTGCAATCGCCGCACGGCAAGTTCCCGGTGTGTGAGGATTCCATCGACAGTGTGGTGGGCTACGTCGAGGCCAAAGACCTCTTCGCCCGCGTGCTGGCCGGCAAGAAGCTGTCGCTCATCGCCGACCCGCAGATGCACGAAGTTCTGGTGTTGCCCGACACGCTCACGCTCTTTGAGGCGCTGGAGCGTTTCCGCACCGCGCGCGAGGACTTCGCGCTGATCGTCAACGAATACGCGCTCATCGTCGGCCTGCTCACCCTGCAGGATGTCATGAACACGGTGATGGGCGATCTGGGCGGCACGGCCGGCGAAGAGCTGATCGTCAAACGCGACGAGGTTTCGTGGCTGATCGACGGCGTCACGCCGCTCGAGGACGTCATGACCGCACTGGGCATCGGCGCATTCGAAGACGCCGAAAACTACGAAACCATTGCCGGTTTCATGATGTACCGGCTACGCAAGGTACCGAAGCGCACCGACAAGGTGGAGTTTGCCGGCTACCGCTTCGAGGTCGTCGATATCGACAACTACCGCATCGACCAATTGCTGGTGACACGGGTCGGGGCTGCCTCCGTCACGCCGGAGGGGTAATCCGACGCCACACCAGGCAGCGGTTGTTCGCCGGCATGGCGTGGTCTGCGACGAATTGCAGACCGGCCTGGTTGGCCAGCACATCCACCGCCTCGAAATCACGAATGCCGCGATGCGGCACAGCCGCCTGCAGCGAGGCCTCAAAGGCCGCATTGCTGTCGCTGGTGTGGCGCCCCTCGTAACGGAACGGGCCATAGATGGCCAGCACTGCGTCCTCGGTCAGTACCGTGGGCAACTGCGCGAAGAAGCGCTCGACCTCCGCCCAACTCATGATGTGCAGCGTGTTCGCCGAGAACACGGCGTCAAACGTCTGCACCGGCCAGCGGCCGGTGACGTCGAGCGTCAGCGTGTCCGGCGTGTTGGGCAGACGCGCGCTGGCAAGCCATGCCCGGATGCCCGGCAGGTTTTCTTCGCGATCCGAGGTTTGCCACACGAGATGCGGCATGGCGGAGGCGAAATGCACGGCATGCTGGCCGGTGCCGCTGCCCACTTCGAGGACGCGTTTGCGGTCAAGGAAGTGCTGCTTCAGCACAGCAAGAATCGGTTCTTGGTTGCGTTCGCAGGCCGGGGAGTAGGGCAGGTTATTCATCGGCGGCTCAATACACGAAACGCTCGCGCAGATCGGCGAGGTTGAGTTCGTCAAGGATGGCCTCGGCGCGTTCGCGCGCGTTGCCACGTGGTTTTCCGGTGGCGCGCGCCACGATCAGCTCGTTCTTCATGGAATGTTCCCAGCCGATCAGCTCGGTCACCGAGAGTGAGTAGCCGTGCGCTTCGAGCAGCAGGCAGCGCAGCACGTTGGTGATCTGGCTGCCGAACTCGCGGGTGTGTATCGGGTGGCGCCAGATTTCAGACAGGGGCGTGCGTCCGAAGCTTTCGTTCTTGTGCTGGCGCATCACCGATGCGACCTCAGCTTGGCAGCACGGCACCAGCACGATGAAGCGCGCCTTGCGGGCGAGGGCGAAGCGGATGGCGTCGTCGGTGGCGGTGTTGCAGGCATGCAGGGCGGTGACGATGTCGGCCTGCGCGGGAAGTTCGGGCGAGGTGATCGACTGCTCGACGGTCAGGTCGAGGAAGGACATGCGCGAAAAGCCCAGACGCTCGGCCAGCGCGCGCGAGCTGGCCACCAGCTCGGGGCGGCTTTCGATGCCGTAGACGTGGCCCGCCTCGCGTGACTTGAGGAACAGGTCATAGAGGATGAAACCCAGATACGACTTGCCTGCACCGTGGTCGACCAGCGACAGGTCGCCGCGCGCTTCGAACACCTCATTCATCAACGGCTCGATGAACTGGTACAGGTGATACACCTGCTTGAGCTTGCGGCGTGAATCCTGGTTGAGCTTGCTGTCGCGCGTCAGGATGTGCAACTGCTGCAGCAGTTCGATCGATTGGCCTGGGCGGACATCGGGCGGTAGCGTAGGCGTGGCCACAGGGCCGGCCGGGCGTTTCGGCTTGCTCACGGCGTGTCCTTCGCGGGAGCGATGCCCAGTGCGTCCCAGCCGCTCTGGCCGAGCTTTTCCATGGTTTCGATGTTGCGCTCGAAGATCGAATCGGGGTCGTGCGGGTAGTGCTCCAGCGCGCCTTCGATGCTCGCTTCACGCAGCAGGTGCAGCGTGGGGTAGGGGGCGCGGTTGGTGTAGTTGCCGAGATCGTCCGGCTCGGTGTCGGCGAACTGGAACTGCGGGTGAAAGCTCGCAACCTGCAGCACGCCCTCAAGCTCGTGCTCTTCGACGGCCTCTTCGGCGATGCCCACCACTTCGTTGAACACTTCGAAGTCTTCGAACAGCGTGGGGTGGATCAGCAGCGTGGTATCCACCTCTGCCGGGTCGGCGGCGGCGAGGAAATCGATCTCGTCGTCGAGCTGTTCCAGGAAGGCGTCGAGGTGGCGTGCATCGCTGACTTTGATGCGCACGCGGTTGGCGACGTACACCGATTTGGCGAAGGGGCACAGGTTGAGGCCGATGACGGCCTTTTCGAGCCAGTGGCGCATTGCGGTGATGATCGCATCGTGATGTGGGGTGGGCGAGTTCATCGCGACATTTTACGTGTGATGCAGCCGATTCGCCCTGCGCGTCGTGATCGGGGATAATCGCGGCTTTTCCGCAAGAGCAGCTTCTGATGCCGATCCAGTGGTTTCCCGGTCACATGACCTCGGCGCGCAAGAAGGCCTCCGAGACGATGGCACGCACCGACGTGGTCATCGAGGTCGTCGATGCGCGCATTCCGGAGGCGAGCTGCAACCCGATGATCGGCGAGCTGCGCCGCTTTCGTCAGCGCCCGTGCCTGAAGATCCTCAACAAGGCCGACCTCGCCGACCCGGTAGCCACCAAGGCGTGGCTGGCGTACTTCAACGCGCAGGAAGGCGTCACGGCGGTGGCGCTGTCGTGCAAGAACCCCGGTGACGTGGCGCGCGTGCCGGCCATGTGCCAGAAGCTCGCGCCGCATCGCAGCGACGGTACCAAGCTGCTGCGCATCATGATCATGGGGATCCCGAACGTCGGCAAATCGACGTTGATGAACGCTCTGCTCAAGCGCAAGGTGGCCAAGGTCGGAGACGAGCCGGCGGTCACCAAGTCACAGCAGACGCTGGATTTCGGTGATCACATGACGCTGACCGACACGCCCGGCATGATGTGGCCGAAGATCGATCACGATTCCGACGGTTTCATGCTCGCCGCCTGCCATGCCATTGGCCGCAATGCGGTCATTGACGAAGAGGTTGCCGAGTTTCTGGCTGGCGTGTTGCTGGCACGCTACCCACAGAGTCTCGCCGAGCGTTACAAGATCGACGTGGCCAAGGCCGATGCCTGGGCAGTGGTGGAGGAAGTGGGGCGTCGGCGTGGCTGTCTGGTGAAAGGCGGCGGCATGGATGTGGAGAAGGCCGCACAGATCCTGCTCAACGATTTTCGCAGCGGTACGTTGGGTCGCATCAGCCTTGAGTCACCCGACACGCGTGGCGCCATGCTCGCCGCTTCGGCTGCAGCGGCCGCCGAGCGGGCGGCGCAGGACGAATCCCTCAAGGAGTGAGTCTGCGCAGGCCTGTCGCGTAAAGCGTGCGCAGCGATCCACAACAAAAAAGCCAGCCCGAGGGCTGGCTTTTTGCTGGCTGCTGATCTCGGATCAGCGATAGCCGGCGCGGTCGTAGATCTTCTGTGCTTCCGGAACGTTCTTGGCCAGTTCGCCGATCGGCATGTTGTCGGCCTTGAATTTGCCCAGCTTTTCGAGGGCCGGGTTGTCCACCTTGGCAGTCGGCACGGTCGGCCATTCGTTGTTGCCGTCGGCAAAGTAGGTCTGGGCTTCGTCAGAGGCCAGGTACTCGAGGAACTTCGTGGCGGCTTCCTTGTTCGGGGCGGTTTTCACGATGCCGGCGCCCGAGACGTTCACGTGGGTGCCCCAGGTTTTCTGGTTCGGCCACACGAACTTCACCGATTCGACGGCCTTCTGGTCTTCGGGCTTGGTGGAGTTCATCAAACGCGCGAAGTAGTAGCTGTTGGCGATTGCAACACCGCATTCGCCGGCGGCTACGCCACGGATCTGGTCGGTGTCACCACCGCGCGGCGGGCGGGCGAAGTTGGCGACGATGCCTTTGGCCCACTCTTCGGTCTTTTCGGCTCCGATGTGCTTGATCAGCGCGGCGCCCAGCGACAGGTTGTAGGGGTGGCTGCCCGAGCGCGTGCACACCTTGCCCTTGAGCTTCGGATCGGCCAGGCCCTCGTAGGTCTGTACGTCTTCGGCTTTCACCAGGTCCGGGTTGTAAATGATGACGCGTGCGCGGGTGGAAAAGGCAATCCACGTGTCCGTACGCATGTGTGCCGGAACGCGCTCGTTGATCTTTTCGGACTTGTACGGAGCGAACACCCCTTGAGCGTCGGCGGCGCCGAGGCGTGACGCATCAACGGTGATGAAGATGTCGGCCGGGCTGTTGGCGCCCTCATTGCGCATGCGTTCCATCAGCTCGTCTTCTTTGGCCTCGATACGGTTGACCTTGATGCCGGTCTGGCGAGTGAATTCGGCGTACAGGGCTTCATCGGTCTGGTAGTGACGCGCCGAGTAGATGTTCAGCTCCTTGTCGGCAGCCATCGCGGAGGAGGCGCCGAGGGCGGCGAGCAGCGAAACCAGAATTGCACGTTTGTTCATCGTCGGTGACCTTGTTGGTAGTGGTAACAGGTGTGCGAATGGTAACGATATGAATTCCCAATTGCAAACTGTTCGTATTTACTCTACTGTGACTGCGAATCATTCTCATCGAGGCAAAATAGATGAACGCACTGCTCGTCGGCGCCGATCGTCTCGGCAACATTCCTACCGTACTCGACCGCTTCGGTATCCGCATTGCACAACACGTCAGCGGACGTGACAGCAGTCATCAGCGCCGCAGCTCGCCTTTGCCCACCGGCATCGAAATCGTCATCCTGTTTACCGACTTCCTCGGCCACAACGTCATGAAGCGTTTCCGCGAAATGGCCAGCCGCGAGGGCGTGACGGTGGTGTGTTGCCGCCGCTCGGTGTGTGCGCTGGAGCAGGCCTTGGGGCGCAGTATCCCGGCCGCGCGATGTGACGGCTGCAAGGCCGAGTGCAAGCGTCACTGAGTCGGATCAGGGCCTGCAAAAGGCCTTTCTGCATCCTTTGTCTTGCGTCACGGGCATGGTGATTGCCTCGTCTTTCCTCCGAGTTTCAGGGCTTCGTGCCCTTTGGAGTAACCGCGACGAGGAGATTGGCCATGAAGCAGGCAAAGAAGCATGAGGACGCATCCGCACGGGCGAAGTTGCACGATCAAGAGCCGGGCCGCGCGCCCGGCGGGGAAACGCACCAGCAGGCAGGCGAGGATGTGCCGGCGCTCACCACGGCACATGGCGTGCCGGTGGCGGACAATCAAAACACTCTGCGCGCCGGGGCACGCGGCCCCGCGCTGATGGAAGATTTTCACTTCCGCGAGAAGCTTTTTCATTTTGACCACGAACGCATTCCCGAGCGCGTGGTGCACGCACGCGGCTATGGCGTGCATGGCTATTTCGAGAACTATGAGTCGCTCGCCGACCTGACCCGCGCCGACCTGTTTCAGCGGGCGGGAGAGAAGACCCCCGTTTTTGTTCGCTTTTCGACGGTAGCGGGTAACAAGGGCTCGTCCGATCTCGCGCGCGACGTGCGCGGCTTTGCCGTCAAGCTCTACACCAAGGAAGGCAACTGGGATCTGGTCGGCAACAACATCCCGGTGTTCTTCATCCAGGACGCCATCAAGTTCCCCGACATCATCCACGCCGCGAAGCAGGAGCCCGACCGCGGCTTCCCGCAGGCGCAAACGGCGCACGACAACTTCTGGGATTTCATTTCGCTGACGCCGGAGTCGATGCACATGGTGATGTGGATCATGTCCGACCGAACGATTCCGCGCTCATACCGTTTCATGGAAGGTTTCGGCGTGCATACCTTCCGGCTGGTGAATGCCGAAGGCAAATCGCACTTCGTGAAATTCCACTGGAAGCCCAAGCTGGGAGTGCAGTCGGTGGTGTGGAACGAGGCCGTTAAGATCAACGGCGCCGACCCTGATTTTCACCGGCGCGACTTGTGGAATGCCATTCAGGCAGGCGCCTTCCCGGAGTGGGAGCTGGGCCTCCAGGTGTTCGATGAGGCATTCGCGGAAAGCTTCGACTTCGATGTGCTTGACCCGACCAAGCTGATTCCCGAGGAGGTTCTGCCGGTGCGTCGCGTCGGGCGCATGGTGCTCGACCGCGCGGTCGACAACTTTTTCGCCGAGACTGAGCAGGTCGCCTTCTGCACGCAGAATATCGTGCCGGGCATCGACTTCAGTGACGATCCGCTGCTGCAGGGGCGCAACTTCTCGTACCTCGACACCCAGCTCAAGCGCTTGGGTGGGCCGAATTTCACGCACTTGCCGATCAACGCGCCGAAGTGCCCGTTCCACAACTTCATGCAGGACGGCCACATGGCCTTCCACAACCCGGTGGGGCGCGCCAATTACGAGCCGAATTCATGGGGCGGAGAGCAAGGCGGGCCGCGTGAGACGCCCAAGGGCTTTCGCTCGCATCCGCAGGAGGTCAGCGGCCCCAAGGTGCGGGAGCGCCCGGACACCTTTGCCGACCACTACAGTCAGGCGCGCCAGTTCTACATCAGCCAGACCAAGGTCGAGCAGTCGCACATCGTCGCTGCGCTCACCTTCGAACTGAGCAAAGTGAAGACTCCCGTCATCCGCGAGCGCATGGTTTCGCATCTGCTCGACATCGATGAGGCGCTGGCGAAGAAGGTGGCGGAAGGGCTGCGCATCGAAAACTTGCCCACCCCGGCTGAGTCGGCCATCAAGCCGCGCACCGATCTGCCCGAGTCGCCCGCACTGAGCATTCTGCGTAATGGCCCGCAAAGCTTTGCCGGGCGAAAGTTGGGTGTGCTCCTGACCGACGGTGCCGATGCGGCTCTGGTGGCCGACCTGCGCGCGGCGGTGGCCGAAGCGGGCGGTGTGATGGAGACCGTTGCACCGCAGGTGGGTGGCATCACCGCTTCGGACGGCAGCTTCATCGCTGCGGATGAGCAGCTTGATGGCGCGCCGTCGGTGTTGTTCGATGCGGTGGCGGTTCTGCCGTCGAAGGCCGGCGTGAGCGGGCTGCTGGCCAAGCCGCCTGCGCGCGACTTCGTAGCCGACGCCTTTGCGCATTACAAGTTCGTGGCGTGGTCGGGTCCCGCACGGGAGCTGTTCGACAAGGCCGGGCTCGCGCGAGAACTCGACGAAGGCTTCTTTGCGCTGGACGACGGTGCCTCTGCCAGGCAGTTCGTCGATGCATGTGGTTCTTTGCGCTTCTGGGACCGGGACGGAGCTTGAGATCACAGCGTGGGCGGGCACTTGCTGGCCGCCCACGCTGTGATCTCAGCGTGTCGTGACGGCGCGGAGGCTGGCTTCCAGGTCGGCCAACGCGTGGGTCGAGCGGCGCCCGTTGGCGGTGGCGCGCGATTGCAGCGTGAGCAGCAGGCGTGCGATCACCCATGCGTCGCCGAGGGCGTGATGGCGTTGGAACGTGTCGAGCCCCAGGCGATCCATCCACTGCGACAAGCGTGCGGGCTTGGCGTGCACTTCGCCGAACAGCGCGGGCAGCAGCCAGTAGAGGTCGAGCCACAGCCATTGCGGCACATGGCCGAGGTGCTGGCGCATGGCGCGTTCGACCAAACCGCGGTTGAGTTCGGCGTTGAACACCACCACCGGATCGAGGCCGATGAATTGCTCAAGTGCGCCGAGTACTCCTGCCGGGTTGTCGGTGAGCGGCGAGAAGAACGAAGCGCGCGGGTCGATCGAGCCGTTTTCCACTGCGATGGCGGCGACGGCCAGCAGATCATCCTCCGGGCTGACGCCGCTGGCGCGCGTGTTGAGCACCACATAGCGGGTTTCGGCATGAGTGCGGTCGAGCGGGGCAGCGGTGGCTTCGCCGCGTGCGCCGATGAGGCGGCGGAGCCAGCTCACAGCTGGTAATCCAGCTTGAGTTGCAGCTGCAGCTTGCGCGCCTGGCGGAAGGCCTCTTTCAGAATGCGGCGGTCGAGCTCGTTCAGGTCGTCCGGGCGCACGCAATTGTCGCCGGGAGCGTCATGCTCGGTTTCGAGATGCTGGGCGCGCAGGCGCAACAACTGGATGAAGTGGAAGCCGTCGAGCATGGCCGAGACTTCGTCTTGCCGCACGCCCATGCGCGCCGCCGATTGGCGTAGGCGCTGGGCGGTGCTGCTGGCGCCCACGCCGTAGCGCAGGGCGAAGATGCGGGCTGCGTCTACGAACAGACGGGCCCCGGATTTCTTGAGGTCGATCAGGCCGTCGGCATCCGCGGTGAAGTCACGGAAGCGCCCGAGCGGTGGTGTCACCTTGAGGGCGTTCTCGGCCATCAAGCGCAGGAAGTTGCCGTGCTTGCGGACATGCTGGTGCAGGCTCTCGCGCAGCGTTTCGCCATGGCGCGGGTCGCCGGCCAGCACGCGGAAATCGAAGTAGATGGATGCATTGAGCAGTGCCTGCGGTTCGGGGCCGCGTACCCACCGCTCGAAGCGTTGCTTCCACTCGTCCAGCGTCAGACACAGCTCCGGGTTGCTGGCCATGATGTTGCCCCTGCACAGCGGGAAGCCGCAGTCGGCAAGGTGCTGATTGACGTCTGCGGCGAAGGCCAGCAGGCGGGCGCGCGTCGCTTCGACCTGAGCGGACGCTGCGATGAACAGCAGCCCGTTGTCCTGATCGCTCGACAGCGTCTGCTCGTGCCGTCCTTCGGAGCCGAAGGCGAACCACGCGTAGTCGATGCCGTGCAGATCGTGGCGGGCGTGATCGAGCGCAATGATGCGGCAGGTGAGGGCGTCGTTGAGCGCCGAGACGAACTGCGTCAGTTGCTCGGCTGCGACGCCTTGCGCGATAAGGTTGAGGGCCAGTTGCCGGATGTCGCGTGCGGCACGTTGCAGCGTGCCGATGTTGGCGGCACCGTCGATGCTGGCGCGAATCTGGCGCAGGCTGATGCGCTGCAGTGAAAACAGATCGCGTTCCGACACCACTCCGATTGCCCGCCCGGTGTCGTCGGTCACCACCAGATGCTGGATGCCGTATGTGGCCATTTCCAACGCGGCATCGTAGGCAGTGGCTGCGCCGCGCACGCAGCGTGGCGAGGCCGTCATGCATGCCGAGACGGGCGCGGCCAGGTCGGCCCCGGCCAGCACGATGCGCGGAATGATGTCGCTTTGCGTCAGGATGCCCAACGGCCGCTGTGCGGCGTCAGCCACCACCATGCAGCCGATGTGCTTTTCCGACATGCGTTCGAGCACCGTGCGCAGCGGCGCATCGGGCGGCACGCTGACCAGTTCGTGCGCGAGCAGACGCGCCACCGCCGTGGTCATGGTGTGCTGCTCGGCGGCACGCTGGGTGAAGGTGGCCTGCAACTTCTGGCGCGACTGCCCGACCAGGCTGGCGAGAAACTGTGTGCAGAACAGGTGGAATTCCGGGCTGCGCCGCATCAGTTCACGGAAATCATCCGCCGCCAGCGAATACAGATAGCTGTCTTCGAGCGCGCTGTAGGTGTTGGTGGTGGCGCGGCGACCGGACAGGGCGCCGATGGGGAAGCATTCGCCTGCGCCAAGCGTGAGCGTGGCGTATTCGGTGTCCGCCAGCGTGCCGTGCTGCTCGGCGCGCACGCTGCCGCGTTCGATGATGAGGAACTCGCGCGGCAGGCCCATACCGGGGGTAAGGATGTCAGCGCCGGCAGGGTAATGGATGAGTCGCAGTCGTTCGCCGATGAACTGAAGGGCGTCCGGTTGCATGCCGTCGAACGGCGCAAAGCGTCGGAGGAAGTCGATGTTGGCGTGGCTCAGCAGCTGCGTTGCGGACGTTTCCATCGCTTCCTCCGGTGCAGTGTGCGGCTACAAGACCTCGGCCGCGTGGTCGGCCAGCCTTGAGCGCTCGCCGCGTTGCAGGGTGATGTGGCCAGAATGCGGCCAGCCCTTGAAGCGATCCACCACGAAGGTCAGGCCCGAGCTGCCCTCCGTGAGGTAGGGCGTGTCGATCTGCGCGATGTTGCCCAGACACACCACCTTGGTGCCGGGGCCGGCGCGCGTGATGAGGGTCTTCATCTGCTTGGGCGTGAGGTTCTGCGCTTCATCAATGATCAGGAACTTGTTGATGAAGGTGCGCCCGCGCATGAAGTTCAGGCTCTTGATCTTGATGCGGCTACGGATCAGGTCGCGCGTGGCGGCGCGGCCCCATTCGCCCCCCTCGCCGGTGGTGCCGTTGAGCACGTCGAGGTTGTCTTCGAGTGCGCCCATCCACGGAGCCATCTTTTCTTCCTCGGTGCCCGGCAGGAAGCCGATGTCTTCGCCCACCGGCACCGTTACGCGCGTCATGATGATTTCGGAGAAGCGTTTTGTTTCAAGCACCTGGGTGAGTGCCGCGGCGAGCGTCAGCAAGGTCTTGCCGGTACCGGCCTGACCGAGCAGGGTGACGAAATCGATCTCCGGGTCCATCAGCAGGTTGAGTGCGAAGTTCTGCTCTCGGTTGCGTGCGGTGATGCCCCACACGCTGTTCTTGCTGTGGCTGTAGTCGGTGAGTGTCTCCAGCGTGACGGTATTGCCACGCCGTTCGCGCACCCAGGTCTGCAGCGGGTTGTCACCGTCCTGGTAGAGAAACTCGTTCGTCAGCAGGTCGCCGGCGAGCGGGCCGGTCAGGCGGTAGCGTGTGTGGCTCTCTTCCTTCCAAGACTCCATGCCCTTGCCGTGCGTGTCCCAGAAGTCGGCCGGGAACTCGCGTGCCCCGGTGTACAGCAGGTCGCTGTCTTCCAGCACCTTGTCGTTGAAGTAATCCTGCGCATCGAGACCCAGCGCGCGGGCCTTGATGCGCATGTTGATGTCCTTCGACACCAGGATCACCGGCCGGCCCTTGAAGCGCTCGGCCAGATGCATCACCACGCCGAGAATCTGGTTGTCACCCTTGAAGGTGGGCAGGGCTTCGGGCAACTCGAAGTGGATGGCATCGGCCTGCAGGAACAGCTTGCCGCTGGCCAGGCCATGCGAGGGCTCGTCCAGATCGATGCCTTCGCGGATGCCGGCCTCGGACGAAGACACGATTTCGTCCATGGTGCGGCTGGCCTGACGCGCGTTGCGCGCCACTTCGGACATGCCTTTCTTGTTCGAATCCAGCTCTTCCAGCGTCATCATGGGCACGTAGATGTCGTGCTCTTCAAAGCGGAAGAGGCTGGTGGGGTCGTGCATCAGCACGTTGGTGTCGAGGACGAACAGCTTGGTCTTGCTGGCGGACTTGCGAGTGGCGCGTCGTGTCATGTTCGTGGTCTCTCGGGCTGTGCCCAGTGGGTGAGTCGGATTACAGCGACTTGACGGCGGACATGACTTCCGCCGCGTGACCGGGCACCTTCACACCGCGCCACGCCTGCGCGATGTTGCCCTGTGCGTCGATCAGAAACGTGCTGCGTTCGACGCCACGTACCTGTTTGCCGTACATGTTTTTCATTTTCATGACACCGAAGGCTTCGCAGGCGATTTCTTCCGGGTCGGAGATCAGTTCGAAGGGCAGTTCAAGCTTGGCCTTGAAGTTCTCGTGTGACTTGAGGCTGTCGCGCGAGATGCCGAAGATCTTGCAGCCGCTGGCGGCGAAGCTCTCGTGCAAGTCGCGGAAATCCTTGGTTTCGTTGGTGCAGCCGGGGGTGTTGTCCTTGGGGTAGAAATACAGCACGACTTTGCTGCCGCGCAGTGCCGAAAGGCTGACGTTGCCGTCGCCGGTGGCAGGGAGGGAAAAGTCGGGCGCTGGGGTGGTTTCGCTCATCGCAACTCCGTTTTCTTGTTGTGTGTGGCACCAGCGTAGCGGACATTTGCCAGCGTTGACAATCGTTGATACCGGCGTCGTTCGGGCCGCCACAAGCGCCGTTGCGATGGGCTATCATGCTCGGCTGATTCTGCTTGCGGAGTAGTGGTGGATTACTTGCAGACCATCGTTCTGGCGCTGATCCAGGGCGTTACCGAATTCCTGCCGATCTCCAGTTCGGCGCACCTCATTCTTGTTCCGGTGATTGTCGGCTGGCCCGATCAGGGGCTGGCCTTCGACGTTGCTGTTCATCTCGGTACGCTGGTGGCGGTGGTGGCTTACTTCCGTCGCGAACTGGTGCGCATGACCGCGGCTGGCATCGGCTCTCTTGCCGGCCGCTGGTCACCGGATGCCAAGCTCGCCTGGGCGGTGGTTTTGGGTACTTTGCCGGTGGTGTTTTTCGGCCTGATCGGCAAATCGTTCATCGAATCTTCCCTGCGTGGCCCCATCGTCATCGGGGTGACGGCCATCGTCTTCGGCCTGGTGCTGTGGTGGGCCGATGTCAAAGGCAGCCGGAACCGCGACGAATTCAGCATCAGTTGGCGCGACGCCGCCATCGTCGGCGTGGCGCAGGCGCTGGCGCTGATCCCCGGCACTTCGCGTTCCGGGATCACCATCACTGCGGGCCTCATGCTCGGCCTCACCCGCGAGGCGGCTGCGCGCTTTTCATTCCTGCTGTCGATCCCGACGTTGTTGGCCTCGAACGTGTTGATCGGGCGTGACCTGGTGCAGTCGGAGGTGCCTGTGGAGTGGGGCACCTTGCTGTTGGGGACGGTGGTGGCAGGTGTTGCAGCCTATGCCTGCATCGGGCTCTTCATCCGTCTGCTGGCCCGCACCGGCATGCTGCCCTACGTGATCTATCGCGTGCTGCTCGGCATCGTCCTGCTGTGGGTGTTCCTGTAAGCGGGCCTCGTCTCGAAAGGCCCGAGTCTGGCAGCGTGGTGGTGCAAGGAAATGGCCACCATGGTGCCCGGAAATTGCCGGAAAGCCGCGCATTCGGTACCATTCAACCCTTTTCCGCATGTCGGATCCGGCCTTTCGCGCCCGGACGGTCGAGTGACCTTTAGCGCGACTTCATTCCTACAGGAACGGGCAAGATGACTGTGACCAGCAAACGCACGCTTGCGCCGGTTTCGCCCGTGGCGGCGGTGCCGGACGAGGGTAATCCGGCTGCACGTACCATCCGCAAGTCGGCCAAGCTGGCCGATGTCTGCTACGACATCCGCGGCCCTGTGATGGTGCGCGCGCGTCAGATGGAAGACGAAGGCCACCGCATCATCAAGCTGAACATCGGCAACCTCGCCTCATTCGGCTTCAATGCTCCCGAAGAAATCCAGATGGACATGATCCGCAACCTGCCCAATTCGGCTGGTTATTCGGACTCCAAGGGTATTTTTTCGGCGCGCAAGGCCGTGATGCATTACACCCAGCAGAAAAACATCAAGGGTGTGGAGATCGAGGACATCTATCTCGGCAACGGCGTGTCCGAGCTGATCGTGATGGCCATGAACGCGCTGCTCAATGCCGGCGACGAAGTGCTGGTGCCGGCGCCGGATTATCCGTTGTGGACGGCTGCGGTGAGCCTTTCGGGCGGTCGGCCGGTGCATTACCTGTGCGACGAGGGCAACGACTGGATGCCCGATATCGCCGACATGCGCGCCAAGATCACGCCCAACACGCGTGCCATCGTTGTCATCAACCCGAACAACCCCACCGGTGCGCTGTACCCCGATGCGGTGCTCAAGGAGATCATCGCCCTTGCCCGCGAGTTCGACCTGATCCTGTACGCAGACGAGGTCTACGACAAGGTGCTGTACGACGGCGCGGTGCATACCTCGCTGGCTGCGCTGTCGGAAGACGTGCTGACCATCATCTTCAACGGTCTGTCGAAGAACTACCGCTCCTGCGGTTACCGCGCCGGCTGGATGGTGGTGTGCGGCGACAAGCGCCGGGCGGGTG
Source organism: Pseudazoarcus sp. NS20 (assembly GCF_059703745.1). Taxonomy (NCBI): domain Bacteria; kingdom Pseudomonadati; phylum Pseudomonadota; class Betaproteobacteria; order Rhodocyclales; family Zoogloeaceae; genus Pseudazoarcus; species Pseudazoarcus sp. NS20. The sequence continues at coordinate 282,066 of NZ_BAAKIY010000003.1, forward strand.
ATTACATCGAAGGCCTCAATATGCTCGCCTCGATGCGTCTATGCGCCAACGTGCCGGGTCAGTACGCCATCCAGACGGCGCTGGGTGGCTACCAGAGCATTGACGACCTGGTGGCCGAGGGTGGCCGCATGCGTCGCCAGAGGGATCTCGCCTACGAGTTGATCACGGCGATTCCCGGTGTCACCTGCGTCAAGCCCAAGGCCACGCTGTACATGTTCCCGCGGCTAGACCCGAAGGTGTATCCCATTGAGGATGACCAGGCCTTCATCACCGAGCTGCTTGAAGAAGAGCGTGTGTTGCTGGTGCAGGGCACTGGTTTCAACTGGCCCGAACCCGATCACTTCCGCGTGGTCTTCCTGCCGCACGAAGACGATCTGCAGGACGCGGTCGGCCGCATTGCGCGCTTCCTCGAACTGTATCGCAAGCGTCACGGCACCTGAGCGCGCCTCGCGCGGCGCTGCATTTCCACTCTTTTTTCGGTAGAACATGAAACCAATCAACGTAGGACTTCTCGGCATCGGCACCGTCGGCGGTGGCACCTTCAACGTACTCAAGCGCAACGAAGAAGAAATTTCCCGCCGCGCAGGCCGCCCGATTCGCATCAGCGTCGTCGCCGACAAGAACCTCGAGCTCGCGCGCCGCGTGGCGGGTGACGACGTGCGCGTCACGGACGATGCCTTCTCGGTGGTCTCCGACCCGGAGGTGGATATCGTCGTCGAGTTGATTGGCGGCTATGGCATCGCCCGCGAGCTGATCATCAATGCCATCTCCAATGGCAAGCACGTAGTCACGGCCAACAAGGCGCTGCTGGCCATGCATGGCAACGAGATCTTCGAGGCTGCCCAGCGCAAGGGCGTGATGATCGCCTTCGAGGCGGCTGTGGCCGGTGGCATCCCGATCATCAAGGCGTTGCGCGAAGGTCTGTCGGCCAACCGCATCGAATGGTTCGCCGGCATCATCAACGGCACCACCAACTTCATCTTGTCCGAGATGCGCGACAAGGGGCTCGCTTTCGATGAGGTGCTGCGTGAGGCGCAAGCACTGGGTTATGCCGAAGCCGACCCTACTTTCGACATCGAAGGCATCGATGCCGCGCACAAGGCATCCATCATGAGCGCCATCGCGTTCGGCGTGCCGATGCAGTTCGGCGCCGCGCACGTCGAGGGCATTTCCACCCTGGACAGCGTCGATATCGGCTATGCCGGCCAGCTCGGTTACCGCATCAAGCTGCTGGGCATCGCCAAGATGCGCCCGGAAGGCGTTGAACTGCGCGTGCACCCCACGCTGGTGCCGAAAGACCGCCTGATCGCCAATGTTGAAGGCGCCATGAATGCCGTGCTGGTGCATTGCGACGCTGTCGGCCCGACGCTTTATTACGGCAAGGGCGCTGGTGCCGAGCCCACCGCCAGCGCGGTGATTGCCGACCTCGTCGACGTCACCCGCCTGCACACGGCAGACCCGGAGCACCGCGTGCCGCACCTGGCCTTCCAGGCGGATCAGGTGCACGACGTGAAGGTGCTGCCGATCGAGGACATCATCACCTCGTATTACCTGCGCCTGCGCGTAGACGACAAACCAGGCGTGCTCGCCGACATCACTCGTATTCTGGCCGACAGCGACATCTCCATCGAAGCCATGATCCAGAAACAGGCCGAGGAGGGCGAATCGCGCACCGACATCATCATGCTCACGCACCGCACGGTGGAGCGAAACGCCAATGCGGCGATTCGCAGCATTGAGGCGTTGCCGGTGGTGCGCGGCAAGGTCACGCGCTTGCGTATGGAAAGCCTGCAGTAACAGACCGTGCTTTGCAGCAACCCGAAAGCCGCGGCTCGTCCGCGGCTTTTGTTTTTCACTGCGGTTGCCGGGTGGGCGAGCCTTGCAGTAAGGCTGGGGGTCTTTCGATCAGGGGCACCGCCAAGTGCGCGAACGGGGCCACGCATTCTCAGGTTTTTCTGTAACAACTGCGTTTGTATCGTATTGTTCGGTTTGTCCAGGACAGAGCCAAACGTATGATCCGTGCCGAACACGCGCCCCTGCGTCTCAAGCCAATGGCGAAAACGCCTGTTCGAAGAGTCTCGCCGCCTGCAATTTTCTGGCTTTCCGTTGCGTTGTTGCTGTTGATCGCGGTGTTGGGGCTGTTTCTCACGGTGACCTATCGTCAGGCGGTGGCGACGGCACAGGCCAACACAAGCAATCTCGTGCAGGTGATCGAGTCGGGTCTTGCGGACGGCTTCGATCGCATCGACAGTGCCCTCGATTTCGTTGCCAGCGAGCTTCCGGAGGGCAGTCTCGAGCGTGCCGCCACAGAGTACGAACAGGTTCGCATCGAGCGCAGCTTGCAGCATCTGGCAAGCAGCTTCGAGAAGATCTTCGCTCTCAACATCTTCGGAGCGGATGGTGTCTTGCTTTATTCCTCCGGGGCTGGACGCGACGAGGCGGATATCGGGAACCTCCCGTATTTTCAGCAGTTGCTCAGCGACCCCTCGCTAGAAACCATGTTCTCGCCCGTCCGAGTGGTGGGTACGACGTCGCGGAGTTCGCTTGTTCAGGCGCGTGCCTTGCGCAAGGAGGATGGGCGTTTCCTGGGTGTGGTGAGCGCAGTTGTGGATATTGATGCCGTGGGCGAGTTGCTGCGCAGCGTCGATGTCGGCCCCGGTGGCGTGGTGCTGCTGCGTCGCACGGAAGACTCGACTTTGGTACAGCGCTTCCCCACCATGGGAAAGGCCGAGTTCAATCGGCCCTTGCCGGCGGATAACCCCGTCCGGCTGCGCGTCGCGGCAGGTGAGCGAGAAGGGACCCTGCGCTATACCGCGAGCACAGATGGGACGGATCGTCTCGGCACCTTCAAGGTGCTCGATCGATCCCCTTTCTACGTTCAGGTGGCACAGGCCGAGGCTCATTACCTGGCCGGCTGGTGGAACATCGTGCGCGGAACTGCGGCGATTGGCGTGATCGTGCTGTGCGGCTTCGCGTTTGCGGTTACCCGTTTGCGCCATGACGAGCTTGCCTTGCAGCGCATTGCGCACTTCGACGAGCTTACCGATCTGCCCAATCGCGCACTGCTGGCAGACAGACTGGCGCAGGCTATGTACCGAGCCCGGCGCAACCGGCGTCAGCTCGCGGTGGTGTACCTGGATCTGGATTGGTTCAAGGGCGTCAACGACACATACGGGCGCGAGGTTGGTGATCGGCTGCTGGTCGAGGTATCACAGCGCATGAAGTGCTGCCTGCGCGCGGGTGACACGGTGGCGCGGCTGGGGGGCGACGAGTTCGTCGTGGTGCTTTCCGATGTACGCACGCCGGCCATCTGCATGAGTCTGGTGCGCCGCCTGATCGCGGCGGTGGATCGGCCGGTGGAGGTGGAGGGCTTCGACGTGAATGTGTCGAGCAGCGTCGGCATCACCTTCTACCCCCAGCGCGAGCCGGTCGAAGCCGAGCAATTGCTCAGGCAGGCGGATCACGCCATGTACCAGGCCAAACTGGCCGGCCGCAGCCGATTCCACGTTTTCGATATCGAGCAGCATCAGTTGTTGCGCGGCCAGCACGAATGCATACAGCGCGTCGCCGAGGCGCTGCACAACGACGAATTGGTGCTGTATTACCAGCCCAAGGTAAACATGCGCACCGGCCAGGTCATCGGTGTGGAGGCCTTGTTGCGCTGGCAGCATCCTGAAGAGGGCCTCCTCCCGCCCTCTGCCTTCCTGCCTGCCATCGAGCAGCATCGGCTCGACGTGGAGGTGGGTGAATGGGTCATCAAGCAGGCACTGGTGCAATCCGAACGTTGGCTGACCAACGGCATTCGTCTGCCTGTGAGCGTCAACGTCTCGGCGCATTTCTTGCAGCACGCCTCGTTCGTCCAGCGACTCGAGAGCATATTGAGCCAGCATCCGAATTTGCCGGCCGGATGGCTCGAGCTGGAGGTGCTCGAGAGCAGCGCCTTGTCCGACGTGACGCGCGCTTCCGCGGTGCTGAACGCTTGCACCCGCTTGGGCGTGCGTGTGGCGCTGGATGACTTCGGCACGGGCTATTCATCGTTGGCGTACCTCAAGCGCCTGCCGACAAGCGTGCTCAAGATCGACCAAGGCTTCGTGCGCGACATGCTGCACGACCCGGACGATCTGTCGATTCTGGAGGGTGTGCTGGGTCTTGCACGGGCGTTCCGGCGCGAGGTGATCGCCGAGGGCGTGGAAACCCTTGAGCACGGCGTGCTGCTGTTGCGGCTGGGCTGCGAACTGGCGCAGGGCTATGGCATCGCGCGGCCGATGCCGGGCGAGGCCGTGGCTGCTTGGTTGTCCGAGTGGAAGCCTGACCGCGTATGGGTGAATGCGCAGACCCTTGATGTCACCCGGCTGGCTTTGCTGCGCGCGAGCATCGAACAGCGCGCCTGGGTCGAACGCCTTGCCGCATGGTTCGCAGATCCTCAGGGCGCTGCGCCTGACGTGGCGCAGGGCTCCCGATGTTGTGAGTGGATGGAGCATTGGGCGCTGGCGCTGGGTGGCCACGCCTCTGAAGCGCTTCAGGCGCATCGTCGCCTTCACGGATTGGCGGCTGAGGTGCTTGGCTCCGCGGGCGATGAGCTGCATGTGGCGCGCAGCCTGGATGAAGTCATTGCGCTCGACATTCAATTGCGTGAGGCCATGGATGCATGGCTAGAAGGCGCTTTGCCAGAGCCCGCCGAGCCGATTGCCAGCTAGCTGGTTGAACCGTGCCTGCGGGCGCGCAGTCCACCCGCCGTATGTTTTCCCTCTTTGCACGCATGCCTCGCTGCCGCACGCTTTCGCTGACTTTCTGGTGCTTGCTGGCCCTGACGGCGTGCGACCCCTTCGCCTCGCCCGATACTTTGTTCGAGGAGTACATCGAGCGCACTTCACGCGTGCTGGATGAGCCTTTCGAATTGACGGTCGTCCCTACCCTTGAGCAATTGCCGCGGCGGCGTGAGCGGGTGCGCGAGATTCCCGCTTTGGACGTGAGCATGCTCGACTTTCTGGGTTTATACGGCTGCGAGTTGCAGCACGTGGTGGGCGAGCGCAATTCGATCATGGGGCGTGTGATGCACCCGGCCTCGGTGTTCGATTACGAAGTGCGTTTCTTGCGGGCAGCGCAGGAATGTCAGCAAACCATTGACAACGAGCGCCTCGCAGCACGGCTTGGCGAAGTCGTCGAAGCCAAGCGCGCGCAAATTGCCGATGCGGCATGGAACGCCGTGTGGGGCAGCAGCGAAATCGAAGCTTTCCTGACGCGTTCGCGTGGCGCACTCGCCGTGCACCCGGACCGCGATACCGCCAGCACCATGGCCACGGATCTGCGTGCGGTGGCCGACATCACGGCGCGGGTGGAAGCAGGGCGGCTGGACGTTGACGTGAAGGCGCTGGACGGCGTCTATCAACGCTGGCCGTCACGACCGCTTGCGGGGCAGACGCTGCGCGGCGCGATGCTGGCGATCACCCGGCTGGACGACGCTTCACGCATCCTCGAAGCGCGCCTGCAGGATCGCCCGATCTGCCCGCGGCCAGACGTGCGCCCACGTGCCGCGGACAACATGCTGGGCATGTTCATGCGCGTGTATGTGGGCGAGGTTCAGCCGTATCTTGCCGAGCTGCAACGCTCACGTCGCGAACTGATGCCGCCGTTGCAGGCATTGGCGGCCATCGGAGGCGGGCGAAATGAAGCGGTTCGAAGCTACGCCGAGCGCAATTTCGCCGAGGCCCATGAGGAGAGCATCTGGCGGCGTTTCGACCAAGCCGTGGCACGCCACACGCGAGGCTGGCAGGAGTTGCTGGGACAATGCGGCATGCGCCCGGGCCAAGATAGCGCCGGATGAAGAGTCTCGCCGCCCGGCCATGAATTGGACAGCAACTGCGGCGGGCGGGATAATCCGGCCCTTGTCTGGCATTCCCGAAAATCGAGGATCTACGTGAAATATCTGTCCACGCGCGGCCAGGCGGCCGGCCCCGAATTCTGCGACATCCTGCTCGGCGGGCTGGCCCCGGACGGCGGCCTGTATCTGCCGGAATCCTACCCGCAGATCACGCGCGCCGAGCTCGACGCGTGGCGCCAGCTCTCGTACGCCGAGCTGGCCTTCCAGATCCTTTCCAAGTTCATCACCGACGTTCCGCCCGCCGATCTCAAGGCCATCTGCGACAAGACCTACACCGCAGACGTGTATCGCTACGTGCGCGATGGCGGCAATGCGGGCGACGTCACGCCGGTTTCGTGGCTCAAGCCCGGTCGGCTTGGTTTGCTGGAGCTGTCCAATGGCCCGACGCTGGCCTTCAAGGACATGGCCATGCAACTGCTCGGCAACCTGTTCGAATACGTGCTGGCCAAGCGCGGTGAAGAGATCAATATCCTCGGCGCCACCTCGGGCGACACCGGCTCTGCGGCGGAGTACGCCATGCGGGGCAAGAAGGGCGTGCGTGTGTTCATGCTGTCACCGCACGGCCGCATGAGCGCCTTCCAGCGAGCGCAGATGTATTCGCTGGCCGACCCCAACATCTTCAACATCGCCGTCAAAGGCATGTTCGACGACGCGCAGGACATCGTGAAGGCGGTCTCCAACGATGCCCCCTTCAAGTCCAGAAACCGCATCGGTGCGGTGAATTCGATCAACTGGGCGCGCGTGGCCGCGCAGGTGGTGTACTACTTCAAGGGCTATTTCGCCGCCACGCAGAGCAACGACGAGCAAGTCGCCTTCTGCGTGCCGTCGGGCAACTTCGGCAACATCTGCGCCGGCCACATCGCGCGCCAGATGGGCTTGCCAATCGGTCGCCTTGTCCTTGCCACCAACGAAAACAACGTGCTCGACGAGTTCTTCCGCACCGGCGTATATCGCCCGCGCGCAACGGCCGAAACGCACATCACCTCCAGCCCGTCGATGGACATCTCGAAGGCCTCGAACTTCGAGCGCTTCGTGTTCGATCTGGTCGGGCGCGACCCCAAGGTGGTGGCCGAACTGTGGGGCAAGGTCGATGCCGGCGGTGCCTTCGATCTGAACGACACCCCTTACATCAAGCGCATGCCCGATTTCGCCTTCGTGTCCGGCAGCAGCTCGCATGCCGACCGACTGGCCACCATCCGAAAGGTGTGGGAAGAGTACGGCGTGATGATCGACACGCATACGGCAGACGGCGTGAAGGTGGCGCTGGAGAACATGTCCGACGACATGCCGATGGTGGTGCTGGAAACCGCTCAGCCGGTGAAGTTCGCCGAAATCATACGCGAAGCGCTTGGGCGTGACCCGATCCGTCCGGATGGTTTCGAGGGCATGGAAGACCTGCCGCAGCACGTCGAGGTCATGGAACCGGATGTGGCCGCAGTGAAGGAGTTCATCGTTCGACACAGCGCGTGAGCGCTGGCGTCCGAATGCACAACGGCCACCTTGCGGTGGCCGTTCTTTTTTTTGCTTGTCGCCAAGCGCCTTGGGGCGATTACTCTTCCACGTGTCGCAGCGACAGATCGATGGCCTGAACGTCCTTGGTCAGTCCGCCGATGGAGATGCGGTGCACGCCGGTGTCGGCAATGGCCCGCACACGCTTCAGATTCACGCCGCCGGAGGCTTCCAGTTCGGCACGGTCGTTGGTGACGTCGACCGCACGGCGCATGGTGGCGAGGTCCATGTTGTCGAGCAGGATCATCTTCACGTCGGCGGCCAAGGCGGTTTCGAGCTGTTCGAGGGTTTCCACCTCGACTTCGATGAACACATCGGGGGCGGCCAGCTCGCGTGCCCGCGCTACTGCGGCTTCGATGCCGCCCGCCGCGATGATGTGGTTTTCCTTGATCAGAATGCCGTCGTACAGCCCGACGCGGTGATTGCTGCCACCGCCCGTAGCGACGGCGTACTTCTGGGCGAGCCGCAAGCCGGGCAAGGTCTTGCGGGTGTCCACGATCTTTGCGCGGGTGCCGGCCACGGCATCCACGTAGCGGCGCGTCACCGTGGCCGTGCCCGCGAGCAGTTGCACGAAGTTGAGCGCGGTGCGTTCGGCCGTGAGCAGTACGCGCGCATTGGCGACGATGTCGCACAAGGCTTGGCCGGGTGCCAGCAGGTCGCCGTCCTTGACGTCCCATAACACCGTGGCGGTGGGGTCGAGCGCCGCGAAGGTGGCGTCAAACCATGCCGAGCCGCACATCACGGCCGCTTCGCGGGTGATGACACGGCCGCGCGCGTCGGTGCCGAGCGGAATCAGGCGGGCGGTGAGATCACCGGTGCCGACATCCTCGGCCAGCGCCGCGGCGACGCTGCGTTGAATCTCGATGCGAAGTTGCAGGGCGTTGAGCATGGCAGGGCCTGTGACGATGGGCGGACGATTCTAGCATCGGCCGCGATGGGTTCAGTACGGCTCGGGGGGCGGCGAAGCAGCTTCGAGAATCCAGTGGTTGAAGCGGGCTCGCGCGGCGTCGATGGCTTCGCCCGCGGTGAGCCCTATGGGCCCGACGCCGGCTTCGGCCAGATGGTCGGCCGCCATGCCATGCAGGTGCACCGCCGCGATCAATGCCGCTTCGGCAGGCCAATGCTGCGCAACCAGTGCAGTGATCATGCCGGTGAGCACGTCGCCCATGCCGGCGGTGGCCATGCCGGGGTTGCCGGTGCAGTTGATGAACCAGCGGCCGTCGGGCAGGGCGATGATCGTGCCGCAGCCCTTGAGCGCGACCAGCGCCTGAAAGCGCGAAGCCAATTGCAGGGCCGCACCGATGCGGTCTTTCTGCACCGCCGCGGTGTCGCAGCCGAGCAAGCGGCCGGCTTCGGCGGGATGGGGCGTGAAGATGGTGGGCGACTGGCGCGCGGCGCAAATCTGTTCCAGCCGGTAGTCGTCGGCGATGAGGTTCAGCGCATCGGCATCGAGCACAAGCGGAATCGACAAGGGCAGCACGCGTTCGACCATGCGGCGCGATTCATCCGAAAGCCCCAGCCCCGTTCCCACGGCACACACGTCGGCGTTGTCGACGACGATGCCCGGTGCGCGCAGCATCAGTTCGGGCTGCATCGGGTCTACCGTCGGAGCGTCGCGGTCCATCATGCCCACCAGAATCCGTCCCGCGCCAAGCTTGAGCGCGGCGCGGCCGGCGAGCAGCGCCGCACCATTCATGCCGCTGGCACCGCCCAGAACGCCGGCGTCGCCGAAGGTGCCCTTGTGCGTGTTGTACGGGCGTGGCACCAGATGGTCGCGGAACAGCGAGGCCCGGATGCGCATGCCCTGCGGCGCGAGGTGCTGTTCGGGGTCGATGTCCAGACGGTTCACGGTGACGATGCCGGCATGGTCGGGGCCGTCGAGCGTGAGAAGCCCGGCCTTCAGCGCAAGAAAGCTCAAGGTGTGGGTGGCGCGGAAGGCATAGCCATGCACGCGCCCGGTGTCTGCATCCAGGCCGCTTGGAATGTCGATGGCCAGGCGCGGCCCGGGCAGGGCATTGAGGCGTGCCAGCCAGTAGGCGTAGTGCCCGTCCACCGCGCGCTTCAGGCCGATGCCGAACAAGGCATCCACCACCAGTGCCCAGCCTTCGGGTGGGGCGGCGGGGAGATCGGCAAGGGTCATTCCGCCGGCCTCATGCCACGCGTCGTAGGCTGCGCGGGCATCGGCGGGAAGCTTCTCTGCCTCGCCCGCAAACGCGACCACGACAGGGCGGCGTGCCTGCAGCAGTCGGCGCGCCATGACGAAGCCGTCGCCCCCGTTGTTGCCCGGGCCGCAGGCAATCAGGATGGTGCCGGGGCGATCCATGGTCAGCCGCACGGCCTCTTCGGCAGCGTTGCGCCCGGCGCGCTCCATCAGACTCGGGTCGGCCTTGGCGCGAGCGCGCGTCTCGATGCTGCGTATGCCGGCGACGGTGTAGATCGGTTCGGGTGGGGCGAACATGGTGTCTCCGCTGCGTTGTTGCTTCGATTGTAAGGCGGTTGCCGGGCGAGGTCTGTTCCTTGCTTGAGCCGGTGGGCCGGTGGCGGCCGTGTGATAGTATTGGCGGTTTGCAAAAACATGGTGTTCTGGCCAGAACCCCCATATTCAGCCGGGTTTTACCCCGGCGGGTGGCGCGAATGCCTGAATCTTTTGACCTTGTCGGGAAGCAATTGATGGAAAACAATCAGGAAACTTCGAGCGCGCTGGAGCGCCGCATTGACATGACCGTGGCGCTGGCCGACATCGAAAAAGATGTCGAAGCTCGCCTCAAGCGGATTTCCCGCACGGCCAAGATGGCCGGCTTCCGCCCGGGCAAGATCCCGATGAAGATCGTGGCCCAGACCTACGGTGGCCAGGCTCGTTCGGACGCGATCGGCGCGCTGGTCGAAAAGGCCTTCAGCGAGAAAGTGCGCGAGCAAGAACTGCGCATCGCCGGTCAGCCGAGCATCGAGCCGGGTGACGCCACGGCCGACGGCATGCTGTCGTTCACCGCGATTTTCGAGGTTTATCCCGATGTCGAGCCGGGCTCGCTCGCCGAGCAGACGCTTGAGCGCCCGGCCTTCACGGTGGGTGATGCCGAAGTCGACAAGACCATCGACGTGTTGCGCAAGCAGCGCACCACCTACGAAGCCGCCGATCGCGCCGCTGCAGAGGGTGATCGTGTGGTGATCGACTTCGCCGGCCGCAAGGATGGCGAACTGTTCGAAGGCGGTCAGGCCGACGACTTCCCGTTCGTGATCGGTGCCGGTTCGATGCTCAAGGATTTCGAGGAGGCCGTGAAAGGCCTGTCGGCGGGCGAAACCAAGAAGTTCGAAATGACCTTCCCGGACGACTACCACGCTGAAGCGCTGGCAGGTCAGAAGGTTGAGTTCGAGATCACTCTGAAAGGCGTTGAAGCCCCGGTATTGCCGGAGATCGACACCGAGTTCGCAAAGGCGCTGGGCGTTGCCGACGGCGACGTCACCAAGCTGCGCGACGAGGTGCGCCAGAATCTCGAGCGCGAGGTGAAGCGTCGTGTTCAGGCTCGCGTGAAAGAGCAGGTGATGGATGCGCTGCTGGCCGTCACGCCGATCGAAGTGCCGAAGGCGCTGGTCGAGAACGAGTCCGGCCTGCTGGCCGACAACGCTCGTCGCGACATGGAAATGCGCGGCATGAACCTGAAAGACATCCCGGTGCAGTCGTCGTGGTTCACCGAGCAGGCCGAGCGCCGCGTCAAGCTGGGCCTGATCATGGCCGAGATCGTCAAGGCCAATGAGCTCTTCGCCAAGCCTGAGCAGGTCAAGACCGTCATCGAAGAGATGGCTCAGAGCTACGAAGACCCGAGCGAACTGGTACGTTGGTATTACTCGCAACCCGAGCGCCTGTCGCAGGTCGAAGCGGTCGTGATCGAAGACAACGTCGTGGAATGGGCGCTGGGTCAGGCCAAAACCTCCGACAAGCCCATTTCCTTCGATGAACTGATGGGCAATACTGCTGCCTGACAAGCACTCAACACGGGATAACGATGAGCAAAGCCAGCGAAATGCACAGCAACTGGGAACCCCAAGCCCTCGGCATGGTGCCGATGGTGGTGGAGCAGAGCGGGCGCGGTGAGCGCGCCTACGACATCTATTCGCGCCTTCTGAAAGAGCGCGTGGTGTTTCTGGTCGGGCCGGTGAACGACGTGACGGCCAACCTCATCGTTGCCCAGTTGTTGTTTCTTGAGTCCGAGAACCCGGACAAGGACATTTATTTCTACATCAACTCGCCGGGCGGTTCGGTGACGGCTGGCATGGCGATTTACGACACCATGCAGTTCATCAAGCCGGACGTGTCGACGCTGTGTATCGGCCAGGCTGCAAGCATGGGCTCGTTCCTGCTCGCCGCCGGAGCCAAGGGCAAGCGCTTCTGCCTGCCGAACTCGCGCGTAATGATTCACCAGCCGCTGGGTGGTTTCCAGGGGCAGGCGTCGGACATCGAAATCCATGCCCGCGAGATCCTGTACATCCGTGAGCGCCTCAATGGCATGTTGGCCAAACACACCGGCCAGCCGATCGAGCAGATCGAGAAAGACACGGATCGCGACAATTTCATGAGCGCCGAGTCGGCGGTCGAATATGGTCTGGTTGATCGTGTGCTGACTTCGCGCGCTGACGTCTGAACTGCTGAGAGAACGAAATGACGGACAAGAAGACGGGTAACGACAAGCTGCTTTACTGCTCTTTCTGCGGCAAGAGCCAGCACGAGGTGCGCAAGCTGATTGCCGGCCCGTCCGTTTTCATCTGCGATGAATGCATCGAACTGTGCAACGACATCATCCGCGACGAGATGCTCCAAGGCGGCAGCACCGAGGAAGGCAAAGGCAGTCTGCCGACCCCGCAGGAAATCAGCCGTATTCTCGATCAGTATGTGATCGGTCAAAACAAGGCCAAGCGCAACCTGTCGGTGGCGGTGTACAACCACTACAAGCGCCTGCGCCACATCTCGAAAGAGAAGGATGAAGTCGAGCTGTCGAAGAGCAACATCCTGCTGATCGGGCCGACCGGCTCGGGCAAGACGCTGCTGGCCCAGACGCTGGCGCGCCTGCTCAACGTGCCGTTCGTCATGGCCGATGCCACCACGCTGACCGAGGCCGGTTACGTGGGTGAGGACGTCGAGAACATCATCCAGAAGCTGCTGCAGAAGTGCGATTACGACGTGGACAAGGCCCAACAGGGCATCGTCTATATCGACGAGATCGACAAGATTTCACGCAAGTCCGACAACCCGTCGATCACGCGTGACGTGTCGGGCGAGGGCGTGCAGCAGGCGCTGCTGAAACTGGTGGAAGGCACGCAGGCTTCGATTCCGCCGCAGGGCGGGCGCAAGCACCCCAACCAGGATTTCATCCAGGTCGACACCACCAACATCCTGTTCATCTGCGGTGGCGCTTTCGACGGCCTTGAAAAGGTCATCCGTCAGCGCACCGAGCAGGTTGGCATCGGTTTCGGTGCCGAGGTGAAGAGCCGTGACGGGCGTGCCGCGTCCGAGTTTTTCGGCCAGGTCGAGCCGGAAGATCTGGTGAAGTTCGGTCTGATTCCGGAATTCGTCGGTCGCTTGCCGGTGGTGGCGACGCTGGAAGAGCTCGACGAAGAAGCGCTCATCCAGATCCTCATCGAGCCGAAAAACGCCCTCGTCAAGCAGTATCAGAAGCTCTTCTCCATGGAAGGCGTCGAGCTCGAAATCCGCCCCGCCGCGCTGCATGCCGTGGCCCGCAAGGCCATCGCCCGCCGCACCGGTGCGCGCGGTCTGCGCTCCATCCTCGAAGCTTCGTTGCTCGACATCATGTACGACCTGCCGCAACTCGAAGGCGTGGAAAAGGTCGTTATCGATGAAGGCACCATCAGTGAAGGCTCCCAGCCTCTGCTGATCTACGCCGAGCAGCCGAAAGTCTCCGGCTCCAACTGATTGCTTGGTGTCTCCGCTCGTGCCGTTCGGCTTGCGATGCAGGCCGGACGGCGCGTAAGCTGAACCTGCGCCCCTTCAGTCTTTCCAGGCGTTGCCGTCAATGTTGGAAAGGCAATGAGAAGGCGCGCTGTTCACGCGCCCGATACGCTTGAATTTCCGGCTCCCGTCCCCAGATGGGTCATACCGCTCCCCAGAGGTCATCAAACATGGCTAGCCACTCCGAAGTATCCGCCGAACAGACCGTCCTGCCGCTGCTCCCGCTGCGCGACGTGGTTGTTTTCCCGCACATGGTCATTCCGCTGTTCGTCGGTCGCCCGAAGTCCATCAAGGCGCTCGAGCAGGCGATGGAGTCCGACAAGAGCATTTTGCTGGTTGCCCAGCGTTCGGCCGCCAAGGATGAGCCCTCTGCCGAAGATCTGTACGACGTCGGCTGCGTCGCCAATGTGCTGCAGATGCTGAAGCTGCCTGACGGCACCATCAAGGTGTTGGTCGAAGGCGTTCATCGCGCCCATGTGCTGTCCGTTGAAGAGCAGGAAGAGGTCTTCGTCGCGCGTGTCACGCCGGTGCTGGTTGCCGAGGCGGGTGATCACGAAGTCGAGGCCATGCGCCGGGCCATCATTGGCCAGTTCGACCAGTACGTGAAGCTCAACAAGAAGATTCCGGGCGAGATTCTGGCTTCGCTCAACGGCATCGAAGACGCCGGCCGTCTTGCCGATACCATCGCTGCCCACCTGCCGCTCAAGCTCGAGCAGAAGCAGGAGGTGCTGGAGATTTTCGAGACCGACGCACGTCTGGAGAAACTGCTGTCGCAGATCGAAAGCGAGCTCGACATCCTGCAAGTCGAAAAGCGCATCCGTGGCCGCGTGAAGCGCCAGATGGAGAAGAGCCAGCGCGAGTACTACCTGAACGAACAGGTCAAGGCCATCCAGAAGGAGCTTGGCGAAGGCGAGGAGGGTGCCGACCTCGAGGAAATGGACAAGAAAATCCATTCCGTCGGCATGCCCAAGGAAGCGCTTGCCAAGGCTGAAGGCGAATTCAAGAAGCTGCGTCTGATGTCACCGATGTCGGCCGAAGCCACTGTGGTACGCAACTTCATCGAAACCCTGGTCGGTCTGCCGTGGAAGAAGAAGTCGCGCGTCAGCAAGGATCTGTCGAACGCCGAGAAGGTGCTCGATCAGGATCACTATGGCCTTGAGAAGGTTAAAGAGCGCATCGTCGAATACCTTGCCGTGCAGCAGCGTGTGGACAAGGTCAAGGCGCCGATCCTGTGCCTCGTCGGTCCTCCGGGTGTCGGCAAGACCTCGCTCGGTCAGTCGATTGCCAAGGCCACCAACCGCAAGTTCATCCGCATGGCGCTGGGCGGTGTACGGGACGAGGCGGAAATCCGCGGCCACCGCCGCACCTACATCGGCTCCATGCCGGGCAAGATCATGCAGAACATGATCAAGGTCGGCGTGAAGAACCCGCTGTTCCTGCTCGACGAAGTCGACAAGCTGGGGCAGGACTTCCGTGGTGATCCGAGTTCGGCGCTCCTTGAAGTGCTTGACCCCGAGCAGAACCACACTTTCCAGGATCACTACATCGAAGTCGATTACGACCTTTCCGACGTGATGTTCGTGGCCACTGCGAACACGCTGAACATCCCGGCGCCACTGCTTGATCGCATGGAAGTCATTCGTCTGTCCGGCTACACCGAAGACGAGAAGACGAACATCGCGATGCGTTATCTCGTGCCCAAGCAGATGAAGAACAACGGCCTGAAGTCGGGAGAGGTGTTGATTGCCGAAGATGCGGTGCGTGACATCTGCCGTTATTACACGCGTGAGGCCGGGGTCCGCAGCCTCGAACGCGAAATCTCGAAAGTCTGCCGCAAGGTCGTGAAGGCCCTGGTGCTCTCGAAGAGCGCCGAGCGGATCGAAGTGACTGCCGCCAATCTCGACAAGTACCTCGGCGTGCGCCAGTACTCTTTCGGGATCGCAGAAAAAGAGAACCAGATCGGTCAGGTAACGGGTCTGGCCTGGACCGAAGTCGGTGGTGAGCTGCTGACCATCGAGTCGGCCGTGATGCCCGGCAAGGGGCTCATCCAGCGCACGGGGTCGATCGGCGACGTGATGAAGGAATCCGTCGAGGCCGCGCGCTCGGTCGTGCGCAGCCGTGCCCGCAAGCTCGGGATCAAGGATGAGGTATTCGAGAAGAGCGATATCCACATCCACTTCCCGGAAGGTGCCACGCCCAAGGATGGCCCCTCTGCCGGTGCTGCCATCACGACGGCGCTGGTTTCGTCCTTGACGGGTATTCCCGTGCGCTCGGACGTCGCCATGACCGGCGAGATCACGCTGCGTGGAGAGGTGTTGCCGATCGGTGGCTTGAAAGAAAAGCTGCTGGCCGCGGTGCGCGGTGGCATCACCAAGGCCCTGATCCCGGAGGAGAACGTGAAAGACCTCGCGGACATCCCCGAGAACATCAAGAACACGATAGAAATCGTGCCGGTGCGTTGGTTCGATGCGGTGATGGAACATGCGCTGGAGCGCCAGCCAGAGCCACTCTCCGAGGCGGAAGCTACCCCGGTGGCGGGTAAAGGGGCCGAAGGTGATGCAGGCGCAGCCGGCCTGCGTGCGCACTGACCTGAAGACAATTTGCTGTTGAAATCAAGCAATGCCGCGCCTTGAGCGCGGCATTGCTTGTTGACACGCCAGAATTCGCCACGCTATAAAAACCATGCAGCACCGAGGAGACAGCCCGCATACATACAATCACGGCGGGACCGTGCATGGCGGGATCGTTCAATATCGCAGCAAGTGATGTTCAACGCCAAGAGGGGGTTCTAAGTGAATAAGTCCGAACTGGTCGACGCAATCGCTTCAAGTGCAGATCTTTCCAAGGCAGCGGCTGGCAGGGCGCTCGATGCAACCATCGAGGCCGTGCGCAAGGCGCTCAAGAAGAACGACACCGTGACACTCGTAGGGTTTGGCACGTTTTACGTCGGTGAGCGTGCCGCACGAAATGGCCGCAACCCCCGAACCGGAAAGAGCATCAAGATCAAGGCTGCAAGGATTCCGAAATTCCGTGCTGGTAAAGGGCTCAAGGATGCAGTAAAGTAGCGCCCCTTGCCGCTGTAACCGTCCGGTTACGGTCAGCAGCGGGTGCTTAGCTCAGTTGGTAGAGCGTCGCCCTTACAAGGCGAATGTCGGCGGTTCGACCCCGTCAGCACCCACCAGTACTCCACAAAGCCCGGGTTCATCCCGGGCTTTGTTCATTTCGGGCTAAAGTTTTTTCGTCGGCTGCCGTTAGGGAAGTTGTCTTCCATCTTTTCGGCGGTGCAAATGGACGTTTCATCCATCGCGGCGTACGCCTCGGCCAACGCCCAACTCAAAGTTCAGGCCGATGCCTCGGTGCTGATGCTTCGCAAGGCGCTCGACATGCAGCAGCAGAACGCCGCATTGCTGTTGCAGGCTCTGCCCGATGTGCCGGCCACGGACGGCAGCGTCGGCACCATCGTCAATACCCGCGCCTGAACCAGGCCTCAAGGGGTGCCGTGCGTCGAGCGCTCAATGCGCGACGCGTCAAACCCCTGCGCTTCAAGCCGCGCAATCAAGGCCTTGAGCCGCTCAGGATCGACTTCGGGGGTGCGCGACAGTATCCACAGATATTCGCGCGACGGCTCGCTGACCGCGGCCAGCGTGTAGTCCGCATCCAGATCGATCACCCAGTAATCGCCCCACACCAGTGGCACCCAGGACAGCCATGCCGGTGCGAAGCGAACCTCGAGAATCGGCGACCCCTTTTCCCCCACCAACCGTCCTACTCCGACGGCGGTGTCGAAACTTCCATCGCCTGTGCGGCAGCGATTGACTACCTGCACTCGGCCATCTTCCCTCATGGCGTATTTGGCCGTCGTGTCAGCGACGCATTGTTTCTGGAAACGGTTGGGGTACTTTGCCAATTCGTACCACTGCCCCAGATAGCGCTCCAGGTCGAGGTGTTCGATTGGCTGTGGCGGGGCTGCGTGAGCGCTGCCGATGAGGAGCAGAATCAGGGCGAAGCGGGTGATCATCAAATATTCTCCAGATTGGCTAGAAGGTGCTCGGCGTACTGGTGCAGGCTGTCGCGCTCTTCGGCGGAAAAACGCCCGAGTTGTCGATACACCATGCTGAGCCGATGGTTGCCGGAAAGTTTGTCGGCATTGCGTTCGAAGAAATCCCAGTACAGCGCGTTGTAGGGGCATGCGCCCGGCCCGGTGCGGCGCTTCTGATCATACGAGCAGCCTTTGCAATAGTCGCTCATCCGATGAATGTAGGCACCGCTCGAGACGTAAGGCTTGGTTGCGAGCAGCCCGCCATCCGCGTACTGGCTCATGCCGAGCGTGTTCGGGAGCTCGACCCATTCGAAGGCGTCGACATACACCCCGAGGTACCAGCCGTGTACGGCCTTGGGAGCCAGCCCGGCCAGCAGTGCGAAATTGCCGATGACCATCAGGCGCTGAATGTGATGCGCATAGGCGGTGTCGAGAGATTGTCCAATGGAGCGGGAAAGACAGTTCATGCGGGTACGCCCGCTCCAGAACCACTTCGGAAGAGGGCGTTGGTGCCCGAAGTGATTGTTGGATTCATAGCCCGGCATACGCGCCCAGTACACGCCGCGCACGTATTCGCGCCACCCCAGAATTTGCCGGATGAAGCCCTCGACGGCTGCCAGCGGGGCCCGCCCGGCACGCCATTGCGCTTCGGCGCGGAGGATGACCTCACGCGGGTGGAGCATCTTGACGTTCAGCGCGAATGACAGCAACGAGTGAAACAGCCGATTGGCCGAGGTATGCATCGCGTCCTGATGATTGCCGAAGTGGGGCAGGCCGTCACGTACGAAGTGTTCGAGTTGTTCCAGCGCCTCCGAGCGGTCGATTGGCCAGCGAAGCGCTTCTGCACAGGACTGGCCGAAGCTGCGCACGCCTGCGGCCTGGATGGACGACCACAGCGCCCGGTGATCATGGCTCGGCCGCCTGTCTTCGGGTTCAGGGGGTGTGCCGCGCCACGGCTTGCGATTCTCGACATCGAAATTCCAGCGGCCGCCGGATGGCTGGTCGCCATCCATCAGGACGCGGTGCGTGCGGCGCATTTGCCGGTAGAAATGCTCCATCAGCCATTGCCCACGATCGCCGAAAAGCCTGGCTGCTTCGCTGCGCGTCGTGAGGAAGTGCTCCGAGTCCACTCGCCGAACCTGCACGCCTCGTTCGTGCAAGCTGGCTCCGAAGCGCGTGAGCTGATCTTCCAGGCGCCATTCGTCGGGCTGCTGCCATTCGAAGCAGGTGGCGCCGGTTCGTTCAAGCAGCCATGCAATGTTGGCGGGGATGTCATGCCGATTGTGTTCGGCGTCGATGCTCAGGTACTCAACGCGATGCCCGGCCGAACGCAGCGACTCTGCGAAGCGCCGCATGGCCGCAAAGATCGCGAGAATCTTCTGGGCGTGATGGAGAACGTAGTCGGTCTCCTGTCGCACCTCCATGAGAACGTAGGTTGTGGATTCATCCGTTGGTGCAAACCATGAGTGCTGCGGATTCAACTGGTCGCCGAGCACGAGTCGCAGGGTTTTCATCGGGCTGCCCTTGCCGAGCGGCGACAGCGTTCCGAGCAATAACGTACTTCGTCCCAATCGCGCGCCCACTTTCGACGCCACGTAAAGGAGAGGCCGCAATGCAGGCAGAATTTAGTCGGGAGTTCTGATTTTTTTCGCATCGGCTTTTGATGATGGGCGCCCTATCCGGTTCCCATCGCGCGATGTGTTGACGTGGCCTTCGCTCGCACATAGAATTCCGCTTCTTCTTCCGGGGCGGTTAGCTCAGCGGTAGAGCACTGCCTTCACACGGCAGGGGTCACTGGTTCGATCCCAGTACCGCCCACCAACAGGAAACCCCGCGCATCGGCACGGGGTTTTTTGTTTTCCGGAACCCGATCGCGCAAGTCTGGAGCCAGTCCGATGTCTGCCGTACGTACCCGTTTCGCCCCCAGCCCCACCGGTTTTCTGCACATCGGCGGTGCACGCACTGCGCTGTTCTGCTGGGCGTATGCGCGGCGTCATGGTGGCCAGTTCGTGCTGCGCATCGAGGACACCGACCTCGAGCGTTCCACGCCTGAAGCAGTCCAGGCCATTCTGGATGGTATGCGCTGGCTGGGGCTTGATGCCGACGAAGGGCCGTTCTATCAGACCAAGCGTTTCGACCGCTACAAGCAGGTCATCAGCGAAATGCTGGAGGCCGGCACGGCGTATTACTGCTACACCACGCCGGCCGAGCTGGACGCCCTGCGCGAAGCGCAGCGTGAGCGTGGCGAGAAACCGCGCTATGACGGCCGCTGGCGCCCGGAAGAGGGCAAAGCGCTGCCGCCGCCGCCGGAAGGCGTGAAGCCCGTCGTGCGCTTCCGTAACCCGCGCGAGGGCGTGGTGGCATGGGACGATCTGGTGAAAGGGCGCATAGAGTTCGCCAACGAGGAGCTCGACGACCTCATCATCGCGCGTGGCGATGGCACACCGACCTACAACTTCTGCGTGGTGGTGGACGACCTCGACATGCGTATCACCCAGGTGATCCGTGGCGATGACCACGTCAACAACACGCCGCGCCAGATCAACATCCTCAAGGCGCTGGGCGCCGAGGTGCCGCAGTACGCGCACCTGTCGATGATTCTGGGTGACGACGGCACCAAGCTGTCGAAGCGTCACGGCGCGGTCAGCGTGATGCAGTACGACGCCGATGGCTACCTGCCGGAGGCCGTCATCAACTACCTCGCGCGTCTGGGCTGGAGCCATGGTGACGATGAAATCTTCTCGCGCGAGCAGTTCGTCGAGTGGTTCGACCTGGATCACATCACGCCTTCGGCGGCTCAGTTCAATACCGAAAAACTCAATTGGCTTAACGCGCACTACATCAAGCAGGCAGACGTCGGCTATCTCGCGGGTGAAGTGGCAGCGCGCTTAGCCCGTCGGGGCGTCGATCCGGAAGCTGGTCCCAAGCTCGAAGAAGTGGTTGCCTTGTATCGCGAGCGCGCCGCCACATTGAACGAGCTGGCCGACGCGGCCGAGTTGTACTGCATCGAGGTGCATCCGGCAGCCGATGTGCTGGAAAAGCATCTTACGGACACCGCGCGCGCTGCTCTGGCAAGCCTCGCGCAACGCTTCGAGGCGGCCGACTGGAGCGCCGAAGCGCTATCGGCTGCCATCAAGGACACCATGGGCGAGCATGGCCTGAAGATGCCGCAGGTGGCGATTCCCTTGCGTGTAGCCACGCTCGGCGTGCCGCAGACGCCGGCCATCGACGCAGTACTGGTGGTGCTCGGTCGCGAGCGCACGCTTGCGCGTCTGCGTCGCTATCTCTGACGGTAATCACCGTTTGACCGCTTGAAGGCTGTAGTGCGAGCTCCGCGCCGCTAACGGCGCCGGATGCTGACTGAGGCGCGTGCCGCCGGCAAGGCGGGGCGCCATTCACCGGCGCTGCCGACGTGCTCTTATTCTTCGGCCGAGCGTGGCGTGCCGGGCGGGCGCAAGACGTAGCGCGCTGGGTCCATGGCATCGACCAGTTCGCGCTCAAGTGGCAGGGGTTCGTGTTCAAGCTGGCTTGCGAGCATTTCGGCCACCAGCGCCGACCACACCAGCCCGCGCGCACCAAACCCGGATACCGCGTACAAGTCACGATGGCGTGGCACCGTCGCGAGGGTGCCGCCATGCGGCCGCGAGGCGTCGGGAATGGCGCCGACGATGGGCAGTCGATCCGGCGAGGCGGGGCGAAACCCGACCCGCCCACCGACCACTTCAGCGGAAAAGCCGGGGAGCATGGCAGCCAGCTTGCCAAGATTTTCGGCGTGATCGGTCTCGCGCAGTTCGCACTCTTCGTCATCCACCGAGAAGGTCGCCCCAGCGGAACGCAAGCCGTCTATCGACGGGCTGACGTAGCCGCCGCGACACACCATCACATCCGGCACTGAGCCAGGCGCTGCCTTGAGCAGGCTGACCTGACCGCGTGCCGATACGACGGGGAGCGCAGAAGCCTGCGCGATATGCGTGATTGCTGCACCGTTGGCGAGAATCGCCACGGGTGCTCGGGCAATCTCGTCGCCCTCGGCGTCACGGGCGATCCATTCGCTGCCGGAGTCCTCCAGCGCCCAGACTGCGCGCCCGTAGTGCGTTTCGAGCCGTTCGGGCGAGGCGTCCAGGTTGGCTTCGCACAGGCTGGGCGGGCTGACCCAGGCGCCATCGGGAAACCACCAGCCTCCGATGGCCAGCGGCCACTTCGCGATGCGTGAGGCTTCGTCACGTTCGACGAAGCACAATATCTCGGGCGGGGCTTGCAGCGCAGCGACTACTTCGCGTTGCTTGCTCTGCTGCTTTTCGTCGCGAGCCAAATGCAGCACGCCGCAGGCGTCCCAGCGTACCGCGAGACCCTGTGCCGAAAGCCGTTCCAGGTGGCGCAAGCCATACAGGGCGGCGGCGCGGGTGATGCGGCTCATGCGGTTGTCGTCGCGGCTGGGCAATGCGCGCAGTACACCCGCATGGTTGCCGGAGGCGCCTTGTGCGGGGCCGTCCGCAGCATCGATCAGCGTGATGCGCCATCCGCGCTCGCACAGGCGGTTGGCAATGGTGCTGCCAGCCAAGCCCGCACCGATTACCAGCGCGTGCCGCTGCGGCGCAGTTACGGCCTCTCCTGCGCTGAATCGCCCGAACAGCATCTGGCTCTTGGCCGCGAAGCCTCGTCGTCGAACGCAGTCGAAGCCGTTTTCGATCAGGGCACGCCGCAACGCACCGCGTGCAGACCAGGTGGCCAGCGTGGCGCCGGGCGCTGCAAGGCGGGCGAGGGTGCCGAGCAGTTCGTCGGACCACATCTCCGGGTTTTGTGCCGCCGAGAAGCCGTCGAGGTAGAAAGCGTCTGCTCGCGCATCGAGCTGCGACAGCAGCTCGCCCGCATCGCCGAACAGCAGCGTCAGCGTGACACGCCCGCCGTCCAGGTGCAGGCGATGAAAGCCCGGCACAAGCGCAGGCCAGAGTGCGAGCAGTTCGCCCGACAGCGCTGCAAGGTCTTTATGCGCAGCATGTGCCTGGGTGAGGTCTTCGCGCGAAAAGGGGTGAAGCTCGGCTGACACGAAGTGCAGGCGCTCGCAGCGCGCCGGGTCGGCGCGCCAGGCGGCCCAGGTGGCAAGAAAATTCAGACCGAGACCGAAGCCGGTCTCGACGATCGTGAACGTGTCACGACCCTGCCAGCGCCCCGGCAATTCGTTGCCGGCCACGAAAACCGTGCGGGCCTGCTCCAGCCCGCCGCAGTTGGAGTGGTAGATGTCCTGGTAGGTCTCGGACCATGGCGTGCCGTCGTCACGCAGGACGAGGCGGGCAGGCGTGAGGCTGGGCATGTCGGACGAAAGCGACCCGAGGGCGTGTGCTTGTTTGCGCAGCCGGCACGGCCAAAAGCGCAAAGGTGGGCACGCCCCTCAGGCCAGCCCCGGGTTCAGTCGGCCTGTGGCCGCATCTGCGGGAACAGGATGACATCGCGGATCGACGCGGAGTCGGTCAGCAGCATCACCAGACGGTCGATGCCGATGCCGCAGCCGGCCGTCGGGGGCAGGCCGTACTCAAGTGCGCGCACGAAGTCGGCATCGAAGTACATGGCTTCTTCGTCACCGGCTTCCTTGGCCTTGACCTGCTCGAGGAAGCGTGCGGCCTGGTCTTCGGCGTCGTTCAGCTCGGAGAAGCCGTTGGCGATCTCGCGGCCGACGATGAACAGCTCGAAGCGCTCGGTGATCTCGGGGTTGGCATCGTTGCGGCGTGCCAGCGGCGAGACTTCGGCCGGGTAGTCGATGATGAAGGTGGGCTCCCACAGCTGCGCTTCGGCGCATTCTTCGAACAGCGCAAGCTGCAACGCGCCGAGGCCGGCGTGGGCATGCGGCTCGACCTTGTACTCGCCGAGTTTCGCGCGCAGCCAGGCGGCGTCGTTCAACTGCGCATCGGTAAAGCCGGGGTTGTACTTGTGGATAGCCTCGACGATGGTCAGACGTGCGAAGGGGCGCGACAGGTCGAGTTCCTTGCCCTGATAGACGAAGGTCTCGGTACCCAGCGCTTCGCGTGCGGAATGACGGATCAGGCCTTCGGTGAAGTCCATCAGCGTGCGGTAATTCGCGTACGCCTCGTAGAACTCCATCATGGTGAATTCAGGGTTGTGGCGCGGCGAGAGGCCTTCGTTGCGGAAGTTGCGGTTGATCTCGAACACACGCTCGAAGCCGCCCACCACCAGGCGCTTCAGATACAGCTCGGGCGCGATGCGCAGGAACATTTCCATGTCGAGCGCGTTGTGATGCGTGACGAAAGGCTTTGCCGCCGCACCGCCGGGGATGGGGTGCATCATCGGCGTTTCGACTTCGAGGAAGTTGTGGTTCGTCATGTAGTTGCGGATCGACTGCACCATGCGGCTGCGTGCCACGAAGGTGAAGCGCGTCTGCTCGCTCATGATCAGATCCACGTAGCGCTGACGGTATTTCTGCTCCACGTCGGACAGCCCGTGGAACTTGTCCGGCAGCGGGCGAATGCTCTTGGTAAGCAGGCGGATTTCGGAGCAGTTCACGGTGAGCTCACCGGTACGCGTCTTGAACAGCGTGCCCACCACACCGACGATGTCGCCGATGTCCCAGTGGCGGAAGTCGGCGTACAGATCTTCGCCCACGGCGTCACGCGCAACGTAGCATTGGATGCGGCCGGAAACGTCCTGGATGGTGATGAAGCTGGCCTTGCCCATGACGCGCTTGAGCATGATGCGGCCAGCCACCTTGACCTCGATCGGCGTCGCCTCCAGCTCTGCAGCCTCCTTCTCGCCGTAGGCTTCGTCGAGCTTGGATGCGAGGTTCTCGCGCGAGAAGTCGTTCGGGAAGGCGCGACCGGACTGGCGCCACGCGGCGAGCTTTTCGCGGCGCTCGGCGATGATGTGGTTTTCGTCCTGCTGCGGGGCGGTCTGATCGGTCATGTTGGCTGCTTGCAAAAGTGGTTCGGCACGGGCCGAAAGACCGCGGATTTTCGCATGGCGAGACGCGGGGCGGCAAATGGCAGCAAAAAATCCGCTAAGAAGTTCTGATCTTGATCAAGTTCCGGTGGCCGGATGCCGTAGATCATGCAGGCGCCCGAATGTGTCGGGGCGTGCTTCGGAGGGTCGATGGCCACATTGCTGCAGCTGTACGAAAGCGTAGAGAAAGCGTTCTGGAATTCACTGAGCAAGAAGCTCTGCAGTTTCCTCTTTCTGTTCCTGATCAATCTGGCGTACCTCGGGGTCTACATCGGCATCCGCGACCGCGTGAACCAGCATGCGACGGACGGTGGCCTGTCGGCCGAAGTGCTGGCCGACATCTCGGCGGTGCTCGACGGTGGCTGGATGATCATGCTGGCGCTGACCGTACTGGCGCTGGCGATGAATGTCGGACAGATTCTGTATCTGCGACATCTCATCGTGCGCCCGGTGCGCCACATCACGCGGATATTCGACGAGATTGCACGCGGGGACGCTGATTTCTCGCGCGAGCTGCCGCTCGAGACGCATGACGAGCTGCGCGAACTCGCGCAGAGCTACAACGGTTTCGCCGCCAAGATGCGCAAGCTCATCGGCGAGGTACGTTCGATGAGCACCACCATCGTCGCCGAGACAGACGACGTACGCGCCCGTGTTGCCACTTCATCCGGCGATGCCGGTCGGCAGCAAACAGCCACCAGTGCGGTGTTCGTTTCGAGCGGAGAGGCACGCGATGCCATTGCCAGCGTGTCGGCCGGAGCCGGTCAGATTTCCGCGTCCACGCAGAGCAACCTTGCCGCGGCGCGCGAGGCGCTGGGCGGCATGCGTGACATCGCACGCCGCGTGGGCACCACCAGCGAGAAAGTGGGGGGCTTCAACCGCCTGGTGGATGAACTCAGCACCCGCTCCGGAAGCGTGCGGAAAATCGCCTCTTTGATCCGGGAGATCGCCGAACAGACCAACCTGCTGGCGCTCAATGCGGCCATCGAGGCGGCGCGAGCAGGGGAGGCAGGGCGTGGTTTTGCAGTGGTTGCGGATGAGGTGCGCAAGCTCGCCGAGCGTGTGAACATGGCCACCGTGGATATCGAGAGCAACGTCAGTGACATGATCGGCCGCGTCAATGAGACGCGCGAGGGCAACGAGGTGATTCGTGCCGATGTGGCAGAAATTCTGGCCGTGGTGGGCGAGTCGGAGCAGCAATTCGCGGCGATGGTCGATGACTTTGCCGAGACCGGGGCCGAGCTCGACCGCATTGCGGTGGCCATCGGACAACTCTCGACCACAAATGCCGATGTGCACGAACATGTCGCGGAGATCCGCGATATCTCTGAACAGGTGGTGGATCACATGGCAGGGGCCGAATCGGGCATGAAACGTCTTGCCGAATCGACAGCCGCCGTGCAGCAGCTCGTTGCGCGTTTCCGCATCGAGCGCTGACGGCGGCAGCGGTCAGAACGTCAGGACGACTTCTGTTCAGGCAGGACGATGTTTACTTCGAGCACGTCGCAGTTGTCCTGCTTGTCGAGGTGAACCTTGATGTCATCGAGGTTCACCGACACGTACTTGGAAATCACTTCAAGCAGCTCGCGCTGAAGCGTCGGCAGAAAGTCCGGCGCAACGCCGGCGCCGCCGCTGCGCTCGTGCGCGATCAGCACCGACAGACGGTTCTTGGCGATCGAGGCGGTTTTCTTTTTCTCGCCGAAAAGTTTGGCCAGGAAGGACATGTCACTTGCCTCCGAACAGGCGTTGCATGATGCCCGGCTTGACGTAATCGACGAAGCGCAGCGGGCGCTCCTCACCCAGGAAGCGGGCCACCACGTCGGTGTAGGCCTCGGCCACGTCGGTGCCTTTGAGGTGAATGGCCGGCGTGCCCTGGTTGGAGGCGTGCAGCACGGATTCGGACTCGGGGATCACGCCGATCAGCGGCACGCGCAGCAGTTCCTGTACATCCTTGTACGACAGCATTTCGCCATCTTCCACGCGCTTGGGCGAGTAGCGCGTGACCAGCAGGTGCTCCTTGATCGGCTCCTTGCCTTCGGCGGCGCGGCGCGACTTGGACTGCAGAATGCCCAGGATGCGGTCGGAGTCACGTACCGACGACACTTCCGGGTTGGTGGTGACGATGGCCTCGTCGGCGAAAGTCAGCGCCAGCACGGCGCCACGCTCAATGCCGGCGGGCGAGTCGCACACCACGAAGTCGAAGCCCATGTGCTCGAGATCCTTGATCACCGCTTCCACCCCTTCGTCGGTCAGCGCGTCCTTGTCACGCGTCTGCGAGGCGGGGAGGATGAACAGGTTCTCGCAGTTCTTGTCCTTGATCAGCGCCTGGTTGAGCTTGGCTTCGCCGTTGATGACGTTCACCAGGTCATACACCACGCGACGTTCGCAGCCCATGATCAGATCGAGGTTGCGCAGGCCGACGTCGAAGTCGATGACTGCGGTCTTGAAGCCGCGCAGGGCCAGGCCAGAGGCAAATGCGGCGCTGGTGGTGGTTTTGCCCACACCACCTTTGCCAGACGTTACGACGACGACTCGAGTCACGTTGATTCCTTTCTGAGGTCGGGCTGCATCAATCGAGTTGCAGCGGTTCGATAGTCAAAGTGTTTCCCTTGTCCCCGGAGAGTCGAACGAGCGCCGGTTTGCCTGCTATCGCGGCCGGCAGGCCTTGATCGAAGGTACGGTAGGTGCCCGCAATCGAGACGATCTCGGGGCCGAAATTGGTTGCCATGATACGCGCACGGTCGTTGCCTTGGGCGCCGGCAAGTGCCCGGCCACGTAAGGGTCCGTAACAGTGAATGCTGCCGTCCGCGATGACCTCTGCGCCATTGCTCATGCCGGCCAGCAAGACCAGGTCGGCACCGCGCGCATACACCTGCTGACCCGAGCGCACCGGGCGGTCGATGAACATCGTGTTGGCGGCAGCAGCCGGTTTGGCGGCCGGTGCCGGTGCCGGAGCGGGCTGAGGGCGCGGGGCCGGCTCCGGCCGGGCCGCCCGTTGCGGGGCCGCGGGCTGATTGTTCAAAGCACCGTCGAGCATGGCCAGGCCGACCTGGCGGGCGGCAGCGGCGTGTTCTTCGGGAAGATGGCACACGCCGATGGGCTGGAGCTGAAAGCGGCGGAACAGGCTCATCAGGCCCGACCAGTCGATGCGATCGGGCGCATTGGCGAGGTCGGAAAAGTCCAGGATGGCCGCTTCGCCGGAGAAGAAGTCGGGGCGGCCGCCGAGCATCTTGTGCAATTCGTCGGCGAGCAGATCCGGGCGCGTTTCACGCAACACCGCCACCGTCGCCCCGATCGATGCATTGCGGAATTCGATGGTGCGGCGAGGGGAGGATGTTTTGGTCATGGGAAGCGGGGCGCGTAAAAGCTTGCGAGTCTAATGAGCGGGGGGAAATCGGGCAAGCAGGCCCCGATTTCAGCGGAGTTTTGCGTGTTTCAGTGCAGCGTCGGCGGTTGTTCGTCGCCGTCGAACAAGGCCTCGACCGCTGCGGCGTCGTAGCGGTAGGTGTGATTCACCAGATCGTCATGCACCACGACTTCGCCGTGCTCTTCGAGAATGGCATCCAACTCGTCACGGCCCAGACCGCGCAGCATGTCATCCACCTTGGCCGGGTCACGCGGCCAGTCGTGCATGACCGGGCGCGGTTCGAACACGCGCACTTCCTCTTCGGCGAACAGGCGGCCCAGCAGTTCTTCGGCGTCGAGCTCGAGCAGCTCGTCGGGTTTGACGGTGGAGGCGAGATGATTCACGCGGTCCCAGCCATCGGCGTCGCGTTTGTCGGCGTCCGGCAGCTTCTGCAGGAACAATCCGGCTGCAACCCTGCCGTCGCACATCAGCCACAGCGTGGCGGGCTGTTGTTCGGATTGCGTCAGGTAGTGCTCGAACACCTCAGCGATGTCGGCGCCTTCCAGCGGCACGAGGCTGCGATACGGCTCGCTCAGGCCGGGCATGTCGAGTGAGAGCTGCATGCGGCCGTTGCCGATGAGCTCGCCCAAGTCCTGGCCTTGCGCGTCGTCGTCCACCTTGGCCATCGCACGCAGATTGAGCGTTTCCGGGCAATCCACCACCAGCAGGCGCAGCGCGGCATCGCCGTGGATCTGGAAGGTGAGGCGGCCGGGCTGCTTCAGATTGCCGGCGACGATCACCGACACGGCCGCCATCTCGCCGAGAATGCGCGCGACGGCCGGCGGGTAATCGCGTCCGTGTTGCAAGGCTTGCCAGACGTCGTCCAGACGGACCACGGCGCCACGGATGTCGAGCTTTTCCAGCAAAAAACGGCGCACCCAAGAGTCATTCGAGCGCATGTTCAGCCTCCGTTGCCGGACAGCGCCGCGTCGTAGCGCAGCGGGTCGAAGCCGATCAGCAACTCGCCGTCGCCGGTGTCGAGCACCGGGCGGCGAATCACGCTGGTGTGCTCGCTCATCAGTGCGATGGCGCCGGCTTCGTCGGCCACCGATTGCTGCTTGGGCGTGAGCTTGCGCCAAGTGGTGCCGCGCGTGTTCACCAGCGCCTGCCAGCCGTCAGTGCGGGCGCACCAGTCAGCCAGCGTGGCGGCATCGATGCCGACTTTCTTGTAATCGTGGAACTCATAGGCGATGCCGGCCTCGTCGAGCCAGGCAAAAGCCTTCTTCATGGTGTCGCAGTTCTTGATGCCGTAGATGCGGACCGTCATCGCATTTTCCTTGTGTTGGCCGCTGATTTTACTTGTTGCTGCGCAATGCGCGAGCCAGCGCATCGGCCATGGCGCCTTCGGGCTTGCGCTCGTTGCGGCGCGAGTCGTTGCCGCGACGTGCCTCCGGGCGCGCTTGCGCAGCAGATTTGCTCTGGGCGTCGTTTCTCTGCGGCCGGCGCTCTGTGCGCTCGCTGCGGTTGGCGGGCGCTGCCGGGGCGGGCGCTTCGGACAGCTTCATTGTCAGCGCGATGCGCTTGCGCTCGAGGTCGACTTCCAGCACTTTGACCTTCACCACGTCGCCGGCCTTGACCACGCTGTGCGGGTCGCGCACGAAACGCTCGGACAGCATCGAGACGTGCACCAGTCCGTCCTGATGCACGCCGACGTCCACGAAGGCGCCGAAGTTGGTGACGTTGGTGACCACGCCTTCGAGCAGCATGCCGGGCTCCAGGTCGGACACCTTCTCGATGCCGTCACGGAATTTGGCGGTGCGGAATTCGGGGCGCGGGTCGCGGCCGGGCTTTTCGAGTTCGGCGAGGATGTCGCGCACCGTCGGCTCGCCGAAACGCTCGTCGATGAATTCGGCGGGTTTGAGCTCGCGCAGGCGCTGTGTGTTGCCCATCACCTCGCGCACGCTCGCCTGCACGCGGGCAAGAATGCGTTCGACCACCGGATAGGCTTCCGGGTGCACGGCCGAGGCGTCGAGCGGGTCGTCGCCCTCGCGGATGCGCAGGAAGCCTGCTGCCTGTTCGAAGGTCTTGGGGCCGAGGCGCGGCACGTCGAGCAGTGCCTTGCGCGAACGGAACGGGCCGTTGGCGTTGCGGTGCGCCACAAGGTTTTCGGCGAGCGCCGGGTTGAGGCCCGAGATGCGCGCCAGCAAGGCCGCCGAGGCGGTGTTGAGATCGACGCCGACCGCGTTCACGCAGTCTTCCACCACCGCGTCGAGCATCTTGGCCAGGCGGCTCTGGTTCACGTCGTGCTGGTACTGGCCCACGCCGATGGATTTGGGGTCGATCTTGACCAGTTCCGCCAGCGGGTCTTGCAGACGGCGGGCAATCGACACCGCGCCGCGCAGCGACACGTCAAGGTCGGGGAATTCCCGTGCGGCCAGCTCGGAGGCTGAATACACCGATGCGCCGGCCTCGGACACCATGATGCGCGTGACGGCCAGCTCGGGCTGACGCTGCATCAGCTCGGCCACGAGTTGGTCGGTTTCGCGCGAGGCCGTGCCGTTGCCGATGGCGATCAGCTCCACACCGTGCGCCTTGATCAGCGCGGTGAGGGCCGCAATGGCCGGCTCGCGGTGGCGGCGCGGCTCGAAGGGATAGACCGTGTCGGTGGCCACCACCTTGCCGGTGGCGTCCACCACGGCCACTTTCACGCCGGTGCGGATGCCGGGGTCCAAGCCCATGGTGGGGCGGCTGCCGGCGGGCGCGGCGAGCAGCAGATCCTTCAGGTTGCGGGCGAAAACGCGAATGGCTTCCTCTTCGCTGCGTTCGCGCAGGGCGCTGACGAGCTCGAGCTCGAGGTGCAGCGACACTTTCACGCTCCACGCCCAGCGCACCGTGTCGGCCAGCCAGCGGTCGGCTGCGCGGCCCTGGTTGCGCACGTCGAAGCGTGCGGCGATGCGCCCCTCGCAGGGATGCGGCGCGCCTTCTTCGTGCGGCACGTCGAGCGACACGCGCAGCACGCCCTCGTTGCGGCCACGCAGCAGCGCCAGCGCGCGGTGAGAGGGCATCTTGTCGAGCGGCTCGCGGTGATCGAACCAGTCACGGAACTTGGCGCCTTCGTTCTCCTTGCCCTCGACCACGCGGGCCACCACATCGGCGTGGTCGTTGAGGAAGTCGCGCAGCTCGGTGAGCAGCGTGGCGTCTTCGCCGAAGCGCTCGACCAGAATCTGGCGCGCGCCGTCGAGCACGCTCTTGGCATCCTCGAAGCCGGCTTCCGGGTTGAGGTAGGCGGCGGCTTCGTCTTCCGGCACGCGCTGAGGCTCGTTCAGCAGCAGCTCGGCCAAAGGCTCGATGCCGGCTTCACGCGCAATCTGAGCCTTGGTGCGGCGCTTGGGCTTGTACGGCAGGTACAGGTCTTCGAGGCGTTGCTTCGTTTCGGCGGCTTCGATCTCGGCGCGCAGCGGCGCATCGAGCTTGCCTTGCTCTTCGATGGAAGCCAGCACGGTGGCGCGGCGGTCTTCCAGCTCGCGCAGATAGCCCAGACGCTCTTCGAGCTGGCGCAGCTGCGTGTCGTCTAGGCCTCCGGTGACTTCCTTACGGTAGCGCGCAATGAAGGGCACGGTCGCGCCTTCGTCGATGAGTTTCACCGTGGCAATGACCTGACGCGGCTCGACGCCGAGTTCGCTGGCGATGCGATGTTCGATGGAGGGAAGCATATAGGTGTGATCGGAAAATGTAGGTCGCGTTGAGCCGCAGGCAAAATGCGACGACAGCGGTTGTAACGGGCGTGGGTGTCGCAATTCGCTGCGCTCATCGCGACCTACGTGGTCAGGTGCGTTACAGCTTCACCAGCGTCTGACGGCCGAACCAGGATTCGTCGGCGTCCAGCATGATCTTGCTGCGCGCCGCGGCGGCTTCCACGCAGATGAAGTGGCGGAAGGCGTTGGCCGGCAGATCGGCGAACTGCTTGATGCTCTCTTCCCAAGGGTTCCACACCACCACATCGGGGAAACCTTCGCAATGGATGCCGATGGAGCGGTTTCCGTCGCGCAGCAGCAAGGCACGGTCGACGTCGTGATAGACGCGATTCACTTCGTTTTCGACGATGACCACGTCGCCGCTGTCGCGCTTGATGCGGTTGTCGTCGGTGGCGTCGCGGTATTCGAAGCCGTTCAGGCCCTCGAGGCGGATGTTCTCGACCTCGCGCACGGCAAGGTAAGTATGCAGCGCCGCCGTGAAGGCAAACGGCGAATGCCCTGTGTTGGTGACTTCGAACTCGATGTCCATGCGCTCGCCGCCGATGGCGACGGTTAGCTCGGCTTCGAACATGCCGGGCCACATGGCGCGGGTGGTTTCGTCGTCGGTGAGCTTCAGCGTGGCGATCGCGAAATCGTCACCGCCGCGCTGCTCGGCCAGCGTCCACATCGAATTGCGCGCGAAACCGTGCGCCTGCAGCTTGCCGAGCTTGGAGAACTGCGGAAAGCACACGGGCACGCCGCCACGAATGCTGGTCTTGCCGTCGTGCACGGCGGTTTCCGACAGATAGAGCTGGTCGAGTCCGTTGGCCGGGGCCCATGACAGCACCTGGCCGCCGAGCAGTGAGATGACGGCACGTGCGCCGTCGCCCGACAGCACGGTGATGACCGGCTGCCCTTTGAACTGGTTTTGCTGGATGCTGAACGGCATGGCTTCTCTTTGATTCACGTTTGAGCACGCAGGGCGCGCATGATACACGGCGGGCGCGATGCGCCGCGGGCTGGCCGCCGTGCGAGTGCGATCGGCTGTGGCATTCGCCGATTACGCGGTTGTGCGCAGGTCCAGGCTGCCTTGCTTGATAGCAGGGTCGTCCGGGTCGGTGTGCAAGGCAAAACCGAGCTTTTCGACGAAGTGCAGCATGCGTTCGTTGCTGGCGAGGAAAACTCCATCCATGCGCACGAAACCACGTTTGCGTGCGGTGTCGATCAGCAGCTCCATCAAGCGCCGCGCCACCCCGCGGTGTTGCCAGGCATCGGCCACCACCACCGCGAACTCACAGGATTCGCGATCCGGGTTGGCGGCGTAGCGACACACCCCGATCTGCGTTTCGCGGCCGTCCTCCTGCGTGGTGGCGACGAAGGCCATTTCGCGGTCGTAGTCGATCTGCGTGAGGCGGATGACCATCGCCGGCGACAGCTCGCGCACGGTGTTCATGAAGCGTTGGTAACGCGTTTCCGACGACAGCGCGCGCACGAATTCGGTGGTCAGCACGGCGTCTTCCGGGCGGATCGGCCGCAAGGTCACTTTCGTACCGCCGGGCAATACCCATTCCGTCAGCAGGTGCGAAGGGTAAGGGTGAATCGCCATGTGCTCGTAGCGGCCTTCCGAGGGGCCGGCCGGTGACAGCACCAGGCGTGCATCCAGGGCGACAGCGCCGTTTTCATCGACCAGCAACGGGTCGATGTCGAGTGCGCGGATCTGCGGCAGCTCGCACACCATTTCGGATACGCGCAGCAGCACGTCTTCGAGTGCCTCCTGATTGGCGCCCGGCCGCACGCTGGAGGCTTCCAGCAGCGGCGCCACGGGGGCCGATTGCATCAGGTCGCGCGCCAGGAAATCGTTGAGCGGGGGCAGCGCATGAGCGCGTGCGCCGCCGGCACGTCGCCCCCCGGCGCCCAGCCCGATGAGCGGGCCGAAGACGGCGTCGGTGGTGGAGCTGACAGCCAGTTCGCGGCCGTTGCTGCGCGTGACCATGGGTTCGATGGCGACGCCGAGAAGGCGCGCCGCCGGGCTGCTGCCACGCACCGCCTCCTTGATGCCGCGGTAGGCGTTGCGCACCGCGTCGAGGCTGGCCACGCCCAGGCGCACGCCGCCGGCGTCGGTCTTGGAGGGCAGGTCGGGCGAATCGATCTTCATCGCCACCGGCAGGCCGATGGCCTGGGCCAGTTCAACGGCCTCGTCTTCGGTGGTGGCGACGCGCGTCGGCGCGACGGGGATGCCGAAGGCCGCGAGACAGGCCTTGGACTCGGTTTCGGTCAGCACCGAGCGCGATTCGGCCAGCGCGGCAGCGATGATGCGCGAGGCGCTCGCGATGTCCGGTGCGTCAAGGTGCGACAGCGGGCCTGGAACCTGCATCAGCAGCTTCTGGTTGCGGTAGTACGCCGAGATGTGGCTGAACAGCTCGACGGCCGGCTCGGGCGTCGGGAAAGTAGGGATGCCGGCCTTGTGAAAGGCGTCGCGGCTGTCGCGCACGTGTTGATCGCCCACCCAGCATGTCACCAGCGGCTTGCTGGCATATTTGCCAAGTTCGGCCACGGCGCGAGCGATGTGCGTCGGACGGGTGGTGGCTTGCGGTGACAGCATCACCAGCACGCCATCCACGTGCGGGCCGTCGAGCACGGCCTGCAGCGCTTCGCGGTAGGTGTCGGCGTCGGCGATGCGGCCCAGGTCGATGGGGTTGCCGCCGTTCCAGCGTTCGCCGAGCAGTGCACTGAGTTTCTCACGCGTTGCAGGGGCGAAGTCGGCCAGCGGGATTTCCAGGTCGGCGGCGCGGTCAGCCGCCATGAAACCCAGCCCGCCGCCGTTGGTGATGATGGCCAGCCGGTTGCCGCGCGGCCGGAAGTCCGCGAACAGCCCGCCCGCGGCGGCGAACAACTGGTTGAGGTTGTACAGACGCACCACGCCGCAACGCCGGATGGCCGCGTCGAAGGCCGCGTCACTGCCCGGCAGCGTGCCGACCAGATCGTGAATCGCCGACGCCACCTGCGGATGGCGGCCGGCCTTGAGCAACAGCACCGGCTTCATGCGCGCCGCGGCGCGCAGCGCAGTCATGAAGCGACGCGGGTCACGGATGCGTTCAATGTAGAGAAAGATGCTCTCGGTGCGCG
Source organism: Pseudazoarcus sp. NS20 (assembly GCF_059703745.1). Lineage (NCBI taxonomy): Bacteria > Pseudomonadati > Pseudomonadota > Betaproteobacteria > Rhodocyclales > Zoogloeaceae > Pseudazoarcus > Pseudazoarcus sp. NS20. Next base: position 316,608 of record NZ_BAAKIY010000003.1, read on the forward strand.
GGTCGGCAATCAGATAGTCGAGGGCGTCACCGAAATCGATGTCGAGGCTGGCGCCCACCGTGGCGACTGCCGAGAAGCCGATGCCGTTGGGTGTGGCCCAGTCGAGCACCGCCGTGACCAGCGCGCCCGACTGCGACAGCAGGCCGATGGAGCCATTGCGCGGCATGGTGTGCGCAATGCTGGCGTTCAGGCCGATCTCGGGGCGGATCACGCCCAGCGCGTTCGGCCCGAGCAGGCGGATGCCGTGACGACGTGCGGCCTCGCGCAGCGCGCGTGCGGCTTCCTTGCGTTGCTCGGGCGGATCGACGAAGCCCGCGGGCAGGACGGCGATGCGCACGCCGACAGCGGCGCAGTCGGCCAGCAAGGCGGGCACTTCTTCAATCGGCGTGCCGAGAATGGCAAGGTCGATGGGGCCTTTGGCCTGACTCAGCGAGCGCACGCAACTCACGCCGTGCACGCTGCTGGTGTCGCTGGAAACCACGGTGATCGGGCCGCGGAAACGGCTTTCACGCAAGTTGCGGACGGCGATGTGGGCGATCGAGTTCTCGTCGAAGCTCGGGCCGATCACCGCGATGGCGCGGGGTTGAAACAGGGGGGCGAGGTAATGGGTCTCGTTCATGCGTGGGCAGTGCGCGAGGCGCATGGTGCAATGCGGCGAACCATGATAGCCGACTCGTCCGCCCCGCGTCGCGCGGCTGCAGCATCCGGGTGTGTTTGCATTTGCAAGCGGGGCCTCCGTTCGGGAGGGAAGAGCCCCTAGAATGAAGCTTCGCATTGCTTCGATGAGATGGATCAACGATGACTAAAGCTAAACAGACCGCACTTTTCCGCGAACAGGCTTTTGTCGATGGCGCATGGGTCGATGCCGACAACGGCCAGCGCTTCGACGTGCAGGACCCGGCCACGCGTCTGCGCATCGGCAGCGTGCCGGATCTGGGGGCGGCGGAAACCGAGCGTGCCGTGGCCGCGGCCGATGCCGCGCTGCCGGCGTGGCGCGCCACGCTTGCCAAGGACCGCGCCGCGCTGCTGCGCGAGTGGTTCCGCCTGATCGTCGAAGCCACCGACGAACTCGCCGCCATCATGACTGCCGAGCAGGGCAAGCCGTTGTTCGAAGCGCGCGGCGAAATCGGCTATGCCGCCTCCTTCGTCGAGTGGTTCGCCGAAGAGGCGCGTCGTATCGACGGTGAAATCATCCCCACACCGGCCGCCGACCGCCGTCTGCTGGTGATCAAACAGCCGGTGGGCGTGTGCGCCGCTATCACGCCGTGGAATTTCCCGGCGGCCATGATTACCCGCAAGGTGGCACCAGCCTTGGCCGCGGGGTGCACGGTGGTGGTGAAGCCGGCCGAACAGACGCCGTTCTCGGCCCTTGCGCTGGCCGCGTTGGCGGAAAAGGCCGGCTTTCCCAAAGGCGTGTTCAACGTCGTCACGGGGGATTCAAAAGTCATCGGCGGGGTGCTCACGTCCAGCCCCACGGTGCGCAAGCTCTCCTTCACCGGCTCGACGGCGGTCGGCCGTCTGCTGATGGAACAGTGCGCGCCGACCCTCAAGCGCCTGTCGCTGGAGCTGGGTGGCAATGCGCCGTTCATCGTCTTCGACGACGCGGACATCGATCTGGCCGTGAAGGGCGCGATCTCTTCGAAATTCCGCAACACCGGCCAGACCTGCGTGTGCGCCAACCGCATGTACGTGCAGGCCGGCATCTACGACGAATTTGCGCGGCGCCTGGCCGAGGCCGTGCGCAAGCTCAAGGTGGGCGCCGGCACCGAAGAGGGCGTGCATATCGGCCCGCTGATCAATGATGCGGCCATCGAAAAGGTCGAGTCGCACGTCACCGATGCGCTGTCGCACGGCGCCAAGGCCGTGCTGGGCGGGCAACGCCACGAGCGTGGTGGCACCTTCTTCGAGCCCACCGTGCTCACCGAGGTGACGCCTGCCATGCGCGTGGCGCGTGAGGAGACCTTCGGCCCGGTGGCGCCGTTGTTCCGCTTCGAGTCGGAAGACGAGGTAGTGCGCATGGCCAACGACACCGAATACGGCCTTGCGGCGTACTTCTTCACGCGGGATGTCGGCCGCGTGTTCCGCGTGTCCGAAGCGCTCGAATTCGGCATGGTGTCGGTCAATACCGGTGTGTTTTCCAGCGAGGTCTTTCCGTTCGGCGGCATCAAGCAGTCCGGCGTCGGCCGCGAGGGAGCACACGCCGGGATCGACGAGTATCTCGAACTCAAGTCGCTGTGCATCGGAGGTGTGGCATGAGCGCCGGCGGTCACGCCGCGCAAGCGGCCCCGTCGGCTTGGGTGGCGCGTTTTATCCCGCTGGTGCCGCGAGGCGCCTCGGTGCTGGACGTGGCGTGCGGAGGCGGGCGGCATGCGCGCCTCTTCGCGGCGCAAGGCTGTGAGGTGGAAGCCGTGGATCGCGATGCCGCGGCCTTGGAGCTACTGCAGGGCGTGAAGGGCATTAATCCTGTTACGGCCGATCTGGAGCAGGATGCCTGGCCGTATGTGGGCCGCGGCTTTGATGCGGTGGTGGTCACCAATTACCTGTACCGCCCGCATTTCAACGCGCTGCTGGCCAGCGTGAGGTCGGGCGGCATCCTGATCTACGAAACCTTCATGGTCGGCAATGAGCGCTTTGGCAAGCCGTCGAACCCCGACTTCCTGCTGAGCGCCAACGAATTGCTCCAACGGCTGGAGGGAGGATTCGATGTTGTCGCATTCGAGCAAGGGGAAGTCAGCCAACCGAAACCGGCGGTGCTGCAACGCATCTGCGCGCAACGCCACGGTGGAAGCACGCCCGTAAGCTTGCTTTGAAGGTTGCCGGGGCCTCGCTATCCACTGTGAGAGCAGCCCCGGCGGCGGGGGCAACCCCCGAAGCGCAAGCGGCGAAATTTGTTATACACTTCGGCCGCTTGCGCTTTTTTTTACCCAAAAACATCACACTTTGATATTTATTTCGAGGAGCTGACATGCATCGTCGCGCGCACGGAACGACCATTCTCAACAAGGCCTTTGACCCGGCGACGGTCGATGCGGTGTGGGCGCTGGCCGCCATCGTTCCCGGTTCGGACCCCGCCAAGCGCCGCAAGGATGTGTATGGGGCGTGGATTGAGCGGGACCAGTACGGCGTGTGTGTTGAGGGCGGCACGGGCTGGGAGATTGATCACGTTCGCGCAGTGCTCAACGGTGGCAGCGACAACCTGAACAACCTGCAGCCGCTGCAATGGCAGAACAACCGTGCCAAAGGCAACCTGTCACCGCGCCAATGGGCGCCGGTTGTCAGCACCCTTGAAGAGGCTCTGGCCGCCTGATCTGGCGCTGCCGCGGTGGGAAGAGGCTCGCGTGGCAGGTGGCCGTGCGGGCCTCCTGCCGTTTATAGGCGGGCGATCTGTCGAGCTACAGCCACGATGCCGGCCGGGCTGAGGTCGTCGGCTTCGATCTGGCGTGCGCCAGGGAACTGCGCGTAATTGTGATTCTGTGAGCGGCGGTAGAGCGGGTCGTAATGCTTGTCGATGAACTCGGCAAACAATTCGGGCAAAGCGTGCGCTGCTGCCAGCTCTTTCCAGTGATCGAGCGTCGCATTGCTCTGCAGGCCGCGCAGGCAGTCGATACGGTTTTGCAGGCGGGTGACGTCGTCGCCCAGATAGGCGTAGTCACGCACCAGAAAATCCAGCCGGGCCTCACGTGAAGCTTCGATGTTGATGCAGGGTGCTGCACGCATCGCGAAAATCAAGGTTTCGGGCACATGCAGACGCCCGATCTTGCGGCTCTCGGCCTCGACATACACAGGCCGTTTCGGGTCGAGCGCTGACAGCTCCTGGAATATCCGGGTCTCGAAGAGTTTTTGCGGAGGTTGCTCGCGGTCGGGCAGGGCACCCAGCACCGAACCCTTGTGGGCGGCCAGATCTTCCAGGTCGACAACCTGTTCGCCCAGTGCCGCCAGCGCTTCGAGCACGCGGGTCTTGCCGCTGCCGGTGGGGCCGCTGACGATGCGGATGTCGAGCTTCTTCGGCAAATCGGCCATCTCGGCGATGACGTGGCGGCGCCAGTTCTTGTACCCGCCTTCAAGCTGGCAGGCGTCCCAGCCAACCATGCGCAGCCAGGTCACGAAGGCGCCGCTGCGTTGCCCGCCGCGCCAGCAGTACACCAGCGGGCGCCAGTTCTTGGGCTTGTCGGCAAACGCCTCACGCAGATGGCGGGCGATATTCTCGGCCACCATGGCACCGCCGATGCGGCGGGCTTCAAACGCGGATTGCTGCTTGTAGATGGTGCCGACGATGGCGCGTTGCTCGTTGTCCAGCACCGGGCATGACACCGCATCGGGGATGCGGTCGTCGTCGAATTCGGCCGGGCTGCGCGCGTCGATGATGGCGTCGAAGCGGCCGATGTCGGCGATGGTGGCGGTGCCTTTTTTCATGTGGATGACGCGAGGGGCATGGGAGCCGGATTGTCGCACGCCAAGCTGCGCCGCCGCGACGCGCGCAGCCTGACGGGCAGGCCGCCTTACTTGAGCATGGGTTCGAGTTTCGCCCACACCGTATCGAGGATGCGGTGCTGAGCTTCGGCGGTGGGGTGAATGCCGTCAGCCAGGAACATCTCGGGCTGGTCGGCGAAGCCGTCGAGCAGGAAGGGCAGCAGTACGGCGTCGGTGCGTTCGGCCACATCGTTGAAGGTCTGTGCGAAGCGCCGCGTGTAGGCCGGGCCGTAGTTCGGCGGCATTTCCATACCGATCAACAGTACCTCGGCGCCGGCCTGTTGCGCCGCTGTTATCATCGCTTCGATGTTTTCGCCCATGAGTTGCGGGCGCAGGCCACGCAAGCCGTCATTGGCACCCAGCTCGAGAATGAACAGATCCGGCGAATGGCGCTTGAGCGCCTCGGGCAGGCGCGAACGCCCGCCGGCCGTGGTTTCGCCGCTCACGCTGCCATTGACGACCTTGTGCGGGAACCCTTTCTCCGCAAGCCGCGTCTGCAACAGCACCGGCCACGCTTCGCGCTGTGCAAGCTGGTAGCCGGCCGACAGGCTGTCCCCCCACACTAGGATGGTGGCGGCCTGGGTGGCCCCCGATACGATGACGAACAGGAATGTCGCGATGGATCGAAGCAGCATCGAAATGAATTCTCCGGTGGTTGAAGTGCGCGGGCTGGCCAAGCATGTTCCCGTATCGGGTGACGACGGCGTGCTGCGTATTCTCGACGATATCGCCTTTTCGGTCGGCAGCGGCGAGTCGGTGGCCATCGTCGGCGCGTCCGGGTCGGGCAAGTCCACGTTGCTGGGATTGCTTGCCGGGCTGGATGTTCCGAGCAGTGGCGCGATTGTGCTGGCCGGCACGTCGATGTTCGAGCTGGACGAAGATGCACGGGCGGCCTTGCGCGCGCAGAACATCGGCTTCGTGTTCCAGTCGTTTCAGTTGCTGCCGGCGCTGACCGCGCTGGAGAACGTCATGTTGCCGCTGGAACTCGCCGGCGCGGCCGATCCGCGCGCGGTGGCCACGCAATGGCTGGAGCGTGTCGGCCTGAGTGCGCGGCGCAATCATTACCCCAAGCACCTCTCGGGTGGCGAGCAGCAGCGCGTGGCACTCGCGCGCGCCTTCGCACCGGAGCCCAAACTGCTGCTGGCCGACGAGCCTACCGGCAACCTCGACATGGCCACCGGCGCTTCGATCATCGAGCTCATGTTCGCGCTCAACCGTGAATCGGGCACCACCCTGGTGCTGGTCACGCACGACGAGGCGCTGGCAGCGCGCTGCTCGCGTGTGCTGCGCATGAATGCTGGACAGCTGACGGAAGAACGTGTCGCGCACGCGGCATCCTGTTGATCAACGGAGTCTCACCCATGAACAAGCTTGTTTTGAGTTTTGCCGCTGCTGCGTTGTTTTCACTGTCCGCTCACGCCCAGCATGCCGGCCACCACGGGCAGCATGACAGTGCGTCGGCCGCAGCCGAGTCGCCTTCGACCGCGGCCTATCGTGCGGCCAGTGACCGCATGCATGCCGACATGAACATCAAGTACACCGGCGATGCCGACGTGGATTTCATGAAAGGCATGATTCCGCACCATGAGGCGGCGGTGGAGATGGCGCGCATCGCATTGAAGTACGGCAAGGATGCCGAGGTGCGCGCCCTGGCGCAGGAGGTGATCAAGGCGCAGGAGGCCGAGATCGACATGATGCGCAAATGGTTGGCCGAGCGCGGCCACTGAGCAAGTTACACAGCGGGTTGAGGCGCATGCCCGGCCCGCAAGTCATGTGCTGACGAAGCTCGCGGCGCCCCTGTTCGGGGGCGTCACGAGCCTGTCGATAGGCCGCTCAGTCTTCCGATGTGAGCGGCTCGATTTTGAGTTGGTCGAGCTTCCACAGCCAGGTACCGTCGGCTTGACGGTGGGCGATTTCAGTCGAGATATTGCCGTTGGTTTGACGAGAGGTCGTCATGGCCATGTCGCCATGCACGATGGGCTTCAACTGGCTGACCGGCGGGAATTCACGCTTCTTCGACAACATGCGCGTGTAGAAGGCGCGGATTTCCTCGTGGCCGCTGGCAACCGGCTCGCCCACGGCCAGCACGGCGTCGGCTTCATACAGTGCGACCAGACCTTCCACGTCGCCCGCGTTGGCGCGTTCGATGAAGAGGCGAGCGAGGTCTTCGGGGTTGTGGGCTTTTTCCATGTGTATTCCTCCTGAGTGGGTCAGCGCAGCGTGCGTCCGGTGCCGTCGCTGACCGTGACGTTTACTGGGACGCCGGCCTGCACGCTCTCGGATATGGTGCAGAACTGCTCGAATTGCGCCAGCGCCCGCTCTACGTGTTGCAGCGTGGCGGTGTCGGCGCCGAGTTGCAGATGCACGTCGATGCTCCCGATGCGGAGCCGTCCGGCATCGTTGCGCACGACATCACACTCGGCGCTGGCACGGATGCCGCCGCTGTCCTGACGGTACTTGTTGAGCGCGAAGAACAGGCTGGCCGACAGGCAGTAGGCCACGCTGGCCGCAAGCAGTTGCTCGGGTGCGGGGCCTTCGCCGTCACCAATCGGTGCTGGCTCATCGACTGTCAGAGACGGGAAGGCCGCGCCGAAATCCACCTCGAAACGATAGCTGCCGGTCTGCGTGATCTCGACGCGGGGCTTGTTGGGTGTATCCATCAGGTGCTCGCTTGCCGCAGTACTGCGTTTGCTGCCGCGCAGCCCGAGCGCACAGCCGATTCCAGCGTAGCCGGGTACGGCGAATCCAGATAGTCCCCTGCAAGCCACAGGCCGCGCACCGGTGTCTGCATGCCCGGACGCTGCAGCCCCGGCGTGCACGCGAAGGTCGCGCGCTTTTCGGTAATCGTCATGGTCCACACTGGCGCCGGGACGCGGCGCACGAGCTGCTGTTCGAGCTGACGCAGGATCGCCAGCTCCAGCTCTTCGCGCGTCATCTCGCCGTGCGGCCCGCTGGCGCTGATCACGCAGGCAACAAGCCCCGGCTCGCCGCCCAGCATGCCGCGATCAAACGCCCACTGCGCGGGGCCGTGGGACAAACCGATCATCACTTCGGGCAGGCGGAAGCCTTCGCCGAGCGCGAGATACACGGTGGTGATGGGCTCGTGGCGCAAGGCGTCGATCTGTGTGGCGAGCGCTTCGCACGCGCCCGTTGAGCGCAGCAAGCTGCCCGCGTGGTAAGGCGCGGTGGCGAGCACCACCTGGTCGTAGCGGTTGCGCGGCGAGGGGTCGCCGACCAGCATGAAGCCTTCCTCACCGCGAAGGATGCCGGTGATGGTGATGCCGGTTTCGAGCCGGCCGCGTCGCGTCGCGAGGTAGCGGGCGGCTTGCACCGGAAACAGCTCGGTGAGGTCGATGCGCGGGATGAGCAATTCGCTGGCCGACGCACTCGCCGCCAAGCTGTCTTGCAGCACGCGCGCAAACACCTGTGCCGACGCCTGATCCGCGTGGGTGTTGAGCGCGGCGACGCACAGTGGCACCCACATCAGATCGATGAGGCGCTGCGTCTGCGCCGTGTCGCGCAGCAAGTCAGCAACCGTGATGTCGGTTTCGAAGCGGAAGTTGCGGCGCTTGAGGTGCTGCATCATCCGCAGCATGGCGCGCCGGTCGGCCCAGCTCAGCCCTTGCGCGCGCAGCAGGCCGACGGCGAGGTGCAAGGGCGCCGGCAGCCTTGCCGCCTGCAGCCGCATCTCGCCCGGTGTGGCCAGCGTGAGCGGCATGCGCAGCATGGATTTCGGCGACTGACCGGTGATGCGCATCAGCCGCGCCAGTTCCACGTACGCGCCGATCAGGATGTGCTGGCCGTTGTCGACCCGGTAACCGTCCTTGCTCACCACACGGGCACGCCCGCCCAGCGTCTGCGAGCGCTCGAACAGCGTCACCTGAGCGCCCGCGCGGGTGAGCTCGACGGCGCAGGCCACGCCGGCGTAACCACCGCCGATGATGGCGATCTTGCGCGGGGCCCCGGCCTTGCGCTGCATCGGGGTGTTCAATTCTTCCACCATGCGGCCAGCGCCAGCTTGAGCTTGAGCATCGTTGGCAGGCGCGGCGGCGTGCCGAGCACGTCATAGCCGCCGGCGATGATTTCATCGAGCAGGCGATGGTAGATCGCCGCCATGATCAGGCCGGGGCGCTGGCTGCGGCGATCCGCCTCGGGCAGTTCGCCCAGCGCACGTTCGTAGAAGGCCTGCGCGCGCTGCGCCTGGAAGGCCAGCAACTCGCTCATCTGCGGGGTGCGCCGCGCGTGCAGGATGTCGTCCTCCGGCACGCCGAAGCGCGCCAGTTCGTCTTGCGGCAGGTAGATGCGGTTGCGCCGCGCGTCGTCGCCGACATCGCGCAGGATGTTGGTGAGCTGAAACGCCAGCCCAAGGTCGTGCGCGTAGCGCAGGGTGTGGCGGTCGGTGTAGCCGAAGATCTCGGCCGACAGCAGGCCGACGACGCTTGCTACGCGGTAGCAGTAGAGCTGCAACTGGCTGAAATCGGCGTAGCGGTTTTGCTCGAGGTCCATCTCCATGCCGTCGATGATCTCCAGCAACTGCTCCTCGGGCAGACGGAATTCACCGACCACATCGGCCAGCGCCTGACCCACGGGGTGCTGCGGCGCGCCGGCGTACACGCGGCCGATTTCGGCTCGCCACTCATCGAGTTGAAGGCGGGCGAGGGCGGTGTCCGAGGTTTCATCCACCACGTCGTCTACCTCACGGCAGAAGGCGTACAGCGCCATGATGGCGCGTCGGCGCGGCGCCGGCAGGCACAGGAAGCCGTAATAGAAGCTCGAGCCGCTGGCTGCGGTGCGTTGGCGGCAGTAGTCGTGCGGGTTCATGTGGCGGCCTGCGTCAAAGCGCGCCACGCAAGCAGCGGCGTGTCGAGCTTGCTGATGGTCGGGCGGGCGCGGAATACGTCGTACTGCACGGCCTCGATGCGTTCGAGAATGCGCAGGCCGCCGGCGACGATGAGGCGCAGCTCCCAACCGATGCGGCCTGACAGGCTGCGTGCCAGCGGCGCGCCGCGCAGCATCATGTCGCGCGCACGCTGCACCTGAAACGCCATGAGGCGGCGCCATGCGTCGCTGTCCGTGCCGTTCGCAAGCTGGTCTTCGGTGACCCCGAAGCGTGCGAGTTCATCTTGCGGCAGGTAGATGCGCGGTTTGCTGATGTCGATGGCGACGTCCTGCCAGAAGTTGATGAGTTGCAATGCGCTGCAGATGTTGTCCGAGCGGTTGAGCGACACCGCATCACACACTCCGTACAAGTGGAGCAGCAGGCGTCCCACCGGGTTGGCTGAGCGACGGCAATAGTCGAGCAGCTCGTCATAGGTGGCGTAGCGCGTCTTGACGACGTCCTGCGCGAAGGCGCTGATCAGATCGCGAAAGGGCTGCAGCGGCAGGTCGAAGGCGCGCACATTGCGCTCGAGGCGTTCGAACATCGGGCGCAACTCATCGTCGTTGGCCGGCAGGCGGAATTCGATGGCGTCAATGCCGGCGTGATACGCCGCAAGCTGGGCCAGCCGTGTGTCGCTGTCGGCATCGCCCTCGTCGGCCACGTCGTCGGCGCCGCGCGCGAAGGCATAGATGGCTTCCACCGGCTCGCGCAGGCGCTTTGGCAGCAGCAGGGAAGCGACAGGAAAGTTCTCGTAGTGATCGACCGGCATGGCGCGGCGAGTATACGCGAAGCACACCGGCCCCGGCCCCGTTGCGGGCTGGCGCACAGTGCCGGTGTGGGTTTCATGCCGCAATGCTTTTGCCCGGCGGCCTGTGTTAGCGTGCATGCGGTTGTGCTGACAGGGCGGGCATCCCTCTGGCTTGCGGCACACGACACACATCAAGGAGATCGCTCGTGTACTTCGGAATCAAGCATCTGCACATGCTGCTGGCAGTCATCAGCATTCTCGGCTTCATCGTGCGGGGTATCTGGATGATGAGCGGCAGCACGCTGCTGGGTAATCGTCTGGTTCGCGTGCTGCCGCACGTGATCGACACCTTGCTGCTGCTCTCCGCCCTAGCCCTGGCCGCCATGGCGACGCAGTACCCGTTCTTCACCGCCGGCTGGGCGATGGCCAAGGTGCTCGGGCTGGTGCTGTACATCGGGCTCGGCGTGATCGCACTGCGTCGCGGCCGCACCAAGCCGATCCGCATCGCGGCATTCATCGGTGCGGTGGCGGTGTTCGCCTGGATCGCCTCGGTGGCCTTCAGCAAGAGCCCGACGGGCTTTCTGCCGCTGTGAGTTCGGGCAATTCACTGCTGCCGCCGGGGGCGCCCAGCCTGGACGAGCCGCTGGAGATGCTGGCGGCCTGTCATGAGCGCATCCGCGCTCAGCTGGGCACCCTGGCGCGTCTGGCGCAGTGGTTGCCGCAACACGGTGCCGACGAGCAGGCCACGCGTGCGGCACGTTCGGTGATGCGCTACTTCGATCTGGCGGCGGTCAATCATCATGACGACGAAGAGCGTGACCTCTTGCCGGCCATGCTGGACGGGGCCGATGCTGCCGAGCGCCCGTGCCTGGAAGCCCTCGCCGAGCGGGTGGTGGCCGAGCACGACGAACTCAGAATGAGGTGGCAGGTGCTGCGTGAGGTGCTCGCGGAAGTGGGCGAGGGCCGAAAGGCCGTACTGGACGAAGCCAAGGTGCTGCAGTTTGCGGCGCTGTATGAAACCCATATCCGTCTGGAAGAGGACGAGCTTCTGCCGTGGGCGGAGCGCTTGCTGGGTGAGGACGCGGTAACCCGCATCAGCCTGAGCATGACCGACCGGCGCCGCGCACCTCCGCAAGGCTGATCCTCCGCTTCGATTGGTATGAAATCTGCTGGGTATGCGGGACTGTTTCAGGAGTCCGGCAATGATTTCCATCCAGCCCTTCGTGGCGCAGACCACCGTCACGTCCCCGACGCGGCGCGAAACACCTCAGGATGCCGGCGTCGCGGCGCCTCCACCCGTGTCCACTCTGCCCCCGCTGAGAGTGCTTCAAGGAGCCGACATTGCCGCGGCCACGGCAGATTTTGCCGCCGACCTCAACTATCTTTTCCGTCGCAACGGTATTTCCGTGCCGCCGGAAGTGATGCTTGGCAGTGATTCCACGGGGCACGTGAAGGTGAGTGGAGAGCACCCTGACAAGGCGCGTATCGAAGCGCTGTTCGAGGCGGACTTTGATCTGCGCAACCGCTACGGTGAAATTGCTTCGGCGCACATGCTGCAGCGCGCTGTCGAAAACTATGACGATTTCGTGGCGCAGTATCAGCGTCTGCAGGGTAATCCTGCCGCACAGGAGGCCTTGGTGCAGGCCCGCATCGCGCGCAATTCCGCACCGTTTGCGTTGGCCGTCGATGCAAACGGGGCTGAGGGGGTGTTCAGCGGGCTGAGTCTCAGAGCCTGACGGAAGCCTGACATGTCAGGGATGTCCGGGGGGTGCTTCCCGGTGTCCCGATAGGTTATGCTTATATCACTCCATGATCAGGTTCTGAAAATGAAGGACAAGTCGATTCCGCTGGCGGAAATCCAGGCGCTGGCGGAATTCCGCTATCAGCTGCGTCGCTTTCTGCGCTTCTCCGAGGTGCTGGTGCGCGATTACGGCATCACCGCCCTGCAGTATCAGATGATGCTGCAACTCAAAGGCTTCCCCGGACGGGAGTGGGCCAACGTCGGCGAGCTGGCCGAGCGCCTGCAGTCGCATCACCACGGCGTGGTGTCGTTGGTATCGCGCTGCGAAAAGCTCGAACTGGTCGAGCGCCGTACCGGGCGGGATGATGCACGCAACGTCGAGATTCACCTCACTGCCAAGGGTGACGAGCTGGTGACTCATCTGGCGCGGCTGCACCGCGACGAGCTGCTGGCACGCCGTGACGTGTTCGCCGTTCCGACGATTGCCGACCTTGAGGCGGGCACGATCCTGCGCCGCGGTGAAAGCATCAAGAACTGATCGAGGTCAGCTGCGTGCAGTGGCACAGCATGCCTGTTGCTGCACTACCAAACGAAAAAGCCGCGCGAAATTTCGCGCGGCTTTTTTTAATCTTGCTGACGGATGGTGCCTGTGCCGTGAAAACCGGCCTGGAGATTCAGGCGAGTACGACGACCGGAAACAGGACGATGCCGAGCAGGGCGATCCAGGTGAGCATGCCATAGCCGATCACGCGCATTGAAACCTGGCGCGGGCAGACCACATGCTGGGCAGCGAGAACGCTGCGAATGCCATGACGGATCAGCACGGCCGATGCGATGAAGCCAATCAGCGGCAGGCCGGCGGCGACAAGCAGGTTGGAGCTGAGCAGACCCAGCGAGGAGATCCACAGCGGCAGAGGGGCGATGGCAGCGACCAGAAAGGCGCCGTTCATGTCGCTCACACCGCCTTTGGCGCGCACCGAGGCATCGATCACCCAGGTCATCAGGAAGATTGCGAGCAATTCGGCAATCAGGAACACCGCGGCCACGAGTTCCCAGATACCGGCCTCGACCGTCGGGAAATGCGTTGCACCGACGGTGTTGGCTGCCAGCAGCAGCATGGCCGGAGGGAGCAGGGCGAAGGGAAGCGCGAGGTTGGCGAAAGTGCGCGTCATGGTCGGGCGGTCAGCCATGAGCGTCTTCCAGCCGGAGCGAGGGGAGGCGAGCAATGCGGGAATTCGGGTCAGATTCATGGTGCTTCTCTTTCAGGCCCGAAGGGCATGCCGGGCAGCATGCAAACCGGGCGACAGTTGGTGACAAGCGGCAGTCCCAAAGGCCTTGTGCCTATACCCTTGGTCGTACTGCGAACCTCACTTTCACGAGCGCGGTGAAGCCTATCGGAAAGGCTTTCAAGTGCCATTGACCTTGATCAAGGATGTTTATATTCAAGGTTTTGCATGCGTCCAGTTCGCCGTACTCAAGGAGCCTGCGGGCAGCACGCGTGCATCGAAGCCGGCTGCGGCCTAACATGTCGAGCCATTTCTGCCGCACGGCGCTGAGCGCGCCGCGCTGCCGACGTGGAAGTCAGGCATTTGAAACAGCATGGAGTTCCGTCGCATGGCACGTACCGTACTCATCATTGGCACCGGCATGGCCGGCTACAGCGTCGCGCGCGAGCTGCGCAAACTCGACAAGGAGTCGAGGCTTGTCCTCATCAGCCGCGATGGCGCGGATTCCTATTCCAAGCCGATGCTGTCGAACGCCTTGTCCGGCAACAAGACGCCGGCCAGTCTGGTGATGAAGTCCAGCACCACCATGGCGGAGGACCTGGTGGCCGAGATCCATGCGCGCAGCGAGGTAAGCAGCCTTGATGTGAGCGCCCGCAAGGCTGTGTTGTCCGATGGCGGCGTGGTGCGATGGGATGAGCTCGTGTTGGCTCTAGGGGCGGACCCGATTCGTCTGCCGCTAGAAGGGGACGGCGCGGACGAGGTGCTTTCGGTCAATGATCTCGACGACTTTGCTGCATTCACCCAGCGCTTGGTGGATGCCAAGCATGTCGTGCTGCTGGGTGGTGGCCTGATCGGCTGCGAGTTTGCCAACGACGTGCTGGCGCGCTCGATTCGGCCCACTGTGGTCGATGTTGCTGATCGGCCGCTCGGACGTCTGCTGCCGCCCGAAGCGGCAGGCTTCTTCACCCGCCACATGGAGGCCGCTGGCGTGCTGTTTCGCCTCCAGGCAGGCGTGAAGACGGTGCATAAGGCCGACGGCTGCCTGCGGGTGCGCCTGGACGACGGCAGCACACTCAAGGCCGATGTGGTGATGTCGGCAATCGGTCTGCGTCCGCGCACTGCGCTGGCCGAAGCGGCGGGCTGCAAGGTCGAACGTGGCGTTGTGGTCGACCGCTTCCTGCGCACCAGCGTGCCGCACATTCATGCAGTGGGCGACTGCGCCGAAGTGGCGGGGCTCAATCTGCCCTTCGTCATGCCGATCATGCATCAGGCACGGGCACTTGCAGCCACGCTCACCGGTACGCCGACCGAGGTGATCTACCCGGCCATGCCGGTGATGGTGAAAACCCCGGCTTGTCCAACGGTGGTGTGCCCGCCGTCACCGAAAGCCGAAGGCGCGTGGCGTGTCGAAGAGGATGAAGAAGGCGTCAGCGCCTTGTTCGAATCGGCCGATGGACGCCTGCTCGGGTTCGCGCTGCTGGGGAAGGCCACGGCGCGCCGTCAGGAGTTGGCGGCGCAGATGCCGAAACCGTTCGACGCCTGACGAGTCGAGGCGCCCCGAGCAGTTCGGGCCCTACAAAAAAATGGGGCGGCCATGAGGCCGCCCCGAACTATCCTTCCCATGGAGGCTGGCGACCGGGGGTGGGGAATGGGCCGCAGCGGGAAGGAGAGAGAGAAGTTACGACCGGAGGCTGGCGCTAGAGTTCAGAGCGCGAAACCGCCTTCATGGCCGATTCGCAGCGGATTATCTATTACTTTGGACATAGTGCGCAAGAGACCGGCATCTTGTGCAGAGAGAAGATATTGATGGTGCGCCGAAAGGGACTCGAACCCCCACGCCTTGCGGCACTGGAACCTAAATCCAGCGTGTCTACCAATTTCACCACCGGCGCGCGGCGCGAAGGATAGCACGAGCCTGCAGCGTCGTCCGCTGCACGGCTCTGCCAGCGCTCTGGCGTACCTTCGATTTGGCGCGAAGCTCCCGGAGGGGGCGCCCGCTACACGCGCGAAAGCGCGCTGCCGCGTGCTGTGAAAACCGCCGTGCCGTGCTCAGAGCTGCTCGATCAGATTCTCGGTACGGGTGATGTTGTCGCGGTGGGTTTCGTACATTTCCTGCAGCCCTTCACGCATGTGGGCGTAGGGAATGCGCGGCAAGGCCTTGCCGACCTCGCGCGCTACCCAGCCCTGACCGCGGTTGAGGAATGCCAGGCGCTCAGCTTTGCCTTCGACAGCCAGCGCCTTCTCCGCGAACGAACCGGTGTTCGGGCTGATTTCGGCGCCGAGTTCCTTCAGGTAGCCGAACATCAAGCGACAGTATTTGCCCTCGTCGCGGCGCGAAGCGACGATCAATTCGACCGCCGACGGGTCTTCGGTGAAGTCCTTCTCGTATTCGGTGAGCACCTTCACGCCGGCACGTTCGCATTCGAGCAGGGTATTGAACAGCTCGACCAACTCGGCATCGGTGAGCGGCGTGTTGTCGTTGGCTTCTTCGGTCATGACATTCTCCTGAATGGGTTTCAGTGCTGTGTGTCGCTGCCGTGATACAGGGCGGCAACCAGATCGGATTGCGTCACCATGCCGACCAGCCGCTGCTCTGCATCGATCACGGGAATGTGGTGTCGCCCACCGTCCGAGAGTTTGGGTACCAGCGTGGCGATGTGGTCGTTCTGCTCAGCGGTTTCCATGGCCCGCGACATGACCGTGCCGACGGTGTTCCGAGCTTGCCGGTCGTGCTGCAGGGGGGCGGAGACGGGTTCGTCGCTCTGTTCAAAATAGTGGGTGCCGGCACGCTTGAGCAGATCCACCAGCGTCACGATGCCGACCACGTGGCTCTCGCGGTCCACCACCGGCAAAGCCTTGACGTGACGGGAACTCATCAGGGCCCAGGCTTCCTCGAGCGAGGTGTCGGAAGTTGCCGTGACAAGGTCGCGTGACATGATGTCACCACACAGGATTTCCCCCATGCGCCGACGCCATGAAGCGAGCTCGGTCTGCTTCAGGATGATCTGCAATTCGCTCGGACTGACGTCGAGCACCTGCTTGTAGCGCTGCAGCACTCCCTCCAGATCTTCCTGCGTAAAGCCCAAGCGCTCGCCGGGCGGCCGGTCGGTACTGGGGTGTGCTTCGGGTTTTGGGCTGGCCGGCAAAGGGGGATAGCGGCGCCCGGTCAGATTGTTGTAGAGCAAGCCGACGGCGAGCAGCATCAACGACTCCAGCCCGACGGGGACCAGCGCCCAGTAATAGCCTTGCTGCAGCACCGCGTCACCCCCCAGTACGGTGGCCAGCGCCACCGCGCCACCCGGCGGGTGCAGGCTGCGGGTGAGGAACATCAGGGCTATGGCGCCGCCGACGCCGACGGCCGCGGCCACCGCGACGTCGTCGAACAGCATCAAGGCGGTCACACCGACCAACGCAGAAAGCGTGTTGCCCCCCACGATTGGCCACGGCTGCGCCAAGGGACCGTTCGGCACGGCGAACAGCAACACCGCAGAGGCGCCCAGCGGTGCAATCAGCATCGGCAGCTGCGGTGTATTGCCGATCAGCCAGAAGCTGCTGATGCCGGTCACGAAAATGCCGATCAAAGCGCCGACACAGGCGCGAATGCGCTCGACCCGGTCGGCCTGAAGCCGCGCAGGTTTGAAGGCGAGCAGCCAGTTTTGCAGGGCTTTCATGCAGGGCTCTTGTTCAACGGCGTTGCCTGACGCAGGCGTTGCAGCAGAGCCTGCGTGGGCGGGCCCACAAGATCAGGCAACGAGTGCTTGTTCATGTGTGCATAGAAGGCTTCGCGCCCTTCGTCGAGCACATGTTTGAGTTGGCAATTGCCACGCAAGGGGCAGGGCGGCTCGCTGCAGTTTACGAGCGACGCATGGCCCTCCAGTTCACGCAGGACGTCGCCCAACAGCAAGGGCTCGTCGAGCTCGGCGAGGCGGATGCCGCCGTTGCGCCCGGGGCGCGAAGACACCCAGCCCTGGCCGGACAGGCGGGTGACGATCTTGTTCAGGTGGTTCACCGGAATATCAAAGCGCTTGGCAATGCTTTCGGTGGTAACGCGCTCGTCTTCGTCCAGTGCGTGGAGATACATCAGAACGCGCAATCCGTAGTCGGTGAAGCGATTGAGCTGCATGGGCGGGCTCGGTGATTTGAGTGATTCAAAGACTAGCACGTATAAATGGCATTTGAAATGCGCCAATTGGGCGTCAGGAACCTGGGGCCGGGCTCGGGGGACGGATATAATCGCCGTCCCATTTAGTTTTACCGGAGCTGTCCGTGTCCGACCGCCTTGCCGTGCTGCCGCAGTACCTGTTGCCCAAACAAGCCCTCACGCAGTTGATGGGGCGGCTTGCGGGCTTGCGAGGCGGCGCAGCCACCACCACCGTGATCAACTGGTTCGTGCGACGTTACGGGGTGAACATGAGCGAGGCCGTCGAGCCGGATACCGCTCGCTACGAGAGCTTCAACGAGTTCTTTACGCGCCCGTTGCGTGACGATGCGCGCCCGCTGGCCGATGCGGATTTCCTGTGTCCGGTGGACGGTGCCATCAGCCAGTGCGGGCCGTTGGACGGCGAGCGGCTGATTCAGGCCAAGGGACATGGCTACACCGCCACCGCCTTGCTCGGCGGCGACCGCGAACTGGCTGCACGTTTTCACGACGGCATGTTCGCCACGCTGTACCTCAGCC
This sequence comes from Pseudazoarcus sp. NS20, assembly GCF_059703745.1. Classification (NCBI taxonomy): domain Bacteria; kingdom Pseudomonadati; phylum Pseudomonadota; class Betaproteobacteria; order Rhodocyclales; family Zoogloeaceae; genus Pseudazoarcus; species Pseudazoarcus sp. NS20. Next base: position 334,350 of record NZ_BAAKIY010000003.1, read on the forward strand.
CGCGCGACTATCACCGCATCCACATGCCGTGCGCGGGCATCCTGCGCCGCATGATCCACGTACCGGGTGAATTGTTTTCGGTGAATCCCCTCACGGCGCGCGCCGTGCCGGGCCTGTTTGCCCGCAACGAGCGCGTAGTGTGCATTTTCGATGGCGAAAACGGTCCGTTTGCCATGGTGCTGGTCGGGGCCACCATCGTGGGCAGCATGGCCACCGTCTGGCATGGGGTGGTCAATCCGCCGCGACCGGGCGTGGTGCGTGAATGGTCGTACAGTGCCGGCGAAGTCACGCTGGCGCGCGGCGATGAGATGGGGCGCTTTCTGCTGGGCTCTACCGTGGTAATGCTCTTCCCGCGCGACACCATGGTGTTTGCCGCTGACTGGGGGCCGGAGCGCGTCATCCGCATGGGCGAGGCCATGGGCCACGCCGTGCCGCTGCAGTTGCAGAGCGGGTTCTGAGGCGGCCCGTCAGGGCTCGATCAGCAGCGGCTGGAATTCGCCGAGGAACTGCGACATACGCTCTGCGGGGTACGGCGGGCTGATCAGATAGCCTTGAATGATGTCGCACTGCAATTCTCGCAGCCGCAGGGCTTGTTCGAGCGTTTCAACGCCTTCCGCCACCACATTCAATCCGAGACTGTGCCCCAGGGCGATGACTGCCTTGACGATGGAGGCATTGCCTTCGTTGCGGGTCATGCCGGCGACGAAGGACATGTCCACCTTGAGCGTATCCACATCGAGTTGCTGCAGGTAGCCGAGCGACGAATAGCCTGTTCCGAAGTCGTCGATGGCGATATGCAAGCCAAGCGCCTTGAGCTGGCTGACCGTGTCGAAGGAATGCGCGCGGTCGGTGATCACGGCTGTTTCGGTCAGCTCGAGCTCGAAGCGCTCGGCGGGCACGCCGCTTTGCGCCAAGGCATGGCGCCACGCTGCAGGCAGTTGGCCGCGCGCGAGCTCGACCGCAGAGATGTTCACGGCGACACGCGGCACATTCATGCCGGCGTCGAGCCAGAGCCGGATCTGACGGCAGGCCTCATTCATCACCCAGGCGCCGATCGGCACGATCATGCCATTCTCTTCGGCGAAGGAAATGAATTCGCCGGGTGAAATCATGCCGCGCTCGGGATGCTCCCAGCGCACCAGGGCTTCGATGCCGGCGACCTTTCCGGTACGCACATCCACTTGAGGCTGATAGTGCAGACGCAGATCACCGCGCTCGATGGCCTGCCGCAGATCGGCTTCGAGCGTGAGGCGCTGATGCGCACGCACCGACATCTCCGGCGAGAAATAACGCATCATGCCGCGCCCTTGCACTTTGGCTTGATGCAGCGCGGCGTTGGCGTTGCTCTGCAGCGTCTCGGCATCGTGGCCATCACCGGGGTACAGGGCGATGCCGATGCTCGCATTGGCGTAAATGGTTTTGCCGGCGACGTTGAACGGCATGCTCAGTGCGTCGAGCATCTGCTGGGCACGCAGATCGGATGATGGCGTGCCTTCGGGCAGTTCCAGCAGCAGGTCAAACTCATCGCCACCCACACGCGCCAGTGTGTCGCCCTCGGGCAGCAAGGAGCCCAAGCGACGTGCCACCTCGATCAGCAACTGATCGCCGATGCTGTGGCCCAGGCTCTCGTTGATGGTAGTGAAATTATCGAGGTCGAGCAGCAGCAGTGCGAAGGGCACCTGGCTGCGGTCGGCATTACGCACGGCGTGCTGCAGCAACTCGGCAAACAGCACGCGGTTGGGCAGGCCCGTGAGCGAATCACGGTGCACCAGCGTGCGGTATTTCTCTTCACTCACCCGCAGCATGGTGGTGCGCTGCGACAGCAGATCTTCGAGAAAGCGCCGAAGTTGCGACAGCTCGAGGTGATGGCGAATGCGGGCCCGTACCTCATCGATGTCGAAGGGCTTGGTGATGTAATCGGCTGCGCCGAGCTCGAAGCCGCGAACCTTCTGCTGTGAATTGTCGATGACCGTGACGAAGATCACCGGTATGCGCGCACCGGTGGCGGTAGCCTTGATGCGCCGGCACACCTCGTAGCCATCCATGTCCGGCATCACGACGTCGAGCAGCATGATGTCGGGTGGAGTCGGGCCGGAGATGGCTTCAAGCGCCTTGGCTCCGTTGCTGGCGACAGTCACCCGATATTGGTCGCGCAAGGCTTCGAGCAATTCATGCACATTCTCCGGGACATCGTCGACGACCAGCAGTGAGGGCGCATGTTTGCGTTCGTTGGAAGCGGCGATATCGAACATCACCGGGTTGCGGCGAATGTCGTGCAATTCGAGGTGGTTGCGCACACGTATGCGCAGAAGATCGGGGTTGACCGGCTTGGTGAGGTAATCGACTGCGCCCATCGCAATGCCGCGCGCTTCATCCGTTGCCTCGTTGAGGGCCGACACGAAAATCACCGGAATGTTTGCGGTCTGCGGGTCGAGCTTCAGTGCCGACAGGGTCGAATAGCCGTCCATGCCAGGCATGCGGATGTCGAGCAGGATGAGATCCGGGTGCGGATAGCGGCGGGCCAACTCCAGTGCCTTTTCACCCGACGTGGCCGCAAGAATGGCGTAGTCATCACGCAGGACGCTCATCAGGGCGTGCAGGTTCTCGTGCACGTCGTCGACGATCAGGATGCGTTGGCGATGATCTGGAGAGGAGGGCGTCATGGGTTCTGCGGGTCGGGAATGTTGGCTTGGCGAAGATCGGCCAGCAGCGAGAGTGCGCCGTCGATATCGAACACGTCAACGCGTTCGCTGAGGGATTTGACCTGATCGGCGAGCACCGTGTCAGCCAGCCCGGCGCGCAACTCGGCGAGCAGCGGCTCGGCTGCGCCGAGATCGTGTTCAAGCGCATGGGCCAGGCGGTCGAGCAGGGCAATGCGCTGCGCCTCGTCGAGCGGCTGCGCGGACGGCTCGTGTGAGGTATCTGGCCGGGCAGCGGCGAGCAGGTCGATCTCTACGAGAGTGGCGTCGAGTAGCGCACGCGCCTCGTTCAACACGCCTGGATCCGGTTGCCGGTCGTTTCTGAGTTGTTGGTCGACTTCGCTGATCAGTTCATGCAGACGCACGGCCCCGATGTTGCCGCTGACGCCCTTGAAGGCATGGCAGAAGGCCTCGGCATGACGCGGCCCGCGCGTCTCGATCAGCGTCTGCAGCTCATTTACTGCGCCCGCGTAGTGCTCGCGGAAGCGGCGCAGTTGGCGCAGGTAGGCATCGGGCTTGCCTCCGATGCGGCGGATGCCGTCGTGGGCATCCAGCGTTGTCAGCCGAGCGAAATCGTCCGGGATGGTGCTGCCTCCGCGTGGCAGGGCCGCATGGGGGCGGGCGCCGGAGGGCGGGCGAACCCAGTGTGCGAGCACGGCCATCAGCCGGTCGGGCGAGATGGGTTTGGTGATGTGGTCGTTCATGCCGGCACGGCTGGAGGCGTCGGCATCGCTGCTCATCGCCAGGGCCGTCATGGCAATGATGGGCAGTTCGGCGAGGTGCTCGAAGCCTGCTTGCTGGCCAAGTGCGCGGATCCGGCGCGAGGCCTCCAGACCGTCCATGACCGGCATCTGGATATCCATCAGCACGGCGTCGAAGCCGGGCTGGCGCAGCCGTTCGACGGCCTCGGCACCGTTGACGGCTTCTTCGACCTCAATGCCTTCGCTGCGCAGCAACTCGATGGCGAATTCGCGATTGATCTCGTTATCTTCGACCAGCAGCACGCGTGCGCCAGCGAGGTTGCCCGAGGTTGTAAGTTCAGGCAGCCGCGGGAGGCCGTCTGGTTGCTCTCGCCCCAAGATGCGCCCACGCCCCAATACGCTGAGGATAGTGTCGAGCAGGGTCGACGGCGAGACGGGTTTGATCAGGAAGCCATCCGCGCCGGCCTGCTCCGAGAGGCGCACGACTTCCTCGCGCCCGTAGGCAGTGACCATGACGATCTTCGGTGCATGCTTGATCGACATGTCGGCGCGGATGCGGCGTGTGGCCTCATCCCCGTGCATGGCGGGCATGCGCCAATCCATCAGCACGAGATCCCAGGGGGGGTAGGGGTTCTCCTGCAGCATCGCGATGGCTTCTGCACCGCTGTGAGCACTGCTGACGTCCAGTTGGAAAAAACGCAGCATCTCGGCGAGGATTTCACGCGAAACATCGTTGTCATCAACGACCAGAACACGGATGCCTCTCAACAACGGCCCGACCTGTTCGAGCAGTTCCGTCTGGCGGGCTTGCGCCTGCACGGCCACGCCGAGTTGCACCGTGAAGCTCATGGTGGTGCCTTTGCCGGGGGAAGATTCCTCCACCCAGATGCGCCCCCCCATCATCTCGGCGAGGCTGCGGCAGATCGCCAGACCAAGACCCGTGCCGCCGAAACGACGAGTGGTGCTCTGATCGGCCTGGGAGAATTTCTCGAACAGACGTGCCTGTGTTTCGGGCGTCATGCCGATGCCTGAATCACGCACGCTGATCTTGATGGTGATGGCTTCGCCTTGTGTCTCGACGGCCTGAAACGCCAGCTCGACCTCACCCTTGTCGGTGAACTTCACTGCGTTGCCACACAGATTGAGCAAAATCTGGCCGAGGCGCAGCGGGTCACCGATCAGGCGTGGAGGAATCGCCGGGTCATAACGGATGAGGAATTCGATGCCTTTGTGCTCGGTCTGATAACTCACCGCGTCGGCGAGTTGTTCCAGCACGCTGTCGAGGCCGAACTCGATCTGCTCCAGCTCGAGCTTTCCGGCCTCGATCTTCGAGATGTCGAGAATGTCGTTGATGATGCCCAGCAGCGAATGGGCCGCACCCTGCGCCTTGTTGAGGTGATTGCGAAGCTGCGGGGGGAGGTCGCCCTTGAGGGCGAGATAAAGCATGCCGAGGATGGCATTCATCGGCGTGCGTATCTCGTGGCTCATGTTGGCCAGGAAATCGCTTTTCACACGGCTGGCGCGTTCGGCCTCTTCCTTGGCAAGGCGCAGTTCCACCGTGCGTTGCTCGACCTGGCGTTCAAGATTGGCGCGTTCGAATTCCAGCTCGGCTGCGCTGTCGCGCAATTGACGGGTGCGCACATCGACCTGACGGCGCAGCAACATACTGGCCGCCACCAGCAGCAGGAGGCCGCCCACCAGTCCCGTGAGCGACATCTGTACCCAGCGTGGCATCAATACTTCCGGCGGTGCTGCCATGGCATTTTGCAAAGCCTTGAAGTACACCGAATTGCCATCACGACGCCAGCGCACCAAATGATGGTCGATGCGGGCGAGCAGTTCCGGCTCGGCGCCTTTGCGGGCAGCGAAGTACAGCGTCGAGGGCAGAAAGACGATGGGCGTTTCCACCAGGCGATAGTTCGCACCATTGCGTGCGGCAAAGAAGCTGTTGGTGATCACCGCATCGGCATCGCCACGTTCGACGGCCTCGTAGCCTTGCTCCAGCGAATCTACGATCACCGGCCGGAAATCGATGCCTGAACCCACCAGCAACTGCTGCAGGAAGCCGAATTGCACGCTGCCGCGCAGCAGGGCCACGCGGGCATCCTGCAGGTCGGAGAGCCCATTGATGTTGCGGAAGGGGTGAGCGTAGATCTGTGACCAGCTGTTGACGACCGAGGTGCGATGAAAGTCCAGGCGCGTAGCGCGTTCAGCCGTGAAGGCCACATCCGGCATCAAGTCGAGTTCGCCGTTCTCCAGCATCTCGAGGCAGCGCTGCCAGGCGCAAGGTACATAGTTCAGACGCCAGCCTTCGCTCTTGGCGATTGCCTCGAGTATCTCGACGAACAGGCCACCTGGTTGGCCATTGTCGTTGGTGTAAACCTTCGGAGGGTTTTCGTACAGCCCGACGCGCAGGCTGCGGCTTGTGGAAGGGGCAAAAGGGGCCTCCCAGGCCGACATGACAAGGGCCACCGCCAACATCACGACGAAGAGTGCTGCGATGCCTTTCTTCATGCCGAACCGCCTGCGGCCAGTGTCATTTTCATACTCGAAGGGCGTATTCCAGATGCCTGCAATTCGCATGCATCATGCCGTGAAACAACGCTCAAGGCCAATTTCAGACATTCAACGGCACCGGAAAAAATTCACGCGGCATCGGAATGAGCGCCGTATTGCCCATCTGCGCAATTACAGCGTGCACTGAGCCTGGTTGCGGCCAGCCTGCTTGGCTTTGTACAACAGTTTGTCGACTTGATCTAGGAAGCATTCCAAAACGTCATGCCCCTCCGGAACGATTGTGCCCAGACCAAGGCTGATCGTGACATGCGGGGCTACCGTGGAACCTCGATGCGCAATGGCCTGGTCGATCACTGCAGTGCGCAGTCGCTCTGCGACCTTGAGTGCCGCCTCGCGATCGGTTTCGGGTAGCACCACCAGAAACTCCTCGCCACCGAAGCGACCGAAGAAATCGCGCGGGCGCATGGCGGCATTGGCGAGCGCCCGAGCCACTTTGCGCAGACAGTCATCGCCGGCAAGGTGGCCGTACAGGTCGTTGTATTCCTTGAAGTAATCGATATCCAGAAGAATGACGCTAAGCGGTTGCGCCGCACGCCGTGCACTGGACCACTCGCGCGTCAGCACCGTATCGACCATGCGACGGTTGGCAACGCCGGTGAGACCGTCCTTGAACGACAGCTCTTCGAGCTCGCGTTGCAACGCGAGGATGCGGTCTTCGCTGCGCTTGCGCTCGCTGATGTCGAACATGAAGCCGATGAGCGCCTTGACCGAGCCGTCCGGATTGCGCTCGACGTGCACCACATCGCGAATCCACACGTACTCGCCATCGCTACGCAAGGCGCGGTAGTCGGCCTCATGGTCGACGCCTGCGTGCGATTGCGCCACGCAGTAGTTGACGACCCATTCCCGGTCTTCCGCATGCATGCGGCTGGCCCAGTCCTCGACGCTCGTCCAGCTCTCGCGCTTCCAACCGAGCAAATGTTCGATCTGCGGCCCGATGTAGGTAAAGCACAAGGTTTTCCAATCGATGCGCCAAGGGATGGCTTTGGTCGATTCGAGCAGGGTCTGATAGACCGCGCTGTCGTCGTGCATGGGGTGGGCCGGTTCGCTCATGATGGTTCCGTGACGGGCACGCTCACCGCAAAGTCACGGTGCGCTGGCGAGTATACGCAACTCCGCCTAGGCTTCCACAGCCCTCGCTTCGAACGGGCTGCAGAGCCACCGGCCGACATCGCTCACTGGCGGGTGGCGGCCCATTTCTCGACGGTGCCAGGGCCTGCCAGCGCCGTGATGGTGTTCCCATCCACCGTGCCGATGTAATGCTTGCCGCGTGCGCTGAAACGGATTTCATCCCCTCGCAGTGCTGCGAAGGTCATACGGTGGGCATTGCCTTCGATTTCGTACTCGCCATCAATGCGCTGGTAGGTTTGGCTGAAGGTGACGAGTTGCTCCGAGCCGTCGGCATGGCGGATTTGCCACGCGCCCTCGACCTTGGCCGGAACGATCCACATGAACGCCTGCAACCCGCGCGTCTGAACGGTGGCATCGGGCTGCCAGTTGCCCATCGTGAAGGCGTGAGACACCACGCGCGTTCCCGGTTTCAGGGTGTCGAGGATGATGGGGCGCAAGCGCACGTTGATGGTATTGAGCAGATACATGGTCAACACTGTAGCTTCCGAAAAATCCATCTCGAACAGGTCGCCCTGGATGAATTCGACATGGTCGGAAACGCCGGCCTCACGGGCGTTTTCGTTGGCCTCGCGAACTCGTTCGGGGTCGATGTCGACGCCGATGGCACCCCGCACGCCCCAGTCACGAACGGCCTGGATGACGATTCGCCCGTCGCCGGATCCGAGGTCGATGAGTTTGTCGTCCGGTTGCACGTCGGCCAGTTCGAGCATGCGATGAACCGTGTCATAAGCAGTGGGCACGTAAGGCACATCCAGCTGCACGTTCTGTGCGCAAGCCGAGCTGCCCAGCAGCAACGCGGCGACCAGCAGCGCCGATGGGCCGCGCAGCATGGCTTGGCTGGTGGAACGAATCGTCATTGAACTCTCTCCCTCAATGGAACAATCGATGGCCGCTTGCTGGAAGGCGGAGCGCGATGGGCGTTCCGGTTCGCATGCCCCTCTTTACAAGCGATACGTGCTTGTGCGGGCGCAGTTTCAGCGACCTCCGGCCAGTTCGATGAAGCTGCCGGTGGTATACGAGGCCTCGTCGGACAGCAGCCAGACGATTGCATTGGCAACCTCTTCCGGCGTGCCGCCACGGCCCATCGGCAATGTGGGGCCGATGCGGTCCACTCGGCCCGGCTCGCCACCACTGGCATGAATGTCGGTATGGATCACGCCGGGGCGCACGGCATTCACGCGGATGCCCTCGGCGGCTACCTCGCGCGACAGCCCGAGCGTAAGCGTATCGATGGCACCTTTGCTGGCAGCGTAGTCAACGTACTCGCCGGGCGCGCCAAGGCGCGAAGCCATAGACGACACATTCACGATGGCGCCGCCATGGCCGCCGTGCCGTGTGGACATGCGGCGAATCGCTTCGCGCGCGCACAGCACCGGGCCGACCACGTTAGTTGAAAGAATGCGTTGCAGGCGCTCGGCCGTCAGGTCTTCCACGCGGCATTGGCGTTCCAGCATGCCGGCATTGTTCACGAGTGCGCTGAGGCGTCCGGGCAAGGCGTCGATCTGCTTGAACAGCGTCACGACTTCGTCCTCGCGCGACACGTCGGCACGCATCGCAACGGCGCAACCGCCGGCTTTCTCGATCTGCGTCACGACCTCGTTGGCGGCGGCTTCATCATGTCGGTAATTCACGCACACCACGTAGCCGTGTCGTGCGGCAAGCCGTGCCGTGGCAGCGCCAATGCCGCGTCCGCCACCGGTGATTAAGATAATCGACTGCATGACGCCTCCTTGCCGGCCGCCTACCAGTGCGGCGGAATCTCGTCCTCCGGGCGTGACGGGCCGGAGGGTTGAACGGCCTTGATCTGCTGCGCGAGCTGGCGAATGTGCTCGCGCAACAAATCAAGCTCCTGCTGCTGGCGCCAGACGGTCCGGTTCAATTCGTCGATCTGGTCCTCGGCGGCCATCAGCTTGGTTTCGATGTTCTCGATTCGGTGTTCCATGTTCATGCAATCCCTCGTGTTGCCGCAATGCTACGGCAAACCACCACACAGTCGGTGAGTGGCGCTACTGTGGCGACATTCACAATTCCGGAGTGCGCTACATGACCGCCGACCAGACTCTGATTCTGGCCATTCTCGTTGCCACCGTCGGCATGTTTCTGTGGGGGCGCTGGCGCCATGACATGGTCGCCGTGGCAGCCTTGCTGGCCTGCGTCGTCGGCGGGCTGGTTGCTCCGGCGGCGGCCTTCGAAGGTTTCGGACACCCGGCCGTCGTGACGGTTGCCTGCGTGCTGGTACTGAGCCGGGCCTTGCAGGTTTCCGGCGCGGTGGATGCGCTGACGCGGCGAGTCTTGCCGGTAGGGGCCGGACCGACCTTCAGCATTGCCGCCCTGGCCTTGTTGGCGGCGGTGCTGTCGGCGTTTATGAACAACGTCGGCGCACTGGCTTTGCTGATGCCGGTGGCCATTCAGATCGCCGCGCGTCTGGAGCTGCCGCCGGGCAAGCTGCTGATGCCGCTGGCGTTCGCATCGATTCTGGGCGGCACGACGACGCTGATCGGCACGCCGCCAAACCTCATCGTGTCGGGATTTCGTGCCAATCAGCCGGACATGAGCGGTTTCAGCATGTTCGACTTTGCGCTGGTCGGCGTGCCGCTGACCTTGCTGGGTGTAGCCTTCATTGCCTTGCTCGGCTGGCGCCTGGTGCCGAGTCGCGAACGCGCCGGCGCAGATGGCTTCGACACCGGTAAATACTTCACCGAAGCGCGCGTGCCCGAGGGCAGCAAAGCCGACGGCATGCGCCTGAGCGAAGTCGAAGCGGAGCTGGATGCGGCGGATGCTCAGATTGTCGGCCTGATCCGCAACGAGGTGCGTCTGACCGCGCCGAGCGGCACGCGCATGGTGCGCGCCGATGACATCCTGATCATCGAGGCGGAAGCCGAAGGTCTGGCCGATGCCTTGTCGCGGCTCGGACTCACGCTTGAGGAAGCGGTCGAGCCGGAAGAGGAAGGTGGCGACGAAGACTCGGAAGCCAAGCTCGAAGACCAGGCAGCGCAAGGGCGTGTCAAGCAGGAGAACGAAGAGAAAGCCGAGAAAGAGGAGCCTGCGCGCAGCGAGGAGGTCGTGCTGTCAGAGCTGGTAGTGCGTCAGGAGTCGAATCTGATCGGGCGCAGCGCAAGCGACATCCAGTTGCGCTCTCGCTACGGCATCAATCTGCTGGCCGTTTCGCGCGACGGGCGCAGTTCGCGTGCGCGGCTGCGCAGTATGAGCCTGCGCCAGAGCGATGTGCTTCTGATGCAGGGCGCGCCGGAGACCATTGCCGAGTTTGCTGGGGATTTCGGCTGCGTGCCGCTGGCCAACCGCGAATTGCGTATCCCGGACCGGCGCAAGGCCATCATCTCATCGGTCATCATGCTGGCGGCGGTGATGGTCGCTGCGATCGGCTGGATGCCTGCGGCAGTGGCCTTTGCGGGTGGCGTGCTGGCGACCATGGCATTCCGCACCGTCTCGCCCAGCAAGGCCTATGAAGCGGTGGATTGGCCCGTCGTGGTGCTTCTGGGCGCGTTGCTGCCCGTAGCCGGCGCCATGCAGAGCACCGGGGCGGCCGACCTCATCGCGCGCGTGTTGCTCGATGGCCTCGCGCGCGGGGATGCCGTGATCGGTCTGGTGGTGATTCTCGTCACCACCATCGTACTGACCGACCTCATGAACAACGCCGCCACGGCCGCGGTGATGGCGCCGATTGCGCTGGGGGCTTCGACGCAACTGGGGGTGAATCCCGACACCTTCTTGATGGCAGTGGCGATCGGGGCGTCCTGCGCATTTCTGACGCCCATCGGCCATCAGAACAACACCTTGATCCTGGGGCCCGGCGGCTTTCGTTTCGGGGACTACTGGCGCATGGGGCTGCCGATGGATGCCATCGTGATCGCCGTGGGTGTGCCGATGCTGTTGTGGATGTGGCCGCTGTGATGCGTGCCGGAAGAGGCAGAAGGGTCAGCGCATATCCAGGTGTGTGGGGCTGACTTCCGGCCACTCGCACACCTTGTTGCGCCCGCCGGCCTTGGCGTCGTAGAGCATCTGGTCTGCCTTGCGTGACAAGGCTTCCATGTCTTCACCGGGCTGGAAATAGGCAAGGCCGATACTGGCCGTGATCGAGAAGCACACGCCTTCATATTCGATGCACATGTCTTCGATCGCCTGGCGCAGACGTTCGGCGAGTTGGCGAGCGTTCTCGGGATGGGTGTTGAGGCAGGCCAGGGCGAATTCCTCGCCGCCGATGCGTGCAGCGATGTCGCTGCCACGCACGTGGGCGAGGAGCGTGGTGGCGGTTCGACGCAGGGCTTCGTCCCCGGCGGGGTGGCCGAAGCGGTCATTGACGGTTTTGAAATGATCGACGTCAATGGCCAGCAGCGCTAAAGGCACATCTTCGCGCTCGGCGCGCGCCAGATCGCGCCGCAGCGCTTCGTGAAAATAGCGCCGATTGGGCAGGCCGGTGAGGGCGTCGGTGCGCGCCTCGGCTTCGGCCCGCTGGCGCGCATTCTCCAGTTCGAACGTGCGCGAACGAACCTGCGCGCGCAGCCGCAGGATGTGCGTCATCAACAGCAAGGCGATGATGGCGGCCAGCGTGGCGGTGATCTCGAGGCGGTAGCGGCGTACCGCATCGAGAAAGCGGGGCGTCTCGTCCGGGCGATACAGAAAGCCGCGCATGTCCACCGCTTGGGTGGTTTGCCCACGCGACCGGAAGGTCGCCTCGATGCGCTTCCAGCGCTCTTCATTCATGTAGCCGATCGGCACCACGTTGGGCAGGATCAGGCGTATTGCCTCCCGCGCCTCGAACAGCAAATGTTCGCGCGAGCGTGCTTGCGTGTTGTAGTGCGCAAGAATCACATCGACGACTGCCTCCGGGTGCTCCACGGCATACCGCCACCCTTTGAGGGTTGCCTCCCGAAAGTGTCGCACGCCTTCCGGGTCTGATTTGAGCAAACTCTCGGTGGTGATCAGGATGTCGCCGTAGAAGTCCACGCCGTAGTCGCTGGGAGCGAACTTGCGGTAGGCAATACCTTCAAGCTCTAGTCGATACGGCTCGTTGGTGGTGTAGGCGTTGTAGGCGTCGGTGCGGCCATACATCAGGGCGCGCACGTCGGGGTCGGCCGGCATCAGGGTGAAGTCTTCGCCACGCAGGCCCACGGCCTCCAGCATCGACATCAGTTCGGCATTCAGATAGCCGCCCAACAGCATCACGCGCTTGCCGCGCAGGTCGGTCAGTTCGCGAATGCCCGAAGCTTCGGTGGCCAGCAGGACGTTTGGGGATTGCTGAAAGATGGCTGCCAGAGCCACCAGCGGCACGCCGGTCGAACGGTAGAGCAGCACGCCTGAATCCGCCACCGCATATTCGGCCCGCCCTCCGATCAACTGTTCGACCGGTGCCGCACCGGGGTGATACTCGAGCAAGCTGACGTCGAAGCCGGCGTCGCGATAGAAGCCTTGATGTACCGCAGCGTAGTAACCGGCGAATTGAAACTGATGCGTCCATTTGAACTGCACGCGCACGGGCTGCAAGGGAGCGTTTTCGGGTGCAGCAGCCGTCGCATTGAATGCCGCCCCCAGAGCAAGGCATGCACTGAGCAGAACGTGGCGAACAGTGAATCGACTGGGCATCGGAGGAGGCGCATGAGCGTTTTGCGCTCAGCCTACTATGCCCCAGGGTCATCCAATAGCGTGATCTGACTAACGGCGTGGAATTGTGGTCAAAGTCCTGCATTCGGGCATCGACAAGCTGCAAGTCAAGCGCCGTGAATGAATTTCAATCTGCTCGGTCGGGCAACTCCATACTCATGACACTGGCCTTGTTTCCGTAGGCGATGTCCGTTGCTTGCGGGCTCGCCACAAAACCCATCCTTGACCAGAAACCCCCGGAGGCTTGAACGGATACCAACAAGGCCTCGCGTTTGCCTTTGGCGATGGCCCGCTCAAGAACCTGCTGCACCATCCTGCGGCCCACCCCACGGCCCGCGAGCTTCCGCGAGATCGACAGGTCATGCACGAAGAGCACGTCACCACCGCTGCCCGGCGGGAGAGCGCAGTGCAATTTGGGCGGCTGGCGCGAATGCCACGCATGCGCGAGCAGATACGCCGCTACGCCATGCTCCGCATCGCGATACACAAAGCAGAACTCAGGCGAATGCAGCCACTTGCTGCGCATCACCTCAAGTGACTCGGGTTCGATGGCGCTGTATACCTCGCGCTGAATACGCAGGATGTCAGGCCAAAGCTCATCAGTGATGGCAGAAATGGACATCTGGAGTGTCGAGTTCGCTTGAGCAAATCAGAACAAAGTAAAAAAGGCGCACTCCACGGGGGAGTGCGCCTTTCAGCGCCTTGCCTTGTGAGGCCGTGCGGCGGAAGATCAGCCGCAGGTGCCTACAGCGCCGCACGCCGTGCAGAAGTCGCAGCCATCCTTACGGATCACCGAGTGGTTGCCGCACTCGCTGCACAGGCCACCTTGCATCACTTCGGGGTCGCTGCCCTTGTGCGGGGCTTCCAGAATGCCCATTTCGCGCGTCGGGAAGCCTTCCTCGTTGAGCACGCCGAGCATGGCGTAACGGTGGATGATCAGGCGGGCCATGTAGGCCACGGTGCTCGGGAAGTTCTGCTGACGGCGCGTGCCCGGCACGAAGGCCATGAAGTCACCCAGCGGTTCCGGATAGCTCAAGAGCTTGCGCAGCTTCATGCCGATCCAGGCCGGATCCATCACGCGCATGTCGAGGGCGAGGATGCGGGTCAGGCCATCGAGGGCGCGCGGGTAGTTGCCGGACAGCCATACCGAGTACGGGCGGGTGACGCCGTCGGGCAGCGTGATTTCCTTCAGGCCCAGCACGAAGTCTTCGCCGGTGGCGGGGTTGCTGATGTCGACCGTCCAGGACAGCGTGCCGTCGGTGCCGGTTTTCGGCTCCTGCAGGCTGAACAGGGTGTCGAGCACCGGCGTCGGGGCGTCGCCATCGAGCGCCTTGAGCCTCTCGCAGCGGTAGCGCACGACCTGCGCAAAGGCTGACACCACGCCGGGGAACATTTTCTTCTCGCCGTGCGGCGGGAAGGGCATCTCGAAGGATTTCTCTCCGATGGTCTGAGCCAGCGTTTCGAGCTTGAGCTTGAGCCAGCCACGGTCGTTGGCACGCATGTCCATCGACAGCGTTTTGGCGACTGCGCCGAGGCCGCGCGGCTGGTCAGCGCCGTTCACCCACACTTCGAACGGGAAGGAATCCACCCCCTTGGCGTCGTTGGTGAAGTTGCCTTCGGCGTCACGCTCGATGTGGCCGACGAACAGCGCGAACTCGCCCTGCGGGCTGTTGAGCATGTAGGTCCAGGCCATGTTGCCGTCCGGCATGTCGGGGCGGCCGGGCCAGCGCAGGCTGGACAGCACCGGCGCCGGCAGGCTCTTGATCGACAGCCGGCGGTTGGCATCGGTGATTTCGACGTCCTGCGGCTGTTTCTGCTCTTCGGTCGGGGTGACCGACAGCACCGAGCCCAGCACGCTGTTCGGGCGGTAGGTGGCCAGACCCTTGAGGCCGGCTTTCCAGGCGCTCATGTAGAGGTCTTCGAAGTCGGCGTAGGGGTAGTCGGCCGGCACGTTCACCGTCTTGGAGATCGATGTATCCACGTAGGGCGCGACGGCTGCGACGATGTTCTTGTGCGCTTCGGCCGAGATTTCGAGTGCGGTGACGAAGTAGGGCGGCAGCTTGGTGACGTCACCGCCGCCATGCTTGTAAAGGCGCCATGCGTAGTCTTCGACTGCGTATTCCTTGAAGGTGCCGTCAGCCATGCGCTTGCGGCGCGTGTAGGTGTAGGAGAAGGGCGGCTCGATACCGTTGGAGGCGTTGTCGGCAAAGGCCAGCGAGATCGTGCCGGTGGGCGCGATCGACAGCAGGTGCGAGTTGCGGATGCCGTGCTTGCGGATCTTGTCTTTGACGTCGGCCGGCAGGCGCGAAGCGAAGTTGCCGCCCGACAGGTACATGTCGGAATTGAACAGCGGGAAGGGGCCACGCTCGACGGCCAGTTCGACCGAAGCCAGATAGGCACGGTTGCGCATGTACTCGGCGATCTTGGTTGCCATGGCGCAGGCTTCAGGCGTGTCGTAGCGCAGGCACAGCATGATCAGCGCGTCACCCAGGCCGGTGAAGCCGAGGCCCACGCGGCGTTTGTTCTGCGCTTCACGGTGCTGTTCTTCGAGCGGCCAATGGGTAGCTTCGAGCACGTTGTCGAGCATGCGCGTGGAAACATCCACGACTTTGCCGAAGGCTTCGAAATCGAAGCTGGCCTTGTCGGTGAACGGGTTCTTCACGAACGGGGTGAGGTTGATCGAGCCCAGGCAGCAGCAGCCGTACGGCGGCAGCGGCTGTTCGGCGCACGGGTTGGTGGCCTCAATGGTCTCGCAGTAATACAGGTTGTTGTCCTGGTTCATGCGGTCCAGGAACAGGATGCCAGGCTCGGCGTGGTCGTAGGTCGAGCGCATGACCTGGTCCCACAGGTCGCGTGCACGCACCTTGCGGTACACCCACATGCCGTCGTCGCGCTGATAGGCGCCTTCTTCGCGCAACTCGGCGGTCGGCTCGGCTTTGTGCACCAGCTCGACGTCGGTGTCCTTCTCGACCGCCTTCATGAACGGGTCGGTGACGCCCAGCGAGATGTTGAAATTGGTGAGGTCGCCGTGGTCCTTGGCGTGGATGAAGTCTTCGATATCCGGGTGGTCGCAACGCAGTACGCCCATCTGCGCGCCACGACGGGCACCCGCGGACTCCACGGTTTCGCACGAGCGGTCGAACACACGCATGTACGACACGGGGCCGGAGGCGTTGGACTGCGTGCCCTTGACCATCGCGCCTTTCGGGCGGATGGAGGAGAAGTCATAGCCCACACCGCCACCGCGGCGCATGGTTTCAGCGGCTTGCGCCAGCGCGGTGTAGATGCCCGGGCGGTCATCCACGCTTTCGGTGACGGAGTCACCAACCGGCTGCACAAAGCAGTTGATCAACGTGGCTGCGAGCTTGGTGCCCGCTGCACTGTTGATGCGCCCGGCCGGCACGAAGCCGTTTTCCTGAGCTTCGAGAAACTTGGCTTCCCAGTGAGCGCGCTTGTCTTCCTTCTCGACCGCGGCAAGGGCGCGCGCCACGCGGGCACGAACCTCGGCGATGCTGGCTTCGCCATTCTTGGCGTACTTCTCAACCAGTACCTCGGCGCAGATTTCCTGTTCTTTCAGGGTGCTGGCGTCGGCACGGATTGCGGTGGGGGCGGAGTTCTTGGCGCTCATGATTTCGGGAGGGCTCCATGTTTTTTGCGGGACAGTGCGAAGCATAGCCCGTGAATGCGGATTCTGCAAAAAATTAAAAACTTAATAAAACAGCAACTTACGGTTTTTATCGGTATGCACCAGAGTGGGTTGCAACTATATCTAGTAGCTCGTTTTCGGTGCAAATCAGTCAGGAAGGCAGCAAATTCAAGGTGATCCGAGCAGATTTCGGTTCCCCGCCCAACCTCCGCTGCCGGAAGAAAAATTTGCAGAAAGATGTTCCGAGGTGTGTCGGCAGCGCAACGCTTCCTCAATCGCCCGACTTCGCGGGTGGCGTAAAGCGGATGACCTGCCGTGGGGGCATCTCCGGCTGCAAAGTGACGTGACCGATCTCGAAGCGCTCACGCAGCAATGCCTGCAGCCGTGCGAGCACTTCGGGCCACTGATCATTGCGCAGCAGGACAACATGCGCGGACAACGCAACTTCGCGGGAGTCGAGGCTCCAGATGTGCAGATCATGCACAGATGTCACGCCCTCGACAGCCGCCATGCTGTTGCCCACCTCGCTCAGCGAAAGATGGCCGGGAACGCCGTCGAGCAGGGCATGCACCGCCTGCCGCAGCAGCCGGACGGTGGCGGCCAGGATCAAGCCGCAGATCAGCACGGAAAGCAGGGCGTCAATCGGCGTCCAGCCGGTCACGTAGATGACGATGCCCGCGCTCAGCGCAGCCACCGACCCCAGCAGATCACCCATCACGTGCAACAGCGCTGCGCGCGTGTTGAGCGTGGACTCACCGCGCGACAGCAACCAGGCTACGACAATGTTGATCAGCAGCCCGATGGCCGCCACGATCATTACGGCAATGCCTTGAATCGGTTGCGGGTTGGCGAGCCGGTCCACTGCATGCCATACGATGAGGCCCACCACGGCGAGCATCGTCAGCCCGTTGATGAAACCCGCCAGCGTTTCGATACGGCGCAGGCCGTAACTATGGGTTTCGCTTGCAGGCAGGCCGGACAAGCGAGCCGCGGCCGCGGCCAGAGCCAGCGCCATACTGTCCGTAACCATGTGGCCTGCGTCGGACAGCAAGGCCAGCGAACCCGACCACCAGCCCGCCAAGGCTTCCACTGCGGCAAAGCCCAAGGTCAGCAGCAGCGCGAAGGTGAGCACCTTTGCGGAAGTGTTCCGACCGTGATGATGCGCGTGATCGTGATGGAGGTGGCCGTGGCTGTGCAGATGTTCGTGGTGGTGCGCCATTGGGTGATGTGCTCGTTACAGAGTGCGCCGGATGAATGAGGCGGGTGAGGCTACATCATGCGCAGCATCCGTTGGAACATTCAATGGGACGAAGCTGTGGCTGTCGCGTACGTTTGGACCGGTGAGGGTGTGCATCTCGGCGGACAAAGGAAGTCACCACTGTGGCGGGGCCCGAGTGAGCCTCCTCGGGCCCCGCGTGTGCAAGCGTTGGCCCGCCTCCGAAACGACTGCTGGAGGCCTCGGCAACCATCGCCTCCGACCATCAGCCGCCAGTCCCCGGAATTGCCCTTCAGGCTGGCAGTGGCGGACTGTCGAGCGGCTCGATCAAGTCGCGATAGGCATGCCAGGTGGCGTGGCCGACGATGGGCATCAGTACGACCAGCCCAAGATGGAAGGTCAGGAAGCCTACCAGCGCAAAGCTGACGATGATCGCAGCCCACACGATCATGGCCATCGGGTTCATCAGCAAGGCCCCGACGCTGCCCAGCATCGACGAGATGGCATCCTGATTGCGATCGAGCATCAGCGGAAGTGAAGTGACGCTGAAGGCGAAGGCCACGGTGGCGAAAATCAGCCCGATACCGGTATAGACCAGCAGGAACTGCAGGTTCTCGGCGACCAGAAGCTGTTTGAGGAAGCCCGTGAGGTTCGGCATCTCACCTGTATAGAACAGCGCGAAGATGACCAAAGATGCGCGCGCCCAGACGATGAAGACGATGCCCAGTACCACCGCGAACATGCCGATGTTGCCGGCGTTGCGCTTCCACACCACCAGTGTGGGCAGCAGGGCGCAGCCCTCGTTGCGCTCGTGACGACGGCTGATCTCGTACAGCCCCATTGCCAGGAACGGTCCGAGCAGCAAGAAGCCTGAGGTGACCGCCATCGCGTACTCATACGCGTGCTCGAACACCAGGGTCATCAGCAAGCCCATGCCGGCAAAACAGAAGCCGTAGAACAGGCTCGGAACCGGACAGCTTTTCAGGTCGCCGAAGCCGCGCGCGATCCAGCGAAGCGGTGCGGTGGCGGGTATGTTGCGTGGGCGTGGAAAAGGCAGGCCCTCATCCCCTTCGGACGCATTGCCGTTTTGCGACATCTCTCCCCTCCTGTTGGCGTCGAACCATTTTTGTTTTTTGTGTTCTTCTACCTTACCGGGCTCGGCGTACGCTCAGGCGAGGTCGCCTGGTTCGACGATGCGTTCGAAGGCCGTGATGCGGTCCTTCAATGCGAGCTTTCTTTTCTTGAGGCGCCGTATCAGCAGCACATCGTCCACCGGAGTCTCGCTCAGCCGCATTATCGCGGCGTCGAGATCGCGATGTTCATCGCGCAACGTTTCAAGCTGAACACGCAGTACGTCGAGTTCTTCTGATTCTGGCTCGCTCATGCTGCGTTGATCCGGCTGGCCTTGATGGCTGCTATGGTAGGCGTGCGCCATGCGGATGACAACACGCTTGTCAGTCTTGCGCGGTGGGCTTGAAATCTGTGCGGGAGGAACCATCTGTAGCAAGGCAAGCAAGGCAGTAGTACCCCTCTGACCACGGCGAAAGGAGTACGAAGATGATGCGTATCGTGTGCAACAGCCCTGAACTGTATGTGGTCGATTACCCTGCAATCGATGCTGTCGAGGTCATCGACAAGCGTGTCGGCAAAGGCGTACTGATACGCGACGAAGCGGCGCAGCGCTTCCGTATCGAACTTGAGGAGTGGGCAGAGTCGGCCGACCCTGACACGCTCGAATCCTTTATCGGCCACTATGGTGCGCTGATGACGCAGAACGCGATCTATCATTGATGCCCCATTCATCACCCAGCAGCAGGGCATGAGCAAGGCATTCACCAAAGAAGGCGACGGCGACGAGGACGATCAGGACGTTCCCGCTGCCGTGCGCCTCCCCCCAGGCAGCAAGAATTACGTCACCCGTCGCGGCTACGACGCACTCCGCGCGGAGCTCGAAGAGCTCGTCAAGCGTGAGCGCCCCAAGCTTGTGGAAATCGTCGCATGGGCGGCCGGCAACGGCGACCGCTCCGAAAACGGGGACTACATCTACGGCAAGAAGCGCCTGCGCGAGATCGACCGGCGCATCCGCTTCCTGATCAAGCGCGTGGAAAACGCCGAAGTCGTCGACCCCGAGATGCAGGCAGGCAATGACCAGGTGTTCTTCGGCGCCACGGTTACCATCGAGGACGTGGCCGGCGGCAACGAGCAGACCTGGCAGATCGTCGGCGTGGATGAGGCCGATGCGGGTAACGGCCGCATCAGCTGGATAGCGCCGTTGTCGCGGGCGCTGCTCAAGGCGCGCGAGGGCGACGTGGTGCGTTTCATGAGCCCGGCCGGGGTGCGTGAAATCGAAGTTCTCGAGGTGCGTTACGTCTAGGGCTTGAAATCGGTGGCGCAGCGCCCATATCGACCCGGTCAATCAACAACCGGAGTCGCAGGGATGTCCCAGACCGCCACCGCGCAAACCCATGCCTTCCAGGCCGAGGTGAAGCAGCTGCTTCACCTCATGATCCATTCGCTGTATTCCAACCGCGAGATCTTCCTGCGTGAGCTGATCTCGAATGCTTCGGACGCCTGCGACAAGCTGCGTTTCGAAGGGCTCGACAACGGCGCGTTGTTCGAGGATGACGCCGAGCTGAAGATCCGCATTGCCTACGACAAAGCCGCACGCACCATCAGCGTGACTGACAACGGTATCGGCATGAGCGCCGAAGAAGTGGTGGCGCACCTGGGCACCATCGCAAAGTCGGGCACCAAGGAGTTCTTCGGCAAGCTCACCGGCGACCGTCAGAAGGACGCCAACCTCATCGGCCAGTTCGGCGTGGGTTTCTACTCGGCTTTCATCGTGGCCGACAAGGTCACCGTAGACACGCGCCGCGCCGGCCTGCCGGCCGATGCCGGTGTGCGCTGGGAGTGCTCGATGACCGGTGAGAATGCCGGCGAGTACACCACCGAGCAGATCGACAAGCCCGCCCGCGGCACCACCATCACGCTGCACCTGCGCGAAGACCAGGACGACCTGCTGTCGGGCTGGCAGTTGCGCAGCCTCATCCGCAAGTATTCCGATCACATCGTCCAGCCGATCGTGATGAAGAAGGAAGAGTGGAATCAGGAGAAGGGCGAGCAGGTCGTCACCGACGAAGACGAAACGGTCAATCAGGCCAGCGCGCTGTGGGCACGCTCCAAGAGCGACATCAGCGACGACGACTACAAGGCCTTCTACAAGCACGTCGGCCACGACTACGACGAGCCGCTGGCGTGGACGCACAACCGCGTCGAAGGGCGTCACGAGTACACGCAGTTGCTGTACGTGCCCAAGCACGCGCCGTTCGACCTGTGGGATCGCAACGCCAGCCATGGCGTGAAGCTTTACGTCAAACGCGTGTTCATCATGGATGACGCTGAAAAGCTGCTGCCGACCTATCTGCGTTTCGTGCGCGGGGTGGTGGATTCCTCCGACCTGCCGCTCAACGTGTCGCGCGAGATCCTGCAAGAGAGCAAGGACATCGACACCATCCGCGCCGGCAGCACAAAGCGCGTGCTGAGCCTGCTCGAAGACCTTGCCACCAGCGACGAAGCATCGGACAAGGAGAAGTACGCCGGCTTCTGGAAGGAATTCGGCAAGGTCCTGAAAGAGGGTGTGGGCGAAGACTTCGCCAACAAAGAGAAGATCGCCGGCCTGCTGCGCTTTGCGTCCACGCATGCAGACAACGCCGAAGAGGTCGTTTCGCTCGCCGACTACATCGCCCGCATGAAAGAAGGGCAAGACAAGATCTACTACGTCACCGCCGAGAGCTTCAACGCCGCCAAGAACAGCCCGCACCTGGAAATCTTCCGCAAGAAGGGCATCGAAGTGCTGTTGTTGTCCGACCGTGTGGATGAGTGGGTGACCGGTAACCTCACCGAATTCGACGGCAAGCCGCTGGTTTCAGTCGCCAAAGGCGGCCTGGACTTGGGCGAACTGGAGAACGAGGAAGAGAAGAAGGAAGCCGAGAAAGCCGCCGATGAATTCAAGGACTTGCTCGAGAAGATGCAAGGCAGCCTTGGTGAGCGCGTGAAGGAAGTGCGTGTGACGCACCGCCTTACCGACTCGCCGGCGTGCCTCGTCGCCGACGAGAACGACGTCAGCATGAACCTTGCGCGTATCCTGAAATCGGCTGGCCAGAGCGCACCTGCGTCCAGGCCTATTCTCGAGATCAACCCCGCCCACCCGGCGGTACTGCGCCTGCGCCATGAGGAGGCCAGCTTCGATGACTGGGCGGCCGTGTTGTTCGATCAGGCCTTGCTCGCCGAGGGTGGGACGCTGGACGATCCGGCAAGCTTCGTGAAGCGCATCAACCAGCTGATGCTTGCAATGAGCGCGAACTGAGCCTAAAGCACTGAATGAAATGGCCGCACATCGGAGGATGTGCGGCCATTTCATTTGTGGGGCGGCTCGCTTCCGGCTATTGGTGGCGAAGCGTCCGGCGGCGTCTGCGAGGATGTGAGCGGCACGGGGTCTTCCGGGATCGGTGCCGGTGGTGTGGGCGGCGGCGGGTGTTCGCGCTGCACTTCGTCTTCGGTGCGCCGCAGCAGCGGATAGGCCAGCGCCTGATACAGCGGCACTGGCGAGACGGTGCGCGCAATCGCGTGGGCAATCACCGAGGTGGCCATCAAGGGCAGCAGCATGTGGTGATTGGCCGTCATTTCCATGACGATCACGAAGGACGTGATCGGCGTCTGGGTCATCGCGGCCAGAAACGCCACCATGCCCAGCGCGAGGATGGCCGACGCCTGCTCGGGCGGCAGAAACCACGCCACGTTGGCCCCCAGGCCAGCACCCACGGCCACGGCCGGCGCGAAAATGCCGCCGGGGA
Organism: Pseudazoarcus sp. NS20; assembly: GCF_059703745.1. NCBI lineage: Bacteria > Pseudomonadati > Pseudomonadota > Betaproteobacteria > Rhodocyclales > Zoogloeaceae > Pseudazoarcus > Pseudazoarcus sp. NS20. The sequence goes on from NZ_BAAKIY010000003.1 coordinate 356,792, forward strand.
TACGGCTGACGAACACCAGCCAAATCACGAACATCTTGGCGAGCAGGAAGTACATCGGCAACGAAGCTTCACCTTCCAGCGCGGCCTTGGTCTCGTCGTAGCCCGTTCCGTAGGTGAGGCCGCCCGTGGCAAGGCCCACCAATGCCGTGGCCAGCCCGCAGCCCGCGGCAAACAGGATCGGGCGGCCAGCAGCGAATTGACCAAGACCTCCGGGCAGACCCCGTGAGGAGGCAATCAGCACCCGGCTGAAGAGCCCGCCGAAGAGCCCGCCGAAGGTGCCACACAGAATGATCGGCCACACGCCGTCCGGCCACTGCAGGGTGGCAGGCGTGCTGCCGAAATAGGTGTAGCCGCCCAGCACCGCCACCGACATCAGGCCGGCAAAGATGACGCTGGTCAGCGTGGTGTTGTTCGCCTGGAAAGCGCGGTAGCGACACATCTCCTCGATGGCGAACATGATCCCGCCGAGTGGCGTGTTGAACGCCGCCGCAACACCGGCGCCGCTGCCAGCCACGATCAGGTCGCGGCTCGACGCGATGCGGTTCTTGCGCCGACGTCCGTACAAGGAATGCATGATCGACGCGCCGATCTGCACCGACGGCCCTTCGCGGCCCACCGAGGCGCCACACAGCAGGGCGCCCAGCGTCAGAAACACCTTGGCGATGGCGATGCGGATCGACAGCAGTTTGCGGCGAATGCCGCGGTTGTCGGTGAGCGATGCGGCGATGGCCTGAGGAATGCCGCTGCCCAAGGTACCGGGAATGAAAGTGCGCGCTATCCACACCAGAAGGGCGAAGCCGGCAGGGGCAATGATCAGGCTCAGCCACGGAGAGGCGGTCATCACTTCGCGATGTACCGCAATGGCGACTTCGGCGCCGATGGCAAACAGGATACAGATCAGGCCGGCAAACAAGGCGCCTGACACGAGGAGCAGGCGTTGTCGCCAACGGTGCAGCGACAGCCAGGGCATCGCATAGCGTAAGCCGCCGCGCCTGAAGTGGCGCCACGCACGGGTGGATGTGATGCGGAGCTGTTTCATCTCGACGGGTGTTCCGGCGTATGCGCTTGGATGCGGCTTCGATGCGCGGGGGCAGCTTAAGCGTTACGATACGCGACATGCTTCACGGCGCAATGCGCCGGCTGCTTTTCCCGCCCGATTTACTGTCTGGAGTGTCATTCATGCCACGCAAGAGCGCCGCCACGAGCGCCCCGTCTGATTCCCAGGTGCCGGCCGCGGTTACGCCGCTGTCGGTTTTGCAGCGTTTTCGCGTGCTGATTCGCACGGCGCAACGTCATTCGCAGTGGATCGAACGCCAGAGCGGTGTCACCGGCGCACAACTGTGGGCCATGCAGGAACTGGCAGACCGCGCAGGTCTGCGCGTGGGCGAGCTGGCAAACATGATGGCGCTGCACCAATCGACCGCATCGAACATGATCGACCGCCTGGAAACGGCCGGGCTGGTGCGCAAGGAGCGTACTTCTGCCGATCAACGCGTGGTGCGCCTGTATCTGACCGACAAGGGCTTCGACCTGCTTGCGCAGGCGCCGTCGCCCGCACGCGGCGTGCTGCAGGAGGCCTTGCGTTCGCTCGAAGGCGAAGACCTCTCGCGCCTGCAGACAGACCTCGACGTATTGCTGCGTCAGATCAAGGCCATGGACGACGGCTTCGGCATGCAACCCTTGCCATTTACAGAGTGATCACGGATTGACGTCGAGCGCCCACCACAAGGCCTGCATGTAAGCCTCCGCAGCGGCTTCGGCGCTGACTCCGCAGGCCGCAGCGAGGGCGCCGATTCGGTCGTTGCGGCCTTCTTCCCAGGCGATTGCGAGATCAAGCAGCGGTGCATGCGGGCCGCTGCCATCCAACACGGCGCGGCGCATGTCCCCATCGACCGCGAGCGCATCCAGCGCGCTGCGCAGGTCGGTCTGCATCACCACATCGATCAACGACAACAAGCCGACGATGAACAAGGCCTCGCCGTCAGCGTCCCGGCTCTTGCCCAGCAACTCCATCATGCGGGCGCGTATCAATGCCGCCTCGAGCGCCGCAGCCGCCCGACCGCCTCCGGCCTCGCGTGCCAGCAAGGCCATCATCACCCAGCGGGTGAGGCGGCTCCGGCCCACGTGCTGCAGTGCATCCTCGATGCTGCGCACCGGCTGCCCCGAAGCGTGCACTGCCGAGTTGACATAGCGCAGCATCTGAAGGGCAATCGACGGGGATTGCTTCAGAAGCGTGACGATGTGCTCGTTGGCGGCGTCGCCGCGAAGGGCATCAAGCAACTTCCGTGCATTGCCGCTCTCGGCATCGATCTGCCGGGCCTTCCAGTCCTCTCGCCGCGTGATGAACGGGCCGTGGAACCAGCTTGCTCCCTGCGCATGAAAGAACCGGAAGTCGTCGAGGCTATCCACGTTCAGCACCAGCACGCTGATCTGTGGGTGCTGGTTTTTGAGGGTGGCGAACAGATGTCGGACTCTGTCGGGCTCGCTGCGTTGGCTGTCGATGACGATCAGATCCGTCTCGCTGCGCAGGAACGGCGGAACATCTTCAACTCGGCAAGCGTTCAGGCCGATGCGATAACCGGCTAGGCGCAAGGTGCGCAGGCGCGGCAGCAACGCATCCGGTTCGTACATGGGGTCACTGGCAATGTGATCCAGCACCAGCACGGTTTTCGAGGCTGGAAGTTGCTGCACGCTGTCGTGCTCGAGAAAGCTGTCGGGTAAAGACACGACGGCCGAGCGGTGACCCAGCAAGCGCGGCACGTCTGCTTGTACCAGACTGCCGGTGAGCACTTCCGCATACACGTGGTGAACGATGCGACTGCTGCTGCGAATGCGGTTTCGTGTGCTCTCGCGCAATACGAAGCGATAACCCGCAATGCGCTGATCCCGACCGAGCAATGCCTCGCGGCACAACAGCGCGGTCGTTCGCGGAGCATCTTCGGCGCCCGGACCATGCGGCTTGTTGAGCGGGGCGTGCCGATCGAGCTCTTCGATGCCTTTGTCGGGCTCCGCCGGTGAGTGCCGTCCGAAAAACTGCATCAGTCGCTTCAACATGATGAGTGCGCTCACAAGGCCACCGAGATGGAGAGCTTCGGAAAACAGGTCGGCGCCAGGTTGAAAGCGCGTGTGCATGAGTCCCCCGCGCAGATCAGCCATGAGCGCGGAACACAAAAAACAAAGGTTTGCAATCGTTCTTGCACGCGACGTATCATCCTGACGTATCAAGGGCTTTTAAAAGCTCATACATAAAAATTATAAAGCTTTACCTAGAACCATAACCGCAAGAGAGAGGGGGAGCCGTATGGTGGGGAAGCACGTATTGATTGCCGTCGGAGTTGCGTTGGCGTGTGGTTCTGCCGGCGCGGTTGAGGGGAATGCCGAGGCCGCGAAAGACAAGCTTTCGATGTGCCAGGGCTGTCACGGCATCCCCGGTTACCGAACGGCGTTTCCGGAGGTGTACCCGGTGCCCTTGCTGGGCGGGCAGCATGCGCAATACATCGTCAAGGCGCTGCAGGCCTATCGTGATGGCACCCGTAGCCATCCCAGCATGGTGGCGATCGCACGCAGTCTGAGCGATCAGGACATGGCTGACCTCGCAGCCTATTTCGCCCAACCGGAGAAGTGAGACGATGCCTACTTTCGCCCGACTTTCCTGCCTTGCGGCCCTGATGTGCGTTCTCTCCGTGTCGGCTCACGCCGGTGACGCCGCCCGCGGCAAGACGCTTTCCACCACCTGTGCGGCCTGTCACGGCGCGGATGGCAACAGCCCGGTGCCCGATTTTCCGAAAATCGGGGGGCAGATTCCCGAATACTTGTACCGGGCTTTGCTCGACTATCAGCAAGGCACCCGCGAAGACCCGATCATGGCAGGTCAGGTCGCCAATCTGAGCAAGCAGGACATGCGTGATCTGGCTGCATTCTATGGCTCGCAAAGCGGACTGAGCCTCAAACGCTGAGATAGAATGCCATCGACAAAAACCGCACTCTGCGCAGGCAGGTGCGGTTTTTTATTCGGCGTTTCCGATGCTGAGGGGCAGGGGGCAATCAAGCGCCTGACAAACCGCTCGCAACAGCTCGAGCTCGACTGGTGCCACGCGCCCGTCATGCAGCACGGCCGTTGCACACGCTTCCACCAGCCGCCTGCGAAACGGAGGGTGCGTGCCGGCCAGACTTCCCAGAATGGCGTCGAGTTGGGTGCTGGAGAAACCACTGGCGTGTTCTTCGTAGCGCCAATGCCCTTCAAAGCCGGTGCGCGTGATCGCCGCATCGAAGGCTGCCGCCGCCGTCGCCACATCATCACTGCCGGCGCGGGCAAGCAGTGCCAGCAAGGTGGCTGCACCGGAGCGCAATTCCGCGGGGCTTGCCGGGCGCGGTCGGTTCCCAGCTTCGGGTTGAAGCACCGCACGCAGCAAGCGTCTGACGACGTACTCGAACGGCGAAGTGCGTCCGTCGGCACGGATCAATTCGTCGGTCAGCGCAATCAATTCACGGCGCTCCGGCCGGGGTAATTCGCCCAGCGCCGGCAACGCCAGATCCAGCAACGGCAGCCGCTTGCCAGCCTCGAGCGTGCTGATGGTCGGGAACTGCTGCGCGCTGGCTTCGCCCGATTCGCTGCCCAGACGCTCGCTAACGAGCGTGATTTGGCGTGCGCGAATGCCGGGATCTTTCGACAGCAGCAGGGCGCACAGAACGATGCGCGCGCCATGGCCGGTGTGCACTTGTTCCATGACACTGCTCGGCAAACCCTCGATCAGCGCGCGCCCGCTGTCGACGTCTCGCGGCGTTACCGTGCCGACGGACGCACCGACCAGAGACGAGGTCAATCCGTTTCCGGTGTCGGCTGCCATGCGCACGGCGTCGGCCCGATCCTTCATACGCTTGCGCGGACGGTAAAGCGGGTCGATACGCCGTATGCGCTCGTCCAGCGGAGGATGCGTGGCGAGCAGCCTCGAAAAGCGCGCACTGGTGCCGAAGAACATGTGGCTGGCTTCTTCGGCCTGGGGGTGCTGCACGTTCGAGCCAATGGCTTCGATGCGGGCGAGGGCGCCTGCGATGCCGAACGGGTTGCGCGTGAATTGCACGGCCGAGGCATCGGCGAGGAACTCACGCTGGCGCGATACGCCCGCCTTGATCATCTTGCCGCACAGGGTGCCGACATAGCCGGCAGCGACCAGCATGGCGCCGCCGATGGCAATGGCCCCGGCGTTGCGATCGCCACCGCGTGCGCCGCGCATCAAGGTGCGTCCGGCCAGGGTGAGCAGCAAAATGCCGTGCAGCACGCCAAGCAGGCGCAGATTGAGTCGCATGTCACCGTTCAGGATATGACTGAATTCGTGCGCCACCACGCCTTGCAGCTCATCGCGCGTGAGTTGTTCGAGCGTGCCACGGGTGACAGCCACGACGGCTTCGTTCGGGTTGGCGCCAGCAGCGAAGGCATTGATGCCGTTTTCGTCGTCCAGCACATACACGGGAGGCGCCGGAATGCCCGATGCGATGGCCATTTCTTCGACTACGTTGATGAGTCGGCGCTCCAGCGGATGCGTAGTGGAGCGCGCCACCAGCCGCCCGCCGAGTTCCTCCGCCACGCGCGCACCGCCCTGGCGAGCGAGAACCACCGATTTGTACAGCGAACCCGCCAGAATCAGGCCGCCGACGCCAAGTACCACCACCACAAGCAGTTGGACATTCCACGGCGATTCTTCGCCCAGCGCTTCACCAGTGAAATGGAAAATGGCCAAGGCGACGGTGACATACACCGTGCCGATGACGCCGAGCACCGCAAGCGCGAACCACAGCACCAGCCAGCGGCTGATGCGACGTGCGTGATCCTGTGCGGAGAAGAAGTCCACGGCGGCCTCAGGCGCCGAAGTTCACCTTGACGCTCTCACGCGCCTCTACGTTTTCCATCTGCCATTGCTGAGCCGCACGGAAGCCGAAGGTGTTGGCCACGATGCCGTCCGGGAAGGTTTCGCGCTTGGTGTTGTAGGACATCACCGAGTCGTTGTAGGCCTGACGCGCGAATGCGATGCGGTTTTCAGTGCTGGCGAGTTCTTCCTGTAACTGGGCCATGTTCTGATTGGCCTTGAGGTCAGGGTAGGCTTCTGCCAGCGCGAAGAAGCGGCCCAGCGCGCCGCCCAGTGCGGCCTCCGCACCGATCAGTGCGCGCATTGCACCGCCGTCGGCGGGGTCGCCCTCCGCTTGACTGGCTGCCGCTTTCGCAGCGTTTCGAGCCTGGATGACGGATTCGAGAGTTTCGCGCTCGTGCTGCATGTAGGCCTTGGCCGTTTCGACCAGATTGGGAATCAGGTCATAGCGGCGCTGAAGCTGCACGTCGATCTGGGAGAACGCATTGCGCACACGATTACGCAGTGCAACGAGCCCGTTGTAGATCGAGATCACATACACGACCAGCGCAACGAGAACGGCAAGAACGATCCAGGTGGTCATCGAGGCATTTCCTTGAAAGCGTGGCCAAGATCGAATCGTACCCCGGAAATCATGGCATCGTGCGCCGCGCGTAAACGCAAAAGCGGGGCCGAAGCCCCGCTTGCTGCCGTGCAATTCGTCGCATCAGACGAACATGCAGGTCTCCAGACGTTCGCGGATCTGAGGCTCCGGTGACTTGGTGTAGTCCTTCTCGAAACGGTCGGTGATGAGCTGCGCGGTCGGGTTGTCGATGACCCCGTTCAACAGGCCCATGAAGGCCGGCGGCGCAAAGACGATGGCCCGCCCGTAGGCGTTCTTGGTTCGGCCATGGTAGAGCTCGTGCGCCAGTTCCTGCGCGAACATCTTGGCCTCGTGAGCCTTAGGTTCGGTCTGGGGTTGGGCTGCGCCGTGACCGTTCATGCTGCCCGGTCGGTCGGTGACAAGCTCGGAGTTCTTGAGTCGGCTTTCGGGATGGATCAGCTCTTTGACCAGCTTGATTCCTTTGTTCGGGCCAAGATGTTCATACAGCCGTGCCAAACTGGCATTCGCTACCAGTATCCAGGTGATCGCCATAGAGGGTCCTCCGATGGGTTGCTGTGTCGGTCCGAAGCAGCCTGCCGGGGCCGGGCGTGACAGGGGGAGCGTCGTACGCCCGCTCCCCCGTGTCGTTCTGCACGCTTGGCCACCGGCCGGTGCAGGGTGCGCTAACCGCGCTCAGGCTCCTTTCGGACCTCCTGTGCTGCCCTGGAAGGGACAGCGATTTCAGCTTAGACCGGCGGTTAACGGGGCGCAAAGGCAGTCGATTCCGCATCGCGGGATATGACAGCGCCGCCCGCTCTGGGAGCGGATAAACAAATTTGTAACTCAGCCCGACGGGGTCCCGAGACGCTCCTCACCGGCCGCCGGGTCTGCGCCGAAGAGCCGGCCAAGCTGCGTGTACACCGCGGGGTGCGCTCTACGCAGGGCGGACGGCGTTTCGAAGAATGCCTCGCTCGCCACGGCAAAGAACTCCGCGGGGTGTTCCGCCGCGTAGGGGTCGAGCGTGGACGGCAAGCCCATGTCGAGCGTTCGGCAGAGCGTTTCGTAGGCCTGCGAAAAGTCGCGAGCCCATTGCTCGCGCGACATGTCGGGCGGGAGAGGCGGGAAGCCGTCGGCACCGCCGTCGAGCATGTCGAGCTTGTGCGCGAATTCATGGATCACCACATTGGTATGACCCAGATGTTCGCCGTCTTCGTCCCACGACAACAGTACCGGCCCGTCCTGCCAGGCTTCACCGAGCACTTCGTCGTTGAACTCATGCACCACGCCGTATTCGTCCATCTCGTGGCGTGCGATGAGGATTTCGCCGGGGTACACGACGATGCCGACCCAGTCACGATAGGCCGACAGCCCGATGCGCAGTACAGGCAGGCAAGCCTGCAGCGCGATGGTGAGCATCATCTCGTCGGTGATTTCCAGCCCTTGCGCACCATGAAACTGCTTGCCGCCGAGAAAGCCGCGGGCGTGGTTGCGCAGGCGTGCGCGCTGCGGCATGTCGAGATAGGCGAGAAAAGGCAGCCGCGCCTCGACACGTTGCCACAGCGCCTCGTCAATGTCGGGGGCGGTCTGGTCCGAGTGGCCCAGCCAGCGGCGCAAGTGTTCAAACACGGCGGTAGCGGGTGGTCAGAAAAATGCCGGCGAGGATGAGGCCCATGCCTGCGAAGTGAAACCAGTACGGGCGCTCGCCCAGAAAAGCAGCGGCCAGCAGCGTGCCGAATACCGGCATCAGGTGGATGAACAGCGAACCTTGATTGGGCCCCACCGCAGCCACGCCGGCGTTGTAGAAAACATGCCCAAGAAAGCCGGGGAATATGCCCACGTACACGATTGCGCCGAGTGCCGGCGCCGACATCTGGATGAACTGCCCGCTGGCCAATTCCCAGGCATACAGCGGCACCAATGCCGTGAGTCCGACAACGGCACACACGGCGAACAGCAGCATTGGATGGATCGGCGGACGCCAGTGCAGTCCCACGGTGTATAGCCCCCACACCAGCACTGCGGCCAGCAACCACAAATCCCCGCGGTTAAGCGACAGCGCGAGCAGGGTGTCGAGATCGCCGCGCGCCACGATCAGCCCCACGCCCAGCAGCGACACCACCACGCCCACGGCTTCCATACGCGCCAATCTGCGCCCGAGCAGCACGAAGGCCAGCGCAATCGTTGCGATCGGAATGAAAGAGTTGAGGATGGATGCGTTCGTTGCGGTGGTCGAATGCAGTCCGACATACACCAGAGTATTGAACCCGCCCACGCCCAGCAGGCCGAGCACCACCAGCACTTTCCAATGCTTCCTCACCAGCGGCCATTGAGTGCGCAGGTGCGGCAGCGCCAGAGGGAGCACGCACATCAAGGCAATCGTCCAGCGCCAGAATGCCAGCGCGAAGGGCGGCACGGCCTCGTGTATGCCGCGTCCGACCACCATGTTGCCGGACCAGAATACGGCGGTCAGCGTCAGCAGCAGATAGGGATTGGTGAGGAACTTGGGCATCGGCACAGGGTGACTCGAGGGCGCCGAATCATCGCACATTGCGCCGCAGCACGCACGGCACTGCCCGCGCACGGCAGGCTCGTACGCAGGCGCTTGTGGGATAATCGCGCCCATGGTTTCCGTCACACATGCCGTCTCTGCAGACTCCGAGGCGCCACCGTTCGAATTGCTTGTCGAGGGGCTTGAACCTGAGGCACGGCGCGATATCGACGAAGCGCTGGCCTTCGCTCGCGACATTTATTCGGACGAAGTGCTGGGCACTGGCGAGTCGGTATGGACACACGCCCTGGGCATGGCATTGATCGTCAGCTCCTTGCGCCTGGATGCCGAAGCGCGCATCGCCGCCATTCTTTTTGCCATACCGGTGTACCGTGCCGGCAGCCTCGAGAAAGCAGCCGAGCGATTCGGGGATTCCGTGGCTGGCATCGTCGAGGGGCTGCGCAAGCTCAACGGCTTGCGTGTGCTTACCCGCGTGCAGGGCAAGGGCGACGCCCAGGAAGCACGCGCGCAGACCGAATCTCTGCGCAAGATGCTGTTGGCCATGGCAGCCGACATCCGCGTAGTGCTGCTGCGTCTGGCTTCGCGTACGCAGACGCTGCGTTACTACGCCGAACGCAAATCCGAAGCGCAGGCCGAGCTTGCGCGCGAGTCGCTCGACATCTATGCGCCACTGGCCAATCGTTTAGGGGTAGGGCAACTCAAATGGGAGCTGGAAGACCTTTCCTTCCGCTTTCTGGAGCCAGCCACGTACAAGCAGATCGCGCGCAAACTCGATGAGCGGCGCGCCGAGCGCGAAGCCTTCATTGAGGAGGCCATTGCACTGCTCCGCACCGAACTTGCGGCTGCTGGCATCGACGCCGAGGTGTATGGCCGCCCCAAACACATCTACAGCATCTACAACAAGATGCGCTCGAAAAAGCTCAGCTTCGAGCAGGTCTACGACATTCGCGCCGTGCGCGTGCTGGTGCGCAAGGTCAATCATTGCTACAAGGTGCTCGATATCGTGAATCGGCTGTGGGAGCCGATTCCCGAGGAGTACGACGACTACATCAGCAAACCCAAGGGCAACAACTATCAGTCGCTGCACACTGCCGTGCGGGCGGCCGACGGGCGTGCGCTGGAAGTCCAGATCCGTACCCACGACATGCACCGCCATGCCGAATTCGGCGTGGCCGCGCACTGGCGGTACAAGGAAGGTGCGGGCGCGGGCGGAGAGGAATACGACGAGAAAATCGCGTTGCTGCGCAGCCTGCTGTCGTGGCGCGACGAGATTGCCGATTCGGCCGACTGGGTGGAACAGTCGCGCCGGGCTTCGCTGGACGACACCATCTACCTGCTGACGCCCCAAGGCCGAGTGATCGATTTGGCTCAGGGCGCAACGCCGGTGGATTTCGCCTACCGCCTGCACACCGATCTGGGCCATCGCTGCCGCGGCGCCAAGGTCGACGGGCATCTCGTGCCACTCAATACCCAACTCAAGAGCGGGCAGACGGTCGAGATCGTGGCCGCCAAGGAAGGCGGGCCGTCGCGCGACTGGCTCAACACGCAGCTTGGCTACATCGCCACCAGCCGAGCCCGTAGCAAGATCAAGCAGTATTTCAGCCAGCTCGAAGAGTCCGAAATGCTGGCGCGCGGCCGCAGCTTCGTCATCAAGGAGCTGCAGCGCGAAGGGCAGACCCAGGCGAATATCGACGACCTGGCCGAGCAACTCGGCTTCAAGGGCGCGAATGCCTTGTTCGTGGCCGCGGGGCGTGGCGAAGTCGGGGTGCGCTCCATCCACAACGCGCTGCGCGGCGGGCCGAGCGACGCCGACGATGCAGGCGAGCCGGGCATCGTCGTCGGGCGCAGCCGCTCGGGCGATTCGAGCGGCAAGGTGCTCATCGTCGGTGTCGGCAAACTGATGACCTCGCTCGGCCGCTGCTGCAAGCCGGCGCCGCCGGATGCCATTCAGGGATTCATCACGCGCGGGCGCGGGGTGTCGATCCACCGCGTGGATTGCCCGTCCTTCCAGAATCTGGCCAAACACGAGCCCGAGCGGGTTGTCGAGGCAGAGTGGGGCGATGACGCATTCAAGCCGGCGCAATCGCTCTTCCCGGTGGATGTTCAGGTCGAGGCGCAGGATCGCCAAGGCTTGCTGCGGGATATTTCGGACGTGCTGTCACGCGAGAAGGTCAACGTCACTGCGGTAAATACGCTGACCAAAAAGGGGCGTGCCTACATGTGCTTCACTTTCGAGGTCGGTGGCGTGGCGCAGATCCAGCACGCCATTCAGCTCGTGCGCGAGGTCAATGGCGTCATCGACGCACGGCGTAAATAACGTCGCTCTGAATCGGCCGCAGACTTTGAAAGTCTGCGGCCGATTCGCGTACCGCGTCGGTCAGTTCGCCAGTTCCTGCAGCAGCATCTGCTGCGCCGAACGGCGTGTGCCGCGCCCGCTGCGGCGGCGGTAACGACCGTCCGACAGCATCTCCCAGGCCTGACTGTTATCCGCCATGTAGGCGCGCAGCCCTTCGCGGATGACGCGCCTGCGCAGCTTCGGATCTAGGATCGGGAAGGCCACTTCGATGCGACGGAAGAAGTTTCGATCCATCCAGTCAGCACTCGACAGATACACCTTGTCCTCGCCCCCCGCATGGAAGTGGAAGATGCGGTGATGCTCGAGAAAACGCCCGACGATGGAGCGCACGCGGATGTTCTCCGACAGCCCCGGCACGCCGGGTTTGAGCGCGCACGGCCCACGAATGATCAGATCAATGGGCACGCCGGCCTGTGACGCCGCATACAGCGCCTCGATGGTTTCCGATTCAAGCAGGGCGTTCATCTTGGCCATGATGCGGCTTTTCTTGCCGGCACGCGCCGCCTCGGCTTCGGCGTTGATGGCCGCTACGACGTTCGGTTGTAAAGCAAACGGCGCCTGCCACAAGTGCTTCAGCTCGCTGGCCTTGCCCAGACCGGTCAATTGCTTGAAGACCTCGGCCACGTCGGCACCGATTTCCTCGTTGCAGGTGAGCAGCCCGAAGTCGGTGTAGAAACGTGTCGTGCGCGGGTGATAGTTGCCGGTACCAAGGTGCACGTAGCGCACCAGCCGGCCGGCTTCGCGGCGTACCACCATCAGCATCTTGGCGTGGGTCTTGTAGCCGACCACGCCATACACCACGTGCGCGCCGACCTGCTCGAGACGGTTGGCCAGCATGATGTTGGCCTCTTCGTCGAAGCGCGCCATCAGTTCCATCACCACGGTGACTTCCTTGCCCTTCTGCGAAGCACGCGCGAGCAATTCCATGAGCACGGATTCGGCGCCGGTGCGATACACCGTCATCTTGATGGCCAGCACCTGCGGGTCGTCGACGGCCTCACGCAGAATCTGCACCACCGGCTCGAAGCTCTGGAAGGGGTGGTGCAGCAGAATGTCCTGCTTGCGGATGGTGGCGAAAATGTCGCGCTTGGTGTCGAAGCCCCGCGGCGCGCCGGGCGTGAACGGCGGATAGCTCAGATCGGGCCGGTTGACCCAGTCCGGCACCTGCATCAGGCGCACGAGGTTGACGATGCCGGGCGTGCGATACACGTCAGCGCGCTGCAGGCGGAATTGCTGCAGCAGGAAGTTTTCCATGTCTTCCGAGCAGGTGTCGGCGATCTCAAGGCGCACCGCGTCGCCGAAATGGCGCTGCTGCAGCTCACCCTTGAGCGAAGCCATCAGGCTTTCGACCTCTTCTTCATCCACGAAAAGATCGGAGTTGCGCGTGAGGCGGAACTGGTAGCAGCCGAGCACGCGCATGCCGGTAAACAGCTTGTCGACGTGCGCGTGCATGACCGAAGACAGGAACACGAAGGTGTATTCGTGCTGGCAGATCTCGCGCGGCAGGCGGATCACGCGGGGCAGGGCGCGCGGCGCCTGCACGATGGCCGAATCCGAATCGCGCCCGAATGCGTCACGCCCTTCAAGCTCGATGGCAAAGTTCAGGCTCTTGTTGAGCACGCGCGGGAAGGGGTGAGCCTGGTCTAGCCCGATGGGCGTCAGCACCGGGCTAACTTCGCGGTCGAAATACTCTTCGATCCACCGGCCTTGCTCGTCGGTCCATTCGCCGCGGCGCAGGAACACCACGCCCTCGGCTTCAAGCGCCGGCAGGATGTCGTCGTTGAGAAGCTCGTATTGCTGGGCGATCAGCGCATGTACCTCGTGACTGACCTTGTCGAGCAGTTCACTGGGCGTAAGGCCATCGCTGCCCGGTGTGCGGATGCCAAGCCTGATCTGCTCCTTGATGCCGGAAACGCGGATCTCGAAAAATTCGTCGAGGTTGCTCGAAACGATGCACAGAAAACGCAGACGTTCGAGCAGCGGCACGTTGCGATCGGCCGCCTGCGACAGTACGCGTCGCTGAAACCGCAGCAGCGAGATCTCGCGGTTGATGAAGTGCTCGATCGGGTAGTTGTTCTGTTGTCGTTGTGGCAGTTTCATCGTCGTTCCGGAGGGCGCCAAATCGCGCGGGCGACCTATGCTGAAGTGGCCGCATTACGTTTTGATGACAAGTAGCGAAGGCCGTTGCACAGCTTACCCCAGTCGTGCTTTTGCGGGGCGCAAGGCAGACGCGGAAGGGGCCGGCAAGGTAGAATCCGCCCCACTTGCACTGCACGCCAACCGCGTCCATCCCATCATCATGCATGAACTGATCGCCGCGATCGACTTGGGTTCCAACAGCTTCCGGCTTCAGGTCGGGAAGATCGTCAACGACCAGATCTATCCGCTTGATGGCCTCAAAGAGCCCGTGCGTCTTGCGGCCGGCCTGACGGCCGATCGCACGCTGGACGATGCTGCGCTCGAACGCGCATTGGCCGCGTTGAGTCGTTTCAACGAGCGCTTGAGGGGCTTCCCGCCCGGTTCGGTGCGTGCCGTGGCCACCAACACGCTACGCGTGGCCAAGAACGCCCGCAGCTTCCTGAATCAGGCCGAGCGTGTGCTGGGCGTGCCGATCGAGGTCATTTCCGGGCGCGAGGAAGCACGTCTGATTTACGTGGGGGTGGCGCACACTCTGCCCGACCCGCATCGTCAGCAGTTGGTGGTGGATATCGGCGGTGGTTCGACCGAGTTCATCATCGGCAAAAGCTTCGAGCCGCTGTTGCTCGAATCGCTCTACATGGGCTGCGTGAGCTACAGCCTCAATTACTTCCCCGACGGCCTGATCGACAAGAACACGCTGCGCGACGCCGAGTTTGCCGCGCGGCGCGAGCTACAAGCCATTGCCCGTGCTTATCGCGATACCGGCTGGGAGGTGGCGGTGGGCTCAAGTGGCTCGGCCAAGGCACTGGCCGACGTGCTCGAACAGAACGGTTGGTCGGACGGCGGCATCACCGCAGCCGGTCTGGACAAACTGAGAGCGGCACTGCTGAAGGCCGGCCGCCTCGATCGCGTGGATCTGGCCGGCCTGAAAGACGATCGCCTGCCGGTGATTCTCGGCGGCTTCTCGATCATGTCGGCGGTGTTTCACGAGTTCGGCATCGAACACATGGTCTTCTCCGAAGGCGCGCTACGGCAGGGCGTGCTGTACGACTTGCTGGGGCGGTACCACCACCACGACCTGAGGGATGCCACAGTTGAAGCCTTCATCGGCCGCTATCAGATCGACCGCGCGCAGGCCGAAGCCGTGACCGAAACAGCCTGTCAGCTGCTCGAAGGCGTACTGCCCGATGCCGCCGATGCTGACCACCCCGATCGGCGCTTTCTGGCGTGGGCGTCACAACTGCACGAGATCGGAATTTCGGTGGCGCATTCGAGTTATCACAAGCACAGCGCCTACATTCTGGGCAACGCCGACATGCCGGGTTTCTCGCGCATGGATCAGGCGCGACTGGCGCGCATCGTGCTGGCCCAGCGTGGCAAGCTCGCGCGCATTGCCGCCATGGACGATGACGACCCGGACTGGTTGCTGGTGGTGTGCCTGCGCATCGCGTGCATCGTGCATCGTTCGCGCGACAGCCGCGAGGTGCCGCCCATCGGCCTTGAACGCACCGCTCGAGGGTTTGCCATAAACGTTGCCGGCGATTGGCTGGCCAATCGACCACTCACGCTGGCTGCGCTGGAAGAAGAACAGCGTCAATGGCTTTCGGTAGGGCGCGGGCTCGCGGTGAGATCACGCAATGACCCGGCCTCGCGCCGCCGCGGCAAGTCGGCTTGAAGCTCATGAATAACGCCGCATTCATCCACCTCGACGTTTCCGGGCCGCTCGCGCGGGTGATCATCGACCGTGCCGATGCGCTCAATGCGCTGGATTCGGCGATGCTGAAGACGCTGATCGCAGCCCTGGATGAAGTTGCACAGTCCGACTCGGTACGTGTCGTGATTCTCGAATCGGCCGGCGAAGCGTTTTGTGCAGGCTTCGATCTGGCCGAGCTGGGCGCGGGGGATACCGAAGCCCATCGCACCGCGTTCCGCCTGTTCAATCGCTGTGCGCGCCGCCTGCAGAAGATCCCTCAGCCCGTCATCGCGCGCGTGCAAGGGCTGGCCACGGCCGGCGGTTGTCAGTTGGTGTCGATGTGCGATCTGGCGGTAGCCTCGTCCGCGGCACGGTTTGCCACTTCAAGCATCGGCCTGGGGCTGTTTGGCGCCGCTCCAGCGGTCGGGTTGTCGCGCAATCTGGGGCGCAAGGCAGCGTTCGGCATGCTCTTCGGCGGAGACTTCATTGATGCCCATGAGGCCATGCGGCTCGGTTTGGTGAATGGCGTCGTCGCACCGGCCGAGCTCGACGCGGAAGTCGCACGACTGGCGCAGCAGATCTGCGCCCATCCGCCCGCAGCGGTGCGTGCCGGCAAGCAGTTCTTCGTGCGTCAGTTGGAAATGGGCATCGATGCGGCGCATCAACTGGCCGCCGAAGTGATGGCCGACAACCTTGCCGACGACGAAGCGCGCCGGCGTATCCGCGGGTTTGTATCCCGCGAGGGGT
This sequence comes from Pseudazoarcus sp. NS20, assembly GCF_059703745.1. Classification (NCBI taxonomy): domain Bacteria; kingdom Pseudomonadati; phylum Pseudomonadota; class Betaproteobacteria; order Rhodocyclales; family Zoogloeaceae; genus Pseudazoarcus; species Pseudazoarcus sp. NS20. The sequence continues at coordinate 372,683 of NZ_BAAKIY010000003.1, forward strand.
GACGATGCCATTCGACGGACTCATCGATACGCACTGCCATCTTGATGCGTCCGAGTTCGGTGATGGAGTTTCCGCCGTGCTCGACCGCGCACGCGCGGCGGGTGTTTCGGGGTTCATCGTGCCGGCCGTCGAAGCGGGCAACTTCGAAAGCGTCGCGACGCTGTCGGCGCGCCACCCGGATGTTCGTCACGCGCTGGGGATCCACCCGCTGTACGTGAATGGTGCGCACGCATCGGATCTGGAGCTGCTCGAGCACCGTCTCGGCACAGGCGGCGCCATCGCCGTGGGTGAGATCGGCCTGGATCACTACGTCAGCGATGTGCCTCCCGAATTGCAGCGCGAGTACTTCGTCGAGCAACTCAAGCTTGCGCGTCGCTTCAATCTGCCGGTGATCCTTCATGTGCGCCGTGCCGTAGACGCCGTGCTCAAGGAGTTGCGCCGTATCGAGGTGCCCGGGGGCATTGCCCATGCATTCAACGGCAGCCGCCAACAGGCCGACATCTTTCTGGCAATGGGTTTCAAACTCGGCTTTGGCGGTTCGGCCACGTTCTCCGGCTCGACACGCATTCGAGCACTGGCGGCGGAACTGCCTGAGGACGCGCTGGTGCTCGAAACCGATTCTCCAGACATTCGCCCGGCGTGGGCGCAGGGCGTCCCCAACGAGCCAGCCAATCTGGCGCAAATCGCCGGCGTCATTGCCGACCTGCGTGCAACCGACGTCGCCTCCCTGGCTCGCCAGACGGCACGCAATGCACGTAGCGTGTTTCCCGCGCTGACGTGAGCTTGCGCCGTCCGGGATAATCGCCCCAACGACAGGAGGCAGACACATGAAAATTCTGGTCGCAGTCAAACGAGTGATTGATTACAACGTCAAGGTGCGTGTGCGCGGCGACGGCTCGGGCGTTGATCTTGATGGCGTCAAGATGTCCATGAACCCCTTTGATGAAATCGCCGTGGAGGAGGCCGTGCGCCTGCGTGAGGCCGGAATCGCCAGCGAAGTCGTGGCGGTGAGCTGCGGCCCGCAGGCCTGCCAGGAAACCCTGCGTACCGCGCTCGCGCTGGGCGCTGATCGCGCGGTGCTGGTCGAGACAACTCAGGCACTGCAACCCTTGGCCGTGGCCAAGCTGCTGGCCGAACTCTCGCGCCGAGAGGTGCCGGGGCTGGTGATTTGCGGCAAGCAAGCCATCGACGACGATGCCAACCAGACCGGCCAGATGCTCGCTGCGCTGATGGGGTGGCCACAGGCCACGTTTGCATCCCGCCTGGTGTTGAGCGAGGGTCGCGCGGAAGTCACGCGTGAGGTGGATGGCGGGCTGGAGACGCTGTCGGTGTCGCTGCCTGCAGTCGTCAGCACCGATCTGCGCCTGAACGAACCGCGCTTCGCGACACTGCCCAATATCATGAAAGCCCGCAAAAAGCCGATCGATAGCTTCAGCCCTGAAGCGCTGGGCGTGGATGTATCGCCACGCTTGAAAACACTGCGCGTCAGCGAGCCGCCGAAACGCCGCATGGGAGAGCGAGTGCCCGATGTGGCTACGCTGGTGGCGCGGCTACGCAGCGAAGCAAAGGTGATCGCATGAGTATTCTGGTCATTGCAGAACACGACAATGCCGCACTGCGTCCGGCCACCGCCGCCACCATCGCCGCCGCATTGAGCATTGATGTCAGCGTGGACGTGCTCGTCGCCGGCTCGGCGTGCCAGACTGCGGCCAACGAGGCGGCAGCGCTGCAAGGCGTGGCGCGCGTCTTGCAGGTCGATGCGCCGCATTACGAGCACCCTTTAGCCGAAAACCTTGCCGCGCTGGTCGTTGCGCATGCCTCTGCCTACAGCCACATCCTGGCTCCGGCTTCGACATTCGGAAAGAACCTGCTGCCGCGTGTGGCGGCACTGCTCGACGTGGCGCAGGTGAGCGACGTCTGCGCCATTGAGGCGGCCGACACCTTCGTGCACCCGGTATACGCCGGCAACGCTCTCGAAACCGTGCAATGCACGGATGCCGTCAAGGTGTTGTCCATCCGTGCGACGGCGTTTCCGGGGGTGGGGCAGGCGGCCACACCCGCCCCCGTGCAATCGCTGGAGTGCGGGCCGGACCTGGCGCTCTCCAGCTTCGTCTCGCGCACGCTGGCCACGTCGGACCGGCCGGAGCTGGGGGCGTCGAAAGTGGTCGTGTCAGGCGGCCGCGGCTTGGGCAGTGCCGAGCACTTCGCCGAAGTGCTGACGCCGCTAGCCGATGCCTTGGGCGCTGCGCTTGGCGCCTCGCGCGCGGCGGTCGATGCCGGCTTCGCCCCGAACGATTGGCAGGTCGGGCAGACCGGCAAGGTCGTGGCGCCGGACCTGTACATCGCAGTCGCTATTTCCGGGGCCATTCAGCACCTTGCCGGCATGAAGGAGTCCAAGGTGATCGTAGCCATCAACAAGGATCCGGATGCGGCCATCTTCCAGGTCGCGGATTACGGATTGGTGGCAGACCTGTTCGATGCCGTTCCCGAGTTGGTGGCGGCCCTGAAACACTGAGTCGTTTGCATGAATCTTCCGTTCGATCTGTTTTCCATGCCGTGGCACGTGCTGGCCGTCATCGTCAGCCTGGTCGCGCTTTTTGCCGCGTGGCAGCGGGTGGATTGGGGTGCGCTGATGCACTCCGGCCCGCGCTTGAATGCCTTGCTTGGCTTCGCGGTCATCATGACGCTGCTGTGGAGCCTGCGTGCAGGCGTGCTGCCGGGGTTGAACCTGCACCTGCTCGGTGCAATGGCCGCGTGCCTGATGTTCGGGCCGAGTCTGGCAATGTTCGCGCTTGCCCTGGTATTGACCGGCATCACGCTCAATGGCGCGGTCGAGTGGGCAGCGTGGCCGCTCAATTTCGTGGTGATGGGTGTGATGCCGGTGCTGTTTGCGCAAGCCGCACGCCGCATGGTGGAGCGCTGGCTGCCGAGCCATTTTTTCGTGTACGTCTTCGCCATGGCGTTTGCGGGGTCGGCGTTGGTGATGCTGGCCACCGGCCTGTTCGCCACCACCTTGTTGTTCGCCGCCGGCGCGTACTCATGGGCGCAGCTCTCCAGCGAGTATTTGCCGTACTTTCTGCTGCTGGCGTTTTCCGAGGCCTGGATCAGCGGGGCCGTGACCACGATGATGGTGGTGTACCGCCCGGAGTGGGTCGCTACATTCGATGATGTGCGCTATCTGAGACGCTGAAACGAAAACGGCGCTCCACCAGAGCGCCGTCTGTAAGTGCTGTAGAGCCGTGTTGCTTACTTGATCGAGGCCTTGGCACGCAGCTCCTGCATGTGGTCATCGACACGTTTCTGCTCCAGGAACTCGCGAATCTGCGGCTTCAACTCATCGAGTGACGGCGGTTCGACATCACGCAGGTCGTCGAGCTTGATCACGTGGAAGCCGAAGTCGCTCTTCACCGGGCTCTTGCTGTACTCGCCTTTCTTGAGCGCAGACAGCGCCTCGCCGAACGGCTGCACGTACTGATCCGCCGTGCTCCAACCCAGTTCGCCGCCCTTGTCGCGCGAGCCGGGGTCTTTCGAGGCCTTGGCCAGCTTGGCGAAATCTTCGCCCGTGCGCAGGCTGTCGATGATCTTCTGCGCTTCCGCTTCGGTTTCAACCAGGATGTGACGCGGCTTATACTCGGTGCCACTCATCTGCGGCTTGACCTTCTCGTACTCGGCGCGAATCTGAGCGTCCGTCACCGGATTCTTGGCGAGGTAATCCTGCAGATAGGCGCGAATCAGAATGGCCTGACGAGCCAGGCTGAGTTGGGTCTGGATATCACCTTTTTTCTCGACGCCGCTCGACTCGGCCGCCTGACCCAGCACTTCACGGCGGATCAGCTCTTCGCGGATGGCATCACGCAGTTCGGGCGTGTCGGGAACGCCTTGTGCCTTCTGCTCGTTCATGATGACGTCCATGCGCGAGGCGGGAATCGTCTTGCCATTCACCGTCGCCACCGGGCTGGCTGCAATCGCGGCCTGGCAGAGAAGGGCGGTCGCAAGGGCCACGGCAAGGCGGTGGGGGGTGAGTTTCATCTGCTTTCCTTCAGCGGGTGGGTGAATGATCGGCCTCATCGGCCGTGAGAGCCTTGATGGCAAGAGCGTGAATGGGGCCTTGCATCATGTCGCCCAATGCATCGTAGATCATGCGATGGCGTGCCAGTGTGCCATGGCCACGAAAACAATCCGAAATCAGGCGCACGCGGTAATGCCCACCACCGCTGCGAGCCCCGGCATGACCCGCATGCAGATGGCTTTCGTCTTCGATTTCGAGTGAGAGCGGCGCGAGCGCTGCAAGACGCTCGCGAATCTGTTCAACACGGCTCAAGGCAGAACCTTTTTGTACGGACGAGCAGAGGTACGAACGAACACGCCGGCCGCGACGTACGGGTCGTCCGCCAACCAGGCTTCAGCCTCCTGCAGCGAGCCGAATTCGGCGATCACCAGGCTGCCTGTGAATCCGGCAGGGCCGGGGTCGGGCGAATCAATGGCGGGCATCGGCCCGGCGACGAACAGGCGGCCGGCATCGCGCAGGGCTTCAAGGCGGGCAAGGTGTGCCGGACGCGCTGCCATGCGCGCGGCAAGCGAATCGGGGGCGTCTTCACCGATGAGAACGTAGAGCATTGTGTGTCCTGTGAGCGGGCGTTCGGAGACGCCGAAAAGCGTTCGATTGTACCTGATCAGCTTTGTTGCGTCGGCGTGTCGGGGCGGTTTCGCATGTGCTCCGCGATGCCGGTAAAGGCCTTCGCCAACTGGGCTCTGAGCGCCTCGTCGGCGACGGTGTCAGCCAGCGCGCGGTGCATGCACGCCATCCAGGCTTCGGCATCGGGTGAAGCGATGCTGAACGGCATGTGGCGTGCCCGCAGGAAGGGGTGGCCAAAGCGCTCGATGTAAAGGTTCGGACCGCCGAGCCAGCCCGACAGGAACATGTAGAGTTTCTCGGTGGAATCGGCGAGGTCGACCGGGTGCATGGCACGAATCGTCTGCGCTTCCGGCAAGGTGTCCATGTACTGATAAAAGCGCGAAGTCAGCGCGCGCACGGCAGGCTCTCCGCCGATGAGTTGGTAAGGCGTCGTCAAACAGGGCTCCGGGGGAGATGGTGTCGTTCAAATCAAGCCGTTTGGGTCGGCGGATCGGACATCATCTTATCGCGCTTGCGGCGTTCCGACGACGCTCTGAGCGGTAGCGACAGCACCGCGCGCAATCCACCTCCGTCACGCGGCAGCAGATCAAGCCGCCCGTTGTGGCTGCGCATGACCCGGTCGATGATGGCCAACCCCAAACCCGCGCCCTTGGCGTCCGAGCGCGCGGCATCCAGACGCGTGAAGGGCCTGCGCAGGCGTTCCACTTCGGAGGGCGGGATGCCCGGGCCGCGATCCGCCACCTCGATGAAGGCCTGCTTGCCCTCGCGGCCGACACGCACGTGAATCGGGCTGTGTTCGGCATAGCGCAGGGCATTGTCGATCAGATTGGAAACCGCGCGGCGCAAAGGCAGCGTGCGAGCAGTGGCCTGAAGCGACGCCGGAGCATCAAGATGCACTTCGACTCCGCGCAAGCGATGCGGCTCGATGATGCTTTCGACCATGGCAACCAGATCCAGGGGCTCCAGCGGCGTCGTGGGCTCACCACGACCGAAGTCGAGGAACTGCCCGATGATGCGGTCCATCTCTTCGATATCCGAAATCATCGGCATCGTGTCCTCTTCCGAGGCGCCGGTCATTTCGATACCGAGCCGAAGACGGGCGAGCGGCGTACGCAGATCGTGCGAAACGCCGGCAAGAATCAACGCGCGCTCGGCCTCGTTGCGGGTCAAGTCCCCAGCCATCTGGTTGAAGGCGTGCGTGACGATGGCCAGTTCAAGGGGGCCGTCTTCGGGGAGTCTCGGTGGTTGCCGGCCGCTGCCGACCAGTTGCGCCGCACGAGCCAGACTGCGCAGTGGCGTCGAAATGCGCGTCACGATCAGGAATGCGCCAAGCAGTGCAACCGAAAAAGCCGCGATGACCCAGGCCAGCCAATCCTGACTTTCGGAGCCGGTGAGGCGCTCTTCAGGCAGGCGCACCCAGAAATACTCGGTGTCCTCGGAATCCAGACGAAAGCTTATCCAGAACCCGTCCAGAGTCTTCCAGCGCGATGCCAACTGAGTGTGCTCGCCGAGCTGACGTTTTATCTCCTCCGTCAGCAGACGCATGGGGCGCGTATCAGGCAGCGGCGCGACCTCATCGCCGCTCTCGGCGGGGTAGATGCGGATACCCTCAAGCGCGGCGAGGTCGATCAACAGATCGGTGCGCCGCGATACCTCGGCATTGATCAGGGCTGTGCGTGTCAGGTTGACCACGCTGGCGCCCATCTGCGCGAGATCGCGCGCGCGCGAAGGCTCGTGAAAATGGCGGAATATCGCCGACCACACTGCCAATGACAGGATGAGGATCAACGTGATCAGCAAAAACGTCTGCCACAGCAATGAACGAGGCAGCCAACGGCTGCCTTTCATGTGCTGCGGCGGAGTGCCGACAGAAACCGCCGAAGAGGCGGCTTCAGGCTTCTTCGGCTTCACCGGAACGGGTGTCATCAGGCACAAATACGTATCCGAAACCCCATACCGTTTGCAGATAACGCGGTTTGGAAGGGTCTTCTTCAACGAGTTTGCGCAGGCGGCTGATCTGCACATCGATGGCGCGGTCGAACACGCCGTACTCGCGGCCGCGAGCCAGCTCCATCAGCTTGTCGCGTGAGAGGGGCTGGCGCGGGTGCTGCAGCAACACCTTCAGCAACGAGAATTCACCCGTGGTCAGAGCAACGTCCTCATCATCGCGGGTGAGTGAGCGAGTACCGAGATTGACCACGATGTTGCCAAAACGCACCACTTCGTCTTCGAGAGTGGGCGCACCAGGCAAGGTCGTGGGCTGCCGGCGCAACACGGCATGCACGCGAGCAACCAGCTCGCGCGGGTTGAAAGGCTTCGGCAGATAGTCATCGGCGCCCATTTCCAGCCCGATGATGCGATCCACTTCATCGCCTTTTGCGGTGAGCATGACGATGGGTACGGTATTTTCAGCAGCACGCAGACGCCGGCAGATGGTGAGCCCATCTTCGCCCGGCAGCATGAGATCGAGCACGATCAGGTCGTAGTGCTCACGGTGCAACGCACGATCCATGCTCGGCGCGTCACCGACACCCTTGACGGAGAATCCTTGCTCCATCAGGTAGCGGGACAGCAGTTCGCGCAGGCGAGCATCGTCGTCGACGATAAGGACCTTATAGCGGGTTTTTCCGTTCATTGTCCGATCCAGTCGGTAATAAGGTGCCGCAATGGTAGCGGCATTCAAGCGTTTCGCGGCAATTGCCAGCCGTAACGCTTCGTAAGCCGTCGAGGAAGGCGCAATAGGTGCTTACAATGCCCACTCCGACGACGTGGTTGAAGTGCTGCACAAGACGTCCATTCGCGGTATGTTTCACCCCGACGTTGTGCACCATGAGAGTAAACCTGATCATGCAGAAAGTCAGCCAACCCCGTAAGTCGCGGTTTCGGCTTGCTCATTCCCTACGAATTTGCACGGGAATTTTTGGATTCGCGTTGTACGTAGGGGTAAATGCTGGCGGTACTTTTCCCGCCGTTTCGCAAACCGGCTCATCGCAAAGCATCAGAGCTACGGAGTCGACCGGTTTCGAACATCGCGCGATGTCCGACGAGCGCTCTAGTCTGAAGCGTACCCTGGGCTCTGGTGCGCAGCTGTCCGGTTCGGAGCAGCGCTCGTTTCGCTCGAGCGAAGAACGCCGTGCTTTGATGCAAGACCTGCGCAACACAACGCGTGACATGAGCGACGAGGGCGACGCGCCGAATTAAGCGCAGCTGTTCGGGCAAGTGGCATGTGGCGGTAGAATCCACCGCCATGAAGCTTCTAGCTGTCGAAACCTCCTGCGAACAGGCCTCCATCGCCTTGCTGATCCATGGTCATGTGGTCAGCCGCGAGTTGAACGGCCATTCGAACCATTCCGAAAATCTCCTTCCCTGCATTCAGTCTCTGCTGAGTGACGCTGGATTGACCCCGCACGGTCTCGATGCAATTGCCTTCGGTAGCGGTCCAGGGGCTTTTACCGGCCTGCGTCTGGCTTGCGGTGTCGCACAAGGAATGGCGATGGGCGCTGGCATCGGCGTGCTGCCGGTGAGCAGTCTGGCCGCGCTGGCCATGCAGAGCGGAGGCGGTCGCGTGCTCACTCTGACCGATGCCCGCATGGGCGAAATCTACGCCGCCGGCTTTGAAGCGTTCGCCGACCGAGTACACGAAGTGATGCCTCCTCGCTGCCTTCCGCCCGCTCAGTTCGCTGCCGAGGGCGTTTGGCATGTCGTTGGTTCAGCCTTGAACGCCTACCCCGATTTGTTCGCGGAAGGTTCCGCGCAGGCGCTCTCGCGCAACCCGTCTCTGGTTCCCCGCGCCCATGAAATTGCACACCTCGCGGCTGGAGATTACGCTGCCGGCAAAGCCATCGCGCCTGAGCTTGCCTCGCCGCTGTATGTGCGCGACAAAGTCGCGCTCACCACCGCCGAACGCTTGGCACGCGGGGGCAGGGCATGACCCCGGATCCGACTCTGCATGCAATGACCGAAAGAGATCTCGACTGGGTCGTTGAAAACGAGGTCGAGTTGCATGCATTTCCGTGGACGCGCGGTAATTTTTCCGATTCGTTGGGGGCAGGCTATCTCGCCCATGTGCTGAGGCAAAACGGTGAGCGAGTCGCCTACGCTGTCATGATGCTCGTTCTGGACGAAGCTCACCTATTGAACTTGAGCGTCGTACGAAGCCGGCAAGGCCAAGGCCTCGGTCGCACCATGCTCAAGGAGTTGTTTGCGGTGGCTCGCCAGCATGGCGCTGTTCAACTCTTCCTGGAAGTCCGTCCATCCAATCTCGCGGCGCGCGCCCTGTACCTTTCGAGCGGATGTGAACCGGTAGGCAGACGCAACCGGTATTACCCGGCTGCCGATGGAGGGCGCGAGGATGCCATTTTGATGAGGGCAGCCCTGTGAGCCTCTGGCGTGATTCGGTACTGCGTGAAATGGGTCTGGGGCCCCTCTGGCGCTTGCGCAGCCGCGAGGTCGTCGAGTACGAAGAGGCGCCCATCCCGTCACCCGCACCAATGAGCTTAGCGCCTGCGCGCGCGCCGCTCATTTCGAAGCAGCCATCTCCCCCTTCTGCGGACGTGCCTGCAGAAAAGCCGTCTGAAGACCATGCTGCTCGCAACACCCGCATTGCCAGACTGGACTGGGATGCACTCGAATCCGATATTTCGGAATGCCGTGCATGCGGGTTGTGCGCCGGGCGTCAGCGTGCGGTGCCGGGCATGGGTGATCGCTCGGCCCGCGTGATGCTCGTGGGGGAGGGGCCGGGGGCAGAAGAGGACAAGCAGGGGCTGCCATTTGTCGGCGCGGCAGGGAAGTTGCTCGACGCTATGCTCGGCTCGATCGGCTTGTCACGCGAATCCGGCGTCTATATTGCGAATACAGTGAAATGCCGCCCGCCGCGCAACCGCACCCCGGAAGCCGTCGAAATGGCGGCTTGCCGTCCTTATCTCGAGCGGCAAATCGAGCTCGTTCGCCCTGAGCTCCTTGTCGCCTTGGGTAGGCCCGCAGCTCAAGTCTTGCTGGGCAACGAGGAAGTGCGCATCAGTGCTGCACGAGGCAGATTGTTCCGCCACGGCGATTTTCCGGTGGTGGTGACCTACCATCCAGCATATTTGCTGCGCAATCAGTTCGACAAAGCCAAAACGTGGGAAGACCTTTGCGCCATCCGCGGCAAACTGAGTGAAAGTACCGATAACGAGTAGGTTTTGGGTTGCAATCGTGCGCCAGGCTTGACTTGCCCCAAAGCTGAATTGTTATTAATATGACCCATAAGCGAACTTTATGGGTGGATCGTGGCGGATCGGAGACTACAAGTATTTGCGGCAGTTGCGAAGCACGGTTCCTTCACCAGGGCCGCTGAGCACCTTTTCATGACCCAGCCCGCGGTTACCTTCCAGATCAAGCAGCTTGAAGAGCACTTCAATTCGCGCTTGCTGGAGCGCGGCCACGGCAAGGTCACGCTCACTCCGGCGGGGGAGATCGTCCAGTCCTTTGCCGAACGCATCCTCGATCTGAGTGAAGAGATGGAGCTGCGCGTCGCTGAGCTCACTGACGAACTCTCCGGTCCACTCAATATCGGCACCAGCATGACCATTGCTGGTTACTGGCTGCCGGCAATCATCGATGAATTCAAGCAACTCTACCCACGCGTCATCCCGCGTGTTGTCGTGGGCAACTCGTTGCTCACGGAAGAGCGTGTGGCGGCACGCGAACTCGACCTCGGTTTCGTCGAGATTGCAGCCGATGATCCGAATATTCAGAGACTTACCGCTGCCCGTGACGAAATCATGGTGCTGTGCAGACCGGACCATCCGATTGCCAAGCTCAAAGTGGCACGAGCTGAGGACCTAGCTGATTACCCCTTGATCAACCGCGATATCGGTAACTCGGTACGCGAGTTGACCGAGAAGTTTTTCGAAGACGGTGGGGTGGATGTCTCGAAGCTCGAGATTTGCGCTGAGCTGGGAAGCCTGGCCAGCGTCAAACAACTTGTAGTTCGCGGCCTTGGCTACGCATTCGCGTCCAACGCGGCCATCCAGCGTGAGTTGAAAGAGGGCACGCTTGCGGCTGTGCGTCTTGAGCCTCAGCTTCACAACTCGCTTGAAGTCATCATGCCTCGCGACAAGTTCTGCTCCCGCCTGATCCGCACTTTTGCCGATCACGCCGTTGCTTCGCTCGAACGCCGAGCTGCCGAAATCGCCCGAGAGAAAGCCTGATGGCACGTTCTCGCACCGTGTTCGTATGCAGCGAATGCGGTGGTCAAGCGCCTCAATGGCAAGGCCAATGTCCGCAATGCAAGGCATGGAACACGCTTTCCGAAACCGTGGCAGAGCAGGGCGGGACAGCCGCTTCCGGCCGGTTTGCAGCACTTGCAGGCGCGGTGGGCGAGCTACGGCCGTTGTCCTCACTCGAGGCGCGTGAAGAGCCGCGCATCTCCAGCGGAATCGCCGAATTCGACCGCGTTCTGGGCGGTGGACTGGTAGCCGGCGGCGTCGTATTGATCGGCGGCGACCCAGGCATCGGCAAATCCACATTGTTGTTGCAAGCGCTCAGCGAAATCGCAGCCGCTCATCCCACCATCTATGTGAGTGGCGAGGAGTCTGGCGAACAGGTGGCTCTGCGCGCGAAACGCCTGCAGCTCGAAGCGGACGATGTGCGGCTGTTGCCGGAAATCAAGCTCGAACGCATTCTTGCTACGCTTGCGGCCGAAAAGCCGCGCATTGCAGTCATCGACTCCATCCAGACGCTTTATTCGGAGGCGCTGCAATCGGCGCCGGGATCCGTAGCGCAGGTTCGTGAATGCGCAGCGCAGCTGACGCGCTTCGCCAAAACCTCTGGTGTCAGCCTGATCATCGTGGGCCACGTCACCAAAGACGGGGCTCTGGCCGGCCCGCGTGTGCTCGAACACATCGTCGACACGGTGCTGTACTTCGAAGGTGACACACATTCGAGCTTCCGTCTCGTGCGAGCTATCAAGAACCGCTTCGGGGCCGTGAACGAGCTGGGCGTATTCGCCATGACCGATCGCGGCCTGCGTGAGGTGACCAATCCTTCGGCGATCTTTCTGTCGCAGCACGAACGACAAGTGCCCGGCAGCTGCGTGCTGGTCACGCAAGAGGGCACTCGCCCTTTGCTGGTGGAGATCCAGGCTCTGGTGGATGGGGCGCACAACCCGAATCCGCGCCGTCTTACGGTCGGTCTTGAGCAGAACAGGCTGGCCATGCTGCTGGCCGTTCTGCATCGCCACGCCGGCGTGGTGTGCTTCGATCAGGACGTCTTCGTGAACGCTGTTGGGGGCGTCAAGATCGCGGAGCCGGCAGCCGATCTTGCCGTGTTGCTGTCGATTGTTTCTTCCATGAAAACAAAAGCCTTACCGCGTGAACTTGCAGTATTTGGTGAAGTTGGTCTGGCGGGTGAGATCCGCCCTGCACCACGTGGCCAAGAGCGTCTTCGCGAAGCGGCCAAGCTTGGTTTCACGACGGCCATCGTGCCCAAAGCCAACGCGCCCAAGCAGAAGATCAAAGGCATCGAAGTCATTGCCGTCGACCGCATAGACGAAGCCCTCGAGCGCGCCAGCGAACTCTCCGCTTAAGACGCCACAGCAAAACTGTACCGGCATAGCTCATGCCAATCGCGTTACCATGCATGCAAAAAAGGGTAACGCATGAATCGTACTTTCTTGCTGGCGCTGCTTTTCGCAGCGACTTCACCCGCACTGGCACAGGTGTATCGCTGCGATACACCTCAGGGCACGGCCTATCAGCCAACACCTTGCGCGGATCCATCGCAGCAGCGAACGCTCAAGGACAATCTCTCGGTCATTCAAGGCGGGAGTTACCCGTCGAGCGAGCCGCTTCAAGTCGAGCAGGGGCAAAGTCTTCGACTGCTTCGGGGGAATGCCGTCGCGCCGTCGGAGCCTGCGCGGTGCAATCACTTGCGGCGCCGCATCGGCGAAATCGATCGCCAGGCAAGGGTTCGGTCAACGCAGCGCTTGACCGACGAACGCAGGGCCGCCAGAAAGCAATTCTACGAGCTCCGATGCCAGAACTTCCCGCCTGGGTATTGATGCGATGGGGCCCGCGCACGGAGACGCCACGCACAGTCGGTTTGATCGACGTTGTGCTGCAAGTTCAGGGCAAGCTCGAAGCTCGTGATATCCGAAGTGCAGGGCAAACAGGAATGGATGGGATTGTTCGTACTCATATTTTGTACTTAACATAATACAAATTATGGCGTTTCTAGATAGTTAAACCCTGCTTTTCTGGCGCTCAGATCCGCGAAGCTCCGGTTGGTATCCGGGGCTTCGTGCGGCGCCGACTTAGCGCTGTTCTTCCTTTGGATTCTTTCGCTTCTTGACGCTGAACGGATAAGCGCCTCGCGGTCGTGCATCGCTTGCGGGCGCAATCAGTACGGACAGGATCATGGTCACGCCAAGGATCAGCACCGTGGCACTCAACGACCACACGACCGGAATCTTGTAGAGATCAATCAACAGCATTTTGGTGCCGATGAGCACCAGAACGATCGCCAGGCCGTATGGCAGCAAGTGGAAACGCTCATGCACGCTTGCCAGCAGGAAGTACATGGCACGCAAGCCGAGGATGGCAAACACGTTCGAAGTGAGCACGATGAACGGATCGAGCGTGATGGCGAAAATGGCCGGGATGGAATCGACTGCGAAAATCACATCGACGATGCCGATCAGCGCAACGACGACCAAAAGTGGCGTGGCCACCCTCTGCCCTTCCATGCGGGTGAAGAACTTTTCGCCATCGTAGTTGGGCGAGATGCGGATGCGACGCTTCACCCACTTCAAGGCCGGATTCTCTTCAAGATCAGGCTCTTGCCCGGCAGCCCACCACATCTTGATGCCGGTAAAAACCAGAAACGCGCCGAAGACGTAAAGAATCCAGTGGAACTGCGCAATCATCCAGGCGCCAACCAGGATTAGCACCCCACGTAGCAGAAGAGCTCCGAGAATGCCGATCATCAGCACCCTCTTCTGGAACTCCTGCGGTACTGCGAAGTAGGTGAACAACATCAGAAAGACGAAGATGTTGTCGACCGCGAGCGCCTTCTCCACCAGATAGCCCGTGATGAATTCGAGCGCTTTGGCGTTGGCGAGCGTACGGGCTGCTTCGTCACTCCCCAAGCCACCCAGCTGCCACCACAACAAGCCGACGAAGACGAAACTGGTAGCCACCCACACAAGCGACCAAATGGCCGCTTCACGCATCGACACCTTGTGCGCGCCCTGCCGGTTCAGCGCAAAGAAGTCGATCAGCAAAGCGATCACGACGAAGATCGCGAACAACGACCACAGAAGAGGGGTTCCGATGGAGAGCATGGCAAGACCTTGAAAAATTACGGGCACGACAATTCGATTGCACGAGCCTGTTACGGTCTTGCCAACCACGCGTGGCGTGGGCTGCAATGCCGGAGAGCGTTTTGGCGCTCCCGTGCTGACGACATTGCAGAGGTCTTGCGACCCCGGCTACTCCCCGAAAGAGGTGCTCTGATTACAGCAGCGCGTGGTTCGCTGCGTCAATCAGGGTTTGTGCTGATATGGTCCAGGCATGCAGCCTTGCATTCAGCGACGGCAGGAGTGTTCCAGTACCGCGCGAACGCGCGCCATGGCGTCTTGCAGCACGCACTCTATATCCTTGAAGGCGATACCCGACGCGCTATCTCCCCGACCCGCTGCGTAGTTTGCCACCACGTTGATGGCGGCATAGGGCAGGTTCAGTTCGCGTGCCAGAGCAGCTTCCGGCATACCTGTCATCCCTACCACATCGGCCCCGTCGCGCTCCAGGCGTGCGATCTCCGCAGCGGTTTCCAGCCTGGGGCCTTGGGTGGCGGCGTAAACTGCGCCGTCGAGCATGCTCTCCCCTGCCCGCTCGGCCGCCTCCAGAATGCGTTTGCGCAGTATGGCATCGTACGGATGGGTGAAGTCGATGTGATGGACTGGCTCGTCAGGGCGGTCGAAGTAGGTGCCTACGCGCCCCCACGTGTAATCGATGATCTGATGGGGAACCACCAGTGCACCTGGTACGAGATCGGAACGAATGCCGCCCACGGATGCAACCGACAGCACCTCGGTGGCACCGGCGTCGCGCAGTGCCCACAGATTCGCGCGGTAGTTCACCATGTGCGGCGGGATGGTATGACCATGCCCGTGACGGGCCAGGAAGAGCACCGGCTGCCCACACAACTCACCGAAAACAACCGGGCTGGAAGGTTCGCCGTACGGCGTGCGCACGATTTCGCGGCGTGTGATGTCGAGTGATGACAGGCGGGACAAGCCGCTGCCGCCGATGATGGCAAGCATTCGATTCTCCAGGCAGAAACGCGGCCGATTCTAGCACGCAGGCCCGCAGCCCCTGCCCTGCAGCCCCTTCTCGCGAAATGCGTCACGGAATTGACGTTGGCTCATGCTAGAATCGTCGGTTTTTCAGACACTTCCAGGTTCCCATGTCACGCGCCATCCGCAACATCGCCATCATTGCCCACGTCGACCACGGCAAAACCACTCTCGTCGACCAGCTTCTGCGCCAATCCGGCACCTTCGCCGCCCACCAGGCGGTGGCCGAACGGGTCATGGACTCCGGCGATATCGAGAAAGAGCGTGGCATCACCATTCTCTCCAAGAACTGTGCGATCCAGTACGGCGAAACCCACATCAACATTGTCGACACCCCGGGGCACGCGGACTTCGGTGGTGAGGTAGAGCGCGTGCTGTCGATGGTCGACAGCGTACTGCTGCTCGTCGATGCGCAGGAAGGTCCGATGCCGCAGACGCGCTTCGTGACGCGCAAGGCGCTGGCGCTGGGCCTCAAGCCGATCGTCGTGGTGAACAAGATCGACCGTCCGGGGGCGCGTCCGGACTGGGTCATCGATCAGACCTTCGACCTGTTCGACAAGCTGGGTGCCACCGAAGAGCAGCTCGACTTCCCGGTGATTTTCGCCTCTGGCCTGAACGGTTTTGCGATGGAAAAGCTTGGTGACGAGCGCACCGACATGCGCCCGCTGTTCGAGGCCATCCTCAAGCACGTACCGGCACCGGAAGTGGACGCCGAAGGCCCGCTGCAACTGCAGATCTGCTCGCTCGACTATTCGACCTACATGGGTCAGATGGGTATCGGCCGCATCAAGCGTGGTCGCATCCGTCCGAACCAGGAAGTGGTCGTGATGTACGGCGAAGAAAACCGCGGCAAGGGCAAGGTCAGCCAGATCCTGACCTTCAAGGGCCTTGAGCGCTCGCCGGCCGACTCCGCCGAAGCCGGTGACATCGTGCTGGTGGCCGGTATCGACCAGGTCAACATCGGCGTGACGTTCTGCGACCCGGAACAACTCGAAGGCATGAAGCCGATCGCCGTCGATGAGCCGACGCTGACGATGAACTTCATGGTTAATACCTCTCCCCTCGCCGGCCGTGAAGGCAAATTCGTCACCAGCCGCCAGATCCGCGAGCGTCTCGAGAAAGAACTGCTCAAGAACGTGGCCCTGCGCGTGAACTACACCGATGACTCGGATGTGTTCGAAGTTTCCGGCCGTGGCGAACTGCACCTCACCATCCTGCTCGAGAACATGCGTCGCGAAGGTTTCGAGATGGCCGTTGGTCGTCCGCGCGTGGTGTTCAAGGACATCGACGGCGTGAAGTCCGAGCCGTACGAAATGCTGACGGTGGATGTCGAGGAAGACCACCAAGGCAGCGTCATGGAAGAGCTGGGCCGTCGTCGCGGCGAGCTGCAGGACATGCAGCCGGACGGCAAGGGTCGTGTGCGTCTCGAGTACCGCATTCCGGCCCGCGGCCTGATCGGTTTCCAGGGTGAATTCCTGACCATGACGCGTGGTACGGGTCTGGCCAGCCACGTGTTCGACGATTACGGCCCGATGGCTGGCGCCATGAGCGAGCGTCGCAACGGCGTGCTGATCTCGCAGAACGACGGTGCGGCCGTGGCCTTTGCGCTGTGGAACCTGCAAGATCGCGGCCGCATGTTCGTCAGCCCCGGCGAGGCGCTGTACGAAGGCATGATCATCGGCATTCACAGCCGTGATAACGATCTGGTGGTGAACCCGATCAAGGGCAAGCAGCTCACCAACGTGCGTGCTTCAGGCACCGACGAAGCCGTGCGCCTGGTGCCGCCGATTTCGCTCACGCTCGAATCCGCCATCGAGTTCATTGCCGATGACGAAATTGTCGAGATCACGCCGAAGAACATTCGCCTGCGCAAGCGTCACCTGAAGGAAAGCGATCGCAAGCGCGCTTCCAAAGCCGAGGCCTAAGGCCTTTCAGCTCGCCGAGCTGTACGCAAGAATGGCGCCGCAAGGCGCCATTTTCTTTTTCAGCCTGAGGTGTTCGATGAACAACTGGATCTTTCTCGGCGTGGCCATCCTGTTCGAGGTGGTAGCCACTTCTGCGCTCAAGGCGGCTGCAGGCTTCACTCGCCTGTGGCCGTCCGTCATCGTGGTGATCGGCTACGCCGGTGCCTTCTACTTTCTGGCGCTGACGCTGCGCACCATTCCGGTCGGTGTTGCTTATGCCGTATGGTCCGGCGTCGGCGTGGTGTTGATCGGGCTCATCGGCTGGTTGGTATTCGGGCAGGTACTCGACAAGGCAGCCCTGCTCGGCATGGCGCTGATCGTTTCAGGGGTGGCGGTCATCCACCCCTTCTCGAACAGCGCCACTCATTGAGCCTCAGCCGCGGCTGGCAAGGTAGGCGCTGAACTCGTCTTTCACTTCGGGGTGACGCAGGGCCAGCTCGACCGAAGCTTTGAGATAGCCGATTTTCGAGCCGCAGTCGTAACGCGTGCCCTTGAACTCATACGACAGCACGGCCTCTTCCTTGAGCAGAGCGGCAATCGCGTCGGTCAGTTGCAGCTCGCCGCCTGCGCCGGGCTTGAGGGCACGAATGTGCTCGAACACGTGCGGGGTGAGAATGTAGCGGCCAACCACGGCTTGGGTGCTGGGTGCTTCTTCGGGCTTCGGTTTCTCGATGATGCCGGACACCCGCATGATCGGGCCATCCTTGCTTTCGGTGCTGACGATGCCGTACTGACGCGTGTTCTCGAGCGGAACACTCATGGTGCCGAGCACCGAGCAGCGGTGATAGTTGTACACCTCGACCATCTGTTGCATCACGGGTTTGCCGCCGGGGTTGTCCAGCAAGTCATCGGCGAGCATGACGGCAAAGGCTTCGTCATCGTCGATCACGTGCGATGCGCACAGTACGGCGTGCCCCAGGCCCAGTGCCTCGGCCTGACGGATGTAGATGCAGTTCACGTTGTCCGGCACGGTGTGACGCACGATTTCGAGCAATTCCTTCTTGCCCCGCGCCTCCAACTCGGTCTCCAGCTCATAGGCCTTGTCGAAGTGGTCTTCGATGGCACGCTTGGTGCGGCCGGTGATGAAGATCAACTCGGTGATACCTGCCGCAACGGCCTCTTCCACCGCGTACTGAATCAAAGGCTTGTCTACAACCGGCAGCATTTCCTTGGGGCTGGCCTTGGTCGCGGGGAGAAAGCGCGTACCCATGCCGGCAACCGGAAACACCGCCTTGGTGATCTTCTTCATGTCTCTTCCTTTTTGTTCTCTGCGTCAGACGTTGGTTGCGACGAGGGCACGCAGAGCATCCTCGTCGAGTATCGTGATACCCAGTTCTTCTGCCTTCGTGAGCTTCGAGCCCGCCTCGGCGCCCGCGACGACGTAATCGGTCTTCTTGGAGACGGAGCCGGTGACTTTGCCACCCTGCTCTTCGATCAGCGCCTTGGCCTCGTCGCGCGTCATCGACGGCAAACTGCCAGTGAGCACGAACGTCTTGCCGGCAAAAGGTGAAGACGCGTCGTTCTCAGGGGTCTGTGGCTGCCCGATGGCGATGCCAAGGTACGCGAGTTCGTTGAACAGGGCTGTTGCGAGAGGTGAGCGGATGCGCTCAAGCGCAGCAGCGGCGCGCTTGACGGGTTGCCCCGTTTCATCCGCGAGGCGGCCTGGCGTCCAGGCTTCGTCCAGAAGATCGATGAGTTCGGGGTGGAATTCGGCGATCTTCTGCTCGCTGCCCTTGCCCAGGCCATCACTTCTGGCCGTTACGCTGCCATCCACCGAGCTGACTTCCACAGGCTGCAGACGAGCGATCACCTCCGCAGCCGAGATGATGCGCGGAGCCAAGGAAATCGAGGGCCGGCGGATGCCGCGCTCAGCGTCCAGCAAAGCCTTGATCACCAGCCGGTTCTCGTCGTCTTCGAAGAAGCGGCGCACGTTGAGCGCCGTAGCCAACCCGATGTCGGGCACCATCTGCAGCGTCGTCAGACTGGCGCGCTCCAGCGCGTCGATGGAACCGTAAAAGCGCGCGAGTTCGCGCGCCGAGGTTTCACCGATGCCGGGAATACCCAGACCAAACACCAGACGTTCGAGCGATACATCGCGGCTTTGCTGGATGGCGGCATACAGATTGTTGGCTGAAACCTCGGCGAAGCCGTCCAGCGTGCGCAGGCGCTCCGGCGCGAGCACATACAGATCGGCCGGGCTCTTCACCCAGCCGCGGTCTACCAACTGCTCGACGATCTTCTCGCCCAGGCCTTCGATATCCACCGCGCGGCGGCTGGCGAAATGCAGCAGCGCCTGTTTGCGCTGCGCGCTGCAATGCAGGCCACCTGAACATTTGATGACGGCCTCACCTTCGCTGCGCACGGTGGTCGAACCGCACACCGGGCAACAGGGGTAGCGCTCGATGAGGTGAAAGCGCGGCAAATCGCCCTTGCGCCGTTCGAGCACCGGACCGACCACTTCGGGGATGACGTCCCCTGCCCTGCGCACGATCACGTAGTCACCGATGCGCACGTCTTTACGGTCGATCTCGCCCTGGTTGTGCAGCGTGGCATTTGTGACGGTCACGCCGCCAACGAACACCGGCGCCAGCCGCGCCACCGGCGTGAGCGCCCCGGTGCGCCCTACCTGCACTTCGATGTCGAGAAGCTCAGTGATCTCTTCCTGCGCCGGATACTTGTGCGCTACTGCCCAGCGCGGCTCGCGCGTCACGAAACCGAGCTCTTCCTGCAGGCCGAAGTCATCGACCTTGTAGACCACGCCGTCGATGTCGTAGGGAAGTGAATCGCGCAGTTCGGCGATCTTCGCGTGGAAGGCGATCAAGCCCTCGGCGCCGTCCGAAAGCACGCGATGCTCGCACACCGGAAAGCCCATTTCGGCCACCCAATCGAGCATGCCGGACTGCGTCTGCGGCAGATCGAAGCCCTGGTATTCACCGATGCCATAGGCGAAGAACGACAGCGGCCGCTTGTCGGCGATACGCGGGTCGAGCTGACGTACCGCGCCTGCCGCGGTGTTGCGCGGGTTGATGAATTCCTTCTCACCGGCTGCGCGCTGGCGCTCGTTGAGCTTGAGGAAGTCATCCCGCCGCATGTAGATCTCGCCGCGCACTTCCAGCACTGCGGGTGCTGCACCGCGCAGCCGCAAGGGAATCTGCCGAATGGTGCGGATGTTGTGCGTGACGTCTTCGCCCGTGGTGCCGTCGCCGCGCGTGGCGGCACAGACCAGCAGACCGCTCTCGTAGCGCAGGTTGATGGCCAGCCCGTCGAACTTGAGCTCCGCCAGATAGCGCACGGGCGGCTCGATGGGCAGCAGCTTGAGCGCATTGCGCACCCGCGCATCGAAGGCACGCGCACCGTTTTCAGTGATGTCCGTTTCGGTGCGGATCGACAGCATCGGCACGGCGTGACGCACCGGCTTGAGATCCGGCGCAGGCGTACCGCCCACACGCTGCGTGGGCGAATCAGGGCTCAGCAGTTCCGGGTGAGCGAACTCGATTTCCTGCAGTTCGCGGAAGGCGCGGTCGTACTCGGCATCCGGTACGGTCGGATCGTCGAGTACGTAATACGCGTGGTTCCACGCCTCAAGGCGCTCGCGCAATTCAAGCGCGCGAGCCGCGGCATCAGCACTCATTCAGGCACCGCTCAAGCAGAGAACAGGCGGGTGGCCAGGCGGCTGCCGGGCGGAATGCCGCCCTCCTCCATCTGCGCATGAATGCGCTGAATCTGGCGACGGATGACGGAGGCTTCTTCATGGCCGAACGGCGCGCGGTTGTCGTCGACGATTTCGCCGTCGAGCGATTCGGCCATGACTTCGGCGATGCGCATCATCGAGTCGAACACACTGGCGCCGTTGGCAACCAGCGGCACATCGAGCAGGAAGGTCATGCCGTGGGTGTACAACTCGTCCATGCTGCTGACGTCGAATAATTCCGTTTCGTGGTTGCTCAGCATGAACAAGGGGCGGCCTTCAGCGTCGCTCGAATGAAAACTGCCGTCGTCGGCCAGATGCATGCCGCAGGACTCAGCCAAGGTGCGAATGCGTGCGCCGGGGAACGGAGCGCGCGGCGCCACCAGATTGATGCCCACCTGAACGTCGACACTCGCGCACAGCGCGTCGGTGTCCGCGGCATTGGCCAGCGCCGCAGCGCGCGAGGGCACATTGGCCGGCACGGCAAGAAACTGGTCGGCTACACGCTGCACGCCCTCGGTGAAGCTGCGGAATTCGTTTTCGTCGATGGCGCCGCGGCGGTCGACCATCTGCAGCGCCACGCACAGCCAGTGGAAATCGCCCACGCTGTGCGGGGTCAGCGCATGCCAGTGGTTGTCGGCATCGTCGAAGCCGAACCAGCGCACGGCCTTGGAGAGGTCACGCAGTTGTTCGCTCTGCGTGCTCCACAGGCGACCGATGTCGAGCGGCTCGATGGCCTCGATGCTGATGATGCAATCAACGGTCGGGTCCAGCTCTTTGGGCATCGGCGGCAAGGCATGGCGTCCGCTCGGATGCACATCCTCATGGAAGACGGGCTCCGGCGTATCGGCAACGACTGGCGCCGCATCGTCGAAATCGGGTTCGATTTCGCGAATGATCTCGTCACGCTGATCGGGCTCGTCATCGTCGAGGCTCGGCTCCATGCGGTTACGTGGGGCGGCACCAAGCAGCACGTCAGGATGGTCGGAACGGAAGGTGGTTTCCGCGAGCTTCCGGTGCTTGCGTTCCTGCCACTTGTTGTAGGCGAGGATGCCCACCACGGCGGCAACGCCAAGCGCGATCAGACCAATCTGCAGTTCGCTGTCCATCTTTGTTCCTGTGTTCCTGCCCGAATATCGAGCGGGTCATTTCACCCGGAGGGCGTGTTGCTGTTACCGGCGCAGGCGGCTGCGCCCCGAATCATTGCTCGTCATGCGGCGGCCGTTTCGGCCAGGCGCAGCGCAGCTTCCATATCCACCTCGACCACCCGCGAAACGCCCTGTTCCTGCATGGTTACGCCAACCAGCTGCTCGGCGATCTCCATCGTCAGCTTGCTGTGACTGATGAACACGAACTGCGTCTGCGCAGACATGCGCCGCACCATGTTGCAGTAACGCTCGGTGTTCGCATCGTCCAGTGGCGCATCGACTTCGTCAAGCATGCAAAACGGCGCCGGGTTGAGCTGAAACATCGAGAATACCAGCGCGATCGCGGTCAGCGCCTTTTCCCCGCCCGACAGCAGATGTATCGAGCTGTTTTTCTTGCCCGGCGGCTGGGCCACGATCTGGATGCCGGCATCCAGAATCTCTTCGCCAGTCATCACCAGCGCAGCCTGGCCACCGCCGAACAACTGCGGGAACAACTCGCTGAAGTGGCGATTGACGGTTTCGTAGGTCTGGCGCAGTTGTTCGCGCGTTTCGCGGTCGATGCGGCGGATGGCGTCTTCGAGCGTGCCGATGGCCTCGGTGAGATCGTCGTTCTGCGCGTCAAGGTAGCCACGCCGCTCTTCGGCCGCCGTGACTTCGTCGAGCGCAGCCAGGTTGACCGGACCGAGCTCTTCGATTTCGCGTGCAAGGCGTGACACCTCGCGCGTCAGCGTGCCCTCGCGCAGATCTTCCGTCAGATGCGGGCGCAGTGTGTCGATGTCGGCGCGCGCCTCGCTCAAGCGTTCGTCGAACTGCTGAGCTGCCAGCAAGGCGGCCTGCACGGCCAGGCGCAATTCCCCGATGCGCTCTCGCAGCGGCGCCGCGGCGTGTTCGCAGCGCAGGCGTTGCTCCTCGATCTCACGCAAACGGGCGGTGGCGTCTTCCTGCGCGTCGCGGCAGGCGGCCAAAGCGGCTTCGCGGCTGCTGCGAAGCTCCAGCGCGGCCTGCAAGGCGGCATCACAGCGCGATACGTCGGTGGCCTCGAGGGTTTCCTCGTGCGAGGCTGTTTCAGCCGTGATGCGCGCGATCTGTTCGACTGCAAGCGCAGCGGCACGTGCCGCCTCTTCCAGTTTGGCGGCGCATTCGCGCTGCGAAAAACGCGCCTCCTGCTCGTCACGCGCGGCGGTTTGCTCGAGCGCGCGGATCTCGCGCAGGCTGTGCTCGTGCTCGCGCAGCATCTCGACGGCCAGTTGCAAGCGCTCATGCTGAATTTCGGCAAGCTCGGCGCAGCGCGCATGCTCGGCATCGGCACGCATCACGTGCTCGCGCTCGGCCTCTTCAAGGTGCGCCAGATCGGCGATATCCCGGGTGATCTGCGTACGACGCTCTTCGGCACGCTCGCCGGCCTGCACCAGCTTGAGAAGTTCAACCTGCGCTGCATGCAGTTGCTGCTGCAGCGTCTGCACATCGCGCCGAGCGGCGTTGAGAGACTCCTGCAGTTCGCTGGCGCGCTCCTCACGCTGGCTGACCGCTTCGCGTGCGCCGTCGGCGGCCTGCTGCAGGGTTTCGAGCTGCGCGTCGAGGGTATCGATCTCGCGTTGGCGCTCCAGCACGCCGTGGGTGCGGTCATCCGGCACGTGGCTGATCAGCGTGCTTCGAGTCAGGCAACGCCCCTCGCGGTCGACCAAGGTGCAGCCGGCCGGCAGGCTGCTGCGTCGAGGCAGCCACGCCTGCAGCGAATCCACCGCAAACACTCCACTTAGCCAATTCCCCAGCAAAGCAGAGATACGCTGATCGGCGCTGCGCACGATATCAGCCAGTGGAAGCATGCCGGGTTCCAGCGCCGGGACGACACTGACGCCCGGAGCATCGCCGAAGCTCAAGGCGAGCGTGCCCGGCGGAATGTCGCCAAGCACCGTCTCTGCGTGTTCGGCCTGGGTGTCCGTCAGCGCCGCGAGGCGCTCGCGCAACACCGCTTCGGAGGCGCGCTCCCAACCACTTTCAACCGTCACATGGCGCCACAAGGGCTCCAGCGAACTCAGGCCATGTTTCTGCAGCCAGTCGCCCAGCTTGCCGCTGGTTTGCACGCGTGCTTGCAGTTGAGCCAGCGCTTCACGGCGTGCGCGTTGCTCGGTCAGGGCGCGGCGCGAGCCTTGTTCATGCTCCATGGCCTGCTTCAAGGCCGCCTGGGCATCGGGCCAGCGGGCCTGATGCTCGGCCAAGGCGTGTTGGGTGTCGGCCAGACGCTGCTCGAACTCTTCCACAATGGCCTGATTGCGCGCGATGGTGGTCTCATCCGGCCCTTCGATGCGCCCCGACTCCTCGTCGAGGCGGCCACGACGCTGCGCCAGATTATCGAGCGCGCGTCGCGCGTTGGCGCGATTGGTCTCTTCCACGCGCAGTTTCTGTTCGGTCTGGGCCAGCTCGCGGCGCGCTTCGGATACCGCGGCATCAGCTGCTGAACGGGCCGCTTCGGCCTCCGGCAGGCGATCGGCGATCTCGGCATGACGCGCGGCGGCGTGTTCGGCGCGCACCTCGGCGTTCTCCAGCAGCTCGCGCCAGCGCACGTCGTCTTGCGCAGCCGTGCGCTCGCGCGACTGCCAGTCGGCCAGCGAAACAGCCAACTCGGTGAGTCGCTGCTCCAGACGCTTGCGCGTGTCATTGAGGTGACGCAGCTCGCTTTCGAGGCGACTCGCCTCGGCCGAGGCCGCGAACAACGCAGCCTGCCCTTCCTGCGTGGCTTCGGAGCACTCCTGATGCCGCGCGCGCGCGGCCTCTACGGCGGCTTCGAGCTCGGTCAGACGTGCGCTGTCGCTTTCCAGACGGCCTGAAGTGGCAGCAAGCTCCTCTTCCATGCGCCGCTGCTCGTTGCGCGCCTGAGTGAGCTTGAGCAGCCACAGCAACTGTTGGCGCTGTTCGTGTGCGCTGTGCAGATCACGGTAGAGCCCAGCGATTCGCGCCTGCTCGCGCAGGTGTTCGATGCGCTCGCCCAGTTCGCCGCGGATGTCTTCCAGGCGCGCGAGGTTGTCACGCGCGTCGGACAGGCGGCCTTCGGTTTCCTTGCGGCGTTCGCGGTATTTGGTGACGCCGGCGGCCTCTTCGAGAAAGCCGCGGATGTCTTCAGGGCGGGCTTCGATGATGCGCGAGATCATGCCCTGTTCGATGATGGCGTAGGCGCGCGGGCCCAAACCAGTACCGAGGAACAGATCGATGACGTCCTTGCGGCGCACCTGCGTGTTGTTGATGTGGTAGCTGGATTCACCGCTGCGGTCGAGCACGCGCTTGACGGCGATCTCGGCATAACGCGACCAGTGCCCGGCGGCACGCCCTTCGGAGTTGTCGAACACCAGTTCGACGCTGGCACGCTGCACCGGCTTGCGGGTGGTCGAGCCGTTGAAGATGACGTCGTGCATCGACTCGCCACGCAGCGCACTGGCACGCATTTCGCCTAGAACCCAGCGCACGGCGTCGATGATGTTGGATTTGCCGCAGCCGTTGGGCCCGACGATGCCGACCAGGTTGCCGGGCGCGGTCACCGTCGTCGGATCAACGAAGGTCTTGAATCCGGCGAGTTTGAGCTTGGCGAGGCGCACGTTTTTCGGCTGTTGGAGCGGGGTCCGGGGTAGCGCGCCATGATACCATTCAACGCCCGTCGCGCCGCGCGCGGCGCCTGCTCAAAATGCCTTTGCCATCCAGCGTGAATCCGAATCTAGCCCGCCTCCATCCGTACCCCTTCGAAAAACTGCGTGAATTGCTCGACGGCGCCACGCCACCGGCTGGCCTCGCGCCCATTCGCCTGTCCATCGGCGAGCCGCGCCATGCCACGCCGGACTTCATCCGCCAGGCTTTGGCCGACAACCTCGACGGCCTCGCCACCTACCCCACCACCCAAGGCAGCGACGCGCTGCGCAACGCAATTGCAGCGTGGATGGGGCGTCGTTACGGGCTGGACGGCATCAACGCGCAGACTCAGGTATTGCCCGTCACCGGCACGCGCGAGGCCTTGTTCGCCTTCGCGCAGTGCGTGATCGATGGCAGCCGACCAGGCGCCAAGGTGCTGGCACCCAACCCGTTCTATCAGATCTACGAAGGCGCAGCGCTGCTCGCCGGCGCCGAAGCGCTGTTCATCAACAACTGCGCCGAAAACGCCTTTGCATCGGATTTCGCCAGCGTGGCCGAGTCGGTGTGGCGCGATGTGCAGTTGGTATATGTGTGCTCACCCGGCAACCCCACCGGGCGTGTGATGAGTGTGGCCGAATGGGCCGAACTGTTCGAACTGTCCGACCGCTTCGGCTTCGTGATCGCTTCGGACGAGTGCTATTCCGAGATCTATTTCGATGACGCGGCCCGCCCGGTGGGCGCCCTGCAGGCCGCCGCCGAGCTTGGCCGCAGCGACTTCCGCAACATCGTGATGTTCTCCAGCCTGTCGAAGCGCTCCAACGTGCCGGGGCTGCGCTCCGGTTTCGTGGCGGGCGATGCGGCGCTGGTACGCGCCTTTCACGCCTACCGCACCTATCACGGCTGCGCCATGAGCCCTGCCGTGCAAGCCGCCTCCGTGGCCGCCTGGAACGACGAAGCCCACGTGGAAGAGAACCGCCGCCTGTACCGCGAGAAGTTCGCCACAGTCACGCCGATTCTGGCGCCGCATCTGGGCGTCAGCGTGCCCGATGCGGGCTTCTACCTGTGGGCCGATGTACGCAAGTGCGCACCGATCACCGACACCGAGTTCGCTCGCCGGCTGGTCGCCGAATATAATGTCACGGTCCTGCCGGGCAGCTTCCTCGCCCGCGAATCCGGCGGCATCAACCCTGGCGCGGGTTTCATCCGCATCGCGCTGGTGGCCGAAACCGCCGAATGCATCGAAGGCGCCGAGCGTATCGCCGCTCTGTGCCGCTCCCTGTAAAACAAGAAACGGAACTCCCCATGTCCTCAGCACTGCAGAAGATCATCGATGACGCGTTCGAAGCGCGCGCCAGCCTCTCCCCCTCCTCCGCCCCGGCCGAAATCCGCAATGCGGTGAATGAAGTGCTGGCCGGGCTCGACGCCGGCACGCTGCGCGTTGCCGAAAAGAAAGACGGCGAATGGGTGGTGAACCAGTGGGTCAAGAAGGCCGTGCTGATCTCCTTCCGTCTGGCCGACAACGAAGTCATGCCGGGTGCTGCCACCCAGTACTTCGACAAGGTGCCGACCAAGTTCGCCGACTACACGCCGGAACAGTTCCGCGAAGGCGGCTTCCGCGTGGTGCCGCCCGCTGTGGCACGCCGTGGCTCGTTCATTGGCAAGAACGTGGTGATGATGCCCTCGTACGTGAACATCGGCGCCTACGTGGATGAAGGCACGATGGTCGATACTTGGGCCACCGTCGGGTCCTGCGCCCAGATCGGCAAGAATGTGCACCTGTCGGGTGGCGTTGGCATCGGCGGCGTGCTCGAGCCGATCCAGGCCGGCCCGGTGATCATCGAAGACAACTGCTTCATCGGCGCGCGCTCGGAAATCGTCGAAGGCGTGGTGGTGGAAGAAAACTCGGTGATCTCGATGGGTGTGTACATCGGCATGAGCACCCGCATCTATGATCGCGAGACCGGCGAGGTGCATTACGGCCGCGTGCCGGCCGGCTCGGTGGTGGTACCGGGCAACCTGCCGTCGGCTGATGGAAAATACAGCCTGTACTGCGCCGTGATCGTGAAGAAGGTCGATGCCCAGACGCGTTCGAAAACCGCCATCAACGAACTGCTGCGCGGCGCCTGAGCGCCCTGTAGCCCGCATTGCATGAACCCGCAGGGGCTGCCCCCTGCCCCTGCAGGAGTGTGCCAGCGATGATTTTCGACAAGCTGTTCCAGTTGATGTCCGAGAAACGCGCCTCGGACATTTTCATCAGTGCGGGTGCCCCGATCCACATCAAGGTTCAGGGCCACACCATGCCGATCAACCAGCAGATCATGGACCCCACCATGATCCGCAAGATGGTCGAAGAGCTGGTCACCCCGGAACAGCTTGCGAACTTCGACAAGGATCGCGAGCTCAACGTGTCGCGCGGCGCGCGCAACATCGGCAACTTCCGTATCAACGTGTTCTGGCAGCGCAACAGCATGGCTGTGGTGGTGCGCTTCATCCAGGGCGACATCCCGGGCATCGACACGCTCGGCCTGCCCGCGGTGCTGGGCGAGATGGTGCTGGAAAAGCGCGGGCTGATCCTGGTGGTCGGCTCTACCGGCTCAGGCAAGTCGACCACGCTGGCGTCGATGATCGATCACCGCAACCGCAGCCAGGCCGGGCACATCCTCACCGTCGAAGACCCCATCGAATACCTGTTCACCCACAAGAAATCGGTGGTGAACCAGCGTGAGGTGGGCATCGACACGCATTCCTGGAACGACGCCCTGCGCAACGCCATGCGGCAAGCGCCCGATTGCATCCTGATCGGCGAAATCCGCGACCGCGAAACCATGCAGGCCGCCTTGGCCTATTCGCAAACCGGGCACCTGTGTCTGGCAACACTGCACGCCAACAACGCTTATCACGCGCTCAACCGCATCGTTAACTTCTTCCCGCTGGAAAACCGCTCGCTGCTGTATCTCGACCTTGCCGTGGCCTTGAGATGCATCGTGTCGCAGCGGCTGGTGCGCAAGCCCGACGGGCAGCGCGTGCCGACGGTGGAGGTGCTGATGAACACCCGCCACATCGCCGAACTGATCGAAGCCGGCAACATCAGCGATATCAAGGAAGCGATGGAGCAAAGCCTGTCGGCCGGATCGCAGACTTTCGAACAGGATCTGTACCGCATGGTTCGCGACAAGGTCATCAGCCTCGACGAAGCGCTGGCCAACGCCGATTCGCCGAGCAACCTGCACTGGATCATCAACAACGCCCAGAACCGCGAAAGCCCCCACAATCCGGCGCGCAGCAGTGCGGCACCTGCACCTGACAATGCCTTCAGCGGCTTCCAGCTGAATACCGACGATCAGCCTTCGAATTGAGGCACCTCGCCCAGCATAGGTTTGCCGGGCGAGCTTTCAACCAACAGAGTTCTATGTCCGCATCTGCAGCCTCCCCTACTCTCGATCTTGCCTGCGACCTGATTGCACGCAATTCCGTAACGCCGGAAGACGCCGGCTGCCTGCCCGTGATCGCCGACCGTTTGGCACCGCTGGGCTTCCGCCTTGAGCGCATCGACGTGGGTGGCGTCAGCAACCTGTGGGCGAGACGCGGCACCGCGTCGCCCGTGCTGTGCTTTGCCGGCCACACTGATGTGGTGCCCACCGGCCCACTGGAAAAGTGGCACTCCAACCCCTTCCAACCCGAAATTCGCGACGGCAAGCTGTACGGCCGTGGCGCAGCCGACATGAAGACCTCCTTGGCGGCCTTCGTAACCGCCATCGAGGCATTTGTGGCTGAGCACCCCGACCACACGGGTTCGATCGCGCTACTGCTTACTTCGGATGAAGAAGGCATCGCCACGCACGGCACCGTCAAGGTCGTCGAAGCCTTGGGGGCGCGCGGCGAGACGCTCGATTACTGCATCGTCGGCGAGCCCACTTCGGTCAAGACGCTGGGTGACATGATCAAGAACGGCCGGCGCGGCTCGCTGTCGGGCACGATGCGCGTCAAGGGCAAGCAGGGTCATGTGGCCTACCCGCATCTGGCCGTGAACCCCATTCACAGCTTTGCGCCGGCACTTGCCGAACTCGCCGCCACGCATTGGGACGACGGCAACGAGTTCTTCCCGCCGACCACCTTCCAGGTGTCGAACGTCCACGCCGGGACCGGCGCCAACAACGTGATTCCGGGCGAATGCGAAGTGCTCTTCAACTTCCGCTTTGCATCCGTGACTACGGCGGACGAGCTCAAGACGCGCGTGATCGAGATACTCGACCGCCACGGCGTCGAATACGCCATCGACTGGCACCTGTCGGGCAAGCCCTACCTCACCGGCCGCGGCGATCTGGTCGCAGCACTGTCCGGCGCGATCCGCGACGTGGTGGGCCTTGAAACCGAACTGTCGACCACTGGTGGAACCTCGGACGGCCGCTTCATCGCCGACATCTGCCGCGAAGTCGTGGAATTCGGCCCGATCAACGCCACCATCCATCAACTCAACGAGTGCGTGCCGGTCGACTCCATCGAACCGCTGTCGGCCATTTACGCCCGCACCCTGAAGAACCTGCTTGCGAAGCCCTGAGATGCACAATCACGACTGCGAAGAAAATTGCGACCATCCCGAGCATGATCATGAGCATGTTCACGAACACGGCCCGCTGGCCGAGCTGGTGACGCTGCGCGACTGGTTGCGCTACGCCGTCACGCGCTTCAACCGTGGCGGCCTGCATTTCGGCCACGGCTGCACCGACGCCTACGACGAAGCCGTTTGGCTGCTGCTGCACACTCTGGCTTTGCCGCTCGACCGCCTTGAACCGTTCCTCGACGCCTGCATCACCGCTGAAGAGCGTGAGCAGCTCTTCGAGGCCATCGAGCGTCGCGCGAACGAGCGCATTCCGACCGCCTACTTGGTCAATGAAGCCTGGCTGGGCGACTTCCGCTTTTACGTCGATTCGCGCGTTATCGTGCCGCGCTCGTTTTTCGCTGAATTGCTCGGCGACGGCCTTTCGCCGTGGCTGCCCGAGCACGGCGAAGTGCATAGCACGCTGGATCTGTGCACTGGCTCGGGCTGCCTCGCCATCGTGATGGGTCACGTCTTCCCCAATGCCTACGTGGTCGGGGCTGACCTGTCGGACGATGCCCTCGCGGTTGCGCGTCGCAACGTCGAGGACTACGGCATGGGCGATCAGGTCGAGCTGGTCAAGAGCGATGTGTTTTCCGGCCTCGCCGGGCGTCGTTTCGACCTCATCGTGTCAAACCCGCCCTACGTCACGCAGGAGTCGATGGACGCCCTGCCCGCCGAGTACCTGCACGAGCCGCGCATGGCGCTGGCCGCCGGTGAAGACGGTCTCGATGTCGTGCGCCGCATCATTGCCGGGGCACGCGAGCACCTCACCGACGAAGGGGTGCTGGCCATTGAGGTCGGGCACAACCGTGATCTGGTGGAAGCCGCCTTCCCCGATCTACCGATGGTGTGGTTGCCCACCTCCGGTGGCGACGACATGGTCTTTCTGGTGCAGGCGCAAGACCTGCCCGAATAAGAAAACGGCGCCTCAGGGCGCCGTTTCTTTTTTTCGACCAAGCGCAGCCGGCTCAGTCCATCTCGTCGATCCAAGCTTGCTGGATGCCTTCGAGAATGCGCTCGCCGCAGCGCTTGGGATCGTCATCGAACTCCGGCAAGGCCACGACCCAGCTCATCAGATCGACGAAGTTGATCTTCAACGGATCAACGTCAGGGTGACGGTCAGCCAACTGGATGGCGATTTCCTGCACGTCGGTCCATTTCATCAGTGATGCTCCCGGGCCATGTTGATGGTGTAGCGCGGAATCTCGACCACCAGCGGCGTGTCGCCCACCTGCGCCTGGCACGACAACCGCGATTGCGGCTCCAGGCCCCAGGCCTTGTCGAGCAGGTCTTCTTCGAGTTCTGTGGCTTCGTTGAGCGAATTGAAGCCTTCGCGCACGACCACATGACAGGTGGTGCACGCGCAGGACTTCTCGCAGGCGTGCTCGATGTCGATGTCGTTGGCCAGCAGGCTGTCGCAGATGGTGGTGCCGGGCGCGGCTTCGATGACGGTGCCGTCCGGGCACAGTTCGGCATGCGGCAGGACGATGATCTGGGTCATAGGGTGATCTCGTTTACGTTGCGGCCGGCCAGCGCCGACCGGATGCTTTGGTCCATGCGGCGCGCGGCGAATTCGTCCGTCACGCGCCCCAGCGTTTCAATGCCGGCCTTGATGGCGCGGTGATCGGTGCCGTCGCGCAGCGTTTGCAAGGCGTCGACAGCCGCTTCGATTTCGGCTCGTTCGTCGTCGGACAACAGCTTGCCGTCCACCCACAAGGCGTGTTGCACGGCCTCAATGACGCGGTCGGCTTCGACGATCTGCTCGCGCAGCGCACGGGCGTTCATGTCGTCGCCGGCGTGCTCCATGCCGGCACGCAGCATGTCGGCAACCTCGTCGTCGGACAGCCCGTACGAAGGCTTCACGGCCACGCTGGCTTCGACGCCGGAGGACAACTCCTGTGCCGACACGGCCAACAAGCCGTCGGCGTCGACCTGGAAGCTCACGCGAATGCGCGCCGCGCCGGCCGTCATCGGCGGAATGCCGCGCAGTTCGAAACGTGCCAGCGAACGGCAGTCGGCCACCAACTCGCGTTCGCCCTGCACCACGTGAATGGCCATGGCGGTCTGGCCGTCCTTGAAGGTGGTGAATTCCTGTGCGCGGGCGATCGGCAAGGTGGCGTTGCGCGGCACGATGCGCTCCACCAAATCGCCCATGGTTTCGATACCGAGCGACAGCGGAATCACGTCGAGCAGCAGCCAGTCGTCGTCTTCGTGACGGTTGCCGGCCAATACGTTGGCCTGGATGGCCGCGCCCATGGCCACCACACGGTCAGGATCGAGGTTGTTGAGCGGCTCGCGCGCGAAGTAATCGGCCACGGCACGCTGGATCTGCGGCATGCGCGTGGCGCCGCCGACCATAACGACACCCTTGATATCTTCCGGCAGCAAATCGGCATCGCGCAGCGCCTTGCGCACCGGCGCAAGCGTGCGTTTGACCAGTGCTGCCGTGACGCGCTCGAAATCCTCGCGCGTGACGCTGATGTCGATCGACTCGCCATTGCTCAGCGTTGCGCGCACGTTGGCCTGCGCAGCATCCGTCAGCGCTTCCTTGGCACTGCGTGCGGCGTCGAGCAAGCGGCGTACGTCGTGCTCGTCGGTGAGCTGAATACCGGCCTGCTCGCACACCCAGGCGTACAGCGCATGATCGAAGTCGTCGCCACCCAGCGCACTGTCACCGTTGGTCGCCAGCACTTCGAAGATGCCGCGCGAGAGCTTGAGGATGGAGATGTCGAAGGTGCCACCACCCAGGTCGTACACTGCGTAGGTGCCTTCCGAGGCGTTGTCGAGGCCATAGGCTACGGCGGCGGCCGTGGGCTCATTGAGCAGGCGCAGCACGTTGAGGCCAGCGAGTTGGGCGGCGTCTTTGGTAGCCTGGCGTTGTGCGTCGTCGAAGTAGGCCGGCACGGTGATGACCACGCCGGTCAGCTCGCCGCCCAGGCTTTCTTCCGCACGGCGCGCCAGCGATCGCAGAATCTCGGCGGAAACTTCGACGGGGCTTTTGACGCCCTGTGCCGTGCGGATGCGCACCATGCCTTCGCTGTCGACGAAGTCATAGGGCATGGCGCCGGCATGCGTCACATCAGCGCGCCCGCGGCCCATGAATCGCTTGACTGAAATGATGGTGTTGCGCGGGTCTTCGGCTGCGCTGAGCGCCGCTTCCTGACCGACTTCCACGCGGCCATCGGCGTGGTAACGCACGACGGACGGCAGGATCACCCTGCCCTGTTCGTCGGGCAGGCAGTCGGTGGAGCCGCTGCGCACGCTCGCGACCAGCGAATTGGTGGTGCCGAGGTCGATGCCCGCCGCAAGACGATGCTTGTGCGGCTCGGCCGCAAAGCCGGGCTCGGCAATCTGAAGTAAAGCCATTAGTTGTCCAGCGCCTCGAGGGCGTCGTCAATTTCGTGTCGGAGCTTCTCGAGGAACATCAGGCGGCGCGCGATTTCGGCCGCGTCGCTCCAGGCCTGCTGCTCGTCGATGCAGCCTTCGAGCTCGCCAAGCAGTTCGCGCGTCTGATTGCGCAAGCGTTGGTGCAGGTGCTCCAGCTCGCCCGCGTCGGCAGCGCTTTCCGCTTCTTCGACCGCTTCGCGCCACTCCATCTGTTCCATCAGGAAGGCCGGCGACATGGCGGTGTTGGTTTCGGCGCCGACGTCGATGCCGGCCAGCTCGATCAGGTAGCGCGCACGCGGCAGTGGCGCCTTCAGCGTGCGGAAGGCCTCGTTGACGCGCGTGGCCCATTGCATTGCCCGACGCCGGTCGGCATCGGGCAAATGGGCATGGCGGTCGGGGTGAACACGCGTGTGAAGCTCGTGATAGGCCGCTTCCAGCGCCGCTTCCTCAATGCGGAAACGGCGTGGCAGCCCGAACAGCGCGAAGAAATCCTGCTGCAGGTCGGCGCTCATTGCTCAGACGTTGAAGCTCTCGCCACAACCACACGCGTCTTTGACGTTGGGGTTGTTGAACTTGAAGCCTTCGTTGAGCCCTTCACGCACGAAATCCAGCTCGGTGCCCTCAAGATACGGAAGGCTCTTGGGATCGACGATGACATTCACGCCGTGGCTCTCGAACACGAGATCCTCGGGTTGCTGCTCGTCGACGAACTCCAGCTTGTAGGCCATCCCCGAGCAGCCGCTCGTGCGCACACCGAGGCGGATGCCCAGGCCCTTGCCGCGCTTCGCGAGGTAGTTGCCGACGTGCTTGGCGGCTTTTTCGCTAAGGGTTACACCCATGATGCTGGCCTCCGCGTTCAGGATTCTTTCTTCTTCTTGTAGTCGGCCACAGCCGCCTTGATGGCGTCTTCGGCAAGAATCGAGCAGTGAATCTTGACCGGCGGCAGCGCCAGTTCTTCGGCGATGGCGGTGTTCTTGATCTCGAGTGCCTGATCGACCGTCTTGCCCTTGACCCACTCGGTCACGAGCGAGCTCGAGGCGATGGCCGAACCACAGCCGTAAGTCTTGAACTTGGCGTCTTCGATGATGCCGTCCGCGCCGACCTTGATCTGCAATTTCATCACGTCGCCACAGGCGGGCGCGCCGACCATGCCGGTACCTACGCCGTCATCGTCCTTGCCGAACGAACCGACGTTACGCGGGTTCTCGTAGTGGTCCAGAAGCTTTTCGCTGTATGCCATGGTAGATCTCCTTCAGTTGCCGGCCAGCTCAGTGAGCCGCCCATTGTACGGTATCGAGGTCGATGCCTTCCTGCACCATCTCCCACAGCGGGGAGAGTTCGCGCAGTTTGCCGATGCGCTTGCGCAGCAGATCGATGGTGAAATCGATTTCCTCGACGGTGGTGAAACGGCCGATCGTGAAGCGGATCGAGCTGTGGGCGAGTTCGTCGTTGCGGCCCAGTGCGCGCAGCACGTAGGACGGCTCCAGGCTGGCCGAGGTGCAGGCCGAGCCGGACGAAACGGCCACGTCCTTGATCGCCATGATCAGGGATTCGCCTTCGACATACGCGAAGGAGATGTTGAGGTTGTGCGGCACGCGGTGGTCGATGTCGCCGTTCACATACACGGCCTCCATGTCGCTGAAGCCGTTCATCAGGCGGTCACGCAACGAGCGGATGCGCTCGGCTTCGCTGTCCATTTCTTCGCGAGCGATGCGGAAGGCTTCGCCCATGCCGACGATCTGGTGCGTGGCCAGCGTGCCCGACCGCAGGCCGCGCTCATGACCACCGCCGTGCATCTGGGCTTCCAGGCGCACGCGCGGCTTGCGACGCACGTACAGCGCGCCGATGCCTTTCGGGCCGTAGGTCTTGTGTGCCGAGAACGACATCAGGTCGACCTTCAGCGTGTTCAGGTCGATGGCGACCTTGCCGGTAGCCTGCGCGGCATCGACGTGGAAGACGATGCCCTTCTCGCGACAGAGCTCACCGATTTCGGCGATGGGTTGCACCACGCCGATTTCGTTGTTCACCATCATCACCG
Source organism: Pseudazoarcus sp. NS20 (assembly GCF_059703745.1). NCBI lineage: Bacteria > Pseudomonadati > Pseudomonadota > Betaproteobacteria > Rhodocyclales > Zoogloeaceae > Pseudazoarcus > Pseudazoarcus sp. NS20. The sequence goes on from NZ_BAAKIY010000003.1 coordinate 408,098, forward strand.
AGATCACGATGGTGTCCGGGCGGATGGCCGCCTTGAGCACCTCGAGATCGACCAGGCCGTTTTCCTGCACGTCGAGGTAGGTGGCTTCAAAGCCCTGGCGCTCGAGTTCGCGCACGGTGTCCAGCACGGCCTTGTGCTCGGTCTTGAGCGTGATGATGTGCTTGCCCTTGCCCTTGTAGAACTGCGCCGCACCCTTGATGGCGAGGTTGTTCGACTCGGTGGCGCCGGAGGTCCACACGATTTCACGCGGGTCGGCACCGACCAGCGCAGCGACTTCGCCACGCGCGTCTTCAACGGCTTTCTCTGCTTCCCAGCCGTAGGCGTGCGAACGGCTCGCCGGGTTGCCGAACTGCTCGGTCAACCACGGGATCATCTTCGCCGCAACGCGCGGATCAACCGGCGTGGTGGCCGAGTAGTCGAGATAGATCGGGAACTTCAGCATCGCGTTTCTCCGTAAAACCGGTGTTGTCGTGTTCAAACCGCCATCGCGGTCAGGTTTTTCAATTCATGTACTTGCCGGGCGAACCCGACGGTGAAGCGTTCGATATCATCCGCGCCGGTGCTGCGGCCAAGGCTCAGACGCACTGCGTTGCGGGCGATGTCAGCCTCCACGCCCATGGCCGTCAGCGTGTGCGACGGCTCGGGATTGGCACTCGAGCAGGCCGAGCCACTGGCGCAGGCAAAGCCCGCGCGGTCCAGCTTGGCCACCAGGGTTTCGCCGTCGATACCTTCGATGGCAAAGAAGCTGGTGTTCGGCAGGCGCTCGGCATCGCGCGAAAAAATGCGCGCACCCAAGCCGGCCAGCGCCACTTCGAGTTGATCGCGCAGCGCCGCCAGACGGCGCGCTTCGCTTTCCCTGCGTTGCAAGGCCAGCTCGCTGGCCACGCCGAACCCCACGATGGCGGCAATGTTCTCGGTGCCCGAGCGCAAGCCGCGCTCGTGGCCACCGCCGGCAATCAGCGGCGCGAGTTCGACCCGTTTGTCGAGAATCAGTGCGCCGGTGCCCAGCGGGCCACCGATCTTGTGCGCCGACACGGTCATGCCATGCACGCCCAGGCGGCGGAAATTCACGTCGATCTTGCCCAGTCCCTGCACCGCATCGGTGTGGAACCAGGCGCCCACCCTGCCCGCCTCTGCGGCCAGATGCGCAATGTCCTGCAGCACGCCGGTTTCGTTGTTGGCGAGCATCACCGACACCAGCGCCGGGCGCGCGGCCAGCACGTCGGCCCAATCTGCAGCGTCGATTCGGCCGGCGGCATCCACGGCGATTTCACGCATCGTCCAGCCAGCGCGCAGCAACTGTTTAGCCGGCTCACGCACACACGGATGCTCGATGCCGCTGATTGCGATCAAGCCCGGCTTGCGGCATGCCGCGGCGCCCTTGATGAACAGGTTGTTGGCCTCGGAGCCGCCACTGGTGAACACCACCTCGGTGGCATGCGCACCGACGGCCGCAGCGACTTGCGCGCGGGCCTCGTCGATGGCGGCACGCGCCTGGCGACCGTACTCGTGCCGGCTCGAGGCGTTGCCGAAGCGCGTGCCGATCCAAGGCAGCATGGCTTCGCGCACCGCGGGGTCGAGCGGCGTTGTGGCGTTCCAGTCGAGGTAGGTCGGGGCAAACATGGCGTGGCTCAGACGGCCGCGGCCTCGCGCAGCGAAATTGTCGCGCGACGGCGCACGTCCTTGATGACGTTCACTTCGGGGTCGGCCTTGACCTCGTGATTCACCAACGCAGCAAGCGTGACCGAATCGAGGTACTCGTACATGCGCTTGTTGAGGTTGGTCCACAGGTCGTGCGTCATGCACGGACCGCGCTCTTCATGACAGTTCTGCTTGCCGCCGCACTGCGTGGCATCAAGCGGCTCATCCACCGCAACGATGATGTCGGCCACCGTGATGGTGCCCACGTCGCGTGCCAGACGATAGCCGCCGCCCGGGCCGCGCACGCTGGAAACCAGCTTGTAACGACGCAGCTTGCCAAAGAGCTGCTCAAGGTAAGACAGCGAAATTTTCTGCCGCTCGGCAATGCCCGCCAGGGTGACGGGCCCTTCGCCTTCACGCGATGCAAGATCGATCATCGCAGTCACTGCGAAGCGGCCTTTTGTGGTCAGTCTCATGGTGGGTCCTCGTGCTGGAAATCCGGTCGGGGAAATACCTGAATATTTCGGTCAACTATACGTTTCCCGACAAAAACGGTCAACTTCTTGCGCCCGCTTCAATCCACCATTTTCGATAGACGCTGCGCATCGAAATCATCGTCTTTTTCAATCGTTTCATCGATCTGGATACCCGCCTTCTGCAAGCGCTCGACCAGCAGGTGAAAGCGCTTGTCGGTCTCCACGGTGTGGTCGAGCAAGGCGTGCAGCGCCTTGGCCAGCGGGTCGTCCATGCCGCGCGTAACGCCGTAGGCCGAGAAACCGATCTGCTCGGCCTTCTTCTCGCGCTCGACATCGCGCTCGACATCGCGCTCGTCGCGCTCTTCCTTGCGTTCGCTGTCGAGGATGCGCGCCGGGTTGCCCACGGCGGTGGCACCGGCCGGCACCGGGCGGATCACCACCGCATTCGAGCCGATCTTGGCGCCATCGCCCACTTCAAAGCCGCCCAGCACCTTCGCGCCCGCGCCAACGACAACGCCGTTGCCGAGCGTCGGATGGCGCTTCTCACCGCGATACAGCGAGGTGCCGCCAAGCGTCACGGCCTGATAGATGGTGCAATCGTCCCCCACCACGGCGGTCTCCCCGATCACCACGCCCATGCCGTGGTCGATGAAGACGCGGCGGCCGATGACGGCACCCGGGTGAATCTCGATGCCGGTGAAGAAACGCCCCAGATGGCTGACGAAGCGGCCCAGCCAATACAACTCGCGCGTCCACGCCCAGTGCGCAACACGGTGCATCGCCAGGGCATGCACGCCGGGGTAACACGTCAGCACCTCCCAGGTCGAACGCGCGGCGGGGTCGCGCTCGCGGACGCTGGCGAGGTCTTCACGCAAACGGCTGAACATGGACGGTGTCTCCCGGTAAATCGCTCATGCCGCCATAGCTGCGGCCGAGCGCGCTGATTTCAATAGCCGAGTATTTTAATCAGGTTTGCGATGCAATGCAGCCACGATGCCGCGCAGGATGTTGATCTCGTCGCGCTCGAGGCGGATGCGGCCAAACAGACGGCGCAGGCGCGGCAGCAGGCGGCGCGAGGTGGCCGGGTCATAAAAGCCCGAATCGCGCATGGCGTCTTCGAGGTGACCGTAGAAGCCCTCTACGTCTTCAAAACGCGCAGCGTCTTCGGGCGGCGCATGCGGGGCTGATTCGTCCAGCGCGGCCATGCGCACTTCGTAGCACAGCAATTGCACGGCGGCCGCGAGGTTCAGCGACGAATACGCCGGATTAGCGGGAATCGTCACCGGCATGCCGCACAGCGCTACTTCGTCGTTGGTGAGGCCGCTCGATTCGGTGCCGAAGACCAGCGCCACCTCGCCGCCCTGTGCGTAGCGCACCAGTTCCGGCGCCGCCTGGCGCGGCATCTGCAGTGCCAGCGACAACTCGCGTCGGCGTGCAGTCAGCGCTGCCGAGAACACGGTGCCTTGCAGCGCATCGGCAAGCGTCGGCACCACCACAGCGGCATTCAGCACGTCGAGCGCACCGGAGGCACGCGCATCGGCGACCGGGTCGGGAAAGGAATCCGGTGCCACCAGCACGAGCTTCGAGAGCCCCATGGTCTTCATGGCGCGGGCCGTAGCACCGATGTTGCCGGGGTGGCTGGTGCGCGTGAGGACCACACGGATGCGGTCAAGAACGGAAGTGTCGTGCATCGAATGCCTGATTCAGGTCTCACGGTGCCGTTTTCGGGCCCGTAAGGAGGGGGTTTGCGGTTAGAATGCGCGGCTATTCAAGATCATCATTTCTGTGGTTTCCGATGGCGAAACCGCAGCAACCGAGAACCCGTTCCATGCATCCGACCCTGAACATCGCCGTCAAGGCAGCCCGCCGCGCCGCGAGCGTGATCAACCGCGCCTCGACTCAACTTGATCTGATCACCGTGCAATCGAAATCGCCCAATGATTTCGTCACCGAGGTGGATCGCGCGGCCGAACTTGCGATCATCGAAGTGCTGCGCGACGCCTATCCGGAGCACGCGATTCTAGCAGAGGAGTCGGGCCGCTCTGGCGACAGCGAGTACTGCTGGATCATCGACCCGCTCGACGGCACGACCAACTTCATCCACGGTTTTCCGCAGTACGCCATCTCGATCGCGCTGGCGCGCAACAACATGCTCGAGCAAGCCGTGGTCTATGATCCGGTGCGCAACGAGATGTTCACCGCCTCCAAAGGCGGCGGCGCTTTCCTGAACGATCGTCGCATCCGCGTCTCGCGCCGCATCAAGCTGATGGATTCGCTGATCGGAACTGGCTTTCCGTATCGCCAGAATGACAACATCGAGGCCTACATCGGCGCCTTCCGCGAGCTGACTCAGAAGACCTCGGGCATCCGCCGCCCGGGCGCCGCTGCGCTGGATCTAGCCTACGTGGCCTGCGGCCGCCTTGACGGCTTCTGGGAAGCCGGCCTGAGCCCGTGGGACATGGCTGCCGGTGCGCTGCTGATTCTCGAGGCCGGCGGTTTGGTGTCGGACTTCGCCGGTGACAGCGCCTACCTTGACACCGGCCGCATGGTGGCCGGCACGCCCAAGGTCTTTGCCCAACTGCTGCCGATCGTGCAAACGCACATGGGCACCAAATAAGTGCTCCATCCGCCTTGACCCAAACCACCGCCGTACCCGCTTTCGACGAAGCCTCCATCGCCGGCCACACGCCCTTGATGCTCCATCGTCACATTGTGATTTATTGAATTTTATTGTTCATGTGATTGTGAAAACCTTGATTAGCAAAGCCAATGGGAAGCCTTAACGACAGCACGTGACTGCAAATTGCGGAAATCGCTGCTTCCGGGCTTGTCCGTAGCTTTGAGAAAAGTCGCATTTGACACTCGAACACTGGGTCGAAATCCTGCTGAAACGTTCCCCACCATAAGAGCGCGCAGCAGACACTCAGGTTTGGTTTCCGTAAGAAGCATGGGTTCGAGAAAATGATAGTAACGTGCGAAAGTGCTGTTAATATTTACAGTTGTATGCGAAAAGGTTATCTTGTGGAGAATTGCTCTCTAAGCGCTCCGGGCATCGCTCCCCTTTTCTAGGAGTTAGCATCCGCGCGCGTAACACTGGGCCATCGGCGATTCCGTTCGCATTTCATGGCGCGAGAGTCGCGCTGTTTTCTTTCGTACGACGGAAATACAAAAACAACAACGTATGTCCGAGCGCAGACCTATTCCGGTAATCGACCTCTTCGCGGGCCCCGGCGGCCTCGGAGAAGGCTTCTCGTCGATCTTGGATGTTGACCGCATCCCCTACTTCTCTCTGAAAGTCTCGGCGGAGAAGGACGCGACGGCTCATAGAACACTGTCGCTACGTTCGCTTTACCGGAAGTTTCCAAAAGGTAAGGCTCCGGACTGCTACTACGATCATATTCGTGGGAACATCACTCGCGAGACCCTTTTCGCCCATCCCGACGCCGCCGAGGCTGGACGAGAGGCGCTGGAGGAGTCGCGCAACTTCGAACTCGGGAAGGACGACCCGGAGGATCTCGACCGTCGCATTCAGGCCGCTCTAGACGGTGCCGACGACTGGGTTCTGATAGGCGGTCCTCCGTGCCAAGCCTACTCGCTCGCCGGCCGCTCGCGACGCGCGCGCGAGTCGCTGGAGAAGTTCGAGAGCGACGAGAAGCACTTCTTATACCGGGAATACCTTCGGATCATCCGCAGGCACAAGCCAGCCGTCTTTGTGATGGAGAACGTGAAGGGAATGCTCTCGTCGCAGCACGGCGGCTCCCCCATCTTCGACCAAATCGTGGCCGACCTCTCCAAGCCGGGGGACGGCCTCGAATATCAGATTCGATCTCTCGTTAAACCGGGCTTCGCCGGGGAGATAGACCCGCACGACTTCGTCATCGAGGCGGAGCGTTACGGCGTTCCGCAGGGCCGACACCGGGTCATCCTGTTCGGGATTCGCGCGGACGTCGCGCGCTCGGTTCCCGAGCTGTCCTCGAAGCCGGAGGAATTCGTTCTGGGCAGCGAGAACATGAAGGTGTCCGTCGGCGAGGCTCTCTCCGGTCTTCCGTCTCTCAGGAGCAGGCTGTCGAAGGAACCTGACGGCCACGACAGGTGGCTCTCGGCTATCAGCCAGACGGTCGAGGAGCTTCGGTTCTATCGCTCGGAGACTTTGGAACCTGTCCTCGTGGAGATCAATCGAGCCGTCGAGGCCGCGCGTAGGCACGTATCCGTCGGGGGCCCCTTCCTGTCCTTCGACACCTCCCAGCATGAGATGCGCGACAGGCTCGCGGAGTGGTATATCGACGGGCGTCTGGGCGGCGTAATTCAGCACGAGACGCGCTCGCACATGCGCTCCGACCTTCACCGCTACCTCTTCGCCGCCGCCTACGGACGAGCGAAAGGCATTTCGCCCAAGATCGCCGACTTCCCTACCCCTCTGCTACCGAAGCACGACAACGTGTTGTCCGAGAAGGTGCCGTTCGCCGACCGCTTCCGGGTTCAATTGGAGGGTTCTTGGTCGTCCACCGTGGTCGCGCACATCGCCAAGGACGGGCACTACTTCATCCATCCCGATCCGTCTCAGTGCCGAAGCCTGACCGTGCGCGAGGCCGCCCGTCTTCAGACATTCCAGGACAACTACTTCTTCGCAGGCAACCGTACGGAGCAATACACGCAGGTAGGGAACGCGGTTCCGCCTCGCCTCGCTCGCAAGATCGCCGGCGTGGTGTTGAAGTTCATGGACGCCTGGAATCGGAGCAGAACTCCCCACTGACCTCCGAGCCGTCGATCCAGCGACGAAGTAGCTCGGGCAGAGCCTCCCTCGCTTCGACCGACCGCGTCGCGCACTCCCAGACCACCAGAACCCGCCACCCTGCGGAGAGCAGACCCTCCGTCGCTCGCGCATCCCGCTCGACGTTAGCCGCGAGCTTGGCCTCCCAGAACTCCCTGCGCGAGGCGGGGGTCTTCGCGTAGCGACAGCCCCGATGAGCGTGCCAGAAGCAGCCGTGCACGAACACTGCGACTCTACGCCCGGGCAGCACGACGTCGGGACGTACCGGCAGATCCTTGCGGTGCAGACGAAACCGGAAACCAGCGGCGAACAAGGCCTTTCGGACGATGATTTCCGGCTTCGTGTTTCTTCCTCCGATGCCGGACATCATCCGGCTTCTCGTCGCCGGGTCGACGACGTCGACCATCGACTCAGCCCCGGGGAGCTTCGGGAACGTCCACGGACGGCGGGGAGAACGGACGGGCGAACATCGCCTCTCTGCACTCGGGCCGCTTGGCCCACTCGGAAATCATCTTGCCGTTCGCGGTCTCGTGTAGGCGCTCGTTCACCTCCCGCGCCCATATCTCGACCTGCTCTAGGAACTGGTACGAAACGCCTTGGTTGCGCCAGACCTTCTCGAGATCGAACGCGTCGCGATAGGAGAGCGCGACGACGGCAACCGTGTAGGCGGCGACGTTCGCCAGGAAGGCGGAGACGAGCGGCCGCGCGGTCTTGTGGACGGCCTTGAACACGAGAGCCTTGGCCACCAGCGCCTTGAAGAAGGTCGGGTCCGGCACGAAGGGCGCTCCCGCAGCCTCAGCCTCGGCAATGCCCGTCATGAAGCGGTCGAAGCACTTCTGCGTTCCAAGGCTGACGACGTCGGGTCTGGCGTCCCAGGCCATCAGGTATTTCGCCAACTCCGTCTTGGTTATCTTGCGAGAGGCCGGCACGGATTCCTTCAGGGCTTTCAGGCGGGCCGGGGTCGTGCCCTCGCGCGACAGAAGGGTGTTGTAGCTGCCCGCCGCCCGCTCGTAGAACCAGCGTCCGACCCCGTCGGGGCAGTAGACCGTCAGGGAGAGTCGTTCGACGTCCACGTGGAAGGGCTTGTTCGCCGACAAGTCGGACTGCCGCACGGCGTTCTGGGAGTTCGCGTAGCGTGAGATGTCGGAGACCAGAGCCTCCTCCTTCGCCGGGTCCTCCTCCTTCATGACGATGATTTTCGCGGGCACGCGGACCTTGCTCAGGTCTGTATCGGGATACTTCTTCTTCGCGAAAAAGAGAGAGGCAGTGGTCTGTCCCCCGTTCACAATCTGCATTCCCCGAAGCCAGACGATGCCGGGAGAGCCGTCCTCGGCCCGCGAGAGGCTCATCTCGTCGGCGACCAAGACGATGCCGTTATTGAAGGCCATGAACCGCTCGGGAGCGGAGCGCAGCGTACTCTGAATACCGGCGTTCACGCCCTTGGCCTTGACACTCAGGAACGAGCGCACGTTGGCTTCCAGCAGCCTGGGACCGAACTTCTCGTAGATGTGGCGCAGAGCCTCGCCGGGGACGGCGGTGAGCGCGTAGTCGTAATCCCCCGTCTCGCCCGGCACGAAGACGCATGGAAGCGGCGAGCCGGAGACCTCGTTAAAATCGATGACGAGCTCGTCGCGGGGCTTGCCCTCGGAGCGATGCCGGAAGAGCCGTTCGATGTCCATGACTTCGAGGCGTACGGACTTACCTCCGATTTCGCGAGTCTTGAAACTTTTGGATTTCGTTATTCCGTCTGTGAGCACGAAAATACGAACCTGTTGAAGCTCGTCGTACTTCTCGTGAATGATAGTCGCCAGAGAGCGTGCTTCGTGAGAGTCGTCCAACTCCTTTTCAAGTCTCCCGTTTGCGCATAGTTCAAGAAAGCGAACGCATTGCTGGGCGCTCGTTTTCAGGTCTTGCTCGGAGACAGGAGTGATCGTATCGACGCCTTTAAAAAGGCTGACAAACAAATCAAGCTGCTCGATATCTTCCGACATCGCATAGCCGCTCAGTTTCAGATTCGTTCTGCCGACCGTCGCCTGGTAGTGGCAACCGACCGGATCGGAAGTCATGCCGACGTCGACGAGGTGCTGCATGACCACCTCGCAGAACACCTCCTCAGAGAAGGACGCCCCTTCGCCCATCTGGGTCGCGATGTCGGCGCGCATCTCCGCGAGAAAGTCGTCTATCGTCATTGGGTCTCTCCTAGTTGCGAGAGGACCACGTCGAAGTCGCGCAGAAAGTCTCCGGCGTGGTCCAGATTGATTTCGTAGAGGGCGCGAGTCACGGCGGCCGGGACTACTCCGGGCGTCAGTCGAGGAAAGCCCTCCGATACGGAGAGAAACCGTCTCTCCTTCGGCTCGAACCTTCGGGAGTACTGGCCGGCGTGCGCGTCGGCATAGCCTGCGATCATGAGTCGCTCGCGCAGGATTTCAATCACCCCGGATTCATTCGCGAGTCGATGCTCGACCTCGGCGACCATCTCAGGAAGAGTCGCTCCTCCCTCGGTTCTGGCGAACCTGACGGCGGCGAGAAACAAGGGGGACGCGACGGCGTCGTCTAACTGTTCCAGCGAGCCGATCTTCACCGGGAACCCCGACGAGGACATGGTCGCCTTAACCTCGACAGCCCCCTGCCCGAGGAGGAAGTCCTGCGGCGCGTCGTCCGGTCCGACCCATCCTCTAAGTACGCTCTCGGGAGAAACTCCTGCATCTAGAAACTGCGCCATGAAGTAGAGTTCTCCGACGAGACCAAGCTCCGCCTCCGGACTGAGAGGCCCTGCTCCGCGCGACATGAACTGCTGCCAAGCTCGCACCCGTCCCAGAAAAGTTTTCAAAAGTCTGGACTCCGAAGCCCCTTCCTCCGCCGCGTCATCTATCGTACCAACGACGTCGCAGGCCATGCAGGCGAATAGCTCCGAGCTTCCGGCCGCCTGACGAGTAAGAGCCAATCGGAGCCCGTCATGGCCGTTCAAATCCGCTCTCTCGACCAAGAACCCCTTGCCCTCCGGCAACCGCTCGGAGCGTGGCAGACTCGCCGTCGGGAAGCAGAAAAGCACCGCCTCCGCGTTGTCAGGCGAACGCCGCCCCACCTGCACCTCGACGGGGCCGGCCGACGGAAGAGAGATGGCCTGCCAGCCGGGAGCTTCGTCGTCGCAGAAGAGCGACGACCAAGCCAGAACGAACTCTTTACTCGGACGGGCCATATTCCTGCATCCAATAGAGGAGATTGACTTCGTACTCCACCTTGATCGCCCTCTCACTTGCAGGGAACGCGATGGCAAACGCCATGATTGGTTTGCTCCATCCGGGGACGATCAGCCTCTCGGTCTTCTTGTCCTTGTAGAAGTAAGGCGAGAGGGGGTAAAGCAGAAGAAGCCCACGGTCGGCATCACCGCCGAGTTTCCCGCGCGTCTCGCGGATGCCTTTACCGCTAGGAAAGCTAGGCTGATTGACGCGTCCACGAGCGGGTTCGGGTTTCCAAGCGGCGCGGGTCAAATCTAAGGCTTCGCGCCAGATGTCGTCGTCGATGTCGATCCCTTCGTCCTTCGGATCCGTCAGCACGCCGATAGCGAAGTTCTTCGGATCCTGTCGCTCGACCTCTTCCGGATCCTCCGTTTTGCGGATGAAATAGCTGTTCGAAGTAGAACCGCCGGGGAAAACGTGCTCGTCGCCCGCCCCGTTGCCGCCCCCCAGCAGCGCGACGCTCCATTTCTCGAGTTGTCCGGTATCCACCATCTTCGAGATGAACTCGGACAGAACGGCAGACTTCGCGCTTGTAGCGTTCGGATGCGTGGCGTACGCCCCTAGAAACGCCAGAACTTTGGACGCGTCCACGTTTCGCCAGAGACGAGAACAGGGCCATGAGTCAAGCTCCCCGTCGCGTTCGTATTTGATGTTCTCCTCCCACTGACTTCCAAGCGACGCGACCAGCGCGTCCGTGGCGTCGAGATTCTGCTGCTGTATCGTGGCGTCGCGATGAAAGAGGATGGTCTGTGGTCTCGTCGCGCTGTAAGTAAGGGAGAGCGTCTGGGCGTTGCGCATCTTTAAAGGCGACGTGACGGTCAGCACTTCATGCGACATCACTTTGAGTCCGTATTGCTCGGGGGTCAGATTCGCCTCGGCCATGAAGTCGAACTCTTCTCGCAGTTCCTCCGAAGCGTCTGCGATATGGCCGAACCACCTAACCAGATCCGGAGATGTATAGAGCCGACACAAGTCGAGATAGCCAGGACGATAGCCGAACCAGCGCCCCATCTGCATGAGCGTGTCGTACATCTTGGTCGTGCGCACGAAATAGCTGACGCAAAGGCCTTCGAGCGTAAGTCCCCGCGCGAGCTTGTCTCCTCCGACCGCGATCACTTTCTGCGCCGCACCGGGTTTCGCATAGTCCAGCGCGTCCTTGGCCGTTCCGTTGATTGAGCGAACCTCTATATCCTCGAGAACATCCGGAAGAACCGTGAGAACCTGATTCCAGGCAGGCATCGCCTGGGGACGCTCCTCTTCCGGCGAGAGTTCCGTGACCTGATCGCGAACGGGTAGGAAGTCGTCCTCCCAAAGTTCGCGCAACTGAGCCAACGTTTCCTCCGCACCTATCCCGCGCGTGATTCGCTGCCGCATGCGGCGCACGGTTTTCTCCACCTGCTCGCGCACGTGCCTCTGGACATCCACGAAGCGGGTGACGTGAATCAGCATGGAACTGTGCTGATTTCCCTGGCCTCGCAGTTCGCGGGCAGCGCATGCCAGGACGAACGAGCAGATAGCCTCTCGCAAAGACGGCGGAATCTCTTCCTCGCCGCCGTAAGTGGGCTGATGCGTCTTCTTATGCTTTGGTGGCATCCAACCCGAATCCGACTGCTGGTCGTAGTGGTCATGAATATCCCTTGCGAGGGGAAGAGCCCCGACTCGACCTTCGGGCGTCATCCTGCCGAACATCCTGGCCGGTCCGACATAGTTGGACGGAGCAGCCAGATTGATGATGAAGGAGCGAGGAAAGAGGTCCGCGCCCTCCTTGAGGGTGGCCCCTTTGTGATGGATGAAGATATTGGCGAAAGGGGTGGCGGTATAGCCGACATAGGCCTTTCTGGTGAAAGCGTGAAGGATCTGCCGAATTAGACTGTTGATGGTCTTCGGCTGATGCTCCTCATCCGGAGTGCCGTCGTCCTTGAATATCTGCTCTCCCGTATCAACCGAGGCGTTATCGGCCTCGTCGTCGATCATTAGGAGCGGTAGCTTCGTGACGAGCTTTCTGCCGTCGCTCGCGTCTGTGCTGTCCGCTACCCGGGTGCTAATCCATTGCAGCAGAGCGGTGAGAACGGTTTTCTGTTTCTTGACGACGAAAAGCCATGGGCGCTCCTCGGGAGATATCCCGTGAAAGTGCTTTGCGATGGCTTTGCTGAAATCACCGTTCTCGGCGCGCGTGGTAGCTGAGTTCGTCTTCAAATCCTCGCCGAACTCCGCTACTCCAATCGGCATGCCCGGGTCGCGATCGACGGTAGTCTCGTAGCCGAGAAAACTCTCTTCCAGTCGCATCTGCGTTTGCGATCGTAAGTTGTTGTGCATCCCAGCGAGAACGATGATGATTTTGTAGCCTGCGTCGGCAGCCTTGCAGATGAGTCCCGAATAGTTGCTGGTCTTACCGGATTGAACATGGCCGACGACCAAACCACGGCGGTCCCACGGATCCGTTCTTTTAGGGTCCTCAAGGAGTTTAAGGATGTCCTCGGTGGCCTCGTCGATGCCATCGACCACGACGTCCGATAGCTTGGCCTCCAAATAGTCCCGATACCTACGCCAGTAGTGCCAGTCTCGTTTTCGAGACGCAAAGAGCCATTCCACGTGATCCGTATCGTTTTTCATCGTGGTGGACTTGCCGATTTTGTGGCTGAAACGCTGAATCAGTACCGCGACGGCCTGGTTCTGATCGACCAAGTGCGGGGAGTCGCCGGCGAACATCATTGTCGCCCGACTAACCTTCTCCGCTATAAACGCGGGAGTTATCTTGGACTTGTCCTTCTCTGCCTTCACTAGCCGCTGAGCGGTGGCGACCACATTTTCCAGTAGCTCTGACCGTACTGCCGCGTCTCCCGTCTCGTTCATTCACTTCTCCCTAGATTTTCGATCAGCGAGGGGTATTTCTGGAATGGCTCGGTCCTCAGCATCGCCTTTCGCGCCTCTTCGACAGTCAGACCTTTGCGCGTGAGCAGGTCTTCGAAGAGGACGGTTGCGACTTCTATGACGGCCTCGTTCGGCTCTCCCTCGAATCCTGTTCTCGGGGTGTCTTTGTTCTCCGCGGTATCGAGCCAGATGCGTTGGACCGGCACGGTCTCCTCCACCACGCGAAGCATCGCCCTCACGAGTTCCTTACGCTCTCCACAGGCCTCGATGACGGCGGCCACGGCGGGATGTCCCTCATGAATCCGATATCTGACGCCGCTGCGCAGATGCTCGACCCGCCATGCCTGCTCAATCGGAGCGCCGCCGAGACCCGGCGTGGGCGATCCTCTGAACGCGAAGACCTTGCGCGCCTTCTCTCGAGTCGTCTCCGCCAGCCCCGTCAGCCATGAGCGGGCGTAGACTGGAGGACGTGCCGTCGACTTCCTCACGTCTATCTTCCAGTCGGCGTCGGCGGAGTTCGGAATATCCACCCTGATCCGGGCCAGACGATGCGACTCCTCCCTATTCCACGCCCTGCCCTTACCGAGGCCGAGCCATCCTCCAGCCAGCAGGAGGCGCTTGTTTCGGTAGACGTAGAAGCCCTGCTGGGACGTCCAGCCTTCCGGCCCCCCGGCTCGTTGAAACTCGTCATCCAAAAGTTTGTCTTTGTGGGGAAGCACGTGGCATTGAACTTGAAGAACACCGGACGGGGTGCTCTTTTTTTCGACCGGGGACTCCATGGCTTTCGCTGGATGACCGGTCATGAAAGGATCCCAAGGGGAAACCGGTCTGTCGTTTATTAACAGACGAAAATCCGGTCGAGGGCTTTCGATTAGGCGATGAAAAATCATCGCTAGACGACACTCGACGTCGTCGACCAAATCCGCGAAGTGGTCAAGAGTAGAACCCGCCGTAACCACGCGATCCATACACTCCCAAAGGACGAGGGTCCCCGAGCGCAGGGCCGAAAGAGGCTCCAGAAAGCGCTCGGAGCCCTCGGCGGGACCCTCGAACATGCGCCATCCACCCTCCGGGTCCGAGGCTATGGCGTCGAGGTCCCAGCGCAGACAGACCAGCGGCCCTCCCTCGCGCTTCGAGGCGACGGTGAGACTGCGACACTGCGAGAAGGAGGCCGTCTTCAGGCCGAGTCCGAAGCGTCCGAGGTCGGTCGGAGCCCGTTCGTCGAGCGGATTGATGGTCCCCAGCGTCATCGCGGCTTCGAGCTCGGGGTCGCTCATGCCGCGACCGTCGTCGAGAATTGAGATCCGACTGGCCTGTCCCTCCCAGTCGAAGCGCAGACGAACCTCGGAGGCACCGGCGGATATCGAGTTGTCCACGACGTCGGCCAGAGCGGCGGCGGTCGAGTATCCGAGACCCCGCAGGGCCTCCATCATCGCGCCGGCCTTCGGCGGGGCGTGTCTTGTTCCCTGAGTCATTTGGCGAATACGTCCTTCTGGATCTTGCGGAAGCCCGAGACTAGAAGCCTGCGGCCGAACGCCCTGACGTTCGGGGGAGAGGCGAACGGAGCGACGATTCTCAACTCGCCGCCCTCGGCGCGTATCCCTCTCCCATGAAGGGCCACAGAACATCCCGCTTGTTCGGAAGAGACAGTCTGCGCATCGTCTTCGCCTCGATCTGACGGATGCGCTCGCGCGTCACGCCGAAATGCTGACCGACCTCCTCGAGAGTCATCGCGTCGTCGTCCATGAGGCCGAAGCGCAGAAGAATGACCTCCCGTGCCCTTTCGTCGAGGTCTCCCAGCATTCCGAGAAGGGTCCCGCGCAGCGAGGCGCTCTCCGCGACGTCCGCCGGGTCCGAAGTCCTTTCGTCGATGAGACCTTCCGCCATCGACAGGCCCGAGTCCGGATCGACTTCGTTCAGGGAGACCGCATCCTCGAACATGGCGAGGAGCATTTGGGTCTTGGCGAGTGGCATGCCGATTCGTCGCGCGGTCTCCGAATCCGTCTCGGGGCGACCGAGGCGGGCCCCTGCGGAATCCCGCTCGCGCAGAATCTTCCGAGCCGTCTCCTGAATGTGGACGGGCGCCCTGACGACTCGCCCCGTGTCGGCGATCGACCTCGATACCTGCTGACGAATCCACCAGGTCGCGTAGGTGGAGAAGCGGAATCCTCTGCGCCAGTCGTAGCGCTCGACCGCCTTCATGAGGCCGATATTGGCCTCCTGGACGAGATCGTCGAACGGAATGCCCGACCAGAGATGCTTCTTGGCGATGGACAGGGCGAGCCGGAGGTTGCAGAGAATCATGCGCTCCCGAGCCTTTGCCTGGCGAGAGAGAGCCTCGACGAAGTCGCGCCCGGCTCGGCCCGCGCCGGCCTGGTCGGCCAGTTCCATGAGGAAGCCGCGCGTCAGTCGAGCCTCCTCCAAGGCCTCCGCAGCCCTGCTAGCGTCGCCCCGACAGGCTCTCACGGCGGCGACGGCGTTCACGAAGAAGGCGGCCTCCTCGTCGAGTTCGGACTCGTCCTCCTCGTCCTCCGCCGTACCAACCGATCGCGAGACGGGGTCCTCGTCGGACGAAGGCTCCGGACCAGCCGTGAAGGACTCGGCGTCGGCCTCTCCCGAGGCGACCCGGTCGGCGGCGTCGAATACGGCGGACAGACCCTCGGGCCACGAGGCGAGAGCGGAAAGCGCCGTTCGACCGGCCTCCTCCATCTCCCTTCCTAGGGCGATCTCCTCCTCGGCGTCGAGAAGGTCTCCTCGAATGCCCTTCGCGAAGAACCTGAACGGGTCGTTGCGTCCGGAGGCGAGGTCCTCGGCGAACTCGGCGGCCTCCGTCAGAAGACGGTCCTCCTCCATGGAGGCCTCCGACAGGAAGGGTTCCTCGTCCGAGCCGGTCCATTCGACGACGGCCGCCCCGAGTTCTCCCGCCACGAACGCAAGAAGCCTCTCGGCCTCCTCGTTGCGGGTGCCGTCCGCGTTCGAGCAGACGTCGATGAGATGCTCCTCCGAGACCATTCCCTCGCGCAGAGCGGCAAGCAGCAGCTCTCTGACGGTCCCGCCGCCCTCGTCCCGGACTAGCGGAGCGGCTCTGACCGGGAGATGAAGATCGACGTCCCCCCAGTCCTCGTCGCGGTCGACGACTTTGTGGCGTCCGATGGCCTCGTGAACCTGTCTGGCCGCCTCGGCGACGGTCTCGTCGCCCTCCGGGGCGGATACCTCCTCCTCGGCCTCCCAGTCGTCGGCGAGGACGTCTTCTTGAGGCGCGTCGTCCAGCGCGAGTACGTTTGGTTTCCCCCAGGACGGGGGTTCGGTGACCGGCTCTTTCGAAATCTCGGGCGTGCCGACGGAAGACTCCACGAACTCCGTCGGCTGGGGGACGTCGTCGGCCTGAGCGACGGTCTCGGCAACCTCTTCGGAAACGGGAGGAGCTTCGGCCTGGGGCGTTTCGACCGTGGGAGGCGGTGCCTCAAGATCGCCGTCTGGAACGCTCTCGACCTCCTCGACGGTCGGCTTGGCGCTCTCGGCGACGGGTTCAGACGAAGGTTCCGGCGCGGGGAGACGCGCGACCGCCTCCGCCAGAACGGCGATGGTCTCGGAGCAGCCGCCTTTGAGGGCGTGAGCCAGCGCGTCCATTCCACACGGGTCGGCGAGCGTCGGGTTTGCCCCGGCATCCAGAAGCAGCCTGACCGCTCCCTTCCTGCGCTTGCCCGCCGCCAAGATCAAAGGTGTCGCGCCCGAGCCGTCCCGTGCGTCGAGGTCGTCGCCTCGGCGAATGTGCAGCTTGATAGCCGTCTCGACGCCCGAGATTGCAGCGAGGCGCAGCAGCGGGTTGAGCTTCCTCACGGGACTATCCACGGCCATTCTCCTCCGGAAGATAGCCCGGGGCGATGGAAGCGCTGTCGACGTCATCCAGCGCGGAGCGATTCCGCAGCCAGAGGCGATACTCTGGACCTCGCAGTGAATGGCTCTCGGAGCAGTCGACGCTCCATCGTCTCAGGACGTAGCCCGCTAAGGCGGCCTTTACCCGGATGCGCAGGACCCCGTCCGTCATTGGATAGTCTAGGGCGGCGAGTTCGGAGCGCGGAAAGTCGGGATGAGGAACGACCTCCATCTCGACCTCGCGTGACCACTGGACGTCGCACTCGACCGACTCTTCCGGCAACGGACTCTCGGACAGAACGCGAACGCCTCTTACGCGAGTCAGGACAAAGTCTCGAAACGAAGAGGTTCTCCGATCGAATGCCCGGACGTGCCACCGCAGACCGTTGTCGGCGAGAGCGAGCGGGACGATCTCGCGCTCGGTCACTCCGCTGAAAGAAGAGACGTAGGAAACGGACAGAACGCGCCTTCCGGCGACGGCCCGCGTAACCGCCGCAAGGACCTCGATGGCAGGACGGTTTATCGGAGCGGGATACTCGCAGGGGATCAGAGCGCTCGCCGAGCCTCCCAGTCCGTCCCCGAAGCCCTTCGACAGAGCCGACAGGGCGCGGTCTAGGGCGTGCTCGAACAGGGGCCTGAAATCTTCGGTCACGCGATAGGTCTTGGAGCTTCCGTCGAAGCGTATGTTGTTCGGGGCGATCGTTCGATAGCGTGCGAGATCCCGCGTCGCCACGGCCGGTGCCACGTCGAACCTTCCGGAGAGGTCCGCGCGAGACACCTCGCCCAAGAAGAAAAGTCTGAAATCTACGTAGGCGAGCCGCTCACGCTGCGCTCCACTCACCTCTTCAAGGTTCGTTTCCAACGAATTCTTCTCATAGCTCTATCATGACAATCGATTCTACAGACGTACCTAAAAACTGTATAGATCCTGATCTTTTTGATTAGGACAAGAGGTCGCGCGAAGTTCCTCGCGCATTACAATGCACTATTAAGAACGACGAAAAACACCCACCTTCGCCGGATTGCCGGAAACTAGGGGACGAGAAGAAAGCTGGTAACCCGCTGCGCGAGTCAGGCCCCGCCAACGGAACGGCGAATCAAAGATACGTCAAATTATTGAATTGATATGAAAATAGAACAAAAACTGTCGGAGGATGGCGAGTTCAAGAACCACACGCCGATGATGCAGCAGTACCTGCGCCTGAAGGCGCAGTACCCCGACCTGATGCTGTTCTATCGCATGGGGGACTTCTACGAGCTGTTCTTCGACGATGCCGAAAAAGCCGCGCGCCTGCTCGACATCACGTTGACCACGCGTGGCAAGTCCAGCGGCCAGCCGATCAAGATGGCCGGCGTGCCTTTCCACGCCGTCGAGCAGTATCTGGCGCGGCTGGTGAAAATGGGCGAATCGGTGGTGATCGCCGAACAGGTCGGCGAGCCCGGTGCCACCAAAGGGCCGATGGAGCGTGCGGTGAGCCGCATCGTCACGCCCGGCACGCTCACCGACGCGGCTCTGCTGGATGACCGGCGCGACGCGCTGCTCCTGGCGTTGAGCCTGCAGCGCGGCACGCTGGGGCTCGCGTGGCTCAACCTCGCCAACGGTGACCTGCGCGCCATGGAGTGCCCGGCCGAACAACTGCAGAGCCAATTCGAACGCCTGCGCCCGGCCGAAGTGCTGATTCCCGACGGGCTCAGCCTGCCGTTCCTCAATAGCCTCAACCCGCCCCCGCGTCGCCTGCCCGAATGGCAGTTCGACGCCGGCAACGGCGCACGCCTGCTCACCGGCCATTTCGGCACGCAAGACCTCGCCGGCTTTGGCGCGGAAGAGCTCGATACCGGCCTGGCCGCGTTGGCCGCCTTGTTCGAATACGCTCGCGGCACACAGCGGCAGACGCTTGAGCACGTCACCACGCTACACGTCGAGCGCGAGTCGGCCTATCTGCGCCTGGATGCCGCCACGCGCCGCAACCTCGAACTCACCGAAACCCTGCGCGGCGAGGCTTCGCCCACGCTGCTGTCACTGCTCGATTGTTGCGCCACCAGCATGGGCTCGCGCTGGCTGCGCCACGCGCTGCACCACCCCTTGCGTGATCGCGCGCTGGCCGCTCAACGCCACGCCGCCGTTGCGGAACTGATCGGCGAAGGCGACGGACGCCGCCTTGGCGACGTGCGCACGGCACTCAAAGGCATCGCGGACGTAGACCGCATCACCGCCCGCGTGGCGCTGCGCAGTGCGCGCCCGCGCGATCTGTCGGCCCTGCGCGATGCGCTGGCCGCGCTGCCAGCTTTGCAGGCCGCCATTGGCGATACAGATTCCGAACTGCTCGCCGGCATTCGCAGCCACCTCGACCGACCGGACGGCGCCTTCGAGCTGCTCGCCCGCGCCATCGACACCGAGCCGGCCGCCATGGTGCGCGACGGCAGCGTGATCGCGCCGGGCTTTGACGCCGAGCTGGACGAGCTGCGCGGCATCCAGAGCAACTGCGGTGAATTCCTGATGACGCTGGAAGCGCGCGAGCGTGAGCGCAGCGGCATTGCCGGGCTCAAGGTCGAATACAACCGCGTGCAT
This sequence comes from Pseudazoarcus sp. NS20, assembly GCF_059703745.1. Classification (NCBI taxonomy): domain Bacteria; kingdom Pseudomonadati; phylum Pseudomonadota; class Betaproteobacteria; order Rhodocyclales; family Zoogloeaceae; genus Pseudazoarcus; species Pseudazoarcus sp. NS20. The sequence continues at coordinate 427,541 of NZ_BAAKIY010000003.1, forward strand.
GGCTTCTACATCGAAGTCAGCCGCGCCAACGCCGAAAAGGTGCCGGACGACTATCGCCGTCGCCAGACACTGAAGAACGCCGAGCGTTACATCACGCCCGAGCTCAAAGCCTTCGAAGACAAGGCGCTGTCGGCGCAGGACCGCGCGCTGGCACGCGAAAAGATGTTGTACGAAGAGGTGCTCGAAGCACTGGCCGGCGAGATCCCCGCGCTGCAGCGCATCGCGCGTGCGCTGGCCCTGCTCGATGGCCTCGGCGCTTTCGGCGAAATCGCCCTGCGCTACAACTACAGCCGCCCGGTGTTCGTCGATCAGCCTGGGCTGGAGATCGAGCGTGGTCGCCATCCGGTGGTCGAGCGCGAGGTCGAGAACTTCATCGCCAACGACTGCCGCCTCGGCCCCACGCGCCGCATGCTGATGATCACCGGCCCGAACATGGGCGGTAAATCAACCTTCATGCGCCAGGTGGCGCTGATTGCCCTGCTGGCGCACGTGGGCGCCTTCGTGCCGGCTGCCGCAGCGCGCATCGGCCCGACCGACGCCATTTTCACGCGCATCGGCGCTTCGGACGACCTCGCTTCCGGCCGCTCCACCTTCATGGTCGAAATGACCGAGGCCGCGGCCATCCTGCATGGCGCAACCGAGCACAGCCTGGTGCTGATGGACGAAATCGGCCGCGGCACGTCCACGTTCGACGGCCTCGCGCTGGCGTTCTCGATTGCGCGCCATCTGCTTGCCAACAACTGCTGCCAGACGCTGTTCGCCACCCACTATTTCGAACTGACGCGTCTCAACACCGACTTCCCGGAGTGCGTGAACGTGCACCTGGATGCGGTCGAGCACGGCCATCGCATCGTGTTCCTGCACGCCGTGGAAGAAGGCCCCGCAAGCCAGAGCTACGGGATCGAGGTGGCTGCATTGGCCGGCGTGCCGGCGCCGGTGATCCGCGAAGCGCGCAAGCGCCTGCGTGCGCTGGAAAACCGTGAGATCGGCGGCGGCCCGCAATCCGATCTGTTTGCCGATCTGCCCGATGACGAGCCCGAGGCGCTGTCCCACCCTGCCCTCACCGCGCTCGACGAGATCGACCCCGACAGCCTGACCCCGCGCGACGCGCTGGAGCGGCTGTACCTGCTCAAGCGCCTGCTCTGACACCGTGGCCACACATATCGACGTAAGCGAACAAGCCGGCGTGCGTTACCTGCACTTCGGCTCAGACTGGATTCAGGGTGCGATGCGCATCCGCGACCCCAACGCGCTGGAGCTGCAATACACGCGCGAAATGATGGCCGGGCTGTTGCTGCACGACGAAGACTGGCCACGCAATGCGCTGGCCATCGGCCTGGGCCCCGGCTCCATCGCCAAGTTCATCCATCACCATTGCCCGCAGACGCGGTTGACCGTGGTCGAGATCGAGCCGCGCGTGGTGGCCGCCGCACGGCATTTCTTTGCCCTGCCCCAACCCGACATACGGCTCACCATCGAAATCGGTGACGGTGCCGAGTACGTGCAGCAAGGTGAGCGCCTGTTCGACTACGTACTGGTCGATGGCTACGACGCCAAGGCGCGCAGTGGCCCGCTCGACACGCCAGCCTTCTACGCGGCGGTGAAAGCGCGCCTGAGCAGTCGCGGGCTGATGGCCGTGAATCTGTTCGGCAGTGCGCGTGGCTTCGACGCCAGTCTGGCGCGCATCTGCGACGTGTTCGAAGACCGTGTGCTGGCCTTTCCGTCTTGCGACAGCGGCAACGTCATCGTCTTTGCCGCAGCGGGTGAAGTGGTTGAATTGCCGTTGCCCGATGTGCGCGAACGCGCAAAGGCATTGAAAGTGCGCACCGGCCTCGACTTACTGCCCACCATCTCGCGTCTCGAGCAGGCCGGCCAGGTGCCGGGCGGCACCCTGATTCTCTGACTCAGGCTTTCGCCTCAGCTTCCGTCGGCATCCACAAGCAACGCCCACCCGAAGCCTTGGCGACCTCGCCCAGCACGCGCTCGTGCGCTTCCAGCTCGCTGCCTTCGGCACGGATCACTTTCAGCGGCGGGCGCTCGATCAGCACGGCACCCGAATCAGCCCCACGTGCCGGGCCGGCGTCATCCAGCCCGATGATCAGGCTTTCCTGACCACGCGTCATCGCCAGATAGACCTCGGCCAGAATCTCGGCATCCAGCAAGGCGCCGTGCAGGGTGCGGTGGCCGTTGTCGATTTCGTAGCGGTCGCACAAGGCGTCGAGCGAGGCTTTCTTGCCAGGGTTCTGTTCCTTGGCCATGCGCAGCGTGTCGGTGACGCCCGAGCAGATCACCGCGAGCTTCTGGCGCCCCAGCAGAGACAACTCGTTGTCGAGAAAGCCGACGTCGAACGGCGCGTTGTGGATCACCAGCTCGGCCCCGCGCACGAACTCTTCGAAGTCGTCTGCAATGTCGGCGAACTTCGGCTTGTCGGCGAGAAAATCCAGGCTGATGCCGTGCACCGCTTCGGCCTCGGCATCGATCTCGCGCTCGGGGTTCAGATACACGTGGTAGTGCCGGCCGGTAAGGCTGCGGTTGATCATCTCCACGCAGCCGATCTCGACGATGCGGTGGCCGGTGCGCCAGTCGAGGCCGGTGGTTTCGGTATCGAGCAGAACTTGTCTCATGGCGGCAGCTTCCTCAGTTGCGGCGCACGGCTTCGACGCCGCGCCGGGCCAGTGCGTCGGCCCGCTCGTTCTCGACGTGGCCGGCGTGGCCCTTCACCCAGATCCATTGGATCTTGTGCGCACTCGCCGCGCGGTCAAGCTCTTGCCACAGGTCCGCGTTCTTCACCGGCTCTTTCGCGGCCGTCTTCCAGCCACGTGCTTTCCAGCCGTGAATCCACTCCGAGATGCCTTTCTGCACGTACTGGCTATCGGTATGCACGCGGGCCGATACCGGGCGCTTGAGCAGCTCCAGCGCACGAATCACGGCCAGCAGCTCCATGCGGTTATTCGTGGTGTGGGCCTCACCGCCCCAGATTTCCTTCTCGTGCGGGCCCGAGCGCAAAATCGCGCCCCAGCCGCCGGGGCCGGGGTTACCGCTGCATGCGCCGTCGGTGAAAATGTCGATACTGTCCTGCATCAGATTCCTGTCATGTCCGGTTCGTCGGGCTGAGGCGGCGATGGTGGCGGGCGATGGGCACGAAGGCTTTTGCCGGGGCCTTCTTGCCGCGCCAGCGCGGCGTGATCACGCGCATGCCCTGCACCCGCTTGATGCCGTGCAGCAGAAAGAACCCGCCGCATACCGGCCACCAGCGCTGCCCTGCCCGTTCGAGAAATTGCCAGCGTTGCTGCCATTTGGCAGAGGCCGTCGGCGGCGCGAAACTGCCGAAGCCGGCTGCCGGCGTTTCGAAGCCGAGCAGTGTAAGCCAGTCGCGCAGGCGCGGAACCGAAAAGTAATGCCCGCGCCACGGATGGTGGCCGCGCCGTCCGGCACACATGCGCCGCATGCCGTACAGGCTGAAGGGGTTGAAGGCGGTGATCACCAGGCTGCCTTCCGGCACCAGCACGCGCTCCACCTCACGCAAGATCTGGTGCGGATGGCGGGAAAATTCAAGCACATGCGGCAGCACCACCAGATCCAGGCTGGAGGTGGCAAAAGGCAGCTCGGTGGCCTGGGCCAGAATGTCCGCTGGCAAGCGGCTGTCGCAGCTGACGCGGTGCGCAATGCGGCTGGCACGCAGCAGGTCGTGCGCTGGCAAGCCCAACTGCAATGCGTTATAACCGAACACATCGGCCACCACGGCGTCGATGCTCTCCTGCTCCTGCCTGAGCAGGTAAGCGCCTTGGGGCCCCGCGAACCACTCCGACAGGCTTGCACTCGACGACATGAATTTTCCCGCTTCGACCCACGGCGACCTTGCCGTTCTTCCGTTACCTGCCTTCAGCGACAACTACATCTGGGTTCTGCAACGCGGCAAGCAAGTTGCCGTGGTGGACCCGGGCGACGCGAGTGTTGTCGAACGCTGGCTGAGCGATAACGGGCTCGACCTTACCGCAATTCTGATCACGCATCATCACAGCGATCACACCGGCGGCATCCTCGCCCTCACCGCGCAGCGCGACATCCCCGTGTACGGCCCGGCAGCACACGACATTGCCGGCGTGACCGTGGGTGTAGCCGAGGGTGATTCGGTTGAACTGGCGGAGATCGGCCAGCGCTTCGAGGTACTCGAAGTGCCCGGCCACACCACCACGCACATTGCCTTCCTCGGCAACGGCATGCTGTTTCCGGGCGACACGCTGTTTTCGGCCGGCTGTGGCCGCTTGCTGGGCGGCACGGCCGAGCAGTTGCACCGCTCGCTCGAACGCCTGAAAACACTGCCGGGCAATACGCGCGTTTACTGTACGCACGAATACACGATGGCCAACCTGCGCTTCGCACGCGCGGCCGAACCGAAAAACGCCGAGCGCGACGCATGGATGAAAACCTGCGAAGCCCTGCGCGCAAAAGACCAGCCGACACTGCCCAGCACCATCGCACGCGAATGTGCGATCAACCCCTTCCTGCGGGCCGACCACGCCGAGGTCATCGCCAGCGTCGCCGCCGAAACGGGCTCGCGCCCACGCACCACGCAAGAGTGCTTCACGCGTCTGCGTGCCTGGAAAGACAACTTCTGAAGAAGCGCCGCCCTGCAAGGCGGGCTGCGGCAAGGCCTCAGTCGGCCTCTACGACGCGATTGCGACCGGCGCTTTTGGCCTTGTACAACGCCTCGTCCGCAATGGTCAGGAGCACTTCGTAGCCCTCCTTGTCGGCACGCTCGGGAATCGCCGTGGCCACGCCGATGCTGATGCTGAGAAACGGCGACACCGACGAAAACTCATGCGGAATCGCCGCTTCGCGCACTGCCTCCAGCAGGCTGCGGGCGACCGCTACGGCCCCTTCCGCCCCGGTCTCCGGCAGGATCACCGCAAACTCTTCACCACCGTAGCGCGCCAGCAGATCGGGAGGGCGCCGCAGCGTGGCGGCCATCAGCCGTGCCAGGTCACGCAGGCACTCGTCGCCTGCCACGTGGCCGTAACCGTCATTGAAGGCCTTGAATTCGTCCACGTCGATGAACAGCAATGACAGCGGATGCCCTCCCCGCGCGGCACGGCGCCATTCGTGACGAAGGGTTTCGTCGAAGCGACGACGGTTGGCCACCCCGGTGAGACCGTCGATGGCATTGAGGCGCTCGAGTTCGCGGTTGGCCTGGTCGAGCTTTTCGGTGAGTTGCACCAACGCCGAGCGCATGCTGGCAATGCGACGCATGGCCGTGACCTTGGCGCGCAACACGGTTTCGGAGATGGGTTTGATCAGATAGTCATCGCCACCGGCGGCAATGCCGTGCGCAAGGTCTTCATCGTTGGCGCGCGCCGACAGGAAGATGATGGGCGTCCATTCGATGCCGGTCTGCGTCGCACGGATGCGCCGCGCCACTTCGAAGCCGTCCAGATCCGGCATGATCACGTCGAGCAACACCAGATCGGGCTTTTCGGACATGAACGCACGCAACCCATCCTCGCCATTGCGTGCGAGGATGCTGGTAAGGCCCATCTTGCCGAGCATCTGACAGATCAGCGTAGCGCTTGTGACTGCGTCCTCTACGACAAGTACCTTCATCCGGTCGACCGCCTTTTAGGTAGGCATACAAATTAACTCCTCATTTTGCCATGTCAGCGGCAGCACACTGACAACACGGTGAGCAAGCGTGACAAAAGCCACAGCCTTGCCCTGACCTCGTCTCTTATTTGCTTTTCCAATGAGAAAGGCCGCTTGCGCGGCCTTTCTCATTCAGCGGTGCGACTCAGTGGTGATGACCACCAGGGCCATGCACGTGGCCGTGCGACAGCTCTTCGGCCGTTGCCTGGCGCACTTCGGCCACTTTGCCGTCGAACACCAACGAGGTGCCGGCCAGCGGGTGGTTGCCGTCAACCACGACCTTGCCGTCCTGGATGTCGGTGATGCGATAGACCATGTCTTCCTCGCCGTCGTCACCGACGCGCTCGAAGGCCATGCCCACTTCGATGTTGTCGGGGAACTGACCCACCTCTTCGATCATGACGAGCTCTTCGTCGTAATCGCCGAAGGCATCTTCCGGCTGCAGCTTGAGCAGGAAGCTCTCGCCGACGCTCTTGCCGTGCAGGGCTTCTTCGATGGCCGGGAAAATGCCGTCGTAGCCACCGTGCAGGTACACCAGCGGGTTCTTGCCGTCGTCGATGAGGTTGCCGTCGCTGTCCTTGACCGTGTAGTGCAGGGTGACGACGGAGTTCTTGGTAATTTGCATGTGCGGGTTCCGTTCAGAGTTTGCTGAGGGTTTGCAGGACTTCGGCAACGTGGCCACGCGGCGCAACGTTGCGAAAGATGTGGCGGACGACACCCTGCTTGTCGATGATGAAGGTTGTCCGCGTCACGCCGGTGCGGACCATGCCGTCGACCTCGCGTGACTCCCATACACCGTAGCGTCTGCAGATATCGATGTCCTCATCGGACAGCAGGCGCACCGACAGACCGTGCAGGTCGCGGAACTCGGCGTGCGTCAGGCAATCGTCCGGGCTGACCCCGATCACGCTGCAATCGCAGCGCTCGAAATCATCCACGTGATCGCTGAATTCCACGGCCTGGCGTGTACAGCCCGGCGTGTTGTCACGCGGATAAAAATACAGCACCACGTTGCGCTTGCCGCGCACCTCCGCGAGATCGAAGACCTCCATGTCGGCATCCGGCAAAGCGAAATCCGGGGCGAGCTCACCGATAACGGGTGCACGCCCTTCCTGACGTGGGCGCGATTCTAGCCCGGAACGGGCACGAACTCTAGGCGTGTGAAGCGCGGTCTGGACCGGCATGACAACCTCCTGCGGCTCTGGGTGTACCTGTGGAATAGACCAGCAGGCGGCCACGCTCAAGTATGGGAAACCACAAGCAGCGCTTGCATGCGCCCGATGACTGTTTAAAATTACAGTTGTTCGTACAGCCCTGATGCAGCCCTTCATGCCCCCTTCCGACCGCGCCCTCACCCCGCGCCAGCAAGAGATTCTGGCCTTCATCCGCGACACGCTGGAGCACAGCGGCCGCCCGCCCACGCGCGCCGAGTTGTGCGCCGCCTTCGGCTTCCGCTCGCCCAACGCCGCCGAAACCCACTTGCGCGCGCTCGCCGCCAAAGGCGCCATCTCGCTCGAAGAAGGCCGTGCGCGCGGCATTCGCCTCACCGAAGGCGCCGGGTTGCCACTGATCGGCCGCGTCGCAGCCGGCTCGCCGCTCTTGGCTATCGAGCACGTGGAGTCGCGCCACGCCATCGACCCCGCGCTGTTCTCGCCGCGCGCCGATTATCTGCTGCGCGTGCGCGGCCTGAGCATGCGCGACGCCGGCATTCTCGATGGCGATCTGCTGGTGGTGCATGCCACGCCGGAGGCGCGTGGCGGGCAAATCGTGGTGGCGCGCGTGAATGACGAAGTCACCGTAAAAACCTTCCGCCGCCGCGGCGCCATCGTGCAGTTGCTGCCCTCCAACCCCGACTTTCCGCCCATCGTGGTCGACACCCGCCGCGATGCGTTGGCCATCGAAGGCGTGATGGTCGGCCTGATCCGCAACGGCAAGCCGGCCTGAGGCCAAGGGGCATGCATGGCCATCGCGCTGGAAGCACTGCCTGCCGGGCTGGTCTGGAGCGGCGAGCATTTCGCCCGCCCGGCACAAGCCGGCCTGCCCACCGGCTTTGACGCCCTCGACGCCCAGTTGCCCGGCGCCGGCTGGCCTCGCGGCACCCTCATCGAACTGCTGTGCGACACCCCCGGCATCGGCGAAGTCGAGTTGCTGCTGCCGCTGCTCAAACGAGCCGTCGCCCCCACCCTGAATCTGTGGGTCGCCCCGCCCTGGCAGCCCTATGCGCCCGCGCTGATCGCGCGCGGCATGCCGCCCGAGCACATGCTGGTGCTGCGCCCCGAATCCCGCGCCGCCGCGCTGTGGGCCACGCGTCAGGCGCTGGTGTCTGCGGCCTGTCACGCCGTGCTGGCGTGGCTTGAGCGGCCGGACATGGCCGCCCTGCGCCGCCTGCAACTCGCGGCAGAGGAATCCGGCACGCCGCTGTTTCTCTTCCGCCCCGCAGCGGCGGCGCGCCAGCCCTCGCCGGCCGGCTTGCGGCTGGGCCTGTCGGCACGCGGCCGCACGCTCTGCGTGAGCATCCTCAAGCGCCGTGGCCCGGCCGCGGCCGAGCCCGTGCGGCTGCCGCTCGAACACCCCTGGAGTCTTGTCGATCATGCTGTGGATCGCCCTCGCCTGCCCCGACCTGCCGGTGCAGGTCTTCACGCGCGGCGCGGCTGAAACCCAAGCGCTGGCCGTAGCCGACCCCACCCCGCCGGCCCGCATCATCGCCGCCAACGCGGCCGCGCGTGACGCTGGCATCGCCCCCGGCGAGCGGGTTTCGGCAGCCCGTGCGCGCCTGCCCGAGCTGATCCTGCGTGACCGCAACCCGGCCCTCGAAACCGCCACCTTGAGCGAGCTGGCCGCTTGGGCCGGGCGCTTCACGCCGGCGCTGTGCGTGGTGCCGCCAAACGCCCTGCTGCTCGAAGTCTCGGCCAGCCTGCGCCTGTTCGGCGGGCAGCAACGCCTGCTGCAGCAACTGCGCAGCGGGCTGGGCGAACTCGGCATTCAGGCCGGCATTGCCGCCGCGCCCACGCCCCTGGCGGCGCACTGGCTGGCCCTGGCCCGGCCCGACACCTTTCTGCAAGAGCACAAAGGCTGGCAGAGCACGCTGGATGCCCTGCCCTTGCAGGTGGTGCGTGCCGGCACCACGGTGTCGGAAGCGTCGGTGGATCTGCTCCACGGTGTCGGCATCCACACTCTGGGCCAAGCCCGCCGCCTGCCGCGTGAAGGGCTGGCGCGCCGTCAGGGCAAAGCGCTGCTCGATGCACTGGCCCGCGCACGCGGCGAAACCCCCGACCCACGCCCCCGCCATGTGCCGCCCGAGCACTACGCGGCGCACATTCCCCTGCCCGTGCCCACGCCGAACATCGAACCGCTGATCTTCGTCACCAGCCGCCTGATTACGGGCCTCGCCGCCTGGCTCGACAGCCTGCAGGCGGCGTGTGATCGCTTCGAACTGCTGCTGGAGCACGAGGGCGCAGCCGCCACCCGCATCGAAATCATCAGCGGCGAGCCTTCGCGCGATGCCGCCCGCTTGATGCTGCTGGCGCGTGAGCATTTATCGGTGCTGAAGCTGGCCGAGCCGGTGGAGTCGCTGCGCATCGCCGCCGATGCGCCGGTGGCACGCGCCGGACACACGCCAGACCTGTTCGGTGACGCGGGCCAGGTGCGCGAAAACGTCACCCTGCTGCTCGACCGCCTGCGCGCACGCCTGGGCGATGCCGCGTTGTTCCAGCCCGCGCCGTGGCCCGACCACCGCCCCGAGCGCGCCGCACGCAACCAATCCCTCAACACCAAGCCAGCAAACGCCCCCGTGTGCGCCGCCCAGCGCCCCACCTGGCTGCTCGACACCCCGCGCGCCTTATCGTCGCTGCACGGCCTGCGCATGGTGGCCGGGCCAGAGCGCATCGAAACCGGCTGGTGGGATGGCGCCGACGTGCGCCGTGAATACTTCGTTGCGCGCACCCGCGAAGACGCGCTGTGGTGGGTGTTTCGCGACCTCAACGCCGCCGGCGATTGGTATGTGCACGGCTATTTTGGATAGACTGCGCGCACCTATCTGCGTGTGCCCACCATGTTTCCCTTCCCCACCCGCCGCCCCGACGAAATCGAAGGCGACTTCCGCCGCCGTCAGGCCTTTCGCCACCTGATCGTGTTTCTGATCCTGCTGCCGCTGACCATTGCCGCCTTCCGCAACATCGGCCCGCTGTGGGCGTTCATCGACCCACTGGAAGGCTTCCAGCTGCAGGTGGCCACCACCCTGCTGGGCGCCGTGCTGGCCGCTTTCCCCCTTCTCACGGTCATCGCTGGGCTGGTCGCCATGTGGCACGGCGTAGAAAGCATCGAACGCCCCCGCAGCCGCCACACCCCGCTGCTCGACCGCCTCATCACCGCCGCCGGCCTGCTGGTGTGGTTCGCGCCCACGCTGGGCCTCATCGGCATGGCCGGCCGGGCGATTGCTGAAGGCGCGATCAGCTTCCGCCGCCCGGCGCGCGAATACCTACTGGCGACTGACCCGATTGCGTTTTGGCAGAGTATTGGTTTTTTTCTGATTGTTGCGGCTGCGCTGGCTTGGCCGGCAGTGCATTACTGGAAACGAAAATTTGCCGCGTACAAACGACGCCATTAAGGCTCACCACCAAAGTTTAGGATGAAATCTGGCCTGCCTTGTTATAGCGTTTGAGCAGGGGCTACGCGACTTATTACGCAGCGTCAAGCGAGCGTAGGTAATCAAATTGGGCGCCAGGCAGGAATCAAAGCACACGTCAAGAAAAAAGAAATAGCAGAAGCGAATAGCCGGCTAGCTGCGACACGAAAACGAACGCAACTGTGCGACAAGACGCCATTGAAGCAGTGCCATGAGAACAGAAAGGATCGAGTTCATAGTCTCAAAGAAACATAGACCTGGCCCTAATTCACGCGCCTTATCTCGTCTCGGCCGGCAGGCTATCAAGCAGTCGCATGATGAGCTTGGCACAAGAAGGGCTATAGACCTGCTGGAGCAGATAATCCAAGTCTTCGTGAAAAACCAATACTTCCGAGTGATCAGCTTCATAGAGCGCTCGCAACCCCGGTAGAATACCTTCAGTTTCGAGACCAAGTTCCCAGTCATGGGCTGCCGCATTCCGTATAACTCTTATATGGTCACACCTGCTGCGTTCTTCTTGATCAATGATGCCGTCAGCAAAGGCCCGCTTTATTCTGCTACCGAAGGTCTTAGGCGGCTTAGCGACTGCTTCCCCGGCAGCTGAAGCACGCAACGCCTCAGCTTCCAGTAAATTATCTAGGAGCCCGTCAAGGAATGACGCCCAGACAATAACAACGCCACGAAATGACTGCTTAGCATTCTCGATGTTTGCGCAGTTAATAAATCTATCCAGCCCCTTAAGGTCAGCAGGAAACTTTTCTTGCTGCACAGGTTCTTCGGACAAGTTCCGTGGTTTCGGTGGGGTAATCTCCCCAAACTCGCCGGAGAGGCACCTTGCAAAAACCTCTCTTCCGCGCGATTCCGAATCATACGGTGATGCCGTAAAAGGAACCTCTTGTACGAGAGTATTGGTTTTGATCCAGCAGTTAATCGCGGTGCGACTCTCATCGACCCATTGCGGATTTTTGACTGACAATATTTTTGTATTGATCACAACTTTGCCTCTTAAAGCCGTCAATTAATGACGAGGTTGAGGCCTATATTTCAAATCGGTCTAGAATATAGATTTGCCCCCACTTACTCTTGACGGAATGGTTAGCATTCAGCTTCAAGGACTTCTGTGAAAAATTAGTGCGACCAGGCCGGTTACGGTACCGACCAAGCCGGTGATCGCCGACACCCAAACTACCCATTGCGCTCGAATTTCATGCCGTGCCATCTGCTCGCCACGTATTTCTTCACGCAGTAAAGCTATGCCTTGATTCGTGAGATACCAACTCCCTGTGTAACGTCCTTCGTACCAATGCTCTGACTCGCTTCTGTCTTCGTTGTAGCGATGAGGTACAGAAGCTCGTAGGTTTCGGGCCTTCTTAAGAAGTTGCTTTGTAACGAAAGCGTCCTCTTCCTCATCATGCAGAGCAATTTCAAAGCGCCGGTCAGATTCGAGCGAATGAACCTTTGCAGTGTCCTTCGCTCTTCTAGCGGCAGAAATATCCTGTGCGTAGGCGCGATCTAGCAGTACTCGTCGCCATCCAAGTTTCTTACTGGTAGGCAACGGCATCTTTATGATCAAACGAAGGAAGCGTGACATTGGCAATAATCCGAAGGGCGCTAACATGGGAGACAAGGGGAACGGAACCCGCCTGCAGGTGGCACTGAGAGTTAGCAGTCATTTTCCTTCGCCACTTTTTTGCTCGCAGCATGCCGAACGATGAGAACAAGACGGTCAAGTTGCTGTGAAACCAGCAGAAAGTGAATGGCTATGAGATACAGGCCGATTAGTGCGCCGAAGGCCCACTCGATTCCCGGCGGGGCAAGCCTCGGATCGGTCAGAACCTTTTCGGCCGAGAAGTAGCCTGTGACGGCAAGAGGAAGCATGCCAACCTTTTCGATAGCCCCAACTAGAAAAGCAATTCTATTTTTCAGTTGATCTGCAATAAGAGCTAAGCGGTCACGGGCATACTCAAGATGGTGCCTCTCGAAATCTCTTGCCAGAGAAGATATTCGATCAATATCATTATTAAACCGCTCCGTCGCAGGAGAAGCCAATGACTTCTCGGAGTGCCTCAGCATTTTTGTCACTGGAAATACGACAGCTAATTGATATATTGCGCTACTGATCATTGCGACGACGAGCAAAACTAATGATGTATAGGCAGCCCACTTCTCCGGCCATATATGTGTTATGCCTGCAAATACGAGGCCGAAGCACAAAGCGATGGCAGAAATCATGAAAATCACAAACTGGGTTTTATTCTCCCAAGGCTTCAGCGAAAGAGGCTTTCCATCTCCTTCTAAAATTGAAGAAAGAATGTCTTTTGGTGTAACTATCATGTCAAGGATAACTATAATTTAAAGTTTAGATCTACATCTTCTATCAATCTAAAATATATATACAACCTCAATTCTTGCACAAACGCCTAATCAACCGAGTGCCCACTCACTCAATCGTCACCACCCCGAATATCGGCAGAAACAGAATCTGAATAGCTTGTGGCGCGCTTACATATACTGCGCGACACAAAAATCTTCTTGCCCATAAAGCCGTCTATTATAATTTTTTTTAGAAGTCATAGACTAAGAGCTTCAACGCCCGAGTTAAACAGTGCCGCGAAGCGTTGTCGGCTTGAATGAATTGTCAGTCACGCAGCCGTGAAACGCTCTGAAGGAGATCATGTGATGCGGCCTTTAGCACTTGAAGGCAGATTTTGGCAGTGTGCTCACGCGGCGAAAACCCGGAAGATAATTGTTCAAAAGGATGAATATAGTTCCGAAAATCTCTGAGAGCATGACTGAACTTGTGGGTGTCGTGCTCGATTAGCTGAAGCTCTCGGGCTACGTCAATAAAACTATTAAGGGTCCAACCTTGAAAAGGACGAACCTTTCCAGCTGCGTCTTTCGGTGCAGCAGTTGCACTGTTGAATATTCGAGGGTTGCAAGTGGCAACGCCAAGGAGCACGCCCTCAAGCGTGCTGCCAGCGAGAATAATCACCGCAAGAGGTGACCCGGATGAAAAACACTTCTCTATCTCTTTGACTCTTTGCTCCAGCACGACAAGAACGGAGGGCTCTAGTCCTAGCCGATCAAAGCGAACGTCAGAGAAGTCGCGTCGCAAGAAGTCATTTTCTCGCTGTTCTAGGGAGGGTGATTCCTCCACCTCAACGCGCTCAAGCCTCCGAAACTTAAGGTCCGCTCCATCGCGATCAATACGCCATTTGTCAAAAGCCAAGTATTGATTGAAGTCGCTCAAAAGTTCATCAAGATCCCCCATTCGACCAACAAAATTGATTGGAGCAAACGTCCGCTTAATGCATTCATCAATTTTTGGCGTTCCATTGATCTTTTCCAAGCGATCATCAGTGAACACCCAGCGCGAAGGGAAACCCGGTCCGTACGAATCGTTGAAGCCGAGAGAATTGAAAAATTGAATGATCTTCGGACCGGAGCGGTACTCCGTCCTTTCGTTGATCATGTCCCGAAGCGACTCGAGCGTTTTCTGAGAAAGCAACATGAGCCGATGTACTCCCTTGCGCACCTAACTTTTTTATAGCAAGACTGCCCGATGACATTTCTGCCTGCCATCACACCCTAGCAGGGTTGATAGGCTGAAAAGTGCGTTCCGTGCATCTTGCAGTTCTAGCCACTCATAAAATACCGTGAAAACCATCATTCTCAATTTCCGTGCGATCGGGACTCGCTTGATCGATCGCACGAACACATAAGACTGAAAGCCTCTATGAGGACGTTCGGAACTATGTGTTATTCGTCTCACATGTTAAGACAAACTAATTACTTTTACGGCAGTCTCAATGTGACAACCTCCCTGAAATCATCGTTAATTCAACTACCTAGCCAAGAATTCCGAAGCTTTCTTACGGCTAAAGCTGGCTTGGCCTGTAATACAAGCTGCACAGCATTCGCCGGCGCTGCCGCCAACTTGACCTCAAACTCCATCAGCTCGTCACGCCGAAAGGCGTGAATGCGGACTTTGTCGCCGGCTTTGCGGCGGCTCAGCATGGCGTCGAGGTCGCTGCCGGTGACTTTGAGGCCATCGAGTGCAATGAGCACGTCGCCAGCCGAGAGGCCGGCGGCTTGTGCGGGGCCGTCGTCGAACACGGCGGCGATTTTTGCGTCTTTGCCGGAGGCCATGCGTACGCCCAGCGTGGGGGTGTTTGAGGCTGGGCTGGCTTTGTAGTCGACGCCGAAGGGTTTGAGCAGGCGGGCGGGCGGGAGGTCGGCGGTGCCGTTGACGCTGCGTTTGAGGGTGTCGGTGATGCGTTTGGCGGCGTCCGGGGAGATGGCTGAGGCCACTTCGAAGACGGCGTCGAACATGCCCTCCTCTGCCACGCCGACGCCGGTCTGGCCGTATTTCTGCCACAGCAGGCGCATGACGTCGTCGAGGCTGACTTTGCCGCCGCTGGCTTCGCGCAGTTGCAGGTCGAGCGCCAAAGCGATGAGCGAGCCTTTGGCGTAGTAGCTCACCACGGCGTTGGTGGCGTTTTCGTCCTGGCGGTAGAACTTGGTCCAGGCGTCGAAGGACGATTCGGCCACGCTTTGCTTGAGCCGGCCGCTGCCGCGCAGCACGCGCGAGATGGTGGCGGAAATCAGTTCCAGATACTCAGCGGGGGTGATGACGCCGCAGCGCACCATCGCCAGATCGTCGTAATACGAGGTGATGCCCTCGAAGGCCCACAGCAATTGGGTGTAGTTCTCGCTCTTCAGGTCGTAGGGCGTGAAGGCGGCGGGCTTGATGCGCTTGATGTTCCAGGTGTGGAAATACTCGTGGCTGCACAGGCCGAGGAAGGTGCGGTAATCCTTGGTCTGGCCGACCATGCCGGGGTACGGCAGGTTGTTGCGGCTGGCCAGCAGCGCGGTGGAGGCGCGATGCTCCAGCCCGCCGTAGCCGTCACCGACGATCATGGTGAGGAACACGTAGCGGTCTACCGGCGCCGGTTTGCCAAAGAGCTTGATCTGCCAGTCGCAGATCTTTTCGAGGTCGGTGGTGAGGCGTTTGAGGTCGCAATCGTGGCGGCCGGTGATGACGAAATCGTGTTTGGCGCCGCCGGCCTTGAAGCGGGTGTGAGTGAAATCGCCCATTTCCACGGGGTGATCCACCAACTCGTCGTAGTTTTCGGCGCGGTACAGGCCGAAGCCGAATTCCCTGGCGGCGCCCTTCTCGCCCTTGGCCGGCGCCAGCGCGGTGGCCACCCGCCACTTGGCGTAGGCCTTGCCCTTGGGCGGGCGGATGTCGACGAGGCACGGCTGCTGCTCTTGCCCGCCCACGGCCAGGAACACGCTGGTGCCGTTGAAGAAGGCGTGAGTCTGATCCAGATGCGCGGCACGCACCGAAAGATCCCACGCGTACACGTCGTAGGTCACGCTGAGCGTGCGCCCGGCAGGCACCGGCGCGGCGCGCCAGGTGTGCTTGTCGAGCTTGGTGACGCGCACCGGCTTGCCGCCCGCCTCGGCTTCCAGCGTGACGATGTTGCGGGCGAACTCGCGGATCATGTAGCTGCCGGGAATCCACGCCGGCAGGCTGAATTGCTGGCCGGCGGGGTCGGGCTGGGTGACGCTGCAGGTGACGCGAAACAGATGGGCTTCGGGGTGATGCGGGGTGATGGTGTAGCGGATTTGCGTCGTCATGATGATCCTGCGGGCGGTTCGAGGGATGGGTCATTGTAGCGAAGCGCGTCTTCGCGTTCGCGCGTGAGTAGGCTTTGCTTGCGCTCCACGCCCCAGCGGTAGCCCGACAGGCCGCCGTCGCTGCGCACCACGCGGTGGCACGGGATCGCCACGGCCAGCACGTTGGCGCCGCAGGCGCTGCCCACGGCGCGCACGGCATCCGGTGCGCCGATGCGGCGCGCCAGTTCGGCGTAGCTCACCGTGTTGCCGGGCGGAATGTCGCGCAGCACCTGCCACACGCGTTGCTGAAAAGCCGTGCCGCGAATGTCGAGCGGCAGATGCGTGCCGCGCCCCGGCGCCTCCACCAGGCCGACGATCTGCGCCACGCGCTGCTCGAAGGCGGCATCGGCGCCGATCAACGTGGCCTGCGGAAAACGCTCTTGCAGCTCGCGTACCAGGCTTTCGGCATCGTCGCCCAGCGAGATGGCGCAGACGCCCCGCTCGCTTTCCGCCACCAGAATCGCGCCCAGCGAACACTGCCCCACGGCAAAGCGCACCTGGGCATCCGCCCCGCCTGCGCGAAAAGCCTGCGGCGTCATGCCCAACACCGCGCCGGCCTGCTCGTAAAAGCGCCCGCTGGAGCCATAGCCGGCGTCATGAAAAGCATTGGTGACCGAGGCGGCATGCGCCAGCGCCTCGCGCACGCGGCCGGCGCGCTGTGCCGCAAGGTAGGCGCGCGGCGTGAGGCCGGTGACCGATTTGAAAACGCGGTGCAGATGCGCCAGGCTGAGGCCGGCAAGGCGGCCAAGCTCGGCCAGCGTGGGCGCACGCTCTGCCTGCTCGATGTGGCGGCACAGCTCGGCCACCATGGCCGCCTGACGCTCGGCCAGCGGCGGCAGATCGGGCCGGCAGCGCTGGCAGGGGCGAAAGCCGGCTTGCTCGGCCTCGGCCGGGCTGGCGTGAAAGCGCACGTTTTCCGGCCGTGGCGTGCGTGCGCCGCAACTCGGGCGGCAATACACGCCGGTGCTGGCCACCGAATACCAGAAGCGCCCGTCGGCCGCCGGGTCGCGCGCCAGCACGCGCTGCCAGCGCGGGTCGCCCAGGGTGTTTGCCGCCGATGCCTTCATGCCCAACTCCGTTGCCTTGCGTAGCGCCATCGTGCCGCGTGCCTGCGCGGCCGGCACTCCGCAGCGTGCTTTTGAATTCGATGGTAGCGCGAAGTCTTCGGGCTACGGCAATCTCGCTATACTGTATATAAGAACAGTCATCGAATTTCCCACAGCTTGCACCCGATGTCGCCCCCGATCGCCCCTGCCGAGCTTCACTGCCTGAGCAACTTCAGCTTTTTGCGCGGCGCCTCGCACCCCGAAGAGCTGGTGCTGCGCGCGGCCGAGCTGGGCTACGGCGCGCTGGCGCTAACCGACGAATGCTCGTTCGCCGGCATCGTGCGCGCGCACCGCGAGATCAAGCGTCACGAGCTGCCGCTCAAGCTCATCATAGGCACCGAGCTGCAGCTGGCCGACGGCCCGCGCGTGGTGGTGCTGGTGCGTGAGCGCACCGGCTACGCGGCGCTGTCGCGGCTCATTACCACGGGCCGTACCGCAGCGGCCAAGGGCGAATACCTGGTGCGGCGCAGCGACATGGCCGGCGGCGTGCCGGGCTGCTTTGCGCTGCTGGTGCCGCCGGATGAATGGCCGCTGGACGAAGCCGCCGTGCAGGCCGATGCGCTGTGGCTGCAGAGCGTGTTAGGTAATGATGCACGGCTCGCCATTGGCCTGGCCGACGGGCCGGACGACGCAGCACGGCTGGCTGCCCTGCTGCGCATTGCCGAAGCCACCGGCGTGCCGGCGCTCGCCGCCAGCGGGGTGTTGATGCACTCGCCTGAACGCAGACGCCTGGCCGACGTGCTCACCGCCACCCGCCTGCGCTGTGCGCTGGAAGAAGCCGGGCTGGCGCTGGCGCCCAATGCCAGCCGGCACCTGCAAAGTGCCGATGCCCTGCAGCGGCGCTACCCCCTGCCCTTGCTCGAAGCCGCGTGCGCGGTAGCGGCCGACTGCCACTTCAACCTCGACGAGTTGCGCTACGAATACCCCGACGGTTTGGCGCCGGAAGGCCATAGCGCCACGACGTGGCTGCGCAAGCTGGTGGAAGACGGCCTGCAGTGGCGCTATGGCATCAAGCAGCGCAGCGATGCGGCGTTGGCGCGCATTCGTGGCCTCATCGAGTACGAATTGGCGCTGATCACCGAGCTTGGCTACGAGGCGTATTTTCTGACCGTGCATGACATCGTGCGCTACGCACGCGAGCAGAAAATTCTCTGCCAGGGGCGCGGCTCGGCGGCAAACTCGGCGGTGTGCTGGGCGCTGGGCATCACCGAGGTCGACCCCGAACTCGGCACCATGCTGTTCGAGCGCTTCATCTCGCGCGAGCGCAACGAGCCACCCGACATCGACGTGGATTTCGAGCACGAGCGGCGCGAAGAGGTCATCCAGTACATCTACGGCAAATACGGGCGCAAGCGCGCGGCCCTGGCCGCCACGGTGATCCGCTACCAAGTGCGCGGCGCGCTGCGCGATGTGGGGCGTGCGCTGGGCTTTCCGCTGCATCTGCTGGACCGCCTGTCGAGCGAGCATCAGTGGTTCGACGGCCGCACGGCCAAGCCCGAGCGCCTTGCCGCCGCCGGCCTCAACCCGGATGCGCCCAACGTGCGCCTGCTGCTGGAACTCACCGGCGAGCTGGTGGGCTTTCCGCGCCATCTGTCGCAGCACGTGGGCGGCTTCGTGATTGCACGCGGGCGGCTGGACGAGCTGGTGCCCATCGAGAACGCCGCCATGGCCGACCGCAGCGTGATCCAGTGGGACAAGGACGACCTGGATGCCGTGGGCCTGCTCAAGATCGACGTGCTGGCGCTGGGCATGCTGTCGTGCCTGCGCCGCACGCTGGCGCAAGTATCCGAATGGCACGGCTGGCAACTCGATTTGGGAAATATCCAGCGCGAAGTCAAAAGCGTGTACGAAATGCTGTCGGAGGGCGATTCCGTGGGCGTTTTTCAGGTCGAATCGCGTGCGCAGATGACCATGCTGCCGCGCCTCAAACCTGAAAATTTCTACGACCTGGTGGTGGAAGTGGCCATCGTGCGCCCCGGCCCGATTCAGGGCGGCATGGTGCACCCGTATCTCAAGGCACGCGAGCAGAAAGCGCGCCAGCAGCCGATCACCTACCCCACGTCGGCCCATGCGCAGGTGGATGCAGGCGTGCGCGGCGTGCTGGAGCGCACGCTGGGCATACCGATCTTTCAGGAGCAGGTGATGCAGCTTGCCGTGGTGGCGGCCGGCTTTTCGCCTGGCGATGCCGACCAGTTGCGCCGCTCGATGGGTGCGTGGCGGCGCAAGGGCGAGCTGGAGCAATACCGCCTGCGCTTGCTTCAAGGCATGGCCGCGCGCGGGTTTGAACCGGAGTTTGCCCAGCGCCTGTGCGACCAGATCGAAGGCTTCGGCAGTTACGGCTTTCCCGAGTCGCACGCGGCCAGCTTTGCGCTGCTGGTGTATTTCTCGGCGTGGCTCAAGCGCTTCGAGCCAGCGGCCTTTCTGTGCGGCCTGCTCAACAGCCAGCCGATGGGCTTTTACGCGCCGTCGCAGTTGATTCAGGATGCGCAGCGCCATGGTGTGGAGGTGCGCGGGCCGGATGTATGCGTCAGCGAATGGGATTGCACGCTGGAAGGTGAGCCGGCCGACGCCCCGGCGCCAAGTCCTTCGTGCCCCGCCCTGCCCGTTCGGCCCGACCCGGCCGCACGTCTGGGGCTGCGGCTGGTGAAAGGCGTGTCGCAAGCCGCCGTGAACCGCCTGATCGCCGCACGCGGCGCCCGGCCGTTTGTGTCGGTGGATGATCTGGCCGTGCGTGCGCGGCTCGACCCGGCCGAGCTGGGCAAGCTGGCCGCAGCAGGGGCACTCGCTTCGCTGGCCGGGCATCGCAGGCAGGCGCTGTGGCAGGCCTCGGCCTTGCAGCACGGCGACGGCGTGCTGGCGCAGGCGCCGGTGCTGGAGCAACAGGCCGAGCTGGCTGCGCCGAGCGAAGGCGAAGCCATCGTGGCCGATTACGCACGCCTCGGCTTCACGCTGGGGCGGCACCCGCTGGCCTTGCTGCGTCAGCGCCTGGCCGAGTTGCGTTTCGTGACCGCTGCAGACGTGATGGCCAGCGCCGACCGGCAACTCATGCGCGCCGCGGGCATCGTCACCTGCCGGCAGCGGCCGGGCAGCGCCAAAGGCACGATGTTCATCACCCTGGAGGACGAAACCGGGGTGGTGAACGTGATCGTCAGCGTGGAGTTGCTGGAGCGGCAGCGCCGCGAACTGCTCGGCGCGCGCCTGCTGGGCGTGTATGGGCAGATCCGGCGGGAGGCCAAGGTGGTGCATCTGGTGGCCGGGCGTGTGGTGGATCACTCCGCCCTGCTCGGCCGGCTGAACACCCGCAGCCGCGATTTTCACTGAGCCCGCAGCAATGCTTCAGGCGCGCAGCTTGCGGGCTTCGTAAATGGCTTCGTCGGCGCGGCTCAGCATGCGCTGGTAGCTGTAGTGGTCACCCGCACTGCAGGTGGTGATGCCGCAACTGAAGCTCAGGCTGAAGCGGTTGCCAGCAACGCCTGCCGCGGCCTTCACGTGCTCACGCAAGCGCACGAGCAAGGCCTGTGCGCCGGCCGCGTCGGTGTCGCTGAGCAGAGCCACGAACTCGTCCCCGCCGAAACGCCCGACCAGATCGGAGCCCCGCAGCGCCTCGCGCACGATGCGCGCGAAGGCGGCCAGCATGCGTTCGCCCTCGCCCGCGGTGTCGTTGATGTCCCAGAAGCCATCCAGATCGAACAGCATCAAGGCGGCGTTACGCTCGTACTTGTTGCACAGCGCAAGCAATTCACTGGCGCGGTGCTCGAAGGCATCGCGGTTGAGCAGCCCGGTGATGGGGTCATTGGTGCTGCGCGGGTCGATCTGCAACTCGCTCTCGACCATGCCGGCCAGATCACGCAGCACTTCTTCGTCGCGCGGGGTGAATTCGCGCTGCGCGTGGTCCATCACGCACAGCGTGCCGATGCGCGCGCCATCGGGCATCACCAACGGGCAGCCGGCAAAGAAGCGCAGGCCGTCGTCACCGGTGACCAGCGGGTTCTCGCGGAACAAGGCGTCGGCGCGCGCATCGGGCACGACGAACACCCTGTCGTCCTGAATGGCGTGCGTGCAGAAGGCGTGCTCGCGCGGCACTTCGGAGATTTCCACGCCCTGCACCGACTTGATCCACTCGCGCTCGGCGTCGATCAGGCCGACCAGTGCCATCGGCATGTCGAGCAAGCGGCGCGCCAGGCGTGTGACGCGGTCGAAACGCTCTTCGGCCGGGGTGTCGAGCACGCCCAGGCCATGCAGGCTGCGCAAACGCGCCTGTTCGTCGATGCGGCAGCGCTCGGCCACCCACTGCAGCATGCCGTTGCCGTCGAGCGGCGGGCTGATCAGATAGCCTTGCACCAGATCGCAACCGATCTCGCGCAGGAAGCGCAGCGTGTCTTCGTCTTCCACGCCCTCGGCGGTGGATTCGAGCCCGAGGCTGCGCCCCAGATCGACCACCGAGCGCGTGACCGAGCGCGACTCTTGCGAGGTGCTGCTGGTCATGACGAAGGATTTGTCGATCTTGATCTCGGAAAACGGCAGCCGCACCAGTTGCAGCATGGAAGAGTAGCCGGTGCCGAAGTCGTCGATGGCGAGCTGGAAGCCTTTGATGCGCAGCCGCGTGAGAAAGCCCAGTGATGCAGCCTGATTGGCCATTGCGCTCGACTCGGTGAGCTCGAGCACGATGCGGTCGGGCTCGATGCCGAGCGCGCGCATGTGACTCAGCAAGCGCTCGAAAAGCGCCTCGTTGGAGAGCGACAACGGCGAGATGTTGATCGACAGACGCAGGCGCTCGAACCAGTGGCGCGACAGCAAGGTGCGCGTCTTCAGACCCTTGCCTGACAGCAGGTTGGCGAACCAGTTGAGCGCCTTGCGGGCGATCTGCTCGGTCAGAGCGTCAATGAGCTCGTTGGACTCGGCCAGCGGAATGAATTCGTCGGGCATCACCAGCCCGTAGCGCGGGTGTTGCCAACGCGCCAGGGTCTCGAAGCCGGCGATGGCGCCGGAGCGGCATTCGATGCGCGGCTGGTAGGTGGGGATCAGTTGATGCAGCCGCAGGGCCTCGGTGAGATCGGCCAGGCCGAGCCTGGATTCACGGCTGGCCGCGGCTTCGGTGCGCTGTGGCTGATCTTCGCCGCTTTGCCGAAGCAGCAGCGAGCGCAACTCGGCCGGGCGAAAGGGTTTGTGCAGCACACCGAGAATGCGCAGGCCGTTTTCCGCGGCGGCGCGCCGAGCCGCGTCGAGCACGCGCAGGCCCGAGCCGCTGGTGATGATGATGCCCGCCCCGCATCCGGCCTCGGCCAGCCCCTCCATGACCTGCACGCCGTCCATGCCCGGCATGATCAGATCAATGGCAATGCAATCGGGCTTGAATTCGCGTAGCGCGGCGAAGAACTCATCGGCATCGGCGGTGAGGCGCACGCGATAGCCGGCTGCCTCGGCAATGCCTTCCATGGTGTGCCCCACCATGGGCTCGTCGTCGAGGATGATCAGTGTGGGTTGAGGCATCGTGCGTGAGCGTAGTCCCGATCAGCGTTTCAGTTTGACAGCAGCTCGCGCAGTTTGCGCGCGAGGTCTTCCGTGCGAAAAGGCTTCCCGAGCAGGCAGATGTCCACTTCGACACGCTCGTCATGCAAAAACGCGTTTTCGGTGTATCCCGAAACATACAGCACCTTGATGCGCGGACAACGCATTCGCGCACTTTCGGCCACCTCAGGCCCGCTCGCGCCGTCCCGCAGCCGCACGTCGGTCACCAGCACGTCGCAGGTACCGCCGTTGTCGAGATACTCCATCGCCTGCGCACCGTCGGCGCAGGCCGTGACGGTGTAGCCCAGTTGTTGCAGGCAGGCGTCGGTGTGAATGCGCACGAGATCGTCATCGTCCACCAGCAGAACGTGCTGACCGCGCCCCGCGAGATGGGCCTGAATGCGGGGCGAATCCACCACGGCCGCATGCGGCGCGCTGCCGGCAGCACTGTCGAAGGCGCGCGGCAGATAAATGCGCAGCGTGCTGCCCGCACCGGGGCTGCTGACAATCTGCACCTGCCCGCCCGATTGTTTGGCAAAGCCATACACCATCGACAGGCCCAGGCCCGAGCCTTTGCCTGACGGTTTGGTGGTGAAGAAGGGTTCGAAGGCGCGCGACACTACTTCAGGCGGCATGCCCTCCCCGGTGTCCGACACTTCGACCACGACATAGTCGCCGGCGGGGAGATCGAAGAGCGCCGCGTTCTGTCCGGTGATGGTGACGTTGGCGCTGGCAATGCCCAGCACGCCGCCGTCCGGCATGGCATCGCGGGCGTTGATGGCGAGGTTGAGGATGGCGTTCTGCAGTTCGTGCGGGTCGACCACTGCCTGCCACACGTCGTCCGGCAATCGAAGCTGAATCTTGATGCCGTGCCCCAGCGTGCGCCGCAACAACTCATCGAACTCGCTCAGCAAACGGTTGACGTCGGTGGGCACGGGGTCGAGCGGCTGACGCCGGGCAAAGGCCAGCAAACGGTGCGTCAGCTCGGCGGCGCGCTCGCCAGCCACTCGAATGAGGTCGATCTGTCTGCGCGCAGCCGGCGCCAGATTGGCGCTGTCTGCCCACTCCAGTGCGGCGTTGGCGTTGCCGAGAATCACGGTCAGCAGATTATTGAAGTCGTGCGCCACGCCACCGGTGAGCTTTCCAATCGCATCCATCTTCTGAGAATGGCGCAACTGTTCTTCTATTTCAATACGTTGCGTTATATCTTGAAAGTAAATTGTCAACCCTTGCTCGTAGGGGTAGGCACGTACCGAAAACCAACTTTTGAGCGGCGGAAAGTAGAACTCGGCGGTGACCGGTCGGCTCTCCTCGCGCGCTTGGCGATACACCGGAAACGCCGGGGACTCGGTGCTTTCGGGAAAGGCGTCCCACATGTTCTGCCCGAGCAGTTCGTCGCTTGAGCGCTGCAGCAGCCGCTCGGCCTCGGCGTTGAGGTAAGTGAAACGCCATTCGGCATCCACCGCCGCTACGCCATCCGAAATTGAACTGAAGACGGTTTCGAGCTTGAGCGCCGCCGCTTCGCGGTGCTGCACCGCGCGAAGGTTTTCCAGCGCAACCGCCGTGAAGTTGGCGAGCTGGGTGATCTCGGCTACATCCACTTCGCTGAACCTTCGCCCTGGCTGCGCCAGCAGCCGCATCACGGCCAGAGGCACGCCCGACTGCCCCACCATGGGGGCAGCAAGGCACTCGCCGGCGCCGCTTTCCGCTGTCGGCAAAACAAAGGCCTGAGTGCCGCGGCGCACCGCTTCCTCAAGCGATTGGGCACTGACCAAGGCTGCGGCAGATCCGTGCTCATCCGGCGCAAATGAATGCACGTATCCGCCGGGGGCGTCGGGCTGGATCACGCTGCTCACCGCATGGAGCGCCCCCACTTGCTCTCGGGCAAGGTGCGTGACCCGCACACGCAGCTCGTCTTCATCGCGCGCGCGGGCGAGTTCGGTCGAAGCTTCGGCGAGGCGTGACAGCCGCCGAATGCGCTCTTCTTCCCAAGACCTGCTGCGCGCGAGTTGCCGGGTGAAAAGCGCTCCAGCCAACATGAACAGTGCGATGACCGCCGCGGTGATGAGCGACAGGTATAGCAAGCGCTCACGCCACGGTGCCAACACCTCGTCCGTGCTGAAGCCGACCAGCACCATGACGCCGCGGTCACCCACAAGGTCATAACTAACGATGCGCTCGACCGTGTCGGCGGCGAAGCGTGTCACGAAATAGCCTTCTTGCCCCTGCGCCAGCCGTGCCAGTAGATTCGCGTCGATGAGCGGCTTGCCAAGCTTGTCCGGCTCGGACGGACTGCGCACCACCAAGCGACCGTCGGTCTGGATCAGCGCCACCAAGCCATGTTCGCCGATACGCAAGGTGTCGTAGAACTCCAGAAGGTGCTCCACCGACAGCACGGCGGCCAACACGCCTCCGAACCTGCCGTCTGGCGCATCGATGCGTTTGGAGATCGTCACGCCCCAGCGCTGGGAGCCGTCGTTCAATGGGTCTTGCTGCGGGGGTGAAATGAGAAGACCGCTGTCCGGGTTGCTCAGGTGGGACAGGAAGTGCGACGCATCGGCGAAGCTGCGATCGGGAATCAGCGCCGAGCCGGATGAGCCGATGAGCCGGCCCTGGGAATCGAGCGCATAGAAGGCGTAGGTGGTGGCAGAGGCGACCTGCCGTTCGAGCAACAGCTCGTACAAGGTCTGCGAGGAAAGCGTTTCCAGCCCGCCCTGCGAGGCGACCTCGCGAGACAGCGTGATCAAGCCCAGATCGAGCGCAACCAGTGTCTGGCGCGTGTGCTCGGCCAACGCGTCGCTGAGGTTGATGACCTCTTCGTAGGCGCCTTTGAGCACCTCGCGGCGGTCCACCAATGCATACACTGCAATCAACAAACACAAGCCGACCACGGCCAATGCATTGAAGACGAAGGAGGCCCGGCCGGGAGATCTGACGTTCTCGATCTGCGTCATCGTGTCTCCGGGACAAGAGCAGTCGGGGGATTGCAGCGCTGCGCGATTGTGTGGCGGGCGCTTCGATCTGTCCAGCATCGCGCCCGAAGGGGCGGATCGGCTACCATGCGCATCCCCCACCCGTCGTTTCCGCCTCGCCCCATGTCGGTCGCCTCCGCTCCGTTCGCACTGTTTGACGACAACCTTGCCGGTGCGGGCGACCTCTGGCTGGACGAGCTTCGCGACACCATCGTGTGCCGCTCGGCGGCTGAAATCGACACGGCGTTCGCGGCCATTGAGCGCGCCCGCAGCGACGGCCACTGGATCGCCCTCGCGGCGAATTACGAACTCGGTCATGCCTTCGAGGCGCGTCTGCCCGCGCGCAACGGGGTGCTGTTCACCGCCTGGGTTTTCGAGCGTGCGCAGCACCTCACGCCACAGCAAACCGCCGCGCAATTGGAAGCACGCCTGAATGGGCTCGATGAGCATGCCGGGCTGGCCGTGGTGGGCGGCGTGCACGCAGGCATCGAGCGCAAAACCTACATGGCCAACGTCGAGCGCATACGCGAATGGATTGCCGCCGGCGATTGCTATCAGGTGAATTACACCTTCGCCCTGCACGGCCAATGCATGGGCGAAGCGTTGGCGTTGTACGCCGCGCTGCGCGAGCGTCAGCCGGTGCGCTACGGTGCCTTCGTGCAGCATGCCGACGGCGCGCTGCTGTCACGCTCGCCCGAGCTGTTCGTCGAACGCAGCGGCGACCGCCTGGTGTGCCGGCCGATGAAAGGCACGGCGGCGCGCGACGCCGACCCGCAAGAGGTGCTGGGCTCGGACAAGAATCGCGCGGAAAACGTGATGATCGTCGACCTTATCCGCAATGATTTGGGCCGTCTTGTGCCGCCAGGCGGCGTGCGCGTGGACAGCCTGTTCGATTTCGAGTCCTACCCCAGTTTGTGGCAGATGACCTCTACGGTGTCAGCCGGGCCGGTTACCGCCGACTTGCCGAGCATCTTCCGAGCGCTGTTCCCCTGCGGCTCCATCACCGGCGCGCCGAAAATTCGGGCCATGCAGATCATTCATGAGCTTGAGAACGAGCCCCGTGGCGTGTATTGCGGCGCCCTGGGCTGGATCGCGCCGGACGGCGATTTCCGCTTCAGCGTGCCCATCCGCACGCTGGAGATGCAGCGCGACGGGCGTTTTCGCTGCAGTCTGGGCAGCGGCATCGTGGCCGACTCCGACCCGCAGCGGGAATGGGAAGAGTGCGTGCTGAAAGGCGAATTCCTCACCGGCCTCAAACCGCGCTTCGGCCTGATCGAGACCCTTCGCTGCGAAGCCGACGCCACCCGCCCCTACCCCTTGCTCGACCGCCACATGCAGCGGCTGAGCGCATCCGCCGAGCATTTCGGCATGGCGTGCGACGAGGCGACCATTCGCGCCGCGCTGCATGCACACGCCGAAGCGCTGACCGGCCTTCACCGCGTGCGCCTGGAACTGAGCCCGGATGGCGACTTTGCCATCACCGGTGGCCCGCTCACGACGCTGCCGGCGCCGGTGCGCGTGGCACTGGCCGACGAGCGGGTGCAGTCATCGGACCGGCTGCTGCTTCACAAGACCACCTCGCGCGCGCAGTACGACCGCGCCATGCGGCACGCCGAGGCCGCAGGCCTGTTTGACCTGCTGTTTCTCAATGAACGCGGCGAAGTGGCCGAAGGCGCGCGCAGCAACGTGTTCGTCGATCTCGGCGATGGCGTGCTGTACACCCCGCCGCTTGCCTGCGGTGTGCTCGACGGCGTGCTGCGCCGCGAGTTGCTCGAAGCCGGGCGCGCACGTGAAACGGTGATCGACCCGGCCATGCTGCTGGCCGCGCGGCAGATGTACGTCGGAAATGCCCTGCGCGGCCTGCTGCCGGCCACGCTGATCACGCGCTGATCACACCTTGTGGCTCACACCAGCGCGTCGATGAACTTCGCCAGTTTGATGTCGAGCGCGGTCAAACCGCCTGCGTCGTGGGTGGAGAGCGTGATTTCCACACGGTTGTAGACGTTGAACCACTCGGGGTGGTGATTCATCTGCTCGGCCTTCAGCGCAACCCGCGCCATGAAGCCGAACGCAGCGTTGAAATCGTCAAAGCGCAGCGTGCGCGTGATGGCGTCGCGCCCCACCACTTCGCGCCATTCCGTGAGTTCCGAAAGCGCATCGCGGCGGGCGGTGGATTCGAGTTTCTGTGGCATGGTCTGCCTCCGTTTGCCGGGTGAATGGTGAGCGCGTATCCTGCGCCGTTTCCCGCACCACGGCCACCCTTGTGCCTCACATCGAATCGTTTGACGTCATCGTGATCGGTGCCGGCGCTGCCGGCATGATGTGCGCCGGCCAGGCCGGCCAGCGCGGCCGGCGCGTGCTGCTGCTCGACCATGCCAGCAAGTTGGCCGAGAAGATCCGCATTTCGGGCGGCGGGCGCTGCAACTTCACCAACCGCAAGGTGGAGCCCGCCAACTTCCTGTCGCGCAACCCGCATTTCGCACGCTCGGCGCTGGCACGCTACACCTCGCAGGATTTCATCGAACTGGTCGAGCGCCACGGCATCGATTATCACGAGCGCGAACACGGCCAGTTGTTCTGCGACGAATCCGCGCAAGACATCATCGCCATGCTGCGCACCGAGTGCGAATGGGGCAACGTCGAATGGGCCACACCGTGCTCGGTCGAGGCCATTCGCCGCATCGACGAAGGCAGCCTGCGCTTCGAGCTTGACACGGCGCGCGGCGCCTTGCGCTGCGAGAGCCTGGTGATCGCCACTGGCGGGCTGTCGATTCCGAAGATCGGAGCAACGCCGTTCGGTTACCGCATTGCCGAGCAGTTCGGCCTGCCCATCGTGCCGCCGCGCCCGGCGCTGGTGCCGCTGACGCTGCCGCCGGAAACGCTGGAGCTGTTCGCGCCGCTGTCGGGCGCATCGCTGGACGTTGTTGCGCGCTGCGACGGCGGGCGCTTTCGCGAAGCCATGCTGATCACCCACCGCGGCCTTTCGGGCCCGGTGATCTTGCAGGTGTCGAGCTACTGGCAGCAGCAAGCCTACGAGGACGATGCGTGGGAGCCGGTATCGGTCGACCTGTTGCCCGGCATCGATGCGGCGGCGTGGCTGAACGAGCATGCCGGCAGTCGCACGCTGCTCGCCAACCTGCTGGCCGAACGCCTGCCGCGCCGTTTTGCGCAAGCCTGGTGCGCCCTGAACGGGCACGAGCGCCCGCTCAACCAGTTCTCTACGCGCGAGCTTGGCGACATCGCGCAGGCGCTGTCGGACTGGCGCATCGTGCCGTCCGGCACGCAGGGCTACGCCAAGGCCGAAGTGACGCTGGGCGGCGTGGATACCGATGCGCTGTCGTCCAAGACCATGGAAGCGCGTGCGGTGCCGGGCTTGTTCTTCGTGGGCGAAGTGATGGATGTCACCGGCCACCTCGGCGGCTTCAACTTCCAGTGGGCGTGGTCGTCCGGCCACGCCGCTGCCCAGTTCGTGTGAAGATCAGCCAGCGGTAGCGCTGCCGCGCCGCAGAAACAGCGGAATGACGGCCAGTGACTGCATCACGAGGAGCGCCGTGAAGGCGGTGGTCAGCGCAGTTACGGTGGTATAGCCAGAGCCGCTCATGGCATCGAGCACCAGCCCCATGCCCCACTGCACGATGAAGGCGCCGGCAAAGGCCATCAGGTTGATCGCCGTGCTGACACGGCCGAAGGCTTCACGCTGGAAGCACGATGCCGCCGCTACATAGGCCTGGGCATTCACCGCGGCGAGCATGCCGAAGGCAAACCACAACAGCGCCGAGGGCGCCCCGCCGAGGATGATCAGCAACTCCACCGCGAGCATGCAGCAATAACCCACCTGCAGCAGGTTCACCGGCCGGATGCCGCGCCGCGCAAGGCGCGTGCCGAAAAAGCCGATGGACATCTGCCCGCAAAACATCCCCAGATTGAGCAACACCAGATAGCCTGCCGCCTGCGTGCGCGACAAGGCATCGACGTTCATCAGCCACGGCACGGCCCACAGGCTTTGCAGCGCCATGAAGCCGCCGGTGAAAAACATTGCCGTGCCGGCAAAGCGCAGAAAATCAAGCGACCGGAAAATGTGGCGCAAGGAGCCCACGGCCTCACGCAGCGTCTGCGCCTCTTTCGACGGCGACATGTCGGGAATGCACAGCCAGACGTGCGCTGCGGCGGCCACCGCGACCACGGCCAGTATCCAGAAGACTCCGCGCCAACCGATGAAGGGCAGCACGGCTTCCACCGGCGTGGCGGCCGTGAGCGCCCCCAGCGCGCCAGCGGCCATGATGAAACCGGTCATGGAACCGTGCCGCTCGACCGGATACCACAGCGAGAACGCCTTCAACCCGGCCATCAGGCAAGCGGAAACACCAAGGCCAATGAGACCGCGCGCGATGCTCAGTTCCAGCATGTTCTCGCCTAGCGCAAACACCACCGACCCGGCAGCGGCCACCAACAGCAAACTTACATTGATACGGCGCGGCCCAAATCGATCCAGGGCGATGCCGAGCGGGATCTGAGCCAAACCAAACGTAATGAAATATGCACTGGTAAGCAGGCCGAGCTCGGCCGCTGACAACGACAATTCGGTCGTCAGGTCGGGGGAGATCACCGCGTTGACGGTGCGCAAGAGGTACGAAAGGTAATACCCCAGCGCAAAGGGCAAAAACAGCGTTGCCCAGGCGTGGGGACGGCTAGCCGGGTTCAAGCGGAAAAACCCCTGGCGTCAGGGCGCGCGAAGCGCTTCGAATTCGATCACGGAGCGCTCGTCGAAGCCGCCCGTAGTGCGCAACTCGAAGCGGATCGAATCGGCGGCAACAATGCCGGCATAGTCATGACGCAGTTCGCGCCGCTCGTTGCCACGGTTCTCATGGCTGCGCGTGTAGAAACTCAGGCGCTCGCCGTCCTGCACACTGCCTTCGATGACGCGGCGCGAGCCTTGCCACGTAGCACTGCCGGCAATCTGCCCGGCCGCCACACGAAAATTGAACTGCTCCTCACGAACCATGCCCCGACCGTAATCGACTTCTGCAACCCACCGCCCAACCGCATCGGGCGTATCCACCCACATACGGCTCATGATCAGCAAGCCACCTATGATGGCCACGGTGGCGACCAGCCCTGCGGCATACAGCATCTGTCGCGCGGGCGATTGACGCACGGGCCCGGCTTCGACCGGAAAGGGCGTTGCCAGCTCGTCGATCAGATCAGCCACGTCGGTCGCCCAATGCGTGTGACGCACCGGATGCCACAGCGCATCGGCCAAAGGCTGCAGGCCTGGAGGTAGCTCCACGGCCTCGGGCTCCGGCGCCTCGTCGAGGAGGATCAAACGCACCGTGCTACCGGCCTGGCGAGCAGCCTCGAACACCTGCATGGCCGAGGTCTGGGGCAACACATCCGCCCAGTCGCTGCCCGCAACGATGAGCAAGGAATCACTCGCGGCCAGCGTGCCGTGCAGCGCCCCGGAATCAGGCTCGGTGCCATCAATGCATTCGCGATCGAGCCGCGGCGAGGTCTCGAGCGCGCCACGAATGCGGTCTGCCGCATGACGCTCGGTTTCGCTTGCAGGCACGATGATCAGCTTCGACATGGGCTCTTCTCCGGTGGGTTCGCCTGCGGGATTGTAAGCCCTGGGGCCATGGGAGGCTCGCCCGTGCCGAGCAAATATACATTCGTGCAAATGTGTTAGAATTGCGGGCATACTTACAGCAGCAAACGGTTTCGCGGCGCTCTTTGGGGCGTGAAATGCAGTTTGCGGATCAATGTACGGATACAACTCAGAACGACACTCTCTCAGCACCCTTCGTATCATCCCCTCATCGCCTTCGAATCGCGGCCTCAGCGGCGCTTCGTGGCAAGCAAGCCCGGTGCCTGCCGTTTCGCACCGTGCGCGTGAAGTCGGCCTGACCAACGGCCACCCCCCTCCCTGACTTTTCGTTGTTTGTTGCGCCGTTGGCGCAGCGGGTTTGCTTCACCCGCATCAATGACATTTTCATTACGGGGAAAGACATGACAAAGCTCTCGAATCAAGACGTCGCCATTCAGTACCGCAGTGCCACGCCGCAAGACGGCGCCGCCATCTGGCGCATGATCGGCGAGGCCGGCACGCTGGAATTGAATTCGGCCTATTTCTATCTCGTCTTCGCGACGGATTTCGGCGACACCTGCCTGGTGGCCGAGAGCGAAGGCAAGGTGGTTGGTGCCATCGTCGGCTACCGCCCTCCGCGCGAGCCCGAAGCCGCATTTGTGTGGCAGATCGGTGTGGCACCGTCGATGCGCGGCCGCGGCTTGGGCAAAACCATGCTGATGCGCTGGCTCGAGCTGCCCGGGGTGAGCAATGCCCGCTGGATGACGGCCACCATCAGCGACGACAACGAAGCTTCGCGTCGCTTGTTCGAGTCCGCTGCGCGCGAACTCGGCGTGGGCTGCGATGTACTGCCCCACTTCACCGAAGAGTTGTTCCCGGCCGACCACCCGGCCGAACCGATTTACCGCATCGGCCCACTGCCTGAATCACGGCCGTGCGCCTTGCTCCGCAGCGCCTGATTGAAGCAATCCCATACCTACAAGAAAACCACGAGGACAAACATCATGAATATTTTCGAACAGTACGAATCTGAAGTGCGCAGCTACTGCCGCAACTTCCCGGCCGTCTTCAAGAGCGCCAAGGGCGCCTGGATGACCGACGTTGATGGCAAGAGCTACCTCGATTTCTTCGCCGGCGCTGGCGTGCTCAACTATGGTCACAACCCGGACCGCATCAAGGCCGCTCTGATCGAGTACCTGACGGAAGACGGCATCACGCACACGCTGGACATGTATAGCGTAGCCAAAGAGCGCTTCATCGAGCGCTTCCAGAACATCATCCTCAAGCCGCGCGGCATGAACTACAAGATGCAGTTCCCCGGCCCCACCGGCACCAACGCGGTCGAATCCGCGCTGAAGCTGGCACGCAAGGTCACCGGCCGCGAGCGCATCGTGAACTTCACCAATGCCTTTCACGGCATGACGCTGGGCGCACTCGCCGTGACCGGTAACGGCTTCAAGCGTGCTGGCGCCGGCGTGCCGCTGAACAACACCCTCGCCGTTCCGTTTGAAGGCTATCTGGGCGACGAAGTCGACACGCTCGACTATCTCGATCGCATGCTGGAAGACGACGGCAGCGGCCTCGACACGCCGGCCGCGGTTATCCTTGAAACCGTGCAGGCCGAGGGCGGCGTGAACGTTGCCAGCATGGAATGGCTCAAGCGCCTGCGTGAAGTCACCCAGCGTCATGGCGTGCTGATGATCATCGACGACATCCAGGTCGGCTGCGGCCGTACCGGCGGCTTCTTCAGCTTCGAAGACGCCGGCATCGAGCCGGATATCATCACCTTGTCCAAGTCGTTGTCCGGTTACGGCCTGCCGCTGGCGCTCGTGCTGATGAAACCCGAACTCGACCAGTGGGCGCCGGGCGAGCACAACGGCACGTTCCGTGGTCACTGCCCGGCCTTCGTCACGGCCGCCGCAGCGCTCGGCTTCTGGGAAGATGGCTGGCTGGCCAAGTCGATCGCCACGAAAGAGAAGCTCGTGTCCGAGCGTCTGCAGCGCATCGTCGACACCGCCGGCGTCAGCGCCACCGTGCGTGGTCGCGGCCTGATCTGGGGCGTGGCTTTCGAAGACATCGAGATCGCCGGCAAGGTGTCGGCCGAATGCTTCCGCAACGGTCTGATCATCGAGACGGCCGGCATCAACGACGAAGTTCTCAAGCTGCTGCCCAGCCTCACCATCAGTGAAGAAGAGCTGGTGCGTGGCCTCGATACCATCGAACGCGGCCTTGCCAGCGTCCTCAAGCATCACACCGAGACCAAGCCGGCCCAAAGCGCCGCTTAATCCAGACAGGGCCGCCTCGAGCGGCCCTGCTTCCCTCAACAACAAAAAGGAGAACGCATGATCGTCAAGCACCTGGATCAGATCATCGGCACCGACGCCGACGTGGATTCCGACGGCTGGACCAGCCGCCGCCTCATCTACAAGAGCGATGGCATGGGCTATTCGGTGAACGACACCATCATTAAAGCCGGCGCCAATCTGGAAATGGAATATCGCAATCACCTGGAGACGGTGTATTGCATCGAAGGCGAAGGCGAGATCGAAGACCTCGGCACGGGCGAAGTGCACGCCATCCGCACCGGTACGCTGTACGCGCTCAACAAGCACGACAAACACATCCTGCGTGCCAACAAAGGCACCCACATGCGCATGGTGTGCGTGTTCAACCCGCCGCTGACGGGCCGCGAGAAGCATGACGCCACCGGAGCCTACCCGGTCCTCGACTAAGGCGTCAGAGCCCCTCTGGCGGGCTGAAACGAGAAACGGCACCCCGAGGGGTGCCGTTCTTTTTTGTGGGGCGACATACGGGAATCGAACCCGTGACAACTGGAGCCACAATCCAGTGCTCTACCAACTGAGCTAATGCCGCCACTTTCATGCGCATCGGTCAAAGACCGCCACGCGAGAAACTTGTTATCCCTACCTGGCCTGCCCGGCAGGAATCGAACCTGCAACCCCCGGCTTAGAAGGCCGGTGCTCTATCCAGTTGAGCTACGGGCAGATCCTTCGGGCCATCCGGAGTGAGCTGGTCGGGGTGGAGGGATTCGAACCCCCGACATCTTGCTCCCAAAGCAAGCGCGCTACCGGACTGCGCTACACCCCGAGAGCCGCGCATTCTACACAGCAAGGCATGGTGCGTCAAACCTCATTCGCGATATTCCGCATCAAACACAAAACAACCGCAGATCAGCCAGCAGCCATGTTTTCCGCTTGTCGGCATGAATCGATTCTGCTATTAGTGCGCCTTCTCTCCTTTTCGGATAGCGCGCATGTCAGACGAATCGCTTCACAAGAGTTTCGTGCCATATGTTCCCGCTAAAGGCGAGGAATACATGAATGAAAAGCAGCTCGCCCATTTCCGGGCAATGCTCGAAACCGCCCGCCAGACCATGATGGAAGACATCGACCGTACCGTGCATACGATGCAGGACGAAGCCACGGTGTTTGCCGACCCGAATGACCGCGCCAGTCAGGAATCCGACATCGCACTCGAGCTGCGCAACCGCGACCGCGAGCGCCGCCTCATCAAGAAGGTCAATGAAGCCCTTGGGCGCATCCGTGACGGCGATTACGGCTACTGCGACAGCTGTGGGGTGGAGATCGGCCTGAAGCGCCTGGAAGCCCGCCCTACGGCCACGCTGTGCATCGACTGCAAGACGCTCGAGGAAATCCGCGAACGCCAGGTCGCCAAGTAACGCACTTAGCAGTTCGCAGCAGCAATGAAAAAAGGGACGCCGCAGCGTCCCTTTGTGTTTGGCGCAAGCCGGTATTACTCGGCCGGCGTGGCAGCCGCCTGCTCTTCGAGCAGCGCTTTCATGCTCAGACGGATCTTGCCGCGCTCGTCGGTCTCGAGCACCTTGACGCGCACTGCCTGGCCTTCGGACAGGTAGTCGGTCACGGCATTGACGCGCTCGTTGGCGATCTGCGAGATGTGCAGCAGGCCATCCTTGCCCGGCAGGATGTTCACGATGGCGCCGAAGTCGAGCAGACGCACCACGGTGCCGTCATACACGCGACCCACCTCGGCTTCCGCCGTGATGCCTTCGATCTTACTCTTGGCCAGTTCAGCGCCTTCCGAGCTCACCGACGAGATGGTGATGGAGCCGTCATCGGAGATTTCGATGATTGCGCCGGTCTCTTCCTGCAGACCACGGATGACTGCACCACCCTTGCCGATCACGTCGCGGATCTTCTCGGGGTTGATCTTCATGGACAGCATGCGCGGGGCGTAGGCCGACACTTCGCCACGGTTGGACGACAGCGCTTCCTTCATGATGCCGAGGATGTGCATGCGGCCTTCCTTGGCCTGGGCCAGGGCGACCTGCATGATTTCCTTGGTGATGCCCTGGATCTTGATGTCCATCTGCAGAGCGGTCACGCCGTTGTCGGTACCGGCCACCTTGAAGTCCATGTCGCCGAGGTGATCTTCGTCACCCAGGATGTCGGTCAGCACGGCGAAACGGTTGCCTTCCTTGATCAGGCCCATGGCGATACCGGCCACGTGGTTGGTCATCGGCACACCGGCGTCCATCAGTGCGAGCGAGCCGCCGCACACCGAGGCCATCGAGCTGGAACCGTTCGATTCGGTGATTTCCGACACCAGACGCACGGTGTAGCCGAAATCTTCGGCTTTCGGCAGCGCAGCGATCAGCGCGCGCTTGGCGAGACGGCCGTGGCCGATTTCGCGACGCTTGGTGCCGCCAAAACGACCGGTCTCGCCCGTGCAGAACGGCGGGAAGTTGTAGTGCAGCATGAAGTTTTCGCGGTACTCACCGGCGATGGCGTCGATGATCTGCTCGTCACGACCGGTACCCAGCGTAGCCACCACGATGGCCTGGGTTTCACCACGCGTGAACAGCGCCGAACCGTGCGTGCGCGGCAGCACGCCGACGCGGATCTCGATCGGACGCACGGTACGCGTGTCGCGACCGTCGATGCGCGGCTCGCCGCTGAGGATGCGGTTACGCACGATCTCGGCTTCGAGGTTGTGGAAGATGTCTTTGACTTCGTTGCCGGACGGCGCGTTTTCGCCGTCTTCAGCCAGAGCAGCCAGCACCTTGTTGCGCACGCCGTTGACGCTGACGGTGCGCTGCTGCTTGCTGGTGAGGTTGTAGGCTTCGTTGAGCTCGGCTTCGGCGAGCGAGCGGATACGCGCGATCAGCGGCTCGTTCGGGGCTGCAGCCTGCCAATCCCACTCGGGCTTGCCAGCGACTTCGACCAGCTCGTTGATGGCGCGGATGGCGTTCTGCAGTTGGTCGTGACCGAACACCACCGAACCCAGCATGACGTCTTCCGGCAGCTCTTTGGCTTCGGATTCAACCATCAGCACGGCGGTTTCGGTACCGGCGACGACGAGGTCGAGCTGGCTTTCTTTCAGCTGGCTCTGGGTCGGGTTGAGAACGTATTCACCGTTGATGTAGCCGACGCGCGCTGCACCGATCGGGCCGTTGAACGGCACACCGGAGATGGCCAGAGCGGCGGAGGCGCCGATCATGGCGGGAATGTCGGCATCGACTTCCGGGTTCAGCGACATCACCATCGCGATGACCTGAACTTCGTTGTAGAAGCCGTCCGGGAACAGCGGGCGAATCGGGCGATCGATCAGGCGGCAGGTCAGCGTCTCTTTCTCGGTCGGACGGCCTTCGCGCTTGAAGAAACCGCCGGGAACACGGCCGGCGGCATAGAACTTTTCAACGTAATCGACGGTAAGCGGGAAGAAATCCTGACCAGCCTTGGCTTCGCGCTGGGCGACAACGGTCACCAGAACGACGGTGTCGTCCATGTTGACGATGACGGCGCCACCGGCCTGACGGGCGATTTCACCCGTTTCGAGGGTGACGGTATGGGCACCGTACGTGAATGTCTTCTTGATGGATTGGAGCACGATGAATTCCTTTCAGTAGGGACTTGCGGCAGACGACAACCGCAAACGTCAGTGACTGGACCACAACAAAGAAAAAGCCGGAACGGTGTATGAAACCGTACCGGCTTTTCGCACGGGTAGAGCGATGGGCGTAGTCCGGCTCGGCAAGCGAGCAGATTACTTACGCAGGCCCAGACGCTCGATCAGGCTGCGGTAGCTGTCGGCATTGCTGCCTTTCAGGTAGTCCAGCAGCTTGCGACGCTGGCTGACCATTTTCAGCAGACCACGACGGGAGTGATGGTCTTTGGCGTTAGCCTTGAAGTGACCGGTCAGACCGTTGATGCGTGCGGTCAGCAGAGCGACCTGCACTTCCGGCGAACCGGTGTCGCCCGGTGCGCGCTGGAAATCGGTGACGATTTTGGACTTGGTTGCGGTTTCGAGAGCCATTTGGTTTTTTACTCGTATCAATCTGCAAATCTTAAGTGCGCGATTATAGCCCGCACACTGCTTAAAACTCAATCATTCCAAACGAAATCATTGATCTGTGGCGATCAGGCGCTTCGCCGCCACACGCCCGTTGCTGCGGCGCTCTCCAAGACCGATGAAACGGCCTTGGCAATACAGGCGAACCAGACCTTCCCGGCCAGGCGCTGCCACTTCCCTGCCCTGCAGCATGGCCGCCCCGGACGCTTCATCCAGATCGACTTGCTCGAAGGCCGCCACCAATGCATCGGCAGGCGCCAGCAGAGCTTTTGGCTCCGCGGCCTCATTCAACATCTCGGGCGTGACTGCCTGTTCGAGGTCGAACGCCCCGATCGCCGTTCGGCGCAGTGCCGTCAAATGCCCGCCACACCCCAGCGCACGCCCCAGGTCGATGGCCAACGTGCGGATGTAGGTGCCCTTGCTGCAATGCACGCGCAGGGTGACTTCCTCCCCCGTGACGCTCAGGCAATCCAGCGCGTGGATGGTGACGCGGCGCGGCGCACGCTCCACCTCGATACCGGCCCGTGCGTATTCATACAACGGCTTGCCGTCACGCTTGAGCGCCGAATGCATGGGCGGAATCTGCTCGATTTCGCCACGCAAAGCATCCAGCGCGGCATCAAGCGCGGATGGCTCGTAGGCCACGTCCGCGGTGGCGATGACTTGCCCTTCGGCGTCTCCACTGTCGGTTTCGACACCCAGCCGCACGACTGCCTCGTACACCTTGTCGGCGTCGAGCAGCATTTGCGAAAACTTGGTGGCTTCGCCGAATGTCAGCGGCAACAGGCCGGTGGCCAGCGGATCAAGCGTGCCCGTGTGCCCTGCCTTGGCCGCGTTCAGCCGGCGCTTGGCCTGCTGCAATGCGGCGTTGGAACTCATGCCCGACGGCTTGTCGAGCAACAGCACGCCGTCAATGCGCTCTCGCGGAACCCTGCGTTGCGGAGCCGACACGATCAGTCGGCATCCTTCTCGGCGCGCGCTTCGTCTTCACGCACGACTTGGTCGATGAGCTTGGACATGCGGCTGCCCTCTTCCACCGAACGGTCGTACACGAAGTGCAACTCCGGCGTGGTGTGGATGCGCACACGGCGACCCAGCTCACGACGCAGAAAGCCGCCTGCGCGGCGCAGACCGACGAGGATCTCGGGCACCTTCTCTTCGCCCAGCATCGAGGTGAAGAACACCTTGGCGTGCGCGTAATCAGGCGTGATTTCGACGCCGGTCAAGGTGATGAACCCCACGCGGGGGTCCTTCACCTCGGTCCGGATCAGCTCGGCCAACTCGCGCTGAATCTGCTCGACGACGCGCTGGCTGCGGGAAAAGTCCTTGGGCATCCGGCTTCCTGCTTACAGCGAGCGGGCGATTTCCTGGATCTCGTAGATCTCCAGTTGGTCGCCTTCAGCGATGTCGTTGTAGTTCTTGACCGACAGGCCGCACTCGAAGCCGCTGCGCACTTCCTTGGCGTCGTCCTTGAAGCGCTTGAGCGATTCCAGGCTGCCGCTGTGGATGACGGTGTTGTCGCGCAGCACACGCACCAGCGAACCGCGCTTGACCATGCCTTCGGTAACGTAGCAACCCGCCACCGCACCGACCTTCGGCACGCGGAAGACCTGACGGACTTCGACCATGCCGATGATGTTCTCGCGCTTCTCGGGCGAAAGCATGCCGGACAGCGCTGCCTTCACGTCATCCACGGCGTCGTAAATGATGTTGTAGTAGCGGATGTCGACGCCGAAGCTCTCGGCCAAACGACGTGCGCCCGAATCGGCACGCGTGTTGAAGCCGATGATGACCGCACCGGAGGCCTGCGCAAGGTTCACGTCGGACTCGGTGATGCCGCCCACAGCGCCGTGAATCACGTTCACACGCACTTCGTCGGTGGAGAGCTTGTTCAGCGATTGCACCAGTGCTTCCTGCGAGCCCTGCACGTCGGCCTTGACGATCAGCGGCAGTGCCTTGACCTCGGTTTCGCCCATCTGCTCGAACATGTTCTCGAGCTTGGCCGCCTGCTGCTTGGCCAGCTTCACGTCACGGAACTTGCCCTGACGGAACAGCGCGATTTCGCGAGCCTTCTTCTCGTCGACCAGCGCGATGGCTTCATCACCTGCTGCCGGTACATCCGACAAGCCGAGAATCTCGACCGGAATCGACGGGCCGGCCGAGTCGATCGACTTGCCGTTTTCGTCCAGCATGGCGCGGATGCGGCCGAAGGTCGCACCAACCAGCACCACATCGCCCTTGTTCAGCGTGCCCGACTGCACCAGCAGCGAGGCCACCGGGCCACGACCCTTGTCGAGGCGCGCTTCAATGATCAGACCTTTGGCCGGCGTATCCACCGGCGCGGTCAGCTCAAGCACTTCAGCCTGCAGCAGAATGCCTTCGAGCAAGTCATCAATGCCCTGACCGGTTTTGGCCGAGACGTTGATGAACATGGCGTCACCGCCGTATTCCTCAGGCACCACGCCTTCGGAAACCAGCTCTTGCTTGACGCGCTCGGGGTTGGCTTCCGGCTTGTCGATCTTGTTCACCGCAACCACCAAAG
Source organism: Pseudazoarcus sp. NS20 (assembly GCF_059703745.1). NCBI lineage: Bacteria > Pseudomonadati > Pseudomonadota > Betaproteobacteria > Rhodocyclales > Zoogloeaceae > Pseudazoarcus > Pseudazoarcus sp. NS20. The sequence continues at coordinate 467,547 of NZ_BAAKIY010000003.1, forward strand.
GCACACCCGCAGCTTTGGCGTGGTGGATGGCTTCACGCGTCTGCGGCATCACGCCGTCGTCGGCAGCGACCACCAGGATCACGATGTCGGTGGCCTTGGCACCGCGAGCACGCATCGCCGTAAAGGCTTCGTGACCCGGGGTGTCGAGGAAGGTGAGCATGCCGCGCGGCGTTTCGACGTGATAGGCGCCGATGTGCTGCGTGATGCCGCCGGCTTCGCCCGCCGCCACTTTGGCGGTACGGATGTAGTCGAGCAGCGAGGTCTTGCCGTGGTCGACGTGACCCATGACGGTAACGACCGGCGCACGCGCTTCGGAAACCGCATCCTGGTGCTGATCTTCGGACGTCTCGAGGAAGGCATCCGGGTCGTCGAGCTTGGCTGCCAGGGCCTTGTGGCCCATTTCCTCGACCAGAATCATGGCCGTTTCCTGGTCCAGCACCTGGTTGATGGTGACCATGGAGCCCATCTTCATCAGGACCTTGATGAGTTCGGCTGCCTTGACCGCCATCTTGTGCGCCAGATCAGCGACGGTAATCGTCTCCGGTACGTGCACTTCACGCACGATGGGTTCGGTCGGCGCCTGGAAGTTGGTCTGCTCGTTGCGGTTGTTGCCACGCCCCGAACGGCCACCACCACGAGCACCTTTCCAGTTGCCGCCGGCACCGCCACCGATGTCACCACGCACTTTCAGACCACGACGACCCTTGGGCGCATCGTCGGCAGGCGCCGGAGCAGCACGGCCACGACGGCCGTCCTTGCTGACTTCGCGCTCTTCGGTCTTGTTCGGGCGATGCAAAGTGCCGGTGGGGCCTTTGGCGCCACGGCGTTCTTCTTCGCTGGGGGCGGCGCTCTGCTGCTCGGCTGCTGCAGCGGCGGCCTGACGTGCGGCCACGGCGGCAAGCTCACGCTCTTGCTTGGCCTTGATGTCTGCTTCCTGACGTGCCCGCAGAGCGCGCATGCGCTGCTCTTCTGCTTCACGCGAGGCGATTTCTTCAGCCGACAGATAGGTGCTGGCAGCCACACGCGTCATCCTGCGCGGCGCCGGAGCTTCCGGTTCGGCCTTGGCGGCAGGCGCTTCTTCCTTGGCGGGCGGCGGTGCTTCGGCCGCAACCGGGGTGCTCTCGGGTTCCGGCTCAGGCTCGGGTTCGGGTGCCGACTCGGGTGCAACTTCAACCGGCTCGGGGACAGGCTCCGGCTCCGGAACGGCCTCGACCACGGGCGACTCGATCGGCTCGGGCGTCTGCACCGGGGCTTCGGCTACCGGCGCAGCAGTTTCGACCTCAAGCTCAGCTTCCGGCTCGGCACTCGAAGAGGATTCCGGAGCAAGTTCGTCGCGCTTCACGAAGACGCGCTTCTTGCGCACCTCAACCTGCACCGTACGGGCACGGCCCGACGAATCGGTCGCACGAATTTCGGAAGTCTGTTTGCGCGTCAGCGTGATCTTGCCCTTCGGCTGAGTTTCACCGTGCGAGCGACGCAGATAATCCAGCAGACGTGCTTTGTCATGCTCCGTGAGCAAATCGTCGACACCGCCCTTGGCCACACCGGCCTTCTGCAGTTGCTCGAGCAGCACGCTGGCCGGCATCTTCAGCTCGCCGGCAAACTGGGTAACGCTCATTTCATCCATTGAATCCCTCCCCTCATTCTTCGAACCAGTGCGCACGAGCAACGGAAATCAGCGCCGCAGCGCGATCTGCCGGAATGCCGGCCATTTCCACCAGTTCGTCGACGGCCAGATCAGCCAGATCGTCGCGCGTGCGCACGTCGTTCTGGGCGAGTTTTGCGGCCAGTGATTTGTCCATGCCTTCGAGTGCGAGCATGTCTTCGGCAACGTGCTCCAACTGCTCTTCGGTCACGATGGCCTCGGTCAGCAGGACGTTACGTGCGCGATCGCGCAATTCGTTTACGGTCTCTTCGTCGAAGGCCTGGATCTCCAGCATCTCGGCGAGCGGGACGTAGGCGATTTCTTCGAGCGAAGCAAAACCTTCGTCGATCAGGATGTCGGCGAGCTCTTCATCGACATCAAGCTTGCTGATGAACAGGTCGCGCAAGCCGCTGCGCTCGGCGTCGGACTTCTTGGCCGATTCCTCTTCGCTCATCAGGTTGATCGTCCAGCCGGCCAGTTCGGAGGCCAGTTTGACGTTCTGGCCGCTACGGCCGATGGCGATGGCGAGGTTGTTCTCGTCCACCACCACATCCATGCTGTGGTTTTCTTCGTCGACGACGATGGAAACCACTTCGGCCGGTTGCAGCGCGGCGATGACGAACTGCGCCGGGTCAGCCGACCAGATGATGATGTCGATCTGCTCGCCGGCAATCTCGTTACGTACGGCGGTCACGCGCGAACCGCGCAGGCCGACGCAGGTGCCGATCGGATCGATGCGCGGATCGTGCGAATGCACGGCGATCTTGGCGCGTAGACCGGGGTCGCGTGCGCAGCCCTTGATCTCGAGCAGGCCTTCTTCGATTTCCGGCACTTCCAGTTCGAACAGCTTGGCCAGAAACTCCGGCGCGGTGCGCGACAGGATCAGTTGCGGGCCACGCGCGCTGCGGTCGATGCGCAGCAGGAACGCCTTGACGCGGTCGCCCACGCGCAGGTTTTCACGCGGCACCATCTGGTCGCGCGGAATGACGGCCTCCAGACGACCCACTTCGATGATGGCGTTGCCACGCTCCATGCGCTTGATCGTGCCGGAGACGAGATGCTCCTTGCGATCAAGGAAATCGTTCAGCACCTGCTCACGCTCGGCATCGCGGATCTTCTGCAGGATGACCTGTTTGGCCGCCTGAGCACCCACACGACCGAAGTCGATCGGCTCGAGCGGCTCTTCGATGAAGTCGCCCAGCTGGATGTCGGCATCGACATCACGCGCATCGATGATGCCCATCTCGGCTTCATCGTTGGTGACCTCTTCATCGAGCATGACCACCCAACGGCGGAAAGACTCGTAATCGCCCGTGTCACGGTCGATCGTCACGCGCACATCGGCGTCGTCGTGAATTCGCTTCTTCGTCGCGGATGCGAGCGCCGACTCGAGCGCCGAAAACACGATGTCTTTCTCGACGTTCTTTTCACGTGCCAGCGCATCCACAAGCAGCAGTATTTCGCGGCTCATTTACAAAACCTCCACATCCGGATACTCAGAACCTGGGAACCAGGCGTGCTTTTTCGATTTCATCAAAGGGAAGAGCGATCTCGCCCTTCCCCGTCGTGAGGCGCACCTGGCCGTCTTCGTAGCCGGCCAGCACACCGATGTAATTACGTTGGTTATTCAGCGGCATGCGCAGACGCAGCTGCACTTCCTGACCGATGAAGCGCTCGAAATCAGCGACTTTCTTCAGCGGCCGATCAAGCCCCGGCGAGGAAACCTCAAGCCGGTCGTAGTCGATGTTCTCGACCTCGAACACGCGCGTGATCTGATTGCTCACGGTGGCGCAGTCATCCACCGTGATGCCACGCTCGATGTCGATGAAAATGCGTAACAGCCGACCTTTCGGAGTGCTCTCGAAGTCCACGAGCTCATACCCGAGCCCGCTGACGATCTGTTCGACGAGACCTTCGATGTCCATTTCCGCGCCCACAAATAAAAAATGGGCATAACGCCCATCCCTGTTGATTTCAACTGGAAGACCGGCGCAAGCCCGGGTTGGGTTGCGCCGAATGCCCGGGAGTATAACCTCCCGAGCGTCAATCAGGCAATTTTGCGTGGCCTTCTGCTGCGTTGCGGCGAAGCATTGCCAGAGTGGTTGCCGGCGGCATTCTCCGCAGCATTGCCCGGTGCGTTGCGGCTGCGCTGCGACCGATTGCCATTGCGCGAAGCGCGATTGCCGTCTTTCTGCGCCCCCTCGCCTGCCTGCCCGGCCGCATCGTCCACACGCATGCGCGAGTTCGGACTGCGCGGGGCCCCGCCCTGCGGCTTGGGCTTGCGGTTGCCGCCACGGGCTTCACCACTGGCACCTTGCGGCGCAGTGGTGCGGTGCACCTTGCCTTCGTTGCGACGTTGGCGACTCTTTTCGTCCGGGCGCTGCTGGCGCTGCGGGCTGGTGTCGCCGGACAGCGCGCGCACCTGATCCTGCGGCATGTCCATCCACATGCCGCGCTTGAGGCGCGTCGGCAGCTCGACCGGGCCGTAACGCACGCGCATCAAGCGGCTGACGGTCAGGCCGACCGACTCGAACATGCGGCGCACTTCGCGGTTACGCCCTTCGGATAGCGTGACGCGATACCAGTGGTTAACGCCCTCGCCGCCTGCGTCACGCAGCGACCCGAAGCGTGCCGGGCCGTCTTCGAGCTGGATGCCGGTAGTGAGCGACGTGATCTGCTCGTCCGTCAGCGAGCCGAGCAGACGCACGGCGTACTCACGTTCCATCTCGTAACGCGGGTGCATCATCTTGTTGGCCAGATCACCATCGTTGGTGAACAGCAGCAGCCCCGAGGTATTGAAGTCCAGACGGCCGATGGCGATCCAGCGACCGCGCTTGAGCATCGGCAGACGCTCGAACACCGATGCACGGCCATCCGGGTCATCGCGGGAGACGATCTCGCCTTCGGGCTTGTGATAAATCAGCACGCGCGATTCGCGCTGCTCGGCAAACTTCAGCGGAATGACCTTGCCGTTGTGCTTGACCAGGTCACCCGGCCCGATCTTCTGACCCAGCGAGGCCGGCAGGCCATTGACGGAAATACGCCCGGCAATCACCCACTCTTCGATTTCGCGGCGCGAACCGATTCCGATCTGTGCAAGCACCTTCTGCAGGCGCTCGGGCTCGGCGAACGAGGCGGGTTTGAGGGCTGGCACCGCACCTGGGCGCGGCGGACGCGCGCGCGGCGGGCCTTCGCGCTTGAACGACCCCAGCGCCGACTTGTGGGCATCGGCGCGCATGGCGGGGTTGCCGCCCTGCGGGCTGTCTTCAGACTTGTTCTTGGTCGAGGGGCGCAGCGGGCTGCGCGATTTCCTGGGTTTCGACAAGGTCCATCATCCTTTCGATTTCGACGAGTGGCGGCAACTCGGAGAGGCTGCGCAGGCCAAGGTCGTCGAGAAAACGCCGGGTGGTTGCAAGCAACGCCGGCCGGCCCGGCGTGTCGCGATGGCCGACTACGTCGACCCAACCGCGAGACTCCAGTGTCTTGATTACGTTCGGGGATACCACGACGCCGCGGATATCCTCGATGTCACCCCGCGTCACCGGCTGGCGATAGGCAATGATTGCCAGCGTCTCCAGCACCGCGCGGGAATACTTCGGCGGTTTTTCATCTTTCAGGCGATCGAGATACACCTGAAACTCGATGCGGGTCTGAAAGCGCCAACCCGTCGCCGTCTGAGTCAGCTCGATGCCGCGTCCGTTCCAGTCGGCACGCAAATCGTCGAGCAGCTTGCGCACCAGTTCGGGCCCCGGATCGGGCTCGAACATGCGGCGCAGATCGCCCGTGGCCAGCGGACCGGTGGCCGCGAGCAACGCCGTCTCGATGACGCGCTTGTAGTCCTCAGGCGTCTGCAGGTGCATGGGCGAGTTTCACGTAGATCGGCGCCATCGGTTCCATCTGGGTCACCACCACAAGCCGTTCTTTCACCAGCTCGAGCATCGCAAGAAATCCAACCACCAGCCCGGCGCGGCCATGCGCCAGATCGAACACCGCCTCGAAAGCCACGAAGCTGCCCGAGGCGAGCTTGCGCAGGATCAGGCTCATGTGTTCGCGCACCGACAGTTCGTCGTGCCGCACGGTGTGATGCTGCGTGAGCTTGGCCTTTTTCATGATGGCCAGCCACGCCAGCTGCAGATCGTGCAGGCTGACTTCGGGCATGCGCTCGACGATACGTTCGGCCACGAACACGCCAACCGTATCGAAATCACGATCGATTCTGGGCAGCGCGTCCAGCCGCAAGGCTGCCAACTTCATCTGTTCATACTCGAGCAGGCGGCGCACCAGCTCTTCGCGCGGATCCTGCTCGTCGTCGTCATCCGCGCGCTTGGGGCGCGGCAACAACATGCGTGACTTGATCTCGAGCAAGGTGGCCGCCATCAGCAGATAGTCGGCGGCCAATTCGAGATTGTGACGTCGCATAGCCTCGACGTAGCCGAGATACTGCCGCGTGAGCGGCGCCATCGGAATGTCGAGGATATCGAGGTTCGCCTTGCGAATCAGGTACAGCAACAGGTCCAATGGACCTTCGAAGGCCTCGAGAAACACTTCCAGCGCATCGGGCGGGATGTAGAGATCCTTCGGCAGTTCGAGCATCGGCGCGCCATACAGGCGCGCGACCGCTTCAAGCTGTTCGCCGGTTTCCACCGGCGCAAGGTCAAGCGGCCGCTCCATTCTATCCCGAACGCCGCCGGCCTTCGCAAGCGCGCGCCATCACGAGTACGACAGACCCATGCTTTCGCGCACGTCACGCATGGTCTCTTGCGCGAGCTTGCGGGCACGTTCGCAACCGTCGGCAATCACGTTGCGCACCAGCGACGGATCTTCAATGTACGGCTGGGCGCGCTCGCGCATGATGTTCTGCTCGGCCACGATGGCTTCGATGACCGGCTGCTTGCAGTCAAGACAGCCAATGCCGGCGCTGCGACAGCCGCTCTGCACCCATTCGCGCGTGGAATCATCGGAATACACCACGTGGAACTGCCACACCGGGCACTTCGCCGGGTCACCCGGATCGGTGCGACGCACGCGTGCGGGGTCGGTCTGCATGGTGCGGATTTTCTTGGTGACCGATTCGGGGTCTTCGCGCAGAAAGATGGTGTTGCCGTAGCTCTTGGACATCTTCTGCCCGTCCAGCCCCGGCATGCGTGCGGCTTCGGTGAGCAGCGCCTCGGGCTCGGCAAGAATCATCTTGCTGCTGCCTTCGAGATAACCGTACAGACGCTCACGATCGCTCATGCTGAGGTTCTGCGCCTCTTCTAGTACGGCGTGGGCCTGCTCCAGCGCGGCTTCGTCGCCCTCCTGCTGGAAGCGCGTACGCAGCTCGAAGTACAGGCGCGAGCGCTTGGTGCCCAGCTTGCGGGCCGCTTCGCGGGCCTTCTCTTCGAAACCCGGCTCACGACCGTACAGGTGGTTGAAGCGGCGCGCGACTTCACGCGTGATCTCCACGTGCGGCACCTGGTCTTCACCCACCGGCACCTTGTCGGCGCGGTAGATCAGGATGTCGGCCGACTGCAGCAACGGGTAGCCCAGGAAGCCGTAGGTGGACAGATCCTTGTTGGCGAGCTTTTCCTGCTGGTCCTTGTAGGTCGGCACGCGTTCGAGCCAGCCCAGCGGCGTCATCATCGACAGCAACAGGTGCAGCTCGGCATGCTCGGGCACGCGCGACTGGATGAACAGCGTGGCCTGCGCCGGATCGACACCGGCAGCGAGCCAGTCGACCAGCATGTCCCACACGCTCTCTTCGATCACCTGCGGCGAATCGTAGTTGGTGGTCAGTGCGTGCCAGTCGGCGACGAAAAACAGGCAGGGGTATTCCTCCTGCAGTTTCACCCAGTTCTTGAGGACGCCGTGGTAGTGGCCGAGGTGCAGGCGACCGGTGGGTCGCATGCCGGAGAGAACGCGTTCTGCGTACATGGTCTTTTACTTGGACTAGAAACCGAAAATTGTCGTGATCAGGCTGCGGAAGGCGCCAATCATGGGCCACAGGATGGCCCCGAGGATACCCGAGAACAGCAGCACCAAAAGGATCGGGAAGCCATACGGCTCGATGCGCGCGAAATTCCACGCCAGACGATCGGGCAGCAGGCTGACCGCAATGCGTCCGCCATCAAGCGGCGGCAACGGCAGCAGATTGAGGAACATCAGGATGGCGTTGATGGTGATGCCGGCAATCGACATCTGGACCAGCGCATCGGTATAGGGGCCGGCACCGGAGCTAACCACGATTTTGAGCACTGCTGCCCAGCCGAAGGCCATCAGCAGATTCATGAAGGGGCCGGCCGCGGCCACCCACAGCATGTCGGCCTTGGGGTTGCGCAAGCGGCCGAAATTGACCGGCACCGGCTTGGCCCAGCCGAACAACATGCCCGAGCTGCCCAGCAGGATCGACAGAGCGAGAATGCCTGCCGGCACGGCAATGGTGCCCACCGGGTCGATGTGGCTGAACGGGTTGAGCGTGATGCGCCCCGCCTGCTCTGCCGTCGGATCGCCGAAATGTCGCGCGACATAGCCGTGGGCCGCCTCGTGCAGCGTAATCGCCAGCAGCACGGGCAGCGCCCAGATCGCGATGGTTTGTATCAGCGTATCCATAAGCCTTCAGGCTTGAAAACGCCGGATTCTAGCAGAGTGCGGGGCAATGGCCCGCCCGCCGGCATCAAGGGGCTTCCAGGCCGAACGGCTGCAGATCGCCCTTGCCTGCGCGAATCAGTTCGGGGGCGCCCGACGTGAGGTCGATCACGCTGGTGGCCTCGGGGCCGCAAAAGCCGGCCTCGATGACCAGATCCACCTGCTTGCCGAGCCGCTCGGCAATGTCGTGGGCGTCGGTCAGGGGGTGCTCGTCGCCGGGCAGCAGCAAGGTCGAGCTCAGCAGCGGCTCGCCCAACTCGGCCAGCAAGGCCGCCACCACCGGGTGGTCGGGCACGCGCAGCCCGATGCTCTTGCGCTTGGGGTGCAGCAGGCGGCGCGGCAACTCGCGCGTGCCCTCGAGAATGAACGTGTAGGTGCCCGGCGTGGTCGCCTTGAGCAGGCGGTACTGGCTGTTGTCGACCCGCGCGTAAGTGGCGATCTCGGACAGGTCGCGACACATCAGCGTGAAGTGATGACGCTCATCGACATCGCGGATGCGTCGGATGCGCGCCAGCAGATCGGCGTTGCCCATCTGGCCGCCCAGCGCGTAAGCCGAATCGGTGGGAAACACGATCAGCCCGCCCCCGCGCACGATGTCCGCGGCCTGACGCATCAGGCGCGGTTGGGGCTGGTCGGGGTGGACGCTGAAAAATTGAGACATGTGAGTGTATTCAGAAGCGGGACCACACCGGCTCAAGCTCGGCCGGCAGTGGCGGGCAGCAGCCCAGATCGATGCGGCTTTCGGCCACACCATGAAAATCGGAAGCACGCGAGGCCAGCATGCCGCGGCGGCGCGCCAACTCGGCGTACAGGCGCACTTCATCGTCGGTGTGCGAGCTGGTCACCACCTCGACCGCTTCGCCGCCGCAGGCCACGAAACGGTCGAACAGATGCTCCATGCCGATTTCGCACAGACGGTAGCGTGCAGGGTGGGCGATGACGGCCACGCCACCCGCGCCGAGAATCCAGCCCACCGCATCTTCCAGCCTGGCCCACTCGTGCTCGACATAGCCGGGCTTGCCCTTGGCGAGGTAATGGCGGAACACCGCATTCACATCCGGCTGATGACCGCTGGCGACGATCTGCCGCGCCAGATGCGCGCGCCCCACCATCTCGGGGTTGTGCGCGAGCTGCAGCGCGCCCTCATACACACCATGCACGCCGACTTCGGCCAGCGCATCACCCATGCGGCGAGCACGCTCTTGTCGCCCCTCGCGCAGCGTGGCGAGCGCCTGCTGCAGCGTTGTGTCATGACGGTCCACGTTGAGGCCGACGATGTGCACCGTTTCATTGGCGAAGGTCACCGAGATTTCCACGCCGTCGATCAGTTTCACCCCGAGACGCCTGGCCTCGATGCTGGCCTCTTCGAGCCCGCCCAGAGTGTCGTGATCGGTCAGCGCCAGCATGTCCACACCGTTGGCGTGCGCGCGGCGCACCACCTCGCCCGGCGGCAACCAGCCGTCGGAGGCGTTGGAATGGCAGTGCAGATCGGGGTTGCCGGGGAAAGTACTCATGTCATCCAGTGTGGTAGGGCGCAACGTCGGCAAAGAAAGCTTCCAGCTCGGCCGCCACGCATTCGGGCTGGTCGTGCTGCATATTGTGACCGCAATCGGCGATGGCCGTTTCGCGCAGATCACGAAAGCAGCGCCGCGTGTGATCGTAGGCCGCGGCGTCGATGCCGCGAATCTCGCGCCACTGCGGCCCTTCCTGCATCAACCACAGCACCGGCGCGGTGATGCGGCGCCAGCAGGCTTCGGCCTCGCTGCGGCGGTGCATCACCGGATGCACGTTGCGGTGCGCGGGCTCCACGGCAATGCTCACGCCGCCGTCGCCTGCCGGCTCGGTGTATTGCTGCGCCATGAACAGCGCACGCGCTTCGGTGAGCCGTGGGTTGGCGCGGCGCAGACGCACGGCCAGCGCGTCGATACTGGTGTAGCTGCGGGGCGCCTTGCGTGCGGCGAGTTGATCCAGCCAGGTTTCGTAGCGCTCGGGCGCTTCGTCCGCCGGGCGCTCGGCACGTGCCAGCGACTCGAGCGTGGCCAGCGCACGCACGCGATGCGGCCGCACACCGGCGTAGATGTGCGCCACATTGCCACCCATGCTGTGGCCGACCATGCGCACCGGCGCATCAGGCGAATACACGCGCAGCAAAGCGTCGAGATCACCCATGTAATTGGCGAACCAGTAGGCGTCGTCTCCGCGCCCCGTCAGGCCGTGCCCGCGCCAGTCCGGCGCGACGATGTGCCAATCGTGCTCGAAGGCGTCGATGACGAACTGAAACGTGGCCGAAACGTCTGACCAGCCGTGCAGCATGACCAGCATCGGCCTGCCCGGCTGCCCCCATTCGCGCACATGCACGCGAATGCCGCGCAACTGGTGGAAATGACTCTGAAATGACTTCATGCCGTGCATGATACCGTGCGAGGGTCGGCTTACGTTGCAGTGCAACGCGGGCCGGTGCTATCGTGCCGCCGCCATTTTGGCGGCTCATCAGAATTCGAAGCTGTTGATCGCTCCCGAGAGATTGCCCGATGAACCTCCCGCTCAAGACCTCTCCGCTGCACGCCGCACATTTGGCCGCAGGCGCGCGCATGTCCGAGCAGTCACGCTGGGAAATGCCCTCCGACTATGGCTCCGCGCTGGAAGAACACATGGCGGTACGCCAGGCTGCCGGCGTGTTCGACGTTTCGCACCTCGTAACCTTCGAGGTCTCGGGGGCTGGTGCGACGCCGTTTCTGCGCCAGTTGCTGGCCAACGATGTGGCGTCGCTCAAGCGCCCCGGCAGCACGCTGTATTCATGCATGCTCGACGACGACGGGCGCATTCTCGACGACCTCATCGTGTATCGCATCTCCGACGCCGAATACCGTCTGGTAGCCAACCCCGGCAATACCGAGCGCGACGTGCGTTGGATGCGCAAATGCATCGCAGCCAACGCCATCAACGTCACCCTGGACACGCGCAACGACCTTGCCATGCTGGCCATCCAGGGCCCCAAGGCTGTCGAACGTGCCGCGCGGGCCATTCCCGAGCTGAACACATCCCGCGGCATTCCCGCCCCCTTCTCGGCCGTGCGCCTGTCCGATCTGTTCATCGCACGCACCGGTTTCACCGGCGAAGACGGGCTGGAGATCGGCGTACCCATTTACCGCGCCGAAGCCATGTGGGAAGCGCTGCTCAAGGCCGGCGTGCGCCCTTGCGGCCTCACTGCTCGCAATACCTTGCGGCTCGAAGCCGGCTTTCGGCAGTACGGGCTGGACATGGACGACCGCCGCACGCCGCTGGATGTCGGGCTGGTGCGCACCATCGATTTTTCCGATCCCGAGCGCGAGTTCTTCGGCCGCGAAGCCCTTGAGGACAAACCCTGGATCGCCTGCATCATGGGGCTGGTCTTCGATGCGCCCGAGCCCGAAGCGCGCATGCCGGTCTTCGCCCCGCGCGGAAACGGCGTCACCACCAGTGCGGTGTTTTCGCCCACGCTGGGCCGGGCCATTGCCTTTGCCCGCCTGCCGCAGGGAACGCAGGCCGGCGATACGGTTGAAATCGAACTACGCGGCGAGCGCATTCCCGCCCGCGTCGTCGAACCGCCTTTCGTGCGTGACGGCAAACCGCTCGTTTGAGCGGTACCATCGCGCCCAACATCACAAACACACCCGGAGCACCCTGATGAGCAAGATCCCCGCCGAGCTGCGCTACGCCCCCACCCACGAATGGTCGCGCCTCGAATCCGACGGCACGCTCACCGTCGGCATCACCGACCACGCGCAGGACGAACTCGGTGACATCGTCTTTCTCGAGCTGCCCAAAGTCGGTCGCAAGGTCGAAGCCGGCGAAGCCTGCGCGGTGGTGGAATCGGTGAAGACCGCTTCCGACATTCATGCCCCGCTTGCCGGTGAAGTGCTTGCGGTGAACGACGCGGCCGTGGATGCACCGGAAGGCTTGAATGACGCGCCGTACGACACCTGGCTGTTCAAGCTTCAGCCCGCAGCTGCGGATCTTTCCGGCCTGCTCGATGCCGCTGGCTACAAGAAAGAGATCGGCGAGTAAGCCTGCAGTCGCTGCCCGCCGTCCTCGCCGCTGAAGATGCACTCGGCCTGACCTCTGCCCCCCATCTCAGGCCAAACGCCTCCGACATGTCCAAACCCCTCTCCACGCTCCCCTTCTTTGCCGCCATGCTGCACCCCTACAAGGCGCGCGTGGGCGTGGCCGCGCTGGCGTTGATCGTTGCCGCCGTGGCGATGCTGGCCGTCGGCCAAGGCCTGCGAGCGGTGATCGACCAGGGCTTTTCGGCGGGCGACCCGGAGTGGCTGGATCGCACTCTGGCGGCGATGTTCGGCGTCATCGTGGTGCTGACGGCAGCCACCTTCACGCGCTTTTACAACGTGTCGTGGCTGGGCGAGCGCATTACCGCCGATTTGCGCGCGCGGGTGTTCGACCACCTGCTCAGCCTGCCACCCTCGTGGTTCGAGGCCGGGCGCACGGGCGAGATGATTTCGCGGCTCACCTCGGATACCGCGCAAATCGAGAGCGTGGTGGGCTCCAGCCTGTCGATTGCCTTGCGCAATCTGCTGATGCTGGTGGGCGGCCTGATCATGCTGTTCACCACCAGCCTCAAACTCACGCTGCTGACGCTGGTGGGTGTGCCGCTGGTGATCGTGCCGATCCTGTTCTACGGGCGCCGCGTGCGCAAACTGGCGCGTGAGTCGCAAGACCGCATCGCGGACCTTGGCAACCGCATCGACGAAACCATTCACGAGATCCGCATCGTTCAGGCCTACGGCCACGAGACGCAGGACCGCAGCGAATTCGGCCGGCTGATCGGCGCGAGCTTCGACACCGCACGCCAGCGCGTGCGCACCCGTGCCGTACTGGTGGCAGCGGTGATGCTGCTGGTGTTCGGGGCCATCGCCTGCATTCTGTGGATCGGCGGGCATGATGTGCTGGCCGGCCGCATTACAGCCGGAGAGCTATCGGCCTTCGTGTTCTACGCGGCGCTGGTGGCCGGCAGCGTCGCCGCGCTGTCTGAGGTATGGGGTGAATTGCAGCGCGCCTCCGGTGCCACCGAAAGGCTGATGGAGATTCTCGACGCCACCCCGGCCATTCGCGCACCGGCCAACCCGGCGGCTCTTCCCAGCCCCCCGCGTGGCGAACTGTGTTTTGAGAACACTGGCTTTCATTACCCAACCCGGCCCGATACGCCCGCCTTGGATGAGTTCACGCTGGCAGTCGCCCCCGGCGAAACGGTGGCGCTGGTCGGCCCTTCGGGCGCGGGCAAGACCACGGTATTTGAGTTGCTGCTGCGCTTTTACGACCCGGACACGGGCCGCATCCTGCTCGATGGCGTGCCCTTGCACGAGGCCGACCCGCAGGCCGTGCGCAGCCGCATCGCGCTGGTGCCGCAAGAGGCGGTGATCTTCTCGGGCAGCGTCACCGACAACGTGCGCTACGCCCGCCCGGATGCCTCTCTGGACGAAGTTCTCGCCGCCTGCCGCGCAGCGCACGCCGACGAATTCGTGCAGCGCCTGCCGCAGGGCTACGACACCGATCTGGGCGAGCGCGGCGTAAAGCTCTCGGGCGGGCAGCGCCAACGCATCGCCATTGCCCGCGCCATTCTCGCCGACCGGCCGGTGTTGCTGCTCGACGAAGCAACCTCGGCGCTCGACGCCGAGAGCGAACGCATGGTGCAGGCCGCGCTGGAAGGCCTGATGGAGAACCGCACGACGCTGGTGATCGCTCACCGTCTGGCCACCGTGCAGCGCGCCGATCGCATCGTGGTGATGGAAGCCGGCCGCATCGTCGAGACCGGCACGCATGCCGAGTTGATCGAGCGCGATGGCTTGTACGCGCATCTGGCGCGCTTGCAGTTTACGGCTTAATCGCTATTCCGCATCCTAAGTGATCGAGCGTCACCGGATTATTTTTGCGCACTCCATCGCTTACGCAGGCAACGTACCAACTTTGCCCAGTCAATGAAGTACTTGTTCAGGAAATATAGGACGAGGGTGATGCCCAGCACGATATAGGAACTTCCCCGCTGGCCACTGAGCATGAAAACGCTTGCAACGTAGAGCAGACACGCAGACAGAAACAACACACCGAAAATTTCAATGAGTTGAAATGCACTGCAGGCTCCTTCGGCAACACCTGCGGTGTTCGACTGCTCCCTGGCGCTTCCTTCGACGTCTAGTCGTGAAGATTTGTCTTTGTCCATGAGCTCGATTATTAAAAGCACCTTTTACATACTCGAGCGCGTGAAACTTTTCTGACAGCTCGATCAATCATTCACGAAGCATAACTCTGTTTTTGGCTGGGCCGCTGTTTTCAAAGAAAGTCGGGAGTAACCAGCCCATGCGGCGCAATGCGCTGCGCTTATCGCGCCCTACGATGATGCCCGGCAGAGCCGGCGGTCCTACCGTCGGTGGTAAACTCTCGTCTTTCGTTCGTCACCCATGAGACACAGGTTCGCAATGGCCCAATACGTCATGTCGATGCTGCGCGTGAACAAGGTTGTTCCGCCCAAGCGCCAGATCATCAAGGACATCTCCCTTTCTTTCTTCCCCGGCGCCAAGATCGGCCTGCTCGGCTTGAACGGCGCGGGCAAATCCACCGTGCTGCGCATCATGGCCGGCGAAGACAAGGAATTCGACGGCGAGGTGCAGTGGCTGGCCGGCATTCGCCGCGGCTATCTGCCGCAGGAGCCGCAGCTCGACCCCAACAAGACCGTGCGCGAAGAAGTCGAATCCGGTCTGGGCGAGATCATGGAGGCCAAGCAGAAGCTCGAAGAGATCTACGCCGCCTATGCCGAGCCCGATGCCGACTTCGACAAGCTTGCCGAAGACCAGGCCAAATACGAAAACATCATCGCGGCTGCCGGCAACGACACCGAAACCCAGATGGAAATCGCCGCCGATGCGCTGCGCCTGCCGGCGTGGGACGCTACCATCGGCAACCTGTCGGGCGGTGAAAAACGCCGCGTGGCGCTGTGCAAGCTGCTGCTCTCCAAACCCGACATGCTGCTGCTGGACGAACCCACCAACCACCTGGATGCCGAATCCGTGGAATGGCTGGAGCAGTTCCTCGTGCGCTTCCCGGGCACCGTGGTGGCCGTCACCCACGACCGCTACTTCCTGGACAACGCTGCCGAGTGGATTCTCGAACTCGACCGTGGTCACGGCATCCCCTGGAAGGGCAACTATTCGTCGTGGCTGGAGCAGAAAGGCGACCGCCTTGCTCAGGAGAGCAAGCAGGAGGCTGCCCACATGAAAGCCATGAAGCAGGAACTGGAGTGGGTGCGCTCCAACCCCAAAGCGCGTCAGGCCAAGAGCAAGGCGCGTCTGGCCCGCTACGAAGAGATGTCGTCGGTCGAATACCAGCGCCGCAACGAGACGCAGGAAATCTTCATTCCGCTGGGCGAGCGCCTGGGCGACAAGGTCATCGAGTTCAACGGCGTGTCCAAGGCCTTCGGCGACAAGCTGCTGATGGACAATGTGAGCTTCAGCATTCCGCCGGGCGCCATCGTCGGCATCATCGGCCCCAACGGCGCGGGTAAATCCACGCTGATCAAGATGATCCGCGGCCTGCAACAGCCCGATTCCGGCACCATCGACATCGGCTCGACAGTACAGATCGCCTCGGTCGACCAATCCCGCGAAGGTCTGCCGGACGACAAGACGGTGTTCGAAGCCATCGCCGATGGCGCCGACGTGCTGACCGTGGGCAAATTCGAAATGCCCAGCCGCGCCTACATCGGCCGCTTCAACTTCAAAGGCGGCGACCAGCAGAAGATCGTCGGCAACCTGTCAGGTGGTGAGCGAGGCCGTCTGCATCTGGCCAAGACGCTGATCTCGGGCGGCAACGTGCTGCTGCTGGATGAGCCGTCCAACGACCTCGACGTGGAAACCCTGCGCGCGCTCGAAGACGCACTGCTGGAGTTCGCCGGCTGCGCGCTGATCGTGTCGCACGACCGCTGGTTCCTCGACCGCATCTGTACGCACATTCTCGCCGCCGAAGGCGATTCGCAATGGACGTTCTACGCGGGCAACTACCAGGAATACGAAGAGGACAAGAAGAAGCGTCTGGGCGAAGAAGGTGCCAAACCCAAGCGCATCCGCTACAAGCCAATTGCACGCTGAGAACGCAGACGGGCCCGCTTCAGGGTCCGTCATTGCAAAGGCAGCGCCGCAGTCCCGCGACGCAGCGCTGCCCTCCATGGCTTGCGCACCGCAATCACTGACGTTTGAACCCGCTCGATGGAACACCGCATGACCCGAATCGGTACCCCACTCTCCCCGACGGCCACGCGCGTGCTGCTGTGCGGCTCGGGCGAGCTTGGCAAGGAAGTCGCCATCGAACTGCAACGCCTTGGCTGCGAGGTGATCGCGGTCGACCGCTACGCCAACGCGCCGGCCATGCAGGTGGCGCACCGCAGCCACGTGGTGAGCATGCTCGACGGCGCCGCGCTGCGGGCGATCATCGAGCAGGAGAAGCCGCAGTACATCGTGCCCGAGATCGAGGCCATCGCCACCGCGACGCTGGTGGAGCTTGAGGCCGAGGGCTACACCGTGGTGCCCACCGCGCGCGCCACGCAACTCACCATGGACCGCGAGGGCATTCGCCGGCTGGCCGCCGAAGAGCTTGGCCTGCCGACCTCGCCGTTCCGCTTTGCCGACACCTTTCTGGAGTACTCCGCAGCCGTTGAGGCGGTGGGCTTCCCGTGCGTGGTGAAGCCGGTGATGAGTTCGTCCGGCAAGGGGCAGAGCGTACTGCACAAGCTCGAAGACGTTGCGCCGGCCTGGGAGTACGCCCAGCAAGGCGGCCGCGCCGGACAAGGCCGGGTGATCGTCGAAGGCTTTGTCGACTTCGATTACGAGATCACCTTGCTCACCGTGCGCCACGTGGGCGGCACCAGCTTCTGCCCGCCGGTGGGTCACCGCCAGGAAGACGGCGACTACCGCGAATCATGGCAACCGCAGGCCATGAGCGAAAAGGCGCTGGCCGAATCCGAGCGCATTGCCCATGCCGTCACCGAAGCCCTCGGCGGCCGCGGTCTGTTCGGCGTGGAATTGTTCGTGAAAGGTGACCGGGTGTGGTTCAGCGAGGTGTCGCCGCGCCCGCACGACACCGGCCTGGTGACGCTGATCTCGCAGGATCTGTCCGAGTTTGCGCTGCATGCGCGCGCGATTCTCGGCCTGCCGATTCCGGGGGTGCGCTTTCACGGCCCGTCGGCTTCGGCGGTGATTCTGGTCGATGGCGATTCCGCGCAAGCGAGCTTCGGCAATCTGGGCGCCGCTCTGGCCGAGCCCGATACCGCCCTGCGTCTGTTCGGCAAGCCCGAGGTGCATGGCCGCCGCCGCATGGGCGTGGCCCTCGCATTGGACACATCGACCGAGTCCGCCAAACAGAAAGCCCTGCGCGCGGCCCGCGCGGTGACCGTCGAATTCTGATTTCATACGCCGGCCGAGCCGGCCCAACCACCCGAAGAGGTTTCTCATGACCCAAGCAAGCGCCCGCCACATCCTCGTTGCCACCGAAGAGGAATGTCTCGACCTGAAAAACCGCATTGCCAACGGCGAAGATTTTGTCGCGCTGGCCATGAAACACTCCAAGTGCCCCTCCGGCCGTCGTGGTGGCGAGCTGGGCAGCTTCGGGCGCGGCCAGATGGTGCGTGAGTTCGACGAAGTGGTGTTCTCTGCCCCGATCAAGGAAGTCCAAGGCCCGGTGAAGACGCAATTCGGCTATCACCTGGTGGAAGTGACCTCGCGTAACGACTGATCTCGAGCGATCACCGCCCGCTGCACCACGACGAGGCAAGCCCGAGGCCCTGCTCAGCCACGGCCGTCGAGCTTGCCTCGTTTCATTCAAGACCAGCCAAACGGCCAGCGCCGCGACATCGGACACTCACATGCGCATCTATCACAACCCCCGCTGCTCGAAGAGCCGCGGCGCCCTGGAGCTTCTCGAAGAGCACGGCATCACGCCGGAAGTCGTCCACTACCTCGAAACACCGCCCAGCCGCGATGAACTGACGAACCTGCTCCGCAAGCTCGACATGAAGCCGTCCGAGCTCGTGCGCCGGGGCGAAGAGGTGTGCAAGGCCGAATACACCGGGCGCGACATGAGCGAGGTCGACTGGCTCGACGCCATGGTGAAGCACCCGGTGCTGATCGAACGCCCTATCGTTGAAGCCGGCGATCGGGCAGTGATCGGGCGTCCACCCGAGAATGTTGTTGCGCTGATACAAAAATGAAAACCGCGCGCAAAGCACGCTCAGAAAAGCTTCTGTGGCCGAGCGGCCTCGTAACGCGAAAACGGGCGATCACGTTCGCCAGCGGTCAGAACGCATCATCGATATAATCGAACACTTATCAAGATCGGTCTCGCAAATCATGCGTTACGTTTCCGGAATGGCTGGCGTATTGCTATGTGCCTCGGTACTTGCTTCCGAGCCTGTAGAGCTTGCCGCGGTCAATCAGTCCGCCCACATCGGCGTTTCGCTGGTTGTTGCAGATCCGTGCGACAACACCCGCCATGCCACCAGCACGGCGTGCATTGGCAAAGCGGCCTTCCGTTCCGTGGAAAACACGCAGATGCTTCAGCCGCTGACGCGAATCACCGATGGTGACCAGAGCATCGACACCCCTTGGCAGCGCTACCGTGTGCGCACCATCGACTTTTACTGACCCGCCTCAGTAGTAGGTCAAGGTCACCGTCAAGGTGTCGGTATATGTGCCGGGCACAAGCATGTTCTGCCCGGCATTGATCTGTCCATATACCGTAATCGGCAATGAGAAAGACGCCAGCGCCGCCAGCAACACGCTGCCGGAGACAACGGCGGAGCCTGACGTTCCGTCACCCCACACCGTCGTGTGCGCAGCATCCGCGTACAGGTTGTAGAACAAGCTGCGCCCGCCACTCGTCATCCTCCTCGTGCCGTAAGTGCCACTGCCGGTGCTGAGCGCCACGGAATACGGCACCAGCAGGCCCAGCGTGCTGTTGCAGTTCATGCGAACGGTACCGGTGGCGCTGCGCAAGGTGCCTGCGAGCGGGTTGAATGCGCCGAAATTCACTGGCGTTGCGGTGACGCCGCAGGTGCATAGCGGCGCAAGGCACAGCGCGCTGGCATGTTGCGCAAACAGGGCAAGAACGCCCGCGGCAAGCCATTTCTTCATTTCAGTCTTCCTGACAAGTGAGCACACCGAAATCGGAAACCGACTCCGGCGCTTCGCTCAGTTCAAAGCCAACCGTACAGGGCCGACCACCAGAAGCCGACAGCCGGATGTCCCGCACCGGGCTGCTTACGAAGACCCGCCCCTCAAAGCCTACGATCAACGGGCTATCTTGGCCTTCCACGGCAAGTCTGGTGCCGGGCGGCAGCGGGGATCCGTCGGCATAGTGGATGAAGCCGCTACCCGCATGAGTACGCCGTACGGGGAAATCCACCAGCACGCCACTGCGCAGCGCAGGGGTGACGTTGATGCTCAGCGTATCGATCTCGGCGTCGAAGGGAAGATCGCCCTGATCGATACTGATTTCGTTGGGTTGGTAGCCGCGCAGTATCGGCACGAAGGCGTAGCCGCCCCGCCCGGTCGTGGCGACCTGCTGGTTTTCATGCAGCACGCTGATACCGGAGTAGTTGTCGACCTTCACGACCGCAAAACTGTCGTCGATCTGTCGTGTCGGATACACGCCCCCGCCCAGTAGGGCCAACGAGCCCGCCGCGCCAAGGCGGTACGCGGTGGAGGTGTCTTGCCCGCCGGCGGCACCGGCGGTCAGGCGCATGTACTCGCTGTTCCACGTGCCCAGCGCACTGTAGCGCCGCCCGTCACCCTCTTCGGCATTGATCTGGTAACCGAAGCCCGGCCCGGCCGGCACGCTGCGCTGCAATTGCAACGCTGAGTATGAAGTGCTGGAGTCGGGGTCGCGACTGCGGTTATGCACCACAGAAAGGCTGTCGCGCTGGCCCAGCGTATGCACGAACATCACGGCAATCGAGGTGTTGCGCGTATCGCCCATCTGGCGCACGGCCGAAACACTGATGAAAGCGCTGCGCCCGATGCTGCGACTGTAGCTCAAGGTGGCGATGCGGACGTCCTCGTTCTGCCAGGTGGTCTGGCGCGCATAGCTCGCCCCCAGGCCACCTTTCAAGAACGGCACGCCGGCCGAGATGGCGGAGGTCAGCCGCGAAGTACGCCCCTCGAACTCGCCCAGCTGTGCAAAGTCGCGCGTTGCGTACTGCATCGTGACGTTGCCGCTGAAGCCACGCGCCTGCCGGTCGAAACTCACCCCCGACGACCACCCCGCTCCTTCGTCGGAACGGCTACCGGCTCCCTGCAAGGTCAGCGTACCCGCCGTGCCGAGGAGCCAGGTGCCGCCGAGCCCGAGCATCTGTTGCGACGCCAACCACTCACCGCGCAGTTCCCGCGTGAAGCCAGGTGAAATGCCTTTTCGCTCGTTGCCGGCCACGAAGTTGCGGCCATAACGGTTGCTGCGGAATCCGTAGTCTTCGCGCACCTTGCCGGCCTCCAGCGAAAAGTCACGCAGGCCCGGCTTGAGCAACATCGGACTCGCATAGTACTGCTGCGTGATCACCTGCTCCCGCCCGAGCAGATCACGCACGGTCATGCGGATCTCGCCCTGACCGGTGACCAGGGGCAGATCGGCAAGATCAAACGGCCCGGCCGGCACGTTGGCCTGGGTGCCATAGTTGTTGTTGATGAACAGATCAAGTGTCGAAGGCAAGGCTGCTTCGCCGCGCACGGAGGGCAGCGCAAAGGTCGAGAAACCCGGCGTGAGCGCGAAATTGGTGCCCCAACGGACACCACCGAAACGCACCGACCGGCCCAGCGTGCCGCCCTGCGTGACGGCGTCGCCCAACCACACGGTCTGGCGCTGTTCGGGCATGTCGAAGCTCCAGTTGGTTTCCAGCCGCACATGCTTTTCAGCCCCGCCAAAGGCATTGCTGCGGTACAGCGACGAAGTGGCGCCGCGCCCGAGCGAGCCGAAGACGTTGAGCTGGTAGAGCCCAGCAAGGTTGTCCGCGAAGTCATTGCGCTCTCCCAGCACGTCATAGGTGAAGTACGCGCCTGCGGGCGACGGCGTGACAGCCAGAACACTGTCAGCGGCCAGGTTCAGCGTGTTCGAGCCGAAGGCCTCGGGTCGCGCGAGGATCATCAGCGTCTGCGTGCGACTGTCGATGCGCCACTGCAGCGTGGAAACATCGTTCAGACGGATGTAGGGAATGCCCTCGAAGTCGAACTCGAGTTCGCGCGACACCGGCATGTTCCAGGCGGCAAAGACCTCGCGTGCAATCGCCAGATCGTCTTCGGCCAACTGCAAGGCCTCGACATCGTCATCACGCACCACGCCGTTGATGGCCACGCCAAGAAACACAAAGTCGGGACTGGCCGGGACGACCACCTGCTGCGCAATCGCACGGCCCGCCAAGGCCGGCCTGGGCTCACCCTGCACGGGCAAGACGTGACTCTGCGCAAACAGCGCCTGAGCATGGGCTGCGAGCAGCATCGACAGGCAGCCGCGACGCATTTACTGGCCCTTGTCGAGCACCACCGGAATGTATTCGGGGCCGCGGTCGGTGAAGACCTCGAGCACCACGGGCTGGCTGCCGACGGCGGCCTCCCCCGAACGCTTCAGCGCAAAGGTGCGCGACTCCCCAGGAAACAGCACCGCTCCATCATTACTGGATGCCAGCGCCGGCCCTGCGGCGTCGGCAGCCTTGCTGCGCAGACGAATGCCGCCCACCTTGTAATGCACGTTGCCGTCGTTCTGCAGCGCGACCTGAACACTGTCGGCGGTTTGGCGCACCGTCCATTTCTGATCCTGCACGACTTGATCGGGCGCTACATAGATCGGGAGACGCATGGCCACCAGCACGCGGACCGCGGTACCGTCATTCTCCACCTTGTCATTCGCCACGGGCACTTCGCGCAGTACCAGCCGGTACGTGGACTCAACCGCCTGCTCGTTGCGCTGGCGCAAGCCGACGCGCACCACCTGCGAGCCGCCCGGCTCGATCGTGAACATTGCCGGATTGACCATCACGTGGGTGGTCTCACCATACTCATCGACACCGTTCACACGCTTCCAGACAATGGTCTCGGCCTGCATGGTGACCGGCTCTGCGCCGTAATTGACGACGTTCACCGTTGCGCGATTGATCGCGCCGCCCATGTGGATCGCCACCGGCGTAACCCCTACGTTGGCAGCCCACAGCTGCGGCGACAGCAAGGCCAGCAGCAAGACGAGGAAACGGGTCACGTGCATGAACGGCTCCTTGTGCTTCAGTAAGTGATGGTCACAGTCACGGTGTCGGTGTAGCTGCCCGGCACGGCGCCACTCAGCGAGGGCAGACGGCCGTAAATGGTGAGTTGCTGGTTGGCGCCGCTGCCCGTGCCACCGACGGTGCTGCTGCCCGTGCCGTTACCCCACACCGTGGTGCGAGCCGAATCGGTGTAGAGCTGATAGCCGAGCGTGCTGGAGCCGTTGATGATGCTGCGGCTGGCGAAGTTGGTGCCGCCACCGGCGTTGGTGCCGGCGTTCAGCGCGACGGAGTACGGCGTGGTGTTGGTGCAAGCCACCGTCAGCGTCGAAGTGGAGTCCAGCGGAACCGATGCGGCGATCGGGTCAATGTTGTTGCCGAAGTTCATGTTGGTGCCGGACACCGTGCAGGAACTTGTCACGGTGGCGGTTACCTGGAAGGTCGCCGAAGCGGTGGCCGACCAAGCGGCACTGCACGCCAGGGCTGCGGAACAAACGACGGCTGCT
This sequence comes from Pseudazoarcus sp. NS20, assembly GCF_059703745.1. Classification (NCBI taxonomy): domain Bacteria; kingdom Pseudomonadati; phylum Pseudomonadota; class Betaproteobacteria; order Rhodocyclales; family Zoogloeaceae; genus Pseudazoarcus; species Pseudazoarcus sp. NS20. The sequence goes on from NZ_BAAKIY010000003.1 coordinate 490,597, forward strand.
TTCAACAATTTGGACATTCTGCACTCCTGTTCGACTGGTCAGTTCGCTTGGCCGGCGGACATTGCCTCGATCCGGTTCAGCATGGTTTCGATATCCCGCGTCTTGTCGTAGAAGCCGTTTGCACCCAGCGTCTTGCTCATTTGCCGGTATTGCTCAAGCGTCTGGTTCGTGAAGACGAAGATTTCTGCGGTATTGCCTGATGCACGAAGCGCTTTCAACACGTTGAAGCCGTTGCCCGGAGTCAGGTTGATGTCGAGGATCACGACATCCGCCTGCACGGTCGGAATCAGTTTCAGTGCGGCTTGCTCGGACGCTGCCTCGCCTACCACGCTGACCCCCGAAACCGACTCCAGCAGCGCAATCACGTGCTTCCGTATGACTGCCGAGTCTTCCACCACGACGATTTTCATGAGCACCTCCAACGCAACGCCAGATTAAGGATTCCGGCGGAGGCGGGTAAGACGCCAAAACCGACATGTGGTGAAAGGGCTTTCCGCTTCCTTACGTCAGGAAATCCCTACACATACGCAGATTCGAAACTCACTCCTTCTCAGTCAAACCGTGTTGCACACAGTACTTGGTCATTTCCACCTTGTTCTTCCAACCCGTCTTCTGCAAGATGCGGGCGGTATACGTGCTCACCGTCTTGGCCGACACATGCATGGCCTCGGCGATCTCGTTGGCCCCCTTGCCGGCCGCCAGCTGCAGCATGACGCGGTATTCCTGCGATGACAGCTCTTCATGCGGCAGGCGCCCGACCGGCTTGCCGCCGAGCATGTCGAGTAGTCGGTCGGCCATGCTGGGGGTGACGTAGCGTCTGCCCGAGAGGACACGCTCGACGGCGCTCACCAGCTCTTCCGCTGCCAGATCCTTGGGCAGGTAGCCCACCGCCCCCATCTGCAACACGCGCGCGGCATAGGCCGATTCAGCATTCAGGCTGAGTACGAGAATCGGCACCTCGCGCGCCACGCGCAACATGCGCGCCACGCCCTCGGTGCCGGTGACATCGGGCAGGCTGATGTCGAGCACGATCACGCTCGGCTTGAACTCGACAAAGCGCGTCAACGCATCCGTCAACGTGCCGGCATCCATCACGTCGGCATCCGGCCACCGCCCGAGAATCAACTGACGGATGCCCAACCGCATGATCGGGTGGTCATCGACGATCAGGCAGCGCATTCTTCACTCCCTTCTGCCAGCGGCAGCGTCACGACGATGCGGGTGCCCTTGCCGGGCGCGGCACCGAAGCGGAAAGTGCCGCCCGCCAGCGCGGCACGCTCGCGCATGTTGCGCACGCCACTGGCGTCGGCGCGAATGGGCTGGGGGCCGATGCCGTTGTCGGTCACCGTAAATCGGTAATCCGGCCCCTCGACGCTGCCTTCGATGTGGACGCGGCTGGCGTGGGCATGACGCTGGACGTTGGTGACGGCCTCCTGGGTGATGCGGAAAAGCTGGTTGGCCTGCATCGGCGAAAGCACGTCCTCCTGCGCGATTTCGACCGTGATCTCGGGGCTGCTGCGCCGGCCGAGCTCCGTCGTGTAATGCGCTACGGCCGCGCCCAACCCCAGATCATCGAGCAACGCCGGGCGCAGTTCCCCCGAAATGCGGCGGGCCACGACGACGCCGTCATCAAGTAGGCGCCCAAGTTCTTCGAGCTGCTCCGCCTTGGCCTCTGCAGACGATGTTTTCATGCTGAACAACAGCATCTTGATCGACGTGAACACCTGTCCGATCTGGTCATGCACTTCGCGCGCAAGCCGGCGCCGCTCACCCTCGATGTTCTGATCCTGCTCCAGTGCGAAGGTCTGAATGCGGTCCAACGCCGCCTGCAACTGGGCGGTGCGCTCCTCGATTCGGCTCTCGAGGTTGGCATTGGCATCGTGGAGCCGACGCTGCACCGCGTCGCGAATGCGCTTCTCTCGTATAAGGAAGAACGCCGAGACGACCATCAGCAACGTGCCGCCGATCGACACCCAGTAGCTCAGCCGCAGCGAACGGCTCTGGATGTCACGCGCCAGTTCCAGCCGCGTTTCGCTCAAGCCCCGCTGCACCTCGTGCAGGCGTGCGACCTCGACGCGTATCTCGTCCATGATGCGTTTGCCGTCGTGGTACAGGGATTGGTCTTCGAGCACCGCCGGGCCCCGCGCCTTGCGCTCGTCGATGAGGAAGGCGGCGTGCTGGATGCGCTGATTGACCAGGCTGTCGAGCTTGTCGTGCGAATACGTCTGCTGCTGCTCGGGCCGCTTGAGGTTGGCGATCAGTTGCTGATACATCTGATCGAAGCGATCGCGGGCCGCAAGATAAGGTGCCAGATAGCTCTCGTCGCCGGTGATGACGAAGCCGCGCTGCCCGGTTTCGATGTCCTTGATCAGCGACACGGTTTCGCTGATGAGGATCGAATTTTGCAGCGCATGCCGGCTGGCATCGTTGTGATGCTCGATGCTCTCGATGCTGTGCAAGCCCTTGTGCGCCATGTACACAAACAGGCACACCCCGATGACCAGCAGGCCGATTGCAATGTTGGTTGAAGGCAGCGCTGCCCAGAAATGGCGCAGGCGCGCCAGCAATGCACGATCGTGGTTCCCCATGCCCCTCCTCCAGCTCATCATGCGCGGCGGCAGGCTTGGCGGAGCTTCACGCTCCAACCCGCTCGACATGGCGCATCCCGACAGCTTATGCCTAGAGGATGGTCACTGAAAAGAGGAAAAGCAAATCGTCATGCACCATGGCGAAGGCATTCTTCACGCAAACCGCATGAACGCTGCAAACGCGCATCGGGGGCGGATCGCAGCGTTTTCAAAGCCTTGCCGCAGAAGGCTTCAACGGCCGGTCTCGAGCCCCTTGCGCAACAGCTCGCTGACGAGGTCGTTCAGACTGACGTCACGCTCGGCCGCCAACGCGCGTAACTCGGTCGCCAGCGACGACTCGATCTTCACGGCGAACGGGATCAGACCTTTCTCCTGATCCAGGCGACGCTGCTCCTTGCGGTCGGGCATGCCGGCCTGGCCGAAGCGGTCGGGCGTGCGGGCGCTCTTCATCTGACCGTCGATCTTCAGGCCAAGATTTTTGTAGAGGTCGGTCTTCTTCATGGGGTTCTCGTTGCGTGTTGGCAGCCGACAGGGGCGGGAGCGCGAGTGTAATCCTTCGCCCTGAGGCCGTGGCAACAAGCGGGGGCAAGCCGGCACCCGCAGTGGATCCTCTGGCATCATCACGGGATGAACTCCATCGCCCCTTCCGCCCTGCTGCGCCGCTTCAGCCTTGTGCTGGCAGCTTTTGCATTGTTACTCACCGCCTGCGCGCGAGACGAAGGCCCCATCCGCTATTTCTCGGCGCTGCCGGAAGACGCCGTGGTGCTGGTGCTGGGCGACAGCCTGGTGTACGGGACGGGGGCATCGCGCGAAAGCGCCTGGCCACAGATCGTGGCACGCGACAGCGGCTGGGACGTGATCAATGCAGGCATTCCAGGCAACACTTCCGCCGACGCACTGGCACGGCTGGACGATCTGCTCGATCGCTACCAACCCAACGCCGTCATTCTGGCCATCGGCGGCAACGACTTCCTGCGTGATATGCCTGAAGAGCAGACGCGCGAGAACCTCACACAGATGATCCGGCAAAGTCAAAGCGTCACCACCCACGTTGCGCTGGTTGCCATTCCGGCGAAATCCCTGCGCGCCGAATTGCGTGACCACGCGCTGTACGCCGACCTGGCAAGCGAACACAGCGTGGCCATGGTCCCACTGGCCGTCTCGGAAGTGCTGTCACGCCAGGATTTGCGCTCCGACCGCATTCACGCCAACGAACGCGGCTACGCGCTGATTGCCGAGCGGGTGATCGAATCACTGGGCAAACACGGCTGGATGCAGAACTGACGCTTCAGCGCGTTACACGCCGGGCCAGCACCGCAGCCCGTGTGATGCGCCATTCATCCATCCGCAACGCCCGCCAACGCGCCGGGCGAAGCAAGCGGCGCCAGCGCGAACGCGAGCACGCCAGAATGCGCGCCTCCAGCCACGCTTCGTCGAAGCCCGCCCACTCCCCTGCCACCGACCACAGATTGGGCGCACACACCGGGTACACCTCCTCGACCAGAATGCGTTCGATGGCTTCAAGCGAATAGGCAGAGCCGGCCAGCACCTGCACACGGTGCTGGCGCAAGCGCGTCACATCGGTGTCCAGAAACAATTCCGACAGCACGCCCCACACCGGCCGGCGCGCGGCAAGATCGTGCTCTGCAGGCAACAGCTCATGCGCTGACGTCAAAGGCTTCATGAAAGCCAACCTCGCCCTGCGGGAGTCGCCCGCCCCCGGCGATAGCCAGAAGATACTCGGGCGGCACGCCCGGCAGCAGCAGGCCGGGGATATTGCGAAAGCCGAAGCGGCCGTACAAGGCTGGATCGCCAAGCACCACACACCCTTCGGCCCCGCGGGAATGAAGCTGTGCGAGACCCTGCTCGACCAGTGCCCGCCCGATGCCGCAGCCCTGCATCCACGGCACTACGGAAAGCGGAGCCAGACCGAACCAGCCACGAACGCCATCGGCAATGCTCACCGGTGAGAAGGCGACATGGCCGACCACCTCGTCGCCCGCGCTCGCCACCAAGGAAAGCTCCAGGGCGTCGGCTGCGCGCAGCGCCGCGACAATGAGATGTTCGGTATGACTGCTGTGAGCCTTGCCGGCGAAAGCCCCGCGGATGACGGCATCGATGGCTACGACGTCCCGCCCCGCTTCCGCCCGGATGCGAATGTCCTTCGCGCTTCGCCCAGCGTGGATCACGACGCAGCTGCGGACGGCACGCGGTACGTGCTTGGCCAAGGGTTGCCTGGGCCCTTGTGCGCCTCTCCTGCGCGCGGAAAGACGAAGTGAGCGCGCAGCAGCATGTCGAACATCCATGCGCCCACCTCTTCCGCCGCATCCGCTGCCAACCCGAAATGCTGTGCGTAATACCGCGCGAGTGCCGTGCGAGCGGCGTCCTCACCCTCGACGAGCCTTCGATGCAAGCCGGCGTGCCTGTCGTCCGTGCGGGCCCACGCTTGCAAGCCTGCATCCACGCGCGCGCGCGAGTTGTATGCATCTTGCGCAGAGACCGCCCACGGACGCAACGCCACATTCGCCAACACGTGTCGCACCTTGAGGCGCAGGCTTGCGGTTTGCTGCAGTGTGCCCTCGCCTTCCCCCGAACCAATCGCCTCATCGAGAATCGGCAACACGCTGCGGACGGCTTCGGGCAAATTTTCAGTCGGTGAGACACCAGCTTCGTGAAAGTGCACTTCACACACGGCTGCCGACTCGGGCGACACATGCACCTGCCATGCAGCCAAGATTTCGAAAGGCTGACCAACGTCGATCAACCAGTTCGGCCCCGCCTCCGAAGCGCGCAACACGATCGGCGGCCGCCATGAATCAGCCATCAAGGGTGTCGCGCTCGGCTGCTGTGCGAAATCTTCGGGCTTGGTCGAGGCATCCAGCAGATAGCTCGAATACATATCCCCGCGCCACCCATGCGCAGTTTCGAGCACGACCAGACGCTTGCCGTCGTCGGCATCGCGCGCCCAGTACAGCGAGCGCCCTTCGAGCGGAATACGCTCGAATTCGTCAGACGCCGTCAGGGCGTTGCCGCCCGAGATGTCGAGCGACTGCGCCGCCAACACCACGCGCGACTCGAAGCCCGCAGGTGTCTGCAACGGCGCATACACCCTCGCGGACGGCGCTTCGAACATGCTACGGGCAAGTGTCAGCGCCTGCGTGCACTCGGCGCGATCGACATCGCCCGAAAGCTCGGGGAATGCGAGGGCGCTGCTGGAAGCCACAGCCAAAGCGATGCTTGCCAGCCCGCCGCGCATCGCTTGCTTCGAACATGCTGAACGCCCGCTCATCGGCACGCCCTCGTCTGCAGCGACGCATTCGCGGGGATCGGCTCAAACCCCGCTGCTCGCGCGCCCGCTTCGGACCCCGCGTCGATCCGGATCAGCCAGACGTCACCCGTCGGCGCACCGCATACGGCCGGATACATGCGGCCATCGTGACCGCAGGAGGCATCGTCCACCCGCACTCCGGCATTCTCCAGTGCGGCGAGCTCAAGTTGCAGGTTCTCCGACGTTGCTCCGGGGGCATCGCACTGACGTGCCTGAACAGGCTTGTAGAAATCTGCCTTGTCGCCCGGCTGGCGCTCGACCTGCGCACATGCCACCAAGGTGCCGGCCACGCCAAGCGCCAGCCCTACGCTTTTCCAGATCGCTTTCATGTCGTACCCCTAGCTGTCATGTGATGCCCGAGAGTACTGCACAGCAGCCCCGGCGGTGTGTGTCCAGACGCAACGTCACCGGCCTGCAATCTTTGCTCCTTATGCTGCGTCTCGCCTGCCCGGCAATCCACAGCTTGCCGGCATCTCTTCCGCGAATGCCAGGAGTTTTCATGACGCACGCCACCGATCTTGATTCCCCACTGCCGTGTGCCCGGCCGAGGGTCCCCACAGACACCGCCAGCGATCTGGTAGTCGTCACGCCGGCGATCTCGCCCGACGTGAGCAACATGGAGGTCTTCCAGCGCTTCAAGGCCGATGTGGGACTGGGCAGCCTTCCAGTGGTCGAGGACGGCAGGCCGGTGGGGCTGATCAATCGCCACATCTTCATGGAAGAGTTCGCGCGCCCGTTCGCACGGGAGCTCTATCAGAACAAGAGTTGCATCGCCTTCATGGACAAGCGCCCGCTGATCGTCGAGCAGGACACCACCATGCAGGCCTTGTCGGCCACCATTCTGGAATTCGGCGACAAGGTGCTGGCAGACGGTTTCATCATCTCGCTCAACGGCTATTACCGCGGCATGGGCCGTGCGCAGGACGTGCTGGCGTCGATCTCGCGCATGCAGGAAGAAAAGAGCCGCATCGTGATGGAGTCCATCGACTACGGCAGCGTCATCCAGCGCTCGATCTCGCGCTCCTCGCGCGAGGGCCTCGCCAAATGCCTTCCCGAGCACTTCCTGATGTGGGAGCCGCGCGACACGGTGAGCGGCGATCTCTACCACTTCCGCGAGTTTGATGACGGCTACCTGGTGATTCTGTTCGATTGCACCGGTCACGGTGTGCCCGGTGCCTTCATGACATTGATCATGACGGCCTTCATGCAAGGGGCCATCAATGCCCAGAGCGCACGCGACCCCGGCGCACTGCTGGCGGAAATACACCGCAGCGTGAAGAACGCCATGGGCCAGCATGAAGACATGAACGACATTCACCACGCCGATGACGGCATGGACGCCGCCGTGTGCTGGGTGGAACGGGGCACGCGCAAATTGCGCTTCGCCGGAGCCCACATGTCGCTGTTCGCCCTGGCGCCTACCGACGAGGATTTCACGGTGATTGATGGCGACCGTGAAGGAGTGGGCTACGCCAGCGTTCCGATGCAGCAGCAATGGGCCAACCACGAACTGCAGCTCGCCCAAGGTGCCGCGGTGTATCTCTTCACCGACGGCATCTTCGATCAGTTAGGCGGTGCAAAGCGCATCGCCTTCGGCAAGCGCCGTGTGCGTGCGTGCCTGAAGCGCCTGCGCGATGCCTCACTGCCGCTGCAGGCACGCGGCCTGCGTGCCGAACTGCGCGACTACCAGGGCGACGAGCCGCGCAAGGACGACGTCAGCGCCATCGGCTTCCGCGTGTGAGGGCCGCAACATGACTCCTGAACTGCTCGACCGCTTCCGCGCGCAAGCGAACTCCTGCCAAGTGCTGCTGCACTTCTCCGGTGAGCTGAACGGCAACGTGGTGGCCACGCTGTCGGACACCGTGCGCGAACGCCTCGACGACGCCGCGCCCGACCGGCGCGTGGCGCGACGCGTGTTCTCGGCCTTCATCGAAATGGCGCAGAACGTGGTGCACTACGCCCCGCACTACCCCGGGGGGCACGGCCCGCAAGGCACGCTCACGGTTACGCGGGAAGCCGAGCACTACGCGGTGATGTGCTGCAACCGCGTGCGCAACGATCAGGTCGGGCGCATTCGCGACCGCGTGGATGCGGTGCGCGCCATGACGTTGGAGCAGATCAAGGCCGCCTACCGCGCGCAGTTGCGCAACGACGAGCACGCCACGCTCGACGCCGGCAGCAAAGGGGCCGGCCTCGGCTTTCTGACTCTGGCGCGCGAAGCCAGCGCACCCATCGATTACCGCATCGTCCCCGTTGCCGGGGAGCCCGACAGCGCCGAATTCCACCTGCGCGCAACCATCTGATCCGAAACAGGAGAACACCATGAACGTCGTGCACATCCCCGCCACCAAGGAAACCCCGGAAGTCGTCGTCGACGCCACGACCATGCGCTTCGAACTCTCGGGCGAGTCCTACCCCGAAAATGCCATGGCCTTTTATGCGCCGGTGCGCAATCAGCTCGAAGCCCTGCTCACCCAGGCGGCAGCCAACGACGGTGTGGAGGCACATTTCAACCTGCGCTATTTCAACAGCTCGAGCACCAAGCTGATCCGCGCATTGGTGGGCATGCTGCATCGTCGCGCGACGGAAGGCGCACGCATCGTGGCGCATTGGCACCACGATCCGGAGGACGACATGATGGCCGAGTTCGGCGCCGACCTGAAAGACGAGTTCGAAGCCCTCGAGTTTCGCCTCATCGAAGCCGGAAGCGCCTGAGCCGGAACGGGCTCGGGCAGCATCCATCGCCCCGCCGCGCGCCGCTGCCCGGTGATAGCATGCTTCGATTCGAAACTCGGAACGACAGCATGGAACGCTTCGACTATCTGGTCATCGGGGGCGGCAGCGGCGGCGTAGCCACGGCACGACGCGCCGCAGAGCACGGCGCAAAGGTGGCGCTGGTGGAATCGGGCCGTCTGGGCGGTACCTGCGTGAACGTGGGCTGCGTGCCCAAGAAGGTCATGTGGAACGCCGCCGACATCGCCAGCCGCTTTCACGACGCCCCCGGCTACGGCTTCGACCTGGTGCCGCCGAGCTTTGATTGGGGTGCGCTGAAAACGCGCCGCGACGCCTACATCGAACGCCTCAATGACATCTACGCCACCCTGCTCGACAAGTCAGGCGTGACGGTGGTGCGCGGTTACGGGCGCTTCGTCGACGCGCATACCATCGAAGTGGAGGGACGCCGCCTCACCGCCCCAAACATCACCATCGCCACCGGCGGCCAGCCGGTGCGGCCGACGATTCCGGGTGCCGAGCTCGGCATCACCTCGGATGGCTTCTTCGAACTCGAGCACCAGCCCAAGCGCGTGGTGGTGGGCGGCGCGGGCTACATCGCGGTGGAGATCGCCGGCATGTTCCGCGCGCTGGGCAGCGAAGTGACGTTGCTGGTGCGCGGCGAGCACATGCTGCGCCCCTTCGACGCCATGCTGCGTGACGAACTGGCCGCCCGCATGGCCGACGACGGCGTGGACATCCGCTTCAAGACCGAAGCGCATGAAGTGTCACGCAAGGCCGATGGCAGCTTGCAGGTGGCTTGCGGCCCGGCCGGCTCCATCGAGGCAGATTGCGTACTGTGGGCCATCGGCCGCCGTGCCAACACCGCCGGGCTGAATCTGGCCGCGGCCGGAGTGACGGCCAACGACGACGGCACCGTGCCGGTGGATGCGTTCCAGAACACCAACGTAGCCGGCGTGCATGCCATCGGCGACATCACCGGTGCGGCCGAACTCACACCGGTGGCGATTGCCGCGGGCCGTCGCCTGGCGGCACGCCTGTTCAACGGCCAAGCCGACGCCAGGCTCGATTACAGCAACATCCCGACGGTGATGTTCAGCCACCCGGCCATCGGCACGGTGGGCCTGACCGAAGAGCAGGCGCGCGCGAAATTCAGCGACGTAAAGGTCTACGCCACGCGTTTCACGCCGATGTATTACGCAGTCACCGAGCACAAGCCCAAGACCGCCATGAAGCTGGTGTGCGCGGGAGCGGACGAACGTGTGGTGGGCGTGCACATCATCGGCGAGGGCGCCGACGAGATGCTGCAGGGCTTCGCCGTGGCAGTGAAGATGGGCGCCACCAAGCGTGATTTCGACGACACCGTGGCCATTCACCCGACCAGCTCCGAAGAGCTGGTCACTCTTCGCTGAGCGAGTCGCTCAGGGTGGCGAACCGAGCTGGGTGAACACCAGCTCGCCATCTTCGATGACGCGCAGCGGCGCAAGCATGCCGTCTACGTCGATGCGCGCGTTGAGCGAATACTCCAGGGTTTCACGGCCCGGCGTGTTCATGATTTCGTTGAAGAGCGTGAGGCTGCTGACCAGATCGATCGGCGAATTCAACTCGAGCTCGGTTTCTGAATACGGCGGCACTTCGGCCAGACGCGAAGTTACGCCGGTCAGCATGCGATGACCTTCGAGCGCCACGGTATAGCTCAGGCCGCGCATGCGCAGCGGCGTGGCATTGGGGTTCACCACGCGCAAACCGATGGCGATGCGCGGCGCCCGGCCGTCCGACGGCATCAAGCCGAAGGACGACAGCGACACCACCGGCTGCTCGAACGCGATGTCTCCCTTGCCCGAGCAACCCGCCAGCAGGATTGCGCCAAGCGCCATCAGGGCAAAACGTCGTGAAGCAATCATGGAACTCATTCTCCGCAATGCATTCTCAAAACCTGGCAAATGTGCGCCACCCGCAATTGTGCCGCAAGCCGCATTACCCGATGTTACGGCGAGGCCGGCATGACGAGTGACGCCACAAGCGCCGACTCCCATAACTGAATCTGCTACTCTGCAGCGGCATTTGCACCCGGGGCAGCGCACGACAATGCCATTGTTGCAGCCCGCCAGACTCGAACAATAACGGAGACACCCCATGCACCCTGCCCGCAGCCCTTCGATCTTGCGGCGGACGAGCGCGCTCGCCCTCGCCGCCGCCTTGTTCGTGCCTTTGGCCGCCCATACGCAGGGACCGCCGAGCGACCAACAGCCAGTGATGCTGGACGTGCCGTACGTGCCCACGCCCAACGAGGCGGTGTACCGCATGCTCGAGCTGGGCGAAGTGCAGCCGGACGACTACCTGATCGACCTCGGCTCGGGAGACGGGCGCATCGTGATCGCAGCGGCACGCGATTGGGGCGTGAAGAAGGCGCTGGGCATCGACATCGACCCCGAGCGCATCGCCGAAGCCAACGAGAACGCGAAGTACGCCAAGGTCGACGACCGTGTGAACTTCGAGCGCGGCAACCTCTTCGAAAAGGATTTTTCGAACGTCGACGTGCTCACGATGTATCTGCTGCCGACCATCAACCTCGAACTGCGCCCGACCATCCTCGACAAGCTGCGTCCCGGCACCCGCATCGTTTCGCACGTCTTCGACATGGGGGACTGGCGCCCGGATGCCTGGATCGAGGTTCAAAGCCGCTACATCTACAAATGGGTCGTGCCCGCCAAAGTCGACGGCGCCTGGGAGATCACGCGCGCCGACGGCAGCAAATTCAACATCGACCTGAAGCAGACCTACCAGTTCGTCAAGGGCGAGGCCCTATTCGGTGATCAGACTAAGCCGATCACCTTCACTCAACTGCGTGGCCCCGAGTTTCGTTTCAGCGTGAGCGGTGAGCACTTCACCGGCCACGTCGAAGGCGACACGATAACCGCCCAGCAGGGCACCAAAGTGGTGGAAGGCTGGCATGCAAAACGCCTCTGATGACGGTCGCGACTGCCCGACGGCCGGCCCCAGTGCCGGGCTGTCGGTTCTGGACGGCGTAGCCGTGCTGGTGGGTGTCGTCATCGGCATCGGCATCTTCGGTTTCCCGCCGCTGGTTGCGCAGTTCAGCGACAGCCCCACCACCTACATCGGCCTGTGGCTGGCCGGTGGTCTGGTCATGCTGCTGGGCGCCATGTGCTACGCCGAACTGGGTTCGGCCTACCCGCATACCGGCGGCGAATATCACTTTCTTCGGCGCGCTTGGGGCCCCTTCGTTGCACTGCTGTTCGCCTGGGCACGCGGCTCTGTGATTCAGACTGGCTCGATTGCCGCAGTAGCATTCATCTACGGCGAATACGCCAGCCAGCTGCTGCCGCTCGGCCCATGGAGCATCGCCTTGCACGGTGCGTTCGCGGTGATCGCCCTCACCGCACTCAATGTGCTGGGCACAAGCGGCTCGAAGCGCATGCAGATCGTGTTTTCGGCGCTCACGGTGCTGTCGCTGCTGGCGGTTCTCGTGGCGGGACTGCTGGCGTCGGGCAACAGCCTGCACGTGGACGCCGCGCCAGCGGCAATGTCGGGCAACCTCGCCGGCATGCTGGGCATGGGCATGGTGTTCGTACTGCTGACCTACGGTGGCTGGAACGAAGCCGCGTATTTGTCCGGCGAGTTGCGCAACCCGCAACGCAACATGGCGCGCGTGCTGTTGATCGGAACGCTGGTGGTAACCACCATCTACGTGCTGGCCAACCTGGCCTACCTGCACATCTTCGGCTTGCAAGGGCTGCGTGATACCGATGCGGTGGGCGCCGCGTTGATGCGCATCGCCTTCGGCGAGGCGGCTGCCGTGGTGCTCAGCCTGATGGTGTGCATCGCCGCGCTGAGCACCATCAACGCCACCATCCTCACCGGCGCGCGGGTGTATTACGCACTGGGCCGAGACATTCCCCAGCTGGGCATGCTGGCCGCATGGAGCGATCGCGGCGAGACGCCCACGCGCGCACTGGTGGTGCAATGCGTGATCACCTTGGCACTGATCATGTTCGGCGCCTTCTCGGCGAATGGCATCGAGACCATGGTGGCCTACACCGCGCCCGTCTTCTGGCTGTTCATGTTCCTCACCGCGCTCAGCGTGATCGCACTGCGCCGCCGCGACCCGAACCGCCCGCGTCCCTTCCGCACCCCGCTCTACCCCCTGCCTCCGTTGATTTTCGCCGCAGTATGTCTGGGCTTGCTGTGGTCAAGCGCGCAGTACGCCGGGGCTGGCGCATGGCTGGGCCTCGCGGTGTTGGCCGCTGGCGTACCGCTGCTTTTGCTTCAGAAGCGCGAGGCCGCCACGGCGGTGAAGTAATCACGCGACGCGCCATTGGCGTGGGGGCGGCCAGGCTGATACTCTGCCTCGCCGCCCTTTCTCATTGTTGAACCCGTAATGTCTGTCGAATCCGAAACACTCGTGTTGTGCCTGTGTGCCGAATGGTGCGGCGTGTGCCGCGACTACCGTGAAGGCTTCGAAGCGCTGGCCGCGCAGCGCAAGGGCGCAAGGTTTGACTGGGTGGACATCGAAGACGAACCCGAGTGGCCCGAAGCGCTTGAGATCGAGAGCTTTCCGACGGTAATGATCCAGCGTGGCGAGGTGGTGCTTTATCTCGGGCCGACCCTGCCCCAACACAGCCATCTTGAACGCACACTGGAGCGCCTGCTGGACATGTCCGAGGCAGAAGCTCAGCACTACGCCCATGCCACCGAAGAGCGCCGCAGCTGGCAACAGGCCGCGGGCTTCCGCCGCAAACCCGATTGAGCGGCAGCCCTCTCGCGGAGGGCTGCCGTATGCAGCGGATTACTTCTTGGGCTCGAGACGCATGACGCGCCCGTTGGTTTCGTCCAGCATGTAAATCGCACCCTCCGGGCCTTCGCGCACATCGCGCACGCGGAAGTTGCCTTCGATCAAGCGATGCTCTTCAACGACCTTTTTACCATCGAGTTCAAGGCGTACCAGCATCTGCTCGCGCAGCGCACCGATGAAGAGGTTGCCCTCCCACTCCGGGAAGGCCTTGCCCGAGTAAAAGACCATGCCGGCCGGCGCGATCGACGTCGGCACCCAGGAATGTACCGGCGGCTCAACCCCTTCACGCTCAGTGGCATCGCCGAACGGCCGACGCGTAACGTAATCGCGCCCCTCGGTCACCTCTGGCCAGCCGTAGTTGGCGCCGGCCTTGCCGACGTTCACTTCGTCACCGCCTCGCGGGCCGTGCTCATGGGTCCACAGCATGCCGCTGCCCGGGTGAATCGCCGCGCCCTGCACGTTGCGGTGGCCGTAGGACCAGACTTCGGGCAATGCGTCTTTCTGGCCGACGAAAGGGTTGTCATCAGGCACCGTGCCGTCCGCCTTCACACGCACGATCTTGCCGAGGTGGCTGTCCAGCGCCAGCGAACGCTCGCGCTGGGTATTGCGGTCACCGAGCGTGATGAACAAGGAGCCATCCGGCGCAAACGCCAGACGCGAACCAAAATGGTGGCCCCCGTCCGGGTCGTCACGCTGCGCGAACACCGGGCGCACGTCTTCGAGCTTCCCTCCGTCCACATCAAGCCGTGCACTGGCCACTGCCGTGCGCGCGCCCTTTTCGGTGGGCTCGGCGTAGCTGAAGAAAATGCGCTGACTCTTGTCGAAATCCGGGCTCAGCACCACGTCTAGCAAACCACCCTGCCCCCGCGCGTGCACTTTGGGAACACCCTGCAGCGGCTTCGAAACACTGCCGTCGGACGCCACGAGCACCATGCGCCCCGGCCGCTCGGTGACCAGCATGCGGCCATCCGGCAGGAAGGCAAGCGACCACGGCGTTTCCAGCCCTTTGGCCACCTCCGTAAGCTGAAAGTCTTCGGCAGCCGAGGCCGGCACCGCAAAGCACATGAGGCCAACGAAAGCGGCTTGTGCGAAGCGCGTGAGCAATGGGGAACAATTCATGTGAACTCCTTGAGAGGTGGCTAAATATCTGGCATCGATTCGGCATCGAGTGCTGTGACGACGAAGCAATTCATCCGGAATGTTGCGACCGCCGAGCTTCATCGGCAGTTCCCCGGCGTGCCGGTCTGCCATCGATACCTCCCTGAAACCTTCTGTTCACGAAAAACGGGGCACCGCGGCGCCCCGTTTTTTTTGTACCCCTATACTGGAACCTCATCGCAACAAGCACAGGAGGTCTTGCATGAGCACGAATGTCTACAAGCTGGTTGAACTCGTCGGCTCTTCCACCGAGGGTGTGGATGACGCCATCCGCAACGCCGTCGAAGCGGCGTCGAAGAGCATTCGGCACATGGACTGGTTCGAAACCTCCGAGATCCGCGGTCACATCAAGGACGGCAAGATCGCCCACTGGCAGGTCAAGCTGAAGATCGGTTTCCGCGTCGAAGAGTAAGCACCGGGGCAAGCCCCCGGAGCGACGAACTCAGGCCGGCGAATGCGCGGGCGTCGGGGCCAGAGCCGCCACCGCCGCCTTGCGCTCACGCCGGCTTTTCACGATCTGACGCGACAACACGAACATAGGCACCAGACCTACCACCACAATGGTCAGTGCCGCCGTGGACGCCTCAGCCAGCCGCTCATCCGCCGCCAACGTGTGGGCTTGCGTGGCGAGCGTATCGAAGTTGAACGGCCGCATCACCAGCGTGGCAGGCAACTCTTTCATGACATCCACGAACACCAGCAGCCCGGCAGTCAGCAGGCTGCCGCGCAGAATCGGCACATGCACGCGCAGCAAGGTGGCGATGCGCCCGTAACCGAGAATGCGCGATGCGTCGTCCATGTTGGGCGTGACCTTGCCGAGGCTCGCATCCACGGTTTGCAAGGCTACCGCCAGGAAACGAGCCAGATAGGCATACACCAGCGCCGCGATGCCACCGGTAAGCACCAGCCCCGGATTGACGCCGAACATCTCCGTCCAGCTTTGCGAGATGAAGTTGTCCACGCGCGTGACCGGGATCAGCACCCCCACCGCGATCACCGACCCCGGCACAGCGTAGCCGAGGCTCACGATGCGATTGGCCCCACGCGGCACCCTTGAACGCGACAGTCGCGCCGCATACGCCAGCACCACCGCCAACACCACCGCCAACACCGCAGTTACCGAGGCCAGCACGAAACTGTTGCGCGCGAGCGAGAAGAAACGCGGGCCGAACTGGGCGTCACCCTGGTTGATCGCCATGTCGAGCAGCAGACCACCCGGCAGCAGAAAGCCGAACAGCAACGGCAGAAAGCAGATCAGCGTCACCAGCCACCCACGCGCCCCGATCAAGCGATTGCGCGCGGGAGAACCACCCTGACGCGAGGTGTTGTTGAAGCGTGCACGACCTCGGCTGGCATGCTCGAGCACCAACACGATGATGACGAAACCCAGCAGCAAAGCCGAGAGCTGTGCAGCGGCGGCGCGGTCACCGAACGAAAACCAGGCGCGATAGATACCCGTGGTGAAGGTCTGAATGCCGAAGTACGACACCGTACCGAAATCGGCGAGCGTCTCCATCAGCGCCAGCGCTGTGCCGGCCACAATGGCCGGACGTGCAAGCGGCAGAGAGACTTGAAAGAAGCAGCGCCAAGGCCCTAGCCCGAGGGAACGCCCCGCCTCCAGCATGCCGGAAGCGCGCTCCAGAAACGCCGTGCGCGCCAACAGATAGGTGTAGGGGTACAGCACGAAGATGAACATCGCCACGGCGCCGCCGGTCGAGCGCACGTCGGGGAACCAGTAATCACTGGCACGCCAGCCGAACCACTCGCGCAGCGCGCTCTGCACCGGCCCGACGAACTGCAGGAAGTCCGTATAAACGTAGGCCATCACGTACGCCGGGACGGCCAGCGGCAAAATCAGCGCCCATTCGAAGAAACGCCGGCCGGGGAAATCGAACATCGTGGTGAACCACGCGCAGACCACGCCGATGGACGCCACGCCCAAACCGACACCGATGCACAGAATCACCGTATTGCGCACGAACTCCGGCAGCACCGTGGACGCCATGTGCGACCACACATCCGAGGTGCCACTCACCAGCACGTTCGAAAACACCGACAACACCGGCATCGCGATGAGCGCCGCAATGAGCAGTGCTGTCCAGGTAAGCGGGGAATTGTCCGGAAGAAATCTTGCTACGGTGGTCTTGCGCTGCATCGACGGCCCGTTGTTTGAGCTCCGTACAGAAGGGCCTGCACGGCATATGGTTTCGAAATTATAATGGATCGCATTATCGATCCCAATACGCACGCACCGTGACGGTGCCGACCACACAGGCTGAGCGGATGTCCCATCTCGAACTGCACTCCATTGAACTTGCCTACGACACCGTT
Source organism: Pseudazoarcus sp. NS20 (assembly GCF_059703745.1). Classification (NCBI taxonomy): domain Bacteria; kingdom Pseudomonadati; phylum Pseudomonadota; class Betaproteobacteria; order Rhodocyclales; family Zoogloeaceae; genus Pseudazoarcus; species Pseudazoarcus sp. NS20. The sequence continues at coordinate 507,548 of NZ_BAAKIY010000003.1, forward strand.
CCGGTGGTGCAACGGCTTTCGATGCGTCTGGCCGAAGGCAGCATCGGCTGCCTGCTCGGCCCGTCGGGCTGCGGCAAAACCACGGTGTTGCGTTGCATTGCCGGTTTCGAGAGGGTGAACTCGGGTGAGATCCTGCTCGACGGCCAGATCGTCAGCAGCCTGAGCGTACACTTGCCGCCCGAACAGCGTCGCATCGGCATGGTGTTCCAGGATTACGCGCTGTTTCCTCACCTCACCGTTGCCGCCAACATCGGCTTCGGCCTGCGCGGCATGAACGCCTCGGCGCGCGATGCACGCGTAGCCGAAATGCTCGGCGTGATCGGCCTGCGCAACGAGGGCAAACGCTATCCGCACGAACTCTCGGGCGGACAGCAACAGCGTGTGGCCCTGGCCCGCGCGCTCGCCCCGAGCCCTTCCCTGCTGCTGCTCGACGAGCCCTTCTCGAACCTCGACGTCGAGCTGCGCGAGCGCCTCTCCCACGAGGTGCGCGACATCATCAAGGCCACCGGCATCACCGCCATCATGGTCACGCACGACCAGCACGAAGCCTTCGCGGTAGCCGACGAGATCGGCATCATGAACGAGGGCCGCATCCAGCAATGGGATACGCCCTACAACCTGTATCACCGCCCCTGCAACCGCTTCGTGGCGGACTTCATCGGCCAGGGCGTGCTGTTGTCGGGCGAAGTCATCGATGACCAGCACGTGCGCACCGACCTTGGCTTGCTGCAAAGTGCCATCCCCACCGAATGCCGCATCGACCAGGCCAACGGCGCCCGCATGTGCACCGTCGAAGTGCTGCTGCGCCCCGACGATGTCGTGCATGACGACGACAGCACGCTGAAAGCCAAGGTGCTGAAGAAAGCCTTCCGCGGCGCCGACATCCTGTACACGCTGGAGCTCGACAGCGGCACGCGCGTGCTCTCTCTGGTGCCCAGCCACCACAACCATGCGCTGGGCGAGCACATCGGCATTCGCCTCGAAGCCGATCACGTCGTCACTTTCCACAAAGACGCCGACATCGCCGCCCACGCGCAGCCCTTCAATGCGCTGCAGAGCTGCATGGCCGAATGATTCCGTGGCTTTCGGGCACGCCCGGCTTCCCGCCGGTTGAGCAGGCCTTGGACGACCCGCCCGGCCTGCTCGCGGCCGGCGGCGAACTGACCCCCGAGTGGCTTCTGGCTGCCTATCGACGCGGCATTTTCCCGTGGTACAGCGAGGGCCAACCCATTCTGTGGTGGAGCCTGGACCCGCGTCTGGTACTGTCACCTGCTGCCATGCGCGTCTCGCGCTCGCTTGGCAAGACCTTGCGGCGTGGCAGCTTCGAGGTGCGTTTCGACACAGCCTTCGCCCAAGTGATCGAGGCCTGCGCCGCCCTGCGCGACGGCGCTTCGGGCACATGGATCACGCCTGAAATGCAGCGCGCCTACATCGCCATGCATGAACTCGGTTACGCCCACAGCGTCGAAGCGTGGCAGGACGGGGCTTTGGTGGGTGGTCTCTACGGCATGGCCATTGGCGGGGTGTTTTTCGGCGAATCGATGTTCAGCCGCAAGACCGATGCATCGAAAGTTTGTCTCGCACACCTGACGCGCCATCTTGAATCGCTGAATTTCGCCGTGATAGATTGCCAGATGACAACGGCTCATCTTGTGTCGCTGGGGGCTCGCGAGGTTTCGCGCGCCGAATTTTGCAGGCTCATCGAGCTCCACGCAGACGCAGGACCGCCCCCCGGGCATTGGTCGTCCGAAGCCACGAAGGAATCGTTCAAGGGATAGCGTCAGAAGCATGCAGAAGGACTATCCGTACGCCCTGATCCAGTTCTACGCGACGGCACCGTATGCCTGCTCCTACCTGCCCGATCGCGTCGCCCGCTCTCAGGTAGCCACGCCCGGCCACCTGATCGACACCCCGATCTACAGCGAATTGGTGCGCAACGGTTTTCGCCGCAGCGGCGTGTTCACCTACCGCCCGCATTGCGACAATTGCCGTGCCTGCGTGCCGGTGCGCATTCCCGTCGGCTTCTTCGAGCCTGATCGCACGCAGCGCCGCGCCCTCAAGCGCCACGCCAATCTCACGACCGTCGAGCACAGCCTGCAATTCAACGAGGAGCATTACGCGCTGTATCAGCGCTATCAGGCGGCACGGCACGCAGGCGGAGGCATGGATCAGGACAACCGCGAGCAATACACGCAGTTCCTGTTGCAGAGCCATGTTGATACGCATCTGGTGGAATTTCGCGAAGATGGCGAACTGCGCATGGTGTGCGTGATCGACCGTCTGATCGACGGTCTTTCCGGTGTGTATACCTTCTATGATCCGGATATAACGCACGCCAGCTATGGAACCTATGGCATTCTCTGGCAAGTCGAAGCTTGTCGCCGTCTCGATTTGCCCTATCTGTATCTCGGCTACTGGATTCGCGAAAGCCCCAAAATGACTTATAAAAGCCGTTTTCGCCCACTTGAAGGGCGAGTTGACGGTTATTGGATTCCGCTCGGAGACATTCCTGAAGACTGACTGGCCTCAAGCCATTCGGCGCCTAGTTGAAGTGATTTGCTCATGTGCTACCCCCTCGTTCGCCCCCTGCTCTTCTCCCTTGATCCCGAAACCGCGCACGATTTCACGATGAAATCACTGCGCACGCTCGGCCGCGTGCTGCCGGTAGCGCGTACGCCCGACGCCGGCCCGGTCCGCGTCATGGGCATCCGTTTTCCGAACCGCGTCGGGCTGGCGGCTGGCCTGGACAAGAACGGCGCGGCCATAGACGGCTTGGCACGCCTGGGCTTCGGCTTCATCGAGATCGGCACCATCACGCCGCGCCCGCAGCCCGGCAACCCCAAGCCGCGCATGTTTCGCGTTGCGCCGGCGCACGGCATCATCAACCGCATGGGCTTCAACAACGAGGGCGTGGATGCCCTGCTCGAGAATGTGCTGAGCTCACGTTACAGCGGGGTGCTGGGCATCAACATCGGCAAGAACTTCGACACCCCCATCGAGCGAGCCGCCGATGACTACCTCGCCTGTCTGGACAAGGTCTATCCGCACGCAAGCTACGTGACGGTGAATATCTCGTCGCCGAACACGCAGAACCTGCGTCAGCTTCAAGACGCCGACGAGCTTGACGAACTGCTCGGACGTCTCAAGGAACGCCAACAAGAGCTGGCCGAAGGCCACGGTCGTTACGTGCCGCTGGCGCTCAAGATCGCACCGGACCTCAATCGGGAACAGATCGAAACCATCGCTGAAGCGCTGCGCAGTCACGCCATCGATGGCGTGATCGCCACCAACACCACCACCTCGCGCGAGCGTGTGCTCGGCCTGCCGCACGCCAACGAGCAAGGCGGTCTGTCAGGCGCGCCGGTGTTCGACGCGTCGACCGAAGTCGTGCGCCAGCTCTCGAATTTGCTGGCAGGGGAAGTTCCGATCATCGCCGCGGGCGGCATCATGAGTGGCGATGATGCGCGCGCCAAACTCGATGCCGGCGCGCAGCTGGTTCAGGTGTATAGCGGCCTGATCTATCGCGGCCCGGGCCTGGTGCGTGAATGCATCCGGCGCACCCAGGACATCTCGGACTCCGCCGCCCTGGAGTCTGCCTGACGGCCCCCTCCGATGCCCTTTCATTCCCTTGAGCGCGCCAATCTGCGCTCAAGGGAATATTCCTATAACTGCGACAGGGTTGAGTGCCTAATTCCGTCGCGGGATAATCCGGCCTGATCTCCGGCCTTCAAAATGACCAGCTATTTCTTCCTCGTCGTCGGCGCGGTCCTCGTGAACAACGTGGTTCTCGTGCGAATGCTCGGGCTGTGCCCGTTCATGGGGGTTTCGAAGAAACTCGAAACCGCCATCGGCATGGGTGCCGCCACGACCTTCGTACTCACGCTGGGCGCCGGCAGCAGCTACCTGATTGATCAATACCTGCTGCAGCCCAACGATTTGTCTTACCTGCGCACGTTGTGCTTCATCGTGGTGATCGCCGCCATCGTGCAGCTCACCGAACTCGCCATCGAGAAGACCAGCCCGCTGCTGCACCGTGTGCTCGGCATCTACCTGCCGCTGATCACTACCAATTGCGCAGTGCTCGGCGTGCCGCTGCTCAACGTCGGCATGTCCAACAACTTCCTCGAATCGCTGCTGTTCGGCTTCGGTTCTTCGGTGGGCTTCACGCTGGCGCTGGTACTGTTTGCCGGCATCCGTGAGCGCCTGGACGGGGCCGATGTGCCGCTGCCGTTCCGCGGCACCGCCATCGCCATGATCACGGCCGGCCTCATGAGCCTTGCGTTCATGGGTTTCGCTGGCTTGGATCGTTTCCAGTGAGGGCGCCGCCATGCTGACAGCCATCCTGGTCATGACCGGCCTTGCCCTGCTGATCGGTGCCGCCTTGGGCTGGGCCTCGATCCGCTTCAAGGTCGAGGGCGACCCCCTGGTCGACCAGATCGACTCCATCCTGCCGCAAACACAGTGCGGCCAGTGCGGCTACCCCGGTTGCCGGCCCTACGCCACGGCCATCGCCAATGGCGAAGCCGACATTAACCAGTGCCCGCCGGGCGGCGAAGAAGGCATCCGCCATCTGGCCGATCTGCTGGGGCGCGAATTCAAGCCGCTGGACGAAACCCACGGCGTCGAGAAACCCAAAGCCGTTGCCGTCATCGACGAGCAGACCTGCATTGGCTGCACGCTGTGCATCCAGGCCTGCCCGGTGGATGCCATCGTCGGCGCCGCCAAGCAGATGCACACCGTGGTCGATCCGCTGTGCACCGGCTGCGAGCTGTGCGTGGCGCCCTGCCCGGTCGATTGCATCACGATGGAAACCATCCCCGAAACCGTGGAAACCTGGAAATGGCGCTACCCGGTGTTCAAGCTGGAGCACGCGGCATGATCGGCAAGCTCTTCGGCTTCAACGGCGGCGTAAAGCCCGACACCCACAAGAATGAATCCGCGCGTACCCCGATCGCGCGCGCGCCGCTGCCTGCACGCCTGATCGTGCCGCTGCGCCACAACACACGGGCGATTGCACGCTGCATCGTCGAACCCGGGCAGAAGGTCCTCAAAGGCGAGCGCATCGGCATCGCCGAGGGCGTACTGGGCACGGCCGTGCATGCGCCCACCTCGGGCACCGTGCTGGAAGTCACCGACCACGTCATGCCGCACCCCTCGGGCCTGCCGACCGGCTGCGTGGTGATCGAGCCCGACGGCGAAGAGCGCTGGATCGAGCGCGAGCCCTTCGATTACCGCAACGCCAACCGCCAGACCATGCTCGACCGCCTGCGTGACGCAGGCATCGTTGGCATGGGCGGCGCGGCCTTCCCGAGCCACATCAAGGTCGGCACCGAGAAGCACATCAAGACGTTGATCCTTAACGGCGCCGAGTGCGAGCCGTGGATCACCTCCGACGACCGCCTGATGCGCGAGCGCGCTCCGGCCATCCTGCGCGGCGCTGAGATCCTGCGCGAGCTGGTGGGTGCGGAGCGCATCCTGATCGGCATTGAAGACAACAAACCCGAAGCGCTCGCCGCCATGCGCGAAGCCGCCTCACAGCTGCAACCGGTGCCCGACATCGTCGCCGTGCCCACGCTGTACCCGGCAGGCGGCGAGAAGCAACTCATCCGTGTGCTCACCGGCATCGAAATTCCGCACGGCAAGCTCGGCACTGAGTTCGGCGTGCAGTGCTTCAACGTCGGCACGGCCGAGGCCGTGCATCACGCCTTCGACCTCGGCGAGCCGCTGATTTCACGCGTCGTCACACTCACCGGCAACGTCGCCACGCCCGGCAACTGGGAAGTACTGATCGGCACGCCGGTGGAAGACCTGTTGCCGCTGGTCGAACCGCGTACCGACACCGACCGCTATCTGCTCGGCGGGCCGATGATGGGCTTCGCCATGCCCGATCTGTCGGTGCCGGTGGTGAAAGGCACCAACTGCATCATTGCCGCCTCGCCGACCCTGTTCCCGCCGCCACCGCCCGAACAGCCGTGCATTCGTTGCGGCGCCTGCGCCGAAGTGTGCCCGGCGGATCTGCAGCCCTTCGAGCTTTACTGGTTCTCGCGCTCGCGCAACTTCGGCAAGGCGCAGGAATATCACCTGTTCGATTGCATCGAGTGCGGCTGTTGCGCCTACGTGTGCCCCTCGCACATTCCGCTGGTCGACTACTACCGCTTCTCCAAGAGCGAGATCTGGGCGCGCGAGCGTGAAAGCCGCGCAGCCGATCAGGCACGTGACCGCTTCGAGTTCCGCAACTACCGTCAGGAACGCGAAAAGGCCGAGAAAGCCGCCAAGCTCGCCGCCAAGGCCGCCGAGACCAAAGCCAAGCTCGCCGCTGCAGCCAGCAGTGAAGCGGCCGCGCCCGCCGCCGAAGCAACGGCCGAAGACGACCCCAAGAAAGCGCTGGTGGCCGCAGCCCTTGCGCGTGCCAAGGCACAAAAGGCTGAAGTCGCACCGCGCAACACCGAAAACCTGCCGCCGGCGACAGCCGCGGAAATTGCCGAGATCGACGCTCTGCGCCAGGCCACCGGCATCGAAACGCCTGCCCCCGAGGAAGTGGCCAAAGCCCGGCCTGAAGGCGTGCCCCCGCCCACCAGTGACGACGACAAGAAGGCCTTGATTGCCGCCGCGCTGGAACGCGCGGCACAACGCAAGGCCGCACGGGAGCAGGAAGAGCAATGATCCACTCCCCCTATATCCGCAGCAACGCCAGCGTTCAGCGCGTGATGCTGAAAGTGCTGCTGGCCTTGGTGCCCGGCATCGCGCTGTATGTGTGGCAGATCGGCGCCGGCATTCTGGTCAATCTGGCGATTGCCACCGTGGTGGCCGTGGGTGCCGAGGCGCTGGTGCTGAAGCTGCGTCGTCGCCCCTTGCTGCCCTCGGTCACGGATCTGTCTGCGGTGGTCACCGCATGGCTGATGGTGCTGTGCTTCCCACCCATCGTGCCGTGGTGGATGACCGCGCTGGGTGCCTTGCTCGCCATCGTCGCGGTCAAGCACCTGTACGGCGGCCTCGGGCAGAACCCGTTCAACCCGGCGATGGTGGCCTATTGCGTGATGATCGTCGCGCACCCATCGCTGATGTCGCAGTGGCCGCCGGCCGGCGGGCTGGATTTCGCCGCGCAACTGAACCTCATCCTGGGCGGCGCCCGCGAAATCGACGCCATCACCAGCGCCACCGCGCTGGACGCCCTGCGCACCGGCCTGCGTGCGGCCGACGCCACTGTTGCCGGCGTCACGCAGGGCGGCGCGTTCGGTGTGTTCGGCGGTCAGGGCTGGGAATGGATCGGCCTGGGCTACCTCATCGGCGGCCTGTGGCTGATGCAGCAGCGCATCATCACCTGGCACATGCCGGTGGCCTTTCTCGGCACGTTGGCGCTGATTTCCGGTGCCCTGTGGGCACTCGATGCCAGCCGCTTCGCCGACCCGCTGTTCCATCTGGCAACCGGTGGCGCGCTGCTCGCGGCCTTTTTCATCGTCACCGATCCGGTGTCGGCTGCCACCACGCCGCGCGGCAAGCTGCTGTTCGCCGCAGGCATCGCCATCATCGCTTACCTGATTCGCAACTTCGGCGCTTTCCCCGAAGGGATCGCCTTTGCGGTGCTGCTGATGAACATGTGCGTCCCGCTGATCGACATGAAGACGCAGCCGCCGGTGTTCGGCCACAAAGGGAGCCAGCGATGAGTGCAGACCCGCGCTACGGCGCCACGCGCACGGCTCTGCGCACCGCCGGCATCATGCTGGTGTTCACGATTGCCTTCACCGCCGTGATGGCGCTCACGCACGACGCCACCGCACCGACCATCGCGGCCTCTCGGCAAGCCGAGAAGATGCGCCTGATCGACGAGATCCTGCCGCGCGCAAGCTACGACAACGACTTGCTCGCAGACGACCTGCATCTCGGCCCCACACCCGCGCTCGGCCTCGACCGTGGCGGCCAGGTATGGCGCGCGCGCATGGCTGGTGAGCCGCTGGCCGTCGTGGTCGAAGCCGTCGCTCCGGACGGCTACGCTGGCCGCATCCAGCTTGCCATTGCAGTAATGGCCGACGGCCGGATCTCGGGCGTGCGAGTGATCGCCCATGCCGAGACGCCGGGCCTCGGCGATTACATCGACCCGAAGAAGGACCGCAACCGCCAGCGCCCGTGGATCACCCAGTTCGACAGGCTCGGCCTGAACGAAGTGCCGCTGGACCGCTGGCGCGTCGCACGTGACGGCGGCGAATTCGAGTACCGCACCGGCGCGACCATCAGCGCCCGCGCGGTGACCGATGCCACCGGCCGTGCCTTGGCGTGGGTACAGTCCAACCGCGACCGGCTGTTCGCTGCGCAGGCCGGCAGCGCGTTTTGAGCAAGGAAGCTCCATGAACTGGCAACGATTTCGCGAAACCAGCTACAACGGCCTTTGGAAACAGAACCCCGGCCTCGTGCAGCTGCTCGGGCTGTGCCCGATCCTCGCGGTCAGCACCACGCTGGTGAACGCCGTAAGCCTGGGGCTTGCCACCGTGCTGGTCATGGCCGTAGCCAACCTGGCCATTGCCAGCCTGCGCAACTTCATCCCCTACGAAATCCGCATCCCGGTGTTCATTCTGGTCATCGCCGCGCTGGTGACGGTGGTCGACCTCACGTTCAACGCCTACTTCCATGAGTTGTATCTGGTGCTTGGCATCTTCATCCCGCTGATCGTCACCAACTGCATCGTGCTGGCGCGCGTCGAGGCCTATGCCGCCAAGAATGACGCCATCTCTTCCACCATCGACGGCGTTGTCATGGGCTTCGGCCTGGTCTGGGTGCTGGCCGTGCTCGGCGGCGTGCGCGAGATCATCGGCGCCGGCACGCTGTTCGCCGGCATCGAGATGATCTTCCCGTCGCTGTCACACATCGACGTGTTCGGTCAGGACTACGGCGGCTTCCTCATCACCATCCTGCCGCCCGGCGCATTCTTCACGCTTGGCGTGCTGATCGCACTGTTCAACTGGATCAATTCGCGCGCCGCCGCGCGGGCCGCACGCCGACCCAAACCGGCCGCCCCTGAGCCCGCCCCCGACGCCGAACCGGCCGCCCACTGACGGCCAGCGATGAAGCGCGACGCAATACGCGAATTCTTCCGGCGCCTCGCCGAGGCCAACCCGAACCCGACGACCGAGCTGGAATTCGGCTCGCCCTTCCAGCTTCTGGTCGCCGTGGTGCTGTCGGCCCAGGCCACGGATCGCAGCGTAAACATCTGTACACGCAAGCTTTTCGCACTGGCACCGACCCCCGAAGACATGCTGACGCTGGGCGAGGAAGGCGTGGCCGAATGCATCCGCACGATTGGCCTGTTCCGCAACAAGGCCAAGAATACGGTGGCGCTGTCGCGCTTGCTGCTTGAGCGCCACGGCGGCGAAGTGCCACGCAACCGCGAAGCACTGGAAGCACTGCCCGGCGTCGGCCGCAAGACCGCAAACGTCGTGCTGAACACCATCTTCGGCGACCCGGTTATGGCGGTCGACACCCACATTTTCCGCCTCTCCAACCGCACCGGCCTCGCACCCGGCAAGGATGTGCGCGCGGTTGAAGACGCCTTGATGCGCCGTATCCCCAAGGAGTACCTGAAAGACGCGCACCACTGGCTGATCCTGCATGGGCGCTACGTGTGCACCGCACGCAAGCCGACCTGTGGCGCCTGTATCGTGCGGGACCTCTGTGATTATCGAGACAAGATCGATTGATGGTCGTGGTGCGGTGCTTTATGAGGCCGCGGACGCTGGGGTTTTTTTGCCTGTCGCTTCGGGAGTTCGTTGAGTTGAGCTTGACCGGCCGGGATTTCGCCCCGGCGGGCGACCTTCTTTCTTGTAGTGCAACAAGAAAGAAGGCGAAGAAGTGCACCCTCCTCACCGCCCCTTCGGGGTCCCTTCGCTTCGAGCACTCCCGGCGGCCGGCCTTGCAAACTCGCGTTCCGCTCAAACAGCAAGGCCGGACATCCCCGCCGTGAGCACTCTACGCTCAGCGGCTTAGAAGGGGTTTGAACACACGACGTGCGTTGGGGCAGCGGCTTTCGTAGTTGGCGCTTCGCCTCTACCCGTCATTGCGAGCGAAGCGCGGCAATCTGGTGACTGTGCAATCTGGATACGCTGCGAGATTGCCGCGTCGCTGCGCTCCTCGCAATGACGGTAGAACCGGTGTGCCCGCGGCACACCCGGCACTCCAACTCCGAGCACCCGAGCAATCCGAACCAAAAAAACGTGCCTCACAGCGCGCACCCATCCTCCCCTCAGAAGCGCCGAGCGCAGGGGGATTTCGCCGGGGCAGTCCGGTCCTGCTGTCCGAGCGAAGCGAGTTCAGGACCGGCCGGCGAAATCCCACGGAGCGAGGGAACCCCGAAGGGGCGCGGATGCGGGGCACGTTTCTTTGCCTTCTTTCTTGTCGTGTACCAAGAAAGAAGGTCGCCCGCCGGGGCGAGTCCCGGCCGGTCAAGGCCAATACAACGAACTAGCCTTAAAACAACGAACCCAAAAAATCACCACCGCCCCACCACCTCATACCTTGCCCCCGAAGCCAGCAGCTTCGACTCCACCAGCACAAACCCCTCCGACCGCCAGCGAATAACCTCGCCCAAAGAGGTCCGTTGCGTCACACACGCCGCATTGCGCAACAGGGTCACATGCGGCACGAACGGCCGCGACTCCATCGGAAAGCCAGCATCAACGAGACGCTGATGAAGCTCCTCCGCCAGCGCAGCCAAGGGCTCTGGGGTGGTGCCCGGCCCGACCCATACGAGGTGCTTGCGAGCCCACTCGCCCAGCACATCCAACGTGAGATCAAACGCCCGCGGGGCCACCGAGGCGCCAATGGCCAGCAGATCGAAGATACGCTCACGCGGCACGCTGCCGACAAACGCCAGGGTCAGGTGAAGCGAATCCAGGCGCATCACACGGCCACAGAAGCGCGACTTCAGTGATTCAGCCAACCGGTGCAGTGAATGCGCCGTAGCGGCATCGGGCCACAGCGCAAAGAAGACGCGGGCGTTCTCTTCGCCGCGACGGGCGGGATCAGCCACCACGCTGTTCGAGCAGCGCCACCACCTGCGCGGCAATGCCTTCGCCACGGCCGGTGAAACCAAGGTTTTCAGTGGTCTTGCCCTTGATGTTGATGCGCTCGGCCGACATGCCGAGATCGGCCGCGATGTTGGCGACCATGGCGGGCGCGTACGGCAGGATCTTCGGTGCGCCGCAGATCACCGTGGCGTCGATGTTCACCACATCAAAGCCCGCAGCGCGCACACGCGCAAAAGCCTCGCGCAGCAGCACGCGGCTGTCCGCACCGGCATGCTGCGGATCGGTGTCGGGAAACAGCCGGCCGATGTCGCCCAGGCCGGCGGCGCCCAGCAGCGCATCGGTCAATGCATGCAGCAGCACATCGGCGTCGGAGTGGCCCAGCAAACCCTGCGGAAACGGAATGGTCACGCCGCCGATGATCAGCGGCCGCCCCGGCACCAGTGCATGTACGTCGAAGCCCTGGCCGATGCGCAGATTCGTCATTGCCCTTCTCCCTCGCGACGGCTCGCGAGTATCCACTCGGCCATGTGCAGATCCACCGGCCAGGTCACTTTCAGATTGGTCGCGTCGCCCTGCACCAGCTTCGGATGCAGGCCGGCCGCCTCGATGGCGCTGGCTTCGTCGGTGACGTTGTGGGCGTCTTCGAGCGCCCGGCGCAGCATGATGTAGCGGAACATCTGCGGCGTCTGGGCCTGCCACAACGCATCACGTGAAACCGTCTCTGCCACACGCCCATGGCCGTCCGCCCGTTTGAGCGTGTCAGCCACTGGCACGGCGAGCAGGCCGCCCACTTCATCTCCCGCCAGCTCGGCCATCAGCCGCGCCACATGCCAAGGCGCGATGCACGGCCGAGCGGCATCATGCACCAGCACCCAATCGTGTTGCTCGACCTCGCCGGCAATCGCACGCAAGCCACCGAGCACGCTGGCCGCGCGCGTAGCGCCACCGCAGAACAGCGGCACGAGCTTGGGCCCGAGATACGACCAGTCGTGCGCACCCCACTCGGGGTCACTCACCGACAGCGCCACGAACACCTTCTCGATGCCCTCGACCGCACACAGCGCTTCCAGGGTATGGCCAATCAGCGGTCGGCCGGCCAGCGGCAGGTACTGTTTGGGGCGTTCGGCGCCCATGCGGCTACCGACACCGGCAGCGGGAACGAGCGCGAAATGGCGGGCAGTTGTGCGTTGCATGGGGCGGATTCTAAAGCACGGCGCGGCCTCCCGGCAGGCCGAATGCAAAGCACATGAATCGGCCAAGGCACCCGCAAGATGCGTTTGCGCAGCGCACAAAGCAGGTGCCAAACGGCCTCCTATAATGAGTTTCTCCCCGGGTTTTGCCGCGCATCCGACCCGCTTGTGCAAGGAACGCCATGGCCATCACCGCGATACGCCCGGCAGCCGTTGCCGGGCATCTGTACCCGTCCGACCCCGAACTGCTGCGCAACCAGATCAGCGAAATGCTGGCAGCCGCCATGCCGGCCGAAGACCTCATGACTGCCCCGAAGGCCTTGATCGCGCCACACGCGGGCTACATGTACTCCGGCGCCATCGCGGCCAACGGATACGCCTCCGTGCAGCGCTTGAGCCGGCAGATTCGCCGCGTCGTGCTGCTCGGGCCGGCGCACCGCAGCGCCGTGCGCGGCTTTGTGCTGCCGGCAGCGCAGGGCTTTGCAACGCCGTTGGGCGTCGTGCCGGTAGACCTGCAATGTGGCGCGATGCTGCAGACCCTGCCCGACATCCGCGCCGACGATCACCCGCACGCGCAGGAGCACTGCCTCGAGGTGCATCTGCCGTTTCTGCAGATGCTGTTCGAGCAGTTCCAGATCGTTCCCTTGCTGGTGGGCGAAGCAACGCCCGAAGAAGTGGCGAACGTGCTCGAGCTGCTATGGGGCGGGCCGGAAACGCTGATCGTGGTCAGCTCGGATTTGTCGCATTACCTCGGCTATGACGACTCGCGCGCGCTCGATCGCTCCACCGCGCGCCAGATACTTGCGCTCAACCCGCGACTGCGTGGCGAACAAGCCTGCGGCGCCTGTGCGGTGAACGGCTTGCTGAGCCTTGCCAGCCGCCGCGGCCTGGAACCCTATCTGCTCGATCTGCGCAGTTCCGGCGATACCGCGGGCGACCGCAAGCGCGTGGTGGGTTACGCCAGCGTGGCCTTCGTGGAATTTCACGCCGAATCCATGCATGCTGTGTTGCACTGACCTCAGGACGCCCTGCCGTGAAACTGCGCGACTCCCGCCTCGCCCTGCCCGCCGATGGCCATTGGCTGACCGCCCGCCTCCAGCATTCGCCGGACGTGCAGGGCCTGGTCATCGTCATCGGTGGCGACGACGCGCACGAGCCGCCGGAGGCGCCCGGCCTGCTCGACACCTTGCACCAACACGACTTCGCCAGCCTGCTGCTCGAATTGCTCAGCGATGCCGAAATTGCGCGAGATGCCGACACCCCGTTCAACATCCCGATGCTCGCCGGGCGCCTGCAAGCCGCCGCCGAATGGTCACGTCACCAGCCCGACCTGAAAACCCTGCCGCTGTTCATCGTGGCGCGCGGCACGGCCTGCGGCGCAGCCGTGCGAGCCGCCAGCCGCAACCCGCAGGATTTTCGCGCCATCGTGTGTCTGGGGGGGCGCATGGACCTGGCCGGCGCGCGGCCGCTGGCCACCTTGCAGGCCCCGACGCGCATCATCGTGTCGGCGGACAACCCCGAGCTTGCCATCCTCCAACGTGCGGCCGAAGCCCTGCCAGCCGGTCACGACATGCGCCTGCTGCCGGCCGACGACGCCCCGGCCCACGCCGCCACCCTGACACTTGAATGGATCGCCCACTGGCGGCACGCGCCTCCCGCGCCCAACGATGCTGAGGAATGATTTCGCCCGCATCCTGCTGTTGCTTGGCGTGGCGCTGCTCGTCGGGTGTTCGGCGCGTATCGTGCCGCCACCTGCACCGGAGCAGCCCGTCAGCGTTTTCGTGCTGGATCACGGCCGTCACTCCAGCCTGCTACTTCCTGTGCACGACGGCATGGCGCGCTATTCGGGGGGCGACCGCGACTACTACGCGCTCAGCCGCACTGACCTCGGCACCGGCTTTCGCGCCGTGTTTCTCGAAACGCCGTCGGTGATCGGCCGCCAGTCGCTCCCCGGCGCGCACGATCTTGCCAGCGCGCAGGCGCAGTTCAGCGTGGAAGTGGTCGAAGCCATCGAGATCCGCGTCGAGGCACTCAAGGCGCGGCAACTCGTGGCCTCGCTCGATGCCCACTTCGACAACCCTCCTGAGGTGCTGCGCAACGAGGCTTACCGCGTCGACTTCGTACCCGACACTCGTCCCTACACCTTCGGCGACAACTCCAACCACCGCGTGGGTGACTGGCTCGAAGCGCTTGGCTGCGAAATACGTGGCCACCCCTGGCTGTCGGCCTGGCGCATGGCCGAGCCCCGCTGAGGCACCCCGCTTCGCCTATAATTGGCGGTTTGCCTCCCGGCCCACCTTCCCGCTGATGTCGCTCAAGCCCGAATCGCTGCTCCCCGAGCTCGCCGCCCTGTCATTCCCGAAGGCCGGCGTGCGCCATACCTTGCCGCTGCTCGCCGGCTCGTCCGACGCACTGGCGGTGGCGCATTTCGCCGCGCGCGGGCGCACGCTGCTGCTGATATGCGCCAACCCGCCCGAAGCGCAGCGGCTGCATGACGAACTTGCCTGGGTGGCGCCGGAACTGCGCGCGCATCTTTTCCCAGACTGGGAAACCCTGCCCTACGACAGCTTCTCGCCGCACCAGGATCTGATCTCAGAGCGTCTGGCCACGCTGTATTCGCTCACCCGCGGCGAGGCCGACGTGGTGATCGTGCCAGCCTCCACGGCGCTGCATCGCATGGCGCCGCCGAGCTTTCTGGCGGCCTACACTTTCTTCCTCAAGCAAGGTGAGCGGCTCGACGTCGACAAGCTGCGCGCGCAGATGGCCACTGCGGGTTACGCGCATGTCACGCAGGTGGTCAGCCCGGGCGAATTTTCGGTACGCGGCGGCCTGATCGATCTGTATCCGATGGGTTCGAGCCTGCCGCTGCGCATCGACCTGTTCGACGACGAAATCGAAAGCATCAAGACCTTCGACCCCGACACGCAGCGCACGGTGTTCCCGGTACCGGAAATCCGTTTGTTGCCGGCGCGCGAATTCCCGCTCGACGAGAAATCGCGTACTGCCTTCCGCAGCCGCTTCCGCGAAACCTTCGAGGGTGACCCCTCGCGCGTGCAGCTTTACAAAGACGTCTCCAACGGCGTCGCGCCGGCAGGCATCGAATACTTCCTGCCGCTGTTCCACGACGAAGTCTCGACCCTGCTCGACTACCTGCCCAAAGACGCCGTGGTGATGCTGCACCACGATGTGCCCGCAGCCATCGACGAATTCTGGCGCGACACGCGCTCGCGCTACGACTTCTTCAAGGGTGATCGCAGCCGCCCGGTGATGAAGCCCGAGGCGCTGTTCCTGGGACAGGAAGAGTTTTTCACTGCCCTCAAAGCGCTCCCCGGCCTGACGCTGCCGGCCAACGAGAATGCAGCCGCCGAGGCTGAGTGTGCGTCCGAAGCGCCACCCGCCGTCGCCGTCGAACGCAAGGCCACCGACCCGCTGCACAAGCTCAAGGCGCTGCTGCAAAGCGACTGGGCACTCGAAGGCGGCCGCGTGCTGCTGCTGGCCGATTCACCGGGCCGGCGCGAAACCATGTCGGAGTACCTCGCCGAGTACGGCCTGAAGCCTGCAGCCAGCGCGGATTTCGCCGGCTTTCTGGCCACCGACGATGCTTTTGCGCTGGGCGTTTCGCCGCTCGCCAACGGCTTCATGCTGCCGCAGGCGCGGCTGGCGATCATCACCGAATCCGAGCTGTACGCCGCCACCGCCCGCCCGCGTGGCCGCCGCGAAAACCGCAAGGCCGCCACCGTTGAGGGCTGGCTGCGCGACCTGTCCGAACTCAAGCCGGGCGACCCGGTGGTACACGCCTCGCACGGCATCGGCCGCTACATCGGGCTGATACACATGGACCTGGGCGAAGGCGACACCGAATTCCTGCACTTGGAATACGCCAACGGCGACAAGCTTTACGTGCCGGTGTCACAACTGCACGTGATCACCCGCTACGCCGGCGCCGACCCCGAGGCCGTTTCGCCGCACCGCCTTGGCTCCGGCCAGTGGGAAAAAGCCAAACGCAAGGCCGCTCAGCAGGTGCGCGACACCGCCGCCGAGTTGCTGGCGCTTTATGCCCAGCGCGAATCCCGCCCCGGCCACCGTTTCGACTTCAAGCAGCATGACCTCGAAGCCTTCGCCGAAGGCTTCGGCTTCGAAACAACGCCCGACCAGCAGGCCGCCATCGACGCCGTCATATACGACATGAAATCGGGCCGCCCGATGGATCGCCTGGTGTGCGGCGACGTCGGTTTCGGCAAGACGGAGGTTGCCCTGCGCGCGGCCTTCGTCGCCGTGGCCGGCAGCAAGCAGGTGGTGGTGCTGGCACCCACCACGCTGCTGGCCGAGCAGCACTACCAGACCTTCGCCGACCGCTTCGCCGACTGGCCGGTGAAAGTCGCCGAGCTGTCGCGCTTCAAGTCCGCCAAAGAGCAAAGCGAAGCGCTCGCGCAGCTTGGTGAAGGCAAGGTCGACATCATCATCGGCACGCACCGCCTGCTGCAGAAAGACGTCAATTTCAAGCGATTGGGCCTCGTCATCATCGACGAAGAACACCGCTTCGGCGTGCGCCAGAAAGAGGCCATGAAGCGCATGCGCGCCGAGGTGGACGTGCTGACCCTCACCGCCACGCCCATCCCCCGCACGCTCGGGCTGGCGCTGGAAGGCCTGCGCGAATTCTCGATCATCGCCACCGCGCCGCAGAAGCGCCTCGCCATCAAGACCTTCGTGCATCCGCACAGCAAAGGCATCGTACGCGAAGCGGTCATGCGCGAATTCAAGCGCGGCGGTCAGGTGTACTTCCTGCACAACGAGGTCGACACCATCGAGAACATGCGCCAACAGCTCAACGAACTGGTGCCCGAAGCACGCATCTCGGTGGGCCACGGCCAGTTGCCGGAGCGCGAGCTCGAGCGTGTGATGCGCGAATTCACCCAGCAGCGCACCAACCTGCTGCTGTGCACCACCATCATCGAAACCGGCATCGACATCCCCAGCGCCAACACCATCATCATCAACCGCGCCGATCGCTTCGGTCTGGCGCAGTTGCACCAGTTGCGCGGCCGGGTCGGGCGCAGCCACCACCAGGCCTATGCCTATCTGCTGACCGATGCCGACGGCAAGCCCTCGTCACCGGCCAAGAAGCGCCTGGAAGCCATCACGGCGATGGAAGAGCTTGGCTCGGGCTTTTACCTCGCCATGCACGATCTGGAGATTCGCGGCGCGGGCGAAGTGCTGGGCGACAACCAATCCGGCGAGATGCAGCAGATCGGCTTCTCGCTCTACAGCGAAATGCTCAAGCGCGCCGTGCGCGACCTGCAGGCCGGCAAAGAGCCCAACCTCGCCGACCCGCTGGACGTAGTAACCGAGATCAACCTGCACACCCCGGCGCTGCTGCCCAGCGCCTATTGCCCCGACGTGCAGGAGCGCCTGACGCTTTACAAGCGCCTTGCCAACTGTGACACCGAAGACGAGTTGCGCGATCTGCAGGAAGAGCTCATCGACCGCTTCGGCGACATGCCGGCTCAAGCCATGGCCTTGCTCGAAACGCATCGCCTGCGCGTGCAGATGAAGCCGTGGCACATCCAGAAGCTGGACGCCTCCGAGTTCCAGATCTCGGTGCAGTTCGGCCCCGAGGCCCCGATCGACCCGGCCAAAGTCATCATGCTCATCCAGAAGGACCGCAACACCCGCATGACCGGCCCGGACAAGCTCGTGCAGAAAATTGCGCTGCCGGAGTTGCGCATGCGCGCGGCGGCGGTGCGCTTGCTGCTGGAAGCCGTGAAAGCCTGATCGGGTTCGCCGAGCATTGCTGCGGCCGCTCCGCAGGGCACGCTGAGCGCAGCGCATTGCGACGGCTGCGTCCATGCCATCGCTCAGCGTCGGATTTCGCCTGTGGCTCAACCCGACCTACTCACCCCGCATTGGTAGGTCGTGATGAGCGAGGCGAATTGCGACAGCGGCGCCCACCCCACCCCACCACCGCACTTTCACGTGCCCGACACCGAGCAGGCCCGGTTCCCCGCGGCAAAAATAGATCGTCCCTATCCCTGCAATCCGGCCAATCAATTTTCCGGCAGGCAGCCGGGCGCTTAACATCGAAGGCACTGTTGCGCCCACGCCCGACCCGTTGCAAAGCCGCGCGTTACAATGCGCCCCCTGCCCCACCTGAAATCGGAAGCCCGCATGTCTGCAGCCCAGACCGAAAACCTCGCCATCGCATCCCTTGATGCCATGCCCTCGCCCGACGAAATCAAGGCGCGCGTGCCGCTGACAGAACGCGCCGCGCAGACCGTGCTGGCTGGCCGCCGTGCGCTCGGCGACATCCTTGATCGCAAGGACCCGCGCCTGTTCGTCGTCATTGGCCCGTGCTCCATTCACGACCCGGTGGCCGGGCTGGATTACGCGCGGCGCCTGAAAAAGGTGGCGGACGAAGTCGCCGACACCATGCTCATCGTGATGCGCGTGTATTTCGAAAAGCCGCGCACCTCCACCGGCTGGAAGGGCTACATCAACGATCCGTACATGGACGATTCCTTCCGCATTGACGAGGGTATGGAAAAGGCGCGGCGCTTCCTGATGGACGTGAATGAAAGCGGGCTTCCCGCCGCCACGGAGGCGCTGGACCCCATCGCCCCGCAGTACTACGGCGACCTCATCGCGTGGACGGCGATCGGCGCGCGCACCTCGGAATCGCAAACCCACCGCGAAATGTCGTCTGGCCTGTCGACGCCGGTCGGCTTCAAGAACGCCACTGACGGCGACCTGGCGGTGGCCATCAACGCCATCGTGTCGGCCTCGGCGCCGCACAGCTTTCTCGGCATCAACAGCCGCGGCGTGACCAGCATCGTGCGCACGCGCGGCAACCGCCACGGCCATGTGGTGCTGCGCGGCGGCGCCGGCCGCCCCAACTACGACACGGTATCGGTGTCGCTCGCCGAGCAGGCGCTGGCCAAGGCCAAGCTGCCGCAGAACATCGTGGTGGATTGCTCACACGCCAACTCGTGGAAAAAGCCCGAGCTACAGCCGCTGGTGATGAAAGACGTGATCCACCAGATTCGCGACGGCAACAAATCCATCGTCGGCACCATGGTCGAGAGCTTCATCGAGGCCGGCAACCAGCCGATTCCGGCCGACCTGTCGCAGCTCAAGTACGGCTGCTCGGTCACCGACGGCTGTGTGGATTGGGACGCCACCGAAGCCATGCTGCGTGACGCGCACCGGGTGCTGTCGCAAGGCGACGTGTTGCGGAGCCGCCTGGGATGAACCTGATCGTGCAGGGCGCCCCGCTCGCGCCCGACACGCTCTCTGCCCTGCAACAAGCCTCCGGCGCCGTGGCGGTCACCCCGCTCGGCGCGCAGGCCTGCCGGCTTGAAACGGCCCACCACACGCTGCAACTGGCCGCCCTGTGCCGCAGCATCGGGCTGGATTGCTGCGCCACGCTGGACCGCCGCCTCGGCGATTTTGGCGTGTTCGTCACCGACATGGACTCGACTCTGATCAACATCGAGTGCATCGACGAGATCGCCGATCTGGCGGGCGTGAAGGCCGAAGTCTCGGAGATCACCGAGGCGGCCATGCGTGGCGAAATCGACTTCGGCGAATCCCTCACCCGCCGCGCCGCCCTGCTCAAAGGCCTGCCCGAGACGGCCTTGGCCGAGGTCTATGAGCAGCGCCTGCAACTCAACCCCGGCGCCGAGCGCCTGATGGCCGCGCTGAAGGCCGCCGACGTGCACACCGTGCTGGTTTCCGGCGGCTTCACCTACTTCACCGAGCGTCTCAAGGCGCGACTTGGTTTCGACGAAACCCACGCCAACGTGCTCGAAGTGCGCGACGGTTTCCTCACCGGCAAACTCGCCGGCCCCATCGTCGATGCCGCCTTCAAGGCCCAAGCTCTGCGCGATGCGCGCACCCGCCTGGGCCTTGCACACGAGCAGACCATCGCCATCGGCGACGGCGCCAACGATCTGCTGATGCTGCGTGAGGCCGGCCTTGCTGTGGCTTACCACGCCAAGCCCGTGCTGCGCGAAGCGGCTGACTGCACCTTGAATCACGCCGGCCTCGACGGCCTGCTGCACCTGCTGACTTGATACCTCCTGTTCAGCGAGCAAGGCTGCCCCCTCCGGCACCTGAAGACCGTCATTGCTAGCACAGCGAAGCAATCTCGCTTTTTTGCAATTGCCGCATGGGAAAAGCGGCTTCTGCCAGCCAAAGCGGCTGAACCAACGTCAGCCGCTCACGTGCCGCAGCATCGCCTCCAACATCGCCTCACCCAACCGTTTGCTGCGTGCGCCACTCCAGCCCGCACGCTCATCCGGCAAGTTGGCGTTGTCCTTGAAGGGCATTTCCAGCGTCAAAGACAGACACTGAAAGTGGTGGGCAGCCCACTTGCTGGCGAGCTTGAGCACATCTTCGCGAAAGCGCCCGTTCTCGTAACCGTACTCGGTTTGAAAATCCGGGCTCGCCGCCTGCACGGCGGCAATGAAGCGCGCCTGCTGCTCGGCCAGACCCGTCGGCAAACCGGGCACATCATCGGCGGTCGAGAAAAATACGTAGGGCAGCGCTTCGTCGCCGTGAATGTCCAGAAACAGCGTGCAGCCCGTGGCCTGCATCGTCTCGCGTACCAGAAACACCTCCGGGCTCGCCACCGTGTCGGGCGCCAGCCATTCCCGGTTCAGGTTGCGGCCAGCGGCATTGGTGCGCAGGTTGCCCAACAAGGCACCGTCCGGGTTCATGTTCGGCACCACATGCACCACCGCCCGCTCGCGAATGCAGCGCGCCACCGGGTCGGACGCGTCCAGCAGCCGATTCACGAAGCCCTCCACGAACCATTCGGCCATGGTCTCGCCCGGATGCTGGCGCGCAATCACCCACACCGGCACTCGCCCCGGCAAGGCTTCGCCAATCACCAGCCGATCCAGCTCGCGCCCTTGCACCGTGGCGCCCAGACTGTCGAGCGTGGCAAACGGTGACTGCGCCGCCTGCGCCACGAAATCCAGATGACGCTCGTGCGAATACGGCTCGAAGTACGCGTAAAACACACTGCCCTGCTCCGGCGTGTGTTCGATGATGAGTTGCCCGTTCTCATAGCGCGTGGGCACGCGAAACCAGTCCTGCCGATCATACGAAGCCACCGCCCGATACCCCGGCCAGCCGTCCGCATACGTCGCCGCCGATGCGTTCTCGAACACCATGCGCACCGCCTGTTGTGCGGCACCCAGCAGACGGAAGTGGAACCACTGGCGGATATCCGCCGCATTGTCATCCCGCAGACGCAGGCGGATGTTGGCCGGGTCGCTCAGATCGACGACTTCGACACTGCCCGAGTCAAAGCCGCTAACGATGCGCAAGGTGTCGGCCATCTCAATCCACCCTTCGACGGAACACCAGTCGGTCGGCATCCGAGGCGTCCGGCACGAAGGCATAGCCCTCGGCATCGAAACCCTTCAGGCCTTCCACAGCGGTGATGCGCTGCGTGATCGCATGCCGCGCCATCAAGCCACGCGCGCGCTTGGCGTAAAAACTGATGATCTTGTACTGCCCGTTCTTCCAATCCTGGAACACCGGCGTGACGATGCGCGCCTTGAGCTTTGCAGGCTTGACCGACTTGAAATACTCATCCGAAGCCAGATTCACCAGCACCGCCGGCTCATCGGCCTTGGCGCGCTCGGCAATCACCTTGTTCAGCGCCTCGGTAATGCGCTCGCCCCACCACGCATACAGCGTCTTGCCCGCCGGCGTTTGCAGCTTCGTGCCCATCTCGAGGCGGTAGGCCTGCATCAAGTCCAACGGCCGCAGCACGCCGTACAAGCCCGACAGAATGCGCAAATGCTGCTGCGCCCACTCCAGGTCCTTCGCCGCCAACGACGGCGCATCCAGCCCCTCATACACATCCCCGTTAAACGCCAGCACCGCCTGCTTGGCGTTATCCGGCGTAAAGGGCTGCGACCACTCCTGATAGCGCGCCACATTCAACGACGCCAACTGGTCGGACAGGCTCATCAGCTTGCTGACCTCCTGCGGCGAAAGCTCACGCAGGATTTCGATCAACTCGGCAGAAGCGTCAAGGTGTTCGGGTTGGGTGTGCTTGGCGACCGTGGGCGGTGTTTCGTAGTCGAGGGCTTTGGCGGGCGAGAGGACGAAAATCATGGGGGCGTGGGTGACAGTGAAGGTGCCCAGATGGTAGCAAACGGCGGGCAGGATGGAGGCGTGGGCTGGAGACAAACCAAGCGCTTGACGTTGCCGCGTCAGACAGTTGCTGTGGAGCTCAATCGAGCTATCCCCTCCACCTACCTCAAGCATCCGTCGCGGGCCACAACCGCCGAGGCGAGACGCCTCTCGTGCTGCCAACCCTCATGCCTTGATGAGCAGCGTGGCAATCCTGTCATTTTTGAGCGTGAAGTAATAACGAAGCACAACCGGGCTGCCCGGGAAATTTCCGCTGAGGTTGGCTGTAACCACAAACCGCTCGCTCTCAGCTTCGACGCTCGTTATGTCTGCAGTTGGCTTCGTAGCCGCTGTTGCCTGATCGACCCACGTCGCTATTTCCTCACCGTAGTGATCGTTCGCCTCGTCATTCACGTGAGCATCAGGAGTGAACAACGAAAGGAAATCGGTGAAATCACGCGCGTTGGTTGCGCGGAAAAACTCAGCGATAACGGGCGGACAAGCGAGACTCATGGTGTTCTCTTGGAGGCTGGGGTCAGATGACTGTTCTTCGACAAGCGGAGCATGCACACATTTTTCAGAACGCTGGACAATTCACGTTCAAGAAAGACACCTTGCCGATTGGATGCTTTGCCCTCACGCCCGCATCAACCGCTTCACCTCGGCCTTCACTTTGTTCATCAGCCCCGGCTCGTCGTTGCTGACCAGCTCGCGTGAGGTGTTGAACTCGGCCATGAAGCGGCGCGCCCATTCGGCGTTGCGGTCGTTGCCCTGGCGTTTGGTGACTTGCTCTTGCGGGATGTCGAGGGCGTCGACTTCGACGTCCATGAAGCGGGCGATGCGTTCGATGGACACGACGGGGTCGCGGCGCACCTGGTCGAAATCCATTTCGATGTAGTTGGCGCCGCTGGCAGCAAGGGTGTAGCGCCAGGAAGCGGTCTGCAGAATGGCCTGGCGCAGGCAGCGGTCGATTTGCTCGAAGTCGTATTTGGGGTCGTCGGTGACGGGCTGCTGGCCGGCGATCCACACGCCGGTCTGACTGGCGATGGCGTGCGATACGGCTTGGCTCAACACATCACGGCGCGACAAGATGACGTAGTAGGCATTCGGGAAGAGCTGATTCAAGCGCTCAAAACTGCCGAATTGCTCGATGTGGGAATAGTGGATCTTGATGCCGAACACGCCGTTGGCGGATGTCCGGCGTTGCTGGATAGCGTGCAGCACGTGCTCGAAGTCATTCACGCCGAGGCGCTTGCGCCATTCGCCAAGGTTCACCGGGTTGGCGTATTCGAGCGGGAAGCCGAAACGGCCAGTCTGGTGCAGCGCATGGCCCAGCATGTGGCTGCCGCAGCGCGCAGTGGAGGCGATGATCAAGACCTTGGACGGATTCTCGACGGCGGGAAGATCGTGCTCTTCGGAGAACTGGTTCTGGTACAGATGCATGGCAATACCTCGTCTGTTTCTGCAAAGGCCGTATCGCCGCGAACACGCCGCCCGCGGTGGGTTGGTGCCAGTTCAACGGATCACTTCGCACCGGGCAAGCCTCGAAACAGACCGTTACCCGGTTTCAGTCGGGGCATCAAAATCCGGGGCAGATGATCGCGGCAGACGCAGCGGTAGCGCCCCGCTCCATCAAGCCAATGCGATAGCGCGTTTGACACCCCACCCAGGTTTGCGGAACATCGCGCAGTTACGCAGCACCCACAGGTTTTCCATGCCCTCCCCGACTTTGCTCGACCGCTCGCTGGCCAGCGTCTGGCATCCGTGTACGCAGATGAAGGAACACGAGCGCTTTCCGCTGGTGCCCATCGCGCGTGGCGAAGGTGCCTACCTGATCGACACCGATGGCCGGCGGCTGATCGACGGCATCAGCTCGTGGTGGGTGAACCTCTTCGGCCACAGCAACCCGCGCATCAACGCGGCGCTGCGCGAGCAGCTCGACACGCTGGAGCACGTGATGCTGGCGGGCTTCACGCATGAACCGGTGGTGCAGCTGTCGGAGCGGCTGACGGCCTTGACTGATCAAAGCCTGGGTCACGCCTTTTACGCATCGGACGGCGCTTCGGCCACCGAGATTGCGCTGAAGATGGCGGCGCACTACTGGCGCAACCTGGGCCGGCCGGAGAAATGCGGCTTCGTAGGCCTGGCCGGCGGCTACCACGGCGAAACGGTGGGCGCACTGGCGGTGACCGACGTACCCATCTTCCGCGACGCCTACGCACCGCTGTTGCGCAGCGGGCACGCCGTGCCCTCGCCCGATGCGCGCACGGCACGAGATGGCGAGAGCGCCGCAGACGTGGCCCGCCGCGCTGCCACTGCGCTGGAAGCACATCTGGAACAACAACACGCCACCACGGCGGCGTTGATCGTCGAGCCGCTGGTGCAAGGCGCCGCCGGCATGGTGATGTACGACGCCGAATACCTGCGGCTGGCGCGCGCGCTGTGCGACCGCTATGAAGTGTTGTTGGTGGCCGATGAAATCGCGGTAGGTTGCGGGCGTACGGGCAGTTTCTTCGCCTGCGAGCAAGCGGGCATCTGGCCCGATCTGCTGTGTCTTTCCAAAGGCATTTCGGGCGGCTATCTGCCGCTGTCACTGGTGCTTTCCACCGACGCCGTCTTTGATGCGTTTTACGCCGACGAAGCCAGCCGCGCCTTTCTCCACTCGCATTCCTACACCGGCAACCCGCTGGCTTGCCGGGCTGCGCTGGCCACTCTGGACATCTTCGAGCAGGATGACGTGATGACCGCCAACCAGACGCGCGCCGCGCAACTCGGCACTGCCCTGGAAAAGCGCTTTGGCGAGCACCCGCGCGTGCGCCATTTGCGCCAGCAAGGCATGATCGCCGCCTTCGACGTGGCCGATGCCGCGCCGGACTTCGCGCGCAGCTTCTTCGCTGCCGGCATGCAGCACGGCGTGCTGCTGCGCCCCATCGGCAACACCGTGTATTTCATGCCGCCCTACATCGTGGATGAGGCCTTGATCGAGCACCTTGCAGACGGTGCCGCGCACGCACTGGAGGCAGCATGAGCCTGCTCGACCATCTGCGCAGTGAGCTTGCCGCGCTGGACGCAGACAGCCTGCGCCGCGTGCGCCGCGCCAATGAGATCCCCTGCGGCGCCAGGATGCGCGTGGCCGGGCGAGAGATGCTGTCGTTCTGCAGCAATGACTACCTGGGCCTCGCCGCCGACCCGACCGTGGCCAAGGCGCTGATCGAAAGCGTGGTGAAGTACGGCGTGGGCTCAGGCGCCTCACACCTGGTGAGCGGCCACTACGACGTGCACGACCAGCTTGAAGAGCGCCTCGCGCGCTTTCTCGGCTGCGAGCGTGCGCTGTACTTCACCACTGGCTACATGGCCAACGTAGGGGTGATTCCGGCGCTGGTCGGGCGCGGCGACGCGGTGTTTGCTGACCGGCTGATTCACGCCTCATTGGTGGATGGCGCCCTGCTCTCGCGCGCCAACCTCACGCGCTACCCGCACAACGACATGGCCGCGCTGGAGACCGCGCTGCAGGCCTCGACCGCCCCGCGCAAGCTCATCGTCACCGATGGCGTGTTCAGCATGGATGGCGACATCGCGCCGCTGGCCGAGCTGCTGACGCTGGCCGAGCGCTTCGATGCCTGGCTGCTGGTGGACGACGCCCACGGCTTCGGCGTGCTCGGGCCGCAGGGGCGCGGCGCGCTGGCCGAGGCCGGGCTGGCCTCATGGCGCATCATCCTGATCGGCACGCTGAGCAAGGCCGCCGGCGTGTCCGGCGCGTTTGCCGCCGGCCACGCCGATGTCATCGAGTGGCTGATGCAGAAGGCGCGCACCGGCATCTTCACCACCGCATCGCCGCCGGTGCTCGCCGCCGCCCTGCTCGTCAGCATCGAGCTGATTGAGCAAGGCGACTTCCGGCGCGAGCGCCTGAACACCATGATCGATGCACTGCATGGCACGCTGAAGCTCAAGCGCTGGCAGTTGCTGCCCTCGCGCACGGCAATCCAACCGGTGCAGATCGGCGACAACGCCGAGGCGCTGCGCGTGGCCGCGGCGCTGCGCGATGCCGGCGTGCTGGTGCCGGCCATCCGCCCACCCACGGTGCCCAAAGGCACGGCGCGGCTGCGCATTTCGCTGTCGGCGCGGCACGAGGTGGAAGACGTGCTGCGCCTCGCCAACCTGCTCAACGCCCTGGAGGGCTTTTGATGCGCCGTGCCGAAGAAACCCCGCTGGTGCTGCTGCACGGCTGGGGCATGACACCGCGCGTCTGGAATGGCCTGCGCATCTGCCTGTCGCCACGCCTCGTGGCCACGCCAGCGCTGCCCGGCCACGCTGGCACGGCCTCACCCGGCAGATGGCTTGAAGCCTGGAGCGAAGCCGTACTGGCTGACCTGCCGCAACGCTGCGTTCTGGGGGGATGGTCGCTGGGCGCCATGCTGGCGCTCGATCTGGCGCACCGTCACCCCGAGCGCATTGCCGCGCTGGTGCTGTTCGGCGCGACCCCGCGCTTCGTTGCCGGCCCCGACTGGCCGAACGGGCTGGACGCCGCCACCGTGACCGGCTTCAACGAAGGTTTCGCCACCGACAGTGAAGCCACGCTGCGCCGCTTCATGGCGCTGCAGGCCATGGGCGAGAGCCGTCGACGGGGCGTGGTGCATTCGCTCGGGCAGGCAGTGGTGAGCAACGAGGAATACCAGGCCGACAACCTCGCCGAAGGGCTCGACATTCTCACCCACTGCGATCTGCGCGACATCGCACAACACATTGCCCAGCCGGTGCGCCTGATCCACGGCCGCGACGACGCCGTGATGCCGCTGGCCGCCGCCGAATGGCTGGCTGAGGAGTTGCCGTACGCAAGGCTCGACGTGCTCGACGGCTGTGGCCACGCGCCGGTGGTGTCGCAGCCCGAAGCCTGCGCGCGCATCGTCGAGGAGGCCCTGCGTGGCTGACAGCGTGCAAGCGCGCCGCGCCGTGCGGCATGCCTTCGACCGCGCGGCAGCCAGCTACGACACCGCCGCCGGTGTGCAGCGCGAAATCAGCACGCGCCTGGGCAAGCTGATCGAAGCGCAGCCGCCACGTGCCGCCCCTGCACGCCTTCTGGATGCCGGCTGCGGCACGGGCTACGGGCTGGACGTGCTCACGCGGCACTTTCCCGCGGCGCAGTGCCTTGCGCTGGATTTTGCGCCTGCCATGCTGGAGCGCGCACGCAGTCGGCCGGCGGTATCGCCGTTGTGTGCCGATCTGCAGGCCCTGCCGCTGGCCGATGGCAGCATCGACGCGGTGTGGTCTAGCCTGGCATTGCAATGGTGCGACCCCACACGCGCCTTCGCCGAATTCGCGCGCGTGCTGGCGCCCGGCGGCACGGCCTGGATCGCCACGCTCGGCCCGGCCACCCTGCACGAACTGCGCGCGGCCTTCACGGCGGTAGACGCCGATGAACATGTGTTGCATTTTCGCCCGCCGGAAGACTGGATTCGGATGGCAGAATCATCAGGATTCTGGATTTTGAGCACGCAGCTTGAACAAACCTGCGTTCGGGCGGTCGATTTGCGCGGAGTCATAGGGCATCTCAAAAGCATCGGCGCACACCGTGTCAGCTCCACGGCACGCCGGCCGTTGCGGCGTTCTGAATGGCGCGTGCTTGAGGAGGCCTATGAAACCCACCGTGATCATGACGGTTTGCTAACGGCAACCTACGACGTGATCCTGCTCGCGCTGCGTCGGCGCTGAAAAAACGGCCGTGCGCCTTTGGCAGACGGTCGTTTCGCCCGGCGCCGGCTCACGATAGAATCATCAACATTTCCCACTGCGGACGAAGGGTTCTCTGATGCGTCACCTCCTGGCTGGCCTCGCGCTTGGCTGTATGTTCACCGTGCAAGCGTCTGCCGCCCCTTTTGGCTTCGAAAACGTCATTGAAAGAGCCCGGACGCTTTCGGGCGAAACCTACAACGCCCCGCCCACCGTACCGCGCTTCATGCGCGACATCGGGCACGAGGCTTACCGCAACATTCGTTTCGACCCTGCACGCAGCCTGTGGCGCGAAAACGATTCGCGCTTTCAGGTACAGATGATCTCGGCCGGCCACATGTACGCACACCCGGTGGCCATCAACATCGTTGAAGCGCAAGGCGTTCGCCGCGTTCAGTATCAGAAGAGCAACTACACCTTCGGCAACGCCGACATCGAACGTCGCATCCCGGCCGACCTCGGCCATGCCGGCTTCCAGATCGCCTTTCCGCTGGCCAGCGGTCGTGAGCACATACCGTTCATTTCATTCGCCGGCGCCAGCGCTTTTCGCGCCGTCGGGCGCAACAATGTCGGCGGTGCTTCGACGCGCGGTGTAGCCGTCAACACCGGCTTGATGGCCGGCGAGGAATTCCCCGCCTTCACCGAATTCTGGCTCGAGCGTCCGGCACCTGATGCGCCTGCCATGAAGTTCTACGCGCTGCTCGACGGACGCTCCCTGGCTGGCGCCTACCAGTTCACCGTCTGGCCGGGCGACCCCACGCGCGTTCAGGTGGACGCCGTGCTGTTCCCGCGCGGCGGCATCGAGCGCCTGGGCATTGCGCCGATCACCGGCATGTTCTTCCATGGCGAGAACACCGGCCGGCCGCCCGGCGCCTGGCGCCCGGAGGCGCATGATTCCGACGGCGTGCTGATCAACGACGGCAAGACCGGCGAGTGGCTGTGGCGCCCGCTGATCAATCCGTACTCGCTCCAGGTCGACAGCTTCCACACCGAGAACGTGCGCGGTTTCGGCCTGCTGCAGCGCGACACTTCATTCGCCAGCTACCAGGACATCGCCGCAAGCTTCGAGCGGCGTGCCAGCGCGTGGGTGGAGCCGCGCGGCGATTGGGGCAAGGGCCGCGTCATGCTCGTGCAGTTGCCCACCCCCGACGCCACCAACGACAACATCATGGCGTTCTGGACACCTGACGCCGCCCCGCAACGCGGCCAGCCAATTCGCCTCTCGTATCAGTTGAGCTTCGGCAGCCCGGAAGTCACGCGCAGCCCGCTCGGGCGCACCGTGAACACCTTCGTGGGAGACGGCACGGTAACCGGCGACGAAGCCGGCACCTACCGCTTCCACATCGACTTTGCCGGCGGTGCGCTGGAAAAGCTGCGCCCGCGTGCAGCGGTCACGGCCAACGTCTCGGCCGGTGACGATGGCCAGGTGCTGGAGCATTTCGTCGAGTACAACGAAGCCATTCGCGGTTGGCGCCTGTCGGTGCTGGCACGCCCGGCCAACGGGCGTGCGCTGTCGCTGCGCGCCTTCCTGCGCGAAGGCGAAAACACGGTCAGCGAAACCTGGTCGTACATGCTGCCCACGCGCAACGACGTGCAGCGGACGGCCCGCTGAACATGTCGAGAACACTCGTCGAAGAAGCCGTTTCGCGCGTCATGCACTATCTGACCAGTGCCGGCGTGACACCCACGCCGGACGTCATGCGCGAGGCGCTGGTGATGATCACCGAAGTGCTTGAAGAGGCCTCGCCTATCGGGACGCCGGACAGCACGGCACTCATTGCTGAGGCCATGAACCGCCTGCCGGCTCGCTTCTCGCTGCCCGACCCGCTGTTGCCCCCCGCAAGCCCGCCGCTCGAGCGCGGCAGCATCTATTACGGCGAAAGCTGATGGACCAGAGCGAACTCGTTAACCACGCCGGCGACGAACGTGCGCCGCGCTCGCGCATGCGCTGGCGGCTGATCGCCAACCTCCGCCGTTTCATTCTCACCTCCATCGTGCTGACGCAGACCGTCTTCGCCACTGAGGTCATGCGTCAAGTGCTGCCGTACAAGGGCGGCAACTGGGTGGAGATCGGTCTGATCGCGCTTTTTGCGTTGATGTTCACGTGGATTTCGGTCGGCTTCTGGATGGGCATGACGGGCTTTTGGCTGCGCCGCTTCGGCGGCGATCGCCGCTCGCTGCTCAAGCGCCACCCTCTTGCAGAGCTGGACGCCACCACCCTTGCCCGCACCGCCATCGTGATGCCGGTGTACCACGAGCCGGTGGAGCGCACCCTCGGCGGGCTGCGCGCAATCTACCGCTCGCTCGAGCAGACCGGAAAGATCGCCCACTTCGACTTCTTCATCCTCTCCGACAGCCGTGCTCCGGGCTACTGGATGGCCGAGAAAGAGGCCTGGTACCGCATGTGCGACGAGTTGGGTGCGGCCGGGCGGCTTTTCTACCGCCGTCGCTCGCTCAACATGAACTACAAGAGCGGCAACATCGCCGACTTCCTGCGCCGCTGGGGGCGCCGCTACGAGTACATGATCGTGCTCGACGCGGACAGCCTGATGGAAGGCGACACGCTGGTGAAGCTGGTCCAGCTGATGCAGCTCGAACCACAGGTGGGGCTGATCCAGACCAACCCGGTGCTGGTGAACGCCAAATCGCTGTTTGCCCGGGCGCAGCAATTCGCCAACCAGGTGTATGGTCCGCTGTTCAGCACCGGTCTGGCCGCCTTCCAACTTGGCGAGGCCGCCTACTGGGGGCACAACGCCATCATGCGCACGCGCGCATTCATGGCGCATTGCGGCCTGCCCAAGATGCGTGGATTCGGGCTGTTCAAGGGCCCGATCGCCAGTCATGACTTCGTCGAATCGGCCTACATGGCGCGCGCAGGCTACGAAGTCTGGCTGGAACCCGGCCTGGGCGGCTCGTTCGAAGAGTCTCCCCCGACAGTGGTGGATGAACTTACCCGCGACAAACGCTGGGCCAAAGGCAACCTGCAGCATCTATGGGTGTTGCTGACCACGCCCAAGCTGCGCTGGGCGCATCGCATGGCGTTCATCAACGGAATCATGTCTTACTGCGCTTCGCCGCTGTGGCTGGCGTTTCTCGCGCTGTCGACGATCAGCGCGGCGCGGCTGGTGCTGAAGCCCATCGAGTATTTCCCTCAGGCCCATAGCCTTTTCCCGCAATGGCCGCAGTGGAACCCGCTGACCGCATTGATGCTGGTTGCTTCCACGCTGTTCCTGCTGTTCTTCCCGAAGATTCTGGCGATTTTCGACGTGATGCTGTCGCGCCGCCGCAAGGCACACGGCGGCTTCTTCCGCATCACCTTCAGCGTGCTTTTGGAGATGGTGGTATCCACCCTGCTCGCCCCCATCCGCATGCTGGCGCACAGCCGCTACGTCATCGAAGCCATCTTCAACGTCTCACTGCGTTGGGCCGGCCAGAACCGCGGGGATGAGACCTCGTGGGGCACCGCATTGGCCAACCAGGCACCGGGCTCGATCCTGGCGGCAGGTTGGGCAGCCTTCGCCTGGTGGCTCGATCCGATGTTCTTCTACTGGTCGCTGCCGGTGGCGATTCCGCTGATTCTTGCCGCACCGACCTCGGTGCTGTTCAGCCGCACCGGCGCTGGCGACTTCCTGCGCCGCATGGGCTTGTTCCTCGTGCCGCAAGAGCGCCACGGAAGCCGTCTCATCGAAGACCTCGAGACCGGTGCGCCGTTGGGTCCGCGCCAGAGCGATGACGACACCAGCGCGTTTGTGGAAGCCATCATCGACCCGGTGCTCAACCGCATGCACGCCGATGCGGCACGCGGCCGTGCGTCCGGGGCCAAGCGCGAGCACCTGCGGCATCTGTGCGGGCGCTGCATGCTCAACGGCCCCGGCGCGTTGACACCCAAGCAGCTCTCGCTGCTGGCGCATGATCGCGAATCCCTGCAATGGCTGCATCAGGCGGTCTGGCGTGCGCCGCGGGACTCGTTCTGGGGTCATGAACTGCATACCCGCAGCTGTGCCCTCTGAGGCTGCTGGCGTGACCAAAGCGTGGTTCGTCACCGGTACCGACACCGGCATTGGCAAGACTTTCGTGACGTGCGCCCTGCTGCGCGGCGCGGCAGCACGAGGGCTGCGGGCCATCGGCATGAAGCCTGTGGCCGCAGGCGCCGACCTGATCGACGGCCGCATGATCAACGAAGACACTGCGCAACTGATCGCCGCGGCAAACGTTCGCGCAGCCGAAGCCCTGATCACGCCGTATTGCCTGCAAGCACCGATTGCCCCGCACCTGGCGGCCGGCGATGAAGGCATCAGCTTCTCCTTCGAGCACATCGCCAGCGCACTGCAGCAACTGCGCTCGCAAGCCGATTGCGTTTTCGTGGAGGGCGCGGGCGGTTTGATGGTGCCGCTGGATGCCGAGCGCGATTACGCCGATCTGGCGCTGGCGCTGGACTTGCCGGTGATTCTGGTGGTGGGAATGCGCCTGGGCTGCATCAATCACGCCTTGCTGACCGTAGCCGCCTTGCGCTCGCGCGGCCTGCACCTGGCCGGCTGGATAGCCAACTGCATCGACCCGGCCATGCTCCGCCTGGAAGACAACCTTGCCAGCCTCAAGCAGCGTATCGATGCACCGCTGCTCGCCGTCATCCCCTACGGCGACACTACCGCTGAAATCGAGGTCGGCTAGGCCTTCACTGCCCGCTGGCGCACCTGCTCGAACAGGCACACCGCTACCGCGGCACCGACATTCAGCGACTCGACCACACCCGGCATGGGAATGCGCACGCCGTGTGTTGCCAGAGAGGCGACGGCCTCTGACAGCCCTGCGCCTTCGGCGCCAAATAGCCACGCCACCGGGCCGGAAAGGTCTTGCGCGTACAAAGAGGGCGTCGCAGCTTCCGGCAGCGTCGCCACGATGGCACCGGAGAAGCCGCCCAGCACGACGGGAATATCCACCCGCTCACGAATGCGCAAACGGAAATGCCCGCCCATGCCGGCCCGCAGCACACGCGGCGACCATGCTTGCGCGCACCCGTGGCCGAGCAACACGTCTTTCACTCCAGCCGCGGCCGCCGTGCGCAAAATGGTGCCGAGATTGCCCGGATCCTGCACACCGTCAAGCACCACCAGAGTGTCGCTCAGCGGTGCCGCCGGCTGAGCCGGCGTATCGATGACCGCAAGCAAGCCCGAGGGCGTCTCGACCGGGCTGACCTGGGCAAAGATCGCATCGGGCAACAGACAGGTGGACACGTCTTCGCAAGCATCGATCAAGGCGATGATCTCGGTGCGCGCCATGCCCGACTCGCTCACCGCCAACTGCTGCAGCAGCACGCCCGCGGACAGCGCCGCTTCCACCAGATGCGCGCCGTCGAGCACGGTCTGACCACTATCGCGCCGCTCACGCGGCGAATCGGCCAGCGCCCGGAGGCGTTTGACGAGCGGGTTATCGCGTGAAGTGATGTGCTTCAAAACAGCGCCAACCCGAGCGTTGCTGTGGCGATGGTGAGCAGCGCCAACACCAGGTTGACGGCTACGCGATGGCGAATGCGTCCGAGCGCTGCAGCGCCGTTGGCCCAGTCTTCCACGGCGACGGCGCGCTTGAGCGCAGGCCACGGGCCGAACCAGATCGACACGAACACGGCCACCATGACCAGCCCGAGCAGCATCATGACGTGCCATGCCGTCGGTGCATTGCCGAAACCGACAACACCCAACTTGCCGAAGCCGCTCAACAAGATCACCACGATGCACGCCCACACCAGAGGAAAGAAGCGCGACAAGACGCCGAC
The DNA here is from genome assembly GCF_059703745.1 of Pseudazoarcus sp. NS20. Classification (NCBI taxonomy): domain Bacteria; kingdom Pseudomonadati; phylum Pseudomonadota; class Betaproteobacteria; order Rhodocyclales; family Zoogloeaceae; genus Pseudazoarcus; species Pseudazoarcus sp. NS20. The sequence continues at coordinate 541,399 of NZ_BAAKIY010000003.1, forward strand.
CCACAAGGGCAGCCGCTGAGCAGGCGGTAGCGCCACTGCAGCCGGGCGCAAACAGAAATACAACAGGGCCATGCCGCCCACCCAGATGACGACACCGATCAAATGGGCGAACAGACCGAAGTGCTGACTCATATCAATCTCCGAACAAGGTGGCCTGCGCGATCAGCTCGCGCACCGGACCAAAGCTTTTGCGGTGGCATGCAAGCACGCCGTGAGCGCGCAATGCCGCGAGATGTTCGGGTACAGGATAGCCCTTGTGGCGCGCGAAACCGTACGCCGGATACGCGCGATCCAGCTCGACCATCGACGCGTCGCGCACGGTCTTGGCGAGAATCGACGCCGCGGATATCTCCATCACCAGCGCATCCCCACCGACGATGGCTTCGCACGGCAGGCTCACGTCAGGGCAACGATTGCCATCCACCTTGACGATGTCGGGCTGCATCGAGAGCGCCGCGACGGCGCGCGACATGGCCAGCATCGAAGCATGCAGGATGTTCAGGCGATCGATCTCTTCGACGCTGGCTTCCGCCACGGCCCACGCCAGAGCCTTGGCACGAATCTCCTCGGCCAGGCGTTCGCGACGCTTGGCCGAGAGCTTCTTGGAGTCGTTCAAGCCGGCAATCGGGCGCGCGGGGTCGAGAACGACGGCCGCAGCCACCACCGTTCCGCATAACGGCCCCCTGCCCGCCTCATCGACGCCGCAAACCAGCAAGCTCACCGCGCGGCCTCGACGCCATCGAGGTAAGGCGCAATCGCCTCGGCCGCACGGCTGGCCGTATCCTGACGCAACTCAAGATGCAACTCGGTAAAGCGTTCGGCCAATCGGGCACACGCCTCCGGGTCATTCAGCCAGCCATCCAGCGCATCCGCCATTGCCTGCGGCGTGGCAGCATCCTGAATTAACTCAGGCACCACAGTTTCGTTGAACAGGATGTTGGGCAAGCCGATCCATGGCAGGTAGGCCATGCGCTTCATCAGGCGGTACTGCCACTTGCCGATGCGGTAGCAGATTGCCATGGGCCGCTTGAGCAGCGCGGCCTCGAGGCTTGCCGTGCCGCTCGCCACCAGCACCACATCCGCCGCCGTCATGGCATCGACAGCGTGCCCGAACAGGATGCGCAACCGCAGTTCACCGGCATCGGCCTCACGCACGGCCTGCTCGAAAATCTCGCGTGTGGCGCGCGTGGCCAAGGGCACGAGAAAAACCGCATCCGGATGACGCTCGGCAAGCAGCTTCGCGGTTTCGACGTAAAGCGGCGCGAGATTGCGCACCTCCGACTCACGGCTGCCGGGCAACATGGCAATCACGGTGGCGTCGGGCCGAAGCACCAGCCGCTCGCGCATGCCCGCCTTGTCCGGCTCCACCGGGAATACATCGGCCAGCGGGTGCCCGACGAAACTCACCGGCACCCCTGCACGCTCGTACAGAACCGGCTCGAACGGAAACAGGCACAGCATGTGCGACACCGAACGCGCGATGCCGCGTATGCGCCCGCCGCGCCATGCCCAGATCGACGGGCCGACAAAATGAATGGCCGGCATGCCGGCCTCGCGCACGCGGCGCTCCAACCACAGGTTGAAATCAGGTGCATCCACGCCGATGAACGCATCCGGCCGCTCGGCCAGAATGCGAGCCAGAAGACCACGACGAATGCCCGACAACTCGCGGTAGCGCCGCAAGGCATCAACGTAGCCATGCACCGCAAGACGCTCGCACGAAACCAATGCCTCGAAACCTTCGCGTTGCATCAAGGGACCACCGATGCCGAAGAACTCGGCGTCGGGGTAACGTGCCCGCAGGGCGCGAATCAGGTGACTGGCAAGAAGGTCGCCGGAGGCCTCTCCGGCGACCATCGCAATGCGCTTGGGCATGATTTCAGCGGACGATGCCGCGTGAAGAAGTCGCGATGAATTCCTGGAACGGCACGACCTCAGCGGCACCGGCAGCGATCTCTGCGATGGCCTGACGTGCCTCGTCCAGACTCATGCCGGAACGGTACAGCGCGCGATACGCACGCTTGATGGCGGCAATGCCTTCGGCACTGTAACCACGGCGGCGCAGCCCTTCGCTGTTGATGCCATGCGGCTTGGCCGGATTGCCGGCCACCGTCACGAACGGTGGCAAATCCTGCAGCAATACCGTGCCCACGCCGCAGAAGCTGTGCGCACCCACACGAACGAACTGATGCACGCCCGTGAAGCCGCCCAGAATGGCCCAATCGCCAACGTGCACGTGGCCGGCCAGCGTAGCGTTGTTGGCGAAGATGGTGCGGTCGCCCACCACGCAGTCATGCGCGATATGCACGTAGGCCATGATCCAGTTGTCGCTGCCCACGCGGGTCGCACCGGCATCCTGCGCGGTGCCCACGTTGAACGAGCAGAATTCGCGAATGGTGTTGCGATCACCAATTTCGAGCCGCGTCGGCTCGTCGTCGTACTTCTTGTCCTGCGGCGCGGCGCCAAGCGAGCAGAACTGGAAAATCTCGTTGTCGCAGCCGATGCGTGTGCGCCCTTCGATCACCACATGCGGCCCGACACGCGTGCGATCACCGATCTCGACGTGCTCACCGATGATCGAATACGCGCCGATCTGAACGTCGGCCCCGAGCTTGGCGCCCGGATGAACGATGGCAGTAGGATGAATCATCACTTGGTCTTGATCGCACACATCAACTCGGCTTCAGCCGCAATCTGGCCGTCGACGCGGGCGACACCCTTGTATTTGTAGATGTTGCGTTTGCTCTGCAGCGTCTCGACATCGAAAATCAGTTGATCGCCCGGAACCACCTGACGCTTGAAACGCACGGCATCGATGCCGGCGAACAGCACCACGGAGTTTTCGTCCGGCTTCACGCCCAGGCTCTTGAACGACAGCAGCGCTGCAGCCTGCGCCATGGCTTCGATGACCAACACCCCCGGCATGACCGGATGGTTCGGGAAATGCCCCGGAAAGAACGGCTCGTTCATCGTCACGTTCTTCAGCGCGAGAATGCGCTTGCCGTCATGAATTTCCAGCACGCGATCCACCAACAGGAAGGGATAGCGGTGCGGCAGGTATTCCAGAATTTCGTTGATGTCCATCATGGCTTCAGGTGTCCGAACGCTCGGCAAGGAGTTTTTCAAGGCGGCGTACTTTATCCGCAAGATTGTCGAGGTGACGCAGATGCGCGAAATTGCGCACCCAATCGCCATGCTGTTGGAGCGGCAAGGTCGCGGTATACACACCAGGCTCGCGCACCGACTTTCCGACCAGCGTCCAAGCTGAAATCACGACATCGTCGGCGATCTCGAGGTGGCCCGAGATACCTGCCTGCCCGCCGATCAGGCAACGCTTGCCGATGGTCGTGCTGCCCGCCACACCCGCGCAGCCAGCAAACACCGTGTGGTCGCCAATGCGCACGTTGTGGGCGATCTGCACCAGGTTGTCGAGCTTCACGTCGTTGCCGATCACCGTGTCGCCCATGGCGCCGCGGTCAACCGTGGTGTTGGCGCCAATCTCGACGTCATCACCGATCAGCACCCGCCCGATCTGCGGAATCTTGACCCAGCTACTGTCGCGCTCGCGCGCGAAACCGAAACCGTCCGCACCGATCACCACACCGGAGTGGAGGATGCAGCGCTGCCCCACCACGCAGTCGTGGTAGATGTTGACATTGGCGTAGAGCACCGTGCCGTCGCCGATCTGCACGCCGTCACCCACGTGACAGCCCGCGCCGATCACGACGCCTTCACCCAGCGAAACGCCCTTTCCTACAACTGCACCCGCAGCGATGCTGACCGAATCCGGCACCTCTGATTCGACCACCGCCGAGGCCGCCACCCCGGCCGCTGGCAGTCGTGGCGGATTGAGCAATTGCGAAACCCGTGCGAAATACACGTACGGATCGGGCGTGACGATGCGCGGCAACTCGGTGCGTTCGCGCGCGGCCGGCGCGAGAATAACCGCGGAGGCATTGCATGAAGCGAGTTGTGATGCGTACTTGGGATTCGCGAGAAAGCCAATGCTGCCCGCATCGGCATTCTCGAGCGTGGCGACGCGCTCGATCAGTGTCGAGCCGTCTCCTTCAAGTTCTCCGCCGAAGCGGGCGATGATCTGGTCAAGCGTGAACATACGGCCGCCATCACCGGCCGTTCGCGAGAGCCTTGATGACTTTCTCGGTGATATCGACCTTCGGGCTGGCGTAAACGGCTTCCTGCAGCACGACATCGAACTTCTCGGCTTCGGCAACCTGCTTGATCGCAGCATTGGCACGATCGAGCACAGCAGCCAGCTCTTCGTTGCGGCGCTGATTGAGATCCTCTCGGAACTCACGCTGCTTGCGCTGGAACTCGCGGTTCATGTCGTTGAACGAACGCTCTTTGTCACGACGCTGCGACTCGCCCATGGTCAGGGCATTACGCTCCAGATCTTCCTGCAGCGTTTGCAGCTCGCGCGCCAGACGCTGCAGCTCTTGATCACGCTGCTCGAACTCTTTCTCCAACCGCTGTTGCGCGCGGACCGCCGGAGCCGCTTCACGCATGAGGCGATCGGAATCGACAAAACCGATTTTCGCCTGCGCAGCAGCAGCCAACGGGAATGCACTTGCGAGCGCTACCAGAACAACGGGAATTACCTTGAATTTCACTTAAAACCTCCGGGATGCCGCCACTCGGCGCTCAGAACACCGAACCAAACTGGAACTGGAACCGCTCAACTTCGTCCACCGACTGCTTCTTGATCGGGAAACCAAGACTGAACTTCAGTGGCCCCAGCGGAGAAGACCACGAAAACGCCACGCCGGTACTGTAGCGCATGTCCTTGAACTCGAAACTGGTGTCCTCATCCCAAATGTAACCGGCGTCGAAGAACACCGATGCCCGGAATGAACGATCCAGCCCGGAACCGGGCAACGGGAAATAGTACTCGGTGTTGGCCACGAGCATGCGCGTGCCACCGATCGGATCATCGTCGGTGGTCCGCGGGCCGATCGAGCTCTGCTCGAAGCCACGTACCGAGCCGATACCGCCCGCATAGAAGTTCTTGTAGAACGGCACCGGCTTGCCGCCCCAGCCTTCGGCAATGCCAACATCCATGTTCAGCATCAGCGCTTCGCTGGAACGGATCGGAAGCCAATACTGATACTGATAGTTCAGGCGAGAATAACGCAGTTCGCCCGGCGGAATGGCCGTTTCGAACCCCACACGCTGGAAAGTGCCGGCACGCGGGTAGATGAAGCTGTCACGCGTGTCGCTTGACCAACCAGCGGTAAACAACAGGCTGTCGACCTCTACTGTGCCGACGCCAGCCGGGCCGGAGCAACCGAAATCGCGGCAGAAATCCTTGTACAGATCCGGACTGTTCGAGAAGGTCGTGATTTCGGTGCGATCAACCGCCAGGCCGAAGTTGATGCGGTCGTCTTCGCCGATCGGATAGCCGAGGCGGATACCCGCGCCCGTTGCCACCGACTTGTAGCGCGCGATGCTGGTGGTGCGCGACGGATCATACGTGCGGCGATAGACGTCGTAGCCAAGGCTCATGCCGTCCACCGTGAAATACGGGTCGGTGAATGACAGGGAGACCGTACGACCCGAACGCGACGTGTTCAGGCCGACACCAAGCGACTTGCCCGAACCGAACAGGTTGTCCTGCGAAACGGACCCTGACAGCACGATGCTTTCCGAGCTGGAGAAGCCCAGACCCAGCGCGAGGTTGCCGGTGGGACGTTCTTTCACGTTCACGTTCACGTCGATTTGATCGGTAGAACCCGGCACAGCCGGTGTCTGGATCAGCACTTCGTCGAAGTAGCCCAGGCGCTCGACGCGAGTGCGCGAACGACGGATCAATTCAGCGTCGTACCACGCGCCTTCCATCTGGGTGACTTCACGGCGCACAACCTCGTCGCGGGTGCGCACGTTGCCGCCCACGTTGAGGCGGCGCACATACACCCGCCGGCCCGGATCCACGAAAATGGTAAAAGCCACCTCACGCTTCTCGGCATCGACTTCCGGAGCGGCGTTGACGTTGGCGAAGGCATAGCCTTCGTTGCCCAGACGGTTGGTTACCGCGTCGGTGGTCTCGGTCAGCTTGGCGCGCGAGAAGATGTCGCCCGGTCGCAAGGTTGCGAGCTTGAGGTATTCCTCTTCCGGCACGATGAGATCACCGGCGAAGCTCATGCCGGACACCGTATAGCGCTCACCCTCGGTGAGGTTCACAGTGATGTAGATGTCGCGCTTGTCCGGCGTGATCGAAACCTGCGTGGAATCGATGTTGAAATCGAGGTAGCCCTGATCCAGATAGAACGAGCGCAGATTCTCAAGGTCGGCAGAGAGCTTCTGGCGCGAATACTGGTCATTCTTGGTGTACCACGTCAGCCAGCCCGGAGTGCGTGACTGAAAGACTCCGAGAAGCTCTTTCTCCTTGAACTTCTCGTTGCCGATGATGCTGATCTGGCGAATCTTGGCGACCTGCCCTTCGGTCACGGTGAAGTTGATGCCGACGCGGTTGCGCTCCAGCGGCGTCACCGTGGTCACGACTTCAGCAGAGTACTTGCCACGCCCGAGGTACTGGCGCTTGAGCTCTTGCTCGGCCCGCTCCAGCAAGGAACGATCGAAGGTGCGCGCTTCAGCCAGACCGATGGCACGCAGGCTGTCCTTGAGCGCCTTGCTGTCGAATTCCTTGACGCCGACGAAGGTGATGTCGGCGATGGCCGGGCGTTCATCGACGAGCACGACGATGACGTCGTCTTCAACGTCGATGCGTACGTCACTGAAGAAACCGGTCGCGAAAAGATCGCGAATCGCGCTGGAAGCCTGCTCTTCGGTGAAGGTGTCACCCACCCGCACCGGCAGGTAGTTGAATACCGTGCCGGCTTCGGTACGCTGGATACCCTCGACACGAATGTCCTTGACCGTGAACGCGTCAAAGGCCATCGCCGGGCTGGCAACAAAAAGGGCTGCCACCAGCCCGCTCAATAGTTTCAATCTCATTACGCTCTCAACCGGGAATCAGCCGCATGATGTCGTTGTAAAAGGCAAACACCATGAGCGTCGCCAGCACGATCAGACCAAACTGTTGGCCAAGCTGCATGACTCGCTCGGACACCGGGCTACCCTTCAGAATTTCCACCACATAATACAGTAAATGCCCGCCATCCAGCACCGGAATGGGCAGCAGGTTGAGCACCCCCAGACTGATGCTGATCAAGGCCATGAACCCGAGGTAGTGAGCCAGACCAAGCTTGGCTGTTTGCCCCGCATAATCGGCGATCGTGACAGGTCCGGAGAGATTCTTCCACGAGACTTCACCGATGAGCATCCGCCCGATCATCTTCAGCGTCAGCACGCTGGTGTCCCAGGTTTTGACGGCTGCTCGCTGAAGCCCTTCGAGCGGCCCGTAACGCACCACCGTGAACATCTGATCACGCAACCCCGGCACATCGGAGGCAGACACACCAATGCGCCCCACCGTGCGGCCATCCACCTGATTTTCGTCTGGCACGAGCGACAGCGTGATGCGCGCATCGTCACGCACGATCACAGCCGGCATGGAGACGCCGGCACGATCGCTCACGGTCGCCACCAGTTCATCCCACGATTCGAGGGGGATTCCGTTCAGCTCCACGAAACGGTCACCGGGCTGCACCCCGGCGCGCGCCGCGGCGCTGTTGTCGAGCACATTCCCCACCACCGGGGGAATCACCGGACGCCACGGCCTGAGGCCCACCCTGGCGATCAGATCTTCGTCCGAGTCATCCACGCTGACACCGCGAAAATCGAGGGTCAAGTGATTCACCCCGCCACTCTCGCCGCGCACCACGACATCCGCCTCGCGGCCATCGAGCACGGCCCGCAGCATGTGCCAACGCAGGTCGGACCAACTCCGAACGCCGGCCCCGTCGATGGACATTACGGTATCGCCCTCGCGCACGCCGGCTTGCGCCGCGATGGAATCCGTAGCCTCCACCAGCGCAACACGCGGGCGCAGCTCTTCCGTACCGGAGGCGAACAGCCCCCAGTACAGAACGATCGCAAGCAGGAAATTGGCGAGCGGCCCGGCGGAGACGATGGCGAAACGACGCCACACCGATTGGCGATTGAATGAACGCGGCAGATCGCTCTCGGCAACGTCGCCTTCACGCTCGTCCAGCATCTTCACGTAGCCCCCCAGCGGGAAGGCAGCCAGCACCCATTCGGTGCGATCACGCCCCACGGACCACTTGAGCAGCGGCCGACCGAAGCCGACAGAGAACCGCAAGACCTTTACGCCGCACCAGCGCGCCACAAGATAGTGGCCCAACTCGTGAATGAAGATCAGCACGCCGAGCGCGATGACGAAGGGAATGATGTATTCGAGAAGGTTCATCTACGTTGGCGGGCCGCAATAAACTCGTGCGCGATCTCGCGCGCACGTCGGTCGGTGTCCAGAATCGAATCGATCGATTCGACCGGGAGCGCACCGGCGCGTTCCAGCGTGTCGGCGATCACCGCACAGATCGCCCTGAAGGGCAGACGACCGGCCAGGAACGCCGCCACGGCCTCTTCGTTGGCTGCATTCAACACCGCAGCCCCGCAACCTCCCGCGCGCAGCACATCGTACGCCAGCCCGAGGCACGGAAAACGCTCCAGATCGGGTTCCTGGAAGGTCAGCTGACCGATACGGAACAAGTCGAGGCTGCTCACGCCTGCTTCGATTCGCTCCGGGAAGCCCAAGGCATGCGCGATGGGCGTGCGCATGTCCGGGTTTCCGAGCTGAGCGACCACCGAGCCATCCACGTATTCGACCATCGAATGGATCACGCTCTGCGGATGAACCACCACTTCGATGCGCTCGGCCGGGGCCGAAAACAGCCAGTGAGCCTCGATCACCTCGAGCCCCTTGTTCATCATCGTGGCCGAATCCACCGAGATCTTCCGCCCCATCACCCAATTGGGGTGGGCACAGGCCTGCTCGGGCGTCACGGCATCGAGCTCGCTCACTGGAACATCCCGGAAGGGTCCGCCCGAAGCCGTCAGCAGGATGCGCCGCACCCCTGCCCCGTCCAAATTGCGGTAAGACTCCGGCAAGGCTTGAAACACCGCATTGTGCTCGCTGTCGATGGGCAGCAGCGTCGCCCCGCCTTCACGCACGGCCTGCATGAACATGGCGCCGCCAAGCACCAGCGCTTCCTTGTTGGCGAGCAGCACCCGCTTGCCGGCGCGTGCCGCAGCAAGCGTTGGCGCCAGCCCGGCTGCTCCCACGATGGCAGCCATGACCACATCAGCGTCGGCATGGCCCGCGACCTGTGACAGCGCCGCCTCGCCATGCAGCACTTCGGCCCGGCACCCAGCCGCACGCAAACGCATCGACAAGGAATGCGCGTCATCTGCACGGTCGACTACCGCGTAACTGGGGGAAAACTCGAGACATTGCTCGTACAGGCGATCAATCTGGCGATGCGCGGTGAGCGCAAACACGCGAAAGCGCTGCGGATGACGTGCCACGACGTCCAGCGTGCTCACACCGATCGACCCGGTGGCCCCGAGCACGACCACATTCTGCACGACCGACTCGCTCATCTCACCACCCGGCCAGGAGGGCAATCAGGCCGGCCAGCGGCATGGTGGATGTCAGGCTGTCGATACGATCGAGCACCCCGCCGTGACCGGGCAACAGCGTGCCGCTGTCTTTCAGGCCTGCCTGACGCTTGAGCAGAGACTCGAACAGATCGCCTTCGATGCTCAGCGCGGTGAAGATCGGCAGCAGAACAACCAGCCCGAAAGAAGAGATGCCGTCGGCGCCGCCGTCGGTCATCAGGGACAGGATCAAGCCACAGACGAACACGCCGATGAACGCACCATAGGCACCTTCACGCGTCTTGCCCGGGCTGATGGTCGGCGCCAGCTTGACCTTGCCGAATGACTTGCCGGCGAAATAGGCGGCAATGTCGGCCACCCACACCAGCGCCATGACGATGAGCAACAACCAGACGCTAACGGCTCTCAAGTGCACCAGCGCCACGGCCACCGGCAGCAGCACGACCCAGCCGGTGATCAGCCCCGCCGGCGGGCCGGGTGTCCAGCGAAAACGGAACCAGGCGGGCACGACCAATGCCCAGAACAACAAGCCCGTGACATACAGTACGACTGTCGAATAGCAGCCACTGTCACTCGTCGCAAGATACCCGAGCAAGGCGGACGCAACTGTGGTGGCCGGCACGAAAAACGCCCGGAACGAAGGCGCCATGCGCACGAGGCCAGCCCATTCCCAGGCCGCCACGCCGGCCACGGCGGCAATCAACAGCAACCAGAAGACATCCGGGCTGAAAAACAGCGCGCCCAGGAAACCGGCAATCAGAACGATTGCAGTGAGTACTCGCTGCTTAAGCATCGCCATCCGCAAGTTGTTCGCTCGTGCGGCCGAAACGGCGCTCACGCGAACGATACGATTCGAACGCCTTGTTCAGCGCGAACTCATCGAAGTCCGGCCACAGGGTGTCGGTGAAATACAGCTCAGTGTAGGCGAGCTGCCACAGCAGGAAATTGGAAATCCGCTGCTCTCCGCCGGTACGGATGAAGAGATCAGGCTCGGGCGCGTAGCTCATCGCCAGCTCGGCACTCAATTCCTGCTCGGTGAAATCGCTGCGGCCGGGGTGCTTCATCACCAGCGCATTGAGCGCCTCGGTGATGTCCCAACGCCCGCCGTAGTTGGCGGCCACCGTGAGCGTCAGGCGCTCGTTGTCTTTCGTGAGCGCCTCGGCTTCGCGAATCAGTTCGATGATGGAAGCGTCGAAACGCGACAGATCACCCACCACACGGAAGCGCACGCCGTTCTCATGCAGGCGTCGCACCTCGTTCTTCAGGGCGCGCATGAACAACTGCATCAGAAAGGAAACCTCGTCCGCAGGACGACGCCAGTTCTCGGAACTGAACGCGAACAAGGTGAGATACGAAACGCCGCGCTCCATGCAGGTGCGAATCACCGTACGAACGGCCTCAACGCCGCGGCGATGCCCTGCAATGCGCGGAAGATAACGGCGACGTGCCCAGCGGCCGTTGCCATCCATGATGACCGCGAGATGGGTCGGCACGGAGCCGACCTCAGGTATCTCGCGTGTGGAACTTGAAAACGTGGCTTGCGCCATCGTGTAGCCCTCGTCGTTGCGTTGCGCAGGCGAGGCTCAGATCTGCATCAGCTCTTGCTCTTTCTCGGCGAGCAGCTTGTCGATCTCGGCGACGTATTTGTCGGTCAGCTTCTGGATTGCATCCTGACCACGGCGCTCGTCGTCCTCGGAGATTTCCTTCTCCTTGACGCCATCCTTGAGGCTCTGATTGGCGTCGCGACGCAGATTGCGGATGGCCACTTTGGCCGCCTCGCCTTCGTTGCGCACGACCTTGATCAGCTCCTTGCGGCGCTCTTCCGTCAGTGCGGGCATCGGCACGCGGATCATCTCGCCTTGAGCCGCCGGATTGAGCCCCAGGTCGGAATCGCGAATGGCTTTCTCGACCTTCTGCGCCATGCCCTTTTCCCAAGGCTGGACGCCGATGGTGCGCGAATCCACCAAGGTGATGTTGGCGACCTGGTTGACCGGCACCATGCTGCCGTAATAGTCGACCATGATGTGGTCCAGAAGCCCGGTGTGTGCACGGCCCGTGCGCACCTTGGCGAGGTCCGATTTCAGGACCTCAATGGACTTCTGCATTTTCTGCTCGGCGTTCTTGTTCAGATCGGAGACCATCGTCGAATCCTCAGGAATGAACGAGCGTACCCTCGTCCTCACCGGTCACGACGCGCTTGAGCGCACCCGGCTTGAAGATCGAGAACACGTTGATCGGCAGCTTCTGGTCGCGGCACAGGGCAAAGGCCGTCGAGTCGAGCACTTCGAGATTGCGGCCGATGGCCTCGTCGAAGCTGATGCGGTGGAAGCGCTTGGCGTCGGGAAACTTCTTGGGGTCGGCAGTGTAGATGCCGTCGACCTTGGTTGCCTTCAGCACGATCTGCGCTGCCATTTCCGACCCGCGCAGTGCGGCTGCCGTGTCGGTGGTAAAGAAGGGGTTGCCGGTGCCGGCCGCGAAAATCACGATGCGGCCCTCTTCCAGATGGCGAATGGCACGACCGCGAATGTACGGCTCAACCACCTGGTCGATGCGCAAAGCCGACTGCACCCGTGCGGACAAGCCTGCGCGGCCCATTGCGTCGGCCAGCGCCATGGCGTTCATCACGGTGGCCAGCATACCCATGTAATCGGCCGTGGCGCGGTCCATGCCCGCCGCCGCGCCTTTCATGCCTCGGAAAATGTTGCCGCCGCCAATAACCACACCCACTTGAACGCCCAGTGCAACAACCTCCCCGATTTCGGAAACGATGCGTGACACAACGTCGTCGTTGATGCCGTACGGGTCGTCCCCCATGAGGGCCTCACCGGACAGCTTCAGCATGATGCGTTTGTAGGCGGCGACACTCATTGCCGACCTCTTACTTCTGCGCAGCAGCGGCTTGGGCTGCCACTTCGGCTGCAAAGTCGGTGACCTGCTTCTCGATGCCCTCACCCACGAGGAACAGCTGGAAGCCGGCAACGCTGGCGCCACGCGCTTTGAGCAGTTGCTCGATGGTCTGCTTGCCGTCTTCCGCCTTGACGAAGACCTGGCCCAGCAAGGTCACGTCTTTCAGGTACTTCTGCACCGTGCCTTCGGCGATCTTGTCGAGCATGGCTTCCGGCTTGCCGGATTCACGCGCTTTCTCGATGGCGATACGGCGCTCGGTGTCGAGCAGCTCGCTGGAAACACCGGAAGCGTCGAGGGCCTTGGGCTTGGAGGCAGCGATGTGCATCGCCAGATCCTTGCCGAGCTGTTCGTCACCGCCGACGAGATCGATCAGCACGCCGATCTTGGAACCACCGTGGATGTACGACTGCAGCGCACCTTTGGCTTCGATGCGGGCGAAGCGACGCAGCGACATGTTCTCGCCGATCTTGCCGACCAGAGCGGTGCGCACCGACTCGACCGTGCCGCCGTCGAGCGGCAGCGCCGACAGGGCAGCCACGTCGGCCGGGTTCTTCTCGGCAACGAGCTTGGCGCAGTCGTCGGCGAGCTTGAGGAATTCGTCGTTCTTGGCAACGAAGTCGGTCTCGGAGTTGATCTCGAGGATGCTGCCCAGCTTGCCGTCAGCGCTGATGTAAATGGCGACAACGCCTTCAGCCGCGACACGCGAAGCGGCCTTGCTGGCCTTGTTGCCGAGCTTCACGCGCAGGATCTCTTCAGCCTTGGCCATATCGCCAGCGGCCTCGGTGAGAGCCTTCTTGCATTCCATCATCGGTGCGTCGGTCTTTTCGCGCAGTTCTTTGACCATGCCTGCGGTAATGTCCGCCATGCTGACTCCTGAAATTCTGAAATTCTGTGGGAAACGGGTCGTGCTACACCCGCAAAACACCGGGGCGGCTTGCGCCGCCCCGTTTGATCAAGCTTCCTCGTTGGAAGCTGCTTCCTCTTCGACTTCGACGAAATCGTCTTCGCCGGCAGCAACGATGTCCTGCAGGGCCATGTTACGGCCTTCCAGCACGGCATCGGCCGCACCGCGAGCGTACAGGCGGATGGCGCGGGAGGAGTCGTCGTTACCCGGGATCACGTAATCGATGCCGTCCGGCGAGTGGTTGGTATCCACCACGGCGATGACCGGAATGCCGAGCTTCTGAGCTTCCGCCACAGCGATCTTGTGGTAGCCAACGTCGATCACGAACAGCGCGTCAGGCAAGCCGTTCATGTCCTTGATACCGCCGATGCTGGTCTGCAGCTTGGCGAGCTCGCGGCTGGCCATCAGGGCTTCTTTCTTGGAAACCTTGGCCGTCGTACCTTCTTCGAGCTGAGCTTCCATGTCTTTCAGGCGCTTGATCGACTGCTTGACCGTCTTGAAGTTGGTCAGCATGCCGCCGAGCCAACGCTCATCGACGAAGGGCATGCCTGCGCGGCCGGCTTCTTCGGCCACGATTTCACGCGCCTGACGCTTGGTGCCGACGAACAGGATGGTGCCGCGGTTGGACGAAAGCTTGCGCACGAAGGCCATGGCTTCGTTGTACTTGACCATCGTCTTTTCGAGGTTGACGATGTGAATCTTGTTGCGCTGACCGAAAATGTAGGAAGCCATTTTCGGGTTCCAGAAACGGGTCTGGTGGCCAAAGTGGACGCCCGCCTCGAGCATCTGACGCATCGTTACGTTAGACATTTACTGCTCCAATAAAGGGTTTTGCCTCCGCCCTGCGCTGTAATCGACAACCTTTGCACCGCCATTCCGAATCTAACGGATTGAACGGACCCCACAGGTGTCACGCCGAGCGTGCGGATTTTTGACCGCGACATGCGATCAAGCCTGCGATTATAGCGGCAAACCCCAAGCGGGCTCAACAAGCAAACGCACACCGATACAGCCGCAATTGCCCGTCAGACGCGCATGCGCTAGCCTGTCAACCTTAAGCAATTCCCCAGAACCAGTGCGCGCGCATCGACTTCCGTCGGGTGCTGCGCGGCACCTCTTATATATGTGAGGCGCGCATCCGGCGCCTTGCGCAACGGACTCCCCCGAATGAGCGTCAAGATCAAAAGCCCGGAAGAAATCGAGAAGATGCGCGTGGCCGGCCGGCTCGGCTCTGAAGTACTCGACTACATCACTCCGCACGTGCAACCGGGCATCACCACGGCCGAGCTCGACCGGCTGTGCCATGAATACATGGTGAACGTGCAGGGCACCATCCCGGCCCCGCTGAATTATTGCCCGCCGGGCTACACGCCGTTTCCGAAGTCGGTCTGCACGTCGGTGAATCACCAGGTGTGCCACGGCATCCCGGGCGACAAGGCACTGAAAAAGGGCGACATCGTCAATATCGACGTAACCGTCATCAAGGACGGCTTTCACGGCGACACCAGCCGCATGTTCATCGTCGGCGGCGAAGAAGCCGGAAGCATCCAGGCACGCCGCCTGTGCCACATCACCTTCGAATGCATGTGGCTGGGCATTGCGCAGATTCGCCCGGGCGCTCGCCTGGGCGACATCGGTCACGCCATCCAGAAGCATGCCGAGGGCAACGGCTTTTCGGTGGTGCGCGAATTCTGCGGTCACGGCATCGGCTCGACCTTCCACGAAGACCCGCAGATTCTGCATTACGGCCGCCCCGGCACCGGGCTGGAGCTGAAGGCCGGCATGATCTTCACGGTCGAACCGATGATCAATGCCGGCAAGGCGGCCATTTCCGAACTGCCCGACGGCTGGACCATCATCACCAAGGATCGCAGCCTCTCGGCGCAGTGGGAGCACACCGTGCTGGTGACGGAAACCGGCTACGACATCCTCACCACCTCCGATGGCTGCCCTCAACCGCCTGCCATCATCGACCCCAAGATCGCCGCCTGAGCCCATGCCCGAAGCCGTCGCCACCGACCCGTTCCAGAGCCAACTTTCCAATCTGCGCTCCCGTCTCGTAGACGAGTCGAAAAGGCTGCGGGCCGAATACGAGGCCGAACCTTCGGGCAGCAAACTGCTACGCGGCCGCGCACGCCTGGTCGACCAGACCATCCTCGACCTGTGCGCGCTGTGCCACGTGCCGCAAGACGTGGCCATCGTCGCGGTCGGTGGCTACGGCCGCGGCGAGTTGTTCCCCTACTCCGACGTCGACCTGATGGTGTTGCTGGCCGACAGCCCCAGCAAGGCCCTCGAGGCGCAACTGTCGTCACTCGTTGGCGCGCTGTGGGACGTGGGGCTGGAAATCGGCATGAGCGTGCGCACCGTAGACGAGTGCCTGGAAGCTTCGCGTGACGACATCACGGTGCAGACCAACCTGCTCGAGGCACGCCTGATCGGGGGAAACGCGACGCTTTTCACCGATTTCCAGAAACGCTACCGCTCGGAACTCGACCCGCGCGCGTTCTTCCGCGCCAAGCTCGTGGAGCAGCAGCAACGCCACGCGCGGCACAACGACACCCCCTACTCGCTCGAACCCAGCTGCAAGGAGAGCCCGGGCGGGCTGCGCGATCTGCAGATGCTCGGCTGGATCGCGCGCGCCGCAGGGTTGGCGCGCAATTGGCGCGATCTCGCGCATAAACGCCTGATCACTGGCGCCGAGGCCGGCGAACTGCGGCACATCGAACGCTTTTTGCAGCATGTGCGCATTCGCCTGCACTACCTGGCCAACCGTGCCGAAGACCGCCTGCTGTTCGACCATCAAGAAAGGCTCGCCAGCGCACTGGGCTTCACCGCCACGAACGCCAAACGCGCTTCCGAAGTGATGATGCAGCGCTACTACGTGACGGCCAAGAAGGTCACGCAGATCAACACCATCCTGCTGCAGAACTTTGCCAACGAGATTCTTCCGGAGAATGTCGCCCCGGAAGAAATCGTCAATGACCAGTTCCAGATCGTCCGCGACCTGCTCGACATCCGCGACGAGAACGTCTTTGAGGAGCGCCCCTCGGCTCTGCTCGAGTGCTTTCTGATCCTGCAGCAACGCCCCGAACTCAAAGGCATGACGGCGCGCACGCTGCGCCTGCTGTGGAGCAGCCGCCGCCTGATCAACGCGAAGTTTCGCGCCGACCCCGAAAACCGCGCGCTCTTCCTGCAGATCCTGCAGCAAAAGCGCGGCATCGTGCACGAGCTGCGGCGCATGAACCAGTACGGCATTCTCGGCCGCTACCTGCCCGCCTGGCACAAGATCGTGTGCCAGATGCAGCACGACCTGTTTCACGTGTACACCGTCGACCAGCACATCATGATGGTGGTGCGCAATGTGCGGCAGTTCGCCATGGGCAAGCACGCGCACGAATACCCGCTGATGACGCGCCTCATGCTGGGCTTCGAGAACAACTGGCTGCTGTATATCGCCGCACTGTTCCACGACATTGCCAAGGGCCGCGGCGGCGACCACTCCAAGCTCGGCATGAGCGACGCCCGCGCGTTTTGCGAGGCACATGGCCTGTCCGCCGAAGACACCGACCTTATCGTCTGGCTGGTCGAGCATCACCTGACGATGTCGCACGTGGCACAGAAGCAGGACACGACCGACCCCGAAGTGGTGAAGCGCTTCGCCGACATCGTCGGAAGCGAGCGACGCTTGATCGCGCTGTACCTGATCACGCATGCGGACATCCGCGGCACCAGCCCCAAGGTATGGAACGGCTGGCGTGCCAAGCTGCTGGAAGACCTGTTCTTCGCCACTCAACGCCTGATGCGCGGTGCCACGCCGCAACAGGCGCTGGGCCTGGATCAGCGCCAGGAGAACGCGCGCGCCCTGCTGCGTTACCACGGCCTGCGTCCGGGCGTGGAGGACGAACTGTGGTCGCGCCTGGATGCGGTCTACTTCATGCGTAATTCGGCCGAAGACATCGCATGGCACACGCGTCAGCTGTATTTCCGCCCGAACGACAGCGACCCGATCGTCAAAGCACGCATCTCGAGCGAGTATCAGGGCGTTCAGGTGCTGGTTTACACGCCAGACCGCAAAGATCTCTTCGCACGCATCACCGGCTTCTTCGGCAAGCTGGGGTTTTCGATTCTGGAAGCCAAGGTGCAGACCACGCGCCACGGCTATGCGCTGGACAGCTTCGTACTGCAGGACCCCGGCAGCGAATCGCGCTACCGCGACGTGATCACGCTGATCGAACACGACCTGAGCGAACGCCTGCGCAACGACGCCCCACTGGACCGTCCGAGCAACGGTCGCCTGTCACGTCAGGTGCGCTACTTTCCGGTCACGCCCAGCGTCGCCATCCGCCCGGACGATGCCGCGCGCCATCACATCCTTTCGATCTCGGCGGCCGACCGGCCGGGGGTGCTGTTCGGCATCGCGGAAGTCCTGGCCAATCACGGCATCACGGTACACACCGCCAAGATCTCGACGCTGGGTGAGCGCATCGAGGATACCTTCCTGCTGTCAGGCTCGGCACTGACGCAAGAGAAGCATCTGATGCGCATCCAGCGCGAGCTTGAAGACCTGCTGCAGGTCTAGGGCTCATCCAGCCATGCAACCTGCCCCTGCGCCAGATCATCGAGGCGCAGGCGCAAGACGGCGATGTCGTCCTGCACCACGCTGAAGCTCAGCACGACGTTCGCTGCATGCGAGCTTTCGAGCAAAGCAGCACCTGCAGACGCGATCTCTCGACGGAAGGCCCCTTCGAGCGCATACGGAATCTCGCACGCCAAGGTGCTCACCGCCCGAATGGCGACTTTCTCTACCCCGAGCAAGGCCTGCGCCACTGCGTCGGTGTAGGCCCGCACCAGGCCGCCCGCCCCGAGTTTCACCCCGCCGAAATAGCGCACCACCGTGGCCAGCACACCGTCCAGATCCTGATGGCGCAGCACCCGCAGCATCGGCTGACCAGCCGTGCCGCCCGGCTCGCCGTCGTCGTTGGCGGCGGACTGGCCGCCAGCGTGTAAAGCCCAGCACACGTGCGCCGCACCGGGGTGCAGTGCGCGCAACGCCGCCACCCGCGCCACAGCCTCCTCTCGAGACCCCATGGGCTCGACGCAGCCGATGAAGCGACTCTTCTTGATCAGCAGATCGCTATGGACCGCAGCGGACAAGGTGAGCGGCGGCATCAGCGCAGATGCGGCAACGCCATGAACAAGGCCGAAATGGTCTTTGAATCGGTGATCGTGCCATTCAGCACGCCCTGCTCGGCCTCATGCACCGGCATCGCCAGCACTTCGAGGAACTCCTCTTCGTCGAGTTGATTGCCCACCTGCGTCAGCCCGCTGGCAAGAAAAACCTCAATGCGCTCATCGGAATAGCCGATGCACACATGAATGACGCCAAGGTGCCGCCACTCCGACGCCTCGAAGCCCGTTTCCTCACGCAACTCTCGCTGGGCACACTTCTGGATGTCTTCACCCGGGTCGAGCTTGCCCGCCGGGAACTCGATGAAGCTGCGACGCAAGGGATAGCGGAACTGACGCTCCACGACAAGCTGCCCGTCAGCCTGGACGGCCACCACGACCACGGCGCCCGGATGACAAATGTACTCACGCGTGGACTCGCCTCCGTCGGGCAAGCGCACGCGATCACGACGCACGTCCAGCAGAACGCCTTTGAATACCTGCTCTGAATCCAGAGTAGTTTCGGTGAGCGGATCATCGGAAACACGGTTTTCTGTCATGCATTTTCCTCCAGATGGATCAGGCAAAAAAAAATGCCCGCGTATGCGGGCATTCTTTCCGATTTATGGTGCCGACGATGAGACTCGAACTCATACGGCTTGCGCCACCACCCCCTCAAGATGGCGTGTCTACCAATTTCACCACGTCGGCCCTGATTTCTCGGGAACGCGCATTATACGGATTTGCACGCCCCACGCAAGCTTGTCTGGCTTAGTTTTGCGACGCCGGAGCCGTCGGGACGTCGGCCGGCGGCGCAGCCGGTACGTCGCCCTGCATTTGCGGAGCGGCCGGCACCGGAATGGCGCTGTCCATCACGCTAGTCGGAGCCGACGGCTTGCTGCCCGCAAGATAGGCCAGGCTGAGACTGGTAACGAAAAAAGCCGTGGCCAAAATAGCCGTCGCGCGGCTCAGGAAGTTGGCCGAGCCGGACGAGCCGAACACACTGCCGGCTCCGCCGCCACCGCCACCGCCGCCACCACCGAACGCGGCGCCTGCGTCCGCACCCTTGCCGTGCTGCATCAGCACCAGGCCGATGACAGCGATACCGACCACCACATGGATCGCCAAGACGATCGAGAACAGGTAACTACCCATCTTTTTATGTCACTCCAGATTCAAACCGCCCGATTTGCCGCAGCCCGGCAGATCGCCACAAACTCTTCCGCGACCAGTGACGCCCCACCCACGAGCACACCATCCGCATCCTCCAGCTCGAACAGCCAGCCCGCGCTGTCGGCCTTCACACTTCCGCCGTACAGGATGCGCGTGTGCTGCACCCCTTCAGTTCTCTCGAGCGCCCAGCGCCGCACCAGCGCAAGCACTTCGGCCACCTGCTCTGGCGTTGCCGCTCGCCCGGTGCCGATGGCCCAGACGGGCTCATACGCCAGTACGATGCGACCGACATCGGCCCCCGCCAGCTGCGCATCCAGCGCGTCGAGCTGACGCAGCAACACCGACTCCACTTTGCCGCTCTCGCGCTCTTCGAGCGTTTCACCGATGCACACGATGGGCGTGATGCCAGCCGCCAGCGAGGCTGCAGCCTTGGCCGCCACCGAAGCGTCGCTCTCGGCCAGCAAGGCACGGCGCTCTGAGTGCCCGACGATTGCATAAGCGCAGTCGAACTCGTTGAGCATGCCTGCGCTGACCTGCCCGGTGAAGGCGCCATCGGCGTATTCACTGACGTCCTGCGCACCCACTTTCACGGCCTGACCGCGCAATTTCGCAGCCACCAGAGGTAAATAGGGAAACGGTACGCACACTGCCACAGCCACCTGCTGCGGAAGCTCCGGCAGCATGTTGGCGAGCAGAGCCTCAGTCGAGGCGAGGCGCCCGTTCATCTTCCAGTTACCGACGACGAGCCTGTTTAGCATTCCGGGCGCACAAGTAAATAGGCGATTCTAACCTGCGGCCGAGGCAGCAGCAATGTCGGCAATAGCATGCACGCGTTGCCATCCCTCTTACGGGCTGCCGAAACACGGCAGTCTTGAATGGAGAAAAGCCGGTTGCAGCGAACCGAATCGCTGTAACCGGCTACCGGGAACTGCGCGCATCCGGCGCGGCAACCTCCCCTTCTTGCCCTTCAGCCGAAACGACCGGTGATGTAATCCTCGGTGCGCGTCTGCTGCGGGCGCGTGAAAATCTCCGTGGTCGGTCCGACTTCCACCAGATCACCCAGGTGGAAGAACGCCGTGCGATGCGAGATGCGCGCGGCCTGCTGCATGTTGTGGGTGACCACGACGATGGTGTAGAGGCTCGACAGCTCTTCGATGAGTTGCTCGACCTTGCTGGTGGCGATCGGGTCGAGCGCCGAGCACGGCTCATCCATCAGGATCACCTCGGGGCTCACGGCAATCGTGCGTGCAATGCACAGGCGCTGCTGTTGCCCACCCGACAAGCCAGTGCCGGGCTGATCGAGACGATCTTTCACCTCGTCCCAAAGGCCTGCACGGCGCAGGCTCTGCTCGACGATATCGTTGAGCTCAGCCTTCGTGGAGGCCAGACCATGCAGGCGCGGGCCGTAGGCCACGTTCTCGAAAATCGATTTGGGAAACGGGTTCGGCTTCTGGAACACCATGCCCACCTCGGCACGCAGCAACACCGGATCGAGCGAACGGTCGTAGATTTCCTTCCCGTCGAGCAGGATTTCGCCCGTCACGCGGCAGCCATCAATGGTGTCGTTCATGCGGTTGAAACAGCGCAGGAAGGTTGATTTGCCGCAGCCCGAAGGGCCGATGAAGGCAATCACCTCGTTCTCGACGATGTCCAGACTCACACCATGCAAGGCTTCGTGCTCGCCGTAGAAGACTTTTACGTCACGCGCACTGATCTTGATCTTTTGATCGTCGGCTGTTGCCTGAGCACCTGACTGCGGCAGATTCACCTGAATCGACGGATTTTCCATTTTCATGCTCACCACCTTCTCTCGAATTTCCTGCGCAGCAGCACGGCCAAGGCGTTCAGGCTCAGCATCAGTGCAAGCAGCACAATGATTGCAGCCGAAGTACGGGCTTCGAAGAAGTTCCGAAGCTCATTCCCCTGCCACAGATAGATTTGCACCGGCAGCGCAGTGGCCTGATCCAGCGGGGTCGCCGGAATCGACGCCACGAAGGCACTCATGCCGATCAACAACAAAGGCGCGGTTTCACCGATGGCCTGCGCCACCCCGATGATTGCGCCGGTCAGGATGCCGGGCAGCGCCAGCGGAAGCACATGGTGGAACACCGTCTGCACCTTCGAGGCGCCAATACCCAGGGCGGCCTGACGGATTGAGGGCGGAATCGCCTTCAACGCAGAGCGGGTGGCGATGATCACTGTCGGCAGCGTCATCAAGGACAGCACCAGACCGCCCACCAGCGGTGCCGACAGCGGCATGTGAAACCAGTTGATGAACACCGCCGCGCCGAGCAGGCCGAAGATGATCGACGGCACGGCCGCAAGGTTGTTGATGTTCACCTCGATGAGATCGACCAGACGACTCTTGGGAGCGAACTCTTCGAGGTAGATCGCACTGGCCACGCCGATCGGCACCGCCAGCAGGATCACGATGCCCATCATGAACAGCGAGCCCATGAACGCCCCGGCCAGACCAGCCGAAGCCAGCGAACTGCGCGAATCCGGGTTGAGGAATAGACCCGTGCTGAACTTCATCTGGATCACGTCACGCTCGTACAGATCATCCGCCCATGCGCGCACTTGCGGCTGCAATTGCTGCTGACGATCCGGCAAGGTCCGATCGATATTGCCTTTGAGCCACACATCCACGTTGGCATCTGCCAGCAACTTCACCGACACGGTTTGTCCGATCAGGCTGGGGTTCTCGGCCACCATGTCACGCAGACGGAAGCGCTCGGCGCTGGTCACCAGTGCGCGCAGCCGGGCACGCTCGCGCGAGTCGCCGACATCCGGCAAATGGCTGGCCAGCGCATTCTCGATCAAGCGGTTCCAGTTGATCATGCCGAGCTCGGTCAGCCACTCGACATCGCGCTCGCGGAATGCCGCAGGCGACTCGCCGAGTTGCGCCACCGGCCGCGCCTGGATCTGCACCACCTCGGGATCAAAGTAGATGTCGGTGACGATGGTCGCCTGCCAGAATGCCGGCAAACCTTTGCTCAGAATCGACACGAACAGCAGCGCCACCACACCCAACCCTGCCAACGTAGCCAGCAGGCCCGTGCGGTGGAAGCGGCGCTCGCGCCCGTGACGCTTTCTGAGCGAGGTTTCGATCTGCATGCGACGACGCCCTCGCAGGCTGTCTTCGTTCATTTCATTTGTAGTCACGTTTGATTCACTCCGCGCTCATTCGTACTGTTCGCGATACTTGCGCACGATGTAGAGCGCAATAACGTTCAACCCCAGGGTGATCACGAACAGCGTCAGCCCGAGGGCAAACGCCACCAGCGACTGCGGGCTGGCGAAGTCCTGATCGCCGGTGAGCTGGTTGACGATGGTCACGGTCACGGTTGATACGGCTTCGAGCGGATTGGCGTGCAGCACCGGGCTGTTGCCGGCTGCCAGCACCACGATCATGGTTTCGCCGATCGCACGGCTTGCGGCCAGCAAAATGGCGCCGACAATACCTGGCAAGGCCGCCGGCAACACCACACGACGAATGGTCTCCGAGCGTGTCGCCCCGAGACCGAGCGAGCCATCCCGCATGGCTTTGGGCACCTGGGTGATGATGTCGTCCGACAGTGATGAGATGAAGGGCACAATCATGACCCCCATCACCACACCCGCCGTCAGCGCGCTGGTGGCGCGGATATCCACCCCGATCGACTGCCCGAGGTTGTAGAAGAACGGCCCCACCATCACCAACGCGAAGAAGCCATACACGATGGTCGGGATGCCGGCGAGCACCTCGATCACCGGCTTGGCAAATGAGCGCAGCCAGCCCGGCGCATACTCGGCAAGATAAATTGCTGTCATCAACCCGGTCGGCACGGCAACGATCAACGCGATGATGCTGACCATCATCGTGCCCCACAGCAGCGGCAACAGGCCGAACTGCCCTTGTGCTCCCGAACCTACGGTTGCGAAACGGGGATTCCACACCGTGCCGAAGAAGAATTCGGACGGCGGTACAAAGCTGAAGAAGCGAATGGCTTCACCGATCATCGACATGACGATGCCGATGGTGGTCAGGATCGCGATCGTCGAACACAAGATCAATCCGATGCGAATCACCACCTCGACTTGATTTCGAGCGCGCAGCGCAGGGTCGATGCGTCGCCCCGCATGAATCAGCCCGAACACTGCCAACGCGGCGACCAGCGCAATCATTGCCGACTGGGCGAACACCTGCAGTCGCTGCATTTGCTCGGCCGCGGCCAGTTCAATATCGCTCGCCACGCCGGAAACACCAACGCCGGAAGCAATCGATTGCACCCTGCGCAGCAGAACCTGCAACTCTTGAGCACTCAGCGCTGCCACCTCGGGGGGGAGCTGATTCAACACCACCATGCGCACGATGCCGGGCTCGAAGAGCCACCACAGCACCAGTACGAGGAGCGCCGGAACGCCGCACCACAGCGCCACCAGCATCCCGTAATAACCTGGGCGTGAGTGCATCCGCACGCCACCCGCGGTAGCCATCTTCCTGCTGCGCATCAGGCCGAACTGATAGGCCAGTGCCGTCAGCATCAACAGCGCGGCGACTACGATCCAGTTGCTCATCTGGGCTCCAAACGTTTCGGGCCCGCTTCGGCCCGAACAGACAAGGGCCGCTCGGACATCCGTCCTCGCGGCCCTGCGTCACCGATTACTTGACCGTTTTACCGGCCTTGATGTTGGCCAGCACGCCGGCGCGCTCTTTGTCGCTGAGCGGGATCAGGCCAGCGCTCTCGAGCGCACTGCCAAAGCCCGAAACCTGCTCATTGACGAAGTACTCGGCGTACTGCTGCAAGCCCGGAATCACGCCGACGTGCTCACCCTTGACGTAGAAGAACAGCGGACGGGACACCGGGTAGTCACCGGAGCCGATGGTTTCCAGGCTGGGGGTCACGCCATTTACGGTTGCCACTTTCAGGCGGTCGCGGTTCTGGTCGTAGAAGCTCAGGCCGAACACGCCAACCGAATCCGGCTGTGCATCGAGACGGGCCAGGGTTTCGGTGTAGTCACCGGCGATTTCGACGATACGGCCATCACCGCGCAGCGTGTTGCACACCTTCTTCTTGTCGTCCGAGCCCATGGCCTTGATTTCGGAGAAGGATTCGCAGCCCGGGTGAATCACCTTCTCTTCGAAGACTTCACGCGTGCCGTGGTTCGAGGCCGGAATCACCAGCACGATTTCCTGGTTCGGAAGCTTGCTGTCGATCTGGTTCCAGCGCGTGTAGGGGTTCGCCACCAGCTTGCCGTCACGCACGACTTGAGCGGATGCCGCTGCGAACACGTGCGCCGGGGTCAGCTCGAATGAGCCTTTGTCGGCACGCGAAGCGAACACGATGCCGTCATAACCGAAATGCACTTCGATGATCTTGCTCACGCCAGCCTTGGCGCAGGCCTCGACTTCGGCAGGGCGAATCGGGCGCGACGAGTTGGCGATGTCGATGGTGTTCGGGCCGACGCCCTGGCAGAACTGGCGCAGACCGCCGCTCGAGCCACCGGAGCCGACAACCGGCGTCTTGAACTGAGCAAATGCATTGCCGAACTCTTCGGCGACGATACTGGCGAACGGCAGAACGGTCGAAGAGCCGGCGATCTGCACCGTGTCACGGGCGACGGCGGACGTCGCGAAACCCAGAGTCATCGCAGCCGCGGTGGCCGCACAAAGAGCGTTCAGCTTGAATTTCATGGTCGATATCCTCGGTTGTAGTAATGCAGGCCTCGAGGGCGCTGCGAGCACTTCGCCTAATGGCGTCGCGACGCTGCGCAGTATCGACTTCCAATATTTCAATGTTGTGACAAGCAACAAATGAGAGCGGGAGGCATGTCTCCATGCCTCCCGCTCTCATTATCCGAGTCACCCTAAATACGGCAGTTTTCGCCAGAAGGTCTAGCCCATGGCGTTTTCCACCGAGGCTGCCAAGGCTTCGGCCACCCGATTCACTTGATCGGAATCCTGGCCTTCCACCATCACCCGCAACAAGGGCTCGGTGCCCGAGGGGCGCAGCAGCACGCGGCCGGTGTCGCCGAGGGAGTTCTCCGCTTCGACTCGGGCCGCTTCGATGCTTGCATCCGCACGCCAATCAAAACCGGAGGGCATGCGCACGTTGATCAGCCGCTGCGGATAAAACACCAGGTCCGCGCACGCCTCAGCCAAACTCACGCCCGACTGACGTAGGGCGGACAGCACCTGCAGGGCCGAGACGATGCCATCCCCGGTGGTATGGCAATCAAGGCAGATGATGTGACCAGAGCTTTCACCACCAAGCTTCCAGCCACGCTCCTGCAACAACTCAAGCACGTAACGGTCACCAACCTTGGCGCGGTCGAACGGAACGCCAAGGCGCCCGATGGCATGCTCCAGGCCAAGGTTGCTCATCTGTGTCCCCACCACCCCCTCAAGCCGCCCCAAGCGGTGGCGTGCGGCCGCGATCACGTACAGCAGACGGTCGCCGTCATACAACACGCCTTTGGCGTCACACATGATGACCCGGTCAGCGTCACCATCGAGCGCAATGCCGAGATCGGCCGTATGCGCCAATACGGCACGCTGGAGGTGCTCCGGGCGGGTCGCGCCGACGGCATCATTGATGTTGATGCCATCCGGCTCGACGCCGACCGCAATTACCTCTGCGCCCAGTTCGTGAAAAACCTTCGGGGCGATGCCGTAGGCCGCACCGTGGGCGCAATCGAGCACGATGCGCAGCCCGCGCAGATCCAGTTCGTTCGGGAAGGTGCTCTTGCAGAACTCGATGTAGCGCCCGGCCGCATCATCGATGCGACGGGCTTTGCCGAGACGAGAGGAATCCAGACACCCCATCGGCTCATCGACGCAGGCCTCGATCTCGAGCTCGATGGCGTCGGGCAGCTTCGTGCCCCCGGCCGAGAAAAACTTGATGCCGTTGTCGAAGTAAGGGTTGTGAGATGCGGAAATCACCACGCCCGCCTGCAAGCGCAAGGCACGCGTCAGATACGCTACCGCGGGCGTGGGCAGCGGCCCGGCCAGCATCACATCGACGCCCGCGGCGGCAAAGCCGGCCTCAAGCGAGGCTTCGAGCATGTAGCCGGAGATTCGCGTGTCCTTGCCGATCAATACCGCGGGGCGCTCACCGGCGGGAAAGTGGTCACGACGTATCAGCGACAACCCCGCTGCGTAGCCGAGTCGCATCACGAAGTCCGGGGTGATCGGCGCCGTGCCGACCAGACCGCGAACGCCATCCGTACCGAAATACTTGCGCGCCATGCCTTTCCTGCCTGAATCAGTGAGCACTCATTATGACGCGGCCGTGCCCTGTGTGCACCCGGCAAGTGCCGACCACACCGCCAGGGCGTCACGCGTGGCAGCCACGTCGTGCGTGCGCACGATGCGGGCGCCCCGCTCCACCGCCAACAGCGCGGCGGCCAAGCCTGCTGGCATGCGCTCGTCCACCGGGCGCCCGGTGATCGTACCGAGCATGCTCTTGCGTGACATCCCGACCAGAACATGCAGGCCTTCGACGCGGAAGCGCTCCAGATTTCGCAACAGCTCGACATTCTGCTCCAGCGTCTTGCCGAAACCGAAGCCCGGATCAAGCACCACTCTCTGCCCCCCCACCCCTGCAGCGCGCAGCACGCTCGTGCGTTCTCCCAGAAATGCCAGCACGTCTCCGACCACATCGTCGTAGTGCGGAGCCCGCTGCATGGTGCGTGGCTCGCCCTGCATGTGCATCACACACAAAGCCGCATCGGAACCGGCAACCGCCTCCACGGCCCCGTCGGAGCGGAAAGCGTTGATGTCGTTGATCATCGCGGCTCCCGCAGCAATCGCTGCACGCATCACCACCGGCTTGACCGTATCGACCGAAACCGGCACGCCCCAGCCAGCGAGGCGCTCAACTAAAGGCATCACCCGATCCAGCTCCTCCTGCTCGGACACGGGGGCTGCCCCTGGGCGGGAAGACTCTCCGCCGATGTCGAGCAGATCGGCACCGGCCGCCACCGCGGCTTCAGCGCTGGCGAGCGCCGCATCAACGTTGCGCGCCAATCCGTCGCCAGAGAAAGAATCCGGCGTCACGTTGACGATCGCCATGATGCGGGGCCGCGACAGATCCAGGGTGAAACGCCCACACTGCAGGGCGTCGATCGAAGAGTTCACGTTCATCGAGTGTTGCTCAATTCAGGGATACAACAAAAAAAGACCGGCCAGGCCGGTCTTTTTCCTCTTATGAGAGCCGATCAGACAGGCTCTGCTGCAGCGTCCGGTGCATCACCCGGGGTATTGTCACTGGGGCGCGGCATTGACGATGCCGGTTGCTTCGGAGGACGCGGCGGACGGCCTTCCATGATGTCGTTGATCTGGTCGGCATCAATGGTTTCCCACTCCAGCAGCGTCTGCGTCATCACCTCGATCTTGTCACGGTTCTCTTCGATCAGGCGACGCGCCAGCGCGTACTGCTCGTCGATGATGCGCCGGATCTCGGTATCCACTTCCTGCATGGTGGACTCGGACACGTTACGATGCTGTGTCACCTGCCGGCCGAGGAAAATCTCGCCCTCTTCTTCGCCATACACCATCGGGCCGAGCTTGTCGGACATGCCCCACTGAGTGACCATGCGACGCGCGATATCGGTTGCGCGGGCAAAGTCATTCGAAGCACCGGTGGTCATCTGGTTCATGAAAATCTCCTCGCAGATGCGACCACCGAACAGCACGGCGATCATCTGCAGCAGACGCTCGCGATCCTGACTGTAACGATCACTCTCCGGCAACTGCATCGTCACACCCAGCGCACGACCGCGCGGAATGATGGTGACCTTGTGCACCGGATCGGTCTTGTCGAGCAGCTTCGCAACAACGGCGTGGCCGGACTCGTGATACGCGGTGTTCTTGCGCTCCTCCTCGGGCATTACCACCGAGCGACGCTCGGCCCCCATCATGATCTTGTCCTTGGCGCGCTCGAAGTCCTCCATGTCAACCAGACGCTTGCTGCCACGCGCGGCAAACAGAGCAGCCTCGTTCACCAGGTTGGCCAGATCCGCACCCGAGAAGCCCGGCGTGCCGCGTGCCAACACCTGCGGATCGACGTCCGGCGAAATGGGCACCTTGCGCATGTGCACTTTCAGGATCTGGTCGCGACCACGGATATCCGGCAACGGCACCACCACCTGACGGTCGAAACGGCCCGGGCGCAGCAGCGCGGGGTCGAGCACATCCGGACGGTTGGTTGCGGCAATCACGATCACGCCGGTCTGGCCTTCGAAACCGTCCATTTCGACCAGCAGCTGGTTCAGCGTCTGTTCGCGTTCGTCGTTGCCTCCGCCCATGCCGGCACCACGCTGGCGACCGACGGCGTCGATTTCATCGATGAAGATGATGCACGGAGCGTGCTTCTTGGCGTTCTCGAACATGTCACGCACACGTGCCGCACCGACACCGACGAACATTTCGACGAAATCAGAACCCGAGATCGAGAAGAACGGCACCTTGGCTTCCCCGGCAATCGCCTTGGCGAGCAACGTCTTGCCGGTACCCGGCGAGCCGACCATCAGCACGCCTTTCGGAATGCGGCCACCGAGCTTCTGGAACTTGGACGGATCGCGCAGGAAGTCGACCAGCTCAGCAACGTCTTCCTTGGCCTCGTCGCAACCGGCCACGTCGGCGAAGGTGATGGAGTTGGCCGACTCGTCGAGCATCTTGGCCTTGGACTTGCCGAAAGAGAACGCGCCACCGCGCCCGCCGCCCTGCATCTGACGCATGAAGAAAATCCACACGCCGATCAGCAACAGCATCGGGAACCACGACACGAAGATGCTCATCAGGAAGGACTGGTCTTCGTCCGGCTTGGCCGCCGTGATGGCGACGTTTGCACGCATCAGGTCGGACACCATCCAGATGTCCTGCACGCCCGGCGTGTAGACGGTGACGTTGCGACCATCAATGGTGGTCGCCTTGACGACGCGCCCGTCGATGCTGGCCTTGGCGATGCGGCCCGCGCGAGCTTCTTCCATGAACTGGGAGTACTCGAGGGTGGTGCTGGGCGTCGCCTGGCGTGCGTTGAACTGGTTGAACACCGTCATCAATACGATGCCGATGACCATCCAGACCGCAAGATTCTTGAACATGTTATTCAACGTCGTTTCCTTGAAGGCCCTGTGAAGGCGGCGAGATAATGACCCATTCTAGGGCCGATCGTTCCCGTGCGTAAACAAATCGGCCCGATGGTCAGGGGCAATCGGACGCCACACGGCAACTGAGCCGAAGACGCTTGAAGTGCGCAGCAAGAGTCTTCAACATGCGGGCGATTTCTTCCCATTTCAAGCCCCATGACAACAAATCGTCCGCTCGAAGGTGTTCGCGTGCTCGAACTCGGCACGCTGATCGCCGGCCCCTTCTGCACCCGCATCCTCGCCGAGTTCGGCGCGGAAGTCATCAAGGTCGAATCACCGGACGGCGGAGACCCGCTGCGCACATGGCGCAAGCTGCATGAGGGCACCTCGTTGTGGTGGTACGTGCAGGCACGCAACAAAAAGTCCGTTACCGCCAATCTCAAGCACCCGGAGGGTAAGGACTTCGTGCGCAAGTTGGCCGAGCGCGCCGATATCGTGGTGGAGAATTTCCGCCCCGGCGTGATCGAGAAGTTCGGCCTCGACTACGCTTCACTTTCGGCCACCAACCCCGGTCTGGTGATGGTGCGTCTTTCGGGCTTCGGTCAGACCGGCCCTTACCGCGAGCAGCCCGGCTTCGGCGCGGTTGGAGAGAGCATGGGTGGCCTGCGTTACATCACCGGCTTCGAAGACCGCCCACCCGTGCGCACCGGCATCTCCATCGGCGATTCCATCGCTGCGCTGTGGGCCGCCATCGGCGCCTTGATGGCGCTGCGCCACCGTGAAGTGAACGGCGGTACTGGTCAGGTGGTGGATGTCGCGCTGTACGAAGCGGTGTTCGCGATGATGGAGTCGATGGTGCCGGAGTTCGACGTGTTCGGCTTCGTGCGCGAACGTACCGGCAACATCATGCCGGGCATCACACCGTCGGCCATTCACACCACCTCCGACGGCAAGCACATACAGATCGGCGCCAACGGCGATGCGATTTTCCGCCGCTTCATGCTGGCAATCGGACGCGAAGACCTCGCGAATGACCCTCAACTCGCCGACAACGCCGGCCGCGACGCGCGGCGCGATGAACTCTACGCCGTCATCGACGCATGGTGCTCCACCCATGACGCGGAGACGGCGATGGCCATACTCAACCGCGCCGAAGTCCCCGCCACCACCGTGTATTCCGCCGCCGATATGTTCTCCGACCCGCAATTTCTCGCGCGCGAGATGCTGCAGTCGGCCAAGTTGCCGAACGGGCGCGAGTTCAAGGTGCCAGGCATCGTGCCGAAGCTATCGGACACGCCGGGCGGCATGGACTGGATCGGGCCGGAGTTGGGGGCGCACACCGACGAAGTGCTGCGCGAACTGGGTTACGCCGCGAACGACATCGAACGGCTTCGGCGCGAACAGGCCGTTTAAGCCGTTAAAAGCGGTGAAGAAGGCTCTGCATGCCAGGGTAGTCCGCGCGCGCCAGATCGAATTTGCGTGAATGGGCCGTCCAGCCGCGGCCACTTTGCAGCGCGTCGATAACCCCCGCAGCATCGGTGATCCAACTTCCACCCAGGCGCGTCACGCCCTGGGCGAACAAGGGGTCGGGCAAACCACTGGCGCCTGGCCCGATCAACACGAACTCGCTCGCCGCCTTGCAGGCGGCGCGCACTGACTCAAGCGTGTCGTTGAGCAAGACCGTGCTGGTGCACAGCACCTGCTGGCGATCAGCAAGATCGCTCGCATCAAGCGTGACTCGCCAGCCACCCCGCTCGCCCGGCTGCTCCGGCGGCAGTTCAAGAACCGTCAGATCCGCTCCTGCCGCCACGATGCGTTCGACCAGCGGCACGAACATGCCCACCATGCCGACCTTCGCTCCCGGTCCGAGCTGCAGCCCGCCAATCGAATCCGCGCTGTCGGGCGGAACGAAACCGACACGGTCAAAGAACCAACGTGTAAGGGCATTTGCCGTTGCGAAACCCAAAATGCGCTGCACCTGATCGGACGTCGCGCAGCCGGTAATCACCTGGAGCGCATCGGCACCGGCGAACCGCGACAGATCCATGCAGGCGAGTCGCTCCCGGCTATCTCCGAGATCAAGGTAGGCCAAACCGACACTTCCGTCCGCCAGTTCCACGGCGCAAAAAGCCGACTGCTTGCCGCCCCTCTCACCTGGCTGCGGCAAGTGCACCGCCCTCAGCGCGGGCAATGCCCCGCGCGCAGCCAACTCGGCGAATGCCACACGCAGATCGGCGCCGAGGCTCACGACACGCGCACCCCGGCAACTTGGCGAATGGCGGCACCCAGAGCCGCCAGCGATTGGGCGCCCGAAACCGCGAGACTGCGGTTGAGGATGAAGAACGGCACGCCCTCCACGCCTTGACTAGCCAGTTGCCCCGCCATGCGACGGACGGCTTCAGCATCTTCCGGGCTGTTGAGGTACTCAACGATCACTTCACGACGCTCACCCGCGGCGGCCGCAATGTCGGCCAGCACCTCGACATCGCCGATGTCCTTGCCTTGCTGGAAATACGCCTCGAAAAGCCCACTGACCAACGCCTGCACGCGCTCAGGGCGGGCTCCGCGACTTTGCGCGCGGTAGATCAGCCGATGCGCACGCAAGGTATTGGGACGCAGCTGGATGTCCTCGAAGGCGAACTTCAAACCGTCCGGTGTGGCCGCGTCACGCAGCTTGGCGAACAAGGCGTCCACCGCGCGGGCACTGCCGAACTTCTTCTCCAGAAACGGCCGATAGGGCTCGCCTTTGGCCGGAGTGTCGCCATTGAGAAAGTACGGCAGCCAGTGAATACGCACCGCGTGTTCGGGGTAGGCCTCGGAAAACTGCGCGACGGCGCGCATCAGACGGTCTTTGCCGATGAAGCACCACGGACAGACGAAATCCGAGACGACGTTGATATCGATTTGCATGCAATCCGCTCCGCTACTGAATGAGGCCGCGCAGGTCAGCGCCCGCCGAGAAAGCCCAGACCGAGCAGAAAGACCTCGGAGCTGCGGTCGCGAGATGCCTTGGGCTTGCGCACCTGCAGCGACTTGAAGCGCCCCTGTGCGGCTTCACGGAATTCCATGAAGCCTTGCCCCTGAAAGACCTTGACCAGAAACGAGCCACCCGGCTTCAGGTGGCCCTCGCAGAAATCCAGCGCCAGCTCCGCGAGATTGATCACGCGGGCCTGATCGACGAGCTCGATGCCCGACATGTTCGGCGCCATGTCCGACAGCACGACATCCACGGCCTGACCGTCTAGCCGGGTTTCGAGCTCGGCCAGCACCGCGTCTTCCTGGAAATCGCCCTGCAGGAAATCCACACCGGCAATCGGCTCGATCTCGAGCAGATCCAGCGCGAACACCTTGCCTTTAGTGCCGACCTTCTTCACAACTGCCTGACACCAAGAACCCGGCGCCGCGCCCAAATCCACCACCACTGCGCCGGGCTTGAGCAGCTTGTCGCGCTCATCGACCTCGAGCAGTTTGTAGGCTGCGCGCGAACGATAGCCTTCGGCCTTGGCGCGCTGCACCCAGGCGTCGTTTACGTGTTCCATCATCCAGGCTTTGCTGGTCCGGGTACGCTTCATCGGAGTAGAATGCTGCCCTTAACTGTCTGAGAAAAAAGATGATCGAGCTTACCCCGGCGAAGCGCCGCGAATTTCGTGCCGCAGCGCACCACCTGAACCCCGTCGTGACCATTGCAGGCAACGGCCTCATCCCCTCCGTGATGGAGGAAATCGACCGTTCGTTGCAGGCTCACGAACTGATCAAGGTGAAAGTCCAGGGTGCCGAACGTGAAGCTCGTGACGTGCTCATGCAGGAACTGTGTGCTCATCTCGACGCGGCGCCGATCCAGCATATCGGCAACATTCTGATCGTCTGGCGCCCGCGCCGTGAAGATACCAGCGTGAAAGCGGTCGAAAGCAAAGCCGAGCTGCGCGGCAACAAGCGTCCGTCGGTTGCCAAATCCGCTCGCGCATTTGCCGCCAACGCCCGCCGCACTGCGCTGATGCAAGCCGCTGCCGAGAAGAAACGCCTCGCCACCCGCCGCAGCCCGCGCAAGCCGGGCTGAGCGTCAGTCGAACAGTCGCCTCACCCTCACCACCAGCACTACCGCCAGCACGCTCGACAGCGCATACAACGCGCTGGAGATGCCATGCCACATCGCAAAGCGCTCACGCAGGCTGGCATCAGCCAGCATGCTGTTACGCAGTTCGGCGATGTGCGGCTGGATGCCGAGCGCCCCGACCGCGACGATCACCAGCATCGCCACCACCAGCCACACCACGCCGTGGCGGGCAGCCGCCCGGCCATGGCGCACCAAGGCAAACAACAAAACGTACGCACCAGCCACTACGGCGATCCAGTGCACGCTGGCAAACAAGTTGCCCGCGATGCTGCCGGCCAGAGCTCGTTCAGGAATCCACTGAAACAGCGTCGGCGCCACCAGGAAGCCTACCGTCCACAAGGCGCCGGCCCACAAGGTCACCAGTATCAGCAACAAGGCTTCGGCCTGCCGTGCCAGCAGGCCGCGCGCAGTGGCAGTCAAGCCATCAGATGTAGCGGACGTCGATGATTTCATACGAACGAACACCGCCCGGCGCCTGAACGTCGGCCACATCACCGGCGTACTTGCCGATCAGCGCACGCGCGATGGGCGAACTGACGGAGATCTTTCCGGCCTTCACGTCGGCTTCGTCATCGCCGACGATCTGGTACGTCACTTCGTCGCCGGCGTCGAGGTCTTCAAGATCAACCGTGGCGCCGAACACACAGCGGCCGTCGGCGTCGAGCGTAGCCGGGTCGATGATCTGAGCGGTCGAAAGCTTGGCTTCGAGCTCCTTGATGCGCCCTTCGACAAAGCCCTGACGCTCTTTCGCAGCATCGTACTCGGCGTTCTCCGACAGATCGCCGTGCGAGCGCGCTTCGGCAATCGCCGCAATGACGCTCGGGCGTTCAACGGTCTTCATGCGGTGCAACTCGTCGCGCAGCAACTCCGCGCCACGCACGGTAAGAGGCGTCTTGTTCATCAGGCGCCCCCCAGCTCGGCGTGCAGCTCTTGCAGGCTGTATACCTCCAGATCGGCGTTGTCGCGCATGCCGATGGAAGCCGCACGAGCACCTTCGATCGTGGTGTACACGGTGACCTTGGCGGCCAGCGCGCTGGTACGGATCGAACGCGAATCGACGATGGCCTGACGGCGCTCTTCCACCGTGTTGATGACCAAGCTGATCTCGTTGTTCTTGATCAAATCGACGATGTGCGGACGACCTTCGGTGACCTTGTTGATGGTCTTCACCGGCAGACCGGCCTCAGTCAGCGCCCCGGCCGTACCGCGCGTGGCGATCAGGCCAAAACCCAAACCGTGCAGCGTACGTGCCACTTCGATGGCGGCCGGACGGTCGGTCGGCTTGACGCTGATGAAAGCCGTACCCTGCTCCGGCAAGCGAATGCCTGCGCCAAGCTGCGACTTCACGAAGGCTTCGGCAAAAGTGCGGCCAACGCCCATGACTTCGCCGGTGGACTTCATTTCAGGGCCCAGAATGGTATCGACGCCCGGGAACTTCACGAAGGGGAACACCGCTTCTTTCACCGAGTAGTACGCCGGCACCACTTCGCCAGTCACACCTTGGCTGGCCAGGCTCTGCCCAGCCATGCAACGCGCTGCGATCTTGGCCAGCGGCAGGCTGCAGGCCTTGGAGACGAAAGGCACGGTGCGCGAGGCACGCGGGTTCACTTCGAGGACATACACCTTGGCGTCATCGCCTTCGCCCTGAATCGCGAACTGCACGTTCATCAGGCCGACTACGTTGAGGGCCTTGGCCATGGCTTCGGTCTGCCGGCGCAGCTCGTCCTGCAGCTCGGCCGACAGCGTGTAGGGAGGCAACGAGCACGCCGAATCGCCCGAGTGCACGCCGGCCTGTTCGATGTGTTCCATGATGCCGCCGATCATCACCTGCTCGCCGTCGGACAGCGCATCGACGTCCACCTCGGTGGCGTCATTAAGGAAGCGGTCGAGCAGCACCGGGGACTCATTCGAGACCTTCACGGCTTCGCGCATGTAACGCTCGAGGTCGCGCTGCTCATGCACGATTTCCATGGCGCGGCCGCCCAGCACGTAGCTCGGGCGCACCACCAGCGGATACCCGATTTCGGCGGCCAGACGCACGGCATCTTCCGGCGTGCGCGCAGTGCGGTTGGGCGGCTGACGCAGGCCGAGATCTTGCAGCAGTTGCTGGAAGCGCTCGCGGTCTTCGGCGGCATCGATCATGTCCGGGCTGGTTCCGATGATGGGGACGCCATTGGCCTCCATCGAGCGCGCGCGTTTGAGCGGGGTCTGGCCGCCGAACTGCACGATCACGCCTTCGGGCTTTTCGATATGCACGATCTCGAGGATGTCTTCGAGCGTGATCGGTTCGAAGTACAGACGATCGGAAGTGTCGTAGTCGGTCGATACGGTTTCCGGGTTGCAGTTGACCATGATGGTCTCGTACCCGTCTTCACGCAGCGCCAATGCGGCATGCACG
This sequence comes from Pseudazoarcus sp. NS20, assembly GCF_059703745.1. Lineage (NCBI taxonomy): Bacteria > Pseudomonadati > Pseudomonadota > Betaproteobacteria > Rhodocyclales > Zoogloeaceae > Pseudazoarcus > Pseudazoarcus sp. NS20. Next base: position 577,690 of record NZ_BAAKIY010000003.1, read on the forward strand.
CAGCAGTAATCGAACTCGATGCCTTGGCCGATACGGTTCGGGCCACCGCCCAGCACCATGATCTTGCGCTTGCCGGTCGGCCGCGCCTCGCATTCGTCCTCGTAGGTCGAATACATGTAGGCGGTCGAAGTGGCGAACTCGGCTGCGCAGGTGTCGACACGTTTGTACACCGGGCGAACGCCCAGCGCGTGACGGTGCAGACGCACGGCGGTTTCATCCGAGCCGAGCAGCTTGGCCAGGCGGCGGTCGGAGAAGCCTTTGCGCTTGAGTGCGCGCAGATCGTCGGCAACGAAGGCCTTCAGCGAACGGCCGGCAAGGGTCTTCTCGGTCAGCACGATGTCTTCGATCTGCGCGAGGAACCACGGATCGATCTTGGTCAGATTGAACACCTGCTCCAGCGTGTAGCCTTCACGAAAGGCCTGACCGACATACCAGATACGTTGTGGGCCGGGGTACACCAACTCGTGTTCGAGGTCTTCGCGGTCGGTTTCGACTTCGTCGAGGCCATACACGCCCACTTCCAGGCCACGCAGCGCTTTCTGGAAGGATTCCTGGAAGCTGCGGCCCATGGCCATGACTTCGCCAACCGATTTCATTTGCGTGGTCAGGCGATCGTTGGCGAGCGGGAATTTCTCGAAGGCGAAACGCGGAATTTTGGTGACCACGTAGTCGATGGACGGCTCGAACGAGGCCGGCGTGGCACCGCCCGTGATGTCGTTCTTGAGCTCGTCCAGCGTGTAGCCCACCGCCAGCTTGGCCGCCACCTTGGCGATCGGGAAGCCGGTGGCCTTGGAGGCCAGCGCGGAAGAACGTGACACGCGCGGGTTCATCTCGATGACGATCATGCGGCCGTCGACCGGATTGATCGCGAACTGCACGTTGGAACCACCGGTATCCACGCCGATCTCGCGCAGCACGGCGATCGAGGCGTTACGCAGTATCTGGTACTCCTTGTCGGTCAGCGTCTGCGCCGGCGCCACGGTGATCGAATCACCGGTGTGCACGCCCATCGGGTCGAGGTTTTCGATGGAGCACACGATGATGCAGTTGTCGGCGCGGTCGCGCACGACTTCCATCTCGTACTCTTTCCAGCCGATCAGCGACTCTTCGATGAGCAGTTCGTTGGTCGGGCTCGCCTCAAGACCGCGTTTGCAGATCTCTTCGAACTCTTCCATGTTGTAGGCGATGCCGCCACCCGTACCGCCCAGCGTGAAGCTGGGGCGGATGATGACCGGGAAGCCGATGCCACCCTGCACCTGCAGGGCTTCTTCCATGCTGTGGGCGATGCCGGAGCGTGCGGAGCCAAGACCGATCTTGGTCATCGCGTCCTTGAACTTGAGACGGTCTTCGGCCTTGTCGATGGCCTCGCGCGAGGCACCGATCAGTTCGCAGCCATATTTCTCGAGCACGCCATGCTTGGCGAGATCCAGCGCGCAGTTCAGTGCCGTCTGACCGCCCATGGTCGGCAACACCGCGCTCGGGCGCTCTTTGGCGATGATGCGCTCGACCACCTGCCAGGTGATCGGCTCGATGTAGGTGACGTCGGCCGTACCCGGATCTGTCATGATCGTGGCCGGGTTGGAGTTCACCAGAATGACCCGGTAGCCTTCCTCGCGCAGCGCCTTGCAGGCCTGTGCGCCGGAGTAGTCGAACTCGCATGCCTGGCCGATCACGATGGGGCCGGCACCGATGATGAGAATGCTTTGAATGTCTGTGCGCTTGGGCATCAGGAACCTCGGTATTACGATTGAACGGTGGCAGCCGAAGCTGCCACCCGATTACTTGCTGGCTTCGATCAACTTCACGAAGCGGTCGAACAGATAGGACACGTCGTGCGGGCCGGGGCTCGCCTCGGGGTGCCCCTGGAACGAAAAGGCCGGCACGTCGGTGCGCGCGATGCCCTGGTTCGATCCATCGAACAACGATGCGTGGGTGACTTTGAGGTTTGACGGCATGGTTGCCGGATCCACCGCAAAGCCGTGGTTCTGGCTGGTGATCAGCACCTGACCGGTTTCCAGATCCTTCACCGGGTGGTTGGCACCGTGGTGGCCGAACTTCATCTTCAGCGTCTTGGCGCCGGAAGCCAGCGCCAGCAACTGGTGGCCCAGGCAGATGCCGAAGGTCGGCACCTTGGCTTCGAGGATCTCGCGAATCGCCGCAATGGCGTAGTCGCACGGTTCCGGGTCACCCGGGCCGTTGGACAAGAACACGCCATCCGGATTCATCGCCAGCACCTCGGCCGCAGGCGTTTGGGCCGGCACGACGGTGAGGCGGCAGCCACGGCTGACCAGCATGCGCAGGATGTTGCGCTTGACGCCATAGTCGTAGGCCACGACGTGGAAGCGCGGGTTCGCAGGCTGGGTGTATCCCTCGCCCAGCACCCACTCACCCTCCGTCCATTCAACGGTTTCGGTGGCGGACACGACCTTGGCCAGATCCATGCCGGAAAGGCCGGGGAAGCCACGCGCCGCTGCCAGGGCAGCGTCGACATCCGGCGTCTGACCTGCTTCGGCGGTGACGATGCACCCGCCCTGAGCGCCTTTCTCGCGCAACACGCGAGTGAGCTTGCGGGTATCGATATCGGCGATCGCGACGACGTTCTCGGCCTTGAGGTAGGCATCGAGGGTCTGCTCGGAGCGGAAATTCGAGGTCAGGAGCGGCAGATCGCGGATGACCAGACCGGCAGCGTGCACGCGGTTTGCCTCCACGTCTTCCGAGTTGACGCCGGTATTGCCGATATGCGGATAGGTCAGCGTGACGATCTGACGGCAATAGCTGGGATCGGTCAGGATTTCCTGATAACCCGACATCGAGGTGTTGAACACCACCTCGCCAACCGTGGTGCCAACGGCACCGATCCCCTTGCCATGAAAGACCGTACCGTCGGCGAGGGCCAGTACAGCGGACGGAAACACAGCCACGAAAAACTCCTGATTCAGGCGATGACAGGAAGCGGCGGACGCCACCCCCATACGTGAAAAAAACGGGACAAGCCTCTCAGGCCGATCCCGCTGTCGAATTCGCCGAATTATAGCGTTTGCGCCCTATCCGCGCAAACGCCAAAGGCCGCTTTTACCGCCTGCCTCAGCGCAGCCCAAGCACGTCTTGCATGTCAAAAAGGCCGCGCTCGTGTGCCGCAAGGAAATGCGCGGCCCGCAGAGAGCCCAGCGCGTAGGGCATGCGGCTGCCGGATTTGTGCGTGATTTCAATGCGCTCGCCGATGCCGGCGAACAGCACGGTGTGATCGCCCACCACATCGCCACCGCGGATTGTCGAGAAACCGATGGTCTCGGCCTCGCGCTCGCCCGTCACGCCTTCACGGCCGTAGATGGCGCACTCGTCCAGATCACGCCCCAGCTCGCGCGCCACGATCTCGCCCATGCGCAGCGCCGTACCGGAAGGGGCATCGATCTTATGGCGATGATGCGCTTCGATAACTTCGATGTCGTAGCCGGAATCGAGAATTTTGGCGGCCACCTCAAGCAAGCGGAACACCGCATTGACACCCACCGCCATGTTGGGGGCAAATACCACCGGCACATGCTCTCCCGCCTCAGCGATCACGCGCTTGCCGTCTGCCGAGAAGCCGGTCGTGCCGATCACCATGGCCTTGCCGAGCTCGCGCGCCAGCGCCAGGTGCTCGAGGGTGCCCTCAGGGCGGGTGAAATCGATGACGCAGTCAGCCAGCGCAATGGCAGCGCGAGCGTCGTCAGTGATCTTCACGCCGGAACTCACACCCAGAAAATCGCCGGCATCGCGGCCGATGAACGCGGAATCATTTCGATCAAAAGCCGCCACCAGAGACGCCTGCGGATCATTGAGCGTAGCCTCGACCAACATGCGGCCCATGCGACCGGACGCGCCGGCAATGGCGATTCGGCGTTGAGTCATGCAATAAACCTCGGGAAAAACAAAAAGGGGCGAACCGGATCAGCGACGGCCTTCGGGGGCCGGCACCTCGACGAGGCGCGTGCGCGGTTGCCGAGTCTCGCCCTGCGAGCCATCTTCGGCCAGAACGTCACCCTCGACACTGTCAAGACGGCCGTCGACAAAGAACAAGCTCAAGGTGCGGGTCTTGGGCTCTTCCCAACCTTCCGTGAAGCGATAGACGTAATCCCAGCGGTTCTCGCGGAACATGTCGACCACCAGCGGCGTGCCCATGACGAAACGCACCTGTTCGCGCGTCATGCCCTGGCGCAGTTGCGAAACCATTTCCTGATCAACGTAATTACCCTGGCGCACGTCAATGCGGTAAGGGCTGCAGCCGGTCAGCAACAAAGCGCCGGAAAGAAACAGCACGGGGATGGTAATCGAGCGCATGAATCGCCTATTAAAGAGTCGAGGACGCGATGGCGCGCCGTTCTCATCGGAAGGCAAAAAATATATCATAGGCCGCAAGCCCGCGCTGAATCGCCACACGCCTTCAGCCCGCATACGCACATAACAGGGCTCGCCCCAGAGAGGCATACCAATGTCAGACAATTCCCAGAACCTCAAGAGCATCGGTCTGAAGGCCACCTACCCTCGCCTGCGCATTCTTGATCTGTTCCAGAACACCGAAACCCGCCACCTCACCGCCGAAGACGTCTATCGCCTGCTGATTTCAGATGGCATGGATATCGGCTTGGCAACGGTATATCGCGTGCTGACCCAGTTTGAGCAAGCCGGCTTGCTGGAGCGACACTATTTCGAAGCAGGCAAAGCCGTGTTCGAAATGCACGAAGACGGCCATCACGACCACATGGTCTGCGTGCAATGCGGCAAGGTGGAAGAATTTTTCGACGCCGAGATCGAGAACCGTCAGAACATTGTGGCCAAGAAACACAATTTCCGAATCAAGGATCACGCGCTGTATCTGTATGGCACCTGCGCAGACTGCACGGAAAAAAGCACCTGATGTGATTCGGGCTCAGTTGCACCTGAGCCCGCACCCCTTAAGCCCAGCATTCATCGTGGGCCTGCATTAAGAGAACCTATCAAGCACGTGCGCCCAGCATCTCCGACGCATGCTGAAGAGTGGTCTCGGTAATGTTCAGCCCGCCCAGCATGCGGGCAATTTCCTCAACCCGCCCCGAGCGGTCGAGCGGCGTAACGACACTCAGCACCTCTCCATCGCGCTGGCCCTTGGCAATGTTCCACTGCCAATCGGCGCATGCCGCGACCTGCGGCAAATGCGTGACGCACAGCACCTGGCGATCCTGCCCCAGACGTTGCAGCAATTGACCAACGCGCTCGGCTACGGCGCCGCCGATACCGACGTCGACCTCGTCAAAGATCAGCGTAGGCGTGGCTGCATCACGGCTCGTCATGACCTGTATGGCCAAACCGATTCGTGACAGTTCGCCCCCCGACGCCACCTTGGCCAACGGCCGACGCGGCTGACTCGGGTTGGCGGCAACCCGGAACTCCACGTCTTCCAGACCGTGCGAACCGCCCTGCTCCCGAGGCAGCAGCGCCACTTCAAAGCTGCCGCCGGCCATGGCCATCGACTGCATGGCTTCGGTGACCTCTTTGGACAGACGCTCGGCCGCGGGCTTGCGCAGCGCCGCCAACTTATTGGCCGCTACCTCCCACTTGCTGCGCGCCTGCGCTTCGGCCGCAGCAAGGCGCCCCGGATCGGCACGCTCCTCCAGCTCAAGCAGTTCGGCACGCCAGGCCGCCAGCGATTCAGGCAAGGCTTCGGGCGACACGCGATGCTTGCGCGCGATGTCGGTGATGGCCGCGATGCGTGCTTCGACTTCCTGTAGCCGTGCGGGGTCCAGATCAAGGCGCTCCTGATAGCGGCGCAAGCCATGGGCGGCCTCATCGACCTGAATCAAGGCACTGGCGATCAAGCCGCGCACCTCATCAAGCTCGGGATCAAGCGCGGACATGCTCTCGACACGAGCCGCGACATGACCGAGCATGCCGGCCACGGAGACCTCTCCGTCGGCAATCGCGCCCAATGCCTCGGCGCTGCCGTCGATCAGACTGGCTGCGTGGCCCAGGCGCCGCTGCTCGGCGTCGAGTTCGGCCCACTCTTCGGCGCGAAAACCGAGTTGATCGAGCTCTTCGATCTGCCATACAAGCAATTCGCGCTGTCGCTGAGTGGCCGCTGCGTCGGAATCGGCCGCCTCGCGCTGACGCGCGATGCGTTGCCACGCACGATGCAACTCCGCCACCTCGGCCGCCACGGGCGCAGCGCCGGCATGCGCATCAAGCAGCGCGCGCTGGGCATCGCCGCGCAACAGCGCATGGTGGGCATGCTGGCCGTGAATGTCCGCCAGCCACTCGCCCGCCTCGCGCAATTGGGTGAGCGTGACCGGCACGCCATTGATCCAGGCGCGCGAGCGCCCACCGGAGTCGACAACCCTGCGCAGCAACACCAGATCATCGTCTGCAGGCAGATCGCTCTCCGCCAGCCACGCCACCAGCGGGCTACCTTCAGGCAGATCGAACTCGGCGGCGATATCAGCCCTGTCCTGCCCGCCGCGCACGGTACTGGCGTCGCCACGGTCTCCGAGCGCGAGACCCAAAGCATCAAGCAGAATCGATTTTCCCGCGCCGGTCTCGCCGGTGAGCGTGCCGAAGCCGGCTTCGAACTCGAGCTCAAGCCGGTCGACGATGACGAAATCACGAATGATGAGGCGTCTTAGCATTGGGCAACCTAAGGTTTGCTCGGGGCTGCGCTCCAGTGGAGCTTTTCGCGCAGCATCGCAAAATAGCTGTAGCTCTCCGGATGCCACAGCCTGATGGTGCCCGGAGCGCGTGTAATCGAAAGACGATCGCCGGGACGGGCGTCGAAACGCTCATGCCCGTCGAAGAAGATGCCCGCATCGTACGGACCGAGCAGTTCGATGTCGATGCGACAGGTATCGGGCAAGGTCACCGGGCGCGCCGTCAACGCGTGGGGGGCCAGCGGTACCAGTGCGATGCAGTGCACCGTCGGGTGCAGAATCGGGCCGTTGGCCGACAAGGAATAGGCGGTCGAACCGGTCGGCGTCGAAACGATCATGCCGTCCGAACGCTGCGTGTAGACGTACTCGCCATCCACGCTGACATTGAATTCAACCAAGCGCCCGGAGTCACTCTTGTTCAGCACCACGTCGTTGAACGCGCGGTGGTGGACCATCGCCGTGCCGCCGCGCGTGACGGTGGCGTCGAGCATGAAGCGCTGCTCTTCCTTGTAACGCCCGTCAAGGATATCGGCCAAGTGCGTGACCACTTCATCACGGCTGATGTCGGTGAGAAAGCCGAGGCGCCCACGGTTTACGCCGACCAGCGGCACGCCGCTGTCGCCCAGCGTGCGTGCGGCATGCAGCATCGTGCCATCGCCCCCCAACACCACCACCAAATCACAGCATGCCGCAATGCTCGCGTAATTGCGCACTTCGCACCCCGGACAGAGTCTGGGGATCGAAGCTGCTGTACCCTCTTCCACACAGACTTCCAGCCCGCGCGACGACAGAAAGGCAGCCACTTCGAGAACCGCGTCCTCGATTCCGGGGTCTTGATATTTGCCAACGAGGGCAACGCAACGCAAGGCATTTTTCATGCGCGGATTAAACCACAATCAAACAACCGCCGTTCACGGCTCTGGACGGCCTCGACAGCCCTCCCTACGCTCCTGAATAATGCAGCCTGACCGACACGACAGCGCACCATGACACAGCCCACGCTCGACGCCCGAGCCCAGATCCTGCTGAAGACCCTGATCGAACGCTACATTGAAGAAGGTCAGCCGGTCGGATCGCGTACGCTCTCGAAGCACTCGGGGCTGGAGCTGTCTCCGGCCACCGTGCGTAACGTCATGAGCGATCTGGAAGAAATGGGCTTCATCACCAGCCCGCATACGTCCGCCGGGCGCATGCCCACGTCGCGCGGCTATCGCTTCTTCGTCGATTCACTGCTGACCGTCCAGCCGATGGAGCGCTCGCGCATCATGCAGTTGCGCGGGCAACTGCTGCCCGACCAGCCGCAGCGCCTGATCAGCTCGGCCTCGCACTTGCTGTCTAGCCTGACGCACTTCGCCGGCGTCGTGGTCAGCCCGCGCCACGAAACAGTGCGTATCCGGCAGATCGAGTTCGTGCGCATTTCCGACGCGCGCATCCTGCTCATCATCGTCACCACTGCAGGCGACGTGCAGAACCGCATCCTGCATACCAAGCGCGCCTACACGCCCTCCGAACTCACCGAAGCGGGCAACTACCTGACCGCGCATTACGGCGGGCACGCGTTCGAAGAAATGCGCTCGCGCCTGCAAGGCGAGCTGCAGCAGCTGCGCAGCGACATTTCGGAACTGATGAGCGCCACCGTCGAAGCCAGCGGAGACCTCGCCGGCTCGACCGAAAGCTATGTGCTGTCCGGCGAGACCAACCTGCTTGATGTCGAGGACCTGTCTTCGAACATGTCGCGCATTCGCGAGCTCTTCAAGCTCTTCGAGCGCAAGACCGGCTTGATCCAACTGCTCGAGATGTCGAACCGCGCCGAAGGCGTGCAGATCTTCATCGGCAACGAATCCGGCATGGAAGAGCTCGACGGCTGCAGCGTCATCACCGCCGGCTACGAAGTCGATGGCAAGGTCGTCGGCTCGGTCGGCGTCATCGGCCCCACGCGCATGGCCTACGACCGCGTCATCCCCATCGTCGACATCACGGCTCGCCTGCTTTCCAACGCGCTGTCCCAAAGCAACGACTGACATCCCGGCTGCCGCCGCCTCTCACGCATCGCAAGGATTCCTTTCATGGGCCGCTACTGGACCGAACCTGCCTACACCCACGGTGCGGCACCCAAGACCGGCGTACTCATCGCCAACTTGGGCACCCCGGAAGCACCCACCGCACCGGCGCTGCGCAAGTACCTCAAGCAATTCCTGTCCGATCCGCGCGTGGTCGAAATTCCGCGCCTCGTGTGGTGGCCCATCCTCAACGGCATCATCCTCACTGTGCGCCCCAAGAAGTCGGCCGCCAAATACGCCACGGTATGGACCGACGAAGGCTCACCGCTCAAGTTCCACACCGAAAAGCTGGCCAAGCTGTTGGCTGGCCAGTTGCTGCATAACGGCAACGGGCAGGTCATGGTGGACTGGGCCATGCGCTACGGCGAGCCGTCGATTCCAAACGCTCTCAATCGCCTGCGCGAAAAGGGCTGTACGCGCATCGTCGTGCTGCCGCTGTATCCGCAGTACGCCGCCAGCACCACCGCCAGCGTGATGGATGAAGTGGCGCGCTGCATCACGCATTGGCGCAACCAGCCGGAACTGCGCTTCGTGCGCAACTTTCATGACCACTCCGGCTATATCGCCGCTCTGGCGGCCAGCGTGCGCGACCACTGGCGCACGCACGGCGAGCCCGACAAACTGGTGATGAGCTTTCACGGCATTCCGCGCCGCTCACTCGACCTGGGCGACCCCTACCATTGCGAGTGCCACAAGACGGCGCGCCTGCTCGCCGAAGCCCTGCAGCTACCGCACGAACGTTGGCAAATCACCTTCCAGTCGCGCTTCGGCAAGGCTGAGTGGTTGCAACCCTACACCGAGCCCACGCTGCAAAAACTCGCGCGCGAGGGCGTGAAACGTGCCGACGTGATCTGCCCCGGCTTCGTGGCCGACTGCCTTGAAACGCTGGAGGAGATCGCCATGGAATGTCGCGAGGCATTCATGGAGGCCGGCGGCAGCGAATTCCACTACATACCGTGCCTGAACGAACGCCCCGACTGGGTGGCGGCGCTCGGCAACGTCGCAGAAACGCATCTCGGCAATTGGCTGACCATCGCGCCGCCCAGCGCACAAGAGCAGGAACAGGCCGCCTTGCGGGCCAAGGAGCTCGGCGCCTCGCGCTGAGGCGCGCTCAAGTTTTCCGGCGCCCGGCCGTTAATACCTCTGTCACGGGGCAGTGTGTCCGCAGAGGTGATCATGAAGATCGAAAGCGCCAAGCTCGAAATGCAGTCTTCGCACGTTCTGCACGAACGTACGTCTGCGTCGCTCACCATCATGCGCGGCGGCCAGCCTCCACGCGCCGCCTCAGAGACAAGCGCCGGGGTGGCAGATACTGCGCCGCCGCCGCGTGCAGGCGAAGAGCAGGAGCTGGATGATCCGCGCCTCACCCTTCTGCGCACGCTGGTCGAGAAACTCTTCGGCCAAAGCGTTCGCATCATGCGCATGTCGGACATCCTGCCCGCCGAGGATGGCGGCACGTACGCGCCGCCGCCCGCCGCATCCAGCAACGGCAACGGCAACGGCTTTGCGGCATCCCTTGTCAGCGAACGCGTTGAGTATGAAGCGGTGTCCTTCTCGGCCGCCGGCAGCGTGCGCACGGCCGATGGGCGCGTGATCAAGTTCGAGGTTGCTTTCGAGATGGAGCGCAGCTTCAGCGAGCGCCTCTCCATCGACATCAACGGCGGTGCCAGCCGAATGCTCAAAGACCCGCTGATGCTCGACTTCGCCGGCACCGGGGCAACCTTGTCGGACGTGCGCTTTGCCTTCGATCTCGACGCCGACGGCACCCTCGACGAAGTCCCCTTGCCCATTGGTGGGCGTGGCTTTCTGGCGTTCGATCGCAACGACAACGGGCGCATCGACGATGGCAGCGAACTGTTCGGCGCCCTCACCGGCAACGGCTTTGCCGAACTGGCGGCACTCGATGCCGACGGCAACGGCTGGATAGACGAGGCCGACCCTGCCTTCGCCAAGCTGCGCCTGTGGCAACCCGACGCCAACGGCGCCGGAAAACTCGTCACTCTTGCCGAAGCCGGCGTGGGCGCCTTGTCACTGGCCAGCATCAAGACGCCATTTGCCTTGCGCAATGCCGCCAATGAAACCTTGGGGTTGATGCGCCAGAGCGGCATCTATCTGAACGAAAACGGCAGCGTCGGCACCATCAGCCAGGTAGACCTCACAGTCTGAGCGCCTGCCGGCGCTCGCAATGCTCAGTCATCGACCAGTTGCAAGTCGGTGCTGCCCATGGCAGTGCGGTCGACGCGCGCAGCTTCCGTTCCGAGCTTGGCCGCAATCGCCCGCATGCCGTCCGCGCACCTGCGCGCCACCACCGAGGCGATGCGGTTGCGAAAGGCAGCCTGCAATTCCTCGGACGCCAAGGCGAGCGCTGCCGGGCTCACCTCAAGGTAGCTCGTGTCGCGCAGGGTGATCGCGGTATAGAGCTGGCGGCTCACCGGCGCATCCATCCACGCCATCTCGCCGAACACCTCACCCTTTCCCAGATTGTAGATGCGCTTGCCGTCGATGGACAGCTCGATCTCACCATCGACCAGCACCCCGAAGCGTTCGTCCTCGACACCTTCGCGAAAAATCGCCGAGTTGGGTGGAACAATGCGCCAAGACGATATGCGCAGCGCCTCCCACACCTCGATATCTTCGAACTCGCTCAGAAATGCCAATCGGCGCAACGCGGTGAAACGCCGCATGTCCATGCCGCGGTGGTTTTCATCGACGATGCGATAGCGGATGCCGGAAAGATCCTGCGCAAACTCGGCGCCGTTCCGGTAGCGCGAGAACAGATCTTTCTCCAGCGCCTTGAATGCCACCTTGTCCACGGCTTCGGGCAGCTCGGGATTGAGGCCGGAAGGCTTCGGCGGGTCGGCGTTGAGTATCTTGTAGACGAGCTGGGCGTGGTTGCCCGCACGAAATGGCAAGCGCCCGGTGAGCAGGTGAAAGAGCACCACTCCGAGGGAATACAGGTCAGTCTTCTGGTTCAGCGGGTAGTTCTTGATCTGCTCCGGGCTCATGTAAGCCGGCGAGCCCACGCCCAGGATGAAGGTCGAATCACTGTCCGACTTTTTGTGAAGGTTCAGCGCCAGCCCGAAGTCGGTGATCTTCACGTTGTCGTCGTCGTCGACCAGGATGTTGTCCGGCTTGATGTCGCGATGCACCACCCCGTGGCGAAACGCGTGGTCCAGGGCCATGCAGCACTTGAAGACGATGCTCATCACCCGATGCAGCGGCAGCAGGTTGTCGAACGCACAGTAACGGCTCAGGGGCTTGCCGTCGAAGTACTCCATCACCACATGCGCTTCATCCTCTTCGAAGACGACCTCGTGGATGCGGATGATGTTGGAATGCTGCAGCCGCTTGGCGACGCTGGCCTCGGCCGCCATCAATTTGCGCAGGCGCCGGATGCGCCGCGACTGCCCTTCCCCCTCGGCGCGAAAACGCACGTGCTTGATCGCCACCCCCTCCGGGTGGTCGGCACTGACGGCGCGATACACCGTCGCGGTCGCGCCTTTGCCGACCTGCTCGATGATGTCGAACCGCCCGATACGAAGAGGAATATCGCTCATGAAATCGCCACACTTGCGCCAGCGGCGCCGAAGGTCCGATTAGCATACACCGCCCGCGCGCATGGGCTTTCCCACGCGGCAACCATGAAGGGCATAAATTTTGCCTCGCCCGGCCTTGAAAACCCGAAGCGACGCCCCCAGTTGCGCCCCAGTCGACGAACAAGGGAGTTGCAACAATGCAGGATCACAACCAGAACCCGACGGACAGCAATCTTGAAGATGGCGCCCCCGCCACCGCAGAAGGCATGGAAACGAGCGGTGCAGACAGCGCGCCCAGCCTTGAAGAAGCACTGCGTGCCGCCGAGCAGAAAGCCTCCGAGCACCACGATGCCTGGTTGCGCGCCAAGGCCGAAGGCGAGAACATCCGCCGCCGCGCGCAGGAAGACATCAGCAAGGCGTCGAAGTTTGCGGCCGAGAAATTCGCCTCGGCCATGCTGCCGGTGCGTGACAGCCTCGAGGCTGCGCTGGCCACCGAAAACCAGACGCTCGAGAAGCTGCGCGAAGGCGTGGAGCTCACCCTGAAGCAGCTCAACTCCGCCTTTGAAGGCGCCGCCATCAGCGAAGAGAACCCGCTCGGCACCAAGTTCGACCCGAACAAGCATCAGGCCATCGGCGCGGTCGAATCCGATGCAGAGCCGAACACCGTGGTGATGGTGCTGCAGAAAGGCTACACGCTGCACGAGCGCGTGCTGCGCCCGGCGCTGGTGCAAGTCGCACAAGGCAAATGAACCTGTTTTCGGGGCGGGCTTGAAAGACTGCACCCCCGCCCCATATTGGCTATGACACGGTCGCACGGGGCGGCCAACGAATTGCAAGATACAAGGAAGAAATCATGGGCAAGATCATCGGTATCGACCTCGGCACCACCAACAGCTGCGTTTCCGTCATGGAAGGCGGCAAGCCGAAGGTCATCGAAAACTCGGAAGGTGCTCGTACCACGCCGTCCATCGTTGCATACGCTGAAGACGGTGAAATCCTCACCGGTGCGCCGGCCAAGCGTCAGGCTGTCACCAACCCCAAGAACACCCTGTTCGCGGTCAAGCGCTTGATCGGCCGTCGTTTTGACGAGAAGGAAGTGCAGAAGGACATCGACCTGATGCCCTACGCCATCGTCAAGGCGGACAACGGCGACGCCTGGGTTGAAGTGCGTGGTAAGAAAATCGCCCCGCCGCAGGTTTCCGCCGAAGTGCTGCGCAAGATGAAGAAGACCGCCGAAGACTACCTCGGCGAAGAAGTGACCGAAGCCGTCATCACGGTGCCGGCCTACTTCAACGACAGCCAGCGTCAGGCCACCAAAGACGCCGGCAAGATTGCCGGTCTGGAAGTGAAGCGCATCATCAACGAGCCCACCGCGGCGGCGCTGGCCTTCGGCATGGACAAGAAGCCGGGCGACTCCAAGATTGCCGTGTATGACCTTGGCGGCGGCACCTTCGACATCTCGATCATCGAGATCGCTGACATCGACGGCGAGCACCAATTCGAAGTGCTGGCCACCAACGGCGACACCTTCCTGGGTGGCGAAGACTTCGACCAGCGCATCATCGACTACATCGTCACCGAGTTCCAGAAGGAACAAGGCGTCGATCTGAAGAAAGACGTGCTGGCGCTGCAGCGCCTCAAGGAAGCCGCCGAAAAGGCCAAGATCGAGCTCTCCTCCGGCACGCAGACCGAAGTAAACCTGCCGTACATCACGGCCGATGCCTCCGGCCCGAAGCACCTTGCGGTGAAGATCACCCGCGCCAAGTTCGAAGCGCTGGTAGAAGACCTCATCGCCCGCTCCATCGAGCCGTGCCGCATCGCATTGAAAGATGCCGGTCTGAAGGTTTCGGACATCGACGACGTGATTCTGGTCGGCGGTCAGACCCGCATGCCCAAGGTCATCGACAAGGTGAAGGAGTTCTTCGGCAAGGATCCGCGCCGTGACGTAAACCCGGACGAAGCCGTGGCCGTGGGTGCCTCCATCCAGGGCGGCGTACTGCAGGGCGAAGTGAAAGACGTGCTGCTGCTCGACGTCACCCCGCTCAGTCTGGGCATCGAAACCCTGGGCGGCGTGATGACCAAGCTGATCCAGAAGAACACCACGATCCCGACCAAGGCATCGCAGACCTTCTCGACGGCCGACGACAACCAGAGCGCGGTGACCATCCACGTGCTGCAGGGCGAGCGTGAAATGGCTTCGGGCAACAAGAGCCTGGGCCAATTCAACCTGTCCGACATCCCGCCGGCGCCGCGCGGCATGCCGCAGATCGAAGTCACCTTCGACATCGACGCCAACGGCATCCTGCACGTGTCGGCCAAAGACAAGGCCACCGGCAAGGAAAACAAGATCAAGATCCAGGCCAACTCGGGTCTCTCGGATGAAGAAGTCGAACGCATGGTGCAGGACGCCGCCGCGCACGCTGAAGACGACAAGAAAGCACGTGACCTGGTCGACACGCGCAACCAGTGCGACAGCCTCATCCATTCGGTGAAGAAGGCCGTGGCCGAGCATGGCGACAAGCTCGACGAAGCCGAGAAGTCGGCCATCGAGACCGCCATCACCGAAGCCGAGGAAGCACTCAAGAGCAACGACAAGGATCAGATCGACGCCAAGAGCGCCGCACTGGCCCAGGCCAGCCAGAAGCTCGGCGAGAAGATGTACGCCGACCAGCAGGCGCAAGGTGCGGCGGCGGGCGGCGGCGCTGAAGCAGGCAATGCCGGCAATGCCGGCAAAGCCGCTGATGCCGACGTGGTCGATGCGGAGTTCACCGAGGTCAAGGACGACAAGTGATCCCTGCCCGCCCCGGGCGCAGCGTGCTGCGCCCGGACTCCGCAATCTCCTCCGGCGGATGACGTGAAGTCGGGGGTGCCACCGGACGGGCGGCACCCCCGACTTTCGGCTTTTTCACCGGACAGAAATCCAGCACATAACCAGCCATGTCAAAACGCGATTACTACGAAGTTCTGGGCGTCAATCGCGACGCGTCGGCCGACGAGATCAAGAAGGCCTACCGCAAGCTTGCGATGAAGCACCACCCCGACCGCAACCCCGACAACAAGGATGCGGCGGCCAAATTCCAGGAACTCAGCGAAGCCTACGAGGCCCTGTCGGACGAACAGAAACGAGGCACTTACGACCGCTTCGGCCATGCCGGCATGGAAGGCGCAGCCGGCGGCGGCCGTGGCTACGAAGGCTTCGGCGACGCGTTCTCCGATATCTTCGGCGACATCTTCGGTGGTGGCCGGGGTGGTGGAGGCCGCTCCAACGTCTATCGCGGCGCCGACCTGCGTTACAACCTCGAGATCACGCTCGAAGAAGCCGCGCGCGGCACCGACAAGACCATCCGCATCCCCACCGCTGAAAACTGCGGCACCTGCAACGGCTCAGGGGCAAAGCCCGGCACGCAAGCGAAAACCTGCCACACCTGCGGCGGCGCGGGGCAAGTGCGCATGCAGCAAGGCTTCTTCTCGATCCAGCAAACCTGCCCGACGTGTCATGGCACGGGCCGCGTCATCCCCGAGCCCTGCACCAACTGTGGCGGCGCCGGCCGGGTAAAGAGCCACAAGACGCTGGAGGTGAAAATCCCCGCCGGCATTGATGAAGGCATGCGCCTGCGTCACGGCGGTCACGGCGAGCCAGGCGTGAACGGCGGCCCGCCGGGTGATCTCTACGTCGAGATCCACATCCGCCAGCATTCGGTATTCGAGCGTCAGGGCGACGACCTGCACTGCGAGATGCCGATCGGCTTCACCATCGCCGCACTGGGTGGCGAGATCGAGATTCCCACCCTCGACGGCATGGCACGTCTCAAGATTCCCGCCGAAACGCAAACCGGCAAAGTCTTCCGTCTTCGCGGCAAGGGCATCCGCAACGTACGCTCACACGCTCCAGGCGACCTGATGTGCCACGTGGTGGTCGAAACGCCGGTGAAGCTCACCGAGCGTCAGAAAGAATTGCTGCGCGAGTTCGAAGGCGTTGCCGAAGGCGGCGCAGCCGAGCACAACCCCAAGGCCAAGTCGTGGATGGACAAGGTGCGCGATTTCTTCGGCACCTGAGCCAGACACATCGCCCAGCAAAAAGGCCCGCCAATCGGCGGGCCTTTTTATCGGCAGTGCGGCCTCGGCAACGCGGCCGTTCAGGCCCTCGGGTGACTGATGCTCTCGATGGCGCGCTTGACCGTCATCGGATCGTCGATGCTCTTGAACACCAGATCGCTCAAGCCCCGCCCGGTGACCCGGACGTCGCCGAAACCGAAAATGCGGCCGAACACCCCTTGATCGATCTCCACCGTCTCGATCGACGACAACTTCATTTCATCGGTCTTGCGGCTGATGATGCCGACCTTGTGAATCACCCGTTTGTTGGTCACGCCCTGCTCGGTAAAGCGCAAGACGAGCCACGCATACACGGCAAACAGCCACAGCAACGCTGCCGCCGCCAACCCCAGCACCCACTGGAAGCCGAACCATCCGGTAACGACGACTGCCGCCAAGCCGAGGGCCACCCACACGGACACCGACACCCACGAAAACCAATGTAGCCGGAAGATGGCTTCAATCCGTTCGCCAGTGGACAGGGATTCCTCGATGTACGCCATGTAGCCTCCGTGGGATGAAACTCAGGCGCGACGCCAGGTCGTGCCGCCCGCGCCGTCTTCCAGCACGATGCCCGCCGCCGTGAGCTCGTTGCGAATGCGGTCGGCCGTAGCGAAATCGCGTGCTTTCTTGGCTGCAGCCCGCTCGGCAATGCGCGCATCGATGCTGGCTTCATCCAGGCCATCTTCGACGCCGCCTTGCAGAAAGGCCTGCGGATCGCGCTCAAGCAAACCCAGCGTGCCGCCCAACGCGTGCAGCAGCGCCGCTTTGCCGGCATCGCCGCGATTGGCCTCACCCGCCAGTTCGAACAGCACCGCCACGGCTTCAGCGGTGTTGAAATCATCGTTCATCGCCGCGGCAAAACGCTGTGCCAGCGGGTCGTTCATGTCCGCTTCGCCCACCGGCGGGCAATTCTTGAGTGCGGTGTACAGACGCGTCAGCGCGCTGCGTGCGTCATCCAGATGCGCGTCGGAGTAGTTGAGCGCGCTGCGGTAATGCGCCCGTAGGATGAAGAAGCGCACCACTTCCGGGTCGTACTTCTGCAGCACCTCGCGGATAGTGAAGAAGTTGCCGAGCGACTTCGACATCTTCTCGTCATCGACGCGCACGAAGCCGTTGTGCATCCAGTAATTCACGAAGCCGTGACCGTGCGCCCCCTCGGACTGGGCGATTTCGTTCTCGTGGTGCGGAAACTGCAGATCGGCGCCCCCGCCGTGGATGTCGAAGTGGTCGCCCAACAGCTCGGAGCTCATTGCCGAGCACTCGATGTGCCAGCCCGGCCGGCCCTCGCCCCACGGCGAAGCCCACTTCACTTCGCCCGGCTCTTCCGCGCGGGCATGCTTCCACAGCACGAAATCCAGCGGGTCATTCTTGTCGCTGGCCACTTCCACGCGTTCGCCGGCGCGTAGCTCGTCCAGCGACTTGCCCGAGAGCTTGCCGTAGCCATCAAACTTGCGCACGGCGTAGCACACGTCCTGGTTGGCGGCGACATACGCCAAGCCTTTTTCTGTCAAGCGCGAAATCAGGCTCTGCATGCTCGCCACGTAGTCGGTGGCGCGGGGCTCGTGGTCGGGGCGCAGCACGCCAAGCGCGTCGGCGTCTTCATGCATGGCGGCAATGAAGCGATCCGTCAGCGCACGGATGGATTCACCGTTTTCCTGCGCACGGCGAATGATCTTGTCGTCGATGTCGGTGATGTTGCGCACATAGGTGACTTCGAAGCCGCTGGCACGCAGCCAGCGCGTCACCATGTCGAAAACCACCATGACCCGCGCGTGCCCGAGGTGACAGTAGTCGTACACCGTCATGCCGCACACGTACATGCGGACCTTGCCGGCGTCGATCGGGACGAAGTCTTCCTTCTTGCGGGTCAGGGTATTGTGGATCTGCAGCATGCCATCATCCGATTGCGGGGGCCGGCCGCAGCGGATACCGCGCCGTGCGCCACCGAGGGGGTTTTGCTAGAATCCGTGCGGTCTGCGCCACGGAAGCGCGCGATCATAGCACAGCGCCGCCCCTGGCCGAATGGCCGCCCTGCCACGCAATCAACACTGGAAGCACCGCATGCCCCGACTGCTCGCCGCCCTCTCCCTGTTCCTGCTCCTCAGCGCCGCTCACGCGGCCGACCCGGTGGTCGAGCTGCACACCAACCGCGGCGTGATCACGCTGGAGCTCTACCCCGAAAAGGCGCCGGTTTCTGTCGAGAACTTTCTGGCCTACGTGAAGAGCGGGCACTACAACGGCACGATTTTTCATCGCGTCATCGACGGCTTCATGATCCAGGGCGGCGGATTTGACCAAAAGCTGCGCCAGAAGCCCACCCTGGCCCCCATCCGCAATGAGGCCGCCAATGGCCTGCGCAACGCCATCGGCACCATCGCCATGGCGCGCACCGGCGTACCTGACTCGGCCACATCCCAATTCTTCATCAACCTTGCCGACAACACCGGGCTCAACCACCCGGAGCCGGATGGGCACGGCTATGCCGTGTTCGGCAAAGTCATCGCCGGCATGGACGTTGTAAGCGCCATCGGCAAAAGCCCCGTACGCCGCGCTGGTGCGCATCAGCACCTGCCGGTCGACACCGTCATCGTAGAGCGCGCCGCCATCAAGACACCGGCCGCAACCCACTGATCCAGGAGCCATCATGAACGTCAAACTGCACACCAACCACGGCGTCATCACCCTTGAACTCGACGCCGAAAAAGCCCCGGCCACGGTCGAGAACTTCATCGCCTACGTGAAAGCCGGTCATTACGACAACACCATTTTCCATCGCGTCATCGGCAACTTCATGATCCAGGGCGGCGGCTTCGAGCCTGGCATGAACCAGAAGCCCACGCGTGAGGCCATCCAGAACGAAGCTGGCAACGGCCTCAAGAACGAAGTCGGCACCATCGCCATGGCCCGCACCCAGGCCCCGCATTCGGCCACGGCCCAGTTCTTCATCAACGTCGCCGACAACGCCTTCCTGAACTACCGCTCGCCCGACATGCAAGGCTTCGGCTACTGCGTGTTCGGTCGCGTCACCGACGGCATGGATATCGTCGAGAAAATCAAGAAGGTGCCGACCGGCAACAGCGGCTTCCACCAGGACGTGCCGAAAGAAGACGTCGTGATCGAACGCGCCGAAATCGTCTGATCACGCACGCCCGGTGAAAGCCCTCTTCATCTCCGACCTGCACCTGCGGGAAGAGCAACCCGAAACGCTGCGCGCATTCGATGCCCTGCTCACGGGGCCTGCGCGCGAAGTCGACGAGCTATACATACTCGGTGACCTGTTCGAGTACTGGGCCGGCGACGATGACGACACGCCACTGGCCCGCCACGTCGCCGGCGCTCTGCGCAAGGTGGCCAATGCAGGCGTCCAGGTGTTCTTTCTGGCCGGCAACCGCGACTTCCTGCTGGGCGAGCAGTACGCCGCGCAGTGCGGCCTGACGCTGCTCGACGAGCCCACCGAGATCGACCTCGACGGCCACCGCGTGTTGCTCTCGCACGGCGATACGCTGTGCACTGACGACACGGCCTATCAGCAGTACCGTACGATGGTACGAGACCCCGCTTGGCAGGCGGGTTTTCTGGCCAAACCGCTGGCCGAACGCCGCGCCTTCATCGAGCAGCTGCGCCAACGCAGCCGGCAAGAAACCAGCACCAAGTCGATGCAGATCATGGACGTCAATGCCTCGGCCGTTGAAACCCTGCTGCGCGACCACGGCTGCCCCACCTTGATCCACGGCCACACCCACCGCCCGGCTCGCCATGTGCATGAGGTAGACGGGCGTGAATGCGTGCGTTGGGTGTTGTCCGACTGGCACGACGATGCGCCTTGGCTGTTGTGGGACGGTGAAGGCTTCCTTACTGGACGCTCTGGATAGAGATGAAATGCAAAAAGGCCGCCCGCGGGCGGCCTTTTTGCATTTCATCAATCCGATTCACTTCGCGAAGCTGCGCCCCAAGTCAGCTTGGATGTCTTCAACAGACTCAAGCCCTACTGCAACGCGCAACAACCCCTCACCGATACCCGCGGCAGCCCGAGCTTCTGCAGAAATACGCCCGTGCGTAGTGGTGGCCGGGTGGGTGATGGTAGTACGCGTGTCGCCCAGATTGGCAGTGATCGACAGCATCCTTGTGGCATCCACGACTTTCCAGGCCGCTTCGCGACCGCCTTTGACGTCGAAACTGACGATGGCTCCGCCGCTGCCGCTTTGCTGGCGCATGGCGAGCGCATGTTGCGGGTGCGAGGCCAAGCCGGGGTAATACACCCGCTCGACCCACGGTTGGGCTTCCAGCCATGTGGCGAGCTTGAGGGCGGCGGCAGACTGGGCTTCCAGACGCAAGCGCAGAGTCTCCAGCCCCTTGAGGATCACCCAGGCATTGAACGGCGAGATGGACGGGCCAGCCGTACGCACGAATTTCAGCACCTCGTCGATGACCGGCTTGCTGCCGACCACGGCGCCACCGAGCACCCTGCCCTGACCATCCAGATACTTGGTGGCAGAGTGAATGACGACATCCGCACCAAGTTCGAGCGGGCGCTGCAGGGCTGGTGTGCAGAAGCAGTTATCGACCGCGAGCAGCGCGCCTGCCTCGTGGGCAATGGCGGCAATCGCGGAAACATCGACTACCTGCGTCAGCGGGTTGGACGGCGTCTCGACGAAAAACAGCTTGGTCGAAGCACGCACCGCCTTGCGGTAGGCGTCCAGATCGGTCGCCGACACCAGCGTGGTCTCGATGCCGAAACGCGCCAGGATGTTGCCGAACAACTGCTGGGTGGCGCCGAACAGCCCCGTCGAGGCGATCACGTGATCGCCCGCCTTGAGCAAGCCCATCACCAGCGACAGGATGGCCGACATGCCGGACGACGTAGCGATGCAGGCCTCTCCGCCTTCGAGCGCGGCAAGGCGATCCTGCATCATCGTGACGGTCGGGTTGGTGAAGCGGGCATACACCATGCCCTCCTGCTCACCCGAAAAACGCGCGGCGGCTTCCGCCGCGCTGCCGAACACGAAGCTGGAGGTGAGATACAGCGCCTCGCTGTGCTCCCCGAACTGGCTGCGCGTGGTGCCGGCCCGTACGGAAAGCGTGTCGAAATCGAAGTCGTTCATCAGTTGCTAGAGGTTGCCGCGGATCAGTTGTCCTGATGGCCCACGAGGTTGAGATCAAGCTGCATGTCATCGTCGTCGTTGGCACGGCTCTCGCCACGCTGATTCTCGACACCGAAGAGGTATTCAGGGGTGATGTCGCCGGTGACGTAGCAGCCATCGAAACACGAGGTCTCGAACGCCGAAATAGCCGGGTTGAGCGCCGTCACCGAGGCCTTGAGGTCTTCGAGATCCTGATAGATCAGGCCATCGGCGCCGATTTCGCGGCGGATTTCGTCTTCATCACGATCGGATGCGATCAACTCATTGCGCGACGGCATGTCGATGCCGTACACGTTGGCGTAGCGCACCGGCGGCGCGGCCGAAGCCATGTACACCTTGCGGGCACCCGCCTCGCGCGCCATCGTGACGATCTCGCGGCTGGTCGTGCCGCGCACGATGGAGTCATCCACCAGCAGCACGTTCTTGCCGGCGAATTCCTGCGGAATGGTGTTGAGCTTCTGGCGCACCGATTTACGGCGTACCGACTGCCCCGGCATGATGAAGGTGCGACCGATGTAGCGGTTCTTCACGAAACCTTCGCGATACGGCAGACCCAGCTGGCTGGCCATTTCCATGGCTGACGGGCGGCTGGAATCGGGAATCGGAATGACCACGTCGATCTCGATGTTCGGATGCATGCGGCGCAGTTTCTGAGCGAGGAATTCACCCATTTTCACGCGCGACTCGTACACCGAGATGCCGTCGATGATCGAGTCCGGGCGCGCGAGGTAGACGAACTCGAACATGCACGGTGCCTGCACCGTGTGCTGGGCCGTCTGACGGCTCTTGAAGTTGCCGTCGAGGTCGATCAGCACGGCTTCGCCCGGCGCAACGTCACGCACCATGCGGTAGCCGGTGACGTCGACCGCCACGGACTCGGAAGCCACCATCCATTCAGTGCCTTCGGCCACGTCGTTGCGGCCCACCACCAGCGGGCGGATGCCGTGCGGGTCACGGAAGGCCAGCAGACCGTAGCCGGAGATCATCACCACCGCGGCATAGGCACCACGGCAACGGCGGTGCACGTTGGCGACCGCACGGAAGACGGCTTCGTCGTCGAGCTTGAAACCGTTGGCCGCGGCCTGCAGTTCGTGCGCCAGCACGTTCAGCAGCACCTCGGAATCCGAATTGGTGTTGATGTGACGCAGATCCGACAGGAACAGCTCGCGCTTGAGCTCTTCGGCGTTGGTCAGGTTGCCGTTATGGGCCAGCAGCAGACCGAACGGCGAATTGACGTAAAACGGCTGCGCCTCGGCCGGGTTACAGGCCGAGCCGGCGGTCGGGTAGCGCACATGGCCGATACCCCAATCGCCCACGAGGTTGCGCATGTTGCGCGTGCGGAATGCATCGCGCACCAGGCCAGGCCCCTTGTGCATGAAAAACTTGCCACCGTCGGAGGTGGCGATACCCGCCGCATCCTGCCCGCGGTGCTGCAGCACCAACAGACCGTCATACAGCAGCTGATTGACCGGGGACTTAGCGACAACCCCTATGATTCCGCACATGGAGCAAACACCTATCTGAACCGAATTCTCTCGGCGACTACATCCGGCAACCATGGCTTGGAAGCCACGACGGCCGTCTCGAGTGGCGGAGCGAACAGCGAATTGACCCACCAGGGCTCCTGCGCCATTCCCAACATGCCACCCACCAACACCAGCACAAAAGCGATTGCCAGACCTCTGGCAATGCCGAAAACCGTTCCGAACATGCGATCAGCAGGCCCCAGCCCGGCCGCGCGCAACAACTCACGCAACAAGAATCGCAACACCGCGGCGAGCAACAGCACGCCGATGAAGATCAATGCAAAGGCGGCCAACTGACGCCAGGCGGGCTCGACGATCACCCCCTCGAGCATCACCGCGACTTCCGAGGCATACAGCCACGCGGCGCCCAGCGCGACGATCCACGCCAGCAGCGCAATGACTTCGCTCACCAGCCCCCGCCACAGACCTACGAATGCCGAAAGCGCGACGATGGCGAGCAACACATAATCAAAAACGGTCATCGGCGATTCAGCGCGTGGTCACCACACCATCGAGCGATGCCGCACGCAGACGCGTGATCACGGCTTCGGCGTCTGCGCGCGCAGCAAACGGCCCCAAGCGGACGCGGCTCACACCGCCATTCGTTTCGATGAATGCCTTGAAGCCTCGTGCGGCAAGTTCGGACTGGCGCGCCTGCGCTTTTGCCAGATCACTGAACGCACCGACCTGAACCAGAAACTTTGTGGAGTCGGCCGCTGCAGCCTGCGGCGGCGGAGAAGCACGCCCTTCGAGAATCGCGCGGGCGCGCTGCGCCTCGGCACTTTCCTGTTGTGCAGGAGCCGGCTGTGCCACGGGCGGTTTGGCGGTCGGAGCGGGTTCGGGCTGCGGTTTGGGTGCAGGCTCTGGCTTGGGCGCCGCAGGAGCCTCCGGGATCACCGGCCGCCCTGCCTGTTCGGCTTCGGGCGCAGCGGGCGTGGACTCGACCAATGCAGCGGGAGAATCGGGGATGGGCTCGGCGATAGGGTCACGCGAGGCAATCGGCCGCGCATCGACCGTACGCTCGGGGAGAGTGACCTGGATGTCAGGCACGGCCACGATGGGCTCATCGTCCATCACCATCGGCAGCACGAAGGCCGCAATCAGTGCGAGCGCGGCAGCGCCAACCAGACGGCGACGGGAGCGTTTCTTGAGTTCGAGGTTGTCGTTATCAGACACGCGGAACACCCGCCTCAGGGCACTCGATTACGGCCATGACACCGGATACGGTCATGAAGGAGCCGAAGACCGTAATTCTATCATTCTCTCCGGCAGTTTTCCGCACTGCACGATACGCATCGGCCGGACTGTCGAAACAGCGGATGTCCCCCGTTACGCCCACCGCACGAATGCGCTCGGCCAACGCTTCGGCGGACAAGCCCCGCGGGCCTTCGAGGCTGGCCAGACACCAATGCTCGACGCGCTCACGCATGCGCTCGACCACCCCTTCCACATCCTTGTCGGCATACATGCCCAATACCGCCCAGGTTTCCGGAAAAAAGCCCATGGCGAACAAGTTCTCGGACAACACCCCGGCCGCTTGAACGTTGTGCGCGACGTCGAGCACTACTGCCGGACGCCCCGGCAACACCTGAAAGCGCCCCGGCAGTTCGACGTGCATGAAGCCCTCCCGCACCGCCTGCATGGCAACCGGCAGGCGATCGCGCAGGCAGTCCAGAGCCAGCATCACCGCCGCGGCGTTGAGCAACTGATTGGCCCCACGTAACGCCGGATAGCCCAGACCGCCGCGTCGAACACGCGCCGTATCACCAGCACCAGTGGATCGATCCTGCCGCCACCAGGCCCACTGCTGCCGATCTCCATCGAAACCGAAATCACGACTGCTGACCCACAGATCGGCACCGATGGCCTGGGCGTGCTCAAGCAGTGACTGCGGCGGTTGCGGATCTGCGCAGATGGCCGGGCGCTCGGCGCGGAAAATACCGGCCTTCTCATGACCGATCTTCTCCCGCGTATCACCCAGGAAATCCTGATGATCCATGGCCACACTGGTGACAATTGAGCAATCCGGATCAATGACGTTCACAGCGTCCAGCCGCCCCCCCAGACCAACCTCCAGAATCGCCACTTCCACGGTTTCGCGGCACAGCAGCCACCACGCCGCCAGCGTGCCGTGCTCGAAGTACGTGAGCGGCACCTCGCCACGCGCAAGCTCCACGGCATTGAAGGCCTCGACCAGCGCGGCGTCGTCAGCCTCACAGCCGTTCACACGCACCCGCTCGTTGTAGCGCAGCAAATGGGGGGATGAATACACGCCGGTGCGGTAGCCCGCGGCGCGCAGGATGGATTCGAGCATGGCGCAGGTTGAGCCTTTGCCGTTGGTACCGCCGACAGTAATGACGACGCCGCGATACTGCAGGTTCATGGCCTGCAATACCGCGGCTACGCGCTCGAGTCCGAGCTGAATGGTCTGGGCGTGGCGCGCTTCGAGCAGCGCCAGCCAGCCGCCAAGTGAGGCGGGATGAGTCATGCTGCCTGCCTGTTGCTCAAGCCTCCAACGCCGCTTGGCGCGTGAGCAAGGCGAGCACGCGAGCCAACGTGTCGCGCATTTCGCGGCGGTCGACGATCATGTCGATCGCACCCTTTTCGACGAGAAATTCGGAGCGCTGGAAGCCCTCCGGCAACGTCTCACGCACGGTCTGCTCAATGACGCGCGGGCCGGCAAAACCGATCAGCGCGCCCGGCTCGGCAATCACGATATCGCCCATGAAGGCAAAACTGGCCGACACGCCGCCCATGGTCGGATCAGTGAGCACCGTGATGAACGGCAGACGGCGACGCGACAAGCGCGTAAGACCGGCATTGGTCTTGGCCATCTGCATCAACGAAAACAGGCTTTCCTGCATGCGCGCACCGCCGCTGGAGGTGACGCAGATGAACGGAGCACGCAACTCTTCGGCTGCGCGCACGCCACGCATGAAGCGCTCACCCACCACCGAGCCCATCGACCCGCCCATGAACTCGAATTCGAAGCAGGCCACGACCACGGGCTGGCCGTGGATGGTGCCACGCATGACGACCATCGCATCGTCCTCGCCGGTATCGCGCGTGGCGGACGAAAGGCGCTCGGTGTACTTGCGCGAATCCTTGAACTTCAGCGGATCGACCGGCACCACCGAAGCGCCGACTTCGACGCGGCCTTCTGCGTCGAGCAGCTTGTCGAGGCGCGCGCGCGCGCGGATGCGCTGGTGATGGCCACACTTCGGGCACACCGAATGGTTGCTGTCGAGGTCAGCGCGATACAGCACCGCCTCGCACGCAGAGCACTTGCTCCACAAGCCTTCGGGGATGGATTTCTTGGAAGCACCGCCTTGGTTGATGCGAGGCGGGAGAAGTTTGGTCAACCAGCTCATTGCGCTACCTTTTCAAGTTCATCGAGCGCGTCGCGCAAGCCGCGCACCAGCGTGGTCACACGCTTGGCGACTTCTTCGACGGGACTGTTTTCAATCTCTTCAATGATGCGACTGCCCACCACCACGGCATCGGCGAACTCGCCGACACGCTTGGCAGACTGGGCGTCACGAATACCGAAACCGACACCGATGGGCAGTCCCACGCAGTCGCGAATCTGCGCGACACGGTCACGCACCTCGTCAAAATTGACCGAGCCAACACCGGTCACGCCTTTCAGCGAAACATAATAGATATAGCCGCTTCCGGCTTCCGCAACGTCGCTGAAGCGCTGCTCGGACGACGTGGGCGCCAGCAGGAAGATCGGATCAAGCCCGGCCGCACGCACGGTGTGTGCGAACTCGCGGCACTCTTCCGGCGGATAGTCCACAACCAGCACGCCATCGACTTCGGCTGCCTTGGCACGCTCGACGAAGGTCGGCACGCCCATGGCCTCGATCGGGTTGGCGTAGCCCATCAGCACCACCGGAGTGGCGCTGTCGCTCTTGCGGAATTCCTGCACGGCTTCAATGACCTTGCGCAAGCTCATGCCCTTTGCCAGAGCACGCTCGGAGGCGCGCTGGATGGTCGGGCCATCGGCCATCGGATCAGAGAACGGAACCCCGAGCTCGATGACATCCGCACCGCCCGCCACCAAGGCGTGCATCAACGGCACGGTCAGTTCGGGCGCAGGATCGCCTGCGGTGATGAAGGGCACCAGCGCGCGCCGGCCTTGTTTCTTCAATTCATTGAATACGTTCTGGATTCTGGACATAGTCAGGAAAAATGAACGGGCCGCAAGCGGCCCGAAGAGATCAGAGGGTGATGCCCGAGCGGTCGGCAACGGTGTGCATGTCCTTGTCACCACGGCCGGACAGATTGACCAGCAGAATCTTGTCGGAATCAAGCGTGGGCGCGAGCTTCATGGCGTAGGCGATGGCGTGGGAGCTCTCCAGCGCGGGAATGATGCCCTCGATACGGCACAGCGTATGGAAGGCTTCCAGCGCTTCGGCATCGGTAACTCCGACATACTCCGCACGCTCGATGTCCTTGAGCCACGCATGCTCCGGCCCCACGCCAGGGTAATCCAGGCCGGCCGAAATCGAATGCGTTTCGATGATCTGACCGTCTTCATCCTGCAGCAGATAGGTGCGGTTGCCATGCAGCACACCGGGGCGACCTGCGGTCAGACTGGCAGAGTGAAGACCCGTATCCAAGCCCTCGCCTGCAGCTTCGACGCCAACCAGACGGGTGGCGGGCACGTCGATATACGGGTGGAAGATGCCCATCGCGTTCGAGCCACCGCCCACGCAGGCAATCACGTAATCCGGGTGGCGACCGGTGAGCTCGGGCACCTGCGTGAGGCACTCACGACCGATGATCGACTGGAAATCGCGCACCAGCATGGGATACGGGTGCGGCCCGGCCACCGTGCCGATGATGTAGAAGGTGTTCTCGACGTTGGTCACCCAGTCGCGCATGGCTTCGTTCAACGCGTCTTTCAGGGTGCGCGAGCCGGATTCGACCGGCACGACGGTCGCGCCCAGCAGCTTCATGCGATAGACGTTGGCGGCCTGACGTTTGACGTCTTCGGAGCCCATGTACACCACGCACTCCATGCCGTAACGCGCGGCAACCGTAGCCGTGGCCACGCCGTGCTGCCCGGCGCCGGTTTCGGCAATCACGCGCGGCTTGCCCATGCGGCGCGCCAGCATGGCCTGACCGATGCAGTTGTTCACCTTGTGCGCGCCGGTATGGTTGAGGTCTTCGCGCTTGAGGTAAATACGCGCGCCGCCGCACTTCTGCGTCAGACGCTCAGCGAAATACACCGGGCTGGGGCGGCCTACGTAATGCTTGAGCTCATACTCGAACTCGGCAATGAACGCGGGGTCATTGCGGCTCTCTTCATAGGCCTGACGCAGTTCGGCAATGGCCGGAATCAGGGTTTCGGAGACAAAGGCACCACCGTACGGGCCGAAATGACCGTTGGTGTCCGGAAACGAATAAGGGCTGTCAGCCATCTGCATTACGCACTCCTGCAATGAACGCCGCGATGCGCGCCGCGCTCTTGATACCTTTTTCAAGTTCCACACCGCTCGACACATCGACTGCCCACGGGCGAATGCGACGCACGGCCTCACCCACGTTGTCGGCATCCAGCCCGCCCGACAGAATCAGGCGACGCCGATCCATCGAATCGGGAATCAGCGACCAGTCGAACCGGTGCCCCGTGCCGCCATACGCGTCGGAAAAGGCGTCCAACAAAATACCCGAGGCACCACCATGTGAAGATGCGAATTCTAGCAGATCGAACCCCGCCCTAACCCGCGCCGCCTTGAGCCACGGACGGCCGAAACGAGCGCACTCCGGCTCGCTCTCGTCGCCGTGAAACTGCAGCGCATGCAGCCGGACACGTACCAGGACGTCGTTCACGAAGGACTCTTCCGCATTCACGAACAGACCGACGACATCCACGAAGGGCGGCACACGGGCCGCCAGCTCTGCGGCTGTAGCCGGGTCGACGAAACGCGGGCTGGGCGGATAGAAGACAAGCCCTATGGCGTCGGCGCCTGCGTCTACCGCGGCATCTACATCTTCAGGGCGGGTCAGGCCGCAGATTTTGATTCGGGTACGGGACATTCAGAGGACGGGGAAACGAGGCACAGCGATGATACGCCCATCGCCGGGCAGCGGCCATCTGTCGGGGTAGTCCACACCGCATAGATATAGCCCCCCCGCTGGGAACGTCGGCGCTCCGACGCTGCGATCCTTGGCCTCAAGCAATTCGGCGATCCATTCTGCCGGCTTCGCGCCCTTCCCCACCATCACCAGAGCGCCGACCAGATTGCGCACCATGTGATGCAGGAAGCCGTTGGCGTGAAAGTCGAACAGCAGGTACTCACCGTCTGCATGCACTTTGGCCTCGTGCATGAGACGCACAGGGGTCTTGCCTTGGCATCCGGTGGCACGGAACGACGTGAAATCGTGCCAGCCGATGAGCGACTGGGCAGCCAAGTTCATCAAGTCGGCATCGAGTGGAAGGTGAAACCAGCCAACCCGCCCTGCCAGCAGAGCCGGTCGCGTGCGCGAGACGTGCAGCACGTAGCGGTAACGCCTCGCCATTGCCGAAAAGCGCGAATGAAAGGTGTCGTCCACGGGCTGCGCCCAACGCACCGAGATCGGCACCCGCAGATGTGTATTGACGCCCCTCACCCACGCATTGTCGGGCCGCCTGGCAGTGCAATCGAAATGCGCAACCTGCGCCGTGGCATGCACACCGGTATCGGTGCGCCCTGCGCAGTGAAGGCGAATCTGCTCTCCCGCAATCGAAGAGAGCGCCCTCTCGAGATGATCCTGGACGGTGCGCCCATGCCGCTGACTCTGCCAGCCCTCAAAGGCATCTCCGGCGTACTCGACGCCCAATGCAATTCTCACTGCAGACTCCACCACAAACCAATCAGCGCCACCAACACGAGCAGGCAGATCGCGAAGCGGTCACGCCCGCGCAAGGGCTCACGCTCGATTTCGATGGCATCGTGCAGATCATTGCTGTCGTCACGAATCCATTCCTGCCATTTCGGCGGTTTCTCCGCCTCGACGAACCGCAGCACCAGCAGCGTCCTGACCGCGATTCGATCTGCCGACAAACCAAGCGCCGCAAACGGACGCAACAGGGCATGAATGGCACTGATCAGCCGCTGCGGCGGCAAACGCTCCAGCATCAGAGAAACCAGCAACACGACAACCACCACCCGTGCCGCGTGCTCGTACGCAAGCAACACGCCTTCTCTGGATGGGCTCAGGCGGGGCCAGTCGATCAGCAAGGCCTCGCCTGGCGTGAAGCCGGCAAACAGGATGACAATCGCGAGGACGATGAAGCGTACGCGCCTCACCAAGCGGGCGCTTCGCGCGGGGGCATACGCTGCACCCAGCGCCGCGCTTGCACACAAGGCAACCGTTAGTGGGCCGACATCGAGAAACTGAAGGCCCGCCACGACGACGAGCCAGAGGAAAACCAGAAGTCCGGAGTGCATGAAAACGATTCAGCCGGCCGTGCGCAAGTCTCGCGCACGGCCGGCTGTGAATACCTTCTGAATCACGCGAGGCGGTCAAGCATACGCTGAGCTTCCTGCTTCTGCTCGGCGCTACCGTCTTTCACCACCTCATCGAGCAATTCTCGCGCGCCCTCGCGGTCGCCCATTTCATCGTAAGCGCGAGCCAGTTCGAGTTTGGTATCCATTTCACGCTGCACGTCTTCCGCATCGAACTGCGGCACGACTGCAGGCTCGCCATCAACCTCTGCCGGCGGGGCCTCGGCTGCGGGGAGCTCGGGCGCTGAGACTTGGTCCATGCCACCCGGCAGGTCAAGATCAAGATCGATCGACGTGAGGTCTAGCCCTTCGGGCGTATCCGACTTCTCGGGCGCCGGCGGCGAGAGGTCGAGGTCGAAATCGAGCAGATTGGCGTCGAACTCGGTGCGCTCAAGATCCATCACCGTCTCTTCTTCGAGCGGCGGCTCATCCACCGACGACAGGGTTTGATCGCGCGGCGGCTCGGCAGCGGGCTCGACGACAGCCCCGGATGCCGGCACATCGCTGCCCAGATCGAGATCAAAACTCAAGACGTTCTCGTCGTCTGCAACGGGCGTCTCATCGGCTTCCGTTTCTGCCGCGGGGGGCATGTCGACCGGCTCATCCGGCACAGCGACCGGCGGCTCACCCAGATCGAAATCCAGCGCAGCGAGCTCGACTTCAGCGGCGTCCTCTGCCTCGGCAGCAGGCTCCGCCGCCTCGCTGATTTCGGAGCCCAGATCGGGCAATTCGAGTTCGCTTTCGTCCAGGCCCACGTGTGTGGCTTCGAGTTGCTGGTTGCTCTGCCCGGCTGCAACCGCCGCGGCTCCAGCCGCAACAGCGCCGGCCATCAACCCACCGCCTTTACCGCCCGGCCCGTAAAGCGGATTCTCGGGGTCGAGCTTGCGGCCCATCGAAGCAGCCTTGTTCCAATCGCTGCCTTCCCCACCGGTGCGCGAGTACAAATCGGTGGCGATCACCTCGAACTGACGGCGGTCGTTGCGCTGCACGTACACTTCCAGCAACTTCAGATAGATGGCATGACGCGAAGCATCCACCTTGAGGGCATCAAGCAGGATTTCCTCGGCCTGGGCGTCGCGCCCGTAGGCGAGATACACATCGGCCTCGGCAACCGGATCGACCCCTTCATCCGCGTCGATGGCCGACAGACCGGTCTGACTGAAGTCGGTGTCCATCACGCTGGTGCTGCTGTCGGTATCGACACTCTCGCCGCCCGGCTGACTCACCACCGACGAGGGCTCATTCGGCTCCTCCGGCTCGGGCACGAAGACGGCCATAGCCGCTTCTTCGCGACGGCGGCGGGCAATGCGGATACCCAGCAGAGCCAGCAAGCCGATCAACGCAGCCACGAGTGCCAACATCAGCGGGTTGGCCATCAGCGAATCGAGCATGCTCGGTTGCGGAGGAGCCGCCGGCACTGCCGCCGGACGGGGCTTGGCCACCGGCTCTGCAGCCGGTTGAGGCTGAGCCGCGGGCTCGGCCGCCGGCGGCGGCGGCGAAATAGCCGCAGGCGCGTCGGCGGCCGGCGCTGCATCGCCTTGGCCGCGTGTCATCGAATCGCGAAGCTCGCTGATGCCCTGACGATCTGCAACAGTCTGTTCAAGCTCGGCCAGGCGGGCACGCATTTCTTCCATTTCGCGCATCAATGCCACTACATCTTCTTCCGGCAGGGTCGCGGTACGGGACCCGTCCGCAGCGCTGGCAACCGGTGCCGCGACAACGGCCGTGCCCTCGCCCGGCGAAGGCAATGCGCCCGACACCTGGACTTGATCAGTCGGGGCGTCCGTACGCACGATTTCCTCGGCACGCGGCTCGACGCGGCCTGCACTCTCGCGTGTTGCAGCACGCTCGGGGGTCGGGGCACGCCCCGCCACGTTGGAGGCGACGCGATTGCGATAGGCCTCGAATTCTGAAGCTTGCGCAAGGACCTCGCGACGGGCTTGATCGGCCGGGATCGCGGTGATGGTTGCCTGATCAGGAATGCGCAGTGAGGCTCCAGCCTGCAAACGATTGATGTTGCCGCCGGCAAAGGCTTCCGGGTTCTCGCGCAACAAGGCCAGCAGCATCTGCTCAAGCTCGGCGCCGGGAGGCAGACGATCGACCGCGATGCGGTGCAGGGTTTCGCCACGACGCACCACATGCCGCCCGCCCACCGGGGCTACCGCAGAGGCAGGCCGGGTGGCCGCTCGCGCCGGGGCCGGGCTCGCAGCACTGCGACTGGGCGCCGCGGCAACCGGAGCCGGCCTCATGTCGACCGGGTCGAGCAGGAAGGTGTACTCACGCAACAGGCTGCCGGCCGCCCAACGCAACTCCACCAGCACGTCCATAAACGGCTCATTGACCACACGGGAGCTGCTGAGACGAATGACTGAACGCGAGCCGCGGCGCTCGATGTTCATTTCGAGATCCGTCATCAAAGGCGAATACTCGAGATTGGCGCGCGAAAATGCTTCGGGAGATGGCACTCGGGCAGACATGCCATCAAGCTCTTGCGGGGTGGCGTGCAGTTCTATTTCAGCCCTCAGAGGCTGCCCCAGCGCGCTGAAGACGTTAATTCCACCCAGCCCTGCTGCATTCGTGTGGAAAGGCAGAGCCGTTGCGATGGCGGCCGCAACAACCGTCAGCTTGAGCGATTTTTTCATAGCGATCGTGGTGTGAAGCACCCGGTAGGAGTGAAGACGGCCAGGGGGCGGAACCCGCGCAAATGCCCGTGATTACGGCATGTCCAGCGCAATCTAGCATCTTCTTTAGGTTGGCGCAGCAACTTGCGCTTCCCATTGGCATTTTGGGTGAAAAATGCCACGCGGAAACCACACTACCCCATAAAAAAAACGGCCCGGCAAACACTTTGCCGGGCCGTTTTTCGAATGACTGAATCAGCGCTCGAGAAGAATGCCGAGCATGCGTCGCAGCGGCTCTGCAGCGCCCCACAACAATTGATCACCGACGGTGAACGCACCCAGATACTCGGGGCCCATCGCCATCTTGTGCAGACGCCCGACGGGCACGGACAGCGTACCGGTGACCGCTGCCGGGGTGAGCTCACGCTCGGTGGCTTCGCGCTCGTTGGGTACGACTTTCACCCATTGGTTGGCACTTGCGATGATGTCGCTGACTTCGTCGAGCGGCACATCTTTCTTGAGCTTGATGGTCAATGCCTGCGAATGGCAACGCATGGCGCCGATGCGCACGCACAGTCCGTCGATCGGCACACTGCCTGCACTGCGGAACGGCGCACGACCGAGGATCTTGTTGCACTCGGCACCGCCCTTCCACTCCTCTTTCGACTGGCCGTGCTCCACCGGCACGTCAATCCAAGGAATCAGGCTGCCAGCCAGGGCGACGCCACGGAAATTCTGCACCGGGAAATCGGCCGAGCGCATCGTCTGGGCGACTTTGCGGTCGATGTCGAGAATCGCAGAGCGCGGGTCGGCCAATTCGTCAGCCACAGAATCACGCAAGGCACCCATCTGCGACAGCAGATCACGCATGTTCTGCGCGCCAGCGCCCGAGGCGGCCTGATAGGTCATGGCCGAAATCCACTCCACCAGATCGTGGCGCAGCAAGCCGCCCAGGCCCATCAGCATCAACGATACGGTGCAGTTGCCGCCGATCCAGTTGCGACCACCCTTGGCCAGCGCGCTGTCGATCACGTCGCGGTTGACGGGGTCAAGGACGATCACGGCATCGTCAGCCATGCGCAAGGCGCTCGCCGCGTCGATCCAGTGACCGTTCCAGCCGCTCGCACGCAGTTTGGGGAAGACTTCCTTGGTGTAGTCGCCACCCTGGCAGGTGATCACGATGTCGCATGCGGCCAGCGCTTCGATGTTCATGGCGTCCTGCAACGGCAGCGACACCTCTTTGCCACCGAACACCGGAGCTTTGCCTCCAGCATTCGATGTCGAGAAATACACCGGCTCGATGCGGGCGAAATCGCCCTCTTCTTCCATGCGTTGCATCAGCACGGAACCGACCATGCCACGCCAACCGACCAGACCAACCTTGTTCATTTCAAATCCCCAACTTCAACGTGATTCCAGAGCCCTCTTTCAAAGAGCAGCGAGTACTGCGTCGCCCATTTCACGGGTGCCGACACGCGTCATGCCCGGCTCGTGGATATCGCCCGTGCGATAGCCCTTCGCCAGCACCGTCTTGACGGCTTTCTCGATACGCTGCGCCGGCTCCTCAAGGGAAAAGGTGTAGCGCAGCATCATGGCAGCCGAAAGAATGGTTGCCAGCGGGTTCGCCAGGCCCTTGCCGGCGATATCGGGCGCCGAGCCGTGCGACGGCTCGTACATGCCTTTGCTGTTCTCGTCGAGCGAAGCCGACGGCAGCATGCCGATCGAGCCGGTGAGCATGGCCGCTTCGTCAGACAGGATGTCGCCGAACATGTTGCCGGTGACGATCACGTCAAACTGCTTCGGGTTGCGCACGAGCTGCATGGCGGCGTTGTCGACCAGCATGTGCGAGAGCTCGACGTCCGGGTATTCGGCGGCGATCTCGATCATCACGTCGCGCCACAGCTGCGAGGTCTCTAGCACGTTCATCTTGTCGACCGAGCACAGACGCTTCTTGCGCTTGCGCGCGGCCTCGAAAGCAACGCGACCGATGCGGCGGATCTCGCTCTCGGAGTAATGCATGGTGTTGAAGCCATAACGCTCGCCGTTGCGCATTTCGATGGCGCGCGGCTGGCCGAAGTAGATGTCGCCGGTCAGTTCGCGAACGATCATGATGTCCAGCCCGGAAACGATGTCCGGCTTGAGCGACGAGGCGTTGGCCAGCTCCGGATACAGGATCGCCGGGCGGAAGTTGGCGAACAGGTTCAGGTCTTTGCGGATGCGCAGCAGACCGCGCTCGGGGCGCTGCTCACGCGGGTTGTTATCCCACTTCGGGCCGCCGACGGCGCCGAGCAGAATCGCATCGGCTTCTTTGACGAGCTTCTGCGAAGCTTCGGGCAGCGGATCACCCGTGGCATCGACGGCGCAACCGCCAACGTCTGCCTCTTCGAATTCCATCTTCAGATCGAGCGCTTTGAGCACGCGAACGGCTTCCGCCATGATCTCGGGGCCGATACCGTCGCCCGGGGCAATACAGATCTTCATGTAGCAAACTCTCCAGTCATCCTGGCCGCACTGGCTCAGGAAAAATAATACGGATGCTCGGCGCGGCGATTTGCCTCGAACGCCTTGATTTCTTCAGCGTGACGCAGGGTCAGCCCGATGTCGTCCCAGCCGTTGAGCAGACATTCCTTGCGGAAGGCATCGACCTCGAACGAGATCACTGCGCCATCCGGGCGGGTGATCGTCTGCGTGGCAAGATCCACCGTCAGGCGGTAGCCCGGGGTGGCCTCGCATTGCGCAAACAATTCGTCCAGCGTAGCGGCCGGCAGCACGATGGGCAGCAGGCCGTTCTTGAAGCTGTTGTTGAAGAAGATGTCGGCGAAGCTCGGCGCCATGATCACGCGAAAGCCGTAATCCTCCAGCGCCCACGGCGCATGCTCCCTCGAGCTGCCACAGCCGAAGTTGTCGCGAGCGAGCAGCACCTGCGCGCCCTGATAGCGCGGCTGATTCAGCACGAAATCCGGATTCACCGGGCGCGAGCTGCAATCCTGACCAGGCTGCCCCACGTCGAGATAACGCCACTCGTCGAACAGGTTCGGGCCGAAGCCGCTGCGCTTGATCGACTTCAGGAATTGCTTGGGAATGATTGCGTCGGTGTCGACGTTGGCACGGTCGAGCGGAACGACCAGGCCATCAAGCGTATTGAATGGTTTCATTACTTCGCTACCTTCTGGATGGCCTCACCATCCTTTTCGATGTCCTTGCCGAGGCCATGTACCGTGATTCAGCCGGACAGAACCAAACCGGCCAGCAATACCAACAATAAACTGCTGATCCGAATGCTCATCGGATTGACTCGCCTGGTCAGTGACTCTGGCGAACGTCGACAAAATGGCCATTCACGGCAGCCGCAGCTGCCATGGCCGGACTGACCAGATGCGTGCGACCGCCGGCGCCCTGACGCCCTTCGAAGTTGCGGTTCGAAGTCGAGGCACAGCGCTCACCCGGCTCCAGGCGGTCTGCGTTCATCGCCAGGCACATCGAGCAACCCGGCTCGCGCCACTCGAAGCCGGCTTCGATGAAGATGCGATCCAGCCCTTCTTCCTCAGCCTGGCGCTTGACCAGACCGG
Organism: Pseudazoarcus sp. NS20; assembly: GCF_059703745.1. Taxonomy (NCBI): domain Bacteria; kingdom Pseudomonadati; phylum Pseudomonadota; class Betaproteobacteria; order Rhodocyclales; family Zoogloeaceae; genus Pseudazoarcus; species Pseudazoarcus sp. NS20. The sequence goes on from NZ_BAAKIY010000003.1 coordinate 614,396, forward strand.
AGCCCGGCACGATCAACACGCGACGCACGTTGTCGGCTTTTGTGCGTCCTTTCACCACAGCAGCGGCTTCACGCAGATCTTCGATGCGCGAATTCGTACAGGAGCCGATGAACACCTGATCGACCTGAATATCCGTCATCGGCGTATTCGGTGCGAGCCCCATGTACTTGAGGGCGCGCTCGGTGCTTTCACGGCGCACGGGGTCGTTGATCTGCGCGGGATCCGGCACACGACCACCGATGGTGGTGACCATCTCAGGCGATGTACCCCAGGTGACCTGCGGCTCGATCTGGCTGGCATCGAGCTCGACCACGCGATCAAACGCCGCACCTTCGTCAGAATGAAGGGTGCGCCAATACGCCACAGCCTTGTCCCAATCGGCGCCAGTGGGCGCAAACTTGCGACCACGCACGTACTCGACGGTGTTCTCGTCGACAGCCACCATGCCTGCACGTGCACCAGCCTCGATGGCCATGTTGCAGATGGTCATGCGCCCTTCCATCGACAGGGCACGGATGGCGCTGCCACCGAATTCGATGGCGTAGCCCGTGCCACCCGCAGTGCCGATCTTGCCGATGATGGCGAGCACGATGTCCTTGGCGGTCACGCCCACGGGCAAATCGCCGTCGACGCGCACCAGCATGCTCTTGGACTTCTTCTGCAGCAGACACTGCGTGGCCATGACGTGCTCGACCTCGGACGTGCCGATGCCGTGCGCCAGGCAGCCGAAGGCGCCGTGCGTCGAGGTATGCGAATCACCGCACACCACGGTCATGCCCGGCAGCGTGGCGCCGTTCTCCGGCCCGATCACGTGCACGATGCCCTGACGCTCATCCTTGAACGGAAAATACGCCAGCGCACCGATTTCACGGATGTTGGCATCCAGCGTCTCGACCTGCTGACGCGAGACCGGGTCGAGAATGCCCTGATCCCAGTGGTCGGTCGGCGTGTTGTGGTCAGCCGTGGCCACGATCGAATGGATACGCCAAGGCTTGCGGTTCGCCAGCTTGAGGCCCTCGAAGGCTTGCGGGCTGGTGACCTCGTGCACGAGGTGGCGATCGATGTAGATCAGCGCCGTCCCGTCGGCTTCCTGCCGCACAAGATGGGCGTCCCACAATTTGTCGTACAAGGTGCGCGCGTTCATGCAACTCGTTCCAGGGAAAAAGTTCTTGATTATTTCACAGCAGGCCGGGGCTGAACAGTTTGCCCAGCCTCAACGCCGAGCAGCCCGGTATAGCGGCATCACCCTTTCGCTCGCCACTGCAAGCTCACGCTGACGCTCGGCATGACCTGGGTGGGTGGACAACCACTGCGGAGGAGCACCCGCCGAACGGCTCGCCATTTTGTTCCACAGCGTCACAGCGGCACGCGGGTCGTAGCCTGCGCGAGCAGCGAGCTCCACGCCGATCTGGTCGGCTTCGGTTTCATGCAGGCGCGAATGGGGCAATTCGAAGGTGACATTGGCCACCTTGCCCATCAGATCCTGCCCGGCGGCACCGGCGCCAAGCACCGCGCCCACCACCGAGACGCCAAAGCCGGTTGCCATGGAGCGAGAAACGCGCTCACGCGCATGCTCGCGCAGCGCGTGAGCAATCTCGTGGCCCATGACCGCAGCAATTTCATCGTCGGTCAGTTCGAGCTTGTCGATCAGCCCCGAGTAAATGGCCATCTTGCCGCCGGCCATGCACCAAGCGTTGAGCTCGTCAGACTGAATGACGTTGATTTCCCACGGCCATTTGAGGGCGTCCTGACGAAATGCCGACACCTGGGGCACCAGACGATTGGTGATGCGGCGCACCCGCTCGGTTTGGGCTGCGTTGCGATTCAATACGCCCTTCTGACGGGCTTGAGCAATGACTTCCTGATACTGCTTGGCCGAGACCTGCTCGATCTCTTCCGCTGACACCATCATCATCTGCGAGCGACTCACGCCGATCTCACCGCCGCCGGTGGTCTGCACCGTCTGGCACCCCACCGTCACCCCGAGCACCGTTGCCAGCGCAAGACAATTTCTTTGCACGACGTTCATCATTTCTCCTCAAATTCACGCTCTGCACCATGCCAACCGAGCAGCAGCCATATCAGACCAACAAAAGCGAAAACCGATCCCAACGTAAACGTCCAGCCTGCACCCACGGCATCCCAGCTGAAGCCCCCGAGCAGCCCACCAAGCATGCCGCCCGCACCGAACGACAGGCTGCCGTACAGGGCCTGTCCGTGCGCTTGCAGCCGCCCCGGAAACCATCGGTTGATCATGGCGATCGCCGCCGCATGATAAGCACCGAAGGTCACCCCGTGCAGCAATTGCGCCACCAGCAATAGCAAAAGACTACCGCCACCCCACCCGATCATCAGGAAACGCAGCACTGCGGCAGCCAGTGAGACCATCAGGATCATGCGCATGCCGAAGCGCTTTGCCAGACCCGGCATCACCAGAAACAAGCCGATTTCGGCGATCACGCCGAGCGCCCACATCCAGCCGATCAGACTCTTGCTGTAGCCCAAATCAGCGAGGTGAATCGAGTAAAAAACGTAAAGCGCGCCGTGTGCCGCCGCCATGAAAAAGCATGCGCCGAGCAAGGCACACACCTCGGGGCGACGCAAGGTCTCGCTCAAACGCGCGCCACCGCGCGCAACGCTTCGGCCTGCGGCCTCCGGCAACGCGAACGAGCACACAACGATGCCGCCGAGCACCAGCGCGATGATCGGCAGCACGACATCGATCTCGAGGTAATCGAGCAATGCACCCAGCCCGACCACGGTAACGATGAACCCGACCGAACCCCACAGGCGAATGCGCCCATAGCGATGCCCGAGCGCCCCCAGATGGCTGAACGTGAGGCTCTCCACCAACGGCAGCGCGGCACTCCAGAAAAAGGCCATGAAGGCCATCGCGACGAACATGCCGGCAAAGTCGGTCGTCACGAAAAACAACATGAATCCGGCTAGGCTGGCCAGCGCGGACAAGCGTACGATGGGCACGCGCAGGCCGGTGCGTTCGGCCAGCCATCCCCACAAGTTGGGCGCCAGCACCCGCATCACTTGCATCAGCGACATCAGCACGGCGATGTCGGTGGCGGAGTATTCAAGCGAGCGCAGATACAGCGTGAAATACGGCGTGAAGGCGCCGACAAAGCCGAAATAGCAGAAGTAATACGCAGACAACCGCCAGTAAGGAAGCATCAGCCGTGCAGCGCCCCGCGCCCTCGCGCGAAGCGCTCAGCCCTCGGTCGGCGCGGGAGGCGTTTGCTGCCCTTGCGGCGCCAACCGCGGCACGACCGGCGTGGACGTACGCACGTCGGCGCATTGCGCACGGTGTCTCAACGCATGGTCCATCAACACCAGGGCCAGCATGGCTTCGGCGATTGGCGTGGCACGGATGCCTACGCAAGGGTCGTGCCGGCCGTGGGTGTTCACGATCACCGGTTTGCCCTTCTTGTCGATCGAACGACGGTCGAGACGAATGCTGGAGGTCGGCTTGATCGCCATGCTGACGAGAATGTCCTGCCCCGTCGACAAGCCTCCGAGCACGCCACCGGCGTTGTTCGACAGAAAGCCCTCTGGCGTCATTTCATCGCCATGCTCGGTGCCGCGCTGTGCAACGCTGGCAAAACCCGCTCCGATCTCGACGCCTTTGACCGCATTGATGTTCATCATCGCGTAGGCGATGTCGGCATCGAGGCGGTCATACACGGGCTCACCCCAGCCGACCGGCAGCCCGGTGGCAACCACATTGATGCGAGCACCGATGGAGTCACCGGACTTGCGCAGATCGTCCATGAAGGACTCGAGCTGCGGAACGATCTCGCCATTCGGCGCGAAGAAGGGATTGCGATCAACCTCGCCCCACGAGGCGAACGGAATGTCGACCGGCCCCAGAGCCGCCATGTAGCCACGAATCACGATCCCGTGCTGCTCACGCAACCACTTCTTGGCGATGGCGCCAGCAGCGACACGCACCGCCGTCTCGCGCGCGGACGAGCGGCCACCACCGCGATGGTCGCGAATGCCGTACTTTTGCCAGTAGCCGTAATCAGCGTGGCCGGGACGGAAGGTGTCGGCGATGTTGCCGTAGTCCTTGGAGCGCTGGTCCTGGTTGCGGATCAGCAAGGCAATGGGGGTGCCGGTGGTCAGCCCCTCGAACACGCCCGACAGAATCTCGACTTCGTCCGGCTCACGGCGTTGTGTGACATGGCGCGATGTGCCGGGCTTGCGACGATCCAACTCATGCTGGATGTCTTCCACCGAGATCGCCAGCCCCGGCGGGCAGCCGTCGACCACACAACCGATAGCCGGCCCGTGGGATTCGCCGAAGGAAGTGAAGCAGAAAAGTTTGCCTTGGGTATTGCCAGACATTGGGAACTCGCGCGCAGGCCGTCAAACCGAGGGCGCTGATTCTAACACGCCGACGCACACCCCTCAGTTGGCCGAGTCGCGCAACTGCCGCCGCAGAATCTTGCCCACATTGGTCTTGGGCAATTCGTCACGAAACTCGATATGGCGAGGCACCTTGTAGCCAGTCAGCTGCTCGCGACAGTACGCCATGAGCTCGGCCTCACCCAGGCCGGCATCACGCCGCACGACGAATATCTTCACGACCTCACCACTGCGCTCATCGGGCACACCCACCGCTGCCACCTCAAGCACGCCGGCGTGGCTCGCGACGACATCCTCGACTTCGTTGGGCACCACGTTGAAACCGGAGACGATGATGAGATCCTTCTTGCGGTCGACGATCGTCAGGTAGCCGCGTTCGTCGATTGTGGCGATATCACCGGTACGGAAATAGCCGTCGGAAGTGAACGAATCCCGCGTCTCCTCCTCACGGTTCCAATACGCCTTCATCACCTGCGGGCCGCGCACGCAAAGCTCGCCGGGCTGGCCGGGCGGGAGCTCTTCACCCGCATCGTCGCGAATCGACACGTCCGTAGACGGCAAGGGCAAGCCGATGGAATGCGTGTATTCATGGAGGTCCAGAGGGTTGATGCTCACCGCGGGTGAAGTCTCGGTCAGGCCGTAGGCTTCTATCAACGTCACCCCGGTCACGCTCTTCCAGCGCTCGGCCACCTTGCGTTGCACCGCCATCCCGCCCCCCAGAGTGATCTTCAGGGCAGAAAAATCCAGTCGCGGGAAATCGGGGTTGTTCAACAAGGCGTTGAACAATGTATTCACGCCGGTAATCGCGGTGAAGCGGTGCTTGCCGAGCTCCTTGACGAAGCCCGGGATATCGCGCGGATTGGTAATCAGCAGATTCGTCGCACCGATGCTGGCATAGGTGAGACAGTTCGCCGTCAGAGAGAAGATGTGATAAAGCGGCAGTGCAGTGACGATGAGCTCTTCGCCGTCACGCACCCACGGCCGAATCCAGGTACGGGCCTGCGTCAGATTCGAAACGATGTTGCGATGCGTCAGCACCGCGCCCTTGGCCCGCCCCGTCGTCCCTCCCGTGTACTGCAGGAAAGCAACATCGTCGGCCGAAGGCTCGATACGCTTGAACGCTCCCTCGCGCCCTTTGCTGAGCGCCTCGCGAAAACGGATGTGACCGGGCAGCGACCACGACGGCACCATCTTGCGAACGTGACGCACCACGAGGTCGACCAACGCGCCCTTCACGAGGCCGAGCATATCGCCGAGGCTGGTCACCAGCACATGCTTCACAGGAACGGCGGAGCGCACCTTGGCGACGGTATGCGCGAAATTCTCGAGCACCACCAGCGCTGCTGCGCTGGAATCCGTCAACTGATGCTCGAGTTCGCGAGCGGTGTACAGCGGATTGACGTTGACCACCACGCACCCTGCGCGCAACACCCCGAACAAGGCGATCGGATACTGCAGCACATTCGGCATCATCAGCGCCACACGGGCGCCCGGCTCGAGCTTCAGCGTTTCCCGCAGGTAGGTCGCAAACGCAGCAGACAGTTGATCGAGCTCGGCATAACTCAACGCCTTACCCATGTTGAGATAGGCAGGCCGCTCGGCAAAGCGCGCCACGGCTTGCTCAAACACCTCGACCACCGAGGCGTGTTCAAGTGACCCCACCTCCGCCGGCACATCGGGCGGGTAACTGTTCAGCCAGATCCTCTCCATCCGCACCTCTCGCCTGCAAGCCTGCTAACGCAGGCTTGCGTGGATCAGCGCTCGAGCTGGTCGAGCTTGTCCTTCACCGCGGCCCACTCATCAGCGTCGGGCAACGAATCCTTGCGTTCCACGATGGGCTTCCACTCTTTAGCGAGCTCTGCGTTGAGCTCGATGAAATGCTGCTGATCGGCCGGTACGTCATCTTCGGCAAAGATCGCTTCGACCGGGCACTCTGCGACACACAGCGTGCAATCGATGCACTCATCCGGATCGATCACCAGAAAGTTCGGCCCCTCGCGGAAGCAATCAACCGGGCATACATCCACGCAGTCCGTGTACTTGCAGCGAACACAGGCTTCCGTCACAACATAAGTCATAAAATTTCGTCTCCACGAATATCAGCGGGCGGCGATACACACTGCACAAATGCCGCTCAACGGCCGACAATATAGCCGACCACCGCGGGTTTTTGCTACGCGCGCTCGGAGCGCACCTCGGAAAACCTTGACGCGGATTCAGCCTTGGCATAAGTTTCGACTTCAGCCGGAGCTTTCCTGCTCCGCTCAGCGCTGGTTTCGCAGGCGCCCTTCCATCGGCTTCCACAGAATCCTTTCGCATCACCCGCGATCAGACCCCTCACGAGGAATCATGAGCGAGCATATTCAGCACGTTACTGACAGCAGTTTTGATACCGAAGTCCTGCAAGAAAATCTTCCTGTTCTGGTTGATTACTGGGCCGAATGGTGCGGCCCTTGCAAAATGATCGCCCCGATTCTTGATGACGTTGCTCAGGAATACGCTGGCCGACTGAAGGTTGCCAAGGTGAACATCGACGATAACCCCGACACCCCCGCCCGTTTCGGCATTCGCGGCATTCCTACGCTCATGCTGTTCAAGGGTGGCAACGTCGAAGCCACGAAAGTCGGGGCACTTTCGAAGTCCCAGCTCACCGCATTCATCGACAGCAATCTCTGAGAAGACATTTCCGGCCAGCGGATCCCGCTGGCCGTCCTCCCGCCCGACTGCAAATCACCGGATCGCGCTTCGCCTCCATGCAGCGGGCTAAAACCCACCCCTGAAACACTCACCTACGCGCACCCGCGCACATACCCACCATGCATCTATCGGAGCTCAAAGCCCTCCACGTCAGCCAATTGCTTGAAATGGCCAATTCGAATGGAATCGAAGGCGCCAACCGGCTGAAGAAACAGGAACTCGTTTTTGCCCTGCTGAAGAATCGCGCCAAGAAAGGCGAACCGATTTACGGCGACGGCGCACTGGAAGTGCTGCCTGACGGCTTTGGCTTCCTGCGCTCGCCCGATACCTCGTATCTCGCCGGCACCGACGACATCTACGTATCGCCTTCGCAGATCCGCCGCTTCAACCTGCACACCGGCGACACCATTGAAGGTGAAATCCGCACGCCCAAAGACGGCGAGCGCTATTTCGCGATGGTCAAGCTCGACAAGATCAATGGCGAGCCGCCCGAGAACTGCAAGCACAAGATCCTCTTCGAGAACCTGACTCCGTTGCATCCGAACGAGTGCTTCAAGCTCGAACGTGACATGCGCGGCGAAGAGAACATCACCGGACGCATCATCGACATGATCGCCCCCATCGGCAAAGGCCAACGCGGCTTGCTGGTGGCCCCGCCGAAAAGCGGCAAGACCGTCATGCTGCAGCACATCGCCCACGCCTTGATCACCAACCACCCGGAAGTCGTGGTCATCGTCCTGCTGATCGACGAGCGCCCCGAAGAAGTGACCGAAATGCAGCGCTCAGTGCGCGGCGAGGTAGTTGCCTCGACCTTCGATGAGCCGGCTTCACGCCACGTGCAAGTGGCCGAAATGGTCATCGAAAAGGCCAAGCGCCTGACCGAACATAAAAAGGATGTGGTGATCCTGCTGGATTCACTCACCCGCCTCGCGCGCGCTTACAACACCGTGGTGCCAGCCTCCGGCAAGGTCCTCACCGGCGGCGTGGACGCCAATGCCCTGCAAAAGCCCAAACGCTTTTTCGGCGCTGCTCGCAACATCGAGGAAGGCGGCAGCCTGACCATCATCGCCACCGCTCTGATCGACACCGGCAGCCGCATGGATGACGTGATCTACGAAGAGTTCAAGGGCACCGGCAACATGGAGCTGCACCTTGAACGTCGCATGGCCGAAAAACGTGTGTATCCGGCCATCAACGTGAACCGCTCCGGCACGCGTCGTGAAGAACTTCTCATGAAGCCGGAAATTCTTCAGAAGGTCTGGGTCTTGCGTAAGCTGCTTTACGGCATGGATGACATGGATGCAATGGAATTCCTGCTCGACAAGGTCAAAGCGACCAAGAGCAACGGTGAATTCTTCGATGCGATGCGCCGCGGGTAATTTCCCTCGTCCGTAGCCGCTTCAAGACAGCAACAGGTGGCGCGATGACCCGTATTCAATGGCTCAGAAACCAGTCGGGCTTTTTCATGGCCATGACCACTCTGGGCATCATCGCGCTGCTCGCATTGTCCTTCTGGCTACTCTTCAACGTAGTCCGACCCGCCCCTCCGCTAACCGTCACGATGATGACCGGGCCACTCGGTGGTGGGTATCAAATGTTCGGCGAGCAATACCGCGATGCCTTGGCTCGCGAGGGTATCTAGCTCGTCCTCATCCCCTCCAGCGGCGCCATCGAAAACCTGCGTGCGCTCAAGACGGAGGAAGTCGATCTCGCCTTTTTGCAGAGCGGCGTTGCCTACGAGCCCGACTCCCCGGACCTGGTTTCCTTGGGCAGCATGTACTTCGAACCAGTCTGGATTTTTCATCGCCTTGCTCAACCGCTGACACGCCTTACCCAGATCGACGGGCACTCAGCCGCCATCGGTGAGCCTGGCAGCAGCACTCAGCTTCTTGCCCTCCAGATGCTGTCGAGCAGTGGTGTCGCCCTGAACAGCCCCGGCTTGAAAGCCGTCGGGGACAATGACGCAGCCGATGCGCTGCTTCAAGGCAGCATCGACATGGCTTTCATCATCTCTGGAGCCGACTCGCCTGTCGTCAAACGGCTGCTGGAAAGCCCTCAGATACGCATCGCCGAACTGCGTCACGCTGCGGCCTACACCAAACGTATTCCTCACCTCGATACGGCTGTTCTACCGGAAGGCACCCTTGATCTTGTAAACATCAGCCCCCCGCAAGACGTCGAACTGCTGGGGGCCACCGCGACTTTGGTCGCCAAATCAGACCTCCACCCGGCCATCATCAGCCTGCTGATCCAGAGTGCGCGCGAGATCCATGGGACTCCCGGCTTGTTTCAACGCTCAGGGGAATATCCGAGGCTGACCGGCCTTGACCTGCCACCCAGTGCAGTGGCCCAACGCGTGTACGAAAGCGGCCCTCCCTTCCTGCAACGCTACCTCCCGTTCTGGCTCGCCATTTTGGTCGACCGCTTGCTGATCGCGCTGCTCCCGCTCATTGCGCTCATGATCCCACTTATGCGCCTGTTGCCGATCGTGTACTCGTGGCGCATGCGCTCACGCATTTATCGCTGGTATGGGGAGATGAAGTTTGTGGAAGGCAGGATTGATCAGAACACCACGGATACCGAAATCGACTAATACCTGCAGCAACTCGATCGCATCGAAGACCTCGCCAACCACAAACGCATACCTCTGTCGTACAACAACGAGCTCTATACATTGAGAGAGCACATCCAACTGGTAAGGGAAAAACTCCTCTCGCTGAAGCATCTGCGCCATGCAGAAATAAGCCACTGAAGTTGACGCGGCTCAAGTACTTCATTCAATCAAACTGCAGCAAACCACGCTCAGGGCGGCAAGCAAACGTGCATGCAAAGCACTGAGCGGTCACGAACGCTCTACATCTCACATACCTCTGGCGAACTTGATTGCCGCTACACGAGCGGTTCGTTGTTGTCGACGCCGGTGGGGAGCATGCGAGGTTCGTATGCGTTTCGTTTGAGGGGCGGTGAGGCGTTCGAGGCGCCGATCCCGGTCTTCACGCTGAGTGTTCCGGGGGCGCTGA
>NZ_BAAKIY010000004.1:0-520503 GCF_059703745.1 Pseudazoarcus sp. NS20
TGGACAGCCAGCGAACCATCGGCCAGCGACCTTGCAGCGCGATAAGCGCTGCCTGGTCCGGGCTGCAGTCATCGACTGCAATGACGTCAACATCCGCGCGTTGCACCGGGACGCTACGTAAAAGCCGCTCGAGCCGATCTGCATCATTGTGGTGTGGGACCACAAGAGAATAAGTCTTCATCGTTTGCTCTTGCGCTGGGACAGTCGCGTGAATTCCTTTGGTTTCCGCGTTATCGGCTGCCCTGTCAGAAGAAGAAGCTCAGTGGAATTCCGTCGCCGACGCTGTACGAATCGGAGCACCTCTGAAGGCCTGAGCCGCCGCAGTGTAGGCCAGACCATGTGGTGGCGGACCATTAACCGTAACACCGCAATCAACGCCTTTGGTCCAAAGCAAAACGCGCGGGCAACGTAGGACGCGGCGTGCATGCGTGCCGGCACACCTAATGCGCAAAGTCGGTCATTTAGCTCGCCGATTACTTTGAGCCTCGCGAGTAGGTCCTTTTCGGAGGCGTCCGTCGTGAGGCTGCCCCAGCGTCGATAGATTCGGTATGTTGGAATACGCTCGGCCCGCGCGTTCCTTGCATGCATTGCAGCCAAGACATTAAACGCGACGTCGTTGCTGCGCCGCACTGGATCAAACCGAAGGTGATGGGTCTCGATGAAAGCTCGAGAATAAACTTTCGCCCAAGGAACTACATGCTGGAGTCGCAAGCGCTGCAGTGAGTCGGCATTAGGTGATTGGGCGTAATCGATGACTAGTTCATTCAACCGTTCGGAGCGGACCGATGGGCTGCCATCGGCCTCCTGCACGGCCTCAGCAAGAAAATAGACCAACTCGTCGTCGGGCTTGAGAACGACGTCAAACGTCTCGAACGCCCCCGGTAGGAATTCGTCATCAGAGTCGGCGAATACAATCCAGCGGCCTGTTGCCGCCTCGAGCCCCACGTTTCGAGCCACTCCTGCACCGCCATTCTCAGTTGTGGACAGCCAGCGAACCATCGGCCAGCGACCTTGCAGCGCGATAAGCGCTGCCTGGTCCGGGCTGCAGTCATCGACTGCAATGACGTCAACATCCGCGCGTTGCACCGGGATGCTACGTAAAAGCCGGTCGAGCCGCTCGGTGTCCTGATAGTGCGGGGCAATTACCGAAAAGTTCATGTTATGTCGACGGAAGTCTGAAGCTTAAAAATCACAACCTGCGCTCGATGAATGTTGGTCTGTGGTCTGCTATGGCGGCCAAATATTTAAGGTATGTTGTTTGGCTACACGTGGCGCGCACTACAGGTTCCAGATATACATATGGGGCCCTCGCGCTTCCCCTCGGTCCGAGCGCTGATGGTGCAGTTCCAAGCGCTGCGTGCAATTAAAACGCACGTCGCACGTCGAGCGCCCGCAAACGCTGTGCCACAATGACCAGAACCGCAGTTTGTTTTCAAAGGCGAAGACAGCTGCGCTGTGTTCGTGGTGCAGGTCAAGGGGCGTTCGGCCAAGAGGAGGAGGCTTCACGACATAAAGCGGAGGCTCGGCCTTTTGTCGTACTCGCGCCTTGGCGGAGTCGTGCTGATTCATGTCATTTCGTCAAGCGGCTGTGAAGCGCGGGAGGTTCGCTGGGGCGCATGACATGCTAGCGTACTCCAACCTCATTTCTTTGTCGCGCGCCTCGGCGCCTCCGTCGCTTTGCGCAGGATCGAAACCTCCCGCGCTTCTGCAAATCGACTTACTTCCATGATTCCGTTGCGTCAAGTAAGCCTTCCTCTGAATAAAGGGGGGGTGTGGGCTGGGCCGGGTAGAAGATTCTTGATCTATGTATCGCGCCTTAACCGTTAGCGTGGCGGTGCCATCGTCTAAAAAAACTTGTTTGGAGCGTTGGCTGACTGTCTGCAAAGTGTTTTACGTCGATCGAAAGGGCGCTGTTTCTAGGCGGTCCATTTCGCTGACTCTATTTTAAATTTCAGTATCACTTTTCGCTCCAACGAAGTTTCCTGCGAAGATTCTATCGAAAAATAGGGCAAGATAAATCCACGCGTACACGTCAACAAAGCGATTTTCCTTTCCATTTGGGCGTGGGGAAGTGATTGGTGTTGGCTTGAGGTTGACGCAAACAACGTTGGTGTGTGTACGTCTAACATTTGAAATGTATGGCTGCAGCCGGCCTCTTGCGGAGATGGCTCGGCTAATTCTATTCTTCTAGTTTTCGTAGAAAGAGGAAAGGATATGGTTCCTTTTTAAATCTTAAGCGTGCCAATTGCTAGAAACAATTGAGCCCGCGATTTTATGTTATGAGCCTCTTGTTTTTTCAAATGATCAACTTCCCAGTGGTTGTCAGAATGCATAAAGCATAACGATTCGTCGGTCGATTCCATTAATCTTAAATTTCGTGCAGCGTAGCCCCCTAGCCCGCGCTTTCTCTCTAGTATGACTTTTCCCTAGAGTTTTCGAAGTTGTCGAGTATTTTTGTGCTTCCGTCGCTGGGCGCGTCGTTGCTGGTGTTAATTTCAAAGTTATCGGAGGTTCAGTTTGTGATGGAGGTTGGTGCGCGCTCCAAGTGCCTTGCCTTATTAAGTGTTGTTACGATGATTGAAAAAGGCATTCCAGTCCGGCGTGTCAGTGTGATGATGCATGGGGCTCGGTTTGAATACTTAAGAGATTGTTTTTTTGGGGCATACGTTCTTTAAAGGGCGTTTGACGCGCCTGGGCGGCGTGTGAGGTAGGGGGCTTGGTTCAAGAATTCTGTTTGTTGAGTGACGACTACGACAATCAACCCAACAAGTCCCGCAGCGCGCCTCTAATGCCCCTAGCGTTCCGGTAGCCGCCATTCAGCAGTAAGCCGAAGGCCATTACGGCGCGCGGTACAAACGCCCTTGCTCTAACCCTTGCTCGCAACGCAAAAATCGCGGCGTCAGCTTCTGCCTGTTCTAGCATGGATTGCAAATTGGGTCTGTGCTTAGGGGGGGCGGAAGTCAAGAGGTAACGAATGCTGTCTATCATTGCCTGTTGCTGCGCCAAGCTATTCTTATCTAATTCGCGAGCGTTCTTGCCAAAAGACCGTTTTAATGTGAGTCTGATCCTGTGTGCCCGGGTAACTTTTACTGTGCGGTTTGCGATGAATTGTGACTCGTTGGAGTCGTGGCGCCGATAGTATTGCAGAACGCTATGATCTATTGTTTTGGCATGCAATCCGGCGGCCAGGGTGACGATCCATTTGTCGTGAGACTTAATGCCCTTCGGAATAGGCAAGCATAAGTCTAGTAACTCGCGACGAATCCCGCAGCAACAGCCCATAACAAAATGCTTCTGACTGAATCCGGCGGAGCGAATCTGGCCCTGTTTGGTCAAGCCAACTTCATTAAGGTTCTCATCTGTTAGTGCAGCATCGTTCATTATCACCAATGCCGTGGGGTTGCGCTCGGCGACGCCAACCATGTGCTCGATCTTCTCGGGGAACCAAACATCATCCTGGTCACTGAGAAATACTAGGTCGCCAGTCGTCTTCATCAAAGCTGCATTGAAATTACCACAATAGCCGAGGTTCTCATCGTTACGATGGAATTCAACGGTAAAGGGGGCGTGCTTGGCAAACTCGCGGATGATGAGCTCAGTATCATCAGTCGAGCAGTCGTCCGTAATGATCAGTTCATCCGGCTGCCGAGTTTGCGTAACGAAACTCTGGAGCTGCTGTTTTATGTATCGAGCTCCATTATAGGTGGCCATCGCGATGGAGATTCTCATGGTAATGACGGCTCCTTTACGTTACCCAGCGTACCTTTCCGCGCGAGTGTGCGGTCAAGAGGTGCATGAGTTCAATTTCCTCCTCGGGGCTGCAATGGCACTCGAGTAGTGTGGCTTCGTCATATTTTATGATCTTTCCTTGAGGGGTGCTTGTCACCCTTGCCGAGACGGGGTCGTCAGACATTGCAAAGATAGTTACTCTTTCTGCGCCGGAAAACAAAAACATAAGTGTCGCACAAATAAGTCCTGATCGTGGTACGCCATTTAGATCTACGGCTAAATCTTTCCGTAGTTTTGCAGATAATTCCTTGATTACCTCTACGGGCAGCTGCTTTGGGTAATACGTTACGTCGTGAGCTTTCTCGAATGCGCTCAGTTTCCCAAAATTGCGTCTGGTGCTTATAAGTTTGGTAGTTCGGGGAAGGGCCGTGTAAAGATCATCTAAATAAGTCTGGTCTTTAATATTTGCCCCTAGGAAGCAGTAATCAGTCCTGGCGCCGAAAACGGAGTGTGGGGTGTTTCTCGGCATGTTTATTCGCACGACTGCATCGTGATTATCGATCAGTATTCCAGTGTCCTCAGTGTGCATGAAGGGGGCGCCGCCAACAATCGCCACACTTTTCCCTTTGAATTCGTTCATCAGGTATCGTCTGAAATGCGGGAAATGCAGCGCCCACGTGAGGTTGGATCTGCTGAGGATATATATTTTGCGAAGGAGGCGGTATGCTGCAGGGAGGGCTTTCAAGATAACCTCCGGATGCTATTGATTAGTTCTCGACTATCGTTCCATGCCTTTGTGGTTGTCGACTCACACGTAAACCTCTCTGTATTGCTCGCGCTGACGCCCTTTCTTCTTCGCGGCGATATCTGTCAGATCATTCTCGCGGATCTGTCGACGACCTACATGTGCGCTTCGTCGATTTCGGCGCCCAATTCGGCTAGTGCGGTTATGGAGTTATTTGCTGTACAGAGGGACGTTCATCTAAAGTTTTCGGATAGTTAGCTTGGTGCTCTAGAACTTAATGGGCCGGGAGTCGTTGGGAAAGGAGAGTGGCCTTGGTGGCTTCAATGTCTTCTGTTCTACGAATGGATTCCGATATCGTGCTAAGTGCGCCGCTCCGGTCGTCTCGCATTTTCATCTCGGTCAGCTGCCATTGCGGGGGAATTGTAGGCTTCGGCGTGTGCAGATGATTGCCACATGGGGGCGGGCGATGGCCTCTAATGAAGTGAATTGCAAGTTCGCGGGGGGCTTCGTTCTGCTCAGTAGTCTTGGCCTCATGTGACCGCGGACCTAGAGAAAGCTTGTGCCTCAAAAGCCAAGTTCGACGCAAGAGGTCAAACGTTAGTTCGGCGCGGGATATGGAAAAGGTCGTTCAGGATTCAGATTAAATCGAAAATCCTCGGGTTGCTCGCGATGCTTGATCGGCTTTATCTATAACGAAATGCTGGAGCAATTCCGTTATGTCCGGTTATGCGTCATTGTCGCGAAAGTGCTCAACTACCGCTTCGATGGTAGTTAGCTTGTCCACGTCCTCGTCGGCGATGTCCTTTCCTGTCAGGTTCTCCAACTCCGTCAGTACGCCGAAGAAGTCCAAGCTGTCAATGCCAAGCGATTTGAACGAAACGTCCCTAGGCGTCGTAGCCGGATCAAGGTTGAGCTTCAGAGTCTTGTTCATAAGTACGATGAGTTGTTCGGGGTTCAACATGATGCAAAGTTCCTAGTTCGATTGTGAAATGATTGCGCTGGCCCAGGACAAGCCCACGCCGAATCCTGAAATTACGACCCGCCGGGCATCTGTATTTAGGGCGTGCCGTTCGAGCAGCAAGGGAATTGAAGACGAAACGGTGTTGCCCGTTTGTTCTATATCCTTGATGAAGCGGTCTCTCAGGCCGGGAAATTTTCCGGAAATGGCGTCCACAATGGCTGCGCTGCCCTGATGGAGGCAGTACATATCCACATCCTCAGGCGCCAACCCACAATTTTCGAGCATTTGAGTAATGTGGGGTGCAACTTGATTTAAGGCGAAGTTAAAGACTTGGCGACCGTTCATGTAAAGAACATGATCAGTTTTCCTCAGATGCTTGGAGCCCGAGCCGTTAGTGCCGTAGGAGACGGTATCCAGTCCCCAGGCTGCGCCCTCGCCAACCCAGGTTGCCGTCGCGGCATCTCCGAACAGCAGGCTGGTCACCTTATCCGCTGGATTGATTATCTTGGAATAGGGGTCTGCCGTCACGAGAATGCCGTTAGAGAGCCCCGATGCCTGCATGAAGCCCTTAAGGATGAAGAGGCCGTAAACGTAACCCGAGCACCCGAGCGAAACATCGAAGGCGGCGACTGTTTCCGGCAGGCCCAGTTTGGTCTGTACGATAGCGGCCGTATGCGGCAGCCCCTCGCCGTCCGGGTTCTGGGTAACCACGATCAACGCGTCTACGTGCGTACCAATTAGTTCAGGGCATTTCGCATACAAGGCCTGAATGGCTTGCACGGCGAGGTCGGAGGTTTCCTGCTCAGCCGCTTTCTGTGGCAGGCGCAGGGCGCCGATCTTGTTGCGGATGAAGTCTTCCGTTTCGCCAAAAGTCGCGGCGCGTGTGAGATTGTTTACCGCGTCGCATGGCACATAGCTGGCAATCGCCTTGATACCTATCATTGGGGGGATCCCACGATAAAACGCATTGCGCCGATGGTGCGGCCATCTACAAACACCTCATTGATACTGAATCGGCCTGCCAGAAGGGTTTTCATTCGGATTTCCATGTGCTGATAGCTAGCGCTTAAAGGCTCGCTCAAGTTGAGTTGGCCGAAGACCCATTGTCCCGTATCTGGCGGACAAATCGCGTAGTTGAGCTGCTTCGTCAGCGCAATCAGCTCCTCTATCGGCGTATAGATCGAGCGCTCCGGCAGGCAGTCGATTCGTGCCACCACGTCCAGTTTTGCCTTCGCTAGCAGCGCCGCCTCATCGAAGGGACGGCGATCTGTCACTGGCCTGTTTGTCTCAACAATCCAGGCCGCTACCGAGGCATCCTGCCCCGGTATACGGAAGCTGACCTGGCCGACCACGCTAGCTACATCCTCCGGACGCTCGGTGGTTATGTCGCAGCCGCTGCTCGCAAAGCGGCGGAAGGTGAGCTGCTCTACATAGGCAGCTGCATTGTTCGCCGCCGTCGGCGCTGCCTGCACAAGGGCGTTGAAAATATCACTGCCGTGCAAATAGGTGCGGCTGCCTTTGTAGCTGATATCAAGTGGAGTGTTCATGTCAATGGAGATGCTTTTTCATCTGGGCGCGCGCATGAAATCAAGCATGCGTGCGCGGTGATTGGTCGCAAAGTTGCCCGAGACCGTCGCGCCCGGCGTAACGTCGTCGATAACGATAGAGCCTGCCATGACCATGGCGGATTGTCCGATAGCGGTGTTTTCCCTCACCATTGCCTGCGTACCGAGGAACGCGTCCTCTCCTACTGTGCTTTTACGGGCGACAACGCAGTGATTTGACACCACAGCGCGCGCGCCTATCTTGGCCTCGTGGCCGACGATGCTGCCCAGTCCGATCAAGGCCGCCTCACCTACTTCGGTCAGGTCGGTGTCGTGCACGGAGCGCACCACGGTAGCGTTGGTCATAAGAATGGCGTGGTCGTGGATGCGCACATAGCCGCCGTGGCGAATCAGGCGCGGTCCAGAAGGCGCCCTGCTGTACAGGATGCCTTCCATGCCCAGCTTTACGCCCGGCTCGATGGTGACATGCGAGCCTATCCACACCGCATCGCGGATGACGACATGCTCGGCGATCGTGACATGGTCGCCGATGCGGCAGCCCGGCGCCACGATGGCGGATGGGTGGATCTTGCAGCCGTTGCCTATGCCTGGCGTGAAGGGCAGCGCATAGCGCCCCTCCTCGATAAAGCGGATATGAATGGAGTAGAAGGTATCGCGCGGCGTTTCCGCCACCATTAGGCCGGGGAGATTGCCGGCCTGCGCTGCGAGTTCGGCCGTGGTCACAATCGCGACCAGGCGCGGATTTTCTAGCGCGCGCTTCAGATAGGCGTAGCTGTCCGCATAGGCCAACAGACCTTCGGCATCCGAATCCACATAGCCCAAGCGGGAAAACTCGACATCCCGCTCAACCCGTCCATACGCGGCAAAATCAGACAACTTCATTGCATTACTCCATCAGCAGGTTTGCAGCCGACACCTCCGCCCGATGCATCAATTGTCGGCAGCGCTCGCGCATTTGCGCCAGCCGCTCCCGGTCTTGCAGCAGGCGAGCCAAGCTCCTGCGAAACGCTTCCTGCATTTGCAGGCGATTGCCCTCTTCGAGTCGCCCCAGATATTCAATGGCCCCTGTGCCCGCCAAAGCCTGGCAGAGGCCGATCTGGTTGTAGGCGACGCTGATCACCAGTGAGGGCAGGTGCATGAAACACTGCTCAAGCAGCATTGTACCGCCCGCGCTGACGGCCACGTCCGCCGCGGCCATCAGCCCTGCCACATTCGGCGGCTGGCGATGCAGGCGGATATGGGCGGAACCGGCGCAGGCAGCGGTCAGGCTCTTGTAATGTGGATTGCCGGCGCCCACGATCACGTCGGTCGTAATCTGCGTGAAGCGGTCGTCGCGCATGGCCTCCAGCACCAAAGCGGTCGCATTGATCTTGTCCACGCCGCCGAAAGCCATCACCACGCGGGGCACACCGCCTTTGTGACGGGTCGCTGCTGCACGGGCGGCGGCAAACTCCGGCCGCAGCAATGCATACTGCGGCCCTACCAGCAGCCGGCAGGACGGCGGCACTCGACCTTGCCAGCGGCGCTCGCCCTCACTCGAATAGGTGGGATCCAGCAGCAATTCGCAGTCGTGACTGCGATTGACCTGGCCGTCGACCGCCATGATCCTGAGGCTCGCGCCGCGTTGGACAGCGCTTTCCCAGCGTGCATCCAGCGCATAGTGGTCCGCCACCAGCCAGCTCGCGGGGCGCTCGCGCAGGACCGCCGTGGTTTCCTCTGCATCGTTCTGCCAGCTCGCGCCGAGCCAGTCAGCATAGGGACTGTCATCGTCCGGGCTGTGGATGGTGTCGGGGGGACTCAGCAGAGCGACACGATGACCCTGCGCGGCAATATGTTCGGCCATATGCCCCTGATGCGGTCGGCAGATGAACGTCGCCTCCGCACCCAGCGCGCGCAGCTCATCGGCCAGCACCAGGCAGCGCATGACATGCCCGGTACCGATTTGCAAACCTGCGTCTACGCGGAAAGCGATATGCCGGGTCACGGCTTGGTCCTAGCCAGCTGCATGGCGGCGAACATGCGTTCGGCCACCCTCCAGTCTTCAGGCGTATCGATGTCCTGCACGCGTTCGCGGGGCAGAATGACGGGCACGGCATTGCCGGCAAACGTGGGGATGTCCTGCTTGACTGCTGCGACTCTGCCCCAATAGAACTGAGCGGCGTCGTGGTAGGCCGGCTCGAGGTCCTGCGTCCGGGTCTTGCGGAATTCGGGGTTGAACATTTCAACCCGCCCCGTCGGCGCAATGCGCAATGCGCGCTGGATGGCGGACGGAAAGCTCGTGACACTGAAGGCGAAATCGCTGTTCGCTGCAATCATGGCCTCGTAGCCGGCGCGGATATTCGCCGGATCGATAAACGGCGCGGCCGGATAGAGCCAGCAGATATGCTCGACCGGACCGTAGATGCGTTCCGCTTGCTCGATGGCGTGAATCACAACGGGACGCGTGGCGGTGTGATCGTCGGCCAGCTCCGCCGGCCGCCTAAACGGAACTTCCGCGCCCCAGGCTTGGGCAATCGCGGCGATTTCATCGTCGTCCGTCGAGACGATGATGTGCGCAAAGAGACCGGTAGCCTTCGCCGCTTCTATCGTCCAGACGATCATCGGCTTGCCGCAGAACTCGCGGATATTCTTGCGCGGAATGCGCTTGCTGCCGCCCCGAGCCGGAATGATCGCGATGGACTTAATGGTCACCGCCGAGCCTCAGGAAAAAAAGCCAACCCAGCGCTCAAGGCTTGGCTCCGACAGCAAAAATGGACCGTGCATGTCCCTTCAAAAAAAAAGGTGCCCACTTGACGTCGGACCTGAAAGGAAGGAGGAAGAAGGCCTTCCAGAATCTAAGTGACCCTTTGTAGTACCACAAGGGCTTGCAGCGCAGCCCAGGAAAGGCATCGACATCTCTGTACCCGGCCAATCTAAGTAACGCCTTTATCGAAGCCGGGGTATACGGCCGGACGTGGGTCGGATCATTATAAAAGTTTCTCCAGTCGTACTGGAAATTGGGGGTCGACAAATACACGACACCACCTGGCTTCAGGCATCTGTATATCTCTGACAAGAAAAGCTCGGGATCGTGCAAGTGCTCCAGCACAGCCAAACTGATCGCTACATCGACACTCTGGGATTCTAGTGGGAAGCGATCAGCTTCAAAATTTGTGGTATCGATATCCAGCCCAATATACTCGCACCCGAGGGCAGTAACGGAAGGCTCTAAGTGGCGATCCCCACACCCCATATCTAGAAAGACGCCGCCGACCGGAAGTTCCCTTCCTTGCAGACGCAACAGATTTTTGAGTGTCACAATTTCTCTTTGCCCCAAGCGTACTCGATTGGGGCTCAGCTGCCCCGAGGGCAAGCGCATCTGCTGATAGGCGTGCTTAATTGCTTTCATATCGTCAAAGTTTGAACAGTGCGAGAAGACTTCTGACCGTCGGATCAAACTGGTCCGGATTGCGATAGATCTGCATATGGTATTCAGCCACATTCCAATATGTTCCCGCTAACAGCAACGCAATCAGGATTTGAGCGCTGAAAAAGAACTCAATATAAGGGCGAGTTGAATCATTGACCTCCACGCCCATGAATTCGATGCGCTCATCGTCCATTGCCATCTTGATGCGCATGCTGCGTCCCTGAGGTAGGGCAATCTGTTGAGAAGACTCGACGATGAGATAGACATCAACTTCAGGCTTACACTCCGACTTTTGTTGGTAGCTCCACATATTGGCTCTCGCCCGAGTCATCAGGCTTCGCCACGGCAAACGCAATGAGTCCGGCCATTGGATCTTATCCAAGTCGCATGGAAAGTGCGCTCGAGACTGTGCATAATTCGCCCGGTCTTGCTCTGTATAGTCTCGATTCACCCCTTGGGTCAGGGGCTCCATACTCACGGTTAAGCTTCCGAGATCAAGGCTGTCGCCGGTAGCCAGCTGGCAGAGCTGTTGTTCCTCCATACCCTGCTCCCGCCAATGTTCGGCAATCTGGGCAGGGGTAGGTTGGGGTTGAAAAGGCGCATGGTGGGCGGCCTTACCTGCAAGTACAAAAGAGCCGGCGGCAGGGACCGTCCGGCGGGCATCAAGTACCTTGGATAGCTGCACGAACTTGTCCAGTTTCGCACGGCGCAACTTCGACGCCCGCTGACGCTTTTCATCATCGGAGTAATTCTTGTAGACGAACGGGAATATGCTAGCTCCAGCATATGGCAGGATGGCCAAATCAAGCGGTCCGTGCTCAGACCGGATCATCTCGGCGTGCCTCTCCTGCATCGGGTTGTCCACGGCAAAAAAACATCTCTGCCCATTGCTATCTCGAACGAACAGGGAGGTGTCTACATCGATACCTGAGTCGTTAGCCAAGTCGTCCGACGAGCCGGAGAACTGCGGGTAGATACGAATCTGATGCGGGCCCAGTGGCACGGTACGGCCGCATTCGATCTCGTGCACATTTTGAAAGCCCAAACTCTTTAGACTCAACATTAACGCAGGCGTTGAGAGCTTGCCAATCAGTATAGGCGTTCGCTTGTCGAAATGATTCAGAGTAACAGCGTCAAAATGATCTGTGTGCAAATGACTGATGTAGATGTAGTCAGGCTGCAAAGCCAGATACTTAGACTTCAGTGCAGTCGGAACGGGTGGATAATTGAACATCGCGCCGTGATAGATGCCATCCGACAACCATGGATCGGACAATAAGGTCAGGCCGTCCGAGAATGTGAACAAAAAACAAGCATTCGTAATGTACTGAACTTGCATGAAATAGCTTCGCAGAGTGATATTAAGTCGAACTAATTACCGCCAGTCTACAAGGACAAACAAACGGCTAAGCATGGGCCTAAATACTACTGATTTATTGTTCGAAGATATCCCATGTCACGGGCATGCCCTTCTTGAGCTTTCGCGCCACTTTTCTGCCCATCAGGGCATCGTAAAACTTGGGCGGAAGGCCCTCACCTGGGCGTACTCGGCGCAGGTTGCGCTCGGTCAGAACATCGCCGGGCTCCATGTCTTCGCCGATGTAGAGGGAGCGACGACGCAGGCGCGACTTTTGTTCTGCCTGGGTCGGGCCATAGTTGACCTTACCAAGCGCCAGCCACGCGCGCTCAGTTTCTATGACTAGTGTCTTCAGTTCATGGGGCTCGAGCGAGAAGGCGGAATCAACACCGCCGTCGGCGCGCGATAGCGTGAAGTGCTTTTCAATAACGGTAGCGCCGAAAGCGACCGAGGCCACGGCGACCCCAACGCCCATGGTGTGATCCGAAAGGCCTACCTCACATCCGAAGAGCTCGCGCATGTGTGCGATGGTGCTGATATTGGTATTTTCCGGGGTGGCCGGATAGGTGCTGGTGCACTTCAGCAGGATCAGTTCGCTGCAACCTGCCGCCCGTGCGGCGTCCACCGCCTCGGCGATTTCGGCCACGGTGGCCATGCCGGTCGAGATGATCATGGGCTTACCCGTGGCGGCGACCTTGCGGATCAACGGAAGATCAATACACTCAAAAGAGGCAATCTTGTAGGCGGGCACATCCAGCGACTCGAGGAAATCGACCGAGCTTTCGTCGAACGGCGAACTGAAGCACAGCAGCTCGCGCTCTTTGGCTTTTGCCATGATGGGCGCGTGCCATTCCCACGGGGTGTGCGCTTCCTGATATAGGTCATGCATGACGCGGCCGTACCACAGTGAATTCGGATCACGATTGGTGAATTCGCCTTCGGCGACATCCAGCGTCATCGTGTCAGCAGTGTACGTCTGAAGCTTGATCGCATGGGCGCCCGCATCCGCTGCGGCATCGACGATGGTAAGTGCCCGGTCCAATGACTGGTTGTGATTGCCCGACATTTCTGCGATCACGAAGGGTTGTTCGTTGGTGCCGATGGCACGATTTCCGATACGGATCATAGGGTCTCTGCGTACTCTATAAGGGCCATGGCAGGAAAGTTTCCGCTTGTCATAGGATCAAAGCCCTATTCAATGCAGAAACCACCAAGGTTTGCTGCTCGTGTGACAGAGCTGGATACATCGGGAGACTGATGGCCGATGCGTAGTAGAACATGGCTTCGGGAAAATCGCAGGACTGAAAGCCGAGCTTGGCGTAATAGGGCTGGGTGTGAATGGGGATGTAGTGGACATTGACGCCGATGCCAGCCTCGCGCAGGCGCACGAAGACCTCACTGCGATCGACCGGTGAGTTATCCGGCAGCCGGATCACGTAAAGGTGCAGACTGGAGTAGCTATCGGGGTGTTGCCAGGGGGTGATCACCGGCAGATCAGCCAACAGATTGTCATAGTGGCGGGCAAGTGCGTGGCGGCGCGCGACGTAGCCGTCGACACGAGACATTTGGCTCAAGCCTAGCGCTGCTTGTAGATCGGTCATACGGTAGTTGAAGCCCAGATCAATCTGCTGGTAGTACCACGGGCCGTCCGGCTCGTGTGTCATCCGCGTGGGTTCGCGGGTGATGCCGTGGCTGCGCAGCAAGGACATCCTGTCGGCGAGCTCCGGGTCGTTGGTCAATGCCATGCCGCCTTCCCCGGTGGTGATGATCTTTACCGGGTGAAAGCTGAACACCGTCACGTCGCTGTAGCGGCAACTCCCGATTGGCTCGCCGCGGTATTTTCCTCCGATGGCGTGCGAGGCGTCTTCAATGATGCGAAAGCCGTAACGCTGACTGAGCGCGTGGATGGCGGCCATGTCGCAAGGCTGACCGCACAGGTGTACGGCGACGACGATCTTGGGCAGGCGGCCAGCCTGTTCGGCGGCTGCGAGCTTGCGCTCCAGTGCTTGCGGGCACAGGTTGTAGGTGCGAGGATCGATGTCCACGAAATCGACTTTGGCGCCGCAGTACAGACCGCAGTTAGCCGATGCGACGAACGTGATGGGGGAGGTCCAGAGCCAGTCACCGGGGCCGAGGTCGAGTGCTAGGCAGGCAATGTGGAGGGCGGAGGTGGCGCTGTTGACCGCAATCGCGTGGCTCGCGCCCACGTGTTTGGCCGCGGTCTGCTCGAAGCGTGGGACCTGCGGCCCTTGGGTGAGGAAGTCGGACTGCAGCACGCTGACGACAGCATCGATGTCGGCCTGGGTGATGTCATGGCGACCGTACGGAATCATGCTCAGATCTTTCCAATCTTATTCTGGTTGGCCTCGATCCATGCCTGGAGTTCGCTTGGCTGCATCCATTCACTATTGTTGTCGCTGGTATAGCTGAAGCCGGCCGGTACGCGCTCACCGTTCTTGATGCGGTTCTTGCATTCATGCCAGTCGTTGATGGCCGGCAGAATCTTGAAGTGTTCGGGGTACTCGTAGGTATAGAGGGCGTCTTCCTCGCCGATCATCTGTTCGTGAAGCTTTTCTCCTGGGCGAATGCCCACGATCTCTTGCCGTGCTTCAGGGGCCACGACCTGGGCGAGCTCGGTAACTTTCATGGAGGGAATCTTCTTGACATAGATCTCGCCGCCTTCCATGTCGTCGAACGCGTGCCAGACCAATTCCACGCCCTGTTCGAGGGAGATCATGAAGCGGGTCATGCGGGGGTCCGTAATCGGTAGCACTCCGTTGTCCTTGATCGACATGAAGAACGGGATGACCGAACCGCGCGAGCCCATGACATTACCGTAGCGCACCACGGCGAAGCGCGTGTCATGGCCGCCTGCATAGGAATTGCCGGCGACAAAGAGCTTGTCGGAGGCGAGTTTAGTAGCACCGTACAGACTGATGGGGCTGCTGGCCTTGTCGGTGGATAGCGCTGCGACGCGTTTGACGCCCTTGTCGATGCACGCGTCGATGACGTTCATCGCGCCGATGATATTGGTTTTGACGCACTCGAACGGGTTGTATTCTGCCGTCGGCACGATTTTGGTGGCTGCGGCATGGACTACGTAATCGACGCCGTCAAGAGCGCGGTAGAGACGGTCCTTGTCACGCACGTCACCGATGAAGAAGCGCACGCGTGGGTCGCCCTGAAATAGCTTGGCCATTTCCCATTGCTTCATCTCGTCGCGCGAAAAGATGATGATCTTCTTGAGGTCGTACTTGGCGAGCGTCATCGGCACGAAGGTGTGGCCGAAGGAGCCGGTGCCACCGGTGACGAGAATGGAGGCGTTATCAAGCATAGTCGAGGTTCCCAGCGATCTTGTTCAAATTTTTAAGCATGGTCCGCCATCCGTTTGAAGATGGGGTTACGTTCAATGAGCTCTTCGTAGCTGCCGCTGTCGACAATCTTGCCTGCGGCCATTAGGTGAATGCGGTGGCAGGGCTTCACGGTCGCCAAGCGGTGGGCAATCATGATGATTGTTTTCTTGCCCGAAAAATCGTGAATGGCGTCCATGACGAGCTTCTCTGTGATGCCGTCGAGTGCACTGGTTGCTTCATCGAGGATGAGCACTTCTGCATCGTCATACAGTGCGCGAGCGATACCGATACGCTGGCGCTGGCCACCGGAAAGCTGGATGCCGCGTTCTCCTACACGGGTTTCAAGACCATCTGCCAGGGTTTCCAGAAACTCGTCCAAGTGAGCCATGGTTGCGGCTTTTCGGACGCGGCGGTTATCGATTTCATCGGGCGGGATGCCGAAGGCGATGTTTTCGCGGATTGATGCGTCTGCGAGGAAAATGCTTTGAGGTACGAAACCAATACTGTTCTGCCAAGCGCGGCGGTTTTCTTCCGTTACCGGAGCGCCGTCTATCGTTAGCTGGCCGGTTTGAGGTTGCAGCAGCCCGAGGAGAATGTCGATGGCTGTGGATTTTCCGGAGCCGGAGGGGCCGACCAGGCCAATCACTGCATTCACTGGAATTCGGAGGTTGAAACCTTGAAGCGCCGGTTGTTCTTTGCCGGGGTACTGAAAGCTGACGTTTTCAACGTGGATGCCCTCGGCTGGCGCCCAGTGTCCCGCTTTGGTGGGATTGGTCGTGGGCCAGGCTGCTTCGTAACTCGCCTGCAGGTCTGCTTCTAGGTTCTCGAATGAGGCGAGGTTGCCGCGTATTTGTGTGAGGCTGCTATAGATCTGCTGGAATGCAGGTAGCATTTTGAAGCCTGCCAAGGCGTACACTGCGAGGATAGGGAGAATGGTGCCAAGGTCACCTTGATGGGCGGAGAGAAGGTGCAGCACCAGCAGAATGGCGGCGCCGAAGGCAAACAGTTCGACCGCGTAGCGGGGGGCTTGGCCAAGGGCTTTGGTCTTGCCTTGAGCTTTGCCCATGCGTTGGCTGGTGAGCTCGAAACGATGATTGAAATCGTCTTGGCGGCAGAGCAGCAGGGTGTCCTTGATGCCACCGAAGCCTTCATTCAATAGTTTGAGGCGTTGGCGACTCGTTTCGGTGATGACCTGTCCGTGGTGAATGAGTCTGCGCCTTACGAGCTTATAGAGCGTGATGTATGCGGTGCAGAAGATCGCCAGCCCCGAGATCGCAACGAACGGGTTGAGCATAAGAACGGCGATGGCAAGCACGAAGGCCATGACCACCTTGGAGTTCATCTGCATGAGAGGTACGATTATCTGGTTGGTGAGGCGCGCGCATTCTTGGCTGATTTTGTTGGTTAGGTTGGCACTGTTGCCGTTCGCGTGGAATAGCCAAGGCTGGCTCATGTAATGCTTAAAAAGCCGCGTGCTGAGTTCGGCGCCCACCTGTGAGGCGTAGATGTTGAGCCGCCATGCGGTAAACATTGAAATACCCGCCGCGATGGCCAAAGTGCCCAGTACGGTTATACCCAGCCAGAACAGAAAGGTGGCTGGCTCGGTGAACTCTCCGGCCGCATAGAGTTTTGCGAGTAGGCCATCTCCTTGCAAGCGACTCATATCGCCGACTACTGCAATGAAAGGGCCTATCGCGACTACTCCTGAGAGTTCTGCAAATGCCATAAGGATCACAAGCGCCTGCAGCCGGATCAGACGCCGGCGTTGTTCGGTGTTAAGAAGCCGGTAGAGGCGGCTGAGTGTGGCGAGCATGGCTGTGTTTAGTCGTGGCCAAAGAGGTCGCGGGTATAGACCTTGTGGCTTACACCTTCGATATCCGCTGAAATCCTGTTGGCGAGAATCAAGTCGCTTTTTTTCATGAATTCCTGCAGGTCGCGTTCGACATGAGAGTTGAAAAACTCAGTTTCAGTCAGCGCCGGTTCATAAACAATGACTTCGATCCCCTTGGCCTTGATGCGCTTCATCACCCCCTGGATGGCGGACGCACGAAAGTTGTCGGAGCCGGCCTTCATCACTAAGCGGTAAATACCAACGGTTGTCGGCCTGCGCTTGACGATCTCATCCGCGATGAAATCCTTGCGCGTTCGGTTAGCTTCGACGATGGCGCTGATCAGATTGTTGGGAACCTGGTCGTAGTTGGCAAGCAGCTGCTTGGTGTCTTTGGGCAGGCAGTAGCCGCCATAGCCAAAGCTTGGGTTGTTGTACTGGTTTCCGATGCGAGGATCGAGACACACGCCTTCGATGATCTGGCCGGGTTCTAGACCATGCGTTGCGGCGTATGTGTCTAGCTCGTTGAAGTACGCCACCCGCATTGCAAGATAAGTGTTGGCGAAGAGTTTGATGGCCTCGGCTTCAGTGGAATCTGTGAGCAGCACCGGCACGTTTTTGTCAATCGCGCCTTGCTGTAAAAGCTCAGCAAAACGCTGCGCGCGCTCAGAGCGCTCCCCGACGACGATGCGGGAAGGGTGCAAGTTGTCGTAAAGCGCCTTGCCTTCACGCAGGAACTCGGGAGAGAAGATGATGTTGTCCGACCCGGTTCGCTCCTTGATTTGGCGGGTGTAACCCACCGGCACGGTGGATTTGATCACCATGACTGCGCTCGGGTTAATGGAGAGTACGTCGTTGATTACGGCCTCCACCGAGCCGGTGTTGAAATAGTTGGAGTCAGGATCATAGTCGGTGGGCGTGGCAATGATGATGAAGTCCGCCCCTTCGTAGGCTGTGCGTTTGTCGTGCGTGGCTGTAAGGTCTAGCCGTCGGTGTTGCAGGTATTCCTCGATTTCGACGTCGGCAATGGGTGAGCGCCGCTGATTGAGCTGGGTGACTTTCTCGGGGACGATGTCGAGTGCTACCACGGTGTGATGTTGTGCCAGGAGTACGGCGTTGGACAGGCCTACGTAGCCCGTTCCGGCGACTGCTATTTTCATATGGGGGTCCTGTTCCGCATGCCACAGGAGGCTTATTATCCTGGGCGATTGCTGTGTTGTGGGGGTGTTGCGGCGGAGTTGCTGTCTCGCGGCGCGCGATCGACTCAGTTTGAGTTCGCTTGGGCTTCAAGCCTCAGTTCTTTGATCTCACTTTTGATGCGCTCGTACTCTGCCTCCTTAAGGCGCAAGAATGCCAAGCTCAGCCGCGCTTTTTCTTCGATTCCGGAGGGGGTCAGAAGATAGGCATATGCAAACTTGCTGTCACTGCGGCGGAAATTACCTAGCTTGACAAAGCCTTTCTCAATTAGCGCCTTGAGGCAGTAATTAGTCTTGCCTACGCTAACGCCCATGCGACGGGCGAGCTCGCGCTGAGTGAGCTCGGGGTCGGCTTCTAGCAATTTGAGTACGAAGTACTCCGCTGTCGTATCGGGCATGGACTATGAGTGTTCATCGGTTGAACGCGGATTTTACGCATGCCTTCGTAGCGCGAATAGTCTTAATACCTCAAGGCTTAAAAATATCTGCGTTATGAATGAAGGGGCGTCAGAGTGCTCTCAGGCTTGGAAAAGGCAGACGAACCCGCGGTGTGACGACGTGCACGGGCCCCAGTCAGGGTGCTAGTGGAAATGCATGTCGCGCTTTCTGTAGACCGTGAATTCTCGAGTCTCCAGCAAAGCGGCGAGGTGATCGCTACCGGAGTCGATGTCAATCACTGCGCCACTCTCATACATGAACTTGGCTAGATTGCTCAGGCCGCTGAACAGCGATGGCGGGGGCGGGAATCCCGTTTTTCCCAGGCCGGGGGGGGGGGCGACTGTGACGCGTCTCGGGTTGCGCGCGCGTTGAAAGCCATTCGGTGGCGTGAGGGGTATTGGTCGCACAGCGGTTAGTAGCTGCATGCGCTCGCGCACGTACGCGAGCATGGTGTCCATCAACACTTACGGTCGAGAGGTTTTATAGGCCCATCGGGGCTAAGCACGCAGAGCGGCTGCGTAGTGCTCCCATCGGGGCTTGGGTGAGTTGACGGGCAAAGTGGGGTGTATGGTCATGCACCGGCCCCGCTGGGGTTTTCTGGCAGGTGAGCATCCAGCGTTCCAGGGCGCTGCGGCAGGCGTCGCCGTTCAAGTTCGGGATTACTTGCTTGGAAGTCGGCTTTCCGTTCAGCGCTTGAGTTTTTTATACAAGGAAGTTTTGCGCAGCCGGCGTTTGAAGGCGGCCTTTTTGTCGTAGAGCGTGAAATGAATGCGCACCGCTGCTGGCGAAAGATTAGAGCGATCTAGGTAGTGCTGCATGAATCTGGGGCGCTCGGCTTCTGGCAATTTGTGGCATGCCCGTGCGAGATCCGCAATTCTTTTCGACGGCGATACGCCTCTTGGAAAGAGATGTATGCGGCCCGTGTCGATCAACGTAAAAGCGGTGGTGCTGGATTCCACGCCGGGTTCGAGAAGGATGTTTCCACCCGAAAGGTCGCGGAAGTAAACGCCTCTGTCGTGCATACGGCGAATGAAATTAGCCAGCGGGGCGTAGATCTGGCGAGCGGCTGTCGGGTCGTTGGTGGGAATCATCTGCGAGAAAACGCTGCCAACCGACTCGCCCCCCGGCACGTGCTCGCACACATACCAGTTTTTTGTGATGTCTTGGCCGCTGCGTTGCTCAAACCAAGCCACAGGCGGAGCTGTAGGGATGCCCCGACGCAGCAACTCGGCCGCACCATTCCAGCTGCGACGTGCTTTGGAGGGTTTGAGGCGGTCCAGCACTTTCTTGTGCAGGTGGTGCTTTATGGGCTTTTTGAGCACAAGCTTTGCTTCTGCCGCGCGCGGATCGTCAACCGTCCAGATGGCGTTGCGCGCAAGGCGGAGGCTTTTCTGTTTGGTTGGCGGTGGGGGCAGCCCAGCCGGGTGTAGTGCGGCAATGAGGAGGTCTGCTTCCGCGCGATTGCGTGCAAGCACCATGCCCTGCCAGTCAGCGTCGCGGTGATAGTAGTGCCGCCGGTTGGTAATGTGACGGTGAATGGCGACGCCGTCCAGCGCGCGCGCCGCATCAAGCGCCCTGACGGTGCGCTTTGCGGGCCATTTAAGGTAGATCGGTGATTCGGTCAGCAAAGTGGCGTGCTCATCCATCTGTCGCCCGTCCCGGTCGAGCCATTCTGCGCTGATCAGATCTCCGTTGGAATACACGTCGCAGACGGCGGCAGCTCTGGCATTGGCCGTCCACGCCACATGTACGAGGTGATCGGTGGTGCGAAAAGCGTGCACCTCCAGGCCCTGGGCTACGGTGAGTCGCCCCTCATAACGCGCGCCGGGAATGAGCCTGTTGAACGTCGCTAGCGCCGCAAGCGCGGGGCGGGTTCGGAAGTCGCCCGCCTTGCCATCGACGGCGTCGTAATGCGTGATGCGTTCAAGCTTCGGGTACGGAAACGGCCCGTCATCCACTAGCCCTTCGCGATGGCACACGAGCGGGCCCCACCACGCGGCTTCGAGGGCACCGGAGGCGGCGCAGAGCACCATGTAGCGGGCGAGGTAGTCGGCCTGTTTCTGCTCGCTGTCGGGCAGGAAGCGTTCGATGCGCGGCAGTGTCCAGAAAGCGGAGGGTGACATCAACCGCGGCACGCCGAAGTCGGCGCCGATGCGTTGCAGCAGGCGCGCCTTGCGGATGAGGTTGAAGCGGATCAGTGGCGCGAGGCGGTGGCCGAGAATCTTGTGGTCCCAGCGCTCAGGCTCGGTGCATCGCTCGGAGAACAGGTTGTCGGTGTGGATGTCGGGCAAATGGTTGCGATCGCGTAGCAGGCGCAGCAGCCCGATGTTCCAGACCGGCTCGAAATCGGTGACGCTGGGGCCGGCCAGCAGTAGGTCGTGTTTGCGCACTTCTTCAAAGGCGATGCGCCACGCTGCGAGGAAGCCGT
The DNA here is from genome assembly GCF_059703745.1 of Pseudazoarcus sp. NS20. Taxonomy (NCBI): domain Bacteria; kingdom Pseudomonadati; phylum Pseudomonadota; class Betaproteobacteria; order Rhodocyclales; family Zoogloeaceae; genus Pseudazoarcus; species Pseudazoarcus sp. NS20. The sequence continues at coordinate 21,010 of NZ_BAAKIY010000004.1, forward strand.
CCAAGCTGTAGCCGGCCCAGCGTTTTCGATTGACGGTGGAGCAGGCTTCGACGATGCGAATGTGTTTGCCGAAGCGCTCCAGCGTGCTGCGGATGAAGTCACGCCATGCGTTCTCGGCGGCCTCGGCGGGCATGGCCTGCGCGGCCTCGGCGGGCTGCACTAGGTGCAACAGCACGTCGATGTCGGCCGCAATTAGCGCTTCGAGAAAGCGCGCAACGTGATTGCCCTCGTCACCGTAGGTGAAGTCGAGGCGCACGCGGCGGATACCGGCATCGAGCAGGATCGCGATGACCGCCGCATCGGTAGCCGGGTCTGCGTTGGAGGCCACGCCTACGCCAGCAAAGCCCTCGGGGACGGTGTGGCCGGCCTGCGGCAGGTGGCCGTCTCGCATGAATAAGCGGCCGCGCAGCAGTGCTGCAAGATTGGCCTTCAGAAAGTCTTTGAGGGTGGGCTTCACGGGGTGCTTCCGTTGCGGGCGGCCGGTGCCGGGCCGAGAATTACGTCATGGTCGAGCCAGTCGCGTTCGGTGGGGATACCTTCCAGGCGGATCAGGTTGCGCTTACGCCAATTGCGGATGTCGGAAATGTCGATCAGGCCAAGCTCGCCAGCAGGGGTGAGCACGACATTGCCCAGATGCAGTGAGCGGAAGTGCACGCCCAGATCGTGCAGCCGGCGCACGAAGCGGTTGAAGGCGTCACGCAGGTAGCCGCGATTGATATCGTCGATGGACTTCTCGGCAAGGTCGCGCAGTGTGTCGCCCACCAGCGGGTGGTAATGCACGGCATCGCGGGCGATGTCGGGCACGCGAAACACCTCGATCACCTGCGGGCACGGTATGCCGAGCCGCTGCAGTGCGGCGGAGTTGTTGGCAAACCGCTGGGCATACGGGCTCCACGCGGCGGAAGAGAGCAGACGCTTGCGCCGGAAGAGCTTGATGTAGGTGCCGTCGGGCCGCAGCAGGACTTTTTCGCCGTGTCCGTCGTTCTGCACGGAGATGGCGTCCCTGCGCCGCTCGAGCCACGCGTCGTGAGAGATGGATTTCAAACTGGCCTGTCGAGGGTGAGTCGTATCAGGCCGCAGTCTACCGCCTCGCGTGCGCGGATGGGCGCGCCCGATGCGGGAACCCAACAAGCGGTTTAGCACTCATAGACCCAGAGTGCTAAAATGGAGCACACAGGAGGTAAGACACACATGACTCACGCCCTGTCGTTTCCCGTGCCGGCTTCGGTCGGCAGCATCGATCAGTACATTCAGTCCGTCAATCGCATCCCCATGCTCAGCGAGCAGGAAGAGCGCGCGCTGGCGACCCGGCTGCGCGATGAGGGCGATGTGGATGCCGCGCGTCAGCTGGTGATGTCGCATTTGCGGCTGGTGGTGTCCATCGCCCGTGGTTATCTGGGCTACGGCTTGCCGCACGCCGATCTGATTCAGGAAGGCAGCATCGGTCTGATGAAAGCCGTGAAGCGTTTCGACCCCACTCGCGGCGTGCGTCTGGTTTCGTTTGCCATCCACTGGATCAAGGCCGAGATTCACGAGTACATCGTACGCAACTGGCGCTTGGTGAAAATCGCCACCACCAAGGCTCAGCGCAAGCTGTTCTTCAATCTGCGCAGCATGAAGCCCGGCTCCGCCACCTTGAACCGCGAAGAGGTCGAGGTGGTTGCCACGCAGCTCGGCGTGAAGCCCGAGGAAGTGGTCGAGATGGAAACCCGCCTCACCGGCCGCGACATGCCTTTGGAGGGCAGCGGCGATGAGGACGACGCGTTTGCTCCGATCGCCTACCTGCCCGATCCGCACGCCGAGCCCTCCGAGGCGCTCGAGCAGGCACAGCAGGCGCGCTTGAGCGACGAAGGCCTGCGCGATGCTTTGGCTAGTCTGGATGAGCGCAGCCGCGATATCGTCAGCCGTCGTTGGCTGGTTGAAAGCGGTGCGGCCACGCTGCACGAGTTGGCGGCCGAGTACGGTGTTTCGGCCGAGCGCATTCGCCAGATCGAGGCCAAAGCCATGCAGAAAATGCGCGGCTTGATCGGCGCCTGATTGCCCTCCCGGGGCACACGCCTGTCACCTTCACCGAGTCCGGTTGAAGTGGCGGGCGTTTGCATCCATAACCGTAGGTCGGGATGAGCATCGCGAATTCCGACAGCTGAGTTGGTGCCCTGTGTGGCGCCAGATTTCCCCGGGTGTTTTGTCGGGGCCGAATCGGCTTTCCCGGGCGCCCCCGGTCCCGCCAGGCGATGGATGCCTGGGGTACGGCCGGCGTCGCAATTCGCTGCGCTCATCGCGACGTACCCCCGATTGGGGGTTCCCTGCCGTTACGCAGGTCGCCGTTGGGCTGCGGGCGAAATGCGACAGCGGGGCTTGCTACGGCGCAAACACTGGCGTGCTACCATCCAGCCCTCATGAGTTCATCGCCGACACCGCCCGCTGAGCGGCCTCCAGCCGCTTCTGCCAAAACTTCCCTCAGGATCTACCTGCGGTTGTTGAGCTATGTTCGCCCGTTCGCGGGCTGGTTCGCGATCAGCCTGCTGGGGTTCATGATCTTCGCATCGGCCCAGCCGATGATGGCGGGTTTGCTCAAATTCTTCGTGGATGGTCTTTCGTCATCGGGGGCTGGCATGGTCGAGGGGCTGCCGCTCCTCTCTGGCGTGCCTTTGTTGTACGCCGTGCCTCTACTGCTGGTGGCGATTGCCGCGTGGCAAGGGCTCGGCACGTTTCTGGGCAGCTATTTCATCGCCAGGGTCTCGCTGGGTTTGATCGATCATTTGCGGCGTGCTTTGTTCGGCAGCCTGTTGCGTTTGCCGAATCGCTATTTCGACCAGCACAACTCCGGCCATCTGATTTCACGCATCACCTACAACGTCACGATGGTGACGGGGGCTGCCACCGACGCCATCAAGATCGTGGTGCGTGAAGGGCTGACCATCATTTTCCTCTTCGGCTTCCTGCTTTGGATGAATTGGCAGCTCACGCTGGTGATGCTTGCAGTGCTGCCCTTGATCGGCGTTATGGTCGCCCGCGCCAGCCGCAGGTTTCGCAAGCAAAGTCACAAGATTCAAGCTGCCATGGGCGATGTAACCCACGTGGCTTCTGAAACCATTCAGGGCTACAGGGTGGTGCGTAGCTTCGGGGGCGAGGACTACGAGGCTCGCCGCTTCGGTGCTGCAAGCGCCAATAACACCGAGAAGCAAGTAAAAATGGTGCGCTTGAGCGCCGTTTTTACTCCCTCGCTGCAGGTGGTTACCTACAGTGCGATGGCTTTTTTGCTGTATCTCGTCTTGCTGCTGCGCGGCGATGCAACGGCCGGCGATCTGGTGGCGTACATCACCGCAGCGGGTCTTTTGCCAAAGCCAATCCGTCATATTTCGGAGGTGGCCTCAACGATTCAGAGAGGCTTGGCAGGCGCCGAGAGCATTTTCGAGCAGCTTGATGAAACGCCAGAACCCGATCTCGGCACCGTTGAGCGCGACCGTGTTTCGGGCCGCATCGAGGTGCGAAACCTAGGCTTCACGTACCCGGGTAGCGAAAACCCGGTGCTGAACGATATCTCTTTCGCCATCGAGCCAGGCCAGATGGTCGCATTGGTAGGGCGCTCCGGTAGCGGCAAGTCGACGTTGGCTAACCTGATCCCGCGCTTTTATCACCATGAGCAGGGCGACATTTTGATCGATGGTGTCGATGTCGAGGACTACACTTTGCGTAACCTGCGCCGTCACATCGCGTTGGTGACGCAGCATGTCACGCTGTTCAACGACACTGTTGCCAATAACATTGCTTATGGCGATCTCGCCGACGCGCCGCGAGCCGACATCGAGCGGGCCGCTGAAATGGCCTATGCGCGCGAATTCGTGGATCGGCTGCCGGAAGGGTTCGATACCTTGGTGGGCGAAAACGGTGTGTTGCTTTCGGGCGGGCAGCGCCAACGGTTGGCGATTGCGCGGGCCATCCTCAAAAACGCTCCCATCCTGATTCTTGACGAGGCCACGTCAGCGCTGGATACCGAATCTGAGCGCCACATTCAGGGCGCGCTGGATGAAGTCATGCGTGGTCGCAGTACTCTGGTGATCGCCCATCGCCTATCCACCATTGAAAAAGCCGACCAGATTCTGGTGATGGATCAGGGCCGCATCGTCGAGCGCGGCACGCACGCTGAACTGCTGAAGCTGAGCGGGCACTATGCACGTTTGCACGCCGTGCAGTTCCGCGAAGAGGGGCTCTGAGCAGAGCCCTCAGGCTGGCGGCAGGTTTGTGTCGAGCCACACGGCGAGGCGGCTTTGCGCAGGCCAGTTGCGTAAAAGTCGTGCCCGGTCACGGGACCACCCTTTGGCAAAGCTTTCGGCAGACGCGTGAGCTGTGGTGGCGTCCAGGTCGATGAGCATCAGCCGACCGTCATCCCACAGCAGGTTCGTGGCTTTGAGGTCACCGTGCTGGATACGCTCACCCCACAGTGTTTCGAATGTATTGCGCAGCGCGGCGGCTTGAGCCGGGGGCGGTTCATGGTCCGCGTCCAGCACATCCAGCAGCGCCGCGCCGGGGCTCCACTCGGTCATCAACCAAGCCCGGCGGCGCAGGGGGCCGAGGCGCTCTTCAACCATGGCAAGTGCGCGTGGTGTGTCGATTCCGAAGAAGTCCAGCCGGTGCGCAGCCAACCACGAGTGCCATGCGCGGCTTGGCCGCAGCATGCGCGAGATGGCGTGCGCAACCCCTTTGATGTTGTAACGCTTGATGACCAGCGGTCGTTCACCGATATGCACTTTGGCGACGGTCACGGTGTTGCCGTCTTTGAGCAGGGAGCCGCGCTGCATCGCGCCATCCAGGTCGGCCAGCAGCGGGGCCAGTGTCTCGGCCTCGTCACGCACGACGGATGAAAAGCGCGTGAAGCTTTTGCGCACGGCAAACAGTGTGCAGTCACGCAGGCTTTTGCCCAGCAGATCATTCAGGCGCCGCTGGCGAACCGCGTGGATCTCCATCGCCAGGCTTGCCGGGTCGGGTGGCGGGCCGCCTGCGGCAATGTAATGAGGCAGCAATCCGAGCAAGGCCTCGTCCCAGCCTGGAGGTAACTGGGCGAGGAGAATCGCGAGGTTGGCGGTGGCCTGAGGCGCTGGCAAGGGCGTGTGGCGTTCCACGGTGTCGCCGTCGATCACCCAGGTGTGTTCCCCGGCAACCAGAAAATTGCCGTGGTGCAGGTCGCTCTGCGTGAGCCCGGCCGCATGCATATGGCCGGCCGCTGCCAGTATCAGTGTGAGTAGCTCAAGGCTTTCGGCGTCACCGGGCGCGCGTGCTGCGCGCTTCCATACGTCGGCAAGGCTTACGGCGTCCGGCAGGAAGCGGGTGAGCAGGGCATGGCCGCCGCCAATCAGTGAGCCACTCCAGATGATCTCCGGGGTGGCGATGCCGGCGGACAGCAGCGCCTCGATGCCATCACGTTCGCGGCGCAGGTGACGCTCGGAGGCGTCGGAGATGAACAGCTTGGCGAGTACGCGTTGCCCGTCAAGCACTGCCTCGGCCACCACGCGCTTTCCCGGCAGCACGCGAAGCGAGCGAAGCAGGCTGAGCTGCTGGCCGTTATCCAACTCGACGCTGCACGGCATCGGTGGTGTGCGCTTGGCAGCCCGTAGCGAGGCAGCGTCGAGTCGACTCATTTAAGCGTCCAGTAGCAAAACAGAGAGCAGAAGCGTGCCGTGCTTTTCGGTGTACTCATTGTTCTACTCCGGGGGCGAACTTGCGCTCCCAGCGCTCCATCAGACGTTTGCCTTCACGCTCCAGAAACTGCAGCAGCGCGGTTTCATCGCGCAGGATCTCGCGCAGCGGGCGACCGAAATAGGTGCGCAGAAAGCGCAGCCGGTCGCGGTGCGTCAGGCCCGCTTCGAGCGAGGCGAAATGCAGCGCGGCCAGGTCTTTGTCGCGCCAGCGGCGCGGTGTGACGGTGCGAATCTGAGCGCGGTGCAGGTCGATCAGCGACACGCGGAAGTTGTCCGGTGTGGGCAGCGGGTCGAGGTGCAGCAGGAAATGCACGAGGTAGAAGTCGCGATGATTGACGCCGCCCTGATGCATGCGCCGCGCCATGTCGGCCACGCGCTCGATCACGGCGCGGCGCCAGCGGGGGGCAGGCGGGGTGTCACGCCAACTGCGGCAGTGCTCGTCGAGCGCAACGGTGGGGGTCAGCGCCTCGGTGATGATGAACGAGCGCCGCGTGGCCGGGTTGCTGCCGCGCTCGGCAAAGGCCACCGGCGTCATGGTGGCCACGCCCAGCTCTTCCAGCCGGCGAATGGCAGCGTATTCGTTGTGGGCGCCCAGCACCGGCACGCGGCCGCGCACCAGGTTTTCGACAATCTCGAACCAGCCCACGCCACGGTGAATCTTCACGAAGTAGGCGCGGCCTTCGACCTCAGTGCGCAAGGTACGGCGCGCTTCCAGCTCGCGAAAGACTTCGCCCTGCAGTGCTTCGACGGCCTCGAAGGCATCACGCTCGGCCCACAGGCGGTCAAACGGAGGAGCGAGCCATTGGCGGTTCATGGCCGCTCCCCCACGATGATGTCGGCCGCGCGTTCGGGCAGGCTGTAGATGTCGGCGGTGTCTGCCCAAGCGAGGGCGTTTTTCGACCAGCGCCTACGCGCGGCATCGTCGCTGAGCATGGTGCTCAAGGTGGAATCGAGTGCGGATTGTTCGAAGGGTTCGGGCAGCACCTTTCCGGCGTCGGCCTCGCTGATGTAGCGCGCATAGCCGCACACCGCGGTGGTCAGCACCGGCAGACCAGCCACCACCGCTTCGAGCAGCACCGTGCCGGTGTTTTCGGCGTAGGCGGGGTGGATGAGCACGTCGGCACCCAGCAGAAAACGCGGAATGTCGGTGCGGCCGGGCAGGATGATGACGTTCTCTTCGATGCGCAGTGCCTTCACCTGAATGCGGAAGGGGCGCGGGTCGTCCTGGCCGATGACGATGAAATGGGTGCGCGCGCGCAGCGCCTCGGGCAGTGCGGCGATGGCGTTGAGGCTGCGGTCCAGCCCCTTGGTGCGAAAGCCCGACCCGATCTGCACCACGAGCCGCTGATCGTCGCCCAGGCCGAATTCATCGCGAAACGCCGCGCGAATTTCCGCCGCGTTGGCCGGTGCCCGGCGGTCTGGTGCGATACCCGGCGGCAGCAGATGAAAGCGTGATTTGGGCGTGCCGTAGTGTTTCTCGAAAAGCGGCTGCTGCACGGTCGAGATCATCAGGATCTCGGTGTTCGACTCGGGCGCAAACACCGCGCGCTCGTACGCCGAGAAATGGCGGAAGCGGCCCGACAGGCGATACAGCCAGCCGCGCCGCTCGGCGGCCTTTTCGGCATAGCACGGGTCGGCGGCGTAATACACGTCGAGCCCCGGCATCTTGTTGAAGCCGACCACGCGATCCACCGGGCGGGCCTGCAGATCCAGTTGCAGCAAGTCGTTAAACAAGCGGTAGCGCGCCGGGTTGGTCAGCGCGCGCGCCGGCAGCAGCACGATTTCCAGCCCGTCGGGTTGCTCACCCTCCCACTCCAGCGCATACACACGCACGGCGTGGCCGCGTGCCACGCAGGCCTGCGCGATGCGCAGGAAGTCGCGTTGCAGGCCGCCAAAGGGGAAGTATTTGTAGAGGCAGAAGGCGAGTTGCATCATGCCGCCTCGGGCAGTCGGCGCCCTGTTTCATGCACTAGCGCGGTGACCGCGTCGAACACCCGCTGCGGCCCCACCTGCGTGAAGCACAGCGGCTGCTCGCGTTCGAGGTCGAAGCGGCTGCGTTCTTCTGCGCTGGGCACATGGGTGCAGCGCTGCGACAGGCACGGCGAGCAGGTGTAGCTGGACGCGAGGTGACGCTGGCGTGGCCCCCATGCCCCGGTCAGGCTCGGGCTGGTGGGGCCGAACACCGATACGGTGGGTACGTCGAAGGCAGCGGCGAGATGGCCCAGCCCGGTGTCCACCGCCACGCAGGCTGATGCCCCGGCCAATTGCCCGGCCACTTCGGCAAGTTTGAGGCGCGGCAGTACCCTCACTTGCGGCAGGCCGTCGGCGATGCGCTGCGCGCGCAGCCGTTCGCTCTCCGAGCCCCACGGCAGGCGTACCTGCCAGCCGGCGGCGCTGGCGCGCTCGGCGAGTTGGCGCCAGTACAGCTCGGGCCAGTGTTTGGTGGCCCAGGTCGTGCCGTGCAGAAAGACGAGATACGGTGCAGCCGCAGGCGGCTGGGTACCCAGCACGCGCGCATGGTCGAGGCCGTAGTCGCAAGGCGTGTCGGGCAGGGCGTAACCGAGTGCCTGCGCGAACAGCGCGCGCACGCGCTCGACGGCATGCTGGCCCTTGGCTACGGCGTGGGTCTGGTCGTAGAAACGGCTGGCGAGCGGCTCGCGGATCGAACTGCGGTCGAGGCCGTGTACCGGCGCAGCGGTGTAGCGCGTCAGCACGGCGCTCTTGAGCAAGCCTTGTGCGTCGATGGCAAAGTCGTAGCGTGCGCTGCGCAGGCTACGTTTCATGCTGCGCCATTCGCCGCTGCGCCAGGTCTGCAACAGGCTGCGCCGCCAGCGCCGCAGCGCGACCGGAATCACGCGCTGCACCGCCGGGTGCCATGCCGGGATCTCTGCAAAGTTCTCTTCCACCACCCAGTCGAAGCGCACGCCGGGCAGTGCGCGCGCGGCGTCGGTGAGGGCCGGCAGCGTGTGGATCACGTCGCCGAGCGAAGAGGTTTTGATGACCAGAACGTGCATCAGCGCCCCGGCTGCGCTACACCCAGGCCGGCCAGTGCGTCGAGCACGCTGGCCGGCGTGATTTCGGTCAGGCAACGCAGGTGGCCGAGCGGACAGGTGCGCTTGAAACAGGGCGAGCATTCGAGCGCCAGGTAGCGGATGGCGACGCGCTCGGGCGCAGCCAGCGGCGGCGTGTGCTCGGGCGTGGATGAGCCGAACAGCGCCACCAGCGGCAGGTCGAGCGCGGCAGCCACGTGCATCAGGCCGGAGTCGTTGGTGACGGCGGCTTCGCACATGGCCAGCAGATCGACTGCATCGCCCAGCGTGGTGTGGCCGGCGAGGTTGCGCACGCCGTGACCAGCGCCTTGGGCGATGACATCGCCCGCTTCAGCATCCTTGCCCGAGCCGATCACCCACACTTCGATGCCGCGCGCGGTGAGTTCGCGGGCGACGGCGGTGAAGTGCTCCAGCGGCCACTGCTTGGCCGGGCCGTACTCGGCGCCGGGCATGAAGGCCACGGCTCGCTGGCCCTCAGGCAAGCCCAGCGACTTGCGCAGCGCGGCCTGGTTGGCAGCGTCGGCCACCAGTTGTGGGCGCGGCAGTGGGTCTGGCAGCGCCTGGTGGATGCCGCGCCCCAGTGCGACGAAGCGCTGCACCGTCAGTGGCAGGCGCCGCTTGCTGAGCATGCGCATGTCGTTGACGAACCAGTAGCGCATTTCGCCGCGGAAGCCCGTGCGTTGCGAAATGCCGGCAAAGGCCGGAATCAGCGCCGACTTGAACGAGTTGGGCAGCACGATGGCCTGGCTGTAGCCGATCTGCCCCAGCTCGCGTCCCAGCGCCCAGCGCGTGCCGAGTTCGAGCTTGCCATGACCGACCGGCATCACCACGCCGCGCCGCACTTCGGGCATGCGTTCGAGAACCGGCAGTGACCACGCCGGTGCCAGCACGTCGATGATGCAGTTGGGCTCGGCCGCGCGCAGCACCTTGAACAGGCTCTGCGCCATCACCATGTCGCCGACCCACGACGGGCCGACCACGAGAATGCCGCGCACCGGCCCGGCCGCGGCGTCGAAATCGTCGTCCGGCTCGCGTTCGGGCATCGTGCTCACAGGCCGCGACCTTTCAGCCAGTCGAGATAGCGGGGTACGCCTTCCTCGACCGGGGTGAAGCGGTGTTCGAAACCGGCTGCTCGCAGGGCCGTCATGTCGGCCTGCGTGTAGCTCTGGTAACGGCCGCGCAGGTGTTCGGGGAAGGAGATGTAATCGATCTCGCCGGTGCCGTGCCAGGCGATGGCGGCGCGCGCCACGTCGTTGAAGCTCTGCGCCCGGCCGGTGCCGAGGTTGAAGATGCCCGACACTTTCGGGTTGTCCAGCAACCAAAGATTGGCGGCGACGATGTCGTCGACGTGGATGAAGTCGCGCTCTTGCTCACCGGGGCCGTAGCCGTCGGAACCTTCGAACAGGCGCAGGCGGCCGGATTCGCGTAGCTGGTTGTAGAAGTGATAGGCCACGCTGGCCATCGAGCCCTTGTGTTGCTCGCGCGGGCCATACACGTTGAAGTAGCGCAGGCCGACGACCTGGCTTTCGAGCGTGGCCATGAGGCGGCGCAGATGGCAGTCGAACTGGAATTTGGAATACGCGTACATGTTCAGCGGACGCTCGAACTCGCGCGCTTCGCGAAAGTCCGGACCCATGCCGTACACCGAGGCCGACGAGGCGTAGATGAAGGGCACGCGCGTGGGCGCGCACCATTCCAGCAGAGCCTTGGAATAGTCGTAGTTCACGTTCATCACGAAGCGCCCGTCCCACTCGGTGGTGGAAGAGCAGGCGCCTTCATGGAACACGGCTTCGACCGAACCGAAATCCTGACCGCTGCGGATGCGGGCGAGGAATTCGTCCTTGTCCATGTAGTCGGCAATGTCGGCGTCGTTGAGGTTGAGGCACTTGTGGCCATCGGTCAGATCGTCGACGACCAGAATGTCGTCGATGCCGCGGGCGTTCAGGCCCTGCACGATGTTGCTGCCGATGAAGCCGGCGCCGCCGGTAACGATGATCATGCGGATTCTCCGGAAGGTGCGTTGTCGAGGCCGCGGGCCAGTTCGTCCGGGCTGACGCTGGCGGTGCCGAGCTTGCCGACGACAATGCCGGCGGCGACGTTGGCCAGCATCATGGCCTGCGAGAGCGACTGCCCGCTGGCCAGCCCGAGGCCGAGCAGGGCCACCACGGTGTCGCCGGCGCCGGTGACGTCGAATACGTCACGCGCGCGGGCAGGCAAGGTCAGCGGCTCTGCGCCGCGTTGCAACAGGGTCATGCCACGCTCGCTGCGCGTGACCAGCACGGCTTCGAGGCCCAGCGATTCACGCAGCGCTTCGCCGCGCGCGACCAGCGTGGAGTCGTCAGCGCAGTGGCCCACGACGGCTTCGAATTCGGACAGGTTCGGCGTGATCACGGTGGCGCCGCGGTAGCGCTCGAAGTCCGTCCCCTTGGGGTCGACGACAACCGGCACGCCGTGTTCCCGCGCCGCACGAATCAGTGCGCCCACCTGCGTCAGAGTGCCCTTGCCGTAATCGGACAGCACCACCGCGCCCGAGCCGGCGAGGGCGGCCTGCAGCGCGCTTTGCACGTCGGCCGAGTCGACGGCTGCGAAGCTCTCTTCGAAGTCGAGGCGGATGAGTTGCTGGTGGCGGCTGATGATGCGCAGCTTGGTGATGGTGGGGTGCGTGGGGGCTTCGATGAAACGGCAGCCAACTCCGGATTCGCTCAAGCGCTCTTTCAGCAGCTTGCCGGCTTCGTCACGGCCGACCAGCCCGATGAGTTCGGCTTGGCCGCCGAGCGAAGCGATGTTGAGCGCCACGTTACCGGCGCCGCCGGCGCGGAATTCGTCTTGCTCGACCTTGACGATGGGCACCGGCGCCTCGGGCGAGATGCGGTTGGTCGAGCCATGCCAGTAGCGGTCGAGCATGACGTCACCGACGACGATGACGCGGCCGGAATGAAAGTCGGGGAGTGTTGCGGACATTGCTTGGCGACGGCCTGTGATGAGGGGCGAACGAGATTATTTCACGAACCCGGTGCAACTCGCGGCTTCAGGCGGTACTGGGTGTCTTGCGGGCGTGATTGAGGTTGTGTTCCGCAGTGCGCAGCAGGGCCTCGGCGTTGGCGCCGTCGGCCGGGTACAGCGCAGTGCCGATCTGGGCCCGCAGCGCGACATCCTGATTGTCTATGATGAAGGGCTCTGCGAAGGCGCGCAGCGCGGATTCACGTGCCCGGTCGATGTCCTCACGCTCGAAGGTGCCTTCCAGCGCAACCGCGAAGCGCCCGCCCTGCATGAAGGCCACCGTGTCTTCAGCACGCATGGTCTCGCGCAGTTTGCGTGCGGCGGCGATCAGCAGGCGCTCGGTGGCCTGGCGATCCAGACGTTGCTCGATTGCAGCGAAATCGGCGATGTCGAGCACGATCACGCCCAGCCGCGTGTTGTAGCGCTGCCCGCGCGTGATGGCGTGGTCGATGCGCGAGCTCAGCAGGGTGCGGTTGGCGATGCCCGTCAGCGGGTCGCTCAGAGCGATGTCTTTTTCCAGGCGTTCGAGCGTGGCGACGCGTGTGCGCAGCGCTTCGACCTCACGCGTGCGCTCGGCCAATTTTGCGGTGAGGGCATCGTCGGCGTCGGCAGGGGCGGCGTGCTGCGGCGTGTGTGGCGTGCGGCTGCGCACGTGCTGAATGGCAAAGCCGATGGCGATGCCGACGAGAACGGCGAGTACGAGGGGGAGGAAATCAGGCACAGCGTTAAGGTCCTTGGCGCGGAAGCCTGAATTATACGGGACGCCGCATCAGCCTCGCCCGCTGCCCTGTCCGGCGGGGGCGATGCCCGCACGCCTGTGCAGGCAGGCCGCCGCGGCGCGCAGCAAGGGGATGCTCAAGGCAAGCCCCATGCCGTCGCCCGGTGTGAGGTCGGGGTCGAGCAGCGGCTGCGCGCCCAGCGCGCTTTGCAGTTGAGCGTGCCCTTCGTGCTCGGCACGGGTGGCGTGGATGCAGTATTGCGCGGCGGCCGGAGCAATGCGCTGCGCAACGGCGAGGGCGCTGGTGGTGACCAGTCCGTCGATGATCACGACAAGGTGTTTTTCAGCTGCGCCGAGCATGGCGCCGACCAGCATGGCGGTTTCGAAGCCGCCGAACTCGCGCAAGGCCTCGAACGGGTCGTCGATGCAGCCACAGCGTGCAAGGCTGCGGCCCAGCAAGGCACGCCTGCGTTGCAAGGCTTCGTCATGTCCGTCCGGTGCTGCGGCTGCCAGCACATCCAGATCGATGCCGTGCATGCAGTGCGCCAGCAAGGCGGCAGACGCTTCGGCGCCTACGCCGATGGACGACAGCCCGAGAACATTGCCGTCCTGCGCGGCATGCTGGTGGGCAAGGCCGCGTCCGTATTCCAGCGCACGCTCCAGTTGCGAGCGCCACATGGCGGGCTCGAGGGCGTAGTTGGCGGTGCCGTGTTCGATCTTGGCGTGGGCCAGGCCAGGGCGGTGGGTGAAATCGTGGCTGACGCCGGCATCGACCACCGTCAGCGCAAGCGCCATGTCGCGGCAAGCGGCGTTGAGCACCGAGTGCCCGCCCAGCAGGCGCTCGACGGCTCCCCATGTCTGACGTTGCGGCAGTGATGAGGCGCCGGCGGCGATGGCGCCGTGGTCGCCCGCGAAAATCGCGATGAGGGGTTTATGTACGACGGGTTGCAGGCTTTGCTGCACCAAGCCCAGCTGCAGCGCCAGCGCGCAGATGCGTCCGCTGGGGAGCGTGTCGAGTCGGCCGCGCAGCGTGCCTTGAAGCGCGTTGTCCGGGGGGTCGATGCGGAATTGCATGCGCGGGGCCTCTGGAGGAACGACGCATCGAGTCTAGCACCGCTTCGATCGGCTTAGACCATGGGCATCAGCGATTGAACCACTTGAGGGTATTGCCCCAATCGGCAATGTCGATGCGCGTGCTGTGTGCGAACGCAAAGTCCAGCCCCAGCCAGCGTTCGCGAGGCACGCCGAGCAGGTGGCCGGCGATGACGCGTAGCGGGCCGCCGTGGGCAACCACCACCACGGCGCCGTCGGGCGCGGTGGCTTGCAGGTCGGCCAGCCAGGCCAGCACGCGCTCGGCCATCTCGGAGGATGATTCGCCGCCGGGAGCGCGAAACCCAAGCGGGTCGTCTGCCCAGGCGTCGATGGCCGTGCCGAGGGCTTCGTAGCGCTGCAGCTCCCACTCGCCGAAGTGCATCTCGGCGAGCCGTGCATCGATGCGCGGGGTGCCGAGTGCCTCGGCCAGCAGGCGTGCGCGCTGCAGCGGGCTGGCGTGCAGTTCGAAGGTCTGCGGCAGCAAGGGCGCAAGCCGGGCGGCTGCGACGCCGGCCGGCTCGACCAGCGCGATGTCGCTCGAGCCGTAGCAGGTGCCCGGTGCGATGTCCGGGCGCGGGTGGCGGATCAGATGGAGTTCCATGTCGCGACTATCGCCAGATAGCAGGCCAGTTCGGTGAGTTGTTGTGCCGCGCCCAGGCAGTCGCCGGTGTAGCCGCCGAGCCGGCGTTTGAACAGACGCGCGCAATACAGCGTGACCATCGCTACGACTGCCACTGTGATCAATGCGGCGGGCAGGCCGAGCAGCAGCAATGGCAGGCTGCCGGTGACGGCGGCAATCGCCAGTTCGCGCCGGCTGAGTTTGCGCGCCAGCGGCTTGGCCTTCGAGAGCTCGTCCTCGCGCACGTATTCGAGCGTATGGATCAGGCTGGTCGAGGCCAGGCGGGAAAAGGCGTGTGCCGCGATCAGCGCGGCGGCCAGCGCCCACGCACCGTGCCCGGCCAGCTCGACCAGCGCAGCGGCCTTGGCGAGCAGCATCAACACCAGCCCGACTGCCCCGTAGGTGCCGATGCGTGAGTCTTTCATGATGGTGAGCACCTGCAGGCGCTCCCAGCCACCGCCGAGGCCGTCGCAGGCATCGGCCCAGCCGTCTTCGTGGAAGGCGCCGGTGAGGCGGATGGTGACGGCTATCGACAGCACCACCGCCAGCGTGGCCGGCAGCACCGTCAGTGCCAGCGCGGCGGCACTTGCGCCTGCCGCGCCCACCACCCAGCCGACCAGCGGGAAGTAACGCGCCGCGTGGTTGAGGCGCTCAGGTGACCACGGCACCCACGCCGGCACCGGAATGCGCGTGAAAAAGCCCATGGCTGTAAAGAACAGCTCCAGCTCTTCGCGCAGGCGCGGCGGCAGGTTCATGCGGGCGCCCGCCCGGATACGCCAGCCGACTCGAAGCTCGCCATGTCGCTCAGAAACGCCGTGGCGGCCTGCAGCAAGGGGAAAGCCAGCGCGGCGCCCGAGCCTTCGCCCAGGCGCATGTCGAGCTGCAGCAGCGGCTCGACATCAAGGTGTGCGAGTTGCGCGGCGTGGCCGGCTTCGTCGGAGCAGTGGGCGAACACGCAGTACTCGAGCACTTCGGGCACGATGCCCTGCGCGGCGAGCAAGGCGGCGGTGACGATGAAACCG
The DNA here is from genome assembly GCF_059703745.1 of Pseudazoarcus sp. NS20. Taxonomy (NCBI): domain Bacteria; kingdom Pseudomonadati; phylum Pseudomonadota; class Betaproteobacteria; order Rhodocyclales; family Zoogloeaceae; genus Pseudazoarcus; species Pseudazoarcus sp. NS20. Next base: position 36,210 of record NZ_BAAKIY010000004.1, read on the forward strand.
TCCACCACGATCACCATGCGCTTTTCGGCCGCGCCGAGCATGGCGCCGGCCATCATCGCGATCTCGAAGCCGCCGTATTGCATCAGCGCCTCGTAAGCGTTGGACGGCCGGCCGCCGCGTGCCAGCGCCTGTTCGAGCAAGGTGAGCTTGCGCGCCACGCCGGCGTCATCCAGCCCTGCGCCGCGGCCGGTGACATCGGCCAGCGGCAGGCCGGTGAGGCAGCGCGTCAGCAACGAGGCCGAGGCGGTGTTGCCGATGCCCATTTCGCCCAGCCCGAGGGCGTTGCACCCGGCCGCGGCCGCGTCGTGCGCGAGTTGGCGGCCACGCTCGAGCGCGGCGTCCAGCGCGTCCGGCTCGATGGCGCGGGTTTCCAGGTAGTTGGCCGTTCCGTGGGCAATCTTGGCGTCTATCAGCCCTGCACGCGGCGCGAAGTCGTGCGCCACGCCGGCATCCACCACTGCCAGCTGCAGCCCGGCCAGGCGCGAAAACACGTTGATGGCTGCGCCGCCGGCCAGAAAGTTCTCCACCATCTGCCAGGTCACGTCTTGCGGGTAGGCAGAAATGCCGGCCTTGACCGCGCCGTGGTCGCCGGCGAAGACCAGCATGCGTGGCGCGTTCAAACATGGCTCGGTGGTGTTCTGGATCAGCCCGAGCTGCAGCGCCAGCGCCTCGAGGCGCCCGAGCGCGCCGAGCGGCTTGGTCTTGGCGTCGATGCGCGCCTGCAGGGTAGGGGCAAGGCGGCGGTCCAGCGGCAGGATTTCAAAGGGCATGGCGGGCAGTGAGCACGTGAAGCGGCGGATGTTAGCACTCGCCGCCGGCCTCTCACGACATGCGCGGGCTTGTCTCGCGGCCGGCAAGCGGAGTACAAGACGGGCTCTTCGAATCGGCCGCGCGCAAACAGACATGAGTGATCACCCCGACAAGCAACACGGCTTCAACGACGCAGAGCGCCATGGCGTGTATCGCGCCATTTTCGAGCGGCGCGACGTGCGCGCGCAGTTTCGCGCCGACCCGATCCCCGACGCGGTGCTGGCCCGCTTGCTGGCGGCGGCACACCACGCGCCTTCGGTGGGCTTCATGCAGCCGTGGGATTTCGTGGTGGTGTCCGACCGCGCCGTGCGCCAGCGCGTGAAGGCGGCGTTCGACCGCGAGAACGCCCGTGCCGCCACCTTGCACGAAGGTCAGCGCGGCGTGCTGTACCGCAGCCTCAAGCTCGAAGGCATTCTGGAAACGCCTTTCAACCTGTGCATCACCTGTGACCGCCAGCGCGGCGGGCCGCATGTGCTCGGGCGCAGCAGCATGCTCGACACCGACCTCTTCAGCACCTGCCTGGCGGTTCAGAACCTGTGGCTGGCAGCGCGCGCCGAGGGCGTGGGGGTGGGCTGGGTAAGCATCATCGACCCGGCCGAGCTTGCCGGTCTGTTGGGTCTGCCGGAGAGCGTCTATCCGCTTGCGTATTTGTGTCTGGGCTATGTCGATGAATTCCTCGACGAGCCGGAGCTGGCCCGCGCCGGCTGGCGCCAGCGTCTGGACCTGCGCTCGCTGGTGCATCGCGATGCGTGGGGCGGGCTGGCGGAAGAGGATTCGCTGCGTCACGCGCTGTCTGCGGAAACGACTTGCAATGCCTTGAAATAAGCCGTTTCCATGCCCACCTCTTGAACTCGCACTGGCCATCTCCACGTGCTGCTACGGACCCCCGCCTTGGGGGCGCCGACGTTTGTGAGTGTGGCAACAGAGCCGCATTAAGATCTTTCGTCGCCGATTCATTGAAACCCGTTAACGGATTCAGTAGGAGGTGAACAGGGTGTTAATGCACAACGCATCCCGTGGTTTTTCCCCGTCCGTGGCCGAGCGCCACGACCCGTACCCGACCCGTCTTTCTCGTCCGCCCGAGCGGCCGTGGCTGGAGCGCCACGAGCCGGTCGTGAAGGGGCGCGCAGGTGACGGACCCTTGAGCCTATCGCAGCTCGAAACGTTCGAGAAAAAAGGTTTTCTGTTCGAACCGCAGTTTCTTTCAAGCGATGAAATAGCGGAATTGAGTGCCGAACTGAACGTGCTGTTGGAGCGCCCCGAATTTCGTGGGCGCGACTTCAGCATCACCGAGCCGGAGCATCAGGAAATCCGTTCGCTGTTTGCGGTGCATTTCCTGTCGCAGCGCTTTGCGCGGCTGGCTGGTGACGAGCGCCTGACGTCTCGTGCGCGGCAGATTCTCGGCGGTGAACCGTATGTGCATCAGTCGCGCATCAACTACAAGCCCGGCTTCGAAGGCAAAGGCTTCAACTGGCATTCGGACTTCGAAACCTGGCACGCCGAGGACGGCATGCCGGCCATGCACGCGGTGAGTGCGTCGATCATCCTTACCGACAACCATCACTTCAACGGCCCGTTGATGCTGGTGCCCGGCTCACATCGCAGCTTCGTGCCGTGCGTGGGGCCAACACCGGAGGCCAATTACAAGCAGTCGCTGAAGGTGCAGCAAGTGGGGGTGCCGCCGCGCGAAGCGCTGCGCCGATTGATCGGGCATTCCGGCATCGAAGCGCCAACAGGGCCGGCAGGTGGTTTGCTGCTGTTCGACTGCAACACGCTCCACGGCTCCAACGCCAACATGTCGCCGGACCCGCGCAGCAACGTGTTCTTCGTCTACAACCGGCGAGACAACGCGTGCGATGAGCCCTACGCTGCTTCGCAGCGGCGGCCGCGCTTCCTGTCGCACGAGGCGGATGAGGTGTGGCGACCGTGGCCGGTGAAGGTGTGAGCCCTCACTGCCGGAAGATTCTCCGGCGACGAAAACTCACCCCTTCAGATGCAGCGGAAGGCCCGCCGCAATGAAACTCACCCGGTCGCAACGCTGCGCCACGGCCTGATTGAGCCAGCCGGCCTCATCGCGGAAACGCCGGCCGAGCGGGGTTTCGGGCACCAGGCCCAGCCCTGTCTCGTTGGCGACCAACAGCACGTTGCCGGGCAGGGTGGGCAGCAGTTCTAGCAGCTTGTTGCGCTCGCGCAACAGCATCTCCTCGCATTTCGGTGATGCGTCGCCAAGCAGATTGGCGAGCCACAGCGTGAGGCAATCGACCACCACCACCCGGCCTTTTTTGGCTTCGCGCAACAATGCATCGGCCAGGTGGAGCGGGGCTTCTTCCGTGCGCCATCCGGCAGGCCGGTCGGCCTGATGGCGGCGGATGCGCTCGGCCATTTCCGCGTCCAGGGGCTCTGCGGTAACGATGACGCAGACCGGCCCGCCATTGGCATATGCGAGTTGTTCGGCGTGGCGGCTTTTGCCCGAGCGGGCGCCACCCAAGATCAGATGAAGGCTCATTGGCGCGAAATATCCAGAGATGAATCAGGCTATCATGCGCGCTTCGCTCCGCAAGGGGCGATCGTGTTTCAGGTGCCCTAAGGCGATTCTCGCCCAGGGTTAAACGGGAAACAGGTGCGCGACGGAACCCCCGCCGCCAGGCCTGTGCTGCCCCCGCAACGGTAAGTGGAAGCAAAGCGCATCGAAAACGCCACTGGGCTCCGGCCCGGGAAGGCGATGCGCCGGTCGACGCAGTTTCGGCCAGCCCACGAGCCCGGATACCGGCCTCGGAACACAAATGGCGAAGTTCCGCGGGGTGGCGGCGCGACCTGTTTTTCACAGAGTCCCTTTTCTTTCCCTTCGTGGCTTCGAATTTGATTTCGGCATGGCCGGGCGGGGACGCGCGGCTGGCCGTCAGGGAGCCTGTCTCATGCATTTCAAAATTACAGCTACCGCGCTCGCGGTGGCTTCGGTGTTTCCGTTTTCTGTATTTGCGCAATCGGATGCGGGCGACGAGCTTCGTCCGGTGGTGGTTACCGCTACACGCCAAGCGCAGTCGGCCGACGAGGTGTTGTCTAGCGTCGATGTGGTGCAGCGCGAGGAGATTGAGCGCGCAGGTCAAACCACGTTGGTGCAGTTGCTGGCCAGCCGGCCCGGTGTGCAGGTTGCTGCGAATGGTGGTCCTGGCTCCACCAGCTCCGTATTCATTCGGGGCGCCAATTCGAATCACACGCTGGTGTTGGTGGACGGCATGAGGATTGGCTCCGCAACCAGCGGCTCGCCCACTCTTGAAATGGTTCCGCTTCAAATGGTAGAGCGCATCGAGATTCTGCGCGGCCCGGCAAGTGCACTCTACGGGGCCGATGCGTTGGGCGGGGTCATCAACATCATCACCCGTCGCAATACAGGCGATGGCATCACGCCGCGCGCCCGGATCGGTGCCGGCAGTCGCGATACCTACAGCGCTAGCGCAGGTATCTCGGGCGCTAAAGGCGCGCTTCGCTACCAATTTGACGTCGGCCATGATCGTACGCGTGCTTTCGATGCCCAGCCGCTGGTGTCGAATGGCACCAACAGCGATCGTGACGGCTTCCGTAATGATTACGCCAACGGCTCCCTCTCACTGGGGTTCCGTGAGCGCGATGAGGTCGGCTTCTCGTTTTTCCACTCAGAGGGGCGCAATCACTATGACAGCGCATTCGCCACCTATGATTCATATTCCGACAAGCGGGCGGAATCGTTCGGCGTGCACATGCGAAACGAGCTTCGCCCCGGCTGGGTCAGCACGCTGCGCTTGAGCCAGAGCAAAGACATCTCTCATTCGTACAATCCGGCTGCCGCATCGCGCTATGACGAATTCGACACGCGTCAGCGCCAGATAGGATGGCAGCACGACATCGCCTTCGCAGGGGGCACGCTGCTCGCGGCCGTCGAGAAGCTCAAGCAGGATGTAGACAGCACGGTTAATTACGATGAAGGCAGCCGCACGCTTGACTCGCTTTTGGTCGGGTGGGGCGGAGCGTTTGGCGAGCACGATGTGCAGTTCAATGCGCGTCGTGACCGCAGCAGTCAGTTCGGTGGCGAGAACACCGGTTCGGCGGCTTGGGGCTACCGCTTCGCGCCTGAATGGCGTGTGCGTGCCAGCCTTGGTACAGGCTTCCGTGTGCCTAGCTTCAACCAGCTTTATTATCCCGGCTTCGGCAATCCCGACTTGAAGCCAGAGCAGTCCTTGAGCCGCGAGGTCGGGGTGGTTTTCGAGCGAGGTGTGAGCAGCGTCAGCACGACTTATTACAACAATCGTGTGCGCAATCTCATCGTTGGTAGCGGAGCCACCGCCACCAACGTTGGCAAAGCGAAGCTCGAAGGTATGGAGGTCGGGTTAAGCACGATATTGGCCGGCTTCAATCTGCGTGCGAGCTACGATTATCTGCGAGCTCTGAACCTTGATACGGGGGATCGCCTAATCCGTCGCGCTCGCCATTCCGGGTCGCTGGCGCTCGATCGCAGTGCTGGCAAGTGGCTGTATGGCATTGAGTGGCGCGGTCAGGGAAGACGTGGTGATACGGTGTTCGGTGTAGGAGAAGTCACAATGCAAGGCTACGGCGTCACCAACCTGTATGCGCATTACTCGCTCACGCCTGACTGGAGACTTGAAATGCGCCTGAACAACGCCCTCGATAAGCGTTATCAGACCGCCAACGGCTATGCCACCGAGCGCCTGAGCGCATTCGTGGCGGTGCGTTACGCGCCGCGCTGACTGGAGAAGCATGGCGCCCCTGAGTAATCACGCGGCTCACAACGGTTTGGCCGTCGAGCGTCGTCGCATCGGCGGCTGGCTGCTGTTGTTTGTGCTTGGGGCGCCCCTGTCATTGTTGTTGGCCTTGCTGGCCGGGTCGCTCAACGTGTCGCTGCGAGAAGTGCTGCTGGCCTTGAGCGGCGGAGACGCCGGTATGGCTGGCGACATCGTGCGCACTCTGCGTCTGCCTCGCGCTATCGCCGTCTTCGCCTGCGGCGGCTTGCTGGCGCTGGCTGGGGCGTTGATGCAGGTCTTGCTGCGCAACCCCTTGGCCGACCCCTACATTCTCGGTGTTTCCGGCGGCGCGGCGGTGGGCGCGCTGTTCGCGATGATGATCGGCCTCGCGCCGTGGATGGTCGATGGTGCGGCCTTTGCCGGGGCGCTGGGGGCGATGCTGCTGGTGTTCGGGCTGGCGCATGGGGATGGGTCGTGGACGCAGACGCGTTTGTTGCTCACGGGCGTGGTTGTGGCGGCCGGTTGTGGCGCGCTGGTGTCGCTGATGTTGTCGCTGGCCACGGACACTCGCGTGTTCTCGATGCTCTTCTGGCTGATGGGCGACGCCAGCGGTGCCACACAGCCGTGGCCGGCATTGATTGTGTTGGGCTTGGCGTTGGTTGTGCTGGCGCCGTTCGCGCGTGATCTCAACGTGCTGTCGCGGGGTGAGGATGGTGCGCGGGCGCTGGGCGTGGATGTGCGCATGCTGCGTTATCTGTTGTACGCGCTGGCGTCCTTGCTGACTGCCGTGTCGGTGACGCTGATCGGTTCAGTCGGCTTTGTCGGCCTGATCGTGCCGCACCTGGTACGCCTCGTCATCGGCAACGACCAGCGCGTGTTGTTGCCCGCAGCGGCGCTGGCCGGTGGCACGTTGCTGACCATCGCGGATACCGCCGCGCGCACGGTGATGGCACCCATTCAATTGCCGGTGGGCGTGCTCACGGCGCTGATCGGTGTGCCGCTGTTCCTCTTTTTGCTCTCGCGGCGGATGCGCTGATGGCCGCCGGCGAGATCCTGCTCGGCATTGATGAGCTTGCGCTGCGCGTGGGCGAGCGCTGGCTGTGCTGCGCCTTCAGCCAGCAACTGCGCGCGGGCGAGGTGCTGGTGCTGCTGGGCCCGAACGGTGCGGGCAAGACCACGCTGCTGCGCACGCTCGCCGGGCTGGCACCGCCCGCCGCTGGCAAGCTGACGATTGCCGGCCGTGCCGTGGCCGACTGGCCGCCGCGCGAGTTGGCGCGCCTGCGTGGCTACTTGCCGCAGCAGCAGCCCGATTTGTTTCCCTCCAGCGTGCTCGAGACCGTGCTGGTGGGCCGCCACCCGCATCTGGGGCGCTGGGGCTGGGAGGGCGAGCAGGACGTCGCCGTGGCCGAGGCTGCGCTGCGCGAAACCGGCATGCTGGATTTCGCCACTCGCGATGTGCAGACCCTGTCGGGCGGCGAGCGGCAGCGCGTGGCCATTGCCGCGCTGTTGGCGCAGGCGCCGCGGCTGATGCTGCTCGACGAACCCACCAACCATCTCGACCTGCATCACCAGATCAGCACCCTTGAACTGCTGCGCGAACGCGCGACGCAAGGCTGTGCGGTGGTTACGGTATTGCACGACATCAACCTGGCTGTGCGCTTGGCTGACCATGTGGTGCTGTTCGACGGCCGGGGTCAGGTGCTGGCCGGCACGCGCGACGAAGTGCTGCGCACCGAGGTGCTGGAGCAGGCCTTCTCGCAGCCGATGGACTGCATCGACCACGCCGGCCGGCGCATCTTCGTGCCGCGCTGACCGCGTTTTTCATGGTGCGCGCCGATACCGTATCGAGCGCGCGCCCGTATTGCCTATTTGAAGGAGTCTCCGATGTCCGATGAAGCCGCCCGCAATGAACGTCACAACGAGCGCATGAAGCGCAAGAAAGAAGTGGTCGACGCCGGCATCGCCCGCGCCAATGAGGTGCGTGGCGTGCTGCTGGTGAATACCGGCAATGGCAAGGGCAAATCCAGCGCCGCCTTTGGTGTGCTGGCGCGCGCCTTGGGCCACGGCATGCGCGCTGGCGTGGTGCAGTTCGTGAAGGGGCGCTCGGACACGGGCGAAGAGGCGTTCTTCCGGAATCAGCCGGGCGTGGAATGGCACGTGATGGGCGAGGGCTTCACCTGGGAGACGCAGGACCGCGAGCGCGATATCGCCAAGGCGCAGGAAGGCTGGGTGCAGGCGCGCGCACTGCTCGACAACCCCGACATCGGGCTGGTGGTGCTTGACGAGCTCAACATCGCGCTCAAGTACGGCTACCTCGATGTTGCGACGGTGCTGACCGACCTGCAATCCCGCCCACACATGCAGCACGTGATCGTCACCGGGCGTGGAGCGCCGGATGAACTCATCGAAGCCGCCGACACGGTGACCGACATGGGCATGACCAAGCATGCCTACAAGGCGGGCGTGCAGGCGATGCCGGGGGTTGAGTTCTGAGCTTGCGGGGCACGCAGTCTGAACCGAGGAGGGCGGAGACCTTCAACGCATGGGAATGCTGCGCTCGCTGAGGACGACCTTGTTGCCGTTGGCGTCGAAACGCACAAATTCCTGGCGGCCATTACGGCATCGTGCATACGTCGTGTTGAGTACACCGCCCGATTCAGCAATGCATTCGTCTTTCGATCGCGGGTGAATGGTGATCCACTGTGGCTGCAGCGAATTCATGCCCTGTGCGATGCCTGCTCCCACGCCAGCGCTGAATTCTCCCAAGGCGCGACCGGCCTGATGCGTGGTGGATTGGGCGAGAGCGTGGCCTGACAGACTGAAGGCCAATATAAGCAAGAGTTTTTTCATGCCGATAGATTATCCACATGGGAAAAATCGACGGTAAAGAAATTACGTGCTTTCAGGGCTTTTTACGTACTTCTTCCAACTGCCCGCACAGCCTCTCCGCCCCATCCAGAATCCGCGTGCTGTGTCGCTGGATCAGGTCCGGCGGGATGAAAAACAGATGCTCGTTGCGCACGGCGGTGAGGTCCCCCCAGCGGCGCCAGTCGTCGAGCCATTCCGGGCGGGCGGCGTCCATGCCGCTGGCGACGATGGCCTGAGGGTTGGCGGCCAGCACGCTTTCAGTCCCGATACGCGGTGTCAGCGTGGGCAGGGCAGCGAACACGTTGTCTCCGCCACACAGGCGAATCACTTGCGAGATCAGGTGTTCGCCGTTCACCGTCATCAGCGGCGAGTGCCACACCTGATAGAACACGCGCACCGGCTCTTGGCTGGCGTAGCGGGCTTTGAGGGCGGCGTGACGTTCACGGAAGTCATTGGCGGCGGCGTTGGCGACCTTCGAGGTGCCGGCGAGCTGGCCGATGCGCTCCAGACTGTGAGCGATGTCGTCGAGCGAATGCGGGTCGTTGACGAACACGGCAATGCCCAGCGCCTGCAGGCGTTCGCGCTCGGCAGGGCGGTTGCCTTCGCCCCAGCCGACGACCAGATCCGGGCGCAGCGCGACCACGGCTTCCACATCCACCTTGTTATAGCCGCCGACGCGCGGCAGGGCCTTGGCCGCTTCCGGGTAGTCGCTGTACGACACGGCGCCGACCATCTGATCTCCCGCGCCAGCGGCGTAGAGCAGCTCGGTGACGTGTGGCGCCATACTGACGATGCGCTGTGCCGGCCCGGCAAGGCGCACCTCGCGGCCGAGATCATCGGTGACGACAACGGCGTCGGCCAGTGCAAAGGCGGGCAGCAAGGTGAGTAGCAACGCGGCAGTGAAGCGGTGAATCATTGCGGGATTCCAGTCAGGGCATGGTCGAGGGCCGCGGCCAGGCGCGTGAACTCGCTTGCGTTGGCGGGCAGGCCGAAGCGCAGGGCGGCCGGTTCGGTGAAGCGTCGCACCAGTACGCCTTGTGCGGCAAGTCGTTCGGCCAGCACGTTGGCGTGCGGTGTGAGCACGCGTTGGAACAGCGCCGTGCCGTGCGGGTTGAAGCCGCGCGCGGCAAGCAAGGTTGCGAGTTGTGCCGAGCTTTGCGTGAGTTGGGCGCGTGCAGCATCGTGCCAGGCCGCATCGGCCAGTGCGGCGCGCAGTGCATGGCGCGCCGGGCCGCTGACGGCCCACGGGCCGAGGCGTTCAGCCAGTGCAGCACGCACGCTCGCCGGTGCAAACACGAAGCCGCCGCGCGCGCCGGCGAGGCCGAAGAACTTGCCTGGCGAGCGCAACACGATCAGCCCGGCTTGGCCGGCGATGGGCGCAAGGGAATCTTCCGGCGTGACGTCGATGAAGGCCTCGTCGATGATCAGCCAGCCCCCGCGTGCGGCCAGCCGCAGGTGCCAGTCGGCCAGTTGGGCGGGTGCAAAGCGCGTGCCGCAGGGGTTGTTGGGGTTGGCCAGCACCACGATGTCGCTGCGGGCAACGGCCGCATCCATGGCGTCTGCCGTGCACGGCTGCGGCGCGCTCGCTCGCCATGCCCAGGCGTGTTCGCTGTACGTGGGGGTGAGCAGGCTCACACGCGCACCATGCAGTACGGCGGGCAAGGCCTGTATGGCGGCTTGTGTGCCGGCGACGGGCAGCAGCGCGTCGCTGCCGTAGTATTTCGCGGCCGCTGCTTCCAGGCCGTCCTCCTCTTCGGGCAGACGCTGCCAGACCTGCGGGGGAATCGGCGGCACCGGATAGGCTTGCGGATTGATACCGGTGGATAGGTCGAGCCAGTTCTCCAGCGCAATGCCGTAACGCTGCGCGGCTTCGCGCAGACGGCCGCCGTGTGCGGGTGCGCCGTTCATTGCGCCACCAGCAACAGCAGGTTGATGAGGGTCACCACGCCCAGCCACCAGCACATGCCGTTGCCCACCAGCGCGATGGCGCGGCGCACGGTGTGCGCGTCGGGCGGGGCACCGCAGCCCAGCACGGGGCGGGCTTCGATCTGCCCGTGATAAGGTGCCGGGCCGCCAAGCTGAACGCCCAGCGCGCCCGCCCCGGCGGCCATCACCGGGCCGGCGTTGGGGCTGCTCCATGTCGGAGCCTGGCTGCGCCAGCAGTGCAGCGCATCGCGCGTGCGGCCGAGCAGGGCATAGGTCAGAGCGGTGAGTCGGGCGGGAATCCAGCCCAGCGCGTCATCCACGCGGGCGGCGATGCGCCCGAAGTGCAGATAACGCGGCGTGCGGTAGCCCCACATGGCGTCCAGTGTGTTGGCGAGCCGTGCCAGCAGGGCGCCGAGGCCACCGAACATGACGAACCAGAACAGCGTCGAGAACACGGCGTCGTGACCGTTCTCCAGCACTGATTCGGTGGCGGCGCGGGCTACGCCTTCGGGGTCGAGCGCTTGCGTGTCGCGGCTGACGATGCGGCCTACGGCTGCGCGGGCGGTATCAAGCTCGCCGGCCGCCAGCGGTGCCGCCACGGCTTCGGCGTGTTCGCGCAGGCTGCGCGCGCCGAGGGCGAACCACAGCAATGCGATGTCGACGGGCCAGTGCGCCCAGTCGGTGGCGGCGCGCAGCCACAAGGCCAGGGCGCACCATGGCAACACGGCGAGACACCAGGCCACCAGGCCGGCGAAAATGCCGTCTCCGAGCGTGCGCCGGGAAAAGGCCTCGACCGCAGCCGCCCAGCGGCCGAAGGCCACCAGCGGGTGCAGGCGGTTGGGCGGCTCGCCGATGAGGCGGTCGAGCAGCAGGCCGAGAGCGAATTTGAGTGCGAGTTCAGGCATGGCAGGCGGCGAACATATCACGCAGGGCGGTTGAACGAACCAGGAGCACAGTGCATGCAGGCCTTGATGGTGCAGGGAACGACGTCGGACGCGGGCAAGAGCACGTTGGTGGCGGGGCTGGCGCGCGTGCTGGTGCGGCGCGGGGTGCGCGTGGCGCCGTTCAAGCCGCAGAACATGGCGCTCAACTCGGCAGTGACGGTGGACGGAGGCGAAATTGGCCGGGCGCAGGCGCTGCAGGCCGTGGCGGCAGGTGTTGAGCCGCGCATCGACTTCAACCCCATCCTTCTCAAGCCGTCGAGCGACACCGGTGCGCAGGTGATCGTGCATGGCCGCGCGGTGGCGCAGCTCGATGCGCGGGCGTATCACGACTACAAGTACATCGCGATGACGGCGGTGATGGAATCCTGGCAGCGTCTGCTGGCGGAATTCGATTGCGTGCTCATCGAAGGCGCCGGCAGCCCGGCCGAGATCAATCTGCGTGACCGCGACATCGCCAACATGGGCTTTGCCGAGGCGGCGGACGTGCCCGTGATTCTGGTGGCCGACATCGACCGTGGTGGCGTCTTCGCACATCTGGTCGGCACGCTGGCATTGCTCTCGGAGAGCGAGCAGGCCCGCGTGAAGGGCTTCGTCATCAACCGCTTTCGCGGCGACATCGCGCTGCTGCAGTCGGGGCTCGATTGGCTCGAAGCACGCACGGGCAAGCCGGTGTTCGGTGTGATGCCGTATCTGCACGGGCTGTTTCTTGACGCGGAAGATGCGCTTTCCGGCAGCGAGGTGGAGAAGGGCGAGACGCTGCTCAAGGTTGCGGTGCCGGTGTTCCCGCGCATTTCCAACCACACCGATCTCGACGCCTTGCGCCTGCACCCACAGGTGGATTTCAGTTGGGTCGGGCCGGGGCAGGCCATCCCGCCAGCCGACCTCATCGTGCTGCCGGGCTCGAAGAACGTGCGCGCCGATCTGGCATGGCTGCGCGAGCAGGGTTGGGACGCTGCCATTCGGCGCCATCTGCGGTATGGCGGCCGCGTGGCGGGGCTGTGCGGGGGGTTTCAGATGCTCGGCCGCAGCGTGGCCGACCCGCAGGGCTTGGAGGATGCGCCCGGCGTCAGTGAGGGGCTGGGGCTGCTGGAGTTCGACACCGTGCTGGAAGCCGGGAAACAGCTCAGGAATGTGGAAGGCACGTGGCTCGGGGCAGACGCGCCGGTGCGCGGCTACGAGATTCACATGGGCGTGAGCCATGGCGAGGGGCTCGAGCACCCCTTGTTGCGACTGGCCGACGGGCGCCTCGAAGGGGCGTGCTCGGCCGACGGGCAAGTGCTGGGCAGCTACGTGCATGGCCTGTTCGACACGCCGCAAGCTCTCGGCGCGCTGCTGGCGTGGGCCGGTGCGCGCGATGCCGTGACGGTGGATCTGGCGGCGCGGCGCGAGGCGGATATCGACCGGCTGGCCGATGCGGTAGAGGCACACTGTGATGTCGAGGCGATGCTGCGCGCGTGCGCTGGAGCGCAGGCGTGATTCGATAAGTCTGCGCCAGCCGGCGCAAGTCATCCTCCCGGGCAACTATCCTTGATCCATGAGGCTTTGCCCGACGAGGCAATCCCAGCTGTCCCTTGAATTGCCAACCTGTTTGCGGGATGCTCCCGCGCCTTAACCTTTGGAGCCTTTCATGCCCTTGCCCGACATCCGCAACGCCCGCCCCGGTCCACAGCCGGGGTGCGTGTATCTGGTCGGCGCAGGGCCGGGCGACCCGGAATTGCTCACGCTGCGCGGCGCCACGTTGGTGGCCGGGGCGGACGTGGTGGTGTACGACAACCTCGTCAGCCCGCGCATCCTAGAACTCGCGCCCGAGTCGGCCGAGCGCGTGTACGTCGGCAAAAAGGCCGCTGACCACGTGCTGCCGCAGGATGACATCAACGCGCTGCTGGTGCGCTTTGCCCGAGAAGGGCGGCGCGTGGTGCGCCTGAAAGGGGGCGACCCGTTCATTTTCGGGCGAGGTGGTGAAGAGATGGAGGTGCTGGTCGAAGCCGGCATCACCGTCGAAGTCATTCCGGGGGTGACGGCGGCGGCGGGGGTTGCGGCCTATGCCGGCATTCCGCTGACGCATCGCGAGCATGCGCAGTCGGTGGTGTTCGCCACGGGCTTTCTGAAAGACGGTGCGCTGGATCTGGACTGGCCGATGCTGGCGCGCCCGAACCAGACGCTGGTGATCTACATGGCCATCTCACGACTGGCCGACATCTGCGCGGAACTGATGCAGCACGGTTTGCCGCCGGAGACGCCTGCGGGCGTGATCGAACGCGGCACCACGGAGGCGCAGCGCGTGTGCGTGGCGACGCTGGCGGATCTGCCGGGCAAGGTGAAGGACGCAGGCATTCGCCCGCCCGCCCTCACCGTGATCGGTGGCGTGGTGGGTTTGTACCCGCGGCTGGAATGGTTCCGCCCTTCAGGGGGCGAGGTGCGCGAAGCGCAGCACGCCGGCTGTGCCGGCGTGCATCGTGACTCCAAGCGGGGCTGAGCCCGCTCGATAGCCCTCACTTCGTCACTTCGGTTTGGCGGCCGGCGTACCGACGGTAACTTGGCTGCGCAGTTGCTCGACCGATTTCTCGCCGATCCCCGGCACATTCACAAGATCGTCAACCGTCTTGAACGGGCCGTTTTCCGTACGGTATTTGACGATGGCTGCGGCCTTGGCCGGGCCGACCCCCTTGATCTGCTCCAGTGCCACAGCGTCAGCAGAGTTGATGTTGACTGCGGCGAAGCTCAGCAGCGGCGAGAGCAGCAGTGCAAACGCAAGAACTCCAAACAGTTTCTTCATGTTGAATCTCCGGTTTTGCCACATGGCGAGACATAAATATATTCATTTGTCGTTAATGACAAGTAAATTGTTTGCGATTTGGTTAATCGTCTGGAATAGTTCGGTCGGTTGTTTTGCTTGGATTGCTTTGGCATATCTGTGCGGAGTCGGTGTACTGGCTCTGGGCTGGGTGTGCATTTGTTCACGGTTGGCGGGAGGTAGGTCCATCCGCCGGACTCTTCCGCCTATATTCAAAACCTTGTTCACGAAGGGGGCAGGCTTGAAACCGGATTCGCAAGCCCTTGAGCGCGTAGCGGCGGCTGACCGCCTCACACGTCGAGCCGTGGCGGGCTTGGCCGTCTTGCTCGTGACCTTGTGCGGCCTCGCCGTGCTGACGTTCAACGCGCTGTGGTGGTGGCACGAAGCCGCCACAAGCAAAAGCTGGGGTACCAGTCTGTGGTGGTTGGCGGTGTGCGCCTCGTCCTGCTGGCTTACGGCGCGCCTTGGGGCGTGCGTGTTCGCATCCAATCCCATGCCGCTCGGTGTGGTGCTCTCGCCCGAGTTGGCGCCGTCCCTGCACGATCTTGTCAATGGCGTGGCGCGAGATTTCGCAGGCGTACGCATCGATGCCCTGTGGATCACCGGTGACATGAACGCGGCCGTGCTGCAGCGCCCGGCCAAGGGCTTGTACGGCGCAATGCAAACCCACCTGCTCATCGGCCTGCCGCTGGTGCACAGCGTGTCAGAGCGGCAGTTGAGTGCCATTCTGGCGCACGAATTCGGCCATCTCGCATGCCAGCGGCAAGGGCGGCACGCTTGGGCCTGCCACGCGCGGGCATGGTGGTTTCGGGCGCTCGACAACTGCATTGAGCGCTTGCCCTTGTTTGGGCATGTAATTGACCGATTGACCGAATGCGATGTGGTGCAGGCCCAGGCCCTGTGCCGGCTTGAAGAGTTCGAGGCCGATCGCGCAGCGGCAAGCTCGGTCGGTGCGCCGCTGCTTGCTCAGACGCTGGTCGAGGTGGCCGCGCGCGAGCGTTTTCTGCGCTGTGACTACTGGGTGAAGGTGATGGCGCAGTGCGCACAGCGCCCGCGGCCGTCGGTGCGGCCATACCGTGACATGGGGTTCGGGATGGTGGCCGGCTTTCTGCCCTCGGCCGAGCGTGAGGATTACCTGCTGGGTGACGAGGGCGCGGAAGACGGCCTGCACCCGACGCTGTCCGAGCGCCTCGATGCACTGCAGGAGGTGCCGGTGCTGGATTCCTTCGTGGAGGATTCGGTGGCCGAGCGCCACCTTGGTGACCTGCTCGCCAGCCTCGCCTGGGAGCTCGACCGCGCGTGGTGGTCGGCCACGCGGGGGCAGTGGCGCGAGGTGTATTACCTCAGCCGTGGTGGCGTGCGCTCAGCGCGCTGAGGGATCGAGGCGGCGCTTGCCGCGCGCTTCACCGAGCGCTTCACACAGGCGCTCCGCTCCGTCGAGAAACCGCGGCGTCGGGCGTTGCACCAGATCGGGCGGTATCACGAACAGGTTGCCGCGCTCGACGGCAGCGAGCTGTGGCCAGCGCTTCCAGTCGCCCAGCCATTTCGGGTGCTCGTCGCTTGAGCCGCTGGCCACGATCACCTCGGGGTCGGCCAGCAGCACGCTTTCCACCCCCACCGTCGGTGCAATCGCCGCCAGCGAAGCGAACACGTTCTGCCCGCCGCACAGGGTGATGGCCTGAGAGATCAGGTGCTCGCCATTGACGGTCATCAGCGGCTGATTCCAGATTTGATAGAACACACGCAGGCGCGGCCCTGCGTGCATGCGTTCGGCCAGTGCCGAGGCGCGTTCGCGCAGTTCTGCCGCAGCAGGGCCGGCCTGCCCGCTGCCGGTGAGGCGGCCAATGGTTTCGATAGTGTTGGCGATGTCGTCAATGCGGCGGATTTCGTTCAGGTAGAGCGGGATGCCCAGCGCTTCGAGCCGCTGTAGTTGGGGCATGCGGTTGCCGCTGGCCCAGCCGATCACGAGATCCGGCTTGAGCGCCAGAATGGCCTCCAGGTCGAGGCTGGAATGTCGGCCGATGCGGCGTAGCTTCAGGGCTGCGGGCGGGTAGTCGCTGTATTCGTCCGCTCCGACCAGCAGGTCGCCCGCGCCGGCTGCGAACAGCAGTTCGGTGATGTGTGGGGCGAGACTGATGATGCGGCGCGCGGGGGCGTCCAAGCGCAGCTCGCGACCGGCGTCGTCGATGACGCGAATTTCTTGCGCGTGACCGGGCGCGGCCAGCAGCAGGGCGAGGGCAAGCAAGAGTGCGCGCATCACGGCCGCTCCGCCAACGGCAGCTCGCCCTGCGCCGGCTCGGCCGACGCCTGTGCGGGCGGGCCGAGGCCGCTCACGCGCACGCCGAGCAGGCGCAGGCGGCGGTCGAGCGGCACGCGTTTGAGGCACTCGCCGGCCGCGCGCCGGATGGCGGCGGCATCGGCCACCGCAGCCGGCAGGGTCAGGTCGCGCGTGACGGTGCTGAAATCGGCGTAGCGCAGCTTGATGCCGATGGTGCGGCCGGCCACGCCCTTGCGTTCAAGATCGCCCTCCAGGCGCTGACACAGTGCGGTGAAGATGCCGCTGAGCTTTTCGCGGTCGCTGCGCGGGTGCAGGTCGCGCTCGAAGGTGGTCTCGCGGCTGATCGATTTCGGCTCGGAATGCGTCACCACCGGGCGCTCGTCGCGCCCGTTGGCGGCGTCGAGAAGCCATTCCGAGTAACTGCGCCCGAAGTGTTCGCGCAGCAGGGCGGGCTCGGCGCGGGCGATGTCTCCCACGCTCTCCAGCCCCAGCGCGGCGAGCTTCTCGGCGCTTTTGGGCCCGATGCCATTGACCTTGCGCGCGGGCAGCGACCAGATGCGCGTGGCCACGTCGGCCATGGTCAGAATGGTGAGGCCGTCGGGCTTGTCAAGCTCCGAGCCGATCTTGGCCAGCAGCTTGTTCGGCGCCACCGCAATCGAGCACGACAGGCCGGTGGCTTCGCGCACGGCGCTCTTGATGCGTTGCGCCAGCGGCAGGGTGTCTTCCGCGATGTCGCTGAGGTCGATGTAGATCTCGTCAATGCCGCGGTTTTCGATGCACGGCGCAATCGCGGCCACGGCAGCCTTGAACAGGCGCGAATAGTGGCGGTAAGCATCGAAATCGGGCGGCAGCAGAATGGCCTCGGGCGCGAGCTTGGCGGCCTTCATCATGCCCATCGCCGAGAACACACCGAAGGCTCGCGCCTCGTAGGTCGAGGTGGTGACCACACCGCGCCCCGCGTAATCGGCCAGGCGAGCGAAGCGCAACGTGCCGTCTGCCAGTCGCTCGGGCTCGCCTTGCCGGCCGCCGCCGATCACCACCGCCTGCCCGCGCAGTTCGGGATAGCGCAGCAGCTCGACCGATGCGTAAAAGGCATCCATGTCGAGGTGGGCGATGCGGCGGGACGGGCTGTTCATGGTGCGCAGGAAAGGTCGGTTGCAGGCGCGAGGATACGCCGAAACCGCGCCTCGCCGTGCGTGTGCGCAAGCGCTGCGGGCGGCGTCACGTTGCACGTGCCAGCGCAAGCAGGGATGATGGCGGCCCGTATCCAATTTAGCGCGAGGCCCCGCATGACCCGCCTTCTTTCTGCCGTGCTGTTTGCCGCCGCGACGCTGGTCGCGCCCACCGCATTTGCCGAGCCGGTGACCACCGCCAGTGGCCTGGTATTCGAGGAATTGCAGGCCGGTGAGGGTGCGACCCCCGGTGCGCGCGACCGCGTGCGCGTGCATTACCGCGGCACCTTCATGGACGGCCGCGAGTTCGACAGCTCCTACGCCCGCGGCCAGCCCATCGACTTCCGTCTGGATCAGGTCATCGCTTGCTGGACCGAGGGCGTGCAGCGCATGAAGGTAGGCTCCAAGGCCCGCCTGACCTGCCCGCCGTCCATCGCCTACGGCAGCCGCGGCGCCGGGCGTGTGATTCCCCCCAATGCCACGCTGCAGTTCGAAGTCGAGCTGCTCGACGTGCTGCGCTGACCCCTCTCTTACGAACCGAGGTTGTTCACCATGTCTCTCGACACCATCGAACAGGAAACCGGCAAGAACCCCGAAGCCAGCATCATCGTGATGCACGGCCTGGGTGCCGACGGCAATGACTTCGTGCCGATTTGCGACCAGCTCGACCTTTCGGCGGTCGGTCCCGTGCGCTACATCTTCCCGCATGCGCCGGTGCGCCCGGTGACCATCAACGGCGGCTACCGCATGCGCGCGTGGTTCGACGTGCTGAGCTTCGAGCGTGGCAAGAACGAAGACGAAAAAGGGCTGCGCGAGTCGCAAGCCGACATCTCCGCGTTGATCGACGCCGAGATCGCGCGCGGCGTGCCGGCCGAGCGCATCGTGCTGATGGGCTTTTCGCAGGGCTGCGCCATGACGCTGATGACGGGCGTGCGCTACGGCAAGCGTCTGGCTGGCTTGGTAGGGCTGTCCGGTTACCTGCCGCTGTCCGACACCACCGCGGACGAGCGCAGCGAAGCAAGCGCCGGCGTGCCGATCTTCCTCGCGCACGGCACGGCCGACCCGGTGATTCCGTTCGCACGAGCCGAAGCCGCGCGTGACGTGCTCACCGGTCTGGGCTACCCGGTCGAATGGCGTCCGTACAGCATGGTGCACACCGTCACGCCGCAAGAGCTGCGCGACATTCACGCCTTCCTGCTCAAAGTGCTGGCGCGATGAGCGAGGCTGCGCCGCGCATCGTCTGGAACGACGCCGAAGGGCAGACGCACTCTGCCCGCTGGCTCAGCGAGAGTGGCGCAAAGCCCCCGGCGCGCGTGGTGCTGGCCGACGACACCTTGTCGGCCGACGCGGCCTACCGTCTGGCCTGCGAGGGCACGGCGCTGCTGTGGCAGAGCGACTTTCACAATGCCCGCCAGTTGCTGCAGGCCATGGGGCGGCGCTTTGACCGCAGCCGTGCCAAGCGCCGCGCCTCGGCCGCGCCCGCTCCGGCCGAAGCTTTCCATCTGTACCGCATGGCGCAGGCGCAGCGCGCCCGCACGCTGGGCCTGTTGCTGATTCCGCTCGAGCCCGGCTGGCATGTGCCGCTCGGGCGGGCGCCGGATATGGTGGCGGCGTGCACCGCGGCGTGGGGTGATCTAAGCGAAGCAGCAGTGGTTTCCCTGCGCGAACTGCAGGGCGCTTCGGGCGCCCATCAGTGGCAACTCAACGGCGTCGAAGTGCCGGCGCTGGGCGGGCGCATTCACGCACGCTACGGCGTGTTTTCACCCGTGCGAGGTGAGTATGTCGATCTGGTGGCGCGTGCGCCCCTGCCACGCACTGCGCTGGCGTTCGATATCGGCACCGGCACCGGGGTGCTGGCGGCGGTGCTGGCGCAGCGCGGGGTCGAGCGTGTGGTTGCTACCGATACTTCACCCCGCGCGTTGGCTTGTGCGCGTGAAAACTTCACGCGCCTGGGGCTCGCCCAGCGCGTCGAACTGCTTGAAGCCGATCTCTTCCCGCCCGGTCGCGCCGGCCTCATCGTATGCAACCCGCCATGGCTGCCAGCCAAGGCCGGGTCGTCGCTGGATCGTGCCGTGTATGACCCCGACGGCGCCATGCTCAAGGGCTTTCTCGCTGGCCTGGCCGAGCATCTGGACGAAGGCGGCGAGGGCTGGCTGATTCTGTCGGATCTGGCCGAGCGGCTGGGTTTGCGCGCCGAAGGCGAGCTCGAGCGCGCGTTCGAATCGGCGGGTCTGCAGGTGGCCGGCCGGCTGGACGCGCGCCCGCAGCATGGCCGGGCCTCAGACCCGGACGACCCGTTGCACGCTGCCCGCAAAGACGAAATCACCTCTCTGTGGCGGCTCCGCGTGGCCGGCTGACTCCGTCACGCAGCTGTAACCGCGGCGCCGAATAATGTGATCCCCGCCACAGGAGGTCACGCCCATGGGCCGCATGCTTGCCGAAGATTTCGCGCCGCTCCAGGCCAATGCGCCCGCTTGTGGCGCATTGGCCATGCCGCGCTCTCCCGTGGATGCGATCATTGACGAAGGGCGGCTGCGCTTCGTTTTTCAGCCGATTGCCGACATCACCAGCGTTGCCGTCTTCGGTTTCGAAGCGCTCATGCGCGGTCCGGTCGGGTCGCCGTTGGAATCCCCCGAAGTCATGCTGCGCGTGGCCCACGACGAGGGGCGTCTGCTTGAGCTGGAAATCGCCGCGGCGCTGGGTGCGATTGCCGCCTTCGGGCAACTGCGTTTGCCGGGCAAACTTTTCATCAACCTTGGCGCGCCGGCCATCGAGGCCTTTGCCGAAGACCGAGGCGCCTTGCTGTTCCGTGCTGCGGTGGATGCCGGCATTGCGCCGGCACGGCTGATGATCGAGCTGACCGAGCACGAGCGCGTCGAGCATCCCGAGCGTCTGCGCGAGGCGCTCACCGTCTTCTCTGCGCAGGACATCGGGCTGGCGCTCGACGACTTCGGCGACGGCCGCTCCAGCCTGCGGCTGTGGTCGCAGTTGCGGCCGGCCATCGTCAAGCTCGACAAGTACTTCACGCGCGATGTGCACCGCGACCCGCGCAAGGTCGATGTGGTGCGCGCCATGCTGACGCTGGCCGAGCGCTTCGGCACTTTGCTGGTGGCCGAGGGCATCGAAACGCCGGCCGAGCTGGCCGTGCTGCGCGATCTGGGCTGTCGTTACGCCCAAGGTTATCTGCTCGGCCGGCCGCTTGAGCAGCCGGCGTCGGTGTTGCCGTCGGACGTGGATTCGGTGCTGATCTCGTCGAAGATCGCCGTGCTGCCGAATGCCATGCCCGACCCGCACCCCGACCACACGGTGGCCAGGCTGATCGTCGAGGCGCCCACCGTGCCGACGGATGAATGCAACGACGAGGTGCGGCGCGTGTTCGCCCGCTGGCCGGATTTGCACGCGGTGGCCGTGGTGGATGGCGACTACCCGGTGGGCCTGATCGACCGGCGCACCTTTCTGGATCGCTACGCCCAGCCGTATTTCAATGATCTGTACGGCCGACGCGCGTGCTCGGGGATGATGAATTCGCGCCCGCTGCGCGTGGATCGTTCGGTGCCCATCGAATCGATGGTTCGCATGCTGGCGGGGGACGATCAACGCTACCTGTTCGAAGGCTTCATCGTCACCGACAGCGGGCGCTACGCCGGCCTCGCCACGGGCGAAAGCCTGGTGCGCGCGGTAACCGAGCGCCGCATCGAGGCTGCCCGCCATGCCAACCCGCTGACGCTGCTGCCCGGCAACATCCCCATCACCGAACATATCCGCCGCCTGCTCTCGGCCGACGCGAGCTTTGCGGCGTGCTACTTCGATCTCAACAACTTCAAGCCGTACAACGATCTGTATGGCTACTGGCGCGGGGACGAGATGATCAAGCTCGCCGCCCAGACCATTCTCGAAGCTTGCGACCAGGGGCAGGACTTCATCGGCCATGTGGGCGGCGACGACTTCGTCGTGTTGTTCCAGAGTGAGGACTGGGGACTGCGCTGTCGCCGCGCAGTGCACGAGTTCGCTGCCCGGGCGCGCTCCTTGTTCAACCAGGCCGACCTTGATCGCAACGGCTTCGAAAGCGAGGACCGCCGCGGCTTTCGTGCCTTCTTTCCGCTCACCGCACTGTCGGTGGGGGCGGTGGAGGTCGTGCCGGGGCAATATCGCTCGCCCGAAGACGTGGCTTCCGCGGCAGCCGCCGCCAAGAAGGTCGCCAAGGGTGCGCCGGGCGGCTTTCACCTGCAGGCCTTCGAGGCTGCGCAGTCAGGCGGTATTCGCTGATTCCTGCGGCAGGGCGCTACAATCGCCCCTGCATTTGCGGGCAGGCCCTCTGCCGGCAACAACCGCACGGAATCTCATGCAAACCATAGCGCCTGCCGAACTTTCCCGCCGCCTCTCCCAGCCGGAGCATCCGGCGCCCCTGCTGCTGGATGTGCGCGAACCTTGGGAGTTCGCCACGTGTCACATCGCTGGTTCGCTCTCGATGCCCATGTCGAGCGTGCCGGCCCGTGCCGAAGAACTCGACCCCGAGGCTGAGATCGTGGTGGTGTGCCACCACGGCATGCGCAGCGCCCAGGTTTGCATGTTCCTCGAACGTCAGGGCTTTTTGAGGGTCATCAACCTTTCGGGTGGCGTGGCTGCATGGGCGGCCGATGTCGATCCGTCCATGCCCCAGTATTGATCGGAGTTCTTGATGAAGCGTACCTTGGTTGCCTGCATTGCCAGTCTTTTCTCGATGGCCGCCTCTGCAGCCGACCTGATAGGTACCTATCAACGCGCCTTGGCCAACGACGCAGAATTTGCAGCTGCGCAAGCTGACCTGCTGGCCGGGCAGGAGCGTGCGGTGCAAGGGCGCTCAGGCCTTCTGCCCGACGTCGCCCTGACGGCCAGCGCCGCGCGCAACCTGAGCGACCCGTCAGGCATGCCCTCGGAGAGCTACAGCAGCAACGCCTGGCGTGTGCAACTCACCCAGCCGCTGTTCCGCATGCAGAATTTCATCGTCGCCCAGCAGGGCGAGTTGCAGACCAGCCTGGCCGGCGTGCGCTTCGGTCAGGCGCGACAAGACCTCATCCTGCGCGTGGCCGAAGGCTATTTCGGCGTGCTCAATTCGCTGGATTCGCTGGATGCCGTCGTGCAATTGCGTGAGGCGGCCGAAGAGCAGCTCGAGATTGCGCGCACCAGCTTTGAAGTGGGCACGGTCACCATCACCGACGTGCATGAAGCGCAGTCGCGCCATGACCTCGCCCAGGCGCAGGTCATTGCCGCCAAAGCTGCTTTGGATGTCGCTGAAGACATGCTCGCCCGCATTATTGGCGGTGAGCCGGGCGAGCTTGCACGTTTGCGCCCGGGGGTTGGCTTTGCGCCGCCTGTGCCGGCGGACTCGGGCAGTTGGGTGGATGCCGCTTCGGGCGCCAGCCTTGAAGTGCAGATCCAGACGCTGCAGCAGGAGATCGCCTTGCGCGAGGTGGAGCGCGCACGCGCGGGCCATCTTCCGACGCTTGATCTGGTGGCCAGCCACGGCTCCGGCACACGCCAGAACAACGGCTTGAGCCCGCGCGCGGATACGAGCTCGATCGGCGTGCAGTTCAACATGCCCTTGTACGCCGGCGGGCGCATTTCGTCGGTTTCGCGCGAAACGGCGGCGCTCAAAGTGCAGGCCGATGCCGAACTCGAATCGGCCCGCCGCGGTTCCGCCCTGGCCGCACGCGAGGCGTATCTGGGCGTGTCGAGCGGCTTGGCACGCATTCGTGCGCTGGAGGCGGCAGAGGTTTCATCCTTGTCCGCACTTGATGCGAACCGAACGGGTTACGAGGTGGGGGTGCGCATCAACATCGATGTACTGAACTCGCTGACGCAGCTTGCCGAAACGCGTCAGGAGCTGGCGCGTGCGCGCTACGACACGCTCCTGGCCCAACTTCGGCTGAAGGCGGCTTCAGGTTCGCTGGACGAGCCGGATCTGGCTGAAATCAACGGGCTGCTGCAGCCCTGATGGGCGGTGGCTGCCAATCGGTGCCCGACCCGACCCGACCCGACCCGACTCAACCTAATCCTGGCCGAGGTGGCTTGGCTGAACGCTGGTCTCTTACCGAATGCTCGGGGTGGTTTTCGGCGATAGAGATGGTTTGCCGGAGGTATGGGCTGCGACGCTTTTCATGTTTTTTGGGGTGAGGTCGTCATGTTGGCCTTGACTGGCCGGGGCGAAATCCCGGCCGGTCAAGGCCAAACAAAGAACTCACGTGAAAGCACCCCAGCGCATGACTCATGCACCTTGGCTCAAAGCTCAAGTTCGAAAAGCCGCGAGCATTTTCTCAAGCCCCCAGCCGACCCTCGATCATCCGCATCGTATGCGTCGTCGCCCCCCGATGCGCCGCAGTGAAAGCAAGCCCGGCCTGCGAGGCATAAGACCGCGCATCAGCGTCGCCTATCAGGGCGAGCGCCGCGCGCACGCCATGGGCTGCGTCTGCGGCGCGTATGGCAGCGCCGCATTCGACGGCCTGTTCCGCGACCTGCAGGAAGTTGAAGGTGTGCGGGCCGATCAGCACGGGCGTGCCGACGGCGCAGGCCTCGATCAGGTTCTGACCGCCGAAGGGCAGCCAGCTGCCGCCGATCAATGCGGCGTCTGCCGTGGCGTACCACGCGAACATCTCGCCCATCGAGTCTCCGAGCCACACACGCGTATCTGCGTCGATTGCCTCGTTACGGCTGCGGCGCGCGAGCTTCAGGCCGCGGGCGGTGACCAGCGCCGCGACCTCGTCGAAGCGCTGTGGGTGACGCGGCACGAGGATGAGCAGCCTGTCTTCAGGCGCCTGTTGCACGAAGGCGTCAATAATTAGTGCCTCCTCACCGTCACGTGTGCTGGCGGCCAGCAGCGTCGGGCGGGTGCCGCGCAGGGCGCGGAAGTGCGCACCCAGTTCAAGCTGGGCGGCGGGCGGGTCGATGTCGAACTTCACGTTGCCGGTGATTTCGACATCGCGAGCGCCGATGCTGCGCAGACGGTCGGCATCACCCGCGGTTTGCGCGCCGATGGCATCGAGCGCACCGACGGTGAGCGCGGCCAGCGAGGGCCAGCGCGCATAGCGTCGGGCAGAGCGCTGTGACAGGCGTGCATTGGCCAGCAGCACCGGAATCCCCAGCTCGCGCGCTGTGAGCAGGGTGTTGGGCCACAGCTCGGTTTCCATGACGATGCCGATGCGCGGGCGAAAGTGCATGAAGAAGCGGCGCGCCAGAAAGGGCAGGTCATAGGGTAGCCACACGATGTGAACACCGTCGTCTTTGCCGAACAAGGCCTGTGCGGTTTCGCGCCCGGTTGGCGTCATCTGCGTGAGCACCACCGTGTGATCCGGCCAGCGCTGGCGCAACGTGCGCACCAGCGGTTCGGCTGCGCGGGTTTCACCCACTGAGACCGCATGCAGCCAGATGGATTTTGCGGGCGGCGCGCCACGGAAGCACGCGAAGCGTTGGCAGAGATCGCGCACATAGCCCGGTTGGCGGCGTGAGCGCCAGATGAGACGCAGCACGACGAAGGGAAGCGCGACGAACCACAGCAGGGAGTAGATGAGGCGGGCGAGCATGCGGCGCGACCACGGCGGCGGGGTGCCCAGTATAGCGAACCGCAGCGTGCGATAATCAAGCCGTGTCTGATCCCACGGCGACCCACGCATGAAAGTCCTCGTTACCGGCGCTGCCGGCTTCATCGGCATGCACGTGAGCGAAGTCTTGCTCGCGCGCGGTGATGAAGTCGTCGGCCTCGACAATCTCAACGACTATTACGACCCCTCGCTGAAAGAGGCGCGGTTGGCACGGCTCACGCCGCAGGCGGGCTTTCGTTTCGTGCGCATGGATGTGGCCGATCGCGAGGCCATGGCGCGCTTGTTCGCCGAGGAGCGCTTTGATCGCGTGGTGCATCTGGCCGCCCAGGCCGGTGTACGCTATTCGCTGCAGAACCCGCACGCCTATGTCGACAGCAACCTGGTCGGCTTCATGAACATCCTCGAAGGCTGCCGCCACGGCAAGGTGCAGCATCTGGTGTATGCCAGCAGTTCCAGCGTGTATGGCGGCAACGAGAAGATGCCGTTCTCGGAGCACGACAGCGTCGACCACCCGGTCAGCCTGTATGCCGCGACCAAGAAGGCCAACGAATTGATGGCACATACCTACAGCCATCTGTACGGACTGCCGACCACCGGGCTGCGCTTTTTCACCGTGTATGGCCCGTGGGGGCGGCCCGACATGGCGCTGTTCCTGTTCGTGTCGGCCATTCTCGAAGGGCGTGCCATCGACGTGTTCAACCACGGTCAGATGCGGCGGGATTTCACCTACATCGACGACATCGTGCAGGGGGTGGTGCGCACGCTCGACCGCGTGCCGCAAGCCGACCCGGGTTACGACGCCATTGCGGCAGACCCCGCGCGGTCGCATGCGCCCTACCGCGTGTTCAACATCGGCAACAACGACCCGGTGCCGCTGATGGATTTCATCGCCGCCATCGAGGCCACGCTGGGCCGCGAGGCGCAGAAGAACATGCTGCCGATGCAGGCCGGTGACGTGCCGGCGACCAGCGCCGACACCGCCGAGCTGGCCGAATGGGTAGGCTTCGCGCCGTCAACCCCCGTAAAACAGGGTGTAGGCCGCTTCGTGGCCTGGTACCGCGAATACTACGGACGCTGATGGCTACCTACGCAATTGGCGACATTCAGGGGTGCTACACCCCGTTCTCACGCCTGCTTGACCGCATCCGCTTTGATCCGTCCGAAGACCGCCTGTGGATCGCGGGCGATCTGGTCAATCGTGGCCCGCATTCGGCCGAAGTTCTGCGCAAGGTGCGCAGTCTTGGGGGCGCGGCCGTCTGCGTGCTCGGCAACCACGATCTCTATTTGCTGATGTTGGCTGGGGGCGTGGTGCAGCGCGGGCGTGACGATACGCTCGACAACGTGCTCAAGGCGTCTGACCGCGAAGAGTTGCTCGACTGGCTGGCGGGCTGCCCGATGGCGCACGTCGAGAACCAGCACGTGCTGGTGCACGCCGGGCTGGTGCCGCAATGGAGTGCAGCCGACGCGCTGGCTCTGGGGGGCGAAGTCGAGGCCGCGCTGCGCGGGCCGCGCGCCAAGGACTTTCTCAAGCACCTGTTCGGCGACAAGCCAAGTAAGTGGAGTGCCGATCTGAAAGGCTGGGAGCGTCTGCGCTTCATCGTGAACACGATGACGCGCATGCGTTTCTGTTCGCCCGAAGGGCGTCTGGCGCTTGATGGCAAGGGGCCTCCGAACAAGGGGCCTTCCGGCACCGTGCCGTGGTTTCGTGCCAACAAACCCTCCTGGCGCGGCCACACCGTGGTGTGCGGACATTGGTCGGCACTGGGCTTTCACCGCGAGCCGGGGTTGATTGCGCTCGATTCGGGCTGTGTGTGGGGCGGGAAGCTCACCGCCGTGCGCCTCGAAGACGGGCAGGCCTTCCAGGAAAACGGCTAAGCTGCGCGCTGCTCTGTGTGCGACGTGTCGTCGTCGGGCCTTACCTGCTCTGCGATGCGCGCCTGTAAGGCATTGGCGATCGGTCGCCGGTCGGCCTCGGCGGAATACACCTCCGCTTCCATCACCACCACGTCGGCCACGATCTTCGGCTCTCGGATGATGTTGCTGATGCATTCGAGCAGTGACATTTCGCCGTAATAGGCCGCAGCGCGAGTGTATTGCCCACCGGCGTCACGGTAGCGGATCGCCAGCGGCTGGATCGGCCGGGCAGCATCCAGCGCAGGCTGCAGCAGCGCTGCGTGGAAGTGCTGCACGTGGCTGCCGTCGGTGGTCGTGCCTTCGGGGAACAGCGCCACGGTGGTGCCGGCCTGCAGGCTGCCGGTGATTTCCCCGCCGACAATGCGCGCGTGGCCGCGGCTGCCGCGTTGCAGGAATACAGTCTCGTTGGTGGCGGCGAGCCAGCCGATGGCGGGCCACTTGCGCACTTCGGCCTTCGAGATGAACGCTGCCGGAGACAGCGCGTTGATCACGAAGATGTCGATCCAGGACACATGGTTGGCCACCAGCAGCGTGCCCGGCGAAATGCGCTCGCCGCTGCCGCGCAATTCGATGCCCACGATATACAGCAGGCGATGTGACCAACGCTGGCGCAGCGCACGCCGCTTCTGCGTGGAGGCGAACGGAAAGATGGCGATGACGGTGCCCAGGCCGACGAACAGGTGCAGCGTCAGACGCAGTCTGCGCCACAGGCGCATTGCAAGGCCAGGGGGCTTCAGTCCGGGCGGCCGACGTAATGGCGGGCGTAGCGACTCTGCAGCCGGTTCATCGGCAGCAGGATCGGCAGGTCCGCCGTGTTGAAATCCGGATCCCATGCAGGTTCCCCACAAATCCAGGCGCCCGCGCGCAGATAGCCTTTGATCAACGGCGGGGTGTGCGTTTCGAGGTTGCCGCGCAGTCGGTCCAGCGGCAGCGGGTGGCGCGGGAATACGTGATATTCAAGCGGCGCCAGGTGAGCGTCTTTGAGCTGATTGTACAGGCTGGCGGCATTGTGGCCGCCGTCGGCCATGCTCACCGAGGCGCAGCCCATCAGGTATTCGTAGTTGTTCTCGAGCATGTAGCGCGCCAGGCCCGACCACAGCAGGGTGATCACCGCTCCGCTGCGGTACTCCGGGTCGATGCACGAGCGCCCGATCTCGACGATGCGGCTCTTCAGGTGCTGCAGGCGAGTGATGTCGAACTCGTTCTCGGAGTAGTACCCGCCCACCTTGCGCGCTGCCGAGGGCGACAGGATGCGGTAGGTGCCGACGATGCGGCCGAGGTTTTCGTCGCGCACGATCAGGTGTTCGCAGAACGGGTCGTATACGTCGCGATCGACACCCGGCGTGCGGGTCGGCAGGCGTGCGCCCATCTCGTCGTGGAACACGCGGTAGCGCAGTTTTTGCGCTTCCAGAATCTCGGTTTCGCAGGTCGCCAGCGTAACGTGCAGGCTGCGTGGTTCGCGCAGGAAGGCACGGCGTTCGGTCTGCAACATGGTCTTTTCCTCTTCGCTCTTCTGTGTGCGGGCAGTTTGAGAAGGGCGCATTGCAGCGCAATGACGCGAGTGTTACGCCGCGGTTACGGCTGCTCAGTGTGGCGGGCGCCTATAATCGTGCTTTCGCCAAAGGGGTGGGAGATGAGCATTCTGGTGTGCGGTTCGATGGCCTACGACACGATCATGGTGTTCCATGATCGCTTCCGCAATCACATCCTGCCGGAGCAGATCCACATCCTGAACGTGTCGTTTCTGGTGCCCGACATGCGCCGCGAATTCGGTGGGTGCGCCGGCAACATCGCCTACAACCTGGCCCTGCTGGGTGCCGACGCCCGCATCATGGCTACGGTGGGTGACGACATCGCTCCGTATTTCGAGCGTCTCGCCAGCCTGGGGCTGTCTCGCGAAAACGTGCGTAGAGTGCCTGGCACTTTCACCGCGCAAGCCTTCATCACCACCGACCTCGACGATAACCAGATCACCGCTTTCCACCCCGGCGCGATGAATCACGCCCACGAGAATCACGTTGGCGACGCACCCGGTGTGAAGCTCGGCATCGTTGCGCCCGACGGGCGAGACGGCATGCTGCAGCACGCCGAGCAATTTGCCGAAGCCGGCATTCCGTTCATCTTCGATCCGGGCCAGGGACTGCCGTTGTTCGATCGTGAGGATTTGTTGCGCTTTCTGAACCTTGCGACGTGGTGTGCCGTCAACGACTACGAAGCGCAGATGTTGTGCG
Organism: Pseudazoarcus sp. NS20; assembly: GCF_059703745.1. Lineage (NCBI taxonomy): Bacteria > Pseudomonadati > Pseudomonadota > Betaproteobacteria > Rhodocyclales > Zoogloeaceae > Pseudazoarcus > Pseudazoarcus sp. NS20. The sequence goes on from NZ_BAAKIY010000004.1 coordinate 65,457, forward strand.
AGCGCAGCGGCTTGACGCTTGAGGGCATTGCCGCCTTGGTTGAGGCGCTGGTCGTGACGCGCGGCCCGCAAGGGTCAAGAATCTACGTGCAGGGCCGGTGCATCGAAGTGCCGTGTGTCGCAGCCGAGAGCATCGAAGATCCGACGGGCTGCGGCGATGCCTACCGCGCGGGCTTGTTGTACGGCATTGCCAATGAAATGGAGTGGGAGCGCTGTGGCCGACTTGCGTCGGTGATGGGCGCGCTGAAGATCGCACACCGCGGCGGGCAAAATCACAGCCCTTCCCGCGACGATATTGCTAATGTGTATCGCAGTGCTTTTGGTGAGGAGTTATGGGCATGAAGATCGTTAAAAATCGAGCAGGTTGGATGGTTTTGGCGTTGGCCGCGTTGATGCTGGCAGGCTGCGCCTCTGGCCTGGGGGGTGGAACCTACGAGCGCGGCGAGGCTCGGCGTGCGATGGAAGTCGAGGTGGCGACCGTCGAATCGGTCCGTCAAGTCCGCTTGGAAGGCACCAAGTCGCCGGTCGGTACGATCGCGGGTGGCGCAGTGGGCGGCATCGCAGGCAGCGGTGTCGGCGGCGGCAGCGGACGTACCATCGCCATGGTGCTTGGTGCGGTGGCCGGTGGCTTGGCCGGTTCCGCCGTGGAAGAGGGTGTGACGCGTCAGACGGGGGTCGAGGTAACCGTGGTGACGGCGAACGGGCGCATGCTGGCCGTGGTGCAGGAAGATCAGGGCGAGAATTTCCGCCCCGGTGAGCGTGTTCGCCTGGTCAGAGACGGCAGCACGATGCGTGTGACGCGCTGATCGATTGAATGGCACCAAGCAAAAGCGGCCTTCTGGCCGCTTTTCTTTTGGGTGGCTGCGCAGAGACGGGCGCTTAGGGGTAGAACGCGGTTACGCGGAAGCCTGTCACACCCTTCAGGTCGCGGGCAGCGAATGGCAAGGTGAAGGCGACGCGAGTGCCGGCCTCGATGCCTTGCTCACGGTTGAAATCTTTCGGCAGCCATTCAACTGGCGTGAGCGCGCGCCTCACCAACGGTTGATCGCCAAGGTCGGTCAGCGTCAGTTCGATGTGCGGCACTTCCTGCGGATGTTCGGCACGATTGCCAATCACCGCCTGCAATTCGTAATGCGCACTTCCGGGGGCGCTGAATTCGAGATTGGAGCGCTCGATAACGATATCGTCGATGCGCTTGGGCAGCGGGATTTCGCAGCCAAGCTGCGCGCACGCGCTGAGATACAGCGGCCGCAGTTGCGGCCATGAGCGCGTGATGGGTTCGCGGTAGATGTAGCTCGCCTGGGCGCCGAGCGTGCCCAGCAGAACGCCGATGCACAGCGCCTTCAGCCAGCGATACCGTATCGGTACGTTCTCGGTGGTGTAGGCCTGATCCCGCCAGTTCTCGACTTCGCGCTCACGACGAGGCTCTTGAAGCGGCGCGGGGGCGGGCGGTGTAGTCAGTTCAGCATCGCCTGGTGCTGGGTCGATGCGAACGCCACCGTTGCGCCAGCGTTGGCGGAAATCGTCATGTTCGGAGCTGCGCCGTTCCGTCGGCTCCCATCGCCGTGCGCTGTGCGCGTCCGCAGCGACACTGGCGCCGGGCTCGTCCCGCATTGGCAATTCGGGTACGTGAAAGTCGAGGTCAGCCAACTCCGAGGGCTGTGGCGGAAGCTCTTCAGGCACCGCTTGCGCCGTGGCGGCACGCTCCATTGCAGGAGCAGGAGCAGGAGCAGGAGCAGGAGCAGGAGCAGGAGCAGGAGCAGGAGCAGGAGCAGGAGCAGGAGCAGGAGCAGGAGCAGGGATGCTGCGCCCCGAGCGCAGCGCGGCAGGCGCCGTGGGCCGCGGTTGTGGAACGGGTGCTGGCGGTGCTGCGACGGGCTCGGCAGGAGCGGCCTCTTCTTCCTCAACGGCGTAAGCCAGCGCATCGAAGGGGCGGTAGCAATGTCCGCAGCGCACCCGGCCGTTGCGCAGCGCAAGCTGCTCCGGGCTGACTCGGAAGGTGGTCGAGCAGGCCGGGCAGCGCGTGATCGTCATGCGGAGGGTGGTTTGTTCCCTTCGAGGCGGGCCCAGCCTTCGTGGGTGGCGCCAACCTGAAGTGCGATGAATGGAGCGTAGGCGGCGATGACGTCCGTCGCCTGCTCGACGAGCACGCCTGACAGCGCGATGCGCCCGCCCGGCGCCACACGCGCAGCCAGCAGCGGAGCAAGAACCTTCAAGGGATTGGTGAGGATGTTCGCCACAACCACTTCAAAGCATGCCTCCAGCGGCACGCCGGAATGTTGCAGGCGCATGCTCACGTGATTGCGCTCGGCGTTGTCGCGGGCCGCTTCCACGGCTTTTTCGTCGATGTCGATGCCCAATACGTCACCTGCGCCGAGACGCGCTGCGGCGATGCCGAGAATGCCCGAGCCGCAGCCGTAATCGAGCACCGAGCAATCCGGCGTCACGGCCTCGCACAGCCATTCCAGGCACAGACGGGTGGTGGGGTGGGAGCCGGTGCCGAAGGCCATGCCGGGGTCGAGTTCGATGTTGATGGCGTCGCCATCGGGTGCTTCGTGCCACGAGGGCACGATCCACATGCGGTCGGTGATGCGGATGGGGTCGAACTGGCTTTGCGTGAGCTGCACCCAGTTCTGTTCGGCTACCTCTTCGCAAGTGAAGGGCGGCACGGCAGACAGCCCGGCCAGCGCGGCAGCCTCTGCCAGCGCGTGCTCCAACGGCGTGTCGGTGCCGAACAGGGCTACGACACGGCTATGGTCCCACAGCGAGGTGGGCAGATGCCCAGGTTCGCCGAACTGTGCCTTTTCGGCTTCCGTGCCGGCGTCGGCGTCCTCGATGGATACCGACAGTGCGCCGGCGTCCATCAAGGCTTCAGACAGGGTTTCGGCCTGGTTGGCCTCCGCCTGCAGCGTGACCGAAATCCACATGCGACTCAGCCGTTCTTCAGATCACCACGCTCGGCGAGGCGGTGTTCGAGGTAGTGGATGCTGGTGCCGCCTTCCGCAAAGCGGTTGTCGAACATCAGCTCCTGGTGCAGCGGCACGTTGGTCTTGATGCCCTCGACCACCATCTCCGACAGAGCGATGCGCATGCGGCGCATGGCCTGCTCGCGCGTGTCACCGTAGGTGATGAGCTTGCCGATCATCGAGTCGTAGTGCGGCGGAATGGTGTAGCCGCTGTAGACGTGTGAATCGACGCGCACGCCCGGGCCGCCCGGCATGTGCCAGTTGGTGACCTTGCCGGGGCTGGGCGTGAACTTGAACGGGTCTTCGGCGTTGATGCGGCATTCCATGGCGTGCCCGGAGAAGCGCACGTCATCCTGGCCGAACCACAGCTTCTCGCCTGCGGCGATTCGGATCTGTGCCTGCACGATGTCGATGCCGGTGATCATCTCCGTCACCGGATGCTCCACCTGCACGCGGGTGTTCATCTCGATGAAGTAGAACTCGCCGTTCTCGTACAGGAACTCGAAGGTGCCGGCGCCCCGGTAGCCGATGCGACGGCAGGCGTCCGCACAGCGCTCGCCCACTTTGGCGATCAACTCGCGCGGGATACCCGGAGCCGGCGCCTCTTCGATGACTTTCTGGTGGCGGCGCTGCATGGAGCAGTCGCGCTCGCCCAGATGTACGGCGTTGCCATGCGTGTCGGCAAGCACCTGAAATTCGACGTGGCGCGGGTTCTCTAGGAACTTCTCCATGTAAACCGTTGGGTTGCCGAAGGCCGATCCGGCTTCGGTCTGGGTCATCGTCACGGCGTTGAGCAGCGCAGCTTCGGTGTGCACCACGCGCATGCCGCGGCCGCCGCCGCCGCCCGCTGCCTTGATGATCACCGGATAGCCGACTTCGCGACCGATGCGGATGATCTCAGAAGGGTCTGGCGGCAGGGCGCCATCCGAGCCCGGAACGCAGGGTACGCCGGCTGCTTTCATGGCGTCCTTGGCCGAAACCTTGTCGCCCATCATGCGAATGGTGTCGGCGCGCGGGCCGATGAACACGAAGCCCGATTGCTCGACACGCTCGGCAAAGTCGGCGTTCTCCGACAGGAAGCCGTAGCCGGGGTGGATGGCTTCGGCGTCGGTGACTTCGGCCGCGGCGATGATGCTCGGAACGTGCAGGTAGCTCTGGCCCGATGGCGAAGGGCCGATGCACACCGATTCGTCGGCCAGCTTGACGTACTTGGCTTCGGTGTCAGCCTCGGAATGTACCGCGACGGTGCGGATATCCAGTTCGCGGCATGCACGCAGAACACGCAATGCGATTTCACCGCGGTTTGCGATCAGGATTTTTTCAAACATGTGCTCGCTCAGCCGATGATGAAGAGGGGCTGGCCATATTCCACCGGTTGGCCGTTGTCGACCAGGATGGCTTTGACCACGCCATCGGCGTCGGCTTCGATTTCGTTCATCAGCTTCATGGCTTCGATCAGGCACAGGCGCCCGCCCGAAGACACGTTGTCGCCCACTTCCACGAAGGGCTTGGCGCCCGGCGAAGGCGCGCGATAGAACGTGCCGACCATCGGGGATTTGACGACATGGCCGCTCGGCAGAGCGTCATCGGCAACCGGCGCAACAGCTGCCGGAGCGGCAGGCGCTGCGGCAGCGGGGGCGGCCGTGACGTAGCTGACGGCCTGGGAGGCGGGGAGGTGCTTGGCGATGCGTACCTTTTCTTCGCCCTCGGTGACCTCCAGCTCGGAAATGCCCGATTCCTGGACGAGGTCGATCAGTTTCTTGAGCTTGCGCAAATCCATTCTTTTCTCCGTGGGGGGCGGGCGCAGTCGCGCGTCGCCAGAGGGTTTCAGTTTTCGGTGAGGCGCGCCAATGCGAAATCCAGTGCCGCCATGTAGCCGTCGGCCCCCAGCCCGCAGATCACGCCGACAGCACGGTCGGAGAAATACGAGTGATGACGGAACGACTCGCGTGCATGAACGTTCGATAGATGCACTTCGATAAAGGGAATATTCACCGCCGCGAGGGCGTCACGCAGGGCGACGCTGGTGTGGGTGTACGCGGCCGGATTGATGATGATGAAATCGATACCTTCAGCCGCTGCAGCCTGCACTCGATCGACGAGTTGCCCTTCGTGATTGCTCTGGAAGGATTCCACGACAACGTCGTGCGCTTGAGCGCGTGCTTCCATGGCTGTGTGGATGTCGGCCAGCGTGGTGCGCCCGTAAACCTCGGGTTCGCGCGTGCCAAGCAGGTTGAGATTGGGGCCGTGCAAGGCGAGAACGCGACCGCGGGGTGGGGGTGCTTCTGCGGGCTTCTTGCGTTTTGATTGCATCATGGCGGCGAGTTTGCCGTAGTTCGACGCATTTTGTCCAGCGCTGGAGCGTCTTCGGAATGCGTTACGAGTGCAGCAGAGACCGGATTTTGCCCGTGAGCTCGGCCTCGCTCAAGGTGCCTAGCGTAACACTGTGGATGCGACCATCCGGTGCGACGATCACGGTAAAAGGCAGTGCGCGGGCCGTATTGCCGAATTCGCTGGCAAGTTGCAACGTGTCGCTGGAGCCGATCAGCAAGGGGTAAGGAACGTCAAAACGCTCCTTGAATTCGCGGACCTTGTCGGCGGAGTCGATCGACAGCCCGACGAATTGTACCGGCTGATCGGCGAAGTGTCGGCTGACCGCAGCAAACTCGGGAATTTCCTTCACGCAGGGCGGGCACCAGGTGGCCCAGAAATTCACCACCAGTATCTTGCCTTGCCAGTTGGCAATGGCGTGTTCCACTCCGTCCGTATCGGGCAGGGTGGTGGCCATCAGGCCGGGCAGGGCGGCAGCCGTCACGCCCTCGGGGGCCAATGGGCTGCGTACGGCCTGACTGGCATACAGGCCCGCGCCCGCGGCGGCGATGGCAACGGCCAGCAAAATCACGACCTGCAGGGCTCGCTTCATTTTTCTTCCTGTGCGTTGGCTTGCAGCATGGCTTCGACCGCGGTAACGCGAGCACGATCCGTGCCTCGGCGTGAGCTGCGTTCGGCGACCTGCTCATGCACCGTCAGGCGCACCGGCACATCGTCCCAGTCGAAGCTGAGGATGACTTCCGGCATGTAGTTGGTCACGCGACGCGACTCGCGATGTTCATAAGTGATGCCTTCGTTCAGCAGGAAGATCTCCACGTCTTTGGCGCTTTCCGGGTAGAGCTCGATTTCAACTTCGGAATAGCGGCCTGCCGTGCCGTCCAGCACGCCGCCGGTCAGGTACGGGCGGAACTCTTCGAGCATGTGCATGATGACTACCGCGGTTTCGCGCATGGCGCGGATGCGGTCTTCCTGCTCGTCGTCTTGATAGAGGGCTTGCCAGGCCCGGAGTTCCGCTTCGATTTCGGCGTTGTTCGGCAGGGCCTCTGTCTCGGAGACGCCGAGTTGTTTGGCGGCCTTGCGTTTGGCGAAGCCGAAGTCGTTGATGCCATCTTCGGCCATCAGGCGGGCAGCCAACGCGGCGATCTCGCGCCGTATGTAACTGCCTCGCGGCGGTGTGGGATGGTGGCGCATGCTGGCGGCTCGGGGCTCGTCGGCGGTGGATGTAGAATGCCTCGATTCTACACGCGCCGCCACGGTGGGGGCGTTACCGGGAGCTTGAATGCACATCCACATCCTCGGCATTTGCGGCACGTTCATGGGAGGCGTTGCCTTGCTGGCGCGTGCCGCAGGCCACAAGGTCACCGGCTGCGATGCCAATGTATATCCGCCGATGAGTACCCAGCTTGAGGAGCAGGGCATCGGCTTGATCGAAGGCTACGATGCTTCCCAGGTGGGGATCGGTGCAGATCTGTTCGTGGTGGGCAACGCGGTGTCGCGCGGAAACCCTTTGCTCGAGGAAATCCTGGATCGCGGTCTGCCCTACGTGTCCGGGCCGCAATGGCTCGCCGAGCACGTGCTGGCGGGGCGTTGGGTGCTTGCAGTGGCCGGAACGCACGGCAAGACGACGACCAGCTCGATGCTGGCGTGGATGCTCGAATACGGCGGTCTGAAGCCGGGCTTCCTGATCGGCGGCGTGCCCGGCAACTTCGGCATTTCGGCGCGTCTGGGCGACACCCCGTTTTTCGTCATTGAGGCCGATGAATACGACACGGCCTTCTGCGACAAGCGATCCAAGTTCGTGCATTACCGCCCGCGCACGGCCATCTTGAACAACCTCGAGTTCGACCATGCCGATATCTTTCCAGACCTTGCGGCCATCGAGACGCAGTTTCACCACCTGGTGAGAACCGTCCCGCGCGGCGGTCGCATTGTCGCCAACGCCGCTGAGTCCACTCTCGACCGCGTGCTTGCGCGGGGATGCTGGTCAGAGGTGGAGCGCTTCGGTGACGGCGGAGAGTGGGCAGTGGCAGCGCCCGACGAGCTTGAGGCTGAGTTCTCTCACAATGGGAAGCCCGTCGGACGCGCGAAAATCCCCATGTCGGGCAGTCACAACCGCAGCAATGCGCTGGCCGCCATCGCGGCGGCGCGTCACGTTGGCGTGCCGGTCGAGGTGGCCATCGAGGCACTGGAGAGTTTTTCAGGTATTCGACGCCGCATGGAAGTGCGCGGTGTCGAGCGTGGCGTCACCGTCTATGACGATTTCGCTCATCATCCAACGGCAGTCGCCCTCACCGTCGAAGGTTTGCGCAAGCGCGAGAAGGGCGGGCGTATCTTGGCCGTGCTGGAGCCGCGCTCCAACACCATGAAGCTGGGCACGATGAAATCGCGGCTTGCAGAGAGTCTGACATGCGCGGATAGCGTGTATTGCTATGCAAAAGGACTGGGTTGGGATGCCGCTGAAGCCTTGGCGCCGTTGGGTGGCCGCTTGGCAGGGGCCTTTGAAGATCTGGATGCATTGGTCGCCGCCGTGGCGCGTGATGCGCGGTGCGGCGACCATGTGCTGGTGATGAGCAACGGTGGTTTCGGCGGCGTGCACGGCAAGTTGCTTGCCGCGCTCGCGCGCTGAGATCAGTTGCCGTTGTTCGACGACCCGTTATTCGATGCCTTCTTGGCGGCATCGAATTTGGCGGCCTGCTCGGGCGTGACGATTTCGAACACGCGCACTACCTTCTGAACGCCGCGCGTGGTGCGAGCCACTTCGGTGGCGCTTTCGGCTTCGGCCTGGGTGACGATGCCCATCAGGTACACCGTTGCCATTTCGGTCGTCACCTTCACGTGATTGGCGCCGACATTGTTGCTGTCGACCAGGCGAGCCTTGACCATGGAAGTGAGCATGGCGTCGTTGCTGCGCTCGGATAGCGTGCTGAGGCCGGACACCTGGATCTCGTTCACGATGCCCTGAACGTTTTCGACCTGCGCCGCGATCTGCTCGGCTTCGCCGCGCATGTTGTCGTACGGCACCTGCCCGGTGAGCAGCACGGTCCGGTTGTATGACGTAACGCTGATGTTCGCAGCGTTGCCGAAGCGGTCGCGCAGGCTGCGGCGGGCGCGCCATTCGATGCCTTCATCCTCGACGATTGCGCCCGAAGTGCGGCGGTCGTTGTAGGCCACGACTGCAGTGGTGGCTGCGCCGCCGACGAGCAGCGGGGCGCAGCCCTGCAGCAACGGCAGGCTGGCGCCGGCGGCCAGCCCAAGCAGGATACGGCGGCGGTTAACGGCGGGGGTGTCCATCATTCTTCGACTCCTAACAGAAGACAATCGATCCCGTCGCACAGGCAATGCAGAACCAGAAGGTGGACCTCCTGAATGCGTGCTGTGCGATCGGACGGTACGCAAATGTGGATGTCGTTCGGACCAAGCAGATCGTTCATCTTGCCGCCGTTCTTGCCGGTCAGTGCGACCACTCGCACGTCGCGCTCGTGTGCGGCATGAATGGCATCGATGACGTTGGGCGAGTTGCCGCTGGTGGAAATCGCCAGCAAAACGTCGCCGGGCTGGCCGAGCGCGCGCAGTTGCTTCGAAAAGACCTGCACGTAGTCATAGTCGTTCGCGATGGATGTAAGCGTCGATGTGTCCGTGGTCAGCGCAATGGCGGCCAGCGGGGGGCGCTCCATCTCGAAACGGTTGAGCAGTTCGGCGGCGAAGTGCTGCGCATCGGCGGCCGAACCGCCGTTGCCGCAAGCCATGATCTTGCCGTTGGCAAGCAGGCTCTGCGTCATTGCTTCGATGGCGCCGGCGATCGGCGCAGCAAGTTGCGACAGGGCGTTCAGCTTGACGGCGGCGCTGTCTTCGAACTGACGGGAAATGCGTTTGATGAGATCCATGGTGGCGATTCGGAAAACGCCGGGATTCGGCGGGATTCGCAGTCTAGCATGCGTGTTGCGCTGCGAAATTCATGCAGAAAGTATGCCCTGTGGGCCATTCGCATCTGTAGGTGACTTACACGAAGTTACCAAGCGCTCGCCTCGAACGCGCCTCGAAGCCAGCGCGCATTGCGGGTGTCGAGCTGGTCGAACAGCACGGCGTCGAAGCGCATCGCGCGCTGCGCGTGTTTGCGGCCGTCGCGGCTGAGCCACCAGTGTGCGGCGTGGATGATGCGCTGTTGCTTGAGCGGCGTGATGCTGTCCGCCGCGTTGCCGAATCGCCCTGGTGCGCGCAAACGGACTTCCACGAACAGCAGTGTGGCGCCCTCTAGGCATATCAGGTCGATTTCGCCGCCGCGGCAACGTAGCCGCCGCGCCAGGGTCGAGACGCCATGCCGTGCCAGAAAGCGCTCGGCCAGCGCTTCGGCTTGCACGCCGCGCGCTTGCGCATCCACGGCGCAGGGGCCGACAATGCTTCTCTTTTCTGCATCGGAACGTCCGCTCATGCGCGACCCCGCAAGCTTTCTGTCCAGTACGCCGTCATTGTATGTGGTGGCTACACCCATCGGGCATCTGTCCGACATCAGCGCACGCGCGTTGGGTATTTTGCGTGAAGTCGATGTGGTGGCCGCGGAGGATACGCGTCACAGCCAGCGCCTGCTGGATGCGCACGGCATTCGGGCGCATTTGCTGGCGTTGCACGAACACAACGAGCAGACGGCCGCGACCAAGCTGATCGGCCTGCTGGCTGACGGCAAGCACGTGGCGTTGATCAGCGATGCCGGCACGCCGGCTGTTTCCGACCCCGGCGCGCGAGCCGTGGCGCGCGTGCACGAGGCGGGGTATGCGGTCACGCCTGTGCCCGGCGCCTGCGCCGCGATTGCGGCGCTGTCCGCGTCGGGCATGGGCGAAGGTGGCTTCCGCTTCGTCGGTTTTCTGCCCCACAAGGCGGGCGCGCGGCGAGCTGTGCTGCAGGGGCTCGTGGACTCGCCGGTGCCACTCGTGTTTTATGAATCGCCGCACCGCATTGCCGAAAGTCTGGACGATCTGTTGGCCGAGCTTGGTGGCGAGCGCGAAATCGTGGTTGCGCGCGAGATCACCAAGCGTCACGAGCAGATCGTGCGCATGCCGCTTGCAGATGCGCCGCAGTGGCTGGCGGCCGATTCCGACCGTTCCCGCGGCGAATTCGTTTTGGTGGTGTCCGGTTGTCAGGTGGAGGAAGGTTTGTCTGCTGACGTCGAGCGCGTGCTCGCCTTGCTGCTGTCGGAGCTGCCCGTTAAGTCCGCGGCACGACTCGCGTCGGAGATCACCGGTGTGCCGCGCAAGCCGCTCTATGCGCGCGCGCTCGAATTGAAACAGGGACTAGAATGACGTCACCCGTAAAGGCTCAGGAAATCATGCAATCCATCACCCTCGTGCGCCCGGACGACTGGCACTTGCACGTACGCGACGGCGCCGCACTGGCGGCCGTTGTGCCCCACACGGCAGAGCGCTTCGGTCGCGCCCTCATCATGCCCAATCTGCGTCCGCCGGTAACCACCGCCGAGCAGGCGGTGGCGTATCGCGAGCGCATTCTTGCCGCCGTGCCGGCTGGCTTGAAGTTCGAGCCACTGATGACGCTGTATCTCACCGACAACATGTCGCCCGACGAAATCGATCGCGCCAAGGATTCCGGCGTGGTCGTGGCGCTCAAGCTGTACCCGGCCGGTGCCACCACCAACTCAGACTCCGGCGTTACCGATATCACCAAGGTCTATCCGGTGCTCGAACGCATGGAGAAACGCGGGCTGGTGCTGTGCGTGCATGGTGAAGTCACCGATGGCGAGATCGACGTGTTCGACCGTGAGCATGTCTTCATCGAGCGTGTGCTCTCGCCGTTGGTCGAGCGCTTTCCGGGGCTGCGCATCGTCTTCGAACACATCACCACCTCGGCTGCGGTGGATTTCGTGCGCTCGCGTGCCAGTGGTGTCGGTGCCACCATCACCCCGCATCATCTACTGATGAACCGCAACGCGATTTTTGCCGGTGGCATCCGCCCGCATCACTATTGCCTGCCGGTGCTCAAGCGCGAGCAGCATCGCCGTGCGCTGGTGGATGCGGCGACTTCGGGTGATGCCCGATTCTTTCTGGGTACTGATTCGGCTCCGCATGCCAAGGGCGACAAGGAGTCCGCTTGCGGCTGCGCGGGCTGTTATGTCGCCAATGCCGGTATCGAGCTGTATGCCGAAGTGTTCGAGAAAGCCGGTGCGCTCGACAAGCTGGAAGCGTTTGCCAGCCTGAACGGGCCGGCGTTCTACGGAGTCGCGCCGAATCGCGAGCGCATCACGCTGGTGAGGGAATCATGGACCGTTCCGGAATCGTATCCGTGGATCAATGGGCAGGTGGTGGTGCCGTTGCGTGCCGGCGAGACCGTCGGCTGGCGTTTGCAGACGGAGGCGTGATGCGACGCGCGCGCGCATGCGTGGTGCTGCTTGGTGCCGTGCTGTTGGCCGGGTGCGAGAACAGCGCCACGGCCTACACCGTCGATACCAATCAGCACGCCATCGTACTGGTGCGTGAGCAGCCCTATTTCTGGGATGCGCAGATCAAGCAGTACGTGGTGGTTTCGCGCTTGCCCAATTGTCAGCGCAAAGTCGCGATCCATCCCGATGCCAAGACCCTGACGCCCATCGATGTCTTCGAGGCGGGGTCGCTGCTGTGGGCCATGCGCCAGGGGGCGCGTTGGTATCTGGTCGGTACCGAAACATGCGCTGTGCAAGACTGGGTGAATGCCACCGGCCAGCCGCCGGGGCGCGCAGTGGGCCAATTCCGTCTCGCTGATGGCAATCCGGTTTTCGTTCCGGCGGGTACTTGATGCATAGCTGCGTATAATCCACAGCGGAAGTTCGCCAGGCAATCGCTGCGCACCTCGTTGTGCGTGGAGGAAAGTCCGGGCCCCGCAGGGCAGGATGCCGGCTAACGGCCGGGCGCCGTGAGGCGACGGAAAGTGCAACAGAGAGCAGACCGCCGATGGCTCGGGCTTCGCCGCCGCAAGGCGGCAAAGTCCTTTATGAAGAGTGAGCCGCAAGGTTCGCAGGGCGAGCCGCAAGGCCCGCTTCTTCAGGGCACAGGTAAGGGTGAAACGGAGGTGTAAGAGACCCCCGCGGGACTGGCAACAGGACCGGCACGGTAAACCCCATCCGGGGCAAGGCCAAATAGGGGAGTAATGGCGTGGCTCGCGTCGCTCCCGGGTAGGCTGCTAGAGGGTCGCGGTAACGCGGCTCCCAGAGGAATGATTGCCCGGGCCTGCTGTTTGCGCAGCAGGCCTCGACAGAACCCGGCTTATCGGCGGACTTCCACTTCGACTTGAAAACCCCGCTGTCGCAGCGTGCGACAGCGGGGTTTTTTCATTTTGCCGCACGTTTTCACGATTGTTCTCCAGATGTTTCCCCTCTCGTCGCGACATATCTCAGGTGCTGTCTCAAGAGCATGGTGCGGAGCATTGATTTCTCGGGGTAAATCGCCCGTTTTGGAGTGCCCGGTAAGTCATTGTGACGCAACGAAAAACCCCTGCTGGGCGGCTTGACCATGCCAATTCTTTACTCTAGAGTGGCAGCAAGTGGACAAAAGTGGGTTTCGGTGGTGATTTCTGCCGATTCCTGATCAAAATTCAGGGGGTGCGATGTTTCAGGGTGCAGCCGCGCTCAGTGTCGATGCCAAGGGCCGCATAGCGGTCCCGGCGCGCCATCGCGACGCGCTGGTGCCCGACGGCGCGCCGCTGGTCATCACCGCGCACCCCCATCGCTGCCTTCTCGTCTATCCGCAACAGGCCTGGGAGCCCATCAGTCGCCAGATCACGGCGCTGCCGGGGCTTGATCCGCGCACCGCGACGCTCAAGCGCTTGTTGATCGGCCATGCCCAGTCGGAAACCCTCGACGGTGCTGGCCGGACCTTGATTGCACCTTCCCTCCGACAGTGGGCCGGCCTGGAAAAGCAGGTCTGGCTGGTCGGGCAGGGCACTCACTTCGAACTTTGGTCAGACGCAGGCTGGCAGGCGCAGCAAGAGGCCATGCTGGCGCTCGACGGCGACGCTTTGCCGCCGGGCTTCGAGAGTCTGGCGCTATGAGCGCAGAGCGGACGCACGTCACGGTCCTGCTCGCGGAGGCGGTCGATGCACTGGAGGTCAAGCCCGACGGTGTGTACGTCGACGGCACCTTCGGGCGTGGTGGTCACAGCCGGGCTGTGCTGGCCTCGCTGGGTGAGCAGGGGCGGCTGGTGGCCTTTGATCGCGACCCGCGCGCGATTGCGGCAGGGCAGGAAATCGACGACCCCCGCCTGACTCTGGTGCACGCGCCGTTCAGCGAGCTGGATGAACGGCTCGACGCCCTCGGCGTGGAGCAGGTGGATGGTGTTTTGCTGGATCTCGGCGTGTCGTCACCGCAACTGGATGAAGCCGAGCGCGGAATGAGTTTCCGTTTTGATGCGCCCCTCGATATGCGGATGGACACGAGTCGTGGGATCACGGTGGCGCAATGGCTGGCGCAGGCCAGCGTCGCCGAAATCACGGAGGTACTGAGGGATTATGGAGAAGAACGGTTTGCTCATGCGATTGCAAAGGCGATTGCAACTGCTCGGTCAGGGGGGGCTGTCTCGACCACTGGACAACTTGCCGCGATCGTGGAGAAGGCGGTCCGCACACGCGAGCCGGGGCAGCACCCGGCGACGCGCAGCTTCCAGGCTCTACGGATTTTCATCAATCAGGAGCTTGAGGAGTTGACTCATGTCCTGCCCGCCGCGATGAAGCGTCTCGCGCCGGGTGGGCGGCTTGTGGTGATCAGCTTCCACAGCCTTGAGGACCGCATCGTGAAACGCTTCATGCGTGATCAGGCCCGCCCCGACAGCGGGCCTTCGCGGTTGCCGTTGCGGGCCAGCGAACTGCCGCAGCCGCGGCTGACCCTGGTGGGCAAGGCAGTCAAGCCTTCGGTCGCCGAGGTGAAGGCCAATCCGCGTTCGCGCAGCGCGGTGATGCGTGTGGCCGAGCGCACGGAGGTGGCGGCATGATGCAGGCCGGGATTCCTTTCGTGGCCATCGTCGTCGCCAGCGCATTGGGTGTCGTATCGGCCCAGCATCAATCGCGCAAGCTGCACGCCGAATACGAGCGTGAGCAGGCACGGGCCCATCAACTCGAGGTCGAGTGGGGGCAGCTTCAACTTGAACTCAGCACCGTAGCCGCGTTGTCACGCATCGAGCCGATTGCGCGCGAACGCCTCGGGCTGGCGGAGCCGGTCGCGGGCCGGGTCATCGTCGTGGGAGGCGCGCGTCATGACTAAAGGCCGTCCCGTGCGCGCACACAATCCGCTTCTGGAAAGCACTCTCCAGACGTGGCGGGCGCGTCTTGTGCTGGCGCTGTTGCTGACCGCGTCCCTTGTGCTGGTGGTGCGTGCAGCATGGCTGCAAGGCTACAACCACGAAACCCTGCAGGCGCGCGGCGAGCAACGTTTCGCGCGCGTCGTGCCCGTGCCGGCCTCGCGTGGCCGCATCATGGACCGGAACGGCGATATTCTCGCGGTGAGTACTCCTGTGCGCGCCATCTGGGCGGCGCCGCGTGAAGCGCAGCTTGCGCCTGCAGATGCGCGTCGTCTGGCCGGTCTGCTGGGCGTTGAAGTCGAGACGCTCAATCGTCAGCTCACCAGTGAGCGTGATCGTGTCTATCTGCACCGCCAGGTGGCTCCCGAGGTGGCGCGCCGGATTGCCGAACTGAATTTGCCGGGCATCGGGCAGGATCAGGGCTATCGCCGTTTCTATCCGGGCGGGGAGGTCTGGGCGCACGTGCTGGGCTTCACCAATGTAGATGATCGCGGGTTGGAGGGCATGGAGCTGGCCTTCGACAGCCAGCTGCGTGGCGAGCCGGGCGCGCGCCGTATCATCCGCGACCGCCGTGGCGCCATCATCGAAGACGGTGGGCTGGTACGCGCACCACGCGATGGCGAGGACGTGGCCTTGTCGATCGACAAGCAGATCCAGTTCATCGCCCATACGGCTCTGCGTCAAGCCATGGCCGAGCATCAGGCGGCTGCCGGCTCGGTGGCCGTGCTGGATGTGCGCACTGGTGAAGTGCTGGCGCTGGTGAATGCACCGACTTTCAATCCGAACAACCGCAGTGGCTTGTCGGGCGCACAGCTGCGCAACCGTGCGATTACCGACCTCTACGAGCCGGGCTCGACGATGAAGCCCTTCATCGGTGCGCTGGCGCTGGAAATGCATCGCGTGACGCCCGAAACCGTGATTGATACGACGGGCGGCCGCATGACGATTGGCCGAGCCACCATCAGCGACGTTCGCAACCACGGCCCGCTGACCGTTTCGCAGGTCATCCAGAAATCCTCGAACATCGGTACGGCGCGCATGGCGCTGGAGATGGAGCCGGACGACATGTGGAGCATGTTCCACGGGCTCGGCATCGGAGTGCCGCTGGAACTTGGTTTTCCCGGCGCTGCAGGTGGGCTGCTGCGCCCGGCGCGCAGCTGGCGCCCGATTGAGCAGGCGACGATGTCATACGGGCACGGGCTGTCCACCACCTTGCTGCACATGGCGCGCGCCTATCTGGTGTTCGCCCGTGACGGTGATCTGCTCCCGCTTTCGCTCAAGCGTCTGGATGCGCCGCCGGCCGGCCAGCGTGTTTTCTCGGTCGCGACGGCGCGCACCATGCGCGACATGCTCGAAACCGCAGCCGGGCCCCAGGGTACGGCGCCGCGGGCGCTCGTCACCGGCTACCGCGTCGGCGGCAAAACCGGCACCTCGCACAAGCTTGAGGGCGGCCGTTACACGAACAAATATGTGTCTTCATTCGTCGGCTTTGCGCCGGTCTCCGACCCGCGCATTGTTGTCGCCGTGATGATCGACGAGCCCAGTGCCGGCAAGCACTTTGGCGGGGCTGTGGCCGCGCCGGTGTTCTCCCGCGTGACCGAAGCGAGCCTGCGCGCGTTGGGCGTGGCCCCGGATGCGCCGCTGGTGCCGCTGCACTTCGCCGAAAACGAGCAACTGCCGCGAGGCAACATGTGATGGCCGCGGTCCAGCAAGCGCGTGATCTCATCGAACGCCTGCGTGCCGACGGCGTGTCGCCGGCCGGGCTGCAGTCCGATTCGCGCCGGGTCCAGGCCGGCGACATTTTTCTGGCAATGCCCGGGGCACACCTCGACGGGCGTGATCACATCGCCGATGCCGTCACCTGCGGCGCGGTTGCGGTATTGACCGAGACGGCCGACGGGCGCCACGTGGCAGAGCCGGGGGTGCCGATGATCGGCGTGTCCGGCCTGCGTGATCTGTCGGGTTATCTCGCGCATGAGTTTCATGGTCGTCCGTCGGACGACATCTGGGTGGCTGGCGTCACCGGCACCAACGGCAAGACCACGTCCAGCCAATGGCTTGCGCAGGCGCTCGAACTGATCGGCACCCATTGCGGCGTGATCGGCACGTTGGGGTGGGGTTTGCGTAGCGAGTTGGAGCCGCTGCTCAACACCACTCCAGACGCCTTGTCGGTGCATCGCATGCTCAGCACGTTCCGCAAGCAAGGCACGCGAGCAGTGGCCATGGAGGTGTCTTCGATCGGCCTTGATCAGGGGCGTGTGAACGGCGTGCATTTCGCTGTCGCGCTGTTCACCAACCTGACGCGCGATCACCTTGAGTACCACGGCGACATGGAGTCCTACGCCCGCGCGAAGGCCAAGCTGTTCGAGCTTCCCGGGTTGGAGCATGCGGTGATCAATGTGGACGACCCTTTCGGCCTGGCCCTGGCACGCACCCAGGCAGAGCGCGGACTGAATGTAATCGCTTACACCCGCAACGGCGTCAGCGTGGCCGGCTGCGAAGTCTTGGCTGCCCACGACGTGACCAACACCCACACCGGCTTGCGCTTCGCTGCCACTTGGCACGGCGAGAGCGCTGACGTCACGCTCGGGATGGTGGGTGATTTCAATGTTTCGAACGCCTTGGCAGTGATCGGTGCGTTGCTGGCGCGCGGCGTTTCCTTCGACGACGCTACACGCGCAGCGAATCGCCTGGTGCCACCACCGGGGCGCATGCAGTTGTTCGGCGGGGTGGGCGAGCCGCTGGTGCTGGTGGACTACGCACACACGCCCGATGCCCTGGCCAAAGTGCTTGAGGCAGCCCGTGAAACCGCCACGCGTCGCGGAGGCAAGGTTGTTTGCGTGTTCGGCTGCGGGGGTGATCGCGATCCGGGCAAGCGCCCGTTGATGGGCGAGGTGGCATCGAACCTGGCCGACGACGTGATTGTGACCAGCGATAACCCACGTACCGAAGAGCCTGTAGCCATCGCCGAAATGATCATGGCCGGTTGCAAGGCGGGTGCGGAGTGCGAAGTCGACCGCGCACGCGCTATCGCGCGTGCCGTGAGCAATGCGGCCTCGAATGACGTGGTGGTGCTGGCCGGAAAGGGGCACGAGCCCTATCAGGAAATCTTCGGTCAGCGTTATCCATTCTCCGACGCCGAACAGGCCGTTGCAGCGTTGCGCGCACGCGGAGAGAGCGGGGGGGCGGCATGATGATGCGCATAGAAGAACTGTGCGAAGTACTCGGCGCCCGCCTGCGTGGCCCGGCGGGTGGTGGTTTTGCATCGGTCGGCAGCGACAGCCGCGCGGTGGCCCCGGGCATGCTGTTCTTTGCGCTGCGTGGTGAGCGCTTTGACGCGCACGATTTCGTCGCTGCAAGCCTTGCCGGTGGTGCGGCCGCAGCCGTGGTGGATCAGGCCGGCGCCGATGCAATCGGCAATGTCGGTGGCACGCTCGTGGTGGTTGCGGATACGCGCATTGCTCTGGCGCAACTCGCTGCGCACTGGCGTGGGCGTTTCGATATCCCGGTGATCGGGGTGACCGGCAGTAACGGGAAGACCACCGTCAAGGAAATGTGCGCATCGATCCTGCGCGAGGCCTTCGGCGCCGATGCAGTGCTCGCCACACGCGGCAATCTGAACAACGACATTGGCTTGCCGCTGACGCTGCTGGGCCTGCGTGAAGAGCATCGTGCAGCGGTGATCGAGATGGGCATGAATCACCCCGGCGAAATCGCCGCGCTGGCCGCGATCGGCCGGCCAACCGTCGCGGTCGTCACCAACGCGCAGCGTGCGCACCTTCAAGGCATGGGGTCGCTGGCTGAAGTGGCGCGCGAGAAAGGCAGCATTTTCACCGCGGGCGGCGCCGATACCGTTGCCGTCATCAACGCCGACGACGCGCATGCCGATTACTGGCGCGAGCTTGTTGCCGGCCACCGCACGCTTGCATTCGGTGTCGAGCGCGACGCTGATGTGCGTGGGCAAGTCGTCATGCACGGGCTCGGCGCCCGTCTTGAGATCGACTGCCACGTCGGGAGTGCCAGCGTGACGCTTGGCGTGCCCGGCGCACACAACGTGTGCAACGCACTGGCAGCCGCCGCTGCGTGTCTTGCAGCCGGGGTCGCCATGCCGTCAATTGTGGCCGGGCTAGAGGCCTATCGCGGTACCAAAGGCCGTCTGCAGCAATATGCCGGCCCGCGCGACGCCCTGATCATCGACGACACCTACAACGCAAACCCCGACTCGGTTCGCGCTGCCATCGACGTGCTGGCAGCGATGCCGGGCTGGCGAACGCTGGTGCTCGGCGACATGGGCGAGGTCGGCGAGACCAGCGCCCAGGTGCATGACGAAGTCGGCGGCTACGCCAAGAGCAAGGGCATTGAAACCTTGTACACCTTCGGCGACATGACCGCGCTGGCAGCCCGCAATTTCGGCGACGGTAGCCAGCATTTCGGCACCATCGAGCAGCTCGTGGCAGCGCTCGTGCCGCAGCTTGACGAAGACTCCGTAGTGCTCGTGAAAGGGTCGCGGTTCATGCGTATGGAACGTGTGGTGGAGGCATTGGTTGCCGCGCGCGACACCGGCGCCAACGGCGCAAAGGGAGAAAACAATGCTTCTTGAACTTGCGCTGTGGCTTGGGCAAGACGTCCGCGCTCTCAACGTGTTTGGCTACATCACGTTGCGCACCGTGCTTGCTGCACTGACCGCGCTATTGATTTCGTTCGCCTTTGGTCCGCCGGTGATTCGCTGGTTGGCGGCCAAGAAGATCGGGCAGGCAGTGCGGGATGACGGGCCGAAGTCGCATCTCACCAAAGCCGGAACGCCGACCATGGGGGGCGTGTTGATCCTGATTTCCATCGGCGTCACGGTGCTGCTGTGGGGTGATCTGCGCAACCACTATGTGTGGATCACGCTGTTCGTCACCATGGGCTTCGGCGCCGTGGGCTGGGTGGATGACTGGCGCAAGGTGGTGCACCGCGACCCGCGCGGCCTGCCAAGCCGCTGGAAGTATCTGTGGACCTCGCTGATCGCCTTGGCGGCTGCGCTGACGTTGGCCATGACGGCAAGCACGCCGGCCCACACCGAGCTGATCGTGCCGTTCTTCAAGTCGGTGGCTCTGCCGCTTGGTCTCATGGGTTTCGTAGCGCTGTCCTACTTCGTCATCAACGGAACCAGCCACGCGGTGAACCTTACCGACGGCCTCGACGGTCTGGCGATCATGCCCACCGTGATGGTTGCCGGCGCGCTGGCGATCTTCGCCTACGTGGCGGGGCATGCCGGCTTCTCGAAATACCTCGGCGTGCCCTACATCGCGGGGGCGGGGGAGCTGGCCATCGTCTGCGGCGCGATCTGTGGCGCGGGTCTGGGCTTCCTGTGGTTCAACGCCTATCCGGCGGAAGTCTTCATGGGTGACGTCGGTGCGCTGGCGCTGGGCGCCTCTCTGGGCGTGATGGCCGTGATCGTGCGCCAGGAAATCGTCCTTTTCATCATGGGTGGCCTGTTCGTGGCCGAAACCTTGTCGGTGATGCTGCAGGTGGCCTACTTCAGGATGACGGGCGGCAAACGCATCTTCCGCATGGCGCCCCTGCACCACCATTTCGAACTCAGCGGCTGGAAAGAGACGCAGGTCGTCGTGCGCTTCTGGATCATCACCATAATGCTCGTGCTGTTCGGGCTGTCGACGCTGAAGCTGCGATGAAAATGCTGCGCGACGCCCTCGTGTTGGTTCTCGGAATCGGCGAGTCCGGTCTGGCGATGGCGCGCTGGTGCGCTCACGCCGGCGCGCATCTGCGCGTTGCCGACAGTCGCGCCGAGCCGCCGATGCGCGCCGCGCTGAAGAATGCTGTGGACGCGGAAGTGCATGTCGGGGGCTTTCCGCTGGAACTGCTCGAAGACGTCGACCTGCTCGCGCTGAGCCCCGGCATTGATCTGCGCGAGCCCATCGTGGCGGCGGCACGTGAGCGTGGCATCGAGATCGTTGGTGAAATGGCCTTGTTCGCTGACGCGCTGGATGCACTCGGTGAGCGCTCGGCCACGCGCATCGTGGCCATTACCGGTACCAACGGCAAGACCACAACCACCGCCCTGGCCGCGCATCTGCTGCAAGGCGCCGGGCTGGATGCCGTGGTGGCCGGCAACATCAGCCCGGCCGCGCTGGCCGTGCTGACCGACCGAATCGAAGCCCGTCAGGCGCTGCCGCAGTGCTGGGTGTTGGAGTTGTCGAGCTTCCAGCTCGAAACCGCCGGTGCTTTGGCGCCCGACGCCGCGGTGGTGCTTAACGTCACCGACGATCACCTTGATCGCCACGGCAGCATGGCGGATTACGCTGCCATCAAGGCGCGCATCTATGAAGGCCGTGGCGTGCAGATCATCAATCGTGACGATGTCCGCGTCGCCGCGATGGAGCGTGCCGGTCGCCGTGTCATCGGGTTCGGTGCTGCGAAGCCTCGCATCGGCGA
Source organism: Pseudazoarcus sp. NS20 (assembly GCF_059703745.1). Taxonomy (NCBI): domain Bacteria; kingdom Pseudomonadati; phylum Pseudomonadota; class Betaproteobacteria; order Rhodocyclales; family Zoogloeaceae; genus Pseudazoarcus; species Pseudazoarcus sp. NS20. Next base: position 86,460 of record NZ_BAAKIY010000004.1, read on the forward strand.
GTTCGGCATCGTGGGCGAGGGGAGGGAAGCTTGGTTGGCGCATGGCAGCACCCGTTTGCTGCCGCAGGCGGATCTGCCGATTGCCGGTCGTCATAACGCATTGAATGCGCTGGCCGCGCTTGCCCTGGGCAATGCCATCGGCGCTTCGATGGCTGCGATGCTTGCAGCCTTGCGCAGCTTCCGCGGCTTGCCGCATCGCGTCGAGGCCGTCGCTCGCCGTGCGGACGGTGTGGTGTTTTACGACGACTCCAAGGGCACCAACGTGGGCTCCACGGTGGCTGCGCTGGAAGGCCTGGGTTGCCCGGTCGTGTTGATCGCGGGAGGTGATGGCAAGGGGCAGGATTTCCGCCCCTTGGCCGAAGTGGTGGCTCGGCATGCGCGCGCAGTCGTGTTGATCGGTCGCGATGCGCCGCGTATCGAAGCGGCGTTGGACGAAGTCGGTGCCGGCAGTGAGCGCGCGCAAACTCTGGAGGCCGCCGTCGGCCGCGCCAATGCGCTGGCGCAGGCCGGTGATGCGGTGCTGCTCTCTCCCGCGTGCGCCAGTCTCGACATGTTCCGCAACTACGTGCATCGCGCGGAAGTGTTCGTCGCGGCGGTGCGCGCTTTGCCCGAGGTGAAGCCCGCATGAGTTTCGGCAACCTTCTCTCCGGCCTCTTCGGCGCGCCGCGCGAAGACTTTGCACGCAGCACGGCTCGTCATGCGGTGCGCCGTGTCACGCCCAACGAAAAGCCGGTCGGCGAGTTCGATCCGCTGGTCGTATGGTCCGCCGCGGGCTTGATTCTGCTCGGCCTGATCATGGTGTTCTCGGCCTCGATCGCGGTAGCCGAGGGCAGCAGTTTCACCGGCAATCGCCCGTACTTCTTCCTGCAGCGCCACGCCATCTTCCTGGCCGTGGGGCTGATCGCCGCGACCATCGCCTTCCGCATTCCGATGCGCCAGTGGCAGAAGCTTGCGCCGTGGCTGTTCTTGCTGGGCGTTGCCTTGCTCGTACTGGTGCTGATTCCGGGCGTAGGCAAGTCCGTGAACGGTGCGCAGCGCTGGATCGGCCTCGGCCCGATCAACCTGCAGCCTTCCGAACTCATGAAAGTGTTCGTGGCGCTCTACGCGGCGGACTACACCGTGCGCAAGCTGCCGGTGATGGGCACCATCGGCGGCGGCTTCCTGCCCATGGCGGGCGTGATTCTGGCGGTCGGCAGCCTGTTGCTGCTTGAGCCTGACTTCGGCGCCTTCGTGGTGATCTGCGTGATCGCCTTCGGCGTGCTGTTCCTCGGCGGCATGAACGTACGCTTCTTCGGGTTGTTGATCGTCGTGGCGGTGATCGGTTTCGTCGTGCTGATCATGACCTCACCGTACCGCCGCGAACGTATCTTCGGCTTCATGGACCCCTGGGAGGATCCGTTCGGCCGGGGCTACCAGCTTTCGCACGCACTGATCGCCTTCGGGCGTGGCGAATGGTTCGGTGTCGGTCTGGGCGGCAGTGTCGAGAAGCTGTTTTACCTGCCGGAAGCGCACACCGACTTCCTGCTGGCGGTCATCGCCGAAGAGCTCGGCTTCGTCGGCGTGCTCACCATCGTCGTGCTGTTCGCGATTCTCGTGCAGCGTGCCTTCGCCATCGGTCGCGAAGCGATCAACCTCGAGCGTTACTTCGCAGGCCTGGTGGCCATGGGCATCGGCCTGTGGCTGGGCGTGCAATCCTTCATCAACATGGGTGTGAACATGGGCCTGCTGCCCACCAAGGGACTAACCCTGCCGCTGATGAGCTTCGGCGGTTCGGCAATCGTCGGCGGATGCCTGTTCCTCGCGATCCTGCTGCGCGTGGATTGGGAAAACCGCCAGATGCGCAAAGGGGTGAGCCCGTGAGCGCGCCGACCATCCTGATCATGGCAGGCGGTACCGGCGGCCACATCTACCCCGGCATTGCGGTGGCCGAAGTGCTGCGCGCACGCGGCTGGCGCATTGTGTGGCTCGGCAACCCCGAGGGTATGGAAGCGCGCATCGTGCCCGAGCGCGGCTACGAAACCCGGTGGATCCGCTTCGGCGCGCTGCGCGGCAAAGGTATCGTGCGCAAGCTGTTGCTGCCGCTGAACCTTTTGTCGGGCTTCTGGCAGGCGCAGGGCGTGCTGCGCAAGGTCAAGCCGGATGTCGTGTTGGGCATGGGCGGCTACATCAGCTTTCCGGCCGGCATGATGGCCGTGCTGACCGGTCGCCCGCTGGTCTTGCACGAGCAGAACTCGGTTGCCGGTCTGGCCAACAAGGTGCTGGCGTCCGTTGCCGACCGTGTGCTGACCGGCTTCCCGAATGTGCTCGGCAAGGCCTCCTGGGTGGGTAACCCGGTGCGCGCCGAGATTGCTGCGATTGCTCCGCCTGAAGAGCGGCTTGCCAACCGCGAAGGCCGCCTGCGCGTGTTGGTGGTAGGCGGCAGTCTGGGCGCCGCAGCGCTCAATTCCATCGTGCCGCAAGCGCTGGCGCGCATCGCCGAGGCCGAGCGCCCGGTAGTGACGCATCAGGCCGGTCGTAAACAGTTTGACGGCCTCAAGCAGTCCTACGCCGGGGCCGGTGTCGAAGGCGAGCTGGTCGATTTCATCGAAGACATGGATGCACGCTACGCCGCGGCTGATCTGGTGATCTGCCGCGCCGGTGCAACGACGGTGGCCGAGCTTGCAGCGGCCGGCGTTGCAAGTCTTCTGGTGCCGTTCCCCCATGCCGTGGATGACCACCAGACTGCAAACGCCCGTTTTCTGGCCGAGCGCGGCGCAGCCATGCTGCTGCCGCAGCGCGAACTGGAGCCGGGCAGCCTCGCCGGCATTCTGCGCGGGCTCGACCGTGATCGCCTGCGTGACATGGCTGCGCGTGCTCGCTCGCTCGCCAAGGCCGACGCTGCTGAGGTGGTGGCCGACGAGTGTGCCGCACTCGTGAAGGGGATGAAGGCATGAAGCACAAGGTCAAACGCATTCACTTCGTGGGCGTCGGTGGTGCCGGCATGAGCGGCATTGCCGAAGTGCTTGCCAACCTCGGCTTCGGCGTGAGTGGCTCGGATCTGCATGAGAGCGCCGTGACGCGCCGCCTGGCCTCGCTGGGCGTTGAAGTCATGATCGGACATGATGCCGGGCACGTGAATCAGGCTGACGCCGTCGTGATCTCGACCGCTGTTGCAGCCGAAAACCCCGAAGTCGTGGCTGCCCGTGCGCGCGACATTCCGGTCGTGCCGCGTGCGCAGATGCTCGCCGAGCTGATGCGCCTGAAGCAGGGCATTGCCATCGCCGGCACGCATGGCAAGACCACCACGACGTCTCTGGTGGCCAGCATCCTCGCAGAGGGCGCCATGGACCCGACCTTTGTGATCGGTGGCCGTCTCACGGCGGCCGGGGCCAATGCACGTCTTGGCAAGGGCGACTTCCTGGTGGCTGAGGCGGACGAATCGGACGCCTCCTTCCTGTTGCTCAATCCGGTGATTTCGGTCGTCACGAACATCGATGCCGATCACATGGAAACCTATGGCCATGACTTCACGAAGTTGAAGCAGGCCTTCATCGACTTCCTCCAGCGCTTGCCGTTCTACGGTGTGGCGGTGCTGTGCGAGGACGACCCCAACGTGCGCGAAGTGGCCGGTCAGGTATCGAAGCAGATCATGCGTTTCGGCTTTTCCGAGAGCGCCAACATCCGCGCCGAGAACGTGCGTGCCGATGGCCGCCGCATGCTGTTCGATGTGGTGCGGGTGAACGGCACGACCACCCGTTTGCCGATCGTGTTGAACCTGCCCGGTCGCCACAACGTGCTGAACGCGCTGGCCGCCATCGCAGTGGCCACCGAGGTTCAAGTGCCGGACGACGCCATCGTCAAAGCGCTGGCCGAATTCCGCGGCGTCGGTCGTCGCTTCCAGGACTACGGCGAGATTGCACTGCCGGCCGGTGGCAGTTTCACGCTGATCGACGACTACGGCCACCACCCGGTCGAAATGGCAGCCACCATCGCCGCGGCGCGTGGAGCCTACCCGGATCGCCGTCTGGTGTTGGCGTTCCAGCCGCATCGCTTCACGCGCACGCGTGATTGTTTCGAGGATTTCGTGAAGGTCTTGTCGGCGGTCGACGGACTGTTGCTGAGCGAAGTGTATGCCGCCGGCGAGCCGGCCATCGTGGCTGCGGACGGCCGTAGTCTGGCGCGTGCGCTGCGCGTCGCCGGCAAGGTCGAGCCGGTGTTCGTCGAGCGTATCGAGGACATGCCGGAAGCCATCCTGTCGGCTGCGGCCGATGGCGATGTGGTGATCACCATGGGTGCGGGCTCGGTCGGCGCGGTGCCGGGCAAGCTCGCCGATTCGAACGGAGTGAAGTCGTGAGTCAGCAGTTCGGCAAAGTCGCGGTGCTGTTCGGCGGGTCGTCCGCCGAGCGTGAGGTGTCCCTGATGTCCGGCAAAGCCGTGCTCGATGCGATGCTGCGCCAGGGCGTGGATGCGCATGCCTTCGACCCCGCCGAACGCGACGTGTGGAGCTTGCGTGCCGAGGGCTTTACCCGCGCCTTCATCGCGCTGCACGGCCGTGGCGGTGAGGATGGAACGCTGCAGGGCGTGCTCGAGACGCTGCGCATTCCGTACACCGGCAGCGGCGTGATGGCCTCGGCGCTGTCGATGGACAAGTGGCGCACGAAGATGGTGTGGGCGGCTTGCGGTTTGCCTACGCCGCGCTACGCATTGCTCGATGCTGCGAGCGATTTCGACGCCGTGGCACGTGACCTGGGGTTGCCGATCTTCGTCAAGCCGGCGCACGAAGGCTCGAGCATGGGCGCCACCAAGGTGCTGCGAGCGCAAGACCTGCGCGCCGCATGGGAGCTTGCCGCCAAGTACGACACCCTGGTGCTTGCCGAAGAGTTCATCGACGGTAAAGAGCTGACTGTTCCGTTCCTCGGCGAGCGGGCGTTGCCGGTGATCCGCATCGAGGCGCCGGGCGGCAACTACGACTATCAGAACAAGTACTTCAGCGACGACACGCGCTATCTGTGCCCGGCCGGCTTTGCCGACGAGGTGGAGAGCGAGCTGCGTGCGCTGGTGATGAAGAGCGCGGCGGTGCTGGGTTGCCGTGGCTGGGGGCGTGTCGATCTGATGCTCGACGGCGCTGGCCGGCCGTGGCTGCTCGAGATGAACACCTCGCCGGGCATGACCGGGCACTCGCTGGTGCCGATGTCGGCGCGTGCAGCCGGCATCGAGTTCGATCAGTTGTGCCTGAGCATTCTGGAGGGCGCCAGCCTTGGGTGACAAGCGCCTCGGATCCGTGCCGAAACGCTACACAGACGCCAAAAACCAGCGCGAGGGCGGGTTGTGGCATCGCCCGGCCGTGCTCAATCTGCTGTCGGATCTGATGCTGCTGTTTGCGGCGCTCGCCTTCGGTTGGGCCTTGGTGACGTGGTTCCTCAGCCGGCCGTTCTTTCCGCTGCGTGAAGTCGTGGTGGTGACGGCGCCGGGGCAAGTGACTTCTGCGCAGATCGAGTATGCGGCGCGCTCCGCGATCAAGGGCAACTTCTTCACGGTCGGTCTTGCCGACGTGCGCGAGAGCTTCGAGAAGCTGCCGTGGGTGCGTCGTGCCGAAGTGCGACGCAGCTGGCCCGACAAGCTTGAGTTGCGTCTGGAAGAGCACCAGCCGGTGGCCTACTGGAATCCGCTCGGCAGCGACGAAGTGCACTTGATCAACCTGCAGGGCGAAGTCTTCGTGGCCGCGAGCAACGCCAAGCTGCCCTCGTACGGAGGGCCGCAGGGCGCTGCCGGTTACCTGCATGCGCGCTACGGTGAGTTCTCGCGCCTGCTCGAGCCGCTGGGCCTGCGCATGACCCGTTTGTGGCTGTCGGCGCGCGAGTCGTGGGAGCTGGAACTCGATAACGGTTTGGTCGTGCAACTGGGGCGTGATCGTGAGCGTGCCCCGGTGGCCGACCGCCTGGCGGCGTTCGTTGCCAACTGGCCTGCGGCACGCGAACAGGTCGGCATCGAGATCGCGGTGGCGGACGTGCGCTACCAGAGGGGATTTGCATTGACACCGGTGGTCAAGCCACGGGATGGGAAAGACAAGCGATGAGCAAGGAATACAAGGATCTGGTGGTCGGTCTCGATATCGGTACGTCCAAGGTGACGTGTCTGGTGGTCGAGGCTTTCCCGGACGGGCAGTTCGAGGTCATCGGCATCGGCACGCAGCCGATGAGCGGGCTCAAGCGCGGCGTCGTGGTGAACATCGAGGCCACCGTCGATGCCATCTCGCGCGTAGTGCAGGAGGTCGAACTGATGGCCGAATGCAAGGTGCGCGACGTACTCACCGGCATTGCCGGCAGCCATATCAAGAGCTTCAACTCCAGCGGCACCGTGGCCATCAAGGACAAGGAAGTCACCGCGATGGATGTCGAGCGGGTGATCGAGGTGGCGCGCGCCATGCCGATCCCCTCCGAGCAGCAGGTGCTCGACATCCTCACGCAGGAATTCATCATCGATGGTCAGGGCGGCGTGCGCGAGCCTGTCGGCATGAGTGGCGTGCGTCTCGAAGTGAAGGTGCACATCGCTACCGGCGCGGTTTCCGCTGCCCAGAACGTGATCAAGTGCGTGCGTCGATGCGGGTTGGAAGTGGTCGGTTTGATCCTGCAGCCGTTGGCATCGAGCTATGCCGTGCTGACCGACGACGAAAAGGATCTCGGCGTGTGTCTCGTCGACATCGGCGGCGGCACGACCGACATCGCGGTGTTCACACAAGGCGCGATCCGTCATACGGCAGTGCTGCCGGTGGCCGGCGATCAGATCACCAACGATATCGCCATGGCGCTGCGCACCCCGACGGCAGAAGCCGAGGACATCAAGCGCCAATACGGCGTCGCCATGCACGCCATGGCCGACCCCGAGCAGATGATCGAAGTGCCGGGCGTCGGCGACCGTCAGCCGCGTCCGTTGTCGCGTCAGCGCCTGGCCGACGTGATCGAACCGCGCGTCTCCGAACTGTTCGAGCTGGTGCAGGCCGAGCTGCGCCGCAGCGGCTACGAAGAGCTGTTGTCGTCGGGCATCGTGCTCACCGGCGGGGCCTCGGTAATGCCGGGCATGGTCGAACTCGCTGAAGAAGTCTTCAATCTTCCCGCACGGGTGGGCTCGCCGCAGTATGACGGCGCGCTGGAAGACGTCGTGTGCAAGCCGCATTACGCGACCGCAATGGGCCTTGTGATGGAGGGAATGGCGCAGCGTCGAAAAGGGATGTTGGGGCGTGAATCTCGCAACCTTCGGCAGTGGTTCGGCAGGGTGAAATCGTGGCTTGAAAGAAACTTTTGAAAACATCCTGTAAAGGGATGAAAAATTTTGGAAATTGCCTGTAAAAACAGGCTATTTAGTTATAGACTCAACCAGGCTCACTAAATGGCGGGGGTTGCCGATGTGGGTGGATATCAGGAGGCCGGCATGACGTTCGAAATCGTGGAAAAGGAACAGGCGCACACCATCATCAAGGTGGTCGGCGTCGGTGGGGCAGGTGGCAATGCGGTGGATCACATGATCCGCGAGGGCGTCAAAGGGGTCGACTTCGTCGTCGCCAATACGGATGCCCAGGCGCTCAAGCGTTGCCTCGCTCCGGTGAAAGTGCAACTGGGCACGTCCGGCCTCGGCGCCGGCTCCAAGCCCGAAGCCGGCCGAGTGGCCGCGCAGGAGTCGCGCGACGAGATCGCTGCGGCGCTCGAAGGTGCGCACATGTGCTTCATCACCGGCGGCATGGGTGGCGGCACGGGCACCGGTGCAGCGCCCGTCGTGGCTGAAATCGCCAAGGAAATGGGCATTCTCTGCGTGGGCGTGGTCACCAAGCCTTTCGACTTCGAGAATCGTCTGCGTGTGGCGGAAAGCGGGGTCGACGATCTGTCGCGCCACGTCGATTCGCTCATCGTCGTGCTCAACGACAAGCTTCTCGACGTGTTCGGCGATGATGCCGGCTTCGAAGAGTGCTTCCGCTCGGCCGACAACGTACTGAAGAACGCCGTGGGCGGCATCGCTGAAATCATCAACGTCCCCGGTCTGGTGAACGTCGACTTCCAGGACGTGCGTACCGCCATGGGCGAGATGGGTCGTGCCATGATGGGCTCGGCCGAGTCCTCCGGTCTGGACCGTGCGCGTATCGCCGCCGAGCAAGCAGCCGTGAGCCCGCTGCTCGAAGGTACCGAGCTGTCCGGCGCACGCTGCGTGCTGATCAATATCACTGCGGCGCGCGGTTCGTTGAAGATGTCGGAAGTGCGCGATGCGGTGAAGACCGTGCAGGCCTTCGCGGCACCGGAAGCCTTCGTCAAGTACGGTACGGTGTTCGATGACGCCATGGACGACCGCGTGCGTGTCACCGTGGTGGCAACTGGTCTGGGTTCGCAGAGCGCGGCGCGCCAGCCCGTCATGCAGGTCGTGCGCGGTACCGGCACCTACGGCGACGCGGGGGGTTACACGCAGGAAACCAGCGAGGTGCCGGCGGTCATGCGTCAGCGTCGCACCACGGTTGAGGCCATGAGCACCAACGGCATGGGCACCTACGACATTCCGGCTTTCCTGCGCCGTCAGGCCGACTGAGAAACCCCCTCGCCCTACACGGGCGCCAGGGAACGCAGACCTCCGCCTCCGGTCTGTTTCCCAGGCGCCCGTTTCCGTTGACGTGCAGTGCATTGAGGTGACGGAGCGAGGCGCGGAAGCTAAAATCCGCCCATTGCCATGGAGCGCATGATGATCAAGCAGCGCACACTGAAGTCTGTCGTAACCGCCACCGGCGTAGGCCTGCACGGCGGGCGCAAGGTCACGATGACCCTGCGCCCGGCCGCGCCCGATACCGGCATCGTTTTTCACCGCGTCGATCTGGCCCCGGTAGTAACCTTGCCGGCAGACCCTTACTCGGTGTGCGATACGCGCATGTGTTCGGGCCTGCAGCAGGGCGAGGCCAAGGTTGGTACGGTCGAGCACTTGATGTCGGCGCTGGCCGGTCTGGGCGTCGATAACGTGCATGTTGATATCGATGCGCCGGAGTTGCCCATTCTGGACGGCAGTTCGAGCCCCTTCGTGTTCCTGCTGCGTTCGGCCGGTGTGGAAGAGCAGAACGCGCCGAAGAAGTTCATCCGGGTGAAGAAGCCGGTCGAATTCCATGATGGCGACAAATGGGTGCGCCTCGAGCCGCATGACGGCTTCCGTCTAGAGTTCTCCATCGTCTTCAACCACCCGGCCATCGACGGTACGGCCACGCGCGTCGCCGTCGACTTCGCCGAACATTCGTACGAGCAGGACATCGCCCGTGCGCGCACCTTCGGCTTCATGCAGGATGTCGAATTCATGCGTTCGAATGGTCTGGCGCTCGGTGGCAGCATGGCCAACGCAATCGTGCTCGACGAGTATCGCGTGCTGAACTCCGAGGGTTTGCGCTACGCCGACGAGTTCGTGAAGCACAAGGTGCTGGACGCCATCGGCGATCTCTACCTGTGCGGCCATCCGTTGCTCGCCGGTTATTCGGCGCACAAGTCCGGCCACGCAATGAACAACGAAGTGCTGCGTGCTCTGTTGGAGGACGACTCCGCCTGGGAAATGGTGAGTTTCGAACAGGTCGAGCAGGCGCCGCAGTCCGTCATCCGCCAATTCGCGCCGGCCCCTGAGCCGGTTCTGGTCTGAGCCCGGTGTTCGCCGTACGTCTAGTCGCTCTGGCGGCGCTGCTCGCTATTGGCGGTGCCGTGCTGGCATGGCTGCTGACCGGCAATCCGCGATACCGGGCCGTGGCGTGGAACATCACCTTGGGTGGCCTGCTTGTGTTGCTGGCAGTGCTGCTGATTTTCGTCGCCGACCGGCTGGTCGGCCCGTTCTAGCGATTCAGTCGCTGCGACTGCGATCAAGCAGGCGCTGCAGCGATTCCCGCAGCGGAGCATCTTCGGGCAGTTCCGCGATCAGGGCCGCGAGGCTCTCGCGACCGACCGACCCCACCCGGCGGGCTTCTCGCGGGGGGGGCGGTTCGGCCTGAACCACCAAGCCGACTTTCACTTGAATGGCCTGCACGATCTGACCTCGTGCGGCGAAGCCGTTGATCAGGCTCGGCGTCATCTGACGCAGGCGCGCGGCGACGCTGCCGTTGTGGGCGAACACCACCATGTTGCCGTCACGAATGTTGGCGACCGAGCAACTCTCGGCCAGCGGGCCGGGCAGCATCGCACGCAGCCCCTCCTGCGCGCGCAGCAACAGGCGGGCGTGGTCGTGCAGGCGTGTGAGCGTGTCGCCCGCACCCAGAAAACGTTGCAGGTGGCTGCTCATGTTTTAGGCATTTATTCGCCGAATTTCCGCAATGCGGAAGGGTAGTGCGTGCATGCTACACTAGCACTCTTGCCGAATCGACCTATCAAAACATCCATGATCTCCGGCCTTATCAAGAAGATTTTCGGTAGTCGCAACGACCGCCTGATTCGCCAGTACTCCAACAAGGTTCGCGCCATCAACGCCCTCGAGGTGGACGTGGCCGCGCTTTCCGACGAGGCGCTGCGCGCCAAGACGGAGGAGTTCCGGGCGCGGCTGGCCAATGGGGAGAAGCTCGACGATCTGCTCGTCGAGGCGTTCGCCGTCGTGCGCGAAGCCGGTCGCCGCGTGTATGGCATGCGTCACTTCGATACGCAGCTCATCGGCGGCATGGTGCTGCACGACGGGCGCATCGCCGAGATGAAGACCGGCGAAGGCAAAACGCTGGTGGCGACCTTGCCGGCGTACCTGAATGCGCTGGCCGGTCAGGGTGTTCATGTGGTGACGGTGAACGATTACCTCGCCAGCCGCGATGCCGAAGGCATGGGGCGTATTTTCGGCTTCCTCGGCATGACCACGGGCTGCAATCTGTCCCGCATGTCGCATGCCGACAAGCAGGCCGCGTACGCTGCCGACATCACCTACGGCACCAACAACGAATTCGGTTTCGACTACCTGCGCGACAACATGGTGTATTCCATCGCCGAGCGCGTACAGCGCAAGTTGTCGTTCGCCATCGTAGATGAAGTCGACTCGATCCTGATCGACGAAGCGCGTACGCCGCTGATCATTTCCGGTCAGGCCGAGGACCATACAGAACTGTATCTGCGCCTCAACGAATTGCCGAGCCAGCTCAGCGAGCAGGAAGGCGAGGGTGACAACGTCACCGTGCCGGGCGATTACACGCTCGATCTCAAGGCGCGGCAGGTGCTGCTGACCGAGCAAGGCCACGAGAAAGCCGAGAACATCCTGTTCAGCATGGGGCTGCTCAAGGAAGGCGCAAGCCTGTACGACCCGGGCAACATCATGTTGGTGCATCACCTGTATGCCGCTTTACGTGCGCACACGATGTTCCACAAGGATCAGCATTACGTCGTGCAGAACGGCGAAGTCGTCATCGTCGACGAATTCACCGGCCGCCTGATGCCGGGGCGCCGCTGGTCGGATGGCTTGCATCAGGCCGTCGAAGCCAAGGAAGGTGCGAAGATTCAGGCCGAGAACCAGACGCTGGCCTCGATTACCTTCCAGAACTATTTCCGCATGTACGGCAAGCTGGCCGGTATGACCGGCACGGCGGATACCGAAGCTTACGAGTTCCACCAGATCTACAGCCTCGAAACCGTCATAGTGCCGACCAACCGGCCGATGCAGCGTCGTGACGAGAACGACAAGGTCTATCGCACCGCGAAAGAAAAGTGGGATGCGGTGATCGCAGACATTCGCGATTGCGTCAGCCGTGGCCAGCCGGTGCTGGTAGGCACGACCTCGATCGAAGTGAACGAATTCCTGTCGCAGGTGCTCACCCGCGAAAAGGTGCCGCATCAGTTGCTCAACGCCAAACAGCACGACAGCGAAGCGAACATCGTCGCGCAGGCGGGCCGTCCGGGCGTGGTAACCATCGCTACCAACATGGCCGGTCGTGGTACCGATATCGTGCTGGGCGGTAACGTCGAGCGTGAGATCGAAGCCGTGCGCAGCGACGCCTCGCTGGATGAAGCGGCGAAAGAAGCCAAGATCGCCTCGATGCGGGCCGATTGGCAGATCGTGCACGATCAGGTCGTCGCCGCGGGCGGTTTGCACATCATCGGCACCGAGCGCCATGAATCCCGTCGTATCGACAACCAGCTGCGCGGCCGCTCCGGCCGTCAGGGCGATCCGGGTTCGAGCCGTTTCTATCTGTCGCTTGAAGATCCGTTGATGAAGATCTTCGCCGGTGACCGTCTCAACGCCATCATGGTTCGCCTCAAGATGCCCGAGGGTGAAGCCATCGAGCACGGCATGGTCACGCGCTCGCTGGAGTCGGCACAGCGCAAGGTCGAGCAGCGTAACTTCGATATCCGCAAGCAACTGCTCGAGTACGACGATGTCGCCAACGATCAGCGTAAAGTGATCTACGAGCAGCGTAACGAGTTGCTTGTCAACGAAGACATCTCGGAGACCATCACCGCGATGCGTCACGGGGTGCTGGCCGATACCTTGCATCTTTACGTGCCCGAGGAGAGCGTTGAAGAACAGTGGGAGATCCCGGCGCTGGAAGCAGCGCTGGCCGGCGAATTCCAGCTCAAGCTGCCGGTGAGTGAGTGGCTCGCCAATGATCCCAACCTGGATGCTGAAACCATGTTGGCGCGCATCATTGAAGCCGCCGACCAGGCTTATGCCGCCAAGATCGCCATCGTGGATAGCGCGGCATGGCATCAGTTCGAGCGCAACGTGATGCTGCAAAGCCTCGATAACCACTGGCGCGATCACCTGTCGGCGCTGGACCAGTTGCGCCAGGGTATCCATCTGCGTGGTTATGCGCAGAAGAACCCCAAGCAGGAATACAAGCGCGAGTCGTTCGAGCTGTTCGAGAGCTTGCTGGACACCGTACGTGCGGACGTCACCAAAGTGCTGATGACGGTGCAGGTGCGTACTCGCGAAGAGCTCGAAGAGGCCGAGAAGCCGGCTCCGATCGAGAATGTCGAGTACAAGCATGACAACCTCGACGAACCGGAGCAGCCGGCCAAGGCGGCTGCCGGCGGCGGCGAGCCTGGTGGTCCGCGTGTCGGTCGTAACGATCCGTGCCCTTGCGGCTCGGGCAAGAAATACAAGCACTGCCACGGCAAGCTCGCCTGATCCAGCTGAGCCGCACACAAAGCCCGCCACCGCAAGGTCGCGGGCTTTTTTCATTTCTCCGGTTCGGTTCTGGCGAGGTGCATGCAGTAAACTGTCGCGGCATTTGGCACATTGACGTTGCTTAACCGAAGATCAAGGAGTTCTATCCATGCCCGTGAATCTCGTCGCTCCCGCGCCTGCTGCGCTCAAGCCCGTGCTGGGGGTTCAACTCGGCATCGCGCAAGCCGGTATCCGCAAGGCGGGTCGCCGCGATTTGACGCTGATCGAGCTGGATGAGGGCAGCCGCGTGGCTGGTGTGTTCACCAAGAACCGCTTCTGTGCCGCGCCGGTGCAGGTGTGCCGAGAGCATCTGCGCAATACCAGTGTGCGTGCGCTGGTCATCAACACCGGCATCGCCAATGCCGGTACCGGCGAGCAGGGCATGGTGGCCGCACAGCGCACCTGCCAGGCCGTGGCCGAGGTGCTGGAAATCGCGCCGAATCAGGTTCTGCCGTTCTCAACCGGCGTGATTCTCGAACAACTCCCGGTCGAGCGCATCGAGGCGGCTCTGCCGGCCGCGCGTGACGATCTGCGCGCCGATGGTTGGCACGATGCAGCGCACGCCATCATGACCACGGATATCGTTGCCAAGGCTGCCTCGCGAACCGTCGAGATCGGCGGTCGCACCATCACCCTCACGGGCATGAGCAAAGGCGCCGGCATGATCAAGCCGAACATGGCGACGATGCTGGGGTTTGTCGCCACGGATGCCAGCATCTCGCAGCAACTGTTGAATCAACTGGTGGTGGATGCTGCGGATCAGTCGTTCAACAGCATCACCATCGACGGTGATACCTCGACGAACGACTCCTTCATCCTCATTGCGACCGGCAAAGCCGAGAATCCCGAGATTCTCGATGCCGACTCGCCGGCCTATCAGGCGTTTCGCGAAGCCGTGATCGGCATCTCGATCGAGCTGGCGCAGGCCATCGTGCGCGATGGCGAAGGTGCGACCAAGTTCATCACCGTGGCGGTAGAAGGTGGTGGCAGCCGCGAGGAATGCCGCAAGGTGGGCTATGCGGTGGGGCATTCGCCGCTGGTGAAGACGGCTTTCTTCGCGTCCGACCCCAATCTGGGCCGTATTCTGGCGGCGGTGGGCAATGCCGGCATCGAAGATCTGGACGTGACGCGCCTCAGCGTCTGGCTGGCCAGTGGTGGCGAATCGGTACTGGTTGCCGAGAACGGCGGGCGTGCGGCGGCGTATCGGGAAGAGGACGGCGCACGCATCATGCAGCGTGACGAGATCACCGTGCGCATCGCATTGGGGCGTGGCGATGCTGACGCAACGGTGTGGACCTGCGATTTCTCCTACGACTACGTGAAGATCAACGCCGAATACCGCAGTTGACCTTGACGCACACGGCACAGAAGAAACAAAGACGGCCCGCAGATCGCTCTGCGAGCCGTTTGCATTGCACCGTGCGGTTAAGTGGTGCTCAGCGATCGATCTTGGTGATCTTCGAGCCCTCGAAAGTCAGGTTGTACATCAACCCCTTGTTGGCGAAGATGAAACCGATGATCGGTTGTTTGGCCGTTTCGGTATCGATGGCGCCACCGGTGCCAAGCGTGGCCAGTGCAACGCTGCCATCGACGCCGGCCTTCCAGCCCTCGCGGCTGCGAAAGCCGGTAAGCGCTTCGTCGGTCATGAACAGCACGATCTGGGAGCGTTTCTGGGCGCCCAGTTGAAAGCCGATGGAGGCTGAAGCCAGGTTGTAGTAGCCCACCGTCTCGCCGTTCACGATCAGCGCGCCTTCACCGTATTCGCCGCCGACTCCCACGCCCGCTTTGATGACGCTGGGGAACACCAGGATGCCTTTGGCCTGTTGCGACAGGTCATGCCCCGCGCTGGTGGTTTCACGAAAATCCTGCAGGGCTTCGCGCACCTCCGCATCGATCTGTTCTTTCGAGGCCGCATTGGCGCTGGCCGTTGCGACCACCATGAGCATTGCGAGCAGCAGTTTCATGTCGAATCTCCGGGTTGTTGTGAGTATTACCCTAATCGATTCAACGCTGTCCTCGCTCGCGCAATTGCAAGCAAAAACGGCGCCGTGAGGCGCCGTTTCATTCACTGCCGCAACGAGGCGGAATCAGGATTCGATACGCTTGTCGCGCTCGATGATGGCGTAAGCGGAGTGGTTGTGGATCGACTCGAAGTTCTCCGACTCCAGTGCATACGCGACAATGCGCGGCTCGGCGTTGAGCTGACCGGCCACGTCACGCACCATGTCCTCGACGAACTTGGGGTTGTCGTAGGCGCGCTCGGTCACGTACTTCTCGTCAGGGCGCTTGAGCAGCGCATAGACCTCACACGAGGCCTGTTTCTCGACCAGATCGACGATCTCCTCGATCCAGACGTGGTCGCCCAGCGTGGCCGTCACGGTAATGTGCGAGCGCTGGTTGTGCGCGCCGTAATCGGAAATCTTCTTGGAGCACGGGCACAGGCTGGTGGCGGCCACCACGACTTTCATGGTGAATTCGTACACGCCCCCGGCGCGGATTTCTCCGATGAAGGTGACTTCGTAATCCATCAGACTCTGCACGCCGGAAACCGGGGCGGTCTTGTTGATGAAGTACGGGAAGGTCATCTCGACATGGCCGGTTTCGGCCTCGAGGCGGGCGACCATTTCACGCAGCATCGGCTCGAAGGACTCGACCGAAATCTCGCGTTCGGAGCCGTTCAGCAGCTCGACGAAGCGCGACATGTGGGTGCCCTTGAAGTTGTGCGGCAAGCCCACGTACATGTTGAACATGGCCACCGTGTGCTGCACGCCGCCCGACCGGTCACGGACCTTCACCGGATGACGGATGGACTTGATGCCGACCTTGTTGATGGCGAGCTCACGGCTGTCGCGGGAACTCTGGACATCCGGGATGGTGAGGAGGTCTTGGGGGTTCATCTTCGAACTCTGTTGGGGAGCGAGGCGCGGATCGTAGCAAATCCGACAAAAACGCTCAACTATTGGCTTGATTCAGTTTTGCAATCGCGGAGAGGATGCCGGCTTTGTCGAGACCGAGCTCTGCGAGCAGCTGACCCTGTTCGCCGTGATCCTCGAACCGATCGGGCAAGCCGAGGCGCAGCAGGCGCGGGCGGCTTTCCAGGGTGTCGAGCACGCGTGACACTTCCGCGCCCACGCCACCGACCACGGCGTTCTCTTCGATGGTCACCAGCACATCGTGCTCGGCGGCCACCTCACGAATGCACGCTTCGTCCAGAGGTTTGGCGAACCGCATGTTGACCACGGTGGCGTCGATAGATTCACCGGCGGCCAAGGCGGCAGGCAGCATGCTGCCGAAGGCGAGGATGGCCACCTTCTTGCCTGAGCGCCGCACTTCGGCCTTGCCCAGCGGAATGGCCGTCATGGCAGTTTCGGGCGTGACGCTCATGCCGCCGCCACGCGGGTAGCGCACAGCCGTCGGGCCGTCGTGGCAATAGGCGGTGTACAGCATCTGGCGGCACTCGTTCTCGTCGGCCGGCGTCATCACCACCATGTTGGGGATGCACAGCAGGTAGGAGAGGTCGAAGGCGCCATGGTGGGTGGCGCCGTCGGCGCCGACCAGACCGGCGCGGTCGATGGCGAACACCACCGGCAGGTTCTGTAGCGCAACGTCGTGGATGAGCTGATCGTAGGCGCGTTGCAGGAAGGTCGAGTAGATCGCCACCACCGGCTTCAGGCCCTCACAGGCAAGGCCGGCAGCGAAGGTCACGGCGTGCTGTTCGGCGATGCCCACATCGTGATAGCGCGACGGATACTCCTCGGCAAAGCGCACCAGCCCGGAGCCTTCACGCATGGCCGGGGTGACGGCGACAAGGCGCTCGTCCTGCGCCGCCATGTCGCACAGCCAGTCTCCGAACACCTTGGTGTAGGTGAGCTTGCCGCTGCCTTTGCCGGTGGCGATGCCCGCGGAGGGCTCGAACTGCGAGACGCCGTGGTACAGGATCGGATCTGCTTCGGCGAGCTTGTAGCCCTGGCCCTTGCGCGTGACCACGTGCAGGAACTGCAGCCCCGGAAGTTTCTTGAGGTTCTGCAGCATCGGAATCAGCGAGTCGAGGTCGTGACCGTCGATCGGGCCGTAGTAATGGAAACCGAATTCCTCGAACAGCGTGCCTGGTGTGACCAGGCCGATGACGTGTTCTTCGACCTTGCGGGCGAACTGGAGCACCGGCGGGGCGATGCCCAGCACCTTTTCACCAGCGCGGCGCGCAGCGTTATAGGTGCGCCCCGACAGCATGCGGGCGAGGATGCGCGTCATTGCGCCGACCGGCGGCGAGATGGACATCTCGTTGTCGTTGAGGATCACCAGCAGGTTGATGCCGTCGAGCTCACCGGCGTTGTTGAGCGCCTCGAATGCCATGCCGGCACTCATGGCGCCGTCACCGATCACCGCGATGCTCTGGCGGCTTTCACCCTTGTCGCGTGCCGCGACGGCCATGCCCATTGCGGCCGAAATGGAGGTCGATGAGTGCGCCGTGCCGAAGGTGTCGTATTCGCTTTCGCTGCGACGCGGAAACCCCGAGATGCCGCCGAAGCGGCGCAGCCCGCTCATTCCGGCACGGCGGCCGGTGAGGATCTTGTGGCCGTAGGTCTGATGGCCCACATCCCACACGATGCGGTCTTCTGGCGTGTCGTAGATGTAGTGCAGCGCGATGCTGAGTTCCACGGTGCCCAGGTTCGACGACAGATGGCCGCCGGTCTTGGAGACCGACTCGATCAGAAACGCGCGCAGCTCATCGGCCACTGCCGGCAGTTCGCTGCGGTCGAGTGCGCGAAGCTGTGCCGGAGAGTCGATACGGTCTAGCAGAGGGTATTTGGACATGTTGTGCAGCCGTGATCGGGTCAGAACTTGCGATGGACAATGAAGTCGGCGAGCTCGCGCAGCCGCTGCGCCGCGCTCAGCGGTGCGATTGCGTCGTGTGCTTCGGCCAGCAGGCGGGCCGACAGCGCACGGGCTTCGCTCATCCCAAGCAGTGAGACATAGGTGGGTTTGTGTTGTTCAGCGTCCTTGCCGGCCGTTTTGCCCAGCGTGGCGGTGTCCGACTCGGCATCGAGAATGTCGTCGACCACCTGAAAGAGCAGGCCGACGAGCTTGCCGTAACGGTCAAGCCGGTCGAGGGTGTCCGGCGCCGTGTCGGCGCTGCACATGGCGCCGAGTACTACCGAAGCGCGAATCAACGCCCCGGTCTTGTGAATGTGCATGTGCTCGAGCTCTTCGCGCGTCAGGGCGGTTCCGACGGCGGCGAGGTCGATGGCCTGCCCGCCGGCCATGCCGCGTGAGCCCGAAGCGCGGGCCAGCAAGGCGATCATTTCGATCTGGCGGGCCGGCGTGACACCGGGAAGGGCGTCGCTCAGCGCCTGGAAGGCCAGCGTCTGCAGGGCGTCGCCGGTCAGCAGCGCAGTGGCTTCGCCGAATTCGACGTGCACCGTGGGCTTGCCGCGGCGCAGTACGTCGTTGTCCATGCACGGCATGTCGTCATGCACCAGCGAATAGGCGTGAATGAGCTCCACCGCACAGGCCGCTGCGTCGGTGGCGGCACTGTCGGCTCCGGCCAGTTCGCCTGCGGCGTGCGCGAGCAGGGCGCGCACGCGCTTGCCGCCTTCGAGCACGGCGTAGCGCATGGCAGCATGCAGGTCGGCGGGCGTGATGTCGCCGGTCGGCAGGCGCACTTCGAGGGCGTGTTCGGTGCGTTGCTGGATCTGGCCCATCCAGGCCTGGAAATCGTGAGCGCTCACGACTTTTTCTCCGCAGCGCTGTCCACGAGCTGGTCGCCTTCGAGCTGGCGCACGCGTTGCTCGGCGTTGCGCAGGGTGTCCTGGCAGTAACGCAGCAGGCCGACGCCGCGCTGATAGTGGTCAAGAGCCTGTTCCAGCGTGATCTGGCCAGCTTCCATTGCGCGCACGATCTCTTCGAGCTCGGTGATGGCGCCCTCGAAGGATTTGGGGGAAGCGGCTGATTTGGTCATGTGTGCGGACAGGGGAAAAGTTTCGAAAATAACCGAAGCGGCAACTGGCGGTCAAACGCCTTTTTGCCTAGAATTACCGGTTCTTTTCCGCCGAATTTCTTTTTGGTTTTTCGCGTTGGGGGTTCGGGCATGTCCGACATGGCTTCCAGGAGGCAACTGGCGCCGGGGGTTTCACAACTGCCGGTTTCTGCGTATTTCGATGAGCAGGTTTTCGAGCAGGAGAAAAAGCTTCTCTTCGATGCCGGCCCGGGGTACGTCGGCCACGAGTTGATGGTACCTGAAGTCGGCAACTACCGCTCCCTCGAATGGCTCGGCAATTCGGCTCTGCTGTTCAATACCGCCGACGGCATTCACCGCATGTCGAACGTGTGTCGCCACCGTCAGGCCATCATGCTCGAAGGCAGCGGCTCGGCCGAGCGCGTGGTGTGTCCGGTGCATCGCTGGACCTACGGCAACACCGGCGTGCTGCAGGGCGCCCCGCACTTCCCCGAAAACCCCTGCCTCAATCTGCGCCGTGATGCGCTGGAGCGCTGGAACGGCCTGCTGTTCAAGGGGCCGCGCTCGGTTACCGGTGATCTGGCAGGCATGCAGGTGGCGCCCGAGTTCGACTTCTCGGGCTACAAGCTCGACCGTGTCGAAATCCACGAGTGCAACTACAACTGGAAGACCTTCATCGAGGTCTATCTGGAGGATTACCACGTTGCGCCGTTCCATCCGGGGCTCGGCAATTTCGTGACCTGCGATGACCTGACCTGGCAGTTCGGCGACTGGTATTCGGTGCAGCGCGTGGGCATCACTTCGCTGTCGAAACCGGGCACGTCGGCCTACGCGCGATGGCATGAAGCGGTGCGCTCGATCTACGGCGATCAGCCGCCGCCGCACGGCGCGCTGTGGCTCACTTACTACCCGAACGTGATGGTCGAATGGTATCCCCACGTGCTGGTGGTCAGTTCACTGATTCCGCGGGATGTCGACAAGACCACCAACGTGGTCGAGTTCTACTACCCGGAAGAGATCATGGAGTTCGAGCGCGATTTCGTCGAAGCCGAGCAGGCGGCGTATATGGAGACCGCCATCGAGGACGACGAGATCGCCGAGCGCATGGATCGCGGGCGTCTGGCCTTGTATCGCGAGGGGCGCAATGAGGTCGGCCCGTATCAGTCGCCCATGGAAGACGGCATGCAACACTTCCACGAGTTCTATCGGCGCGTGATGGGCGCCTAAGCCTGCTCGCAAGGCAAAAAAAGGGCCGCAGCGTCAGACGTTGCGGCCCTTTTTTTGCCTTGATGCCGGGTTAGCTGGTTTGCTGAAGCTCTTTCGGTAGCGCGAAAACGACTTTCTCTTGCACGCCGTCGAGAGTGCGCACGGTGGCACCGCCCAGGGCACGAACACGGTCGATGACCGATTTGACCAGCACCTCCGGGGCGGATGCGCCGGCAGTGATGCCCACGCGACGCTTGCCCTTCAGCCACGCCGGGTCAATCGCATCGGCGTTCTCGACAAGCCAGGCCGGCACGCCGCGCAACTCGGCCACTTCACGCAGGCGGTTGGAGTTGGAGCTGTTGGGGGAGCCGACGACAAGCACCGCATCGACCTGCGGCGTCATGAATTTCACGGCATCCTGACGGTTTTGCGTTGCGTAGCAGATGTCGTCCTTGCGTGGGCCCTGAATGGCCGGGAAGCGTGCGCGCAGGGCGTCGATAATGCTTGCCGCGTCGTCCATCGACAGCGTCGTCTGAGTCACGAACGCCAAGGCCTCGGGGTCCGCGACCTGCAGGGCAGCGACGTCGTCGGCCGATTCCACCAAGTGGATGCCGCCGTCGATCTGGCCCATCGTGCCTTCGACCTCGGGGTGGCCGCGGTGGCCGATCATGATGATCTCGCGACCGAGGCCATGCATGCGCATGACCTCGTTGTGTACCTTGGTCACCAGCGGGCAGGTGGCGTCGAACACTTTCAGGCCGCGCCGCTCGGCTTCGTCGCGCACGGCTTGTGACACACCGTGGGCGCTGAAGATCACGGTATTGCCGCCGGGGACTTCATCGAGCTCCTCGACGAACACCGCGCCCTTGTTGCGCAGATCGTCCACCACGAACTTGTTGTGCACGACCTCATGACGAACGTAGATCGGCGCGCCGAGTTGCTCCAGTGCGCGTTCGACGATTTCGATGGCGCGTTCCACGCCGGCGCAGAAACCGCGCGGGCTGGCGAGGAGAATTTCGCGATCGTTCATGGTTTTGCTCGCAGAAGGTTTACAGCACGCCGACGATGCGCACGTCCACACGGACCTGCTTGCCGGCGAGCGGATGGTTGAAATCGATCATCACCGCGTCGTCTTCGACCTGGGTGATCAGGCCCGAGTAGCGCGAACCGTCCGGTGCGCTGAATTCCATGATGCTCATGGCTTCGACCACTTCGCTCTCGGGCAGGTGCTTGCGCTGTACGCGTTCGATCAGGTCATCACGGCGAGCGCCGAAGGCTTGCTCTGGAGCGAGGTCGAAGCTGTGCTCCGAGCCCGATTCCAGGCCGTCAAGCAGGCGCTCGATCTGCGGCAGCAGCTCGCCGGCACCCAGTTGCAGCGTGGCGGGGTTGCCACCATAGGTGCTGATCAGCGGCTGGCCGCCGGGCAGGGCGATGCAATAGTGCAGGGTGACGAGGCTGTCGGGGCGTACTTGCTGGTTCATGTGGCAGGTTCCTTTGTAGAGCGGTGAGGCCGGAACTGCGACCACAGCATGAGCACGACACCGACGGTGATGGCCGAGTCGGCCAGATTGAACGCCGGCCAGCCATACGAGCCGGCGTGAAAGTACAGGAAGTCTACGACCGCGCCGTGGGCCATTCGATCATAGATGTTGCCGATGGCGCCGCCAATGATCAGGCTGAAGGCCAGCGGCAGGGCGCGTTCTGCGCGGTGCTGCCACATCAGGGCGAGCAACCAGCCGCAGATGATGATGCCCAGAACGACGAAGAACCAGCGTTGCCAGCCGGACTGGTCGGCCAGAAAGCTGAAGGCGGCGCCGGGGTTGTGCACTAGGATGAGCTTGAAGAAGCCGGTCACGGTGATCACGTCGCCCGAGCCCAGCCATTGGCTCATGTACCACTTGGTGCCTTGGTCGAGCAGGGCGACCACTGCGGCCAGCACCAGCCACAGCGCAAAGCGGCCTTTCATCTGCGCGCCGTCATGCATGCGTGCGGTTCTCCGGTACGTCAGTCAGGTTGCCATGGCAGCGGCTGCACAGTTCCGGGTGGTCGGCAATGGTTCCGACCTCTGCACGGTAGTGCCAGCAGCGCTCGCATTTGGCATGCGATGAGGGCGTGGCGACGATGGACTGCTCGGCTTCGCCGGGCACGCGCTCCAGCGTAGCCTCGGAGGTGATCATCACGAAGCGCAGGTCGTCGCCAAGGCTCGCCAGTGCGTCGAAGCGCTCGCCGCTGGCGCGGATGTGCAGGGTGGCCTGCAGCGAGGCGCCGATGCTGCCAGCGGTGCGCAGATCTTCGAGCACCTTCTGCGCTTCGGCACGCGCTTCGCGGATGTGTGTCCAGCGCGCGGTCAACGCGGCGGCGTCGTCGATGGCCGGCACGTCATGCCAGGTGTGCAGCATCACGCTGTCGTCCGGGCCGTTGCCCACCAGGGCGTGAATCTCTTCTGCCGTGAAGGCCAGAATCGGCGCCATCAGGCGTGTGATGCTTTGCGTGATGTGCCACAGCGCGGTCTGCGCCGAGCGCCGTTCCAGCGAGGCCGGCTGCGTGGTGTACAGGCGATCTTTCAGTACGTCGAGGTAGAAGGCGCCGAGGTCTTCCGAGGCGTAGTTCTGCAGCGCCTGCACGATGCGGTGAAACTCGTAGCGCTCGTAGTCCGACGTGATTTGTTGCTGCAATCCGGCCAGGTGGGCCAGCGCGTAGCGGTCGATGTCGAGCAGTTGCTCGGGTGCCACGGCGTCTTTCGTGAAGTTGAAGTCCGAGGTGTTGGCGAGCAGGAAGCGCAGCGTGTTGCGCAGGCGGCGGTAGGTTTCCACCACGCGGTCGAGGATCTCCTTCGAGATCGACAGCTCGCCGGAGTAGTCGGTGGAAGCCAGCCACAGGCGCAGGATCTCGATGCCCAGTTTGTTGCCGATCTCTTGCGGCTCGATGCCGTTGCCTAGTGACTTCGACATCTTGCGGCCCTTGGCGTCGACGGTGAAGCCGTGCGTGAGCAGTGCGCGATAAGGCGCATGGCCGTCGATGGCGCAGCCGGTCAGCAGCGACGAATGGAACCAGCCGCGATGCTGGTCGGAGCCTTCCAGATACAGGTCGGCCACCGGGCCGCCGTCGTCGCGCGCGAGGTCGGCGTGCGAGCCGCGCAGCACGTGCCAGTGCGTGGCGCCGGAGTCGAACCATACGTCGAGGGTGTCGCTGATCTTCTCGTACTGCGCAGCCTCGTCGCCCAGCAGCTCGGCCGCGTCGAGGTCGAACCATGCGTCGATGCCGGCGTGCTCCACGCGCTTGGCGACTTCTTCGATGAGCTCGACCGTGCGCGGGTGCAATTCACCGGTGGCGCGGTTGAGGAAGAACGGGATCGGCACGCCCCAGTTGCGCTGACGCGAGATGCACCAGTCGGGCCGGTTGGCGATCATCGCCGACAGGCGCGCCTTGCCCCAGTCCGGGTAGAAGGCGGTGTCTTCGATTGCCGCCAGGGCCGATTCGCGCAAGGACGGGCCGCCGTTCGGCTTGAGGTCCATGCCGACGAACCACTGCGCCGTGGCGCGGTAGATCACCGGCGTCTTGTGGCGCCAGCAGTGCATGTAGCTGTGCTGCACCTTGTCATGCGAGAACAGTGCGCCGGCCTCTGCGAGCTTCTCGGCGATCACCGGGTTGGCCTTCCAGATGTGCAGGCCACCGAACAACGGCAGCGAGTCGGCATACACGCCGTTGCTCTGCACCGGGTTCAGCACGTCGTCGGTGGTGAAGCCGTTCTTCATGCACGACTGGAAGTCATCCACGCCGTAAGCGGGGGCGCTGTGCACGATACCGGTACCGGCATCGATGCCGACGTAATCGGCGAGGAACACCGGCGATTCACGGTCGTACAGCGGGTGACGGAAGGCAATGCGCTCGAGCTTCTCGCCAACGGTGGTGGCCACCGCCGTGCCGCTGCGCCCGAAGCGCTTGAGGGACTCTTCCACGAGTGCCTCTGCCAGCACCACGTGGCCGCCGCCGTCGAGCTGCACCAGGGCGTAGGCGTGTTCGGGGTGTGCGTTGAGCGCCTGGTTGGCGGGGATGGTCCACGGCGTGGTGGTCCAGATCACTGCCTTGACGCTGCCGGCCGGCAGTTCGGTAAGGCCGAAGGCCGCAGCGAGGCGGGCGCGCTCATGATCGGCGATCTCGAAGCCGACATCCACCGTCGGGCTGGTGCGATCCTGGTACTCCACTTCCGCCTCGGCCAGTGCCGAGCCACAGTCGAAACACCAGTTCACGGGTTTCAGGCCGCGATACACCCAGCCTTTCTTGACCATCTCGGCCAGCGCGCGGATTTCGCCCGCTTCGTTGCCGAAGTTCATGGTGAGGTAAGGGCGGTCCCAGTCAGCCAGCACACCCAGGCGGATGAAGCCTTGTTTCTGCGTTTCGACCTGTGTGGCGGCGAAGGCGCGCGACAGTTTGCGCACTTCGGGGGCAGGCAGGTTCTTGCCGTGTTTCTTCTCGATCTGGTGCTCAATCGGCAGGCCGTGGCAATCCCAGCCCGGCACGTAGGGCGCATCAAAGCCGGCCAGCGTCTTCGAGCGCACGATGATGTCCTTGAGGATCTTGTTCACCGCGTGGCCGAGGTGGATGTCGCCGTTGGCGTACGGCGGGCCGTCATGCAGGATGAACTTCGGCCGCCCCTTGGCGTTCTCGCGGATGCGCTGGTAGAGCTTGCGCTGCTGCCAGTCGGCGATCCACGCAGGCTCGCGCTGCGCGAGGTTGCCGCGCATCGGGAAGGGCGTATCCGTGAGGTTGAGCGTCGTGCGGTATTCGGCCATGTCGTCGTGTGTCGTCAGTCTTGAATGGGATTGCGCGCAAACCAGGCACGCGCACCGGCCTCGTCGCGCCGGATTTGTTGGGTCAATGCGTCGAGCGAATCGTAGCGTGCCTCGTCGCGTAGCTTGTGCAGAAAGTGCACGCGCAGATGGGCGCCGTAACAATCGCCTTGCCAGTCGAGCAGGTGTACTTCGAGGTTGGGCTTGTCGCCGCCCACCGTGGGGCGTGAACCGAGATTGGCGACCCCCGCGATACAGCCTTCGGCAAGCCCTTCGACCTTTACCGCAAACACGCCCGAAAGCGCCGGCCTGAGGTGGCGCAGCGGGATGTTGGCGGTCGGGAAGCCGATGCTTCGGCCCAGCTTGCGCCCGCTCACCACGCGCCCGGCAATGCTGTACGGCCGCCCAAGCAGGGTCGCAGCGCGCGTCAGCGCACCATTGGCCAGCGCATCGCGCACGGCCGAGCTGGAAACGCGCAGCCCGTCGGTCGCCAGCGTGGGCATGGCTTCGACACTGAAGCCCAGCCGGGCGCCTTCACGCCGCAGCAATGCGAAATCGCCCTGACGCTTCGCGCCGAAACAGAAGTCGTCACCGATGATCAGGTGGCGTACGCCGAGGCCGCGCACCAGCACGTCTTCGATGAAGCGATCAGCCGGCATCGCAGCCAGGCGCGCATCGAAACGGCACACATGCACGCGATCGACGTGTTGCTGGGAGAGTTGCAGGAGCTTGTCGCGCAGCGAGGCCAGGCGTGCCGGGGCATTTTGCGGAGAGAAGTACTCGCGCGGATGCGGCTCGAAGGTCAGCACGGTTGCCGCAGCGCTGTACGCACGGGCTCTCGCGACGAGCAGTTCGAGCAGGGCTTGATGCCCGCGATGAACGCCGTCGAAGTTGCCGATGGTGAGCACCGAGGGCTGTGCGGCACGCTCGGGAATCCCGCGAAGAACCTGCATAAGCGCCTGAAAAAAGCCGCAATTATACGGCATCGGGGCGGCTTGCGCGCCCCGCAGGCTGGCTTAATCGGCGCGCGCCACGGTGGTGCGGCGCACCGGCGGGTTGCTGGCGAAGTACTTGCGGATGCCGGCCACGATGGCGTTGGCCATCTTGTCCTGATAGGCCTTGTCGTTGAGGCGGCGCTCTTCGTCCGGGTTGCTGATGAAGGCCGTCTCGACCAGGATCGACGGCACGTCGGGCGAGCGCAGCACTGCAAAACCCGCCTGCTCAACCTTTGGTTTGTGCAGACGGTTGATGCCGCCCAGTTGAGCCAGTACGGCCGAGCCGAGCTTGAGGCTGTCGTTGATGGTGGCCGTTTGCGACAGGTCGAGCAGAGTGCGGGCGAGGTGACCTTCCTGGCGGGCGATGTTCACGCCGCCGATGAGGTCGGCCTCGTTTTCCTTCTGGGCCAGCCAGCGTGCGGCGGTGCTGGTGGCGCCGCGCTCCGACAGCACATACACCGAGCTGCCGTTGGCCTCGGGCCGGGTGAAGGCGTCGGCGTGCACGGACACGAAGAGGTCGGCTTGCGCGCGGCGCGCAATCGAGACGCGTTTGTACAGCGGCACGAAGTAATCGCCGTTGCGGGTCAGCAGGGCCTGCATGTTGGGTTCGGCGTCGATCTTGCTTTTCAAGCGACGGGCGATCGACAGCGTGATGTTCTTCTCGTAGGAGCCACGGCGGCCGATGGCGCCGGGGTCTTCGCCGCCATGACCGGGGTCGATGACCACAGTGAAAATGCGGTTCTCCGGCGGCGCTTCGCCCGGTCCCGGCGTGGTGGCGACGACGTCCCCGCCCACACCGCCGCCGGACGCGGCATCCATCGGCGAATTCTTGTGGATCAGCGCCAGAATCGGGTCGACCGGGGCCTCTGGGTAGAGGTCCACCACCAGGCGGTGACCGTAGCTGGCAATCGGATTGAGTGCGAACACCTGCGGCTTGATGCCGGCCTTGAGGTCGACCACCACGCGCACCACGCCCGGGCGATTGACGGCGGCGCGAATGCTGCGGATGAGCGGGTCGGAATCGAGAACCTTCTCCGGCAGGGAGCGCAGCACGGAGTTGAATTCGACGCCCTTGAGGTCGATGACCAGGCGGTCCGGGTCGTTCAGCATCATCTGGCTGAAGTCGATCTCGCTGGGGCCCTCGAGGGTGATGCGGGTGTACTCGGTGCCGGGCCAGACGCGAACGGCCACCACGCTGGCTGCTGCGGCGAAGCCCACCGGGCTGACCAGAAGCGCCAGCGAAGCGCCGGCAAAGCGCAGCAATTCGCGCCGGCTGATACCCGCCGGCGTTTCTACGGCGGGCTGGCTTGCAGGCTCGACAGCATGATCTGGGCGCATTTTCGTCCGTTTTCCGTTAATGCAGTGACTTCAATGTCGCGGCCCGGATCGCGGACCACGAGGCGCACTTCGATGTCTGCGCCGGCAACATGCGGTTCGGCCTTGTCGGGCCATTCCACGAGACAAACCCCCTGTCCCGAAAAGTACTCTTCAAGTCCCGCTTCAAGAAATTCATCCGGGTCGTTGAAGCGATAAAAATCAAAGTGATATAAGTCTAATCTAGAAACGGTATAAGGTTCAATCAAGGTGTAAGTGGGGCTTTTTACCTTTCCGGCATGGCCGAGCGCCCTCAGGCATCCTCTGGTGAGTGTGGTCTTGCCCGCTCCGAGGTCCCCGACGAGATACACAACCAGCCCAGTTACAAGGCCTGCGGCCAGTATGGCACCGGCTTTCTCGGTGGCGGCTTCGTCATCGAGATGTGCGCTGAAGCGCGTGCCGTTATCATCGGTGGCGTGAACATTTCGAATCATTCCGAAGTCTCCGTGGACGTTGATGCCGCCGCGCCGGATGCCGCGCTGGTGGCGCGCATCCGCGAGTGGGGGCATGAGCTGGGTTTCGATGCGGTGGCCGTGACCGGGGTCGATCTGTCCGACGCCGAGCCCGCGCTGGCCGACTGGCTGGCCGCCGGTTTTCATGGCGAGATGGATTATATGGCGCGCCACGGCATGAAGCGCGCCCGCCCGGCCGAACTGCATCCGGGCACGCTGCGCGTGATCAGCGCCCGCATGAACTACTGGCCCGACGCGGCGGATGCGGAGGCTGCATTGGCCGACCCCGCTCGTGCGTATGTGTCTCGCTATGCGATGGGGCGTGATTACCACAAGCTTTTGCGTGCCCGCCTGCAAAAGCTTTCCGAGCGAATCGCCGAAGCCGCGCCGCACGGCTATCGCGTGTTTGTCGATTCGGCACCTGTGCTGGAGGTCGAGCTGGCGGTGCGCGCCGGACTCGGCTGGCGCGGCAAGCACACGCTGCTACTCAACCGCGATGCGGGTTCCTTGTTCTTCCTCGGTGAGATCTTCACCGATCTGCCCTTGCCGGTGGATGCACCGCAACGCGAGCATTGCGGCAACTGCACGGCGTGTATCGACGCCTGTCCGACCGGCGCCATCGTGGCGCCCTACAAGGTGGATGCGCGGCGCTGCGTTTCGTACTTGACCATCGAGTTGAAGGGCGCGATTCCAGAACCGCTGCGCCCGATGATCGGAAATCGCATCTATGGCTGCGACGATTGCCAACTGGTGTGTCCGTGGAATCGCTTCGCCCACATCGCCGCCGAGGCGGATTTTTCACCGCGCAATCAGTTGGACTCGGCAACGTTGGTAGAGCTGTTCGCCTGGTCGGAGGCGGATTTTCGTGAGCGCACCGCGGGCAGCGCGATTCACCGCATCGGCTTCGAGCGTTGGTCACGCAACATCGCAGTGGGGCTGGGCAATGCGCCGACGACGCCGGAGGTGCTTGGCGCGTTGCAGGCGCGCGCGGATGACGCTTCCGAGCTGGTGCGCGAGCACGTCGCCTGGGCGCTCGCGCAACACAAGACTGCCGACTGAATCAGTCGGCCAGAGCAAGACCCATTTGCCAGAAGTCCGCTTCCAGGCGCGTGGCCTCACGGAAAATGCTGACGAGCTCTTCGAAGCGGCGGGCGTCGATGCCGGCGAGGCGCTCGTCCAGCCAGTCGAGCTCGTCCTGCGCGGCCTGCTGGTATTCGCCGCCCGAGTACATTGCGATCCATGACGCGTAGGGATTGCCCTTCTTCACCGTGAAGGGCTGTGTCTGCAGCCAGTTGGCGATTTCGGCGTAGCCCAGCATGCACGGAGCGAGCGCCACATGCAGATCCAGCACATCGCCACGGCTGCCGGCATCCAGCACGTAGCGGGTGTAGGCCATCGTTGCGCGTGCCTCGGGCAATGCCGCCAGTGCTTCTTCCGAAATGCCCCATTCACGGCAGTAGGCGATGTGCAGGTCGAGCTCCACGTCGAGGATGGCTTTAAGGCCATCGGCGCCGCGGCGCAGGTCGGCAAGGTTGCGGCTCTTGTAGGCGGCCAGTGCGTAGGCGCGGGCAAAGTGCAGCAGGAACAGGTAGTCCTGCTCCAGGTATTGGCGGAAGGCCGCAGCGGTCAGCGTGCCGTCGCCCAGGCCGAGAACGAAGTCGTGCTGGCAATAGGCGCGCCATTCTTCGGCGCAGCGTTTCTTGAGGTCGTCGAACCGGAAAGCCATGCGTTTTTCCTCCGCCACAAATAAAAAAACCGCCAGGCGGCGGTTTTGATAAAGGGAATTTTCGGGCATTCCCTCGGATATGGTGGTCGGGGAAAGAGGATTCGAACCTCCGGCCCCTGCGTCCCGAACGCAGTGCTCTACCAGGCTGAGCTATTCCCCGACGTATCCGGCTGCAGTCAATAATTGCGCTCAACTGCGAAGGAGGGCAATTCTAGCAGCGCTTTTGAGAAAACGGAAGCCGGTAGCGTACGGATATTTTCAACCGCGAGTCGTGCCTCGGAACGGGCGGCTTCGCGGGCTGCCTCCAGCGCTCCACAGGACGTGATGGCTGCGAGAATATGTGCGAAGGCGTCGCGGTCACCGTTCTCGATGGCCGAACGGACCAGCGCGGCCTGTTCGGCGGTGCCGCGCTGCATGGTGAGGATCAGCGGCAGCGTGGGTTTGCCCTCGGCAAGGTCGTCGCCCAGGTGCTTGCCGGTGCTGGCCTCTTCAGAGGAATAGTCGAGCACGTCGTCGATGATCTGGAAGGCCGTACCCAGATGCATGCCGTAGTCGCCCAGCGCGCGTTCGGTGGTCTCATCCGCACCGCCGATGATGGCGCCGAGGCGTGCAGAGGCTTCGAACAGCTTGGCCGTCTTGTAGCGAATCACCTGCAGATAGGCGGCGACATCGACGTCGGCGTTGCGGCAGTTCATGAGCTGCAGCACCTCGCCCTCGGCGATGATGTTGGTGGCTTCCGACAGCACCTCCATCACGCGCATGTTGCCCACGCTCACCATCATCTGGAAGGCGCGCGAGTAGAGGAAATCTCCGACCAGCACCGATGCGGCGTTGCCGAACACCGCGTTGGCGGTGTCGCGCCCGCGACGCAGCGAGGATTCATCCACCACATCATCGTGCAGCAACGTGGCGGTGTGGATGAACTCCACCACTGCAGCGAGCTCGTGATGGGCCGTGCCGCGGTATCTGAATGCGCCGGCCACCATCAGCGTCAGCGCCGGGCGCAGGCGTTTGCCGCCGCTGCCGATGATGTATTCGGCGATCTGGCTGACCAGCACCACCTCTGAATGCAGGCGATGGCGAATGACATCGTCCACCGCGCGCATGTCGGCGGTGATCGGCTCGAGGAGTTGCTGGATGCTCAAGGTGGCGGCCTGCGCGGAGAAAGTCTGCGATGGTATTGGCCTGTCTCGCACGGCGTCAAGGCGAGCGCCCCGGCGGGCGCAGCAGGTCGGGGCGGTCGGTGATGATGGCGTGCGCGCCCCAAGCAAAAAGCCGCGCCGCGTGTTGGGCGTCGTTCTCGGTGTACAACACCAGCCATAGCCCGGCTTCGCGTATGGCCTGTACGTCGGCATGGCTGATGTGCGCGGCATCGGCATGCAGCGCTACGGCGCCGAGCCGCGTGCAACGCGCTTTCCAGTCGGTCGGCAGATGTTCCACCAGCAGGCCGCGGGGCAGTTGCGGAGCGACATGTGCGGCGGCTTCCAGAGCCTCGTCGGAAAAGGACGAGAGCAGCGGCGGCAGTGTTGCGTCCCGCCAACAGCGTTGAGCCAGATCGGCAACAATCCTGCCGGTGGCCCGATCGGTGCCGCGCGACGGCTTGATCTCGAGATTGACGGCCAGAGCGAGTTCTTCGCAGCGTCGTGCCGCATCTTCCAGTCGCGGAACGCGCGCGCCGGCAAAGCCTTGCATGCCGCAGGAGGCATCGAGCCGGTCAAGCGTGGCGTCATCGCTGGTGGCCACCTGCCCGCGGCCGGATGTGGTGCGCTCCAGCGTTTCATCATGTATCAGGCGCGGCGTTAGGTCGGCGCTGAGCATCACGTCGAATTCCACGCCTGCACCGAACTGCGCGGCAACATCGAAGGCTTCGAGGGTGTTTTCAGGTGCCAGCACGCCGCCGCCGCGATGAGCGAAAATGCGCGGCCACGGCCAGTCCGGCGGCATCATTGAGCAGCTCCGGCAAGGATTCTGAATTCACCCTTCAAGATTGCGCCGGATTGGCCGTAAATGCCTTCAGGAGCCAAGGCGATTACTCTCATGTCACTGCGAACCCTGTTCATTCTGTTGCTGAGCATGCCGATGCTGGCGAGTTGCGACATGCTTTACGACTTGCTCGACATCCCCAACCCGCAAACCCGTGCGGCGCTGGCGGAGGCCGACGGGCGCGCGATTGGCAGCGGTTGCAGGCACTCGGGCCGCTCGCTTGAAGACTGCTACACCTTGAACCCCAACGCGGCCAAGGCGGCCGTGTTCGCAGGCTGGCGCGAAATGAACGACTACATGATCGAGCACAAGCTCACCGAGGTGCCGTCGCTGATGGTCCCTGCCAAGCCGGTCGAGGCGCCGCCGCCCGAGGCGCCTCCTGCCTCCTCCACCATCATGACGCCGCCGCCCGCGCATTGACGATCAAGGCGCGGGGTTGGGCCAGCGACAGTGGATGTCATTGATGGCCGAGAGCAACTCCGGGTTGGGCTGAAAGCGCCAGGCTTCCAGATTCTCCTCAAGCTGTGCCATGGATGTGGCTCCGATGATGGTGCTGCTGACACACCAGCGGTGCATCACGAATGACAGCGCCAGCGTTGCTGGCGATACACCGTGGGCCTTGGCCAGTTCTGCGTAGGCTTTCACTGCCTCGCGGGTATTGTCGCCAGCGTAGCGTTGGCCGAAGCTCGGAAAGAGCGCAAGGCGCGAGCCGGCCGGCGCGCCCCCCAGATACTTGCCGGTCAGATGACCAAAACCCAGTGGCGAGTAGGCCAGCAGGCCGACGTTCTCGCGGTGGCACAGCTCGGCCATGCCATAGTCGTACACGCGACTGATCAGGTTGTAGATGTTCTGCGTGGTGGCGATGCGCGGCAGGCCGTGCTGTTTAGCCAGGCGAAGAAACTGCAGGATGCCCCACGGGTGTTCATTCGATACGCCGATGTGGCGGATGCAGCCTTCGGCGACCAGTTCGGCCAGCGCTTCGAGTTGTTCGCGGATCGGCGTGCAGTCGACTTCGGTGCTCGGATCGTATTGCCAGCCGCCGAACATCGGCTGGTTTCGCGCCGGCCAGTGGATCTGGTAGAGGTCGATGTAGTCGGTGCCCAGGCGTTCCAGGCTGGCTTCCACCGCGGCGCGAAGGTTGCTGCGGTCCAGCGCCGCAGGGCCGCCGCGAATCCACTCAAGGCCGCGATTGGGGCCGGCGGCCTTGGTGGCGATGACGAGCTTTTCGCGCGCCTGACGCTGCAGCCACTGCCCGAGGATGCGCTCGGAGGCGCCGCTGGTCTCGGCGCGCGCCGGCACCGGGT
Source organism: Pseudazoarcus sp. NS20 (assembly GCF_059703745.1). Taxonomy (NCBI): domain Bacteria; kingdom Pseudomonadati; phylum Pseudomonadota; class Betaproteobacteria; order Rhodocyclales; family Zoogloeaceae; genus Pseudazoarcus; species Pseudazoarcus sp. NS20. The sequence goes on from NZ_BAAKIY010000004.1 coordinate 119,356, forward strand.
ACATCTCGGCGCTGTCGAAAAAATTGATGCCCGCCGCTAGCGCAAGGTCGAGCATGTCGTGGGCTTCGGCGGCGCTGTTTTGCTCACCGAAGGTCATCGTGCCGAGGCAGACTGCGGACACCTCCAGAGGGCTTGTGCCGAGGCGGCGATGCTGCATGTGGGGCTCTCCTGAAAAACGGCGCGGCAAGTTCTTGATTTGGCCGGATTCCGGCAGCAACGTATCATCCGCGGACTTTCGATGATACACACCCCTTTGAGCCTGCCCCATGAGCCGTGAAGAAGATCCCTCCAGCCCGCGCGAAGCCTCCGCCTGGGGGCTGATTGCGCTGTGCCGTGCCGGCTTCGAGAAAGAGCTGGCGGCTGAAATGGACGCGTTCGCCAGTGGTCTGGGCATGGTCGGCTTCGTCCGCGCCAAAGAGGGCGCAGGCTACGTGGTGTTCGAAAGCCATGAGGCCTTGCCGCTCGATGAATTGTTGCCGCATTGCGACTGGCACTCACTGGTGTTCGCCCGCAGCCTGATGCCGTGGCTGGCGCGCGTGGATGGCCTGCCGGAATCCGACCGCGCGACGCCCATCGTGGATGTCGTGCGCGAGACGGGCCAACGCTTCTCGAGCGTGCTGCTCGAGCATCCGGACAGCGATGCGGCACGCCCCTTGTCAGGCTTTTGCCGCCGCTTTGCCGAACCGCTGATCAAGAAGCTTTCCACCAAGGGCGCGATCCGCAGCAGCCGCAAGCATTTGCCCGAACTGCACGTGTTGTTCGTGGACGGTCAAACCGCCTGGATCGGTGCCGCAGCGCCCGGCAAGGCCGCACCGTGGCCTATGGGTATCGCGCGCCTGCGCATGCCGCACGAGGCGGCCAGCCGCTCGACGCTGAAGTTGGCCGAAGCCATTCTGGGCATGCTCACCGAAGAAGAGCGCACTGTAGCCATGCGCGCCGGCATGCGCGCAGTGGATCTGGGCGCCGCGCCGGGCGGCTGGACGTGGCAGCTGGCGTACCGCGGCCTGCGTGTGACGGCCATCGACAACGGCGCCATGGCGCCGTCGGTGATGGCCACCGAAATGGTCGAGCACCTGCGGGTGGATGGCTTCACGTGGCGCCCGCAGCGCCCGGTCGATTGGCTGGTGTGCGACATGGTCGAGCAGCCCTCGCGCATCGCCTCGCTGATCGCCGACTGGGTCGGCTCCGGCCGCGCCCGCCACGCCATCTTCAACCTCAAGCTGCCGATGAAGCGCCGTCACGAAGCCGTGGAGCAGTGCCGTACGCTGATCCACAAACGGCTTTCCACGGTGGGTTCGTATGACTTGCGCATCAAGCATCTTTATCACGACCGCGAAGAGGTGACGGCTTACCTCACCCTGGTGCGGTGATAGTGCACTGCGTAACGCACGGAAAGGCTTGAACCGAAAAGGAAAGCGCGCGGCTGGGCGTGTATAATCGCGCTTTTGCCGCGCACCCGCGCTTACACGGCCTTTGCCGACAGGACACCCACCAACCATGAGCTTTGCCGATCTCGGGCTTGCGCCCGAGTTGCAACGTGCAGTTGCCGAAACCGGATACACCGAACCCACGCCCATTCAACAGCAGGCCATCCCCGTGGTCTTGCAAGGCAAGGATGTCATGGGCGCCGCCCAGACCGGTACCGGCAAGACCGCAGGCTTCACGCTGCCGCTGATCCAGCGCCTCTCCCGCCACGCCAATACCTCCACCAGCCCGGCACGTCACCCCGTGCGCGCACTGGTGCTCGCACCCACGCGCGAGCTGGCGGTGCAGGTGCATGAGTCGGTGCAGACCTACGGCAAGTACGTTCCGCTGCGCTCGGTGTGCATCTACGGCGGGGTCGACATGCGCGCCCAGGTCGATGAGCTGCGCCGTGGTGTCGAGATCGTCGTCGCCACGCCTGGCCGCCTGCTGGATCACGTGCAGCAAAAGACCATCCAGCTCGGTCAGGTCGAAATGCTGGTGCTCGACGAAGCCGACCGCATGCTCGACATGGGCTTCATTCCGGACATCCGCCGCATCCTTGATCTGCTGCCCGAAGCGCGCCAGAGCCTGCTGTTCTCCGCCACCTTCTCGGACGAGATCAAGAAGCTCGCTGACCGCATGCTGAAGAACCCGCAGCTGGTCGAGGTGGCACGCCGCAACATGGTGTCCGAAACCATCACGCACCGCGTGCACCCGGTGTCGTCGGGGCTCAAGCGCAATCTGCTGGCGCATCTGCTGCGTCATGCACCCGATCAGCAAGCGTTGGTGTTCGTCGATACCAAGATGCTGTGCGGCCGTCTGGCGCACTATCTCGAGCGTCAGGGCATTTCCGCTGACGCCATTCACGGTGACAAGAGCCAGGGCCAGCGCACCGACACGCTCGAAGCGTTCAAGGCTGGTACCTTGCGCGTGCTGGTCGCCACCGATGTCGCTGCGCGTGGTCTGGACGTGGATGATCTGCCGCTGGTCATCAACTTCGAATTGCCCCATACCGCCGAGGACTATGTGCACCGCATCGGCCGCACCGGCCGCGCCGGTCGGCAGGGCAATGCCATCTCGCTGGTGTGTGCCGAAGAGAAAGGGCGGCTGGCCGAAATCCAGAAGCTCATCAAACTGGATATCCCGCAAGAGGTCGTAGCCGGTTTCGCTCCCGAACCGGAGTATGACGAGGTCGGTACCCATCGTCGCAAGCATCGTGAGCCTGCCGCTGAGAAGCGCCCGGCGCCTGCGGTGGTGCAGACCGAACGTCGCAGCGATGATCGACGCTCGTCCAACCGTCGCGGCAACACCAAGATTGCCGCGGATGGCTTCGATTTCAGCAAACCCTATGCGCCGGGTGAAAGCGCGGCCAACGCCGCCTCCGCCAAGCCGGCCAGCGGCGAGCCGCGCCGCGACAAGCGGCCCGTGGCGGTTCTGTTGGGCGGCCTCGGCCGCAAATAGGCCCGCTTTCCACGCTTTTTCGGCCGAAAGGTCGGCGTGGGCGGGCGTATTCTGGGGCTCAATACGCGGCGCTTGCCGCAGCCCGGAGATGCTCGGCCTATCATGCCCTCGATTCCCCCTCAGCCCCCGCGGCCAGAGCCGCCGCGCGAACCCTTCGTAGCCGATTTTTCGGAAGGTCTCGAAACCGGGCTGTATCTCGCCTTGCTCGAACTGATCGACGAGGGCCTGATCATCACCGGTGACGAAGTGATGATTGACGCCAACAGCGCGGCCTGCCGACTGCTCGAGCGTGATTATCGCCAGATCGTCGGCAAGCCCTTGTCCGATCTTTTCCCCGATGAACGCGCCTTTCTGGACGCGCGCGAACGCCTGCTGATCCAGGGCGAGATGCGCGGTAGCGTCGAGGTTGCCTTGCCCGGCGGGCGTCGTCGCGACATGCGCTTCATTGCCGCGGCCCGTCTGCGGCCGGGCATGCATGCGCTGATTCTCAGTCCTGACATCATTGCCGAGGCGTACGGGCGCGACCATGCCGGGGCGGAGGACCGCGTTTGGCCGCGTCTGGCCGCAGCCATCGAGCAAGGCCTGGTGGTGGTGGACGAAGGCAATCGCATCCAGGCTATGAATGCCGCGGCGCATCGTGACCTTGCCACCGGCAGCGGCGACGTAGTGGGTCGCCGGTTGGACGAGTTGCTTGACGTGCAGTGGCCCCAAGCGCACGAGGCTCCTTATGCGCGATTGGCCGGGCTGCGCGCGCGAGTGGTGCCTGGGCCGCGCAAGGGCTGGCGCCTGCTCCTGTTGCAAAGCGCCGCAGACGCACCGCAAGAAAGCGTGGGGGATTCCGTTGAGGAGGCACCGCTTGAGCTTGAGGTTGTCATGGATGTACGCGCGAATGCGCCTGTCGGGCGAGCTGTGGCGCCCGGCATCCAACCCCGCTTAAAACATGGCCAAGCGGCTGTTGCACACGATGCACGGGTGATTCGCCAGGCGTTTGACGTGCTGCTGGCGCGTGCGTCGCTACCGTATGTCGGCATTACGCTGGCCTGTGTGCCGGACGCCGCGCTGGTCGCTCGGGTGCGGGGTGAATTGGCTCGTAGCGGGTTGAGCGGCAAGCGGCTTGAGTTGGGGTTTGACGGTGCGTTGCTGCACGTCGCCGGGGAGGAGGGCGATGCTGCTCTCGACGAACTCAAGACGCTTGGAGTGCGCATTGCGCTGGATGATGTCGGCACTGCGCCGCTGGCCCTGGCTCAAATCGCCGCCGGGCGCATCGACGTGTTGAGAGTGTCTGCCAGTCTGGTGCGCGCGCTGTCTCACGAAGCCCATGCCGAGGCGATGATCGAAACCTTGTCATCGCTGGCGGAGGCAATGAACGTGCAGATCCGGGCATGCGGCGTACGTTCGCCGGCGGAGCGGGATTTTCTCGCGGCGCTCGGCTGCAGTGTGCAGCAGGGCGAGTTGTTTGCTCAGTGATACTCAAGCAGGGTGCGGCAATTCTCTTCGCGCCCGGTGATGCGGCTGAACTCGGCGAGCCGCTCGTCCACGAACGCATCCGGAATCTTCTCGTCGGCGCAGTACTCGCGGAGTTGTATGGCGAGGGAAGCGTGCTGCAACTCACGCACCGTCTGTGCCAGCGAAGGCACAGGGTAGCGGTAGGGGATGTCGTCCGCCTCGCGAGCGCTTTTGGGCGCATCGAAAGCGGCCGATGCGGCCGGAGCAGCGGGCGCCGCGGGCGCATCAGGCGACTGCGCATGAACGCCGACTGACGTGAGCAGTGCTGCGAGCAGGAAGCGAAGCGCGAGAGGCATGGCGGCGTATCGGACGAGGCTGGTTCGGCTACTTATAACCATGCAGGCTCCGCCCGGCAAGCGCTTGCTGAAAACAAAACGGCGCACCCCAGGGTGCGCCGTTCGTGTTTCTGGTCACAGGTGACTGATCAGCCGTCCAGAGTCTTGATCTGGGCGGTGATGTCGGCGATGGCTTCCTGCGCGCTGCCGTACAGCATGCTGCAGTTCTCTTCGAAGAACAGAGCGTTCTCGATACCGGAATAGCCCGCGCCGCGACCGCGCTTGATGACGATCACGTCACGTGCCATATCGGCGTTGAGGATCGGCATGCCGTAGATCGGGCTGGTCTTGTCGGTACGCGCGACCGGGTTCACCACGTCGTTGGCGCCGATCACCAGTGCCACGTCGGCCTGTGCGAACTCGTCGTTGATCTCGTCAAGGTCGAAGATCTTGTCGTACGGCACACCGGCTTCTGCCAGCAGCACGTTCATGTGGCCAGGCATACGACCTGCAACCGGGTGAATGGCGAACTTCACTTCGATGCCGGCTTCTTCGAGCAGCTTGGACATCTCCCACACCTTGTGCTGGGCGCCGGCCACGGCCATGCCGTAACCCGGAACGATGATGACCTTGTTGCCGTAGCGCATCAATGCAGCGGCATCCATGGCCGACACTTCGCGCATGGTGCCTTGCGGGCCGTCGCCGCTGGCAGCCGCAGCGCCCGTGATCGGCGAGAAGATGATGTTACGGATCGGGCGGTTCATGGCCTTGGCCATCAGCTGCGTCAGCAGCATGCCCGAGGCGCCCACCACGATACCGGCCACGATCAGCGCCGGGATGCCAAGCACGAAGCCCTTGAAGCCCACGGCGAGGCCGGTGAAGGCGTTCAGCAGCGAAATCACCACCGGCATGTCGGCGCCGCCGATCGGCAATACCAGCACCACGCCCAGCGCCAGCGCCAGCACGAAGAACAGGAAGACGCCGAACAGCGAGGGGTTGTCGGAATAGCCAACGGTCAGACCCAGGCCGAAGGTGAACAACGTCAGGAAGAAGTTGACCGTGTTCTGCTGCGGCAGGCGGATGGCCTTGTTGAGCAGGCCCTGCAGCTTGGCAAAGGCCACGCACGAACCCGAGAAGGCGACCGAACCGATGATGGCGCCGAGCACCATCAGCGTGGACACCATGGGCGAGTGATGAACGCCACGGATCAGTTCGATGGCCGCGATGCCGGCAGCTGCGCCGCCGCCCATGCCGTTGTAGATGGCAACCATCTGCGGCATGTCGGTCATCTTGACGATCTTGCCCGACCACCAGGCGACACCGCCGCCGATGACGATGGCGAGCACCATCAGGCCGATGTTGTTCAGGCCTGGCATGAAGAAGGTGACCACGGTGGCCGCGATCATGGCGAAACCGGCCCACACGATGCCGCGGCGGGCCGTCACTGGCGAACTCATGGCTTTCAGGCCGATGATGAAGACGACTGCAACGGCGAAGTAGGCGATGCTAACGAACCAGTTCGAGGTCATTTGGCTTCCCCTTGCTTCTTCTTGTCACCCGTCTTGAACATCGCCAGCATGCGTTCGGTGACGATGTAGCCGCCGGCCGCGTTGGCGGCGCCGAGCAGCACGGCAAAGAAGCCGATGGCCAGTTGCAGCGGATCATTGGGGTCTGCGTGGCCGAGCGCGATCATGGCGCCGACCAGCACGACGCCGTGCACGAAGTTCGAGCCCGACATCAGCGGAGTGTGCAGGATCACCGGCACACGCGAGATCACCTCGTAGCCCGTGAAGGCTGCGAGCATGAAGATATACAGAGCGGTAAAGCCTTCCATTCTGTCAGCTTCCTTTATTCGTCGTTCTGGATGCCGAGCGCAGTGCGCACGCCGGCGTGACGGACAGTGCCTTCGGCCGTGAGGCAGGCACCGCTCATGACGTCATCTTCCCAGTCCAGCGACAGGGCGCCGTCCTTGATGAACGGGCTGATGAAGTTGAAGAGGTTCTTGGCGAACATCTCCGAAGCGTGCACCGGCATGCGGCTGGTGATGTGCGTCGGGCCGATGATCAGCGCGCCGCCCACTTTCACTTCCTTGCCGGCTTCCGTGCCTTCGACGTTGCCGCCGCCTTCGGCTGCGAGGTCGACCACCACGGCGCCGTCTTTCATGGCGGCAACCATGGCCTGGGTGACGATCACCGGAGCCTTGCGGCCCGGCACGGCGGCCGTGGTGATCAGCACGTCGCACTGGGCGATGGCCTTGCCGAGCTTCTCGGCCTGCTGCGCTTTCTCTTCGGCGGTCAGTTCGCGGGCATAGCCGCCTTCACCGACCGCATTCACGCCGGTATCCACGAACTTGGCGCCGAGCGATTCGATCTGCTCGCGCGTTTCCGGCCGAACGTCGTAGCCTTCCACCATGGCGCCCAGACGGCGTGCCGTGGCGATGGCCTGCAGACCGGCCACGCCAGCGCCGATCACCAGCACGCGCGACGGACGGATTGAACCGGCCGCGTAGGTCAGCATCGGGAAGAACTTCGGGCTGTAGTTTGCAGCGATCAGCACGCATTCATAGCCGGCCACGGCAGCCTGCGAGGACAGGATGTCCATGCTCTGGGCGCGCGAGGTGCGCGGCAGCAGCTCGAGCGCGAACGAGTTCACGCCGTGCTTGGCATAGGCCTGAACGCGCTTGGCATCGCCCCACGGGGACAGCATGCCGAGCAGCACGGCGCCCGGTTTCATCTTGTTCACCAGCTTGGTGGCCGGCGGCTGCACGCACAGCACCACATCGGCCTGGGCGTACACTTCTTCGGCGCTGTCGACGAAATCGACGTCACCCAGCAAGGTGTCGGGGTAGTGGGCCTGCGCGCCTGCATTGCGCTGGACGAGGACGCGCGCGCCGAGGCCCGCGTATTTTTTAACCACTTCAGGCACTACCGGAATACGTCGTTCTCCGGAAACTGCCTCAGCAGCCACGCCGATTACCAGTGGCATCCGAGATTCTCCATCAGGTCATTCGTTCGAATTGTTGATCCCGCCGCCGCAGCTTGATGTGCGGCGGGTTTCCGGTCACAACCGTACGGCCGCATGAGCGGTGTCGGGCGTAATCCGGGCAAGACAAGACCCGGCATGATACCGATTTCATCCCCTGCGTAACAAGTCGATGCGCGGGGGATGGCGCCGTGCAGCAGCCGGAAAGTGCCGCAAAACCTGCTGCGAACGCGCATGCAAAAATCTATTTCGGGCGTGTTCGCAGCAAGGCATTGCGCCGGGTGGCGGGTGCTTGCACGCCGCCGCCCGGACGCGTGATCAAGCGCGCAGGCGCTCGTCCAGAAACTCGATCCAGTGCCGTACGGGCAGACTGCTGGCCGGGTCCATGTGGGTGATGCAGCCGATGTTGGCCGAGGCGATGGCGGTGGCGCCGTTCTCGGTCAAGGCGGCGAGCTTGTTGTCGCGCAACTGGTGCGACAGCTCCGGCTGCAACAGCGAATAGGTGCCGGCCGAGCCACAGCACAGATGGCCATCACGCACCGGCACCAGTTCGAAACCGGAGGCGAGCAGCAGCGCTTCCACCACGCCGCGGATCTTCTGCCCGTGTTGCAGTGTGCACGGTGCATGAAAGGCAATGCGCCCGGCGCTGCCGCTGCGTTTGCCGAGCACCTGCAGCAATACCTCGCTTTCGGCCGCGATCACCTCACCGATGTCGCGCGTCAAAGCCGCCACGCGGGCAGCTTTTTCGGCGTAGGCCGGGTCGTCGGCCAGCAGGTGTGCGTAGTCGCGCACCTGCACGCCACAGCCTGAGGCCGTCATCACGATGGCTTCGATTTCGCCGCGCGCCACGGCCGGCCACCAGGCGTCGATGTTGCGGCGGGCGTCGCCGCGGGCGCCGTCGTGGTCGTCCAGATGCTGGCGCAGTGCACCGCAACAGCCGGCGCCGGGTTGTTCGACCATGGAGATGCCGATGGCGTCGAGCACGCGTGCAGCGGCGGCGTTGATCGACGGCGCCATGGCGGGCTGCACGCAACCAGCCAGTGCGAGCACACGGCGCGTGTGGCGCGGTGCGGGCCAGGCGCCGGCGGGGCGGGCTTCGGGCACCTTTTCTTTAAGGGCAGGGGGCAGGGCGCCGCGTACCAATCGGCCGGCCTTCATGGCGGCGCCGAACAGCGCAGGGCGCGGCACGAAGGTTTTCAGCAGCCAGCGCACGGCACGGTCTTTCGGTTTGCGCTGTACGCGCTGCGAGACCACGTGACGGCCGATGTCCACCAGCCGGCCGTATTCGACGCCGGACGGGCAGGTGGTTTCGCAGGCGCGGCAGGTCAGGCAGCGGTCGAGGTGGGTTTGTGTGCGTGCGGTGGGCTCGACGCCCTCGAGCACCTGTTTGATGAGGTAGATGCGGCCGCGCGGGCCGTCCAGTTCATCGCCCAGCAATTGATAGGTGGGACAGGTGGCGGTGCAGAAGCCGCAATGCACGCACTTGCGCAGAATGGTGTCGGCCTCGAGGCCTTCGCGCGTGTCGCGGATGAAGTCGGCAAGCTGGGTTTGCATGGGCTTGTCCTCAGATTCCTTCGTAGAAACGGCCGGGGTTGAAGATGCCGGCCGGGTCGAAGCCGGCCTTCAGGCGGCGGTGGATGTCCATCAGCGGTACGGCGGGCGGCTGGAAGACCTCGCCCGTGCGGTCGCCGCCGCGGAACAGCGTGGCGTGCCCGCCCAGTGCCGCAGCCACGGCGCGCAGTTCGGCTGGCTGGGCGTTGGAGCGCAACCAGCGCTGGCCGCCCCCCCATTCGACGAGTTGGGCGCCGTTGAGGTTGAGCGGCGGCGTGGTGGTGGGCAGGGCGAAGCGCCACAGCGGCATGTCCTGCTCGGCGAAGAAGGCGTGGCTCTGCTCGCGCAGCGAAGCCCAGAACTCCGCCGCTTCGGCGTCTGCGAGCTGCTCGCCACCCAGATGCGCGATTGCGGCATCCACCGCGGCGCGCGCGCCGGACAGGCGCACGTGAAGCTGGCCGGCATGCCAGGCGGTGGCCGAAATCGGCAGGGGCTCGGCGGCCCATTCGTTCATGCGCGCAAGCGCTGCGCTTTGGTCGCACAGGATGCGCAGCGTGGCTTCCTTGGTGGGGCGCGGCAGCACCTTCAGCGACACTTCCAGAATCAGTCCCAGGGTGCCGAGGCTGCCGGTGATGAGGCGCGAGGCGTCGTAGCCGGCAACGTTTTTCATGACTTCGCCGCCGAAGCTGAGCACCTCGCCCTGGCCGTCCATGACTTTCATGCCCAGCACGAAGTCGCGCAGCGAGCCGACCGCCATGCGGCGCGGGCCGGACAAGCCGCTGGCAACCATGCCGCCGACGGTGGCGGCTTCGCCGAAGCACGGCGGCTCGAAGGCCAGCCACTGGTTGTGCTCGGCCAGCACCTTGTGCAGGCTGGCTACCGGTGTGCCGCAACGCACCGTCACCACCAGTTCGGTGGGTTCGTAATTGATGATGCCGCTCCAGGCGCGCGTGTCGAACACTTCGCCCGACGGTGCTCGCCCGTAGAAATCCTTGGTGCCGCCGCCACGCAGGCACAGCGGGCGCCGCGCGGCCGAGGCAGCGCGCACGACTTCACTCCATTGCTTGATCAGATCGCTCATTGTTCCTTCCTTGTTTGTCGCCCGGCGCCTGCGACGGCGCAGCGTGGGTGTGCCTGACCGCGTGGCGCAGCGTCATCCGTGCGCCGACGAAGAGCAGCACCGGCACGCCGGCCAACAGCAGCTGCAGCCGGACCTTGCTCATCAGAAGCGCGGAATTTCCGGGTGGGGCAGCGCACCGTCCTTCACGTGCAACTTGCCGTACTCGGCACAGCGGTTCAGCGTCGGGATGGCCTTGCCGGGGTTGAGCAGGCCGGCCGGGTCGAAGGCCGCCTTGATGCGAAAAAACGCGTCCAGCGTAGGGCGGTCGAACTGGCTGCACATCTGGTTGATCTTCTCCACGCCGACGCCGTGCTCGCCGGTGACGGTGCCGCCCAGCGCAATCGACAGTTCGAGAATTTCCACGCCGAACTCCTCGGCGCGGTGCAGCTCGCCCTCGGTGTTGGCGTCGAACATGATCAGCGGGTGCAGGTTGCCGTCGCCGGCGTGGAAAACGTTGAGGCAACCCAGGCCGTACTTCTTCTCCATCTCGGTTATGGCTTCGAGCATTTCCCCCAGGCGCTTGCGCGGGATGGTGCCGTCCATGCAGTAGTAATCCGGCGACAGGCGCCCGGCGGCAGGGAAGGCGGCCTTGCGTCCGGCCCAGAAACGCAGGCGCTCGGCTTCGTCGCGCGACACGCGGATCTCGGTGGCGCCAGCGGCTTCGAGCACTTCGCGCATGCGCGCCACTTCCTCGGCCACCTCTGCCGGCGTGCCGTCGGATTCGCACAGCAGGATGCCCTTGGCGTCGAGCGGGTAATCGGCATGCACGAACTCTTCCACGGCGATGGTGGTGGGCTGGTCCATCATTTCCAGCCCGGCCGGGATGATGCCGGCGGCGATCACCGCGGCCACGGCGTCGCCGGCCTTGCGCACGTCGTCGAAGGCGGCCAGCACGCATTGCGCGAGTTGCGGCTTGGGCGTGAGCTTGACGGTGACTTCGGTGACCACGGCCAGCATGCCTTCGGATCCGATCACCGCAGCGAGCAGGTCGTAGCCCGGTGCGTCCGGCGCACACGAGCCGAACTCCACGACTTCGCCATCCATCGTCACGCCGCGCACGCGCAGCACGTTATGCACCGTGAGGCCGTACTTCAGGCAATGCACGCCGCCCGAGTTCTCCGCCACGTTGCCGCCGATGGAACAGGCAATCTGTGACGAGGGGTCGGGCGCGTAATACAGCCCGTAGGGCGCGGTGGCTTCGGAAATGGCGAGGTTGCGCACGCCCGGCTGCACGACGGCGGTGCGCGCCAAGCGGTCGATCGACACGATGCGGTTGAAGCGAGCCAGCGACAGCAGCACGCCGTGCGCATGCGGCAGCGCGCCGCCGGAAAGGCCGGTGCCGGCACCGCGTGCCACCACCGGCACGCCGAGTGCGCGACAGGTGCGCAAGATGTTCACCACCTGCTCTTCCGTGGTGGGCAGCGCTACCGCCAGCGGCAACTGACGGTAGGCCGACAAGCCATCGCACTCGTAGGGGCGGACGTCTTCGGTTTCGTACATCAATGCGCCGGGGGGCAGCAGCTTGGTCAGTTCCTCGATGACGCGTGCGCGGTCGAGGCCCGAGAAGTCACGCTCCGCGATGTTCGGCGGCGGCGATTCCAGTGTGGTGTTCATGCTTGCTCCTCTTCGTCATCCACCGCACGCCAGCGCGCGGGGTCCAATCCCAGTCGATGGGCTGCGCCCTTCAGGTGCGCCGCGGCGGCGCGCCGTGCGGCCACCGGGTCGCCTGCCGCGATGGCTTCGTACAGGCGTTCGTGTTCGGTCTGCGCATCACGGGCGCGGCCGGTGGCGTGGCCGGTTTCGCTCCAGGTCGGCGCGCGCGAGCCGGAAAACTGCTGCCCCATGAACTGCGCAAAGCGCGCCAGCGCGCGGTTGTGCGTGGCCTCGGCAATCGCCACGTGAAAGCTGTCGTCGTCTGTCACGGCGTCGGAATGTGCGTCCAGCGCGTGGCGCATGCGCTCGATTGCGGCGGCAATGCGTTCGAGGTCCTGCGCCGTGCGGCGTTCCGCCGCCAACGCGGCGGCGCCGGTCTCCACCACATAACGCAACTCGAAGACCTCAGCCGCGTCCTGCGGCAGGGCGTCGGGCAGCGGCAGGCGAAACACCTCGGGGCGCTCGGCCACGTAGGCGCCGGAGCCTTGGCGCGTGCGCACGCAGCCGTCGGCTTTTAGGCGCGACACCGCCTCGCGGATGACCGCGCGGCTGACGCCGAAGCGCTCGCACAGCACCTTTTCCGTCGGCAATTGCGCGCCGGGCGGCAGGCCTTGCTGGCGAATCCAAGCGTCGAGTTGCTGCGCAACGTCGTCGCTGAGTCGTGCCGGGCGCCGGATCGGGTCGAGGGCGTTCATCGCAAGCTGAAAAGTTGTCAGACAAATTAGATGCTAGCGCAGTCGGCCGGTGGTTGTCACCTACGTCATCCACATGCTTGATCGACTCACAGGGGCGATTTGCTACCATGCTCGCCCATGCCCACTTGGCTGCACTGGCCGCGCTGCACATGACCTCGCAACGCTACAAGGCGCTGACGCGTTTCTTCCCGTTTCTGGCCTGGCCTGCGCAGTGGCGGGTGCTCGGCGTGCGCGGCGACATCGTTGCGGGGGTGACGGTCGGGCTGGTGCTGGTGCCTCAGGCGCTGGCGTATGCGCAGCTGGCCTCGCTGCCGCCGTACCTTGGTTTATATGCAGCACTGATTCCGACCATCATCGCGGCGCTGTTCGGGTCGTGCGGGGCCATTGCCACCGGCCCTGTCGCGCTCACGGCCTTGCTCACCGGGGCGAGTCTGATGGCAGTGGCGCGGCCGGGGACGGAAGAGTTCGTCACGGCCGCCATCGTGCTCGGCCTGCTCTCGGGTCTGATCCAGCTTGCGCTGGGCGGCTTGCGCCTCGGATGGCTGCTGAAGCTGTTGTCACGCCCGGTGATGACGGGCTTCATCAACGCCTCGGCGCTGATCATTGCCTTGTCGCAAGTGCCGCAGTTGCTCGGGCTGCGCATGCCGCGCTCCGAGCACTTCCTGATCGACTTCTTCAACATGCTCGGCAATCTGGGCAATTTGCATGTGCCGGCGCTGATCTTCGGTCTGGCAACGCTGGCGAGTCTGGTTCTGCTGCGCCGTGTTGCTCCGCGCGTGCCCGGTGTGCTGCTCGTGGTGGTCGCCGCCACGGTTTTGTCGTGGCAGTTTGGGTACGAGGCCGGTGGTGGCGCCGTGGTGGGTTTGGTGCCGGCTGGCCTGCCGGATTTCGGTCTGCCGGCGATGGACTGGAATCTGGTGGTGGCGCTGTTCCCGGCAGCCTTCGTCATCGCGCTGGTGAGCTTCATGGAAGTCACCGCCAGTGCCACCCTGATCAGCGCACGCACCGGCGAGCGCTGGGTGCAGAACCAGGAATTGATCGGGCAGGGCCTCGGCAAGCTGGCGTCGGCATTCAGCGGCGGCTTGCCGGTAAGCGGCTCATTCTCACGCTCCGCGCTGAACTTCGCCAACGGTGCGCGTACCGGGCTGTCTTCGTTGATTGCGGCGGCCTTTGTACTGGTCACCTTGCTGTATTTCACGCCCTTGTTGTGGCACCTCCCGATTGCCGCGCTGGCCGCCGTCATCATGCTGGTGGTGTTCAACTTGTTCGATTTTCGCGCCTTGGCGCGCTCGTGGCAGGCCGGCCGCGATGACGGCGTGGCAGCCACTGCCACCTTCGTGTCGACGCTGCTGTTCGCGCCCAACATCCAGAACGGCATCCTGGTTGGTCTCCTGATATCGCTGTCGTTGATGCTGTACCGCGACATGCAGCCGCGGGTGGCCATGCTCGGCCTGCATGAAGACGGCACGTATCGCGACCGCGAGCGTTTCGGCCTGCCGCACCCGCACCCCAATCTGGTCATCCTGCGTTTCGACAGCGCGCTGACCTTCGTCACCTCCGAGTTGTTCGAAGACGCCGCCACCGATGCGCTGAGGGCGCAGCCGGATGTGCGCGTGCTGCTGATCTCGGGCGTCGGCATCAACAACATCGACGCCACCGGGCTGCACGCCATCTCGCAATTGGCGGAACGCTGCAGCCGCGAGCAGCGCATTCTGGCGTTCTGCGGTTTGAAGAAGCAGGTCATCGACGCAATGGAGCGCACCGGCTTGTGGGAGCGGCTTCAGCCATACGTGCATTACCGCACGGAGCAGCATGCGCTTGAGGTGCTGTTGGCTGAGTTGCCGGAAGTAGAAGAGGGCGCTTCGGAGGGGTGAGCGTCAAGCTGCGCATGCGTTTATGAGGTGGCGGCGCTTTTCATGTTTGTTGCGGTGAGTTTGTTGTGTGGGCCTTGACCGGCCGGGGCGCGCCCCGGCGGGCGACCTACTTTCTTTTGATGCAACAAGAAAGTAGGCATCGAGTGCACCCCGCATCCGCGCCCCTTCGGGGTTCCCTCGCTCCGTGGGATTTCGCCGGCCGGTCCTGAACTCGCTGTCGCTCGGACAGCAGGACCGGACTACCCCGTCGAAATCCCCCTGCGCTCGGCGCTTCTGAGGGGAGGATGGGTGCGCGCGGTGCGGCACGTTTTTTTTGAGTGGGTGGGTTGGGCTTTGGGCTCATTCGCAGTGCCATTCCGAAGCGCAGAGGTGCCGAGGGCACAACCGTTCTACCGTCATTGCGAGGAGCGCAGCGACGCGGCAATCTCGCAGCGTATCCAGATTGCACAGTCACCAGATTGCCGCGCTTCGCTCGCAATGACGGGTAGAGGCGAAGCGCTAACTACAAAAGTCGCTGCCTCAACGCACGCCGTGTGTTCAAACCCCTTCTGAACCGCTGAGCGTAGAGTGCTCACGGCGGGGCCTTCCGGCCTTGCTGTTTGAGCGGAACGCGAGTTTGCAAGGCCGGCCGCCGGGAGTGCTCGAAGCGAAGGGACCCCGAAGGGGCGGCGAGGAGGGTGCATTTCTTTGCCTTCTTTCTTGTTGCACTACAAGAAAGAAGGTCGCCCGCCGGGGCGAAATCCCGGCCGGTCGAGGCCAAACAAACGAACTCGCGGCAGCACAACAAGAAGTAGTCGCCTTGAAACTCCCTAGCGGTAGCGGACCGTCAGTTCGAAAAGAGCGACCACGCGGCCGAAGCGACCGGCTGCGACGCCCCCGCACTGTGACCACCGTCAGCGCATTGGCCGCACGCCCGGCCTCGGCTCAGCAGCGTATAACCCCTTGACTATCCGCTACTTGCCCGGCAAAATGCGCGATTCTTTGCTTCACCAATCCATTAATTGGAGCTTCACCATGTACGCGGTCATAAAAACCGGCGGCAAGCAGTATCGCGTCGTCGCCGGCGAAAAACTCAAAGTAGAACAGATACCGGCTGACGTGGGTTCCCAGATCACCATCGACCAGATTCTTATGGTCGGTGAAGGCGAGTCCGTCAAGATTGGCGCGCCTCTGGTTGTGGGTGCCTCTGTCACGGCAACCGTGGTTTCCCACGGTCGTCACGACAAGATCCGTATCTTCAAGATGCGCCGTCGCAAGCACTACCAAAAGCGTCAAGGCCATCGCCAGAACTACACCGAGCTTCGTATCGAAGCCATCTCGGCCTGAGTCAGGAGGTAATTCGACATGGCACACAAAAAAGCCGGCGGCAGTTCCCGTAACGGTCGCGACTCCGAATCAAAACGCCTTGGCGTGAAGCGCTACGGTGGCCAGGCGGTCATCGCCGGCAACATCATCATTCGTCAGCGTGGCACTGAATATCACCCGGGCGACAATGTCGGCATGGGCAAGGATCACACCCTGTTTGCGCTGACTGATGGCACCGTGCAATTCTCGGTCAAGGGCGCCCAGAAGCGTCGCGTTGTGACGATCGTCCCGAACGCGGCCTGATCGCTTCCCGACGCCGAAAAGCCCTATCCTTGCGGTAGGGCTTTTTTGTTTTGATCGCCACTCAAACCGGCTGCGCGGTCGGATGGCCCAATTGCGACGTGCTCGCCTGCCAACGCGGTATGTTTCGCACCTGCGCTCCGTGCCCCTTGCCCTCCCACTGCTCGCTAGGGTTCTAGCGGCGATCAAGCAACAGCGGAACAGATAATGAAATTCTTTGACGAAGCGCGTATCGAAGTCGTCGCCGGTGACGGTGGCAACGGGTCCGCATCTTTCCGGCGCGAGAAATTCGTGCCGCGCGGCGGGCCGGACGGCGGTGACGGCGGGAAGGGCGGCAGCGTGTATGCGCAGGCCGACCGCAACCTCAACACGCTGATCGACTACCGCTTCACGCGCCACTTCCGTGCCGAGCGCGGCGAGAACGGCCGCGGTGCCGATTGCTACGGCAAGGGCGGCGGCGACATCGTGCTGCGCATGCCGGTCGGCACGGTCATCACCGACTTTGAAACGGGTGATCTGATTGCCGACCTCGACGAGGACGGCAAGAAGGTCATGATCGCGCGCGGCGGGCGTGGCGGGTGGGGCAACATCCACTTCAAGTCCAGCGTAAACCGTGCACCGCGCAAGCGCACGATGGGTGAAGAGGGCGAGCAGCGCATGTTGCGCCTGGAACTCAAGGTGCTGGCCGATGTCGGCCTGCTGGGCATGCCCAACGCAGGCAAGTCCACCTTCATTCGCTCCGTCTCCGCAGCCAAGCCCAAGGTGGCTGATTACCCCTTCACCACGCTGCATCCCAACCTGGGCGTGGTGCGTACCACGGAAGAGCGCAGTTTCGTGATCGCCGACATTCCCGGCCTGATCGAAGGTGCGGCGGACGGTGCCGGTTTGGGCCATCAGTTCCTGCGCCATTTGCAGCGCACGCGCGTACTGCTCCATCTGGTGGATCTGGCGCCGTTCGATCCAGAGGCCGACCCGGTGCGCGAAGCCAAGGCCATCGTCGAAGAGTTGCGTCGCTATGATCAGGAACTGTTCGACAAGCCGCGCTGGCTGGTGCTGAACAAGCTCGATCTGATCGCCGAAGAAGAGCGTGCCGAGCGCGTGGCGGCCTTCCTCGAAGCCTACGGCCCGGTCGAGCGTCATTTCGAGATCGCCGCCATCACCGGCGACGGCTGCCGCGGCCTGATCTACGCGCTGCAGGATTTCCTCGACGCCGAGCGTGCGCGCCTGGAGGCCGAGCGGCTGGCCAATCCTCCGGCCGAGCCCTCCGCCGAGAGCGACGATGAGGCCGATGCGGACTTCGACTTCGACGACGTCGACGACCAGGACGAAGACTCCACCCCCAATCACTGACTCTCGACGATCGTCACCGACATGAGAGAAAAAATCCGCTCTTCGCGCCGGCTGATCGTCAAGGTCGGCAGCGCGCTGGTCACCCGCAACGGCACCGGCCTCGACAAGGCCGCGATGGCCGATTGGGCACGGCAGATCGCCGCGCTGCGTGCAGCCGGCAAGCAGGTGGTGCTGGTGTCTTCCGGCGCCATTGCGGCCGGCATGCAGCGTCTGGGCTGGCACAAGCGCCCGCATGAAATGCACCGCCTGCAGGCCGCCGCGGCGGTGGGGCAGATGGGGCTGGTCGAGGCTTACGAAGAGGCCTTTTCGGCGCACGGCGTGCACACCGCGCAGATCCTGCTCACGCACGAGGATCTGGCCGACCGCAAGCGTTACCTCAACGCCCGCTCCACGCTCAACACCTTGCTTGAGCTTGGCGTGGTGCCGATCATCAACGAGAACGACACCATCGTCACCGACGAGATCAAGTTCGGCGACAACGACACCCTGGGTGCGTTGGTCGCCAACCTGATCGAAGCCGAGACGCTGGTGATCCTCACCGACCAGAAAGGCCTGTACACCGCCGACCCGCGCCGTGACCCATCCGCCACGCTGGTCAGCGAGGGGCAGGCCGAAGACAAGGCCTACGAAGCCATGGCCGGCGGCGCCGGCACCGGCATCAGCAAGGGCGGCATGATCACCAAGATCCGCGCGGCCCAGCGTGCTGCCCGCAGCGGTGCCCACACCTGCATCGCCAGCGGCGCCGAGCCTGACGTACTCATCCGCCTCGCGGCGGCCGAGCCGCTGGGCACCTTGTTGTATGCCACCAGCACACCGCTGGCCGCGCGCAAGCAGTGGCTCGCCGATCACCTGCAATTGGCCGGCAGCCTGATCGTCGATGAGGGCGCAGCCAAGGCTCTGAAAAGCGGTCGCAGCCTGCTGCCGGTGGGCGTCGTCGAGGTGCTCGGCGATTTCGAACGCGGCTCGGTCGTGGCCTGCCGCACTGCCAGTGGTGACGAGATTGCGCGCGGCTTGGTCAACTACAGCAGTTCGGAATGCCGTCGCATCGCGCGTCAGCCGAGCGACCGCATCGAGGCCATGCTGGGTTACATCGACGAGCCCGAACTGATTCATCGTGACAACATGATCGGGCGTTGATACAGCACGGTACAAACGTCGCCCCCGAATTGCGCGAAGCTTGTCGTGAAGCAATGTCCTGATCAAGAGCACACACGATGAATGCAACCGCCGACCACATCCTGATCGTCGACGACGACCGTGACATCCGCGATCTGCTGGCGGATTACCTGACCAAGCAAGGCCTGCGCTGCACCGTGGCCGGCAACGGCCGCGAGATGCGCATGGCGCTCGACCACCATCGCATCGATCTCATCGTGCTCGACATCATGATGCCCGGCGAAGACGGTCTGAGCCTTTGCCGCGGGTTGCGTGCAGGCGGGCCGCACGTGGCGACACCGGTACTCATGCTCACCGCACGCGGCGAGGAAATGGACCGCATCGTCGGGCTCGAAATGGGGGCGGACGATTACTTGCCCAAGCCCTTCGTGCCGCGCGAATTGTATGCACGCATCCGTGCCATCCTGCGCCGTGCACGGGCCTTGCCGCCCAATCTCGACGAGCCGGATGTGCCACGCAAACTGAGTTTCGCGGGTCGTACGCTCGACAGCGTCGGCCGTCACCTGATCGACGCCGAAGGGGTAACGGTGCCGCTCTCCGGCGCTGAATATCGGCTGCTCAACGTCTTCCTGTCGCACCCGCGGCGCGTGCTCAGCCGTGATCAACTGATGGAGCTCACGCGCGGGCGCGATGCCGAGGTATTCGATCGTTCCATCGACCTCGCGGTGAGCCGGCTACGCCAGCGCCTCGGGGATAATGCACGTGATCCGGCGATCATCAAAACGGTGCGCAACGGCGGCTACGTGCTGGCCGTCGATGTAGAGCCCGAAGCATGATCAGGCTGCCCCGCACCCTGTTTGCGCGACTCATGCTGATCTGGCTGCTCGGGCTCGCGGTGGTGCTGGGTGTGAGTTTCTGGCTGTTTCTCGGTGAGCGCGAGCGCTTCGACCGCACCGTGTTGTTCGAGGGCATTGCGCGCGAAGTCGCCGCAGTCGCCGATGTCATTGAGCGCTTGCCCGCCGCCGAGCGCGGGGCGCAACTCGAAAGCATGCGCACGCGCCGTTTGCGTTTTTCGCTTGATGGCCTGCCGCCGGATACCACTCCGGCCGCCTGGCGTGGTCCGCTGACCGACGCCCTGGAGCGTGCTCAGCCGGACCGCGAGTTGCAGCTTTACCTGCATGCGCCGCCGCCCCCGCCGAAACATGAACGCGACGGCCGTCCGCCGCCGCCTCCACGCCTGATTGCCGTCGTGCGACTGGCGGACGGCGCCGAGCTTTCCGTGCGCCTGCCGAGTCTCTCGCAGCCTGATCGCAGCCCGGCCTCGCCGCAGCGCGTGCTCGCTGCGCTGGCCGCCTTGATTGCCGGTATCGGTCTGTTGTCTTGGCTGGCGGTGCGTGTGGCCACCCGTCCGCTGTCCCGGCTGGCCGACGCAGCCCGCGCACTCGGCGAAGACCCCGAGCGGGGCGAGGTGCTGGCCGATGGCCCGGCCGAGGTGGTTCAGGCCGCCGGTGCGTTTCGCCAGATGCAGCATCGCATCCGCGAGCACATCGGCGAGCGCACGCGCATCCTCGCCGCTATCTCGCATGATCTGCAGACGCCGATCACGCGTTTGCGCCTGCGTGCCGAGCAGATTGACGAAGAGCCGTTGCGGGCACGCATCCAGTCCGACCTCGACGACATGCAGGCGCTGGTGCGCGAAGGGCTGGCGTATGCGCGCAGCCTGGAAAACGGCGAGGCCGAGCAACGCCTCGATCTCACAGCCTTGCTGGCTACCTTGGCAGAAGACGCCCGGGAGCTTGGCTGGGACGTGAGTCTGGCGGATGCGGAGCGGGCTGTGTGTCTTGTGCGCCCCACGGCCTTGCGCCGTTCGTTGTGGAATCTGCTCGAAAACGGCGTGAAGTTCGGTGGGCGCGTCGAGCTTGCTGTGACCACCACGTCAAACGACGTGCAGGTGAGCATTCGCGACCACGGCCCCGGTCTGCCGGACGACGAGTTCGAGCGCGTGTTCGAGCCTTTTTACCGCACCGAATCCTCACGCAACCGCGAGACCGGCGGCACCGGCCTCGGGCTCGCCATCGCGCGTAACCTGCTGCGCGTGCAGGGCGGTGACGTCACGCTCTCGAATGCCGCAGGCGGGGGGCTGGTCGCCCACGTTCGCCTGCCCAAGGCGCTCGCGTAGGTTGCCGTCCGACGCAGTCTGGGGGGGCGGCGCTGCTGTCGCAATTCGCTACGCTCATCACGACCTACGAAGCCGCTCGGCACCCACCGTTCTGGAGCGCGTAGGTCGCCGTTGAGCCGCATGCGAAATGCGACATGGGTGGAGCTATCGGGCGCAGGTGCCGCAATTCGACGCGCCCGCTAACGCCCGCCATCACTCTTCTGCCCACCCCCGTGCGCGCTCCACCGCGCGATGCCAGCGCTCGAGCAAGGCCTTGCGTTCGGCTGCTTTCATGCGCGGTTCGAAGCGTGCGGCTTCCACCCACTGGGCGCTGATCTCGGCTTCGTCTGACCAGATGCCTGCCCCCAGCCCAGCCATGCAGGCCGCCCCCAAAGCTGTGGTTTCAAGCATCCGCGGGCGCACCACGGATACGTCGAGCAGGTCCGCCTGCATCTGCATCAGCAGGTTATTCGCCGCTGCGCCGCCATCCACACGCAGTTCGCGTAGCGGGCCGGCGCCATCGCGCTTCATGGCTTCAACCAGGTCGACCGTCTGCAGCGCAATGGCTTCCAGCGCGGCGCGGGCAATGTGGGCGCGGCCCGTGCCACGCGTGAGGCCCAGCAAGGTGCCGCGCGCATAGGCGTCCCACCACGGCGCGCCCAAGCCGGTGAAGGCTGGCACCAGCACCACACCGCCGCTGTCCGGCACCGAAGCGGCGAGGCCTTCGATGTCCGAAGAGTGCTCGATGATGCCCAGGCCGTCGCGCAGCCATTGCACCAGCGCGCCGCCGATGAAGATGCTGCCTTCGAGAGCGTGGGTGACGCGCCCTGCACGCTGCCAGGCAATCGTCGTGAGCAGGCGGTTGCTGGATTCAACGGCGCTTTCACCGGTATTCATCAGCAAGAAGCAGCCGGTGCCGTAGGTCTGCTTGGCCATGCCAGGCGTGAAGCAGGCCTGGCCAAAGGTGGCGGCTTGCTGGTCGCCGCCGATGCCGGCAATGGGGATGGCTGCGCCCAGCGCATCGGCCCGGGTGTGGCCGCATATGCCGATGCTGTCGACCACGTCGGGCAGCATCCCAGGCGGGATCTTGAACAAGGCCAGTAGCCTCTCATCCCACGTCTGTGTGTGGATGTTGTACAGCATGGTGCGTGACGCATTGCCAGGGTCGGTTACATGCAGCGCGCCGCCACTGAGGTGCCAGATCAGCCAGCTGTCGACTGTGCCGAAGGCCAGCTCGCCGCGCCGCGCGCGCTCGCCGGCGCCCGGTGTATTGCGCAGAATCCAGGCCAGTTTGGTTGCCGAAAAATAGGCGTCGAGCTCCAGCCCGGTGGCCTCGCGGATCGCCTCGGCGTGGCCGTTTGCGCGCAGGCGGTCGCAATCGGGCGCCGTGCGACGGTCTTGCCAGACGATGGCCGGGGCGATGGCGCGCCCTGTAGCGCGGTCCCATACCACCGTGGTTTCACGCTGGTTGGTGATGCCCAGTGCCGAGATGGCGCTGGGCGCAATGCCGGCCTCGGCAATCGCGGCGCGTGCGCAGTCGAGCTGCGTGGTGAGAATCTCATGCGCGTCGTGCTCGACCCACCCCGGCCGTGGGTAGTGCTGGCGAAACTCGCGCTGCGAAACGCTGCGCACCCGCCCGTGATCGTCGAACACCATGGCACGCGAGCTGGTCGTGCCTTGGTCGAGTGCCAGCAGATAGCTCATGGAATGCTCCCGCGGTAGCGATGGTTTGTAGGCTAGGGGAGTGGGCCGTGCAGGGCAACTGGTCGGGCTGCTTGCCTCTCGACGGCCTGCGCCGGGCGCCCTATAGTGGTCCTCACGACAACGAGTGGAGACCACCATGATCACGATTGATCACAGCCCCGAGAAGATCTCGATTGCCGTGTTCGGCGAATTCACGCTGAGCGATTACCGGGAGTTCGAAGAGCTCTTCAACTACAAGGCGCGCTTTGAAGGCCCTGTCGACATGTTCATCGACTTGCGCCAGATGGCCGGTTTCACGCTTGATGTGGTGTGGGAAGACCTCAAGTTCACGCGCGAGCATCGCCGCGATTTTCGTCGCATCGCGGTGCTCACCGACAGTCAGTGGATGAGCTGGAGTGCCTGGATCACCCAGATCTTCATCGATGCCGAAGTGCAGGTGTTCGAAGAAGAGGGTGAGGCCCAGCGCTGGCTCGAAATGCCGCCCGAGGCCTTGGCGTGAAGCTCGCGGGTCCGTTGATTGGCACGGCCGAGTTGGCGGCGGCTCTCGGTGATACGCGGCTGCGCATCGTCGATTGCCGCCATGATCTGGCCGATCTCGATGCCGGTCGCCGCGCGTTCGGGCAGGCGCATATCCCCGGCGCGATCTTCATGCACCTTGATGACGATCTGTCAGGCGCAAAGAGTGGCCGTAACGGGCGTCACCCCTTGCCCGAGCCAGAAGCGTTCGCGGCGCGCCTTGGCGCCTTGGGCATCGCCCCCGACGACATCGTGGTGGCCTACGATGCGCAAGGCTCTGCCGTGGCCGTGCGCCTGTGGTGGATGCTGCGTTGGATCGGTCACCGCAGCGTGGCGGTGCTCGACGGCGGCTTTCCCGCATGGTCAGCTGAGGGCCTTCCGGTGGAAGCGCAGTCCCGTTCGCTGCCGCCCGCCACCTATCCGTTTCCAGGGCGACTTGGTGCCACGATGGATGCCGTGGCGCTGCAGGACGCGTTGAAGCGTAATGAAATCGTGTTGATCGACGCCCGTGCGTCGGATCGATTCGCCGGTCAGAACGAAACGCTCGACCCCGTCGGTGGGCATATTCCCGGCGCCATCAACCGCTTCTTCCGCAACAACCTCGCCAACGGTCGCTTCCGTCCGGCAAGCGAATTACGCGCAGAGTTCGAAGCCCTGCTGGGTGGCCGGTCACCTGCCGAGGCGGTACATCAATGCGGCTCCGGCGTTACCGCGTGCCACAACCTGCTGGCCATGGAAATCGCCGGGTTGGCCGGTGCCCGTCTCTATCCAGGTTCATGGAGCGAATGGTGCGCCGATCCGTCTCGCCCGGTTGCCACCGGGGGCACTTAGTCGGCGCCCGATGCAACTGCCCTCGTCGCATTTCGTCTTTGGCTCAACGCGACCTACGCCCTCCAGAGGCGTTTTAGGTATGGTTTTGTAGGTCGTGATGAGCGCAGCGAATTGCGACGTCAGGCCCCATACAACCCCTGCCATGAGCAAAGCGAATTCCGGCGCCCTCGCCAAGCTTGCCCGCGAGCAGTATTACTCGCTCCAATCCACCCGTTCCACTTTGCCCAACGCACGGCCGAGAAAGCGTTCCCCGATGGTCTGAAAGCGCAGCGGTATGTCCGTCACGTAGAAGCGGTGGTCGGGCGTGCCGGCCGAGCGTGTCAGCCCAAGCGCCTGCAGGTCCTCGGCAGCCAGTTCGGCCGTGGTGCTGGCCGAGTCCACCAGATGCACGCCTTTGCCGGCCACGCGCTTGAGCAGGGGCTTGAGCAAGGGGTAGTGCGTGCAGCCCAGCACCAGACTGTCTACTTCTTCGGCCAGTACCGGTTTGAGGTATTCGCGTGCCGTCATGCGCGTCACCGGGTGATCCAGCCAGCCTTCTTCCACCAGCGGCACGAACAGCGGGCAGGCCGACGAATGGACTTTTACGGCCGGGTCGAGCGCATGCATCCGCAATGCGTAGGCGTTGCTGTTGATTGTGGTCGGTGTGCCGATCACGCCCACGCGGCGCGTGATCGACTGAGCCAGCGCCGCCTGCGCGCCGGCTTCGATTACGTCGATCACCGGCACCTCTCCGGCATGCTCGCGTACCACGTCGGCGGCCACGGCGGCCATGGTGTTGCAGGCCACGATCAGCATCTTGACGTCGCGCTGCATCAGAAAACGAGTGATCTCGCCGGTGAAGCGGCGGATGGTGTCCACCGACTTGATGCCATACGGCACGCGGGCGGTGTCGCCGAAATACACGATGTTCTCGAAAGGCAGGCGGTCCATCAGCGCACGAACCACCGTCAGCCCGCCAATACCCGAATCGAACACCCCGATGGGGCCGTGATGCTGCGCCATGAGAACCCTTCAGAAAGGGGAGGATTCTAGCGCGCGGCGGGCACCCCCGCTCTTGTAGGTGGTGGTGAGCCGAAGGCGAATTGCGACGTCCGCGCCAGGCACGACCGCCCACGTCGCATTTCGCCTTCAGCGGGCGCCGAGCTGCACAGACCCAACCCGCCTCAATCCTAGTCATTGCGAGGAGCGAAGCGACGCGGCAATCTCGCAGCGCTTGCACGTGGCACCTCAGCAGATTGCCGCGTTATGCTTGCAGTTACGGTCGGTACGGCGCCTCTGCTGCTGTTGCATTGCGCCATCGGCGCGACGGCGACCTGCAGCTATCCGGATCAACCCGCCCACGCGCGCCCGGTGCATGCACCCAGCCCATTTCCTCGCGTGTGAACGTAAAAAAGCCCGGCTACCCGGGCTTTTCTGCTTCAGCGTGCGACGTAAATCAGTCGTCGAGGCGCTGAATGTTCGCTGCCTGCTTGCCTTTCGGGCCGCTGACGATGTCGAACGAAACTTTCTGGTTTTCGGCCAGCGACTTGAAGCCGTTGCCCTGAATGGCGGAGAAGTGAGCGAAGACGTCTTCGCCACCGTCAGCCGGGGTAATGAAGCCGAAGCCTTTAGCGTCGTTGAACCACTTAACGGTACCTTGAGCCATGGTATGTATTTCCTTGCAATGATTTATATGAAACGTGGGCAAAAGCCCGGGTAGTACGAGAATCAAGGCGAGGAGCACAAACCGTATACCGCGAGGTACTGCGTAAGAGCTGTCGTACTTTGAAAACCCGCGGGCGCAGTATGCGTGGGCGCGTGGGCGAACACAAGCGGTTTTTTGACCTGTGTTCAGGTAGAGTGCATAGGATGCGTTCCCGCATGCCGTCAGCGTGGTGCTCCATGTCCCCGAATGAGGCGTTGCTGCACATCAACTTCCATCCGGGGTGGGCTGACGGTGCTGGCTGCGCTGACTCGTGGCGGGCGGGCGCTTGAGGGGTGGTGGCGAAGGTGCCTGACATGCGGCCGAAGTGCCGTGGCGGGCTCGAGCCGGCATTCCGTGCCCTCCATGGGCAAGGTCCTGTTGCTCGGTCCACGCTGTTCGTGGGAAGCCTGCTTGTTGCTCCACCGGCAATTCGATGCGCGGCATTTTCAGGATGCCGCGAGAATCGCGGTGAATGGCTGGTGCGCAGGGGCCGGTCGCTAAAGTCTGCGTAGTGAGGTGGTGCCGCTCAAATGCCCGGTATGAATTCCCTCTGGTCGCGAGAACGAGGCAAAGAGCAGATGTCAGAACTTCGGCTGAAGCCCTGATGCGTGCGGCTGGCGTGTCTTGCCGAACATGCTTCCCTTTACATAAAGCTTGAGGCGCGAACGGCAAGCCGCCTCCGTTGGCGCTGCTCAAGTCGCCCATCGATGAGTCGTTGGGTCAGTTGCACGGGCTGGGCCGGTAGGCGTGGCCGAGTCGCGTTTGAGGCGGTCGATACCCAGGCCCTTATAAGAGCGGAGTTCTTGCGAGTGCTCGGTGGTGTCCGCGGGAGCTGGCGTGGCGCGGAAGGTGTGTAGCGGCGGGCTCGCCTCGAATGCCTTTAACTGCCCGCTTTAGCGGTTGCATGGCCGACTTTGTTGTTCGTCTGCAACAGTGTGGGCTGTAACTCAGGCGGAAAGTGTTTCTGCGCTTGCTGTGTCGTGCGGCGCTTGAGCACAATCGGCTCCAGCTTCTCGAACGAGAGGTAAGTGCGACCAGCAAGCGCTGCTGGTTTAGAACTGAATCTAGAGGGGAATTTCAATGCAAAAGAAACTCATCGCCCTGGCGGTTGCTGGCCTCGTGTCCGCTCCGGCGTTCGCCCAGTCGAACGTGCAGATCTACGGCATCATGGATCTGGGCTTCACGCACCAGTCCAGTAGCCAGGAAAGCGGCGCTCACCGTGGTCTGAAGAACCGCAGCGGCGTCGATAGCAGCC
This sequence comes from Pseudazoarcus sp. NS20, assembly GCF_059703745.1. Taxonomy (NCBI): domain Bacteria; kingdom Pseudomonadati; phylum Pseudomonadota; class Betaproteobacteria; order Rhodocyclales; family Zoogloeaceae; genus Pseudazoarcus; species Pseudazoarcus sp. NS20. The sequence goes on from NZ_BAAKIY010000004.1 coordinate 146,156, forward strand.
AGAGCGCCACCAGCCGTCTCGGCTTCCGTGGTACGGAAGACTTGGGCAACGGCCTGAAAGCCTTCTTCACGATCGAGAACCAACTGAACCCGGATCGTAGCTCCGACCTGTCAGCCTCTGATCGTCAAGCGTTCTTGGGTCTGGAAGGTGGTTTCGGCCGCGTGTGGCTGGGTCGTGACTTCAACCCGTCCCGTGCTTTCTGGACCGGCTTGGATCCGTTCGGCGCCACCGGCTTCGGTAGCAACCAGAACGTTGTTTCCCAGACCAGTCGTTACGACAACGCAGTGATGTACCGCACCCCGTCGTTCGGCGGCTTGACCGTGAGCGGTGCCTACTCCCGCAACGTCGACGGTGACGAAGCTGCTCGCGTCAAAGGTACTGGCGATGCGAATAGCCGTGGCTGGAGCATCACCCCGGTTTACAAGAACGGTCCGCTGACCGTTGGTGGTGCCTACGAGCGTTATAGCGACGACGATATCAAGCGCTACAACCTCGGCGGTAGCTACGATTTCGGCGTGGTCGACCTGAGCCTGGGCTATAGCCAGACCAAGAACGACGACACTGCTGTGGCTCTTGATAAATCCAAGAGCTGGCTGCTGGGTGCTGTGATCCCGGTGGGTGAGCGCGGCAAAGTTCTGGCCTCCTACGCTCGTACCAAGGCGGACTTCTCGGGTGCTTCCGACCGCAAGGCCCAGCAGTACACCGTCGGCTATCTGCACAGCCTGTCCAAGCGCACTGCTGTCTATGCTACCTACGCCAAAGTCAAGACCAACAGCGCGGGTGATGGCTTCTACGGTGTGAGCGGCACTACGGAAACTGATCCGGTCAATGGCGGTACTGCTCGCTTCACCAGCGGTATGGCTGTCGGTCTGCGTCACGCCTTCTAATCGTCTCCTGACGGTTTGAAGCAGAAACGGGCACTTCGGTGCCCGTTTTTTTGTCTGGAATTTTCCGTTTTGGCTCTGGGGCTGCGACATGCCAGTGTTTATGTTTTGCGGCGTGTCGGCCGACGCGGGTGAGCCGGTGGCATGTGTAAATTGAACGGGCACAGGCCGGGAGGCGAAGGTCGTCGCGGCTGGCTGTGCTAGACTCTTCGGCTGCAGAATCATCAAGGCGTGCGCTGCGGCGCACCGCATTTTTCCCATGCGCATTCTCATCAGCAACGACGACGGCTACTTCGCTCCCGGACTGGCCGCGCTTGCCGATGCGCTGCATGAGCTTGGTGACATCACCGTGGTTGCCCCGGAGCGGGATCGCAGTGGCGCGAGTAATTCGCTGACGCTGGATCGCCCGTTGTCACTGCGCCGTGCGGCGAACGGTTTTCATTTCGTGAATGGCACCCCCACCGACTGCGTGCATCTGGCGGTCACGGGCATGCTCGATCACCTGCCGGACATGGTTGTGTCCGGCATCAATCACGGCGCCAACATGGGCGACGACACGATTTATTCCGGCACTGTGGCGGCAGCCACCGAAGGCTTTTTGCTGGGTGTGCCGTCCATTGCGTTTTCACTGGCCAGCCATTCGGCTACTGATTTTCGTGCGGCTGCGCGGGTGGCGCGCGATCTGGTGGCGCGTTTCATTGCCACACCGTTCCGTGAGCCGGTGTTGTTGAACGTGAATATTCCCGACGTGCCCTTTGAATCCATCCGCGGCACCTGCGTGACGCGCCTTGGCAAACGCCACAAGGCCGAGCCGGTGATTCGCGGCAATAATCCGCGGGGCGAGACCGTGTATTGGATCGGCCCTGCCGGCAAGGCGGCCGACGCGGGAGCAGGCACCGACTTCAATGCGGTCGAGCAAGGCTTCGTGTCGGTTACGCCGCTGCGCATGGATCTGACCCACAACGGCCAGATGCCGGCCGTGGTCGAGTGGCTGGAAGCCTGACATGGGTTTGCAGGGGCATCCGGCTGGTAACCGCGCACTTGCGCGCATGATCGAGCGCTTGCGACAGCAAGGCATTCGCGACGAGAAAGTGCTTGAGGCGATGCTGCGCGTGCCGCGCGCGGCGTTCGTGGACAAAGGGCTGTCGTTCAGCGTGTATGACGACACGCCCCTGCCGATCGGCTTCCAGCAGACCATCTCGCAGCCCTATGTGGTGGCGCGCATGATCGAGATGTTGCGCACGGGGCGCGAACTTGGGCGCACATTGGAGGTCGGTGCAGGGTGTGGTTACCAAGCTGCCGTGCTGTCGTTTCTGGCCAGCGAAGTGTTCGCGGTGGAGCGCATCCGGCCGCTGCTTGAGCGGGCAAAGGAGAATCTGCGGCCGTTGCGGCGGGCGAACCTGAGGTTGAAACATGCTGATGGTGGAATGGGCTTGCCAGAGGCGGCGCCCTTCGACACCATCATCGTAGCGGCGGCGGCGCGTGACGTGCCGCAGGCTCTGAAAGATCAATTGGCGCCCGGCGGCCGTTTGCTCGTGCCGGTGGGCAATGGCGCTGAACAGTCGCTCGTGATGATCGAGCGCGGGCGCGACGGATTCAAGCTGAGCCGGCATGAAGGTGTTCGCTTCGTGCCTTTGCTGGAAGGATTGGAATGAATAATTTGAATACTGCGTATCGTTTGCCGAGTCTGCTCGGTCTGCTCGCTTCGGCGGTCGTGCTGACGGGTTGTCTTTCGCAGACTCCCGCGCCGGTGCGTAGTGGCCCGCCGGGCCACACCACCCAGCCTGCTTCGCCGGATGGCACGTATCACGTGGTGCGGCCGGGTGAGACCCTGCTCGGCATCAGTCGCACCTACAACCGCAGCGTTGCCGACCTCGTGCGTTTGAACAACCTCACCGACCCCAACCAGATTCGCGTGGGGCAGCGTCTGGTGATCGCTCCGCCGGATGCCACCGCGGCTCTGCCTGCTGACGGCGGCGTGGTGATCCAGCCGATCGACATGAGCGGCGATCTGGGCGGCCCCGTGGCGGGAGCGCCGTCGCAGATCAATGAGCCCATTGGCGGCACGGTGCCGTTCTCGGATCAAGCCTGGGCAGCGGTCAACCCGAGTGCACAGGGGGCTGCGCCGGCCCAGCCGACCGAACCCATCCCCGCCCCGGCCAAGCCCGATCCGTCCAAGCCGGTGGCCTGGATGTGGCCCGCAAGTGGCCAGATCATCGATAAGTTCGACGAGTCGGGGAATAAGGGTATCGACATCTCCGGCAAGCCGGGCGACCCGGTGGTGGCCTCCGCAGCCGGCAGCGTGGCCTACTCTGGCAGCGGCTTGCGTGGCTATGGAAAACTGGTCATCATCAACCACGACGGCGATTACTACACCGCCTACGCGCACAACCAGACCCTGCTGGTGAAAGAGGGTGACAAGGTTACGCAAGGGCAGAAGATCGCCGAGATGGGCAGTACCGATACCGATCGACCCAAGCTGCACTTCGAGATTCGCAGGCAGGGTCGCCCGGTTGATCCGATGCAGTATCTGCAGGCGCGCTGACACGACGGAGGTGGCATGTACGATCCGGCCGATGACGACGAGGAAGACGTTGTAAACGAGCCGGATCAGCCGCCCGAGGTCGAAGTCGTCGGCGAACCGGCTGCTCGCGCAGTTGCCGAGAACGAGTTTCTCAGCGACGTCACCCAGATTTACCTCAATGAAATCGGTGCCAACCCTCTGCTGACGGCAGAGGAAGAGGGCGTGCTCACGCGCCGCGTCAAAACCGGCGATTTCGAAGCCCGCCAGATCATGATCGAGCGCAATCTGCGCCTCGTTGTGAACATCGCCAAGCATTACCTCAATCGCGGCATTCCGCTGCTTGATCTGGTCGAGGAGGGCAACCTCGGCCTGATGCACGCTCTGGAGAAGTTCGACCCCGAGCGCGGCTTCCGTTTCTCGACCTACGCGACGTGGTGGATTCGCCAGAACATCGAGCGCGCGATCATGAACCAGTCGCGCACCATTCGCCTGCCCGTGCACGTTGTGAAGGAGCTCAACCAGGTGCTGCGTGCCCAGCGCAAGCTGGCGGCTCTGGGGAACGGTGAGTTCACGCTGGAAGAGGTTTCAGAGGCCACAGGAAAAAGTGTTGATGAGGTGCGTGGCCTGCTGACGCTTGGCGAACACACCGCCTCGCTCGATGCTCCGCTGGATATCGACCCTAGCCTGTCAATCGGCGAGTCACTGGCCGACGATCAGGCCAACCCCCCCGATCTGGCGATCCAGGGTCACGAGGTCGAAGACCTGGTGCGTGACTGGATCGGCAAGCTCACGGAGAAGCAGCGCACGGTGATCCGCCACCGCTACGGCATCGGCGAGTGCGAGATCATGACGCTGGAAGAGCTGGCAGCGCAGCTTGGCTTGACGCGAGAGCGCGTGCGGCAGATTCAGTTGGAAGCGCTGGGGCAGTTGCGCCAGTCGATCAAGCGACGGGGAATCCCTCCGGAAGTGCTGCTGTAGCGAAAGCAGAAACGCCGCGAATCGCGGCGTTTTGCGTTTAGGGCGGTAGGCCGTGATGCTCGCAGCGAATTGTGACGTCAGCGAAGTGCAATGGGCCGCAGGTTGCGGTTCAGCACGTTGCCCTTGCGCGCGCGGCGGAAGCGTAGCCCTTCGATCTGGCCAGGTTTGATTTCCAGTTCAGTGGTCTTGCCGCCACGCCCGGTGCCGACGACGGTCAGCGAGGCGTCGGCTGCAGGCACGGCCACGGCCGCGAGTGACTCGCCTTCGTCGAGGCCCATCACGATCACGCCGCGCCCGCCGGCCTGCACTTTCATTTCGCTGCGGCCGAACACCAGGATGCGGCCGTTCTCGGAAACCGAGGCGATCCAGTCCCCCAGCACCGGGGCGGGCTCGAGCACCTTGTCGCCTTTCTCCAGCGTCATGAAGGCCTTGCCGGCACGTTGGCGGCTGCTGGCGTCGCCGACGGTGCAGATGAAGCCGTAGCCGCCGGAGTTTGCGAAGAGCCAGCTGGTTTCGGGTGCGGCAGACACGAGCCGCGCGAGCTTGGCGCCATCCTGGAATTCGACGAGGGTGGTGATGGGGGTGCCATCGCCGCGCCCGCCGGGGAGGTCCGAAACCTTCACCGTATAGGCGCGGCCCTTGGTGTCGATCACGATCAGCGGCCACACCGTGCGTGTCTCGATAACGGCAAAGGCGTGGTCGCCGGCCTTGTACGAGATGGTGGCGGGGTCGATGCCGTGCCCCTGGCGTGCGCGTACCCAGCCGTTGTGGGATACGACGACGGTGACCGGCTCGTCCGGCACGCTGATTTCGGCCGGCGCGACAGCGGCGACGGCTTCGATCACGGTGCGGCGCTCGTCGCCGTATTTTTTCGTGTCTTCGCGGATTTCCTTGAGAATCAGGCGGGTCATCGCGCTGCGGCTGTCGAGCAGGGTCTGTAGACCTTCGCGCTCTTCGCGCAGCTCGTTCAGCTCTTTCTCGATGCGGATGCCTTCGAGGCGTGCGAGCTGGCGCAGGCGGATTTCGAGGATGTCTTCGGCTTGCACTTCGGTAAGGCCGAAGGCTTCGATCAGCGCCGGTTTGGGTTCATCCGATTCGCGGATGACGCGGATCACTTCCTCAATGTTGAGGTAGGCGATCATGCGGCCTTCGAGGATGTGGATGCGCCGGTCGACTTCGCTCAAGCGGTGCCGCGTGCGGCGCTCGACGGTGACGTAGCGGAAGTCGATCCATTCGCGCAGCACCTGCACGAGGTTCTTCTGCTGCGGGCGACCGTCGCGGCCGATCATGGTCATGTTGATCGAGCTCGACGTCTCCAGCGCAGTATGCGCGAGCAGGATGGCCATGAACTCGTCACGGTCGATGCGGCTGGAACGCGGCTCCAGCACGAGGCGCACCGGCGCCTTGTCGCTCGATTCGTCACGGACGGACTCGACCGCGCCGAGCACCAGTTGCTTGAGGTTCTTCTGCTCTTGCGAGACGTCTTTCTTGCCGGCACGCGGCTGAGGGTTTGTGAGCGTCTCGATTTCCGACAACACCTGCGCGGTGGACACACCCTGCGGCAGTTCATCGACGATGACGCGCCACTGGCCGCGCGCGAGCTCTTCGAAATGCCAGCGGGCGCGCAGGCGCAGGCTGCCACGGCCGGAGGCGTATGCGTCGCGGATGGTTTCTGGCGACGAGATGATCTGCCCGCCGCCGGGGTAGTCGGGGCCGGGGAGCAGCTTGAGCACATCGTCCAGCCCCGCGTCGGGGTTGCGGATCAACTCGCAGGCGGCTTCGGCGACTTCGGTGAGGTTGTGCGGCGGGATCTCGGTGGCCATGCCCACCGCGATGCCGGAGGCGCCGTTGAGCAGCACGAAGGGCAGGCGCGCCGGCAAAAACTGCGGCTCATGGAAAGCGCCGTCGTAGTTGGGCAGGAAGTCGACCGTGCCGCGGTCGATCTCGGACAGCAGCAGATCGGCAATCGGCGTGAGGCGGCATTCGGTGTAGCGCATGGCCGCAGCCGAATCGCCGTCACGCGAGCCGAAGTTGCCCTGGCCATCGACCAGCGGGTAGCGCAGCGAGAAATCCTGTGCGACGCGCACCATGGCGTCGTACACCGACGAATCGCCGTGCGGGTGGTATTTGCCGATGACGTCACCCACCACACGCGCCGATTTGACGTGCTTGGAGGTGGCTGACAGGCGCATTTCGTTCATTGCGTACAGGATGCGTCGCTGCACGGGCTTAAGGCCGTCTTCGACCTGCGGCAGCGCCCGCGAGCGCACCACGCTCATGGCGTAGGCCAGATAGGCCTGCTCAGCGAAGCGATCAAGCGGCAGCGCGTCGTCACCGAGCTCCTGCACGGGGGGCTCTTCCGGCGGGGCGGGGGGCGTTGGGTCGAGGAGTTCGTCGGTGTGATCGGTCATGTGGCGGAAATATAGGAAGCGGGCGGTTCGTTAATCATCGGCAGAGCCCAGTTCTCCAGCGAAAGGCCTGGGATGCGTTCGAATTCGCGGGTGTTGTTGGTGACCAGCGTACAGCCCAGTTGCAGCGCGTGGGCGGCGATCTGCATGTCCAGCGCGCCGATCAGTTTTCCGCTGCGCTGAAGTTCTGCGCGCAGTTGCGCGTAGCGCCAGATCACGGTGTCGTCGAAGGGGGCAATCTGGAGTGGGAGCAGGAAGGTTTCCAGCGCTGCGCGATTGCGTGCAGAGCCGGTCTTGGCGACTCCGAAGGCAAGTTCACACGCCGTGATGACGGAGATGCCGATTTCTCCGACAGGGTGTTGCTCGAAGTGGGGGCGGACGTTTGGTGGACGCTGGTTGATCAGGTAAATGCAGATGTTGGTATCGAGCATCAACCTCACGGCAGCAGCGCCTCGCGCTCGGCTTGCGAAGGCTGTTCGCGTTCGATGCGGAAATCGGACTCGAATTGATCAAGCGCTGAAAAAAGGGTGCCCCAGCCATGACGGGGCAGCAGCACGACCGCATCACCGACGCGTTTGATGAACACCTCATTGCCTTCGAAGCGGAACTCCTTGGGCAGGCGTACGGCCTGGCTGCGGCCTGTGACGAAGAGCTTGGCAGTATCCATGGCAGCCTCCCGATGAGTGTGGGACTGAGTATAAACCTTGAGATGTATCGTGAGTAGGTATCGTTGCGCCGTGAGGGGGGACGGTCGTGATGAGGTCAGCGAATTGCGATGTCGGCGCTATACATCCGCCTCGACGCTGTCGCCTTTTTCTTCCATCCACGCGCGGCGGCCGGAGGCCTCGCCCTTGCCCATGAGCAGGGTGAACATTTTCAGCGTGTCGTCGAAGGCGCCGGGGCGCACGTGCACCGGCAGCACCCGGCGGGTGGCCGGGTCCATGGTGGTTTCGCGCAATTGCTCGGGGTTCATCTCGCCCAGGCCTTTGAATCGGCCGACTTCGAGGGCGTCGAGCTTGACGCCCTCTTGCACCACGCGGTCGCGGATGGCGGTGAGCTCGCCGTCGTCGAGTGCGTACAGACGTCGTGCCGGGCGTTTCTTGCCTTGGGCGGGCACGTCGACGCGATACAGCGGCGGCTGGGCGATATACACGTGGCCGCGCTCGATGAGCTTCGGGAAGTGGCGGAAGAACAGCGTCAGTAACAGCGTCTGGATATGGGCGCCGTCGACGTCGGCGTCTGACATGATCACCACCTTGCCGTAGCGCAGGCCGGACAGGTCCGGCGTGCTGTCGGCGCTGTGGGCATCTACGCCGAGCGCCACGGCGATGTCGTGAATCTCGTTGTTGGCGAGCAGGCGGTCGGGGTCGATCTCCCAGGCGTTCTGCACCTTGCCGCGCAGCGGCAGGATGGCCTGGGTTTCTTTGTTGCGGGCCATTTTGGCCGAGCCGCCGGCCGAATCGCCTTCGACCAGAAAGAGTTCGTTCTGGGTGATGTCTTCGGATTCGCAGTCGGACAGCTTGCCCGGCAGCACGGCCACGCCAGAGGTCTTTTTCTTCTCGACCTTCTGAGCGTTTTTCTGGCGTGCCAGCGCCTGCTTGATCGACAGCTCGGCAATCGCACGGCCGGCTTCGACGTGGTTGCTGAGCCAGATCTCGAAGGGGTCGCGAATCTGCGTCGAGACGAGCTTCACGGCCTCGCGCGAGTTGAGCTTTTCCTTCACCTGTCCCTGGAACTGAGGGTCAAGCAGGCGAGCGGAGAGCACGAAGCTCATGCGCCCGCACACGTCCTCTTGCTGCAGCTTTACGCCGCGTGGCAGCAAGGCGTGGTGGTCGATGAAGGATTTGACGGCTTCAAACACGCCCGCGCGCAGCCCCGATTCATGCGTGCCGCCGGCCACCGTGGGGATGAGGTTTACATAGGATTCGCTGGGCACGGCCTGTTCCAGCCAGGCGATGGCCCAAGCCGCGCCTTCGCCCACTGCGTAGCTGGGGTCGTCTTTGCCGGCGTAGCTTTCTGCGTGATAGATGGGCGCCACAGGTTCGGTATCGCCCGCCAGTTCGCGCAGGTAACCGGCCAGCCCTTCGGGGTAGCTCCAAGTCTTGGTGCGCGCCGGGCCGCTGGCTTGTTCGGTGTCGAGGCGCACCGAGACGCCGGGCAGCAGCACGGCCTTGCTGCGCAGCAGGCGTTCGAGTTCGCCCAGTGGCACGCGCGGGGCTTCGAAGTATTTGGGGTCAGGCCACACGCGCACGCGGGTGCCGCTCTGGCGCCCGCAGTCGCCTTCGATGCGGATGTCGCCGATGTGCTCGCCGCCCTCACTGAAGTCGATGCGATGAATCTTGCCTTCGCGTTTGACCTCGACCTCGATGCGCGTCGACAGCGCGTTGGTCACGGCCACGCCGACACCGTGCAGACCGCCCGAGAACGCGTAGGCGCTGTTGCCCTCGCGCTTGTCGAACTTGCCGCCGGCGTGCAGTCGCGTGTACGCCAGCACGACTACCGGCACGCCTTCTTCAGGGTGCAGGCCGACGGGGATGCCGCGGCCGTCATCGGCCACGGTGACGGAGCCATCCAGGTGCAAGGTGACGTGGATCTTCTTCGCGAAGCCGCCCAGTGCCTCATCGGCGGCGTTGTCGATGATTTCCTGAACGATGTGGGCAGGCGAGTCGGTGCGGGTGTACATGCCCGGACGCTCGCGGACCGGCTCAAGGCCCTTGAGAACGCGGAACGAAGATTCGTCGTAGGTCTTGCCTGTCATGAGTGCGCAGGTGCTCCGTGGGAAAACGCTGAACAAATTGCTGCCGGGGCGAGTCGCGCGTGTTGCGCGGTGCTCGCCCCGTGCCGGCCTCCAGGTGTGCTGCGTTGCGGCCTTGCAATACATCGCCGGCGGAGAGCGCTGAGGCGAGTTCAGGCAAGGCGTGTGGCGGCGCACAAGCATAACCGCTGCAAGGGGCGGGTGCCTACCGCAAGCGGCAAAACGAGTTGGAGGTGTGGTTCAGGCGCTGCCGAGGTGACGGCCGCGCCCAGTCGGGCGGGCGGCGCCTTCGGCGTCGTACAGGGCGGGCTGGCCCGCGGCGGACAGCAGGGCGGTGAGCGCTGCCTGGTTGTTCTGCATGCGCTCGAGGATGAGCTTGCCATTGAGTTCGTTCAGTGCCTGGACCTCGGCGCCGAGCTCGAGAATGCGCTCCCAACGCGCGCCGGTTTCGGGCAGGCCCTGGCAGAAGCTGCGAACGGCGTCGGCATTGATGGCGATGCGTTCATGCCCGAGCAATTGCACGAGCTGATCATGCTGACGTTGGAGTTGTTGTTGCAGTTCGGTCTTTTGCGGCGTCAATGCGATCAGCGCCTCGGTGTCGCCTGCAACGAGAAGGGCTTGCTCACGCTGCAGCAGCTTCTCGAAGCGCTCAAGCACCGCGAGTTCATTCTCGACGGCGTGGGCGAAACGAGTGCGTGCAGTGGGTGAAATCATGCTTTCTCGCGGCCGAGCATTTCACGCACGCTGTCGAGCAGGCCATCGGCAATGCGGTTGGCGTCGATCTTGAAGCGCCCGTCCTGAATGGCCTGGCGGATCTCGTCGACGCGCGCCTGATTGACCACCGGCGTGGAAGCCATGGAGGCTTCGGCGCGCGCGAGGCTGGGCGACATCGAGGAAATCTCGACGGTGGATGCAGGCGAACCGGACGTGGCCGGTTGCTGGGGGGTGTTGCGGGTGCGGCTCTCGCCCGTTTGCGGCGGAAGCAGACCTTTGCTGGTTCCTTCGATTTTCACGTCAATGCTCCAAATGCAGCCCTTGAGGGTCTCCTGATAGGAGTAGACGGCCATCCAGCGAAAAACTTTAGCGAATTAATTCGTTGGCGCTGCGAGGCGCCCGCGGTGCCGTCGCCCGCGCTGCCGGCGATGATCGCACGTTTTCGCTCAGAAGCGCATTTCCACGACGCCGCCGGCGCGCGCCGTGCCGGTGACGATCTGCCCGTTGGTGAGGCGCACACGCACGGATTCACCGTCACCTGCGCGATTCATTGCACGCCCCTCGGCGGCCACGTTGAAGCCGGTGCCACTGCCGACCACACGCACGATCTGGCCTTGTTCGACGGCCGGCGGCAGGCGCAACTGATCCATGCGCAACGGCTGGCCGGAGGCAATTGCCTGGCGCGCATGGACGCCGATGGCGCGGGACGGGTCGGTCAGCGTGCCGGGCGGCAGGGCGGCAAGGTCGCCTTCTTCGAGGGCGACGTCGTTCGGCCCGATGATCTGGCCGGGGCGTAGCGCGTTGCGGGTGACAAGGTAATCGGTGAATACCGACACGCGGGCGGGCAGATACACCGTCCACACCACCGGCGAATCACAGCGCACACCGATGTTGATGTTGCCCCAGGCGCGCGTGCCGCTGGGCAGGAACGCGCGCAGATCGGCGCAAGGGGGCAGGCGATTGGCGGGGTCGAGTTGCCCCAGCGTGATTGCGCTGCGGCCTGGCAGGCCGGCGGTTTCGCGTTCGAGCAGTGCGTGGGCGGCAGCTTCGACCGGCTCGGCTGCTTGCTGTGCGGCGGCGGGCAGAGAGGCCGCGCACAGCGCGATCAAGAGGACGTGGAGTTTGCGAAGCATGGCGGCATTCCAGCACGCCCGGCGCGCATGGGCAAGGCGCTTGCCGCGCATGGGGGTGCCGTGGAGCGGCAAGTTCTGCCGCCTGTGGCTGCCGGGCGGTGGCCGAAGCGGCGAAATTGGCCGGTAAAGCCATGCCTTATCGGCCTAAGAGCGCAACGACTCGGGGCATACGATGCTGGCACGAAAGCTGCAATAGGGCAGTTGTCTCCAGGCCACTTGTCTGCCAGGGGACGCCGGACGAAAGAGGTGACGCATGAAAGCCCTGCTGGACGACGCACTGCGATTCAACCAGATCGCAATCAATCTGCAGGCTCGCCGTCAGGAATTGCTGGCGTCGAACATCGCCAACGCGGATACCCCCGACTACAAGGCGCGCGACATCGATTTCCGCAGCGCACTGGCTAATGCCATGGGTGGCTCGGGTGGTGGGTTGCCGATGGCGCAGACCTCGGCCATGCATCTGCCGTTTGGCGGTGCGGGCGGTTTCGAGGCGCACATCGGTTACCGGCAGGAATACCAATCCGCGGTGGACGGCAACACCGTCAACATGGATACCGAGCGTGCCGCGTATGCGGAGAATGCGCTGCACTACGAAGCCAGCCTGACCTTCATCAACGGCCTGCTGCGCGGCATGCAAACCGCCATCAGCGGTCAGTAAGGGGGCGGTCATGAGCATGCTCAACGTTTTCACGATTGCCGGCTCGGCGCTCAACGCGCAGTCGCTGCGCCTGAACACCACGGCCTCCAACCTTGCCAACGCCGACAGCGTGGTGGCCGAAGACGGTCAGCCGTACCGCGCCAAGCAGGTGTTGTTCAAGGCCGTGCCGGTGGCCGGCGAACACGCGCGTGGCGTGGAGGTGACCGGTGTGGTCGAGAGTGCTGCGCCGCTGCGCCTGGTGTATGACCCGGCCAGCCCGGCCGCGAATGAAGACGGCTACGTCGAAATGCCCAACGTGAACGTGGTGGAAGAGATGGTCAACATGATCTCGGCCTCGCGTTCCTACCAGAACAACGTCGAAGTGATGAACACCGCGCGCACGTTGCTGCAGCGCACGCTGACCATCGGTCAGTGATGCTGCGGCCTGAGCGGCGCGGATTGATAGGGAGAGCGCGATGAGCGTAGTCGCACAGACACAGAGTGTTCTGGCCAACCTGGCTCGGAACAACGACACGACTTCCGCGAACCGGCGGGCGAACGAGGACGCACAGACGCGCTTCCTGACCCTGCTGACCACGCAGCTGCGCAATCAGGACCCGATGAATCCGCTCGAGAACGCCGAGGTGACCTCGCAACTCGCGCAGATGAGCACGGTGGATGGCATCGAGCGCCTTAACGGCCTGTTCCAGCAGTTCATCAACGGTCAGGAGTCCGCCGAGGCCATGCAGGCTGCGGCGCTGGTCGGGCGTGGCGTGCTGGTGCCGGGTAATAACGTGATCCTTACCGAGGCTGGCGGCATCGGTGGCTTCGAGATCACCGAGCCAGCCGACCGCGTGACGATCTCGATCAAGGATTCGACCGGCCGCGAAGTGGCCAAGCTGGAACTTGAGGACGTCGAAGCCGGCGGTCACAACTATGTTTGGGACGGCACCGCGATCGACGGTAGCGCCTCTGCCGAGGGAATGTACACCGCGACCGTGACGGCCACGCGTGGCGGCGAGACCGTCAAGTCCGGGTCACTGGAGTTTGGTCAGGTGACCGGCATCGTGCGCGGGGTAAACGGCACCGACCTTCAAGTTGGCCACCTTGGCATTTTCCGATTCGACGACATTCGTCAAATTCTCTGACCCGGAGCAGCAATCATGGCATTTCAACAAGGTTTGAGCGGGCTGGCATCGTCTTCGCGCGCGATTGATGTGGTCAGCAACAACATCGCCAACGCCAGCACCGTGGGCTTCAAATCCGGGTCAGCCCAGTTTGCGGACATGTATGCGTCGGCCATGACCGGCGCGGTGTCCACCATCCAGGTGGGCATCGGCAGCAAGGTCGCCGCGGTGAAGCAGGCCTTCACACAAGGCAACCTGACCACCACCAGCAACCCGCTCGACATGGCGATCAACGGCAACGGCTTTTTTGCGATCGACCGTAACGACGGCACGCGGGCCTACACGCGTAACGGTCAGTTCGACGTGAATAACCAGGGCTTCATCATCACCAACCAGGGTGAGCGCCTGATGGGCTACCAGACGCCGGGCCCGAACGGCGGTGTGCCGGCGGGCGGGAGCCAGCTGGTACCGATCCAGATTCCGCAAGGGGGAATTCCGCCGCAGGCGACGCAGGATATCGCCGGGCAATTGGGCGTTGCAGCACGCGCCAACCTCGATTCGCGTGACCAGGTGCCTGCGGGCTATGTTGCGCCTGCGGCTGCGGGGCCGGGCTTTTTCCCCGGCGAGGGCGTGGATGTCAATGACCCGACCACCTACAACCGCACGACTTCACTGGATATCTATGACAGTCTGGGCAACGCGCATTCGCTGTCGTTGTTCTTCGTGCGCACCGACAACACTGCCAACGAGTGGGAAGTCTGGGCCAGCGTCGATGGCGCCGATGCGCAGCGACTCGAGAACGCAGCCGGTGATACCACCATCGGTTTCAACGAATTCGGTCAGTTTCCTGCTGCATCGCAGCCCGACATCGGACGCTTCGCTTTCAACTATCCGGCCGGCCTCCTGCCGGGCACGGTCGCTGATCTCGATTTCACCATCGACCTCACGCGCCTGACCCAGAACGGCTCCGATTTTTCGGTGACCGAGCTGGATCAAACCGGCTACGCGCCGGGCGAGATTGCCGGCATCGCGATTGACCAGAACGGCATCATCCAGGGCCGTTATACCAACGGTGAAACCCGCAACCTCGCTCAGGTGTCGCTGGTGACCTTCCGCAGTCCCAACGGGTTGATCTCGCTGGGTGACAACCTGTGGGCCGAGTCGCAGGCCTCCGGGGTGCCGGTGGCGGGCGCGGCCGGTGTTGGCCTGAACGGCGTGCTGTCGGCCGGGCAGGTCGAGGATTCCAACGTCGACCTCACGCAGGAACTGGTGCAGCTCATCGTGCAGCAGCGTAACTACCAGGCCAACGCGCAGTCGATCCGCACGCAGGATCAGATTCTGCAGACGCTGGTGAACCTGAGATAAGACCGTGCCGGCCGCGTGCTGCAGCGCGTCGGCCAGCCAGCAATAGGAGCGGACGATGGACCGCCTGATCTACACCGCCATGACCGGCGCAAAGCACACCCTGGAGCAGCAGGCCGCGGTGGCGAACAACCTTGCGAATGCAACCTCCACGGGCTTCCGCTCGGAGATGCATCGCCTGCGCGCGGTCGAAGTGCAGACCGAGGCGATGCGCACGCGCTCGTTTACGGTCGATGCCAGTGTTGCCACGGACTACACCGCCGGCCCGATTCAATTCACCGGCCGCAGCTACGATGCCGCCGTAGAGGGCAAGGGGTGGTTCACCGTCGGCATGCCCGACGGCACCGAAGCCTATACGCGCAACGGCAACTTCGAAGTCAGCCCCAACGGGGTGCTGCAGACGCGCGCCGGTCAGCCGGTCATCGGCGAGAACGGCGGCCCCATCACCATCCCGCCGGACAGCGTGGTGACGATCGGCCGCGATGGTTCGATTTCGGTGATCGAGGCCGGTGCCAATACGGTGGTGAACATCGTCGACCGGCTGAAGATGGTGAATCCGCCGGAAGAGAACCTCGAGCGCGGGGACGACGGCCTGTTCCGCACCACCGACGGCTTGCCGGTGCCGCTGGACGAAACCGTGCAGGTGGCGGGCGGTTATCTGGAGGGCAGCAACGTCAAGGTGGTCGATCAACTGGTGGCCATGATCTCGCTGGCACGCCAGTTCGAAATGCAGACGCGCATGCTGCAAACCGCTGAAACCAATGACCGGGCTGCTGCGCAGATCCTGTCGAACCGATAGTGCGCACCGAATAACAGGATTTTTACGCGGCTAATTGCCGCACGGCGCAAGGTGGGGTGCCCGTACTCTGGGTACCTGGGGCAAAAGCCCCGCGCATTGCGCACAGGAGGCTTCAATGATTCGCTCGCTCTGGACCGCCCGTACCGGCCTCGACGCTCAGCAAACCCAGCTCGACGTCATCTCGAACAACCTCGCCAACGTCTCGACGAACGGCTACAAGCGTGCGCGTGCGGTATTCGAGGATCTGCTGTACCAGACCATCCGCCAGCCCGGCGCCCAGCAGACCCAGCAGAACCAGGTCGGCAGCGGCTTGCAGATCGGCTCGGGCGTGCGCGCCGTGGCCACCGAGCGCATCTTCACGCAAGGCGGTCTGCAGAAGACCGACAACGCGCTGGACATCGCCATCCAGGGAAACGGCTTCTTCCAGATCGAGATGCCCGACGGCACGCTGGCCTACACGCGTGACGGCGCCTTCCAGCTCGACAACCAGGGCAACGTCACCACCGCCAGCGGTTATCTGCTGGCCGACAACATCAACATCCCGCAAGACACGCTGTCGATCACCATCGGCAAGGACGGCACGGTCAGCGTGCTGCAGGCCGGCCAGATCAATCCGGTTGAGGTCGGGGCGGTGCAGCTGATCTCGTTCGTGAACCCCGGCGGCCTGCAGAGCGCAGGGGAGAACCTCTTCCTCGAGACCGCCTCCAGCGGCGTCGCGCTGCCCAACCAGCCCGGCACCAACGGCGTCGGCGTGCTCAACCAGGGCTATGTCGAGACGTCCAACGTCAACGTGGCCGAAGAGCTGGTCAGCATGATCGTTACCCAGCGTGCGTATGAACTGAACTCCCGTGCCATCCAGACTTCCGACCAGATGCTCGGACGCCTGACGCAGCTGTGAGGTCCGCCATGATGCGCTCTCTCCGTTTCCTGCCGCTGTGCCTCGTGCCGCTGCTGACGGCGTGCGCGCCGATGTACACCACGCCCCCCACCGCCGTGCATCAGCCGATGAGCGTGCGCCCGGACATGCGCGATGCGACGGTGCAGGGCAACGGCTCGATTTACCGCACGGCCGGCGCCCGCCCGTTGTTCGAGGATCGCCGCGCACGCCACGTGGGCGATGTGCTGACGATCAACCTGGTGGAGCGCACCAACGCCCAGAAAAGCGCCAACGCCAACGCGGGCAGGACGTCCGGCATCAATGCGGGCGTAGCCGCGGTGGGTGGGATCTCGACCGGCCGGCTCGGTCGGCTGAGCGTGGAAGGCGGCTCGGAGTCGACCTTCACGGGCCAAGGCGGCGCGGCGGCCAACAATGCCTTCACCGGCACGATCACGGTGACGGTGATCGACGTGTATGCCAACGGCAATATGCTGGTGTCGGGCGAGAAGCAGGTGGCGATCAATCAGGGTAACGAGTTCATCCGCTTCTCGGGGGTAGTCAACCCCGATACCGTGACCACCTCCAACACCGTGCAGTCCACGCAAGTGGCCGATGCGCGTATCGAATACAAAGGCAGCGGCTTCATCGACGAATCCACCCGCATGGCTTGGCTGCAGCGCTTCTTCCTGGCATTGCTGCCGTTCTGACGAGGTAATTTTCATGAAACGCGCCATCGTCCTGCCTCTTGTCATGCTTGCTGCGCTGGCGCTGGCGGCCACCGTCAATGCCGCGGAGCGCCTGAAAGACCTCGCCACCATCGAAGGCGTGCGCAACAACCAGTTGGTGGGCTACGGTCTGGTGGTGGGTCTGGATGGCAGTGGTGACCAGACCACGCAGACGCCGTTCACGGTGCAGAGCATCGTCAACATGCTCGGCAACATGGGCGTGACGCTGCCGCCCGGCACCAACTTGCAGCTCAAGAACGTCGCCGCGGTGATGGTCACGGCCAACATGCCGCCGTTCTCGCGTGTCGGTCAGCCCATTGACGTCACCGTGTCGTCCATGGGCAACGCCAAGAGTCTGCGTGGCGGCACGCTGGTGATGACGCCGTTGCGCGGCGCCGACGGGCAGATCTACGCGATGGCGCAGGGCAACGTGCTGGTGGGCGGTGCTGGTGCGTCGGCGCCGGGTGCGTCGCAAGTCATCAACCACCTGTCCGCAGGCCGTGTGCCGGGCGGTGCGACGGTGGAGCGTGCGGTGCTCACGCCGCTGGGTCAGGGTGAATTCGTCACCTTCGAAATGCGCGACACCGATTTCGGCACTACGCGACGCGTGGTCGATGCCATCAACCTCGCCACCACGCCGGGCACGGCGCAGGCCGTGGATGGCCGTACGGTGCGCGTGCGCGCGCCGGTCGACCCGACCGACCGCGTGGCCTTCCTCGGCCGTATCGAAAACCTCACCGTTACGCCCGAGCAACAGGCCGCCAAGGTCATTGTCAATTCGCGCACGGGCTCTGTGGTGATGAACCAGCGTGTCACCTTGCAGAACGTCGCGGTGGCGCACGGTAATCTCACTGTAACCGTCGGCACCGATGTCGGCGTGTCGCAGCCGCCGCCGTTCTCGGGTGGCGACACGGTGGTGGTGGGGCAGGGGCGTGTGGATATCGAAGAAAATCCCGCCGCGCTCTTCAACATGCCGGAAAGCGCCAATCTGGCCGAGGTGGTCAATGCTCTCAATGCAATCGGCGCCACGCCGACCGATCTGGTCAGCATCCTGCAGGCCATGAAGGCGGCAGGTGCATTGCGTGCCGAGCTCGAGGTGATCTGAGCGTGAGCTCTTCCGTGACGCTCAATGCGCTCGACCCGCGCTCGTTCTCCGACCTGAAGCGTCTGGCTTCGGCGGATGGCAGCTCGCCGGAAGCCCTGCGTGCGGCGGCTCAGCAGTTCGAAGCCATGTTCATGCAGATGGTGTTCAAGGCCATGCGTGAGGCCACCCCGGTGGACGGGCTGTTCGATAGCGAGCAGACGCGCATGTTTCAGCAATTGCACGATCAGCAGATCGCGCTGGATCTCTCCACCCGTGGCAGCGGCACCGGCTTGGCCGACGTGATCTTCCGTCAGCTTGGCGGCGAAGCGCTGGAGCATGGTTCGGGCCGCGCCGGCACGGTGGGGCCCGATGGCCGGACGTATTTCGACGTTGCCGATGTGCCGCGGCGGGCGGCAATTGCTGCCGCCAAGGCGGAAAAGATCGCCGCCGGCGCCTCTGAATCTGCCGCGGTGGCTGTGGCCGGTGATGCTTCCGAGGCCGCGGCGGCTCAGGCCGCGGCGCCGGGCAGCCCCGCCGAGCGCGCGCAGGCCTTCGTGCGGCGCGTGTGGGACCACGCCGTATCTGCCGCCGAAAAACTGGGCGTCCCGCCGGCTTTCGTGGTGGCGCAGGCTGCGCTGGAAACCGGCTGGGGCCGCGCCGAACTGCGCCGTGCTGATGGCGTGCAGAGCCACAACCTGTTCAACATCAAGGCCGGTTCGAGCTGGAACGGCCCGACCGTCGAGCTCCCGGTGACTGAATACGTCAACGGCCGGGCCCGTACCGAACTCGCCCGATTCCGCGCCTACGGCTCGTATGCTGAGGCCTTCGACGACTACGCGAATCTGCTGCGCAACAACAGCCGTTACGCCGGGGTGCTGGGGCAGACAAATGCCGCTGATTTCGCCGGGAACCTGCAGCGTGGCGGCTATGCCACCGATCCGGCCTACGCCGACAAGCTGGTTCGCATCATCGGCGGCAGCACCTTGCGCTCGGCCACCCCCGGCTGATCGAAAGCTGGCAAGGAACTTGCTGTACTCCGGCTAGGAACGCTTCGAAGAGGGCATCATGGCCGGACTTCTCAATATCGGTCTGACCGGACTGAACGCTGCACAGCTGCAGCTCAACACCACGTCGCACAACATCGTCAACGCCGGCACGGCGGGCTATACCCGTCAGGCCGTGGCCTTGTCGACGAACACGCCGTTGTTCTCGGGCGCGGGGTTCTTCGGTCAGGGCGTGCAGTTGGCCAACGTCACGCGTCAGTACAGCCAGTTTCTGGAAAACCAGGTGCTGTCGGCCGACAACAAGCGTGTCGAATACGCCACCTATGCAGGCCAGATCGCGCAGATCAATGATCTGCTGGCCGATCAGCAGGCCGGCTTGTCGCCAGCGCTGCAAGACTTCTTTGCCGGTGTGCAGGAAGTCGCCGCCAACCCCAACAGCATTCCCGCCCGTCAGGCCATGATCTCGTCGGCGCAGGCGTTGGTGTCGCGTTTCCAGACGCTGGATGCCCGCCTGAGCGAAGTCCGTGAGGGCACCGAAAGCGAGATCGAATACAACATCAACGCCATCAATTCGCTGGCGGCGCAGGTGGCCGACCTCAACAAGCGCATCATGATCGCGCAGGCCGGTGGCTCGGGCTTCCAGCCCAACGACCTGCTTGACCAACGCAATGCCGCGGTCGCCGAGCTCAACAAGCTGGTCAAGACCAGCACCGTGGTCGACAAAGACGGGCAGATGAGCGTGTTCATCGGCTCCGGTCAGAGTCTGGTGCGTGGCGGCAATTTTTCGACGCTCGGCACGCAGATCGACCCATCCGATCCGACACGCAGCCGTGTCACCATGGTGGCCCCCAACGGCAGCCAGGTGCCGCTGCCCGAGAACCTGCTGGGCGGCGGTTCGTTGGGCGGCTTGCTGGCGTTTCGCCGCGAAGCGCTCGACCCGGCGCAGGATCGCCTGAACCTTGTTGCGCGCCAGCTCACCGAAATCTTCAATGACCAGCATAACCTCGGCGTCGATCTGGACGGCGTGCTGGGCGGTGACTTCTTCAAATCGAGCATGGTTCGCCGCGAAGCGGGTGCCAGTGAAGAACCGACCGTGCGCATCGGCAACGACACGCTGCTCACCAACGAGCAGTATCGCTTGACCTACGATGACGCGACCGGCGGCTACACGCTGACGCGGCTGGCCGACAACAGCGTGATTGCCGACCCGGCGGACGTCGGGCTGGTGATCAACACGCCGGGCGTTACCACGGCTGGCGACAGCTTCATCATCGAGCCGCTGCGCGGTGCCGCGCGCAACATGAGCGTGGGCATCACCGACCCGGCGAAGATTGCCGCCGGCAGCCCGGTGTCGGTCGAATTGCCGCTTTCCAATGCCGGCAATGCGGCCGTCAAGGATATCCGCATGACTTCGGTAGGCGGCATGGCGACGACCTACCCGCAGTTTCCCGGCTTCACGGTCGAATACTCGGGCGGGGCATTGACGCTGAACCCGCCCGCCACCGGCACGATCACGCCGGCCACCTACAACCCGGCCACCGAATCGGCCGGCAAGGAATTCACCGTCAGCTTCGGCGGCTCGGAATTCACCTTCACCATGACCGGCTCGCCCGCTGACGGTGACGTGCTGTCTTTCGCGTCGACCGAGCTGGGCGTGGCGGACAACCGCAACGCCGTGGCGCTGGGCGCACTGCAGACCGGCAAGAGCATGCTCAACAACGCTGCAGGCGAAGGCACAGCCACCTTCCAGTCGGCCTACTCGCAGTTGGTGAGCCAGATCGGCAACCGCGCCCGCGAGGCGCAGGTGGGCGAGAAGGCGCAAGAGACATTGCTCACCCAGGCCACCAACGCGCGCGAATCGCTGTCGGGGGTGAACCTCGATGAAGAGGCCGCCAACCTGATCCGTTTCCAGCAGGCGTATCAGGCCTCGGGGCGGGTGATGGCAGTGGCCCAGCGCCTGTTTGATGAACTGATCTCGATCTCGCGATAGGAGCTGAGCCATGCGCGTATCGACCAACATGATCTATTCGCAGGGCGTGGGTTCGCTGCAGCAGCAGACCTCCGCATTGCTCAAGACCCAGCAGCAGCTAGCCACCGGCCGCCGCGTGCTGACGCCGTCGGACGATCCGATCGCTTCGGCTCGCGCCTTGGAGTTGCGCCAGTCACAGGCGGTGAATCAGCAGTTCGCCCAGAACATGGGCTACGCGAACGACAACCTCGGCCTGCTCGAGAACAAGCTCACCGGCATCCAGGAAATCCTGCATTACACGCGCGAGAAGGCCGTGCAAGCCGGCAATGGCGCAATGAATGCCGAAGACCTGCGCATCATGGCCACCGACCTGCGCTCGCAGTTCGACGCCTTGATCGCCATCGGCAACAGTCAGGACGGGCAGGGCAACTTCATCTTCTCGGGCTACAAGGCCAACGAGCAGCCGTTCAGCGGCACCCTGGCGGGTGTGAACTACGCGGGTGACCAGGGCGAGCGCGCCATCCAGATCAGCGCCTCGCGCTATCTGCCGGTCAGCATGCCGGGCGTGGACATCTTCGACCGAACGCGCCGCATCGACGGCAATCAGGTTACCGACAACGATGCGCTCTACAGCAACGCCGGGCAGAACAACAAAGGCACGGCCGGCGCGCTGACGGTGTCGCTCGACGCCGCCAACCTGCCGCTGGATCTGGCCAATCAGGGTCGCCGTTATGTGGCTACCTATTCGCAGCCTGACCCCAACGTGGCCGGCACGTGGAACATCGAAGAGGTTGTGCCCGGCGTCGGACGGCGTGATGTGACGGCCGCAGATGATGGTCTGGCCTTCGATGCCGGCCCGCCGCAGACCGCCACCTTCAACGGTATCTCGATCGAATTGCCGGATGACCCGCCGCCCACCGACAGCAGCGACCCCACCGCGCTGGTGGATGGTGACGCCTTCGAAGTCATCGTGGCCTCGACCAACACCTTCGACAACTACGCCTTGTTCGTCAGTGCGCTGGAAGACAGTGCCGACGTGGGGGTTGCCGGTGGTGTGGCCTTTGCGCTCGAGAACTTCGATTTCGCACTGGATACCGTGCTCAAGGCGCGCACCCAGGTGGGCTCGCACATGACCGAAGTCGGCCAGCTCGAAAGCCTGGGCAGCGATCTCGATCTGCAGTACGCCTCAGCCATCTCGCGCCTCGAAGACGTCGACTGGACGCAGGCGATCAGCGATCTGATGCAGCAGCAGACCTATCTGCAGGCCGCGCAGCAGTCCTTCCTGCGTGTTTCGGGTTTGTCCCTGTTCAACTTCCTGAGCTGATCATGCGCATTCTGGCCGCCGCCTGCACGCTGCTTCTCCTGACCGCCTGCCAGCATTCGTCGCAGCATTCCCAGGCGCAAGGTTCCGAAACTTTCGGGATGGGCGCCGAGGAAACCGCCGCGCAGGAGCCGCCGCCGCCCGCCGGCACGGCGGTGCCGATATGGGGGCGCGTGGGCGATCTCAAGGTGCCCGGCTGGGAAGTGAAGGTCACGCAGCTTGCGGAGGACCGCTTTCGCCTCGACCTGCGCATGCGCACGGTGATCAACGGCGGTGACGGCGAGGCGCGCGTGGCGTTCTTGCGCGGCGCGCGCGAAATCGTGGACGCGGGCGGCTACGCCGGCTTCGACGTCATGCGCTACGAAGAGGGGATCGACTCCGGTCTGTTCTTCGGCCGTCGCGGCGCCAGCGGCGTGATCCGCGTGGTGGAGTCGCGTACTTGGGGAATGTAAGCGCCCGCGCTCAGGCTTGATAAGCCAGCGCGGTGAGCATCGCCCCGACGGCGTTGAAGCCGTGTTCGATCAGGCGTTGCAACATCGGGGCGAGCAGCGTCAGGCTGACCATCAGCACCACGAACCCCACCGTCAGTGTCACCGGAAAGCCCACCGCGAAAAGGTTGAGTTGCGGTGCCGCGCGGGTGAGGATGCCCAGCCCGATGTTTGCGATCAGCAGCGTGGCAATCATCGGCAGCGCCATCATCACACCCACCGTGAACATCACTGCCGCGTATTCCACGATCACCAGCCAGCCGCGCGCCGAAGTGGCCTGGCCCACCGGCAGCCACTCGAAGGTCTGAACCAGAATCTGCACCAGCAGCAAGTGGCCATCCAGCGCCAGAAACACCAGCAAGGTCAGCAGGTTCAGGAATTCCGCCAGCACCGAAGTCTGGCCGCCGGTCTGCGGGTTGAAGAACACCGCGAACGACAAACCCATTTGCAGACCGATCATCTCGCCTGCCAGATCCACCGCCGCCATGATCAGGCGCATGGTGAAACCGATGGCTGCGCCGATGACGAACTGATGCGCGAGGATGCCCAGCGCGTGCAGCGAGTCGGTCGGTACGTCGGGCATCGGCGGCAGCGCCGGCAGCACCGCCATGGCCATCGCCAGCCCGGCGGCCAGCCGGATGCGCACCGGAATGCCACGGTTGCTCCACAGCGGCGCCGAGGCGAACAGCCCCAGCAGGCGCGCCAGCGGAAACATGAACGAGGCCAGCCAGACATCGAGCTGGGCGGCAGTTACGCTGAGCATGTCAGGCCGAGGCAGTCACCACCGGTCAGCCGATGGTGGTGGGGATGGAGGTGATCAGGCGGGTGGCGAAGTCGGTGATCATGGTCATCATCCACGGCCCGGCGATCACGATGGTGAGAAAGATCGCCACCAGCTTTGGCACGAACGACAGAGTCATTTCGTTGATCTGCGTGGCAGCCTGGAAAATGCTCACGACCAAGCCGGTGACCAGTGCCGCGAGAAACAGCGGCGCGCTCATCATCAACGTGATCTCGACGGCTTGCCGGCCGATGTCCATCACCATTCCGGGCGTCATGCGGGGTTCTCCGGTTTAGACGGCAAAGCTCTGCACGAGCGAGCCGATGAGCAGGGTCCAGCCGTCGATCAGTACGAACAGCATGATCTTGAACGGCAGTGAAACGATCACCGGCGACATCATCATCATGCCCATCGACATCAGCACCGACGCCACCAGCATGTCGATGACGAGGAAGGGAATGAACACGATGAAGCCGATCTGAAAGGCGGTCTTCAGTTCGGAGGTGACGAAGGCCGGTACCACCACGCGCATCGGCAGGTCTTCGGCGCGCTCGACCGGCGGCGTGTTCGACAGGCGCACGAACAGCGCCAGGTCGTTCTCGCGCACCTGCTTGAGCATGAAGGCCTTTACCGGCACCGAGGCGCGCATGGCGGCTTCGTCGAGTTGGATGGTGCCGTTCGACAGGGGTTGGTAGGCATCCTCATACACGCGCTCGGCCACCGGCGCCATGATGAAGAAGCTCAGGAACAGTGCCAGCCCGAGCAGCACCTGGTTGGGCGGCGAAGTCTGCGTGCCCAGCGCCGTACGCAGCAGGGCGAAGACGATGATGATGCGCGTGAAGCACGTCATCATCAGCACGGCCGCCGGAATGAACGACAGCGCGGTGAGCAGCAGCAGCGTCTGGACGGTGAGGCTGTAGGTCGAGCCACCGTTGGGGGCGGGGGTGCTGGTGACGGTCGGCAGGCCTTGGGCGTGTGCCAGCAGCGGGGCGAGCAGGGCGGCAATGCTCAGGATGCGCAAGGCGATGCGGAGCACCTCAGACCCCCTTGCGGCGCTCGAGCGCCTTGGCGAGCCAGCCCTGGAAGTCCGGCGCGGTCTGCGACGTGGCTGGCGAGTGCGCACGGAAGGTTTCGAGCGGCAGGGTGTGCAGCGTATTGACGCTGGTGGGTGTCACGCCGAGTACCAGTACCTGGTCCGCGAGCTCCACGAGCACCACGCGTTCGCGCGGGCCGACCGGTGCAGCACCCAGTACCTTCAGCCCGGCCGCCGCACCGCGCGGCGATGACAGGCGCTTGATCAGCCACAAGGTGCCAAGCAGCAACGCCACCACCACGGCAAGGCCGCCGACGAGCTGTACCAGGCTGGAGCCAAGCTCGGGCGGGGCCGTTTCGGCCGTCGCCGGCATGGCGACCAGCAGCGCGGCGCCGGCTGCGATCAGGCGTTGTGGAGAGGGGGCGAGAGGCACGTGGCACATCCGGAATTTCGACGGCCCAAGCATAGGCGGACGTGTTTGCCGGACGGCTGCGGAAAAGGTGGCAAAAGGGCGGCTATATTTGCCGCTTTGCGTGAAGAGGGCCGTGAGGCTGGCTTGTCCGGCCCCTGATGAAGCGCCGGAGGCTGCGCATTGCCATCATCACGAGGGGCGTAGCGTTGCGCCAACCCCACAGCGTGTACAGGTGGCAGAGGCACTGGATTGCCGCGCTTCGCTCGCAATGACGGATAGAGGCGCAGCGCCAACTACGCATGTCTCTGCCGCCGCGCGCCGCGTGTCCCGCCACTTTTGCAGTGGTGCTGGCGCGGCCTTAGTCCGGTCATTGCGAGGAGCGCAGCGACGCGGCAATCTCGCAGCGTTTCCGATTGGCAACATCTTTGAATTGCCGCGCTGCGCCCGCAATGACGGGTAGTGGATGCCGCGCGGGCGGCTGGTGTGTGCGCCGATGCGGAAGTGGTAGCCGCATTTCGAGGCGCAACGCCCCTCAGTTGCGAATCTTCCGCATGCGCTCGGCGGGGGTGATGATGTCGGTGAGGCGGATGCCGAATTTGTCGTTCACCACCACGACTTCGCCCTGTGCGATCAGCGTGCCGTTGACCAGCACGTCCATCGGCTCGCCTGCGAGGCCATCCAGCTCAACCACCGAGCCGTGAGCGAGTTGCAGCAGGTTGCGGATCGACAGTTTGGTGCGCCCCATCTCGACGGTGAGTTGCACCGGGATGTCGAGAATCATGTCGAAGTCATTCATCGACGTGCTGCGCGCCGAACCCGAGCCGAAATCTTCGAAAAGATGGCTGGCAGGCTTGGCCTGGTAGGGGGATTCGGCGGCGGCCTCGGCCAGCTCGTCGGCGACCTTCTGCGCTTCGCTGTCGAGCTGGGTCTCTTCGACGCTGGCCTGTTCGGCCATGGCGGCAGCCCAGTCGTCTTCGCTGATGGGGGTTTCTTCTTCCGCTGGGTTGTCAGCCATTTTTCGCTCCGGCCGTTGGTGGGGGAGCGCTCTCTACCGCGTCGTCTTCAGCGGTGAAACGCTCCACCCGGATTGCGTAGTGACCGTTCTGCGTGCCGAACCGGCCGTGAATGATGGGGACGCCATCGACGCTCACCCGCAGGTGCTCGGGCACATCG
This sequence comes from Pseudazoarcus sp. NS20, assembly GCF_059703745.1. Lineage (NCBI taxonomy): Bacteria > Pseudomonadati > Pseudomonadota > Betaproteobacteria > Rhodocyclales > Zoogloeaceae > Pseudazoarcus > Pseudazoarcus sp. NS20. Next base: position 172,344 of record NZ_BAAKIY010000004.1, read on the forward strand.
ATGGGAATGACGTCGCCGACGCGCAGATTGACGATGTCGCCAAGGGTGACGTCGGCCGAACCAAAGTTGGCGGCCATGCGCACCTCGGCGGTCTGCAACTGGCGCGTCAGCAGCTTGATCCAGCGGTTGTCCTGCGTGAGGTGGTCGCTCTGCATCGGCGAATACAGCAGGTCGCGGATGGGTTCGACCATCGAGTAGGGCTTGCACACGTGCATTTCCGCCTGCGCGCCGCCGAACTCGATGGTGAAGGTGGTGGCGATTACGATCTCGGAGGGCGTCGCGATGTTGGCGAACTGCGAGTTCATCTCGGAGCGCACGTATTCCGGCTCGATCTTGTACACCGGCGCCCAGGCGCGTGCGTATTCCGTGAACACCACGTCGAGCATGCCGCGGATGATGCGCTGCTCGGTCTGCGTGAAGTCACGGCCTTCCACGCGCGTGTGGAAGCGCCCGTCGCCGCCGAACAGGTTGTCCACCACCAGGAAAACCAGATTGGGGTCGAACACGATCAGCCCGGTGCCGCGCATCGGGCGAATCTGGATCAGGTTCAGGTTGGTGGGTACCACCAGGTTGCGCACGAACTCGCTGTACTTCTGGACCTTGATGGGGCCCACCGAGACTTCGGCGCTGCGATGCATGTAGTTGAACAGACCGATGCGCAGATAGCGGGCGAAGCGCTCGTTGATGAGCTCCATCGTCGGCATGCGGCCGCGCACGATGCGCTCCTGCGTGGCCATGTTGTATGGCCTTACGCCTCCTTCATCGGTGGCTTCGGATTCCTGCTCGTCCGGCTCCCCCGTGACGCCGCGGAGCAGGGCATCCACTTCATCCTGGGAGAGAAAATCGGACATGTGCTGGGCTTCTTACTGAATGATGAAGGAGTTGAAGAGCACGGCTTGCACCAGTGCACCGGCGCCGCTCGGTTGCGGCGAGCTGAGCACGCGGTTGATTTCTACAGTGATTTCTTCGGCCAAAGCTTCCTGACCTTGAGGGGTATTAATTTCGGAGGGCACCTTGCCGCTCAGGCGCAGGTTGATGCGATGGCGCACCTCGGGCATGAAGCCTTTCAGCGTATCGGCTACCGTGGGGTCGGCAACGCGAGCAGCCATGATGACCTGCAGGTAGCGCTCACCGCTCTCCTGTTGCAAATTGACCACGAACGGATCGAGCGGCACGAAGGTGGGCGGCACGGCCGGAACGGCGGGCGCCGGTGCCGGCGCAGCAGTAGCGGCGGCATGCTCTGCGGGGGCGGCGGCATTGCCCTCGAGCGAGTTCTTTTTCTGCAGCAGCAGCCACACTACGGCCCCGGCGATGATCAGCACCACCACGAGGACGGCAATCAGGATCAGCACCAGCGTCTTGCCGGACTGGTTGCGACGGGGTGCTACGGCAGCGGAGCGTGCGGTGGTGAGTGCGGTGGCCAATTCAGTTCTCCGGTCTATGAGCGTGGATTGTCGTCGATTGCCGGTGTGCCGTAGCGTGTAATAACGGTGTCCTGAGGCGTTAATTCATGCTTCACGCAAAGGTGTCGATGACACCGTCGCCATTGCGTGTCCATACCGAGGCATTGCTGCTGCGCACAGGGCCGAGGCCGCTGTCTTCATCGCCCTGCTTGCCACGGTTGGTCCAGGATGAGCCGTTGCCTTGCTGTCCGTCGTGAGTGCGCTGTTCGCCCGACGTGCTGACGTTGGTCTGCCCGAGCTGGATGCCCGCCTGCTGCAGCACTTCGCGCAATTTCGGCATGGCTTGTTCCAGGGCGTCCCGTGCAGCCTGTGAAGCGGCGACGAAGTGAGCAGTGGTCTGCTCACCATTCACCTGAATCGACACGCCGAGTTTACCCAGACTTGGCGGCGTCAGCACGAGTTCGGCCTTGCTTTCGTTGCGCCCCAGCATCCAGACCACCTGATTGCCGACTTCTGCGCTCCAGCCGCGACTGCCTGCAGGTGTAGAGACCGGGAGCTGCACCGGCTGAGCCGGCGTACGCACCGTCTCGGTCCGGTTTGCCACGAGGGCGGCAAAGCCTTGGTGAGCCTGGCTGGCGGGGGGGCTGCCGTTGGCGTTTTCTCCCGGGGTGGCTGTGTTGGCTGCCAGCGCTTCAGGAGTGATGGCCACTGCCGGTTTGGCAGTCGGTTTGATGTCGACTTCTGCTGTCGGGGCGGCTTTGCCCGGCTGCAGCAAGAAGCCCTGGCCCGCCGCATTCTGGTTGTCCCCGCGCCCTGATTTGCGCTGATCGCTGCTGACAAGCAGGCCAGCTGTGTCGGCTTCGGGGGCCTCGGCGGCGTCCCCGTCGGCCGGTTTGGCTGCGACTCCTGCGGCAAGAGCGGCGATGAGCGCGGCAATCTCTGCCGGCAAACCGGCAGTGCTTTCCTCGGTTTTAGTGTCGGCTTCGCCGCTCTGCTGGCGCGTTTCGCCCGTTTGGGCATCCGCGCTGGCAGGAGGTGTGGCGGCGTCGGTCTCGCTTGCCGTGGGTTGGGCGGTGTCCCGCGCGGTGTCTTGCTCGGCGGTTCGGCCATTGCGGGGCTCGGCACCCTTTGAGGCCGCCTGCTCTTTGGGGCGATCGGCCTGGCGCGCACGCTCGAGTGCGGCGTCAAAGCCTGCGCCGGGCGTGCTCGGCGCAGGCTGTGCCTGGAACATGGCAGCCGGGTTCAAGTCGGGTTTGCTGGTGCCGGAGCGAATCTGGTAGTGCGTCATCGGGTGTGATTCCGTTTGAAACTCTCGAACGGAATCAGCAAGGGGCGTGCCAGGTCTGGAAAGACGCGTCAGTCTTCGGTGCCGTTGCTGCGCGCGTAGCGATTGGTGGTGTGTTCGTCGGACTGGCGCTGCTCGCGCCGCTGCTCGTCATGCTGCTCGCGTTCGCGGTGGCGGTCGTGCAGGGTGTCGAAGGCCTTGACGCGGTTGCGTTCGCGAATCCACGCTTCTTTGCCTGCGCTGGTGCTTTTCTGTGACTCGTTGAGCAAAGCCTGTTGCAACTCGATGGCTTCGTCGATGCGCGCCATGAATGCGCCGTAGTTTCGTAGCGTTTCCACGCCGAGGCCGTCGCGCACGGCATCGCGAAAGCGCGTCACGTATTCGGCGCGGTAACCCTGCAGCAGTTCCAGCTTGCGCGAGCCTTCTTGCTCTTGGGCAATGAGCTGGCCGAGTTCGCTGGTGGCGTTGTTGAGCTGGGTGCGTGAGCGGTCCAGCAGCGGTTGAAGCGTGAAGGCTCGAGTCATGGGCGTCCTGGTGTTGAAGGGTGTCTCGGGCTTCGTTACGAAACGTGTCTAAAGTCTAGTCGCAGTTTGCGGCACTTGTCGCGCCCTGTGCTCAGGTTGCATGCAATTCCGGGAACAACGTGGCGAGCCGCTCGGCGGCATCGCCAAAGGCCTCCTGCTCGTCGATCTGCTGCTGCAGGAAATGCTCCAGGCCTGGGTACATGGCCACGGCCTGATCCAAGGTGGGGTCGGCGCCGGGTTGGTAGGCTCCGACGGAAATCAAGTCGTGCGAGCGCTGATAGCGCGCGAACAGTTGCTTGAAGCGCCGAACGCGTGCCATGTGCGCATCGGGCACCAGGTTGTGCATGACGCGCGAGATGGATTGCTCGATGTCGATGGCGGGGTAGTGCCCCGACTCTGCGAGCGAGCGCGACAGCACGATGTGGCCATCGAGAATGGCGCGTGCGGAATCGGCGATGGGGTCTTGCTGATCGTCGCCTTCGGCCAGTACCGTGTAGAAGGCCGTGATGGAGCCACCGCCCTCGCTGCCGTTGCCGGCGCGCTCCACCAGCGCGGGCAGGCGCGCGAAGACGCTGGGCGGGTAGCCGCGGGTGACCGGTGGCTCGCCGACGGCCAGCGCGATTTCGCGCTGGGCCATGGCATAGCGCGTGAGCGAATCCATGATCAGCAGCACGTGCTTGCCCTGATCACGAAAATGCTCGGCAATCGATGTAGCGTAGGCGGCACCCTGCAGGCGCATCAGCGGGCTGGTGTCGGCCGGTGCAGCCACCACCACCGAGCGCGAGCGGCCCTCGGCGCCCAGGTTTTCCTCGATGAACTCCTTCACTTCACGGCCGCGTTCGCCGATCAGCCCGACCACGATGACGTCGGCCAGGGTGTAGCGCGCCATCATGCCGATGAGCACGGATTTGCCCACGCCCGAGCCTGCGAAGAGGCCGATACGTTGTCCGCGACCGACAGTGAGCAGGGCATTGATGGCACGAATGCCAACGTCCAGCACGTCACGGATCGGTGCGCGCGCCAGGGGGTTGTAGGCGCGCCCTTGCAGTGAACGGTTGGTTTCGGCGTTGAGCGGGCCGAGGCCGTCGAGAGGCCTGCCGGCGCCATCGACGACGCGCCCGAGCAGGCTGCTGCCCACCGGCAGGCGTTTGGCCAGATCGGTGTTGCGGCGCTGCGGGGGAGCGTCGCCAGTGAGCGGCACGGGGGGCGGGCCGGCTTCGACGGCATGCACCGGCGCGCCGGGCGCGAGGCCCTGGACGTCGTCGGTCGGCATCATGTAGATGCGTTCGCCATGAAAGCCCACCACTTCGGCCTCCACCGAACCGCCGCTGAGCGTTTCGACGCGGCAACTCGCGCCGAGTGGCAGCTTTATGCCGGCGGCTTCCATCACCAGCCCGTTGATGCGCGTGAGCCGCCCCGACTGGCAGGTGGGCGTCAGCGAACCCACTCGCTCGGTGTGATGGGCGAGGTACTTGCGCCAGGTGTGTACGTGGTCACGCATCGCTTTCCGGCTCTGGCTCGGGCGGCGGTGTGCGACCGAGGCTCGCCAGCACGCGCTCCCAGCGCGTGGCCATGGTGGCGTCGATGTTGCCGCCGGCCGCTTCCAGGTGGCAGCCGCCACGCTCGATGGCGGCGTCTTCGATCAACTGGTGGTGGCTGTCCTCAAGCTGGTCTTCCAGGTGCTGGCGCACCAGTTGCAGGTCTTCCGGGTTGAGATGGATGCGCACCTTGCCTTGTGGCATCTGCTGCAGCGCCTCGGTGACGACCGGCAAGATGGCTTCGGGCCGTTCCTGCAGGGTCTTGCCGACCATCTGCCGCGCCAGTGCGGTGGCGAGCTCGATGATTTCCTCGGCCACCTCGCCGCCCAGGCGGTCGAGCGCCTCATCCATCGAGCGCACCAGGGCAGTGATCTTGGCAACTTCCGCGCGTGCCTCGGCGTTGGCACGTTCGCGGCCTTCGTCGTAGCCGGCCTTTTCGCCGTCAGCCCGGGCCTGCTCGTACATCGTTTCGATCTCGTCGGCCGTCGGGAGCTTGATCGCCGGAGCTTCGGGCTCGGCCGGCTTGGCCGCGGGGGCGGGCGGGGGTTTCGGTTCGGCAGCCGGTTTCGGCGGGCTTGAGGGGGGCTGACGCTCGGCCTCCGCATCGGCCGCGGCGGTTTCCTCGTCGGTAGCCGGGTCATCGAACGACGGTGGCGTCCAACGTCGATAGGCGCCGGTAGCCTGATGGCGCGTGACCGGCGCGTTCATGCCTTCGGTGTCGGCGGGACGATCAGACGAAGGCATCGTCGCCGCCTCGGCCGCTCAGCATCAACTGGCCTTCTTCGGCCAGGCGGCGCACCGTCTTGAGGATTTCCTTCTGCTCGGCCTCGACTTCGGACAGACGCACCGGGCCCTTGGCCTCGAGGTCTTCGCGCATCATCTCGGCTGCACGCTGGGACATGTTGGTGAAGAACTTCTCGCGCAGCTCCGGTGAGGCGCCCTTGAGCGCGATGATGAGCGAATCGGACTGCACTTCGCGCAGCAGCGTCTGGATGCCGCGGTTGTCGATGTCCATGACGTTCTCGAACACGAACATCTCGTCGAGAATCTTCTGTGCCAGCTCGGCGTCGTACTCGCGCACATTGTCGAGCACCGCGGTTTCCGCTGTGGCCCCGACGAAGTTGAGGATTTCGGCGGCATGGCGCACGCCGCCCATGGCGGCCTTCTTGATCGAGGAGGATGCGCCGGCAAGAATCTGCGTCAGCGAATCGTTGAGTTCTTTCAACGCAATCGGCTGCACGCCATCCAGCGTGGCGATTCGCAGCACAACGTCGTTGCGCAGGCGGTCGCTGAAATGCTTGAGGATCTCGCCAGCCTGGTCGTATTCGAGATGCACCAGAATGGTGGCGATGATCTGCGGGTGTTCGTTGCGGATCAGGTCCGCCGCAGTGGGCGCATCCATCCACTTCAGGCTCTCGATGCCGGCTGTGTCCGAACCGTTCATGATGCGCGAGATAAGGTGACCGGCGCGCTCGTCGCCCAGCGCCTTGGTAAGCATCTGGCGGATGTGCTCTTCGTTGGCCTCGAGCGGCGCGCCTTGCTCGAAGTGTGCCTCCATCTCGGCAATGATGGCTTCGACGCGCTCGCGCGGCTGTGCCGGCAACGAGGCCATCGCCATGCCGAGCTTCTGCACCTCGCGCGGGCCGAGATGGCGCAGCACCTCCGAGGCTTCGTCGGGGCCCAGCGTGAGGAGCAGCAGGGCGCTTTTCTCGAGACCTTCTTCCGGCGTGCTCATTTCTTCTTCTCCTCTCCGGCCATCCAGCTGCGGATCAGGTTCGCAACGGCTTTGGGGTCGGATTTTGCCAACTCACGCGCATTCGCCAGCCGGTGTTCGAACGACTTGTGGGCCGGGTTTTCGGACAGTTTCACGAGGAAGTCTTCGTCCTCGCCCGCGGCCTGGCGGGCGGCCTCCTTGGCCGCTTCCGCTTCGCGGGTTGATTCGGTGATGGAGCGCATCAGCGGGCGGATGACCGCAAAGTACAGGAAAGCCAGAGCGATCAGGATCAGCAAGGGCTTGAGCAGCCACTTGGCCAGATCGATGTAGGTCGGGTCTTGCCAGAACGGCAACGATTCGTCGATCTGCTCGGCAAGGGCGAACGGCGCGCTCGATACCTCCACCACGTCGCCGCGCTCGGGGTCGTAGCCGACGGCGCTCTGTATCAGGCTGCGGATGCGTTCAAGGTCTTCGGGCGTCATCGGCGTGGCCGGTGAGCCATCGGCCGGGGTCGCGGCCGATTGACGCAACACCACGGCCACCGAAATCTTGCGTACCTGACCGGTGGCATGGCGGATGTGCTGGATGTTGCGATCGAGCTCGTAGTTCAGCGTGGCCGAGCGGGAGCGATTGATCGGGTTGTCATTCGGGTTTTGCGGGTCGGCCGCCGGGTCGGCCACGATGGGCGCGGTGGCCGGCACGGGCGGCTGGTTGGTCAGCGCGCCCGGCACGCCGCCATCCGGCACGCCACTGAACTGCTCGTTGGTCTGCTGGCTGCGAATGGCCTGATTCGGCGCCGGGTTGGGGCGATAGGTTTCGGCCGTTTCCTCGACGCGGTTGAAATCAACGTTGGCGGTGATCTGCGCGCGGAAGTTGCTCGCGCCCACCATCGGGGTCAGCAGGCCTTCGATGCGCCGCAGGTAAGCTGCCTCGATCTCGCGCACGTATTTCAGCTGGGTGGCGTTGAGTGTGTCTTCGATGTCTTCTTTCGGCGCGCCGGTGAGCAAGTTGCCGTGCTGGTCGATGACGCTCACACCGTCGTTGGACATCTTCGGCACGCTCGATGACACCAAGTGCACGATGCCTGCGATCTGCGTCGGGTCGAGCACGCGCCCGGCGTGCAGCGTGACCATCACCGAAGCGGAGGGCTTTTGCTCGTCGCGCAGAAAGCCGCTTTGCTTGGGCATGGCCAGATGCACGCGGGCGGCGGCAACCGAAGAGATGGACTGAATGGTGCGCGACAACTCCCCCTCGAGTGCGCGCTGGAAGTTCACCTGCTCGAGAAACTGCGAAACCCCCAGGCGTTGGTTTTCCATCACCTCGAAGCCGACCAGCCCGCCACGTGGCAGGCCCTCGGCGGCGAGGCGCAGGCGGGTTTCATGCACCTGATCGGCCGGCACCAGAATGCTCGACCCGCCGGGGCCGACTCGGTAGGGAATGTTCTGCGCCTGCAGTGCGGTGACGATGGCGCCGCCGTCGCGCTCTTCGAGGTTGGCGAAGAGCACCGAATAATCCGGCGCGCGGCTCCACAGCAGCGAACCGACGATGAGCGCGATGATGATGGCGACCAGCGCCGCACCGGCCAGCTTCTGACGCTGGTTGAGGTTGTTAAGGTGCTCGAGTATCTGCCTTGGGGAAGGCGGCGGTGCGGTGTCTGCTGCGGCCATGGTCGAGGTCCTTCGCGGCGCTCTGGGGGATGGCGGCATTCTGTAGTCGCCCTTGCAAACCCGTTCCGTCGATAAGCGGCATTTTTTGCCGCCTGTTTGCCGGTTACCATAGCCCCGTCCATCCGTATTCTGCCAGTCGTGAATATGTCAGACACTTCCTCCCTGCCCGATCTGCCGCCCGCTGGCCAGCGCCTGGACGCTGCACAGCTGGCGGAAGCGTTCACGCTGTTCGCGCGTGCGTCGGAAGAGCTGTCCGGCGCCTACAACGCCCTGCAGGGGCAGGTCGCGCAATTGACCGAGCGCATGTCGGTGTTGATGGGCGCCCTGCCGGCCGGCGTGGTGGTGATCGATGCCGCCGGGCGGGTGGTGCAGTGCAACCGCGCAGCGCTCGAATGGCTGGGCGCGTGCGAGGCGCGCGCGTGGGAAGAGGTGGCTGCGCGCTTCGAAGCCACCGACACTCCCGGCGAGTTTTCGCTGGGCGAAGGCGAGCATGTGCGCCGCCTGGCCATCAGCGAATCGACGGTGGAGTCCGGCGGCGAGCGCATCGTTCTGCTGCACGACGTGACCGAAGCGCACCGCATGCGGATCACCGTCGAGCGCAACGAACGCCTCGCCGCCATGGGTGAAATGGTGGCGGGGCTTGCCCACCAGCTGCGCACGCCGCTGGCCGCCGCACTGCTGTATACCTCCAGCCTGAGCAAACCCGAGCTTGAGCCCGCCGACCGCGAGCGGGTTTCGGAGCGCGCCATCGAGCGGCTGCGCTATCTCGAGCGACTGATCAGCGACATGCTGCGCTTTGCGCGCGGGGACGCGCTGGGGCGCCAGCGCTTTCAGGTGTGCGATCTCGTGCGTGAGCTGGTGCATACCCTTGAGCCCGTCGCGCGGGCGCGCAAGGTGGAATTCGATGCCCGCTGCGAATGCGACGAGCAGGAAATCGTCGGTGATCGCAAGGCGATCGCCGGCGCACTCACCAATCTGATGGAAAACGCCATCCAGGCCTGCAAACCCGAAGGGCTGGTCACCGTAAACGTGGCGGGCGAGGGCGACAGCATTGCATTCGTGGTGACGGATGAGGGGCCGGGCATTCCCGCTGCCGATCAGGGCCGCGTGTTCGACCCCTTCTTCACCACGCGCGCGGAGGGCACCGGCCTTGGGTTGGCGATTGCGCGTGGCGTGGCGCGAGCCCATGGCGGCGACATCGCACTCGAATCAGTTCCGGGCCGTGGCGCCTGCTTCACATTGACCTTGTCTGCCGTGTTGGCGGATGGAAACGGAGAGAGGCTTCAGCATGACTGACCCCATTCGCTTGCTCGTCGTCGAAGACGACGCTGCGCTGCGCGACGCGGTGTGCATGACGCTCGAACTGGCGGGCCACCGCGTGGTGGGGGTGGATGGCGGCCCGGCGGCACTCGAAGCCGTGGTGCGTGAGCCTTTCAACCTGGTGATCACCGACCTGCGCATGCAGCCCATGGACGGGCTCGAGCTGCTCGGCGCCATCCGCGCTACCTTGCCGCAGATGCCGGTGTTGCTGATGACCGCCTATGGCGATGTGGAGAAAGCCGTGGCCGCCATGCGCGGTGGCGCCTGCGACTTCCTGATGAAGCCCTTCGAGCCGGATGCGTTGCTGGGCCACGTGCGTCGTTATGCCGCAGCGCCGGTGTCCGGCGATGAAGTGGTGTCGGGTGACCCGCGTACCCACACGCTGCTGCAGATGGCCGCTCGGGTGGCCGCGTCCGACGCCACGGTGATGCTGACCGGCGAATCCGGTACTGGCAAAGAGGTGTTCGCGCACTACATCCACACGCATTCCCCGCGCGCGGCGAAGCCTTTCATCGCGATCAACTGTGCCGCCATTCCCGAGAATCTGCTGGAAGCTACGCTGTTCGGTTACGAGAAGGGTTCGTTTACCGGCGCGCAGGTGTCGCAGGCTGGCAAATTCGAGCAGGCGCAGGGCGGCACCTTGCTGCTCGACGAGATTTCCGAAATGCCGCTGGCCCTGCAGGCCAAGCTGCTGCGCGTGCTGCAGGAGCGCGAGGTAGAGCGCGTTGGCGGCCGCAAGGCTGTGGAGCTCGACATCCGCGTGCTTGCCACCAGCAACCGCGACATGGCCGCCGAAGCCGCTGCCGGGCGCTTCCGCGAAGACCTGTACTACCGCTTGAACGTATTCCCGTTGCAGATTCCCCCGCTGCGCGAACGCCCCGGCGACATCTTGCCGCTGGCCAAACGCTTCCTGGTGATGCACGCCACCGGCATGCGCCGCTCGGCGCGGCTGGATGCGGCGGCCGAAGCGTTGTTGTTGCGCCACAGCTGGCCGGGTAACGTGCGTGAGCTGGAAAACGCCATGCAGCGCGGGCTGATTCTCGCGCCAGGCGACGTGATCGACGCTGCCACGCTATCCCTGTGTTTGCCTGCCGCTGCACTGCATGGCTCGCCGTCGCCGGCTGCATCGTTTGCCGTGGCCACGGCAATTCCTGCCGTAGCGGCAGAGGAAGAGCGCCGGCCGGACAACATGAAAGACCTCGAGCGCGATCACATCCTGACCACGTTGCGTGATGTGGGTGGCTCGCGCAAGCGCGCGGTCGAACGCCTAGGGATATCCGAAAGAACCTTACGCTACAAGCTTCAGCAGTACCGCGAGGAAGGTCACGAGTGCTGAAAAGCCTGCGCTTCAGTTTCCGCGCGAGTGGCCGTTAGCGTAATCACAGGTAAATTTTTGCGCGGCAATTGCACTGTTGGCACGTGGATTGCTCTGCTAGACTGTCTCAAGTGAACCCGCGATCGAGGTGGGCATGGATACCCGCGGAATTGAACAACTGATTGGAGAGCTTCGCTCGACCGCCCAGGCGGCTTCGAGCAGCACGCCTGCGCAAGGCGCGGGTGAAGAGCGCGTGGATTTCGCGCAGGTGCTCCAGTCCGCCCTGCAGGACGTCAGCTCCGCCCAGCAAGAGGCGCGTTCCCTCGCGCACGAGTTCACCGCCGGCAACCCCGAGGCCAACCTGCAAGAGGTGATGGTCAATCTGCAAAAGGCCAGCCTGTCGTTCCAGCAGATGGTGCAGGTGCGCAACCGCTTGGTCACCGCCTATCAGGACATCATGAACATGCCGATGTAAGTCTCAACGGGCGACACCGGGCAAAGCAAAGCCGCCGAAAGGCGGCTTTTTGCTTGGTCGTCGGAAAGCTGGGGGGAGTGCTGCAGCCCTGAAAGTCAGTCGCTTTCGAGCAACCTGCGCTCGCGCTCGATCTTGAACATGAAGCGTTGCAGCTGGGTGACGAAGCGATTGGGCGGGGAAAGCATCTGGCACCCCACGCGCAGGTTCTGCGTGCCGTTGGGCAGGGTGACGTGCTGGATGTTCTGCACGCGCAAGGTCAGCTTCACGCTGTCGGCCTCGGGCACGACCAGCGTGCTGTCGACGAACAGCGTACCGACCGTTACGGGGTGTTCAGGCGTTGGAAACAGCAGGGCCACGCCCTCTGCGCTGACATCGAGGACACGTGGTTTGATCTCGATGGATTTGCTCGATTGCTGTTGTGGATCGGTGTAGGGCAGGTAGATCACGCAGTCGATGCGGCTGTGTTGCGGAACGCTCAGCCTGTAGGTGTCGCGGCGCTGCAGGCGCAGCATCTCTTCAGGCAGCGGTGCTTTGAGTGCTGTGCGCCCTTCGTGCGTGGTTTGGGTTACGCCGGGCAGCTCGAATTGAATGCGCACGCCATCCAGTTGGGTCGCGCAGATCAGGCTGCTTGCAGCGCGCGCGCGTTCATTGACCCATTCGTCGGGGCTGAGATCGAGTACGAGGGCTTCTTTGCTGATGTCCAGCAGAGCGCTGACAAAACCGTTCTGGCCGCGGTCGAGGTACACATTGACGAGCACCCGGGCATCATGCGCGCGCCGCAGCGTGGTGAAGATTTCCGCCGGGTTGCGGAGCATCAGCTCGGGGTGCAGTGCAGGGTTGAGCAGTCCGCCTGCGCTGGCGCCGGAAGTGTTCGAATTGGTCATGCGCTGAGCAGCAATGAAAGGTGCGTGAATTCTATCAGGCGGGCCGGCTGACAGGCGGGCCGGCCGTGGTCGATGCGCCTTGTTCGATGGAGTACAGCCAGGCCAGCAATTCCGCGATCGCGACGTAGAGTTGCGGGGGGATGTGTTCATCCAAGTCCACCTGCATCAGCAAGCCGACAAGCTCCGGTGACTCATGCACATACACCCCGGCTTCACGCGCGCGCTCGATGATCTCCTGCGCGAGCAAGCCACGGCCCTTGGCGACAACCCGCGGCGCGGCATCGCCGGAGGCGTAGGTCAGCGCGACGGCTTCGTCCGGCGGCCGGATGTTGGCGGGGGCGTCATCCTGCATCGCGCACCTCGCTGGCGAAGCCGGTGAGTGGTACGTCGGCTGCCGCCAGTGCGGCATCCAGGCGCTCCATGCCCGCGCTGAGGCGGCTGGCTACGGCTTCGTCATGTGACACCAGCCGGATGGCCACGCCTGCGGCGGTGAGGTTCAGCCTGGCTTCGATCTGCCCGAGTCGCGGCATGCTCAGGCGCAGGGTGGAGTTCCACTCTTCCGGCTGCCCACCGTTCTGTGCTTCGCCTTCGCCGCGTGGGTCGTCGATTTCCCATTCGAAATGCTGCCCGGGCCAGGCCTGACCATGCAGTACATGCTGCTGGGTGGCCATGGCGTCGAGTTGTTGGTGAACGAGGGGCATCAGGCGCTCTGCGACGGCCGTCATGCGCGCGCCGCCAGCGGCGCTTTCGGCTGCGCCACGCTCGATGCGCGCATCGGCCTGATCGGGTGCGGGCGATGCCGCGGCCATGGGATTGGGGCCAACACGCGGCGCCTGCGCCGTCGTCGAGGGCGTGCCGGGCGGTAGCGGGACTTGTTTGCCCTGCGGCTCACCCTGCAGGGCCTCCGTGCTCATGCGCCCGGAAATCCATTTCGCCTGATGGCTTTCGTAGAACAGGCCGCTCTGTGTCAGTGCCTGACGCAAGGCCGGTGCGAGTTGAGTGGCATTGCTGGGCGGCGCATCCAGCAGTGGTTTGCCGCTGGCCAAGGCGGCTGGCTGCGGCGCAGGCTGGCCCGTGAGCAGGAAGCTGATCAGGCGGCCGGTGGCGCTCAGGTTGGGGCGGGCAGCGGCTTGCTGGTTTGCCGCATTTTCGGCCGCTTCGCCCACGGGGCGCGCAAAGACCGCGGAGGGCGTTTGCCGGGTGACGACCAGTTCCAGCGTGTCGCCTTGTTTGGCGGGTTGATTGAGTGCGAGGGTGTAGGTGCGGCCGGCGACAACAGCCTGAAAGGTGTTGTCGGGCAAGGCGCGCGTGATGTGTGCGCTGAATTGCTGGCCCGGCAGGAGTTGCGGCAGCCGCGCCTGGATTTCACGGACACGGGCAGGGCCTTGAACGGGCGGTTCGCTGTCGAAAAAACTCGCTTCGGCGAGCATGCGCAGGCGGGCGGCAAGGTCAGTGGGAATCACGTTGCCTCCTGCGGATCAGAGGCGACCGGTGGGTCGCGCTTCAGAAGCCGGCCGAATACGCCTTGTTCACGGCGCGGCTCTTCGACTGGCTGGAGAGCAGCTTGCGCGTGCTGTCCATCCACGGTTGAACGTGCTCGAGCACCAGTGCCTGGTCGGCTTGCATCTGCTTGATCAAGGCAAGGCGACGGTTGACGGTGGCGGTGTCGAGCGTCTGCTCGGGGGCGGCTTGTTGCGCCGTGCGCAGTTCGCCCAGTTGTTGTTCGAGTTCGGCCAGCAGATCCCAGTCGTTTGCGCGCGCAGCGGCAACCATGCGAGCCGAGAGATCAGCCATGGCTTCGAAGCGGGTGTTTGCATCGCTCATGACGTGCCTCAGCCTTCGTTCGCGGGCGCGATGGCGCGCCAGCTTTCGCGCAAGCCGGTGAGCAGCTCGAGCACTTCCTCGATGGCTTCGCGGCTGTTGTGCAGGTTGGCGTACAGCAGGCGGTGCGTCATGTACTCGTACAGGGCGGCAAGACGCTGTGCGATCTCGCCGCCGGCTTCCGGGTCGAGCCCGGCATCGAGGCCGTTGGCGATGATCTCGATGGCTTTCGACAGCGCTTGCCCTTTGGCCGCGACATCATTGCGGTCGAGCGCGGCAATGGCGGAGGTGAGCGACAGAATGGCACCATCGAACAGCATCAGGATGAGCTGATGCGGCGTGGCGGCCGGAACGCCGGTTTCAACGCCGACTCTGGAGTAAGCCGCGGCGCGGTTGGTGGAGGCTCCGAACATTTTGGTTTCCTTGCCGTTAGCCGTTCAGGGCTGCGAGCCCTGCAAGCTGTTGTTGCAGAAACGTGCTGGTTTGCTGCATGTTGGCCAGCATCGAATCGAGCGCGTTGAACTGATTACGGTAACGCGTTTCGACCGATTCAAGTCTCAGCAACAGTGATTCTTGCTGGCGTGCCAGGCCTTTGATGGAGGCATTGATGCCGGCCTGGCGGGTGTCGAGGGTGCCGCCAGTGTTGAGCATGTCGCCAAGGCGGTTCGACAGCAGGTTGGCAAAGCCGGAGGTGCCATCGGCACCGGTGAAGAACTCGGCGACCTTGCTGTCGGGGTTGTTCAGATTACGGTCGAGCACCGTGTTGTCGATGGTGAGAGTGCCGTCCTTCGTGAAGGAGATGCCGAGCTGCGAGAGGGAGCGCACCCCGCCGTCGTTGTCGCCCATCATGGCCCCCAGAGCGTTGCGCAACTGCGTCTGGATGCCGCGCGCGGTGGCGTCGCCGGTGAGCACCGAAGCTTGCTCTCCTTCCACGTCATAGTTGGTGAGTGTGCGCAGGGTGGTGGTGACGTCGTTGTAGGCTTTCACGAAGGTTTCGATGGCTGTCTTGGCCGCGGCGGTATCGCCTGCGATGCGCAGCGACATGCGATCTTCCCCCGCTTTGAGCAGGTTCAGCGTGACGCCATCAATGGCATCCGTGATGGTGTTGCCGGCGCGGGAAACGGTCACGCCATCGATCTTGACGAGTGCGTTCTGCGCCGTCTCGATCGATTCGAGCGTGTTGGAGCCAGGGTTGGCGGCGTTGTAGCTGAAGCCGGCAAGGCCACCGGTGCCTTCGATCGTGAAACCCTGTGCTGCACCTTCCTTGGTGCCCGAAAGAATCAGTTGCTTGGCCTCGCCATTGTTGATGACGGTGGCGCGTACCTCGGTGTTGCGTGCGTTGATGGCATCACGCAAGTCTTCAAGCGAACTGCCTTCTTCTAGGTCGATAGTGACGGATTCAGAGGATGTGAAGCCGGTTGCATTGTCATTGGCGTCGTACGCATACGTGCCGAACTGGATGGTTAGACTGCCGGCAGCCACGCTCGGCGCAGCGGTCTCGTTGGTGACGAGCCGCTGGCCTTGCGCAATCTGCAGGACTTCGATGGAGTGCGAGCCTTTGGCTGCATCTTTGGTTGCCGTTGCAGTGAACACGTCGGTATTGCTGGACGTTGCCCGCATCGAGTTGAAGGTGCTTGCGGTGCGCAGCCCGTTGGATGCGCTTTGCAGCAGGCTCAACGACGACTTGAGCAGTCCGTAGGCAGAGAGCTGTGCTTCGTAACCCTTGCCCTTGGCTTCGAGTTGCGCCAGCGGGCGCGCCTCGAAGGTCATCAATTGCTGCACCAGTTCGTCGACGCGCAGCCCGGACCCGACACCACCTACGGAAATTGCCATGATGCTCTCCTGCGTATTCAGGCTTCCTTGTTCAGGAACAGCCCCTGGAAACGGTCCAGTGCCTTCGAGATGCGAAGCAGTTCCTCCGAGGGGATTTGCCGGATGACCTCATCGGTATTCCGGTCGATGACTCTCAAAAGAACGCGTCCGCTGTCTTCGTCGAGCGAAAAGCTCAACTCGCTGGCGACTGGCTGAATGGCGCTGCGAACGTCTTCCAGAGCCGCACGTATTTCGGCGGGGTCAGGCATGGTCGAGGGGGCCGCAACAGGCCGGTTGTTGTCGGCCGGCAAAGATGCGCCGATGTCGGCGCGCCCTGCGTTGATTGCGGATCCCGAGACGTAGCTCGACAAGTTTGCCGTGTTCGGTGCAACAGGTTGCATGCTCATTTCACGACACCTCCAATACGTGCGGCGCGGACCAGCAATTGCCTGCCCGCGCCGCTATTTGGCAAGCCTATCCGATTTTAGCGGAGGAGGCTCAGCACGTTATTGGGCAGGGCATTCGCTTGAGACAGCATCGCCACACCGGCCTGTTGCAAGATCTGTGCCCGCGTGAGGTTTGCCGTTTCTGCTGCGAAGTCCGCATCACGAATCCGCGAACGCGAGGCCGACAGGTTCTCGGACGTGGCCTGCAGGTTCGAGATGGTGCTTTCGAAGCGCGACTGCAGGGCGCCGTAGCGAGCACGTTGCGAGTTGACCGCTGCCAGGGCCGAATCCACCAGAGCGAGGGTGCGGGTGGCCGCCTCTACCGTCGAGATGTCGACCTTGTCCATCTCCTGCAGCTGGGCGCCGAAGGTGCCGGTGGCGGTGGTGATGTCGGTGTCGTTCTCGGTGGTCAGCGTGAAGGAGCGATCCGAGTCGAGGATGACCTGCCCGGTGATCCACGTACCGCTGGCGACCGTCCAGGCGTTGGCGTTATCGGCTGCGGTCAGCGTGGTCGACATGGTGCTGTCGGTGGTGTCGTCGCCGTCGAGCACGGTCATGTCTTCGAGAGCAATGTCGTTATCTGCCGCTGAGTCGTTGACGATGCGCAGATCCTTGCCGGTCTCGCTGGTGAGCAGCAGGCCGAATTGACCGCCATCGGTTTCGACGATTTTGGCCGTGAAACCGGTCTTTCCTGAAACGTCGTTGAAGGCCTGCACGGCGGCGTTGAGGTGGCTGGCCTGATTGGCGGCGCTGCCCGAGGCACTGCCGCCAATGCTGAACGACACGGTGGTCCAGGCGTCCGGGTCACCCGAGTCGGTCTGGCTAGCGAGCAGGAAAGTGTAGCTGGTGTCCTGCTTGAAGTTGGCCCCTGCCTCACCCGTTGCGTCGTCAGCGCCCAGCACCACTTGGGTGATCGCCGAAGCGCGCACGCCGGTTTCGGCCTGGTTGATCTTCGCTGCGATTTGTTCGGCGCTGATGCTGTCGTTGTAGGTGATGTCCTTGGTGCCCAGGCTGCTGGTGATGGTGATGGTCTGGCCTACGATCACCGACGTGTTGGCATCGGTGCCAGCCTGCGTCAGCGTGGCGTCAGCAGTCGAGCCGACCACCAGGTCACCCACGCCGTTCGGGGTGGAGGAGGAGGTGGCCAGGCCGCCAATACGGTAGTTGCCGTAGGCGTTGGTCTGGAAGTTGCCCGAAGATGCGGTAATGGTCTGGTTGGCGTTTGCGCCGACCTGGAAGGTGGCCGACGTGAAGGAGCCGTCGAGCAGCTTCTGGCCGTTGAATTCGGTGTTGGTGGCGATACGCTGCAGTTCTTGCGTGAGCTGCTGCACTTCAGAGTTCAGCGCGGCGCGGTCACCGGAAGAGTTGGTGGCGTTGGCGGACTGGACAGCCAGTTCGCGGATACGCTGCAGGATGTCGCCGGAAGACTGCAGGCCGCTTTCAGCGGTCTGCGACAGCGAGATGCCGTCGTTGGCGTTGCGGCGGGCTTGGTCGAGACCGCGGATCTGGGCGGTGAAACGCTCGGAGATCTGCAGGCCGGCAGCGTCGTCCTTGGCGCTGTTGATGCGCAGGCCCGATGACAGGCGCTGCAGCGAGGTGGCGAGCGAACCCGCCGAGTTGTTCAGTTGGCGTTGCGCATTCAAAGAGGCAACGTTGGTGTTGATCATCTGTGCCATCATGTTCTCCTGGATTCAGTTTCTAACAAGGGCGCCAGCGGGTTCCGGAAGGAGTCTGGCATCGAGCTAGTGGCGCTCTTGTATCCATTAACGGAAAAGTCCAGAAAAACTTTAGGCAGATTTTGCCGGTTCGAAATGCCGGCGCAAATGAAAGAGGGGCAACCGTTGCCGGTTGCCCCTCTTTGCTTGTCCGGCGGGTTTGCCGGAGCTGGCGCTTAGCCCTGCAGAAGCTGCAGCACGCGCTGCGGCAACTGGTTGGCCTGTGCCAGCATCGCAGTGCCGGCCTGTTGCAGAATCTGCGCGCGCGTCAGGTTGGCCGTCTCTGCCGCGAAGTCCGCATCGCGGATGCGCGAACGGGAGGCCGACAGGTTTTCCGAAGTGGCCTGCAGGTTCGAGATGGTGTTTTCGAAGCGCGACTGCAGGGCGCCGTAGCGCGCGCGTTGGCTGGTTACCGCAGCCAGTGCCGAATCCACCAGTGCCAGAGTGCGGTTGGAGGCTTCGACCGTGCTCACGTCCAGGCTTTCGACAGCTTGCAACTGACCGCCTGCGGTGCCCGCGGCCAACAGCAGGTCCGTGTTGTTGGTGGTGATCGAGAACGAACGGTCGGAATCGAGAATCACCTGCCCGGTGATCCACACTGAGTTGGCACCCCCCCAGGCGTTGGCGTTGCCCTGTGCCGCTACCGTCTGGGCCAGGGTGCTGGCGGTGGTAGTGTCGCCATCCAGCACCGACATGTCTTCGATCGTAACGTCGTTGCCGGCAGCCGAATCGTTGGTGATGCGCAGATCCTTGCCGGCCTCGCTGACCAGCTGGATGCCCAGGTTGCCGTTGTCGGTCTCGACGATCTTCGCGACGAAGCCGGTGCGGCCCGACACATCGTTGAAGGCCTGCACGGCGGTGCTGAGATGGCTGGCCGAGGCGGCTGCAACACCCGAGGCCGAGCCGCCGATGGTGAAGGACACCGTGGTGTACGAGGCTGGGTTCTGGCCGTCCGTGGTGTCGGTGGCCAGATGGAAGGTGTAGCTCGCGCCTTGCTGGAACTGCGCCGTGCTGGCGGCGTCGTCGGCGCCGAGCACGAAGGCGTTGATCGCGCTGGCACGTACGCCGGTTTCAGCCTGATTGATCTTGGCGGCGATGTCTTCGGCGCTGGCGCCGGCAGCGTAGGTAATGTCTTTCGAACCGAGGCTGCTGGAGATCGTCACGGTGTCACCGGCAATCCCCGAACTGTTGCCGGTAACCGCCGTGGCGAGCTGGCCGGCGGCAGTGGAGCCAACCACCAGATCACCCACGCCGTTCGGCGTGTTGGACGACGTTGCCAGACCGCCGATACGGAAGTTGCCGTACGAGTTGATCTGGAAGTTGCCCGAGGTTGCGGTAATCGTCTGGTTGGCGTTGGCACCGACCTGGAACGAGGCCGAAGAGAACGATCCATCCAGCAGTTTCTGGCCGTTGAACTCGGACGTGGTGGCAATGCGCTGCAATTCTTGCGTGAGCTGTTGCACTTCGGCGTTCAGCGCCGCGCGGTCGCCAGCGGAGTTGGTGGCGTTGGCCGATTGGATGGCCAATTCACGAATGCGCTGGAGGATGTCGCCTGACGATTGCAGCGCAGCTTCGGCAGTCTGCGACAGCGAGATGCCGTCGTTGGCGTTGCGGCGGGCTTGGTCGAGACCGCGGATCTGCGCGGTGAAGCGCTCGGAGATCGCCAAGCCGGCGGCATCGTCCTTGGCGCTGTTGATGCGCAGGCCGGAGGAGAGGCGCTGCAGCGACGTGTTCAGCGAACTGGCTGAATTGTTCAGGTTGCGTTGCGCGTTGAGCGACGCAATGTTGGTATTGATTACCTGTGACATGCTGCATCTCCTTGCAAAGGGTTCGGAGGTTGCTCGGGTCGGCTTGGTGTGGATCGCCTTGATGCCGACCTCCGAGCCTTCGTGGCCTACCTAAGCGAGATGCGTGCCAGATTTTCAAAGTGCTGTTTTGAAGGTGTTTTGTGCTTTTTTTGACGGGGTTTCGGCAATCTTTGCCGTGCGATCTGCAAGCTTTGCCGGTAACTCCCTCGATGCGGCAAAGCCGGCACGCAAAACGCGTTGCTTCGGCCTGCCGCACAGCCTCCGCCGTGGGGGATATGCCGCCATGTAAAACGCCCGTTCCGGCCGAGTGGCGGGAACGGGCGTTGTTCTCACGTAGCGCAGCGCCAGCGACGCGCGCAGCCTACTTTTTCCAGGCGTCGACCCAGCGTGGCAGCATCGTTTCCTGAGTCCAGTCTTTAAGCACCGCCCGACGCAGCCGGTCACCTTCTTCGCGCAGCGCAGCGTGCTCACCGATGCGCTCACGAATGGTTCGCACCCATTTTCCGGGGGAGTTCTGCAGCAGCGTCACCGGCAGCCCGCAGCGATACGGCACCGCGTCAGTGGCGATCACCGGAATCCCCAGTGCGCCGTACTCGAGCAGGCGCAGATTGCTCTTGCAGTCATTGAAGGCGTTGGCCTCCAGCGGGGCAATCGCCAGATCCAGCCCGAGCGAAGCGAGCTTTGCGGGGTAGTCCGCGAAGGGAACGCCGTGGTGGAATTCGGTGAGATGAGCCTGGATGTCTTCGAGGCACATGCCGAAGAACACCCACTCCACTTCGTCTGCCAACTCCGCCACCACTTTGCGGATTTGAGCGAGATCGCCGGCATGGCTGATTCCGCCTGCCCAGCCCACGCGCAGTTTCGAGGGCTTGCCTTGCACGGCCGGCAAGCCTTGCCACATGGCCGGGTCGATGCCGTTGGGAACCACGTGCACATCGTCGTGATAGTGGCGCATGCGCTGAGCCAGAGGTTCGGTTGAGACCGTGATGCAGTCAGACAGCTTGCATGCGGCTGCGACGCGGCGGGCGATGTCCGGCCACACGTTGAGCGCGTGCAGGCTGTGTTGGGGGACATGCGTCAGCAGGTCGTCGAAATCCATGACGATGCGCAGTCCGGGCATGAGTGTGCGCAGATTCGTCAGGGCTTCGAGGTGGTTGTCGTCGACTTGTCGTTGGGAGAACAAGGTTTCGATGCCCAGTCGGGAAAGCTGGACCGGCACGGGGTAACCGGGCGCCACGCGCGTGGCCGCAAACCCTTGGCGCATGGCCGCGCGGGCCGGCGTGATCACTCTGTAGTGACCGGAGCCGGCCTCGTCCGCCGGCAGAGCGAGTACGCGCGGCCCCGCAGGAGCCTGCACGGGGAAAATCTGCAGTGCGTCGTCTCGTTCGGCATCGCCGCGTTTCGAACTGAGCGACAGGTTGCGGTTCCAGTGCGGGTCTTGCCCCAGTACAGGTAGCCAGGTTTGCAGGAACAGCGTGCGCGCGGCGTTGAATGCGGCTTGTGCAGGCGCGGCGGTTTCGGGCGTGGCGAAGAAGGTCTTGAGTGACTGGCCGGCTTCATGCAGCAGCGAAGCTTCGGGCGTCCAGATGCAGAGGTGGCCTGCTTGGCGGGCACGCAGGCATAGATCAAAGTCGCCAAAGGCGATGGCGTACCGTTCGTCTAGGCCGTCCAGTGCAGTGAACACCTCGCGCCGGATCATCAGTGCGGCGCCGCTTACGGCGGATACCTCTCGGGTTCGCGTCAGCAGACCGAAGGGGCCGGGCTCGTCCATCGGAGCGCCCACCCAGGGAAAATCAGCCGCACCGCCCAGACCGAGCACGGCGCCGGCATGTTGTACGCGGCCGTCCGGAAACAGCAGGCGCGGCGCAACGATGCCGACCGCAGGGTCGTCCAACTCGCTGAGCATGCAGGGCAGCCACTCGGGGTGCAGCGCGGCGGTGTCGTTGTTGAGCAACAGCAGGAAGCGGCCTTTGGCGTGCGCCGCCGCCTGGTTTATGAGCTGGCTGAAATTGAAGGCGCCGCGCACGTTGAGGACCTCAATGCGGCCCGGGGCGGCAGCGGGCAGATCGGCGAGGAACGTTTGTGCATCGGCATCGTGTGTTTCGTGTGCTGCAATGATGATTTCGAAATGAACGTCTGGCGTGTGTTCGAACAGACTCGTGAGGCAGCGCTGCAGCGCAGGGAGTTGATCTCGCGACGGGATGAGGACGGAGACCAGCGGCGTTCCGTCGGCGCTCAGATCGCTGTTCCTCTGAGGGGGCTGAAGCAGGTCCGGATGCCCGTCGGGCATGCGTGGGTGTGTCAGCAGTGACTCCGGAATATGGCTCACGCTGGAACGTGCGTGACCGTGCAGCAGCAGATAAGGCAGTGCCTGGCGCCAGTTGGCTGCGCTTAGCCCGCCCGCATCCTGCAGCGTGCGGGAGAGGGTATCTACCCGCACTGCGATGATGCCCGGTAATGCGAAGCCGGCGCGCAGCAGGCGCTGACTGGCGTCGGGCGGATATATCCGTTCGGGCGATTGCGTCTCGCGGGCAACATCGGCATCGGAGTGAAGCCAGGTCAGGTGCGGATCGCGGCTGCATGTGATGGCGAGGCAGGCGAGCGCGTCGGGGCGCAGCACGTCTCCGTTGTCGACAAGCGCCACCCATGCAGGCCGTGAGCCCGGGGAAGCGCAGAGCGCATGCAATTGCGCGTCGGCAGGCGGACCGTCCTCCACTATCAAGGCCACGTGGTCTGCTCGGCGTAGCTGCGCCGCCAGGCTGTCCGACGTGGCGACAAGGGGGCTTTGGCCCGAGCCCATGATCGCTACGCTCAGATGTACTGAGTCGGATTGAAGTGGTGCGCCAAACAAGGCGGACGGAGTCGGCGCGTGTGTTTTGGCATTGCTCGGCAAGCCATTCGCTGCGGCCTGCGTTTTGCGGACGAAGGTTTCCAGTTCCTCCTGGATGTTGTTCTGATGCGCGACGACCGCCGCCCTGTAGCGAGGGAGCGTTTTGCGGGCTGTCTCGATCGCGTGAGGAGAGTCTTCCAGCGTGTAGCCGCCACCGCCGTAGGGTGACAAGGTTTGCGGTGAAAATCCCAGCGTCTTGTAGTCCGGGTGTGTTTGGACGACGACGGGGCAGCCGCACAGCATTGCCAGTGTGCAGGTGCCGGAGCTCTCGAAGCTGTACAGCACGGTTGCCGCCTGGAGTTTTTGTGCCAACTCGGGAAGCGGGAGCGGACTCCGGTTGGAGAGTATTTCGATGTTCTCGGGGAGAGCCGAGAAGTCGATGGCCTCTGGCGGGATCCGGTTGAGATAGAGCAGTGGGCCTGTTTTGGGCGTGTCCAGGTTGTGACTGAACAGGTCGAGGTCGTAGGTGCTAAGGCGCAAATAGTCGACCGCCATTCCCAGCTCTGGCGTGAAGGCCGGTGAATAGTAAAAGAACAGATCGTCGGCACCGGCATGCATGAGGTTGCCATTCAGCACGCCTTCCTTGTTCAGCATGTAGCGCACGCACACCTTCGCATTCAGCGGATTTCCGCTCACGATTTCTGGGTAGACCGCGATCGGAATGACGTCGGCTTGCCGGTGCCGTTGGAGGACACTTGCCGTCAGGGCTGGCGTGTCCAGCTTGGGGTCGAAGCGGTTTGCGCCTGCCAGATATGCCTCTGCGCCAAGCAGCCTGAGCTTGTGGCACAGGTGGTGCAGTACGCGTACGCCGGCCGAGCTGTCGCGAAAATCCGGCGCATGGATGTAGTAAGGGTGCCGAGGGGGCGAGGCAGTAATGTCGGTCATAGGGTCCGGTCGCTGGGCGGGGTCGGTCGCGCGGCGGGCGATCCGATGTATTGGCGTACGCACTGCACAACACGTTCGGCATTGCGCCCGTCGTGGTAGCGGAAGAACAGGTTTTGAGCCGTTTGCTGATGCTGTCGGGTGCTGCCCGGCGTCATCTGCAGACAGGTGGTGATGCCGTTCAGCAAATCGTCGAACGTGCGAACGACAGGGCCGGGGAAAGCCAACTCCATGTCGTACAGCAAGCCGTCTTCCTGCTCGCGGTAATGGTCGATGTCGTAGCCGAAGCAGACGACGGGTTTGCTCAGGTAAACGGCTTCGATGTAGACGCTGGAATAGTCCGTCACCAGTACATCCAGCTCGCGTGCCAGCGCCGAGAACTCGGGGATGGCTGCCTGCGAGGCGTTGAAGATGAGTTCATGATCGATGAACTGGTCCAGATTGAAGCCGACGCCGCCATTGCGGAAGTAGTGTGGGCGATAAGCGAGGATGGCGTTGTGCTGCGTGAGAGCTGCCTTGAGCCGTTCGATTTCTGCATCGGTGAAGCTGTAATAGCAGGCCCCGTCGGCCAGCTCGGTTTGCCGGTAGGTCGGCGCGTACACAACCAGACGCTTGCCTTGGCGAAATTCCCGGATGCGCGATAGCGATGTTCTTATGTATTCCGGCAGGGTTTCCTCAGGGTGCGACAGGAAGTCGTTGCGCGGCAGCCCCGTGACCCACACCTGGCGATAGTTGAGCGGGTAGAACATGGCGCTCATGGCATAGCTGTCGATGTCCGAAGAGGCAATCAACCCGGCGTAGCCATGTCGTTCCTGCGCGCGGTAGGGTACGCGGTCGGTATGGCGGAAGGCTTTCTCGTTGGCTGCATGCAGCAGTCGCTTGAGCGGGATGCCGTGCCACAGATTGACCACGCAGCGTGAGCGGAGCGCAAGCTTGAGCACGCTGAAGCGCCCTCCGCCCCAGCGCAGTGAATAGTCCATGGCGATGGAGTGGGTGAGGAACACCACTTTGCATCGCGCCAGCAAGAACAGGCCGCGTATTGAGCCGTGGCGCACGACTTCATGATTCACCGCGCCCTCAATGGCCAGGTCGGGAGTGGCGCCACGGTAAAAGATGATTTTGTACAGCGTGGGGTCTGCTTTCACGTGCTCGAACACGGCGCGCTGGTTCTCGATGAAGCGGTCGGTGTGCAGGTGGTGGGTGGCAAACGCCCAGTAGTCCGGTCTTTTCGGCGTCAGCCAATCAGCCAGCCGCCAGAGCAGATGCAGCAGAAAGAATGTGCGCTCGGTCAGCATGCGTCAGTCGAAGCGCTCGACGATGGACGAAATGAGGTCGAGGGCCTGCTTGAGCTCACGCACGTGCGTGGGGTCCAGCACTTTGAGCGTGTTGCGGATGTGGGTGCTCGACACCCCTTCGGTGCGAGGCAGGTAAATCACCTCGCAGTGCGCCTGCAAGTCGTCGAACCGACCTTGCCAGTCGTTGCCCATGCCGAAGATGGAAACGCCGTGCTGGCGGATGTCCGGCACCTTCTGCTCCCAGTTTTCTTCGGGGAACACGCCATCGACGCAGCGTAGCGAGCGCACGATTTCGGCCCGGTCGGCAAACGGCATGATCGGCTGCTTGCCTTTCAGCCTGCAGAAATCGTCGGTCGAGACGCCGACCAGGAGGCGGTCGCCGAGTTGCCGGAGGCGGCGCAGCAGGTTGAGATGGCCGATATGGAACAGATCGAATGTTCCATAGGTAAGAACCACCTTGTCACTCACATCCATGCTCCTTGTGGGCATCAGTCCGGCGTGCCGGACATGCTCGGCTGCCGGGCAATCAGGTCGGCCACGCCGTCGGCGCAGCGCTCGACGCAGTAATGCTGGAAAAAAATATAACCGAACTCCTGTGCGCTGGCGTTGGGAATCCAGTGCCGTGCATCTTGAAGGCTGCGGCGCAGGGCGTCCGGATGGCTGCCGTCGAGGGTGAAGCCAAGGTTTCCGTACAGGGCGTCCTTGCCGAGGATCACCGGCTTTCCGAGCATGGCGGCCTCCAGGCCGGCCTGCGAATTCATGGTCACGACGATGGAGGCCGCGCCGATCAGAGCCATGGTGTCGTAGACGTTTTCGCTGTCGATGAGTGCATCGCAGGCGGCGAGTGCCGCGCGCAGCTCGGGGGCCTCGCTGATCTTGCGGAAGGTCAGGCGGTCGTAGGGGCGGTTGAAGATCGGATCCGCGCCTGCATGTTCCTTCGGGTGCAACTTGATGACCAGCCGGTGGCCATTGTCGGCACACCATCGGGCCGTTGCGGCCATCATGTCGAGCGGGGTTTTCCATCTGCCGGTGTTGAAGAGCAGGCTGGAGTCTGTCAGCACCTGGGCCAGGAAAAGCACCATGGGTTTTTCACCGATGGCCGGCATCGTATGTTCCGGCGTCTGATGCTCGGGTGACTTGCGTGCGCGGATGTCGGCGAAATAGTCCTGCACGAACTGCCGGTACACGCTGTCCGCAAAACGCCCCTTGAAGCGGGTGTAGTGGTTAAGTGCGAGATTCTGGATGGTAGGCGTGCCGCTGACGTTGTCCCAGATCATGCGGCGCTGCCAGGACGTGTTCTCCAGCGCCAGCAGGGGAAGGTCGAGGTCGATGGCCGCAGCCCGCAATGCGGCATTGTTGGGTTCGATGCCTTGAACGATTAGCACCAGCTCAGCCGGGCTTTCTTCCAGAAGGGCGCGGTAATGGCGGTACGCCGCGGCAAGCCGGTCATGGGCGGCGGCGGTTTTTTCCGCGAGATCCGGAATGTCCTCCAGCGTGTCGTTTTCGTTTTCGATGGCCAGCAGGTAGCGGGCGGCGTCCTCCAGCAATGGGTGCCGCAGGTGGTTCCCGCAGGGCATTCCGTCGGGAGGGAGCGGAATTAGCACGGCCTCGATGTCCCGTCCGGCCAGCGCCGTCACCAGTGTCTCTTCCTCGATCTCGAACCACAGCAGGTAAGGGTTGGGGATGAGTACCCTCGGGCGGCGGGCGGGAAAATCCATGGCGTTCAACCCTTCAGGCCGGCGACTTGCCGGATCCGGTTGAACAGGCTGTCTTGTTGCGCACGAGCGGTGGCGAGTCGTGCGCCGATGTCCCGGGCGATGGTGTCGCGTTGGGCAAGCAGTTTCGCAATGGAGTGAGTGAAAGCTTCGCCGAAGAAGTCGTCATGCCCGAGGGAGAAGGCCTGCTGGCCGAAATTGCCCATCGCGCCGGCGTTCTTGCGGTCGTAGTACTTGTCGACAGACAGGGAAATGCAGGGCACCGATTCGCCGAGGGCAAAGATCACCGGATGGTGCTTGAAGGAAATCAAGGCGGTGGAGCCTGCAATGACGGCGCGCACCAAAGGGTATTCATAGGCGTAATCGAGAATGGCGTAACTGTCTTCCGGCAGGTGGACGGCGAGGGAGCGCAAGGCTTCCACGTCACTGGGCACCATCGGGACAAGCATGAGTCTGAAGCCGTGCTGTGCCCGGATGAGGGTCAGCGCCTCGGCCAGGCGTTCGGCTGAACGGGCCTGCATGTTGGCCGACATGCCCCACCAGTGGTAATTGACGGTCAGATAGGGCTCGTCGGTGCGCATGCCGTGGCGGAGCAGGGTGGATGCAAGTGTTGCGGCATCGGATTTGTCGCAGAACAGTGCGTCGTCGAAGGTCGAGACGACGTGATCGCCGGCGATGCCCAGTTGCTGAATTTCCTGTGCCGACTCTTCGGGGTCGCGCAGCGTGATGAGGCGTGCTCCCTGCAAGGCCCCGCGCGCCAACCACTGGTCGGCTGCATTCTCGAAGAGCCCTATGGTCTGCCCGGTGAGTATGCACGGCGTGCCCAGCCGGTGGCAGAGACGCAGTAGCAGACAGGTGTCCCACAGCCGGCTGCGGGTTGGTCCGGTAAGAAAGCCGCCGCCGGAGACGTGCAGCAGCGAGGCATTCTGCAGAATGCACAGCAGCTTGGTTTCGGCGGCCGACGCAAACAGCGGGGGCAGCCCGGCACGCAGAAGCTGGGCGCTGAGTTCGAGGCGCAGCAAGACCAGCCAGAACGTCAGCCGGAAGCGCTGGCTCGACCGGATGTAATGCATCGACCGGTCTGAAGCAAAGAACACGACGCGCGATGCATAGCCGGATCGGCAGTGGTGGTGTTCGCGGGTATATCGGGGGTTGGGGGACAGCACCAGCAATTCAGCCTGGTCTGCCAGTTGGTTCCAGCGCGAGAGATTGGCCCCGAGCTGGGCCTCGTCCCCGGTATTGCCATAGCCGTAGCCGCCGACCACGACGATTTCGCGGGGGAACTTGGAGCGCAGGCTGATGGCCGGGGCGCGTCCGAAAAGGCGGGACAGGAGGAGCAGGATGCGTGCGATCAACGTTGTCTTGTCTGAGCTGGGCGTGGAGTGGGGGCATGCATTGCGTGGGGCGCCGGATCAGCGTCTGGAAATGAACGGGGTTTCAAGGCGCAGGATCAGGCGGTCGATGGCCCGCGTCGCGGACAGAGTGATGTTCATCAGGCAGGCCAGCGTTGCTAGTGCAAGGCGGCGAAGGCGGCCCGGCGGCTGGGTGTCGTGTCCCGTTTCCCGCTTCGTGATCAGGTAATGCTCGAGCGGGCCGCGCGCGGTACTGCTCCAGATGCTGGCGCCATGCTCTTTCTCGCCCACCGGAAAACCCGCGTCGCTCAGGCGGCTGCGCGGATGGCCGAGAATGACGATGCCCTGGATCTTGCAGGTATGCGGGATGTCGTAGTCCGCCAGCGTCTGCCGCCAGTTTTGCCCGGAAAGGAGGCGCGTGCGTGACATGGCCGCGTTTGCGGAAATCCAGCAACTGCCGATGCCGAGGGCCGTGGCCATGAGCAGCATGTTCTGCATGGAGGCCGCGCAGTTCTGGATTTCGAGGGCCTCCCACACATGGTATTCGCCATTGTCGCGGAAGTCTGACAGGGCAGCGTCGGCGAAGACGATGATCGCGGCCTGAGCGCCACCGATGAGTCCGGTGGGCTTCGAGTCACGTATTTTGCCGGCGTTGGGGTAGGGCCAGACAAAGCGGATGGTGCCGATGCGGGCCAGTTCGTCGGGGTCGGTGATCAGCAGGAAACGCTGGTTCTGTGCGTTGGAGCCGCTGGGTGCATGCGTGCCGGCCTGCAGGATGTCCTGCAGGTCTTCGTCGGCGATGGGGACGCTTGAAAACTGGCGAACCGAGCGTCGATGGAGGATGACGTCCCGGAGTGCGGCGACTCGTGGCCCGTTGGGGGCGATGTTGCCTGCGTCGTCGGTTTGCATGGCTTGTTCTCGTGTCGTTGGGTGACGCTGGCGTTCAGCGACTGGAAAAGTCGGAAGCTTACGGCTCGGCGCGTAGCGTCGTCTCGAAGTAGTCGATGGTTTTCTGCAGCCCGGCTTTCAGTTGAATGCCGGGTTCCCAGTCGAGCATGCTTTTCGCCAGCGAAATGTCGGGTTTGCGCTGCCTGGGGTCGTCTCCGGGCAGGGGGCGGAACACCAGCCGGGAATTCGAGCCGGTCAGTTCAATGACGAGTTCCGCCAACTGGCGGATGGTGAATTCGTGAGGGTTGCCCAGGTTGATGGGGCCAGGGAAGCCGGGGCGACCGTCCTCACCGCCGGGCAGATCCATGAAGCGCAGTATGGCTTCGATCAACTCATCCACGAAGCAGAAGCTGCGGGTCTGTTGCCCGTCACCGTACAGCGTGATGTCTTCGCCATTGAGGGCCTGAACGATGAAGTTGCTGACGACCCGGCCGTCGTTGGGGTGCATGCGCGGGCCGTAGGTGTTGAAGATTCGCGCGACCCTGATGTCCAGCCCGTGCTGGCGGTGGTAGTCGAAAAACAGGGTTTCCGCGCATCGCTTCCCTTCGTCGTAGCAACTGCGCGGGCCGATCGGGTTGACGTTGCCCCAGTAGCTTTCGGGCTGAGGGTGGATTGCCGGGTCGCCATACACCTCGCTCGTGCTGGCCTGGAAGATGCGGGCCCGCAGCCGCTTGGCGAGGCCGAGCATGTTGATCGCACCGTGCACGCTGGTCTTGGTGGTCTGAACGGGATCGTACTGGTAGTGGATCGGGCTGGCCGGGCAGGCCAGGTTGTAGATCCGGTCTACCTCGATGTAGAGCGGGAAGGTCACGTCATGCCGGATGAATTCGAATCGAGGGTGCGTGTGGAGGTGCTCGATGTTCTGCTTGGTGCCGGTGAAGAGGTTGTCGACGCACACCACTTCATCGCCGCGCTCAAGAAGGCGATCAATGAGATGTGAGCCCAGGAAGCCGGCGCCGCCGGTTACCAGGATGCGTTTGCGGGGTGTGTACTGTCTCATGGGTGTCTTCTGTGTCTAGAGCAGGCGGTCGATGCCGACGAGAAAGCTTTCCTGAGCGAGCTGTACCGATGGTGGGGCCGCGCACGGCCTCTGGATCACAACGCTAGGCTCAAACGGATGGATGGGCAGATTCATGCTGGGGCCCCCGAACGCTTTTCGCCGGCTCCCGGTGTTCGTTGTATTTCAGCGATCAGATGCATGCCATTGAACAATCGCCCGAACAACAGTGAAGCAAGGCGGTCGCGATGTTTTCCGGTGCGGGATGGGCTCGAATAATAAGGGGAATACAGTGGATCGCTCAGCGGAGCCGTTTTCAGCGTGAACCGGATGTCGCTTCGCGCGCTCAAGGTTGCGTGCAGGGCTTTGGGAGAAATGGCCCAGAGGTGTCTCGGTGGATCCATGCCCCAGCCAAAATCCCCGGTCAGACTGCACCACAGGGCCTTGGCGGATGACCAGCCGTTCGAGTCGCGCAACGGCGTGACAAATTTTCGCCAGTAGGCTGGATATAGCAAACCTTCCTTGGACACCCCGTTGGGGCAGGACAGTATCAAGGAACCGCCCGGTGCTAGAAGGTCGATCAGACGATGGATGGCAATAGAGGGTTCAAGAAGGTGTTCGATGACGTGTCGGCAGATGATCAGATCGAATGTCGGCTCGGGCGATTTAGCCAGTGCATCGAGGGAGCCATTGATGACACGGTCGAGTTTCAGCTGGCTTCTGGCGAAGCGACACGCTTCGTAATCGATGTCGACGTACGTGGCCTCGCCCAGCCCGCAGTCCTCAAATGCCTTGGCGTAAAACCCGCCTCCGCCGCCGAAATCGAGCATGCGGGAGGAGGGGGCCGCCAGCGCTTCCATCCATCGTTTCGTCAGCGGCGTGTTCACCAGCGTGTAATTCTGGATCCAGCCCTGGAAGCGGAAGCCCTGGTAAAACTGATGAAGCGCTTTGGCGGAAGGTTTGGGGTGGGTCGTGATGGTGCCGCAACCCGTGCAGCGATAAATGGGGTGCTCGTTCAGCGCATAGACGAAGGCTGCTCTGCTCTGGCAGAACGTACAAGACGGTGTCGGTGTGGCTTCAGTCATCGCGATCTCCGGGCGGCAGGGGCAAATCTCGCCGCGATTGGGTAGTGGATGCCGTTGGGCCAACTCTGGTTTTTCGCCTGACTTTCATACTGCCGCCGGTTGCCCAAGGGGACAAAGGCAGATGGCTGGCTTTCCACCTCCAGTGCGGTGGTGACGAAAGCAGCGGGTGTCATGAGAGTCACGGGCCGGGTCAGTATTTTTTCAGAGTGTGTGAAGCCGTTGCGCGCAAGGCTTAGATTTCGATATTTCCGCGGTCCCAGTCCGGGCCGCGGTATTCAAGGTCGAAGTTTTCCCAGCTCGGGGCGATGCCGAAGCATGACGAGTCATGTGTCGTGGTGGATTTGATGAGCGTGATTTTGGGATATCCACGGTCCGCCATCCCACGCGTGAGTTCTTCCTTGAAAAAGCGGCCATATCGTCGTGCGGAAAGGGGGCGGCACAGGTAACCCTTGTTGAAGCCGACGAGAATCAGCCTGAGCCGTGACGGGTTGGCGGCCAGAAATGCGTACAGCGCTTCGGTGATCTGCGGATAGGAGGGGCTGAAGAAATCATCGAGTACGATGATTCCGTCTTCGCTCAACAGGTAATTGGCTATTTCCAGGTCGAGAAAAACCGATTGAGCGGTGTGGTCGCCGTCGATGTGGAACCAGCGGAACCTCGATGCACCGCGCTGAAACAGCTCACTGCCCCTGAACAGGCTCGATTTGTGCGGATAGAAGATGTACTGGACGTCCGGGCAGGCTTTCTCGATCGTTTCCTGCGCGGTGGGCCGCTGACGAGGGTCGATCAGCAGCAGTTCTTCCCCTTTGCGCTGGTGCATTGCAGCCAGCAGCGCTGACTTCCCTTCCCATACGCCGATCTCGCCGAGATTGCCTTTGATGCCGTTGTTTTCCTGAAAGCCCAGCAGGGTGTCCCAGATGGCGGCAGACGGTTTGTTGAACCATCCTTCGATGTTCTGGGACAGCTCAAGGTAGTCGTTGAAGCGGGGCATGGCGGTTCCTGATTTACCGGGTGAGTGCGTACTGGTCGAAGTCATGGCTATGTTCGTGCAGTGGCGAGGGCCAGAAAACGCTCGAAACCCTGTTCGTCGAGCGTCTGGTACAGCGCGTCCGGCCGGTGGCGGATGAGCCGGTCGTGGTGGGTGTGCTGGCGGTAGAGTCTGCAGACGGCAAGATAGAAGTCACGTTGGGCCGTGGGGTCGAACTGCTCCGGAATGCTTTTCACGCCGCGCGCGAAGTGGCTGAGCAGGTTTTTCAGGTTTCTCGACACCACGTCCGCGTAATCCTGCGGATCGCGATAGGTGAAGCCTTGCGCGAACTCAATGCACAGCCGGTTGGCGATCAGGGCGTGCCGGATTTTCCGCATTGAAATGGATGTGAGCTGGTTGGGGACGTCGCGCCTGTAGTGATACGTGGAGCCGGGTGCGGCGCGCTTGCGCCCGAGGCGATGCATGGCGCGAACCGTGAAGGGCATGTCTTCCAGCCCGTCGCACCCGGCGTCGAAGCGGTCGAGGCCCAGCGCCCGCAACCGGGGCAGGTCGTACAGTGCGTTCCAGACGTAGAAGCCGTGGTCATTCAGGCCAAGGTCGTCGCCCGTTTCTGCGCGTCGCGCGAGGTAAGCATTGCCATGCCATGCTTCGCTGCGGCCGGGGAACTCGTTGATGATGGAGGCCCTGACGATGTCTGCAGACGTCGTCTGCATTACGGTCAGCAGTGATTCGACGAAGTTGGTGTCGAGCCAGTCATCTGCATCAACGAACCCCAAATATCTGCCCCGTGCCGACTGCATGCCGAGATTGCGTGCGCTTGCAGGTCCCTGATTGTCCTGTGTGTGGATTTTCAGGCGCGGGTCCTGCCGCGCGTGGCGCTCCAGAATGGCGCGGCTGTCATCCGTGCTGCCGTCATCAACGCAGATGATCTCGAGGTCGCCCATGCTTTGCGCCCGCAGGCTGTCGAGGCACTGATCAAGGTAAGGCGCGGCGTTGTGCACGGGGACGACCAACGACACGCAGGCGCTGTGCGCTGCGTGTTCGGTATCCGGTGAGGTGGGGTTGGCGGTGGACACTCGGGCTTTTCAGGCGCGGTAAAAAGTGCGGTATCCGCTCAGGTCGCCATTCAGATAGAACTGAAGAAACGGGTCCTGATAGTAGCTGAGCAGCAAGTCGGGATGCTTGCACTGCTGTGCGATGGCGGTGGCCTGTTGCAGGTAGTGCTCCTGCTGTTCATCCGGGATCAGCGGAAGGGTGATCCTGTGCCAGTAGTTGAGGTTGATCAGGTTCTTCCGGAATGACGAAAGGTAGTCGTGCAGGTTGCGGTGCTCGACCGAATTGAGAAAGTCGGTCGTGATCTGGGACGCAATCAGTGTGTGATTGAGCCGCTTGAGCGACACCGTGGTGAGCTGGTTGTCGACGTCCTTGCGGTAGTAATAACGCACGCCAAGTACCGGCAGGCTGCGCTGGCTGTAGTGCGCTGCGCGAGCGGTGAAGGGCACGTCTTCCACGCCATCGCAGTTGGTGTCGAAATAGGCAATGTCGTTTTTTCTGAGGTAATCAGTGCGGTAGATCGCATTCCAGATCACGTACAGGTGGTCAATCACGCTGAGCGGTTGATTGGCCAGGAAGCGGTGGGCCAGATACGGGTTGGCGTGTGAAGCTTTGCTCTGTTCGCCAAAGACCTCAAAGAATTCGGTGCGAACCAGGTCGGCGCCATGTTTCTCGGCGTGCTGGTAAAGCGTCTCGAAATAGTGGTCATCCACCCAGTCGTCCGAGTCGACGAAGCCGATGAAGCGGCCCCGTGCCGCAGCAAGCCCCGTGTTGCGTGCGACGGCAGGGCCGCCGTTTGGCTGGTGGATCACCACCAGCCGCGCGTCTGCCTGTGCATGGCGCTCGAGGATTTCGGCGCTATGGTCCGTGGAGCCGTCATTGACGCAGATGATCTCGATGTCCTGCAGCGTCTGCCGCTCAAGGCTGGCGAGGCATTCGTCCAGATGGGCGGCTGCGTTGTACACGGGGATGATGATGGATAGCGTGGGATGCTCGGATGGCATGGTCAGCGTGATGAGGTAGTGGACGGTTGGCCGGAGCACGTGTGCAGCAGTGCTTCGACCATGTCGGGTGAAAATGTCGGAATGCCGGCATTCAGCGCGACTTCGTTTCGCTCGGTAAACGAATCATCGATGAATATGGAATCTTTCGTGCGGATGAGGCCGGATTTCGGCTGGCCATCGGTGATATGGATGATGTCGTCGAACAGCGCGTGCAATCTGAGGCTGTGTAACGTTTCGGCCGGATTTGCGTCGTGCCGCGTGAGCAGCGTGATGCGTTTTCCTTCCGAGCTGGCCTTGTACAGAAAGCCGACCAGTTGATGATTGAGGCGCCCGCGGACCACCAGGCAGTCGTCGAGGTCGACGAAGACGTGGTGGTAGTCGATGTCGATCCGGTAACGGTTGCCCAGGGCGCGGTCGAGTTCGATGGAGTAGGTGTTGAACGCAATGGTCACCTCCTGTCCGAAGGCATCGAATGCACTGAGCAGCGCGAAATTCACCCCCTGGCACCTGAAGAGTCCCGATGAGCCACCGAGCCGGGCTGCGACCTCGAGCAGTTTCGGCTTGCTGTCGGCATCGCCCTTGGCTTGAAAGAACCAGGCGCCGCGCGGGCGCAGCAGCGCATTGATCTTCTGCGCCCACGTGGCGAATTCGGCCTTGAAGGCGTCGTCGGGTGCGGTATGCACGCTGATGCCGTTGGCGATGCGGTCACGCCCGCGCACGGCGTGGAAGCGCAGGGCACCGTGGCGGTCGGAAAAGCAGTCGATCGTCCATTCCCGCCCCGACAGGTATTCCAGAATCAGCTTTTCGCCGCCTGCAGTGGCCTCCAGCAGACAACGCGCCTCTTCTGCCGTGTCGGCGCGGGCGCTGTTGCGTGCGCCATAGCCGCGGTCGGGCTTGATGAACACCGGGTACCGCGTCACGTGTCGAAGCGAAGCGTGAAGCTGCGGTGTCGGAACGTGGCCGGCCAGATGCTCCAGCGTTGCCTTTTTGGACGCGCACAGCGCAGTAGTTTCGGCGCTGCTGCCGATGACCGGAATGTCCAGCGCCGGGGCGAGCCGCTGGAGCGTTTCGGCGACGGCATCCATGGTGGGATAGATCGCGTCGATGTTTCGCGCACGGATCAGTGCTGCGATGGCACCGGGAAAGGTTGGGTCGTCGTGGAAAGGCAGGCCGCCCACGTATTCATCGAATACGAAGCGGCCATGGTCATCGGTGCTGGATGCGCCGACCAACTGGAAATGGTTCGAGAACTGCAGCGAGCGGAAAATCTCTAGGCCGATTTCCGAGCCGCAGGGAAAGACGAGGATGCGTCGCGTCATCGCAGCCATCAGGCAAGTCCGGCGGCTCGACGGATGCAGTCGATGATCCGTTGTTGATCCGCTTCGGTGAGGTCCGGGTAGATCGGCAGGCAGATCACCCGCTCGGCAAGATTCCGGGCGTTGCGGAGCCGCTCCGGGGATGCGCTGTCGAGCCCGCGGTACATCGGGAAGGAACTGACCAGCGGGTAGAAATAGCGGCGCGCCAAGATGTTTGCGCGGCGGAGCCTTTCGAACAGTGCATCGCGGTCGAGCGGGAATTCCTCGCTGATCCACAACGGGCAATAGGCGAAATTCCATTCGGTGCCGGAGGGCACTTCGGGCAGGCCCAGGCCGGCGATGCCGGACAGTTCGGTCGCGTAGCGTTCGTACACCGTGCGCCGCAGAGCCAGTGCCTGGTCGATGTACTGAAGTTGCAGCAGCCCCAGTGCGGCGGAAAATTCGTTCATCTTGCCGTTGATGCCGGGGGCCACGACGGTCACTTCATCGGCAAAGCCGAAGTTCTTGAGATAGTCGATGCGCTCTTTGGTCTTTGCGTCGGGGCAGATGATCGCGCCGCCTTCGAAGGTGTTGTAAACCTTGGTGGCGTGGAAACTGAGGATGGACAGGTCTCCATGCTTCAGGATGCTCTCCCCGTCCTGCCGGACGCCGAACGCATGGGCCGCATCGTAGATGACCTTCAGTCCGTAGGTGTCGGCAATGCGTTCGATGTGCTCCAGGTCGCATGGGAAGCCATAGCAGTGCACGGGCAGGATGGCGCTGGTGGCCGGAGTGATGGCTTCTTCGATGCGTTCAGGGTCCAGATTGCAGGTGCGCGGATCTACATCCACAAATACCGGCTTGATGTTGTTCCAGATCAGCGAGTGCGCAGTGGCAGCGAAGGTATAGGGGGTTGTGATGACTTCGCCCGAAATGCGCAAGGTTTGCAGAGCGGTCACGAGCGCCAGCGTGCCGTTTGCAAAAAGACTCAGGTGATCGACGCCCAGATAGTCCGCCAAAGCCCCTTCGAGTTGCTGGTGAAAAGGCCCGCCATTGGTGAGGCGCTTGCTGTTCCAGATTTTTTCCAGGTACGGGATGAACTCCTCCAGCGGCGGCAAATGTGGCTGAGTGACGGTAATCGGCCGGGAGGGTGGTTTCATCAGAACGCCTTAAGGTCAATCGCCAATGTGGGCGCTGAGCATCGCTAGATGCTGAAGCTTAGCGCGAGCGCCGGCGAGCGTTTGTTCGGATAGGGCGCAATTACTCTGGTAATTCCGCTGTTTGGGCTGGCCCTGTGTTTTGTTTTTCGTAACGTTGGCGCGTGGTCACACATACGCAATCTCCACCCGATTCTTCCCGTTCAGTTTCGCCCGATACATCGCCTTGTCGGCGCGTTCGGCGACGGTGTCGAGCGACTCTTCGGCCTGCCATAGCGTGACGCCGGCGCTGAAGGTGATCAGCACTTTCTGGTCGTTGAGCAGGAACAGGGCGGAGGTGAGCGCGCGTTGCAGGCGGGTCAGTGCGGCTGCGGCTTCGTCGAGGCTGGTTTCGGGGTAGAGCAGGATGAACTCTTCGCCGCCGTAGCGTGCGACGCTGTCTTGCGGGCGCAGGTTTTCGCGGATGGTCTTGACCAGATGTACGAGGGTCTCGTCGCCGTTGTGGTGGCCGAAGGTGTCGTTGATCTGCTTGAAGTTGTCGAGGTCGAGCAGGGCGACGCACAGCGAGCCGTGGCGGCGTGAGGCACGGCCGCTTTCTTTCTCGAACATGTCTTCCAGCCCACGGCGGTTGAAGGCGCCGGTGAGCGGGTCGAGCGTGATCAGGCGGCTGGTTTCGTCCAGTTCGCGCTGCAGGGCGATGACGCGGGCTTCGGCTTCGTCGGCGCGCTGGCGGGTGGCGATCAGGTCATCGCGCGAGCGCACGGCGTGAATCTGCATGCTGCGGGTCTGGCGCATGACCTCGTCGAGCACCCCGCCGATCTGCGAGATGTCGCGCGCGGCCGATACCTGCTGCGCACATTGGCCGATGGCGTCATGGTAGCTGTCGGTGCTTTCGGCAAAGTCGGCGAGTTGGTCGATGAAGCCGGCAATCATGCTTTTGATGGCCTGCTGGGCTTCGCACAGGTTGTGCTTGAGCTGGCTTTGCTTGTAGATGACTTCTTTCAGGCGCCGTTCGGCGTCGTCGATCTGACGCAGATTAGCCGGGGTGTCGAGCACGCCGCGCAGGATTTCGACTTGCCCATGCAGCCATTGGTCGTCCAGCACCAGTTCGTCGATGTTTTCGAGCAGCAAGCGCAGCAGATTGAGCAAGCCGGTTTGCACTTCGGCGGCCTCGCCGGTAGCCATTTCGAGCTTGAAGGCGAAGCGGCGCAGCAGATCGCCCGTCTGGCGCAACTGCTCGAGTGACTCCGCAGCGTCCAGGGTGCTGGCGATGCCGTCGGCTTCGCGAATCAACTCTGGTTGTTCGGCCAGCGAGGCGGGCACGACTTCGCGCAGCGTGCGGCTCAGCAGGTCGCGCAGGGTGTCGGCGAGCTCGCCCGCCTCGCCTTCTCCGAGCAGGCGCGGCGTAGCGGCTGCGGGCTGCAAGGCCATGCTGGCGGACGGCGCGGCACCGGGCTCTGCCGGCGCAGGTTCGGCCGGGGTCAGCGTCCACGAGCGCACGAGGCTCTGCAGGCGCGCAAATAGGGTGTCAGGGTTGCTGGCGCTGAGCACGCGTTCGAGCGAGTCGCGCTTGCGGGCGAT
This sequence comes from Pseudazoarcus sp. NS20, assembly GCF_059703745.1. Lineage (NCBI taxonomy): Bacteria > Pseudomonadati > Pseudomonadota > Betaproteobacteria > Rhodocyclales > Zoogloeaceae > Pseudazoarcus > Pseudazoarcus sp. NS20. The sequence continues at coordinate 210,313 of NZ_BAAKIY010000004.1, forward strand.
GGTCCAGCCGGCGTGCCGGGCCTCCCATTGCCGCAGCAACTGGCTGATCAGTTCGTTCCACGCGGGTGGTGCCTCTAGCTTGAGCCCGGCAAGGTACTGCCACAGCGCCTCACGGGCGGCTTGAGCGTTCTGGTTGCTCAAGGCTTGGTCCAGTTCGCGCGCCAGACGCTGCCGGTCCGCGTTGTCGCGGGGCAGTTGCTGTGCCAATGCCTGCAGGAATTTCTCCGGTATGGCTTCGTCGTCGGCACTCTCGCCGAGGATTTCGTTGTACAGCGTGCGGTAGTGGTCGGGCGTGGGCGGAATGCGGCGCAGTGCGAGCTGCTTGAGCGTCTCGCGGGCGGTTTCGAAGGGAGTGCTTGGTGCAGGCATCTGGCAGCGTAACTCAGGCGGCCACGAGGACGCGGTTTTTGCCGGCGCGCTTGGCGGCGTACATGGCCTTGTCGGCGCGGTCGATGGCTTCGTGCGTGCTGTTTTCCGGCACGACGCGCGCAATGCCGGCGCTGAAGGTGATCAGCACGCGGCTGTTGTCAGCCATGAAGATGTGGCTGGTGAGCGCGCGTTGCAGGCGCGTCATCACCAGCACGGCCTCTTCTTCGTTGGTGTCCGGCAGCAGGATCAGAAACTCTTCGCCCCCCAGCCGGCCAATGATGTCTTCCTGGCGCAGTGCTCCGCGTGCAACTTCAACCAGATGACGCAGCGCTTCATCGCCAGTGCGGTGGCCGAAGGTGTCGTTGAGCTGTTTGAAGTTGTCGAGGTCAAGCAGGCCTACGCACAGCGATGCGCTGTGTCGGCGCACGCGGGCGATTTCGCGCTCCAGCGCTTCGTCCAGCCCCTTGCGGTTGAGCGCGCCGGTGAGCGGGTCGTAGCGCACCAGCTCGCTGGTTTCATCGAGTTCGCGTTGCAGGCGGGTGATGAGCGAGTTGGCTGCCTCCACCTGCTCGCGCAGGGCGCCGATCTCGGCGCCGGAGCGCTCGGCGGTGTCCTGCACGCTGCGGGTTTCGGTAATCAGCCGCTCTACCACGCCGGTGAGCTCGCCGATGTCGCTGGCTGCGCGGATGTGCTCGGCGCACTCGCTCAGCGTCTGGTGATAGTGGCCGGTGGACTTGTTGAAGCCGGCCAGCCGGTCGACAAAGCCCACCAGCATGCTCTTGAGGCGTTCCTGCGCGTCGCTGAGTTGGCGCTTGAGGTGCTTTTGCTTGTCGATGACGTCACGCAGGCGGCGCTCCAGATCATCCAGAGCCCGGATGTCGAGCGGCCGGTCGAACAGGTGGCCCAGAGCTTCGACCTGGCCGTGCAGCCACTGGTCGTCCATCACCAGTTCGCTGATGTTGCTGACGATGAGCCGCAGCAGGTTGAGCAGGGCGCCGCGTACGGCGTTTTGATCTTCGCCGGCCCACTCCAGGCGGGCGCTGAAGCTGCGCAGGCGTTCACCCAGTTGTGCTTCGGGCGGGCATTGCCCGCCCGACAGCGTCTCGATCTGCCTGGCCAGTTCTGCGGCTTCTTCGGCCAGGGCCGCGTTGTCGGCGAGCAGCGGGGTGATGCCACGGCGCAGCAGCACCGCCAGCCATTGAGCAAAGGCAGTGTCGCTGTCGCAGGTGTCGCCGGCTTCGAGGGGCGCCCGCCGGCTGCGGCGCTCGGCTGCAGAGGCATCGACGGTTGCAGGAGCTTCGAACTTGTCGTGCGTAGAGTCGTTCAGCCCCTCGCGCTGCCAGCTTTGCACCAGCCCCTTGAGGCGGGCAAACAGCAGTTCGGGGTTACTCACGTTGGCGCTGAGCACATGGTCGAGCGACGCGAGCTTGCGTGCGCGAGTAAGGTGCTGATGCGACGAATCGATCTGCCCCAGCAATTCGCGCAGCAAAGTGCCCCACGCGCGCGGCACGTCAGGCAGCGCGGCAAGGCAAGCGTGCAGGGCATTTTCGACTGCGCCCCAGGTGGCGCTTTCGATGGCGCGCTCGAATTCGCCGACGAGGTGCGCTCGCTCGCTGGTGTCGCGTGGCAGGGCAAGTGCGATGCGATGCAGTTCGGCCGTCGGGAACGGCGTTTCGAGCGGCGAGCCGGATATCTCGTGGTAGAGCGAGCGGAAGTTGTCGGGCGTCGGTGGAATGCGGCGCAGAGCAAGCTGGCGGAGGGTGTCGCGCGCGATGTCCAGAGGCTGAAGTGAGAGCTTGCTCATGTCATTCCGTATGCGTGATGACGGATCGAGTGTAGCGCTGCCGGCCCTGCGTGTGGGGGCGCTCAGCTATGCTATGCGCTGGATTGTCGCCGGTTTTCATCTGGATTACATGAGTTCTGATTTCAACGCCGCATTTGATGCTCGTTGGCTCGCCGAAGCCGTTCGTCTGCGCGAGGTATTGCGCGGCCGGCTGGAGGATGCCGCGGCGCTCGCCATGGCCCGCAGCGAAGCGGCCGGGCTGGAGCCGCGCATTGTTGCGCGCGCCGCTCACCTGGGTGAGCGCACCGGGCTGAGTCAGGCACTCGCCGCGTGGAAAGGGCGGGTGCGGCTTGCCGCCTTGGCGCTGCTTTTGCTGGCTGCGCTGGGCGGTGTCGGCGCTGGTCTGGCGGTGGTCGGAGACGGGGTGCGCCCCATCAATGTGGTGTGGGCGCTGGGCGGGTTGCTGGGGCTGCATCTGGTGATGCTGTGCCTGTGGGGACTGGGCTTCGTGTTCGCCGGTTCGGCGCCGGCCGGGCTGGGTGCAAGCTGGAACTGGTTGGCAGTGCGCATGGCGGCCGGCTCGGTCGAGGTGCCGCGAGCCTTCGCTGCACTGCATCGCCATGCCGGCTTGCTGCGCTGGTGGCTCGGCTGCGCCACGCATGCGGTGTGGAGCGCTGCGCTGGGCGGGGCCTTGATCGGGCTGGCCGCATCATTCCTGCTGCGCAATCATGTCTTCGTGTGGGAGACGACGCTGCTGTCTTCGGGCTTTTTCATCGACTTCGTGGCGGTGGCCGGCTGGCTGCCCTCGCTGCTCGGTTTTGCCGTGCCGGATGCCGAAATGGTGGCCGCGAGCGGTGCCACACCGCTGACCGACGAGGCCGCGCGGCGCGCGTGGGCGTGGTGGTTGGTGGGCTGCGTAATGGTGTATGGCTTGCTTCCGCGGGTGGGCTTGTGGGCCTTCTGCGCCTGGCGCTTGAAGCGGGGTCGTGCCGCTGTGCGCCTTGATCTGGCGCTGCCTGGGTTCTCGGAATTGGCCATGGCGCTTGCGCCGGCCAGCGAGCGCATTGGCGTCACCGATGCCGCGCCGCACAGCATTGCGGTGGCGCGCGTGGATGATCCGCATGCGTTCGACGGCCCGCCGGCGCTGGCCGGTATCGAGTTGCGCGGCGACCGCCACTGGCCACCGGCTTTGCCGGCAGGCGTGCGTGACCTCGGCGTGGCCGACTCGCGCGAGCAGCGTGCGCGCTTGCAGGCCGCGCTGGCCGAGCAGCCCGCTCGTCGTTTGCTCATCGTCTGCGATGGCCGCCTGTCGCCCGATCGCGGCAGCTTGTCGCTGATTGCCCAGTGGTCGCATCACGCCGGCCTTTGCGCGGTGTGGCTGGTGGACGCCTCAGGCGATCGCCTGGAGCGCTGGCGTGAAGTGCTGACGGAAATCGGAATGGATGCCGCGGCCGTCCTGCAGGATGAGCACGCGGCGCTGAATTGGCTGATTGCGGAAGAGGGGGTACGGCATGTCTGAAGCAACACGGCCCTTGCGGCTGGCGGTGGTCGGCCACACCAATACCGGTAAAACCTCGTTGATGCGCACCCTGGCGCGCGACACGGGCTTCGGTGAGGTGTCGAGCCGGCCCAGCACCACACGCCACGTTGAAGGCGTGCGCCTCATCGCCGACGGTGAAGTGCTGGTCGAGCTGTACGACACGCCGGGCATGGAAGACGCCATCGCCCTGCTCGAATCGCTCGACGGCTTGGCGGAGGGCGGGGGTGAGCGCCTGGACGGCCCGGCGCGCGTCGAACGCTTTCTGGCTTCGCCGCCCGCCGCCACGCGTTTCGAGCAAGAAGCCAAGGTGCTGCGCCAGTTGCTTGCCAGCGATGCCGGTTTTTACGTGGTGGATGCGCGCGACCCGGTACTGGCCAAGCATCGCGACGAGCTCGCCATTCTCGCCGCCTGCGCCGTGCCGCTGCTGCCCGTGCTCAACTTCGTGCGCAGCCCCGAGGCCAACGAATCCGGCTGGCGCGAGGCGCTTTCACGTCTCGGCCTGCATGCCGTCGTGCGTTTCGACACGGTGGCGCCGGAGAGCGACGGTGAGCGCCGGCTGTACGAAAAACTCGCCACGTTGCTCGACACCTGGAAGCCCTCACTCGACCGTCTGGTGGCTTGTCGCGAGCGCGAAGCCTACGAGCGCCATGTGGCTGCACTGCGTCTGGTGGCCGGCTTGCTGATCGACGTGGCAGCGGCGCGCATGCGCATTCCCACCGACGACGAGGCCGTCGGCCGAAAAGCCGTTGCGGAGCTGTCCGAGCGCGTGCGCAAACACGAGCAGCGCTGCGTCGATGCCTTGCTGGCGCTGTACCACTTCCGCGCCGATGACGTGGATGCCGAAGCCTTGCCGCTGGCCGATGGGCGTTGGGAGCACGACCTGTTTCATCCCGAGACCGTGCGCGACATGGGCGTCAAGGTGGGCACTGGCGCGGCGGCCGGGGCGGCGGCCGGCATGGGCGTTGATCTGATGTTCGGGGGGCTGACGCTTGGGGCCGCTGCAGCCATCGGCGCGCTGGCCGGCGGTGGCGTGCAGGCGGTGCGCCACTTCGGCGACCGCGTGTTGGGTGCGCTGGTGGGCAAGCGCGACCTGGCGGTGGATGACTCCATCTTGCGCTTGTTGGCGCTGCGCGAATTGTCCCTGGTGGCCGCTCTGGAGGCGCGCGGCCATGCCGCAGTAGAGCCTCTAAGGCGTACCGTCGAGGGTGAGCGCTGGCGCGAGGGCGATTTGCTGCCGACCTTGTCGCGCGCCCGCGGCCACCCGGAATGGTCGGCGTTGTTGGCCACCGCCGAAGACGACGGCGCGCGCGAACGCGCAATCGAAGCCCTGGTGGCTGAGATCGAAGCGAGAAAAAGCGAAGCAATGGCGTTATAGGTCGCCGCCCAGCCAGGGACGAAATGCGACAGCAGCAAAGGCGCAGCGCTGACCGTCATTGCGAGCGCAGCGCGGCAATCTGCTGAGGTGCCGCGTGCAATCGCTGCGAGATTGCCGCGTCGCTTCGCCCCTTGCAATGACGGGTGCTGAAGTGGTTCGATTGTGGGCAGTTCGCTGCTCCGCCAAAAGCGAAATGCGACAGCGGCGGTAGTGATGGGCGTGGGCTGTCGGAATTTGCTGCGCTCATCCCGACCTACGGCGTCTTGCGTGGGTTTAGCGCGCGACGTGTTTGCGGAAGTCGCGCGGGCGAAAGCCCAGCGCGATCAAGGTGGCGAAATACGCAGCCATGCCGCCTGCCACCAGCAACGCGAGGCGCCAAAGGCGTTCGGTGGCGTTCCATTGCATCCATGCGGCCTGCTCGCCCATGCCGAACCACAGCGCCACGCCCAACACGATCAATGCTGCCACCAGCTTGAGCACAAAGGCCGTCCACCCCGGCAGTGGCGTGTAAATGCCCTTCTTACGCAACGTGACGTACAGCATGCCGGCATTGAGCAGCGAGGCCAGGCCAATCGACAGCGCCAGCCCGGTGTGTTGCAGAGGCACGATGAAAATCAGGTTCATCACCTGCGTTGCGGCGAGCGTGATCAGCGCGAATTTGACCGGCGTGCGGATGTCCTGCCGGGCGTAGAAGCCGGGCGCCAGAATCTTCACCGCGATCAGCCCAGTGAGGCCCACGCTGTAGGCAATCAGCGCAGTGCGCGTGTGCAGCACGTCTTGCGGCGTGAAGGCGCCATGCTGGAACAGCGTCGAAATCAATGGCACGGCCAGGATGGCCAGTGCCAGCGCCGCCGGCAGGGTCAGCAGCAAGGTCAGGCGCAGCCCCCAGTCGAGCATCGACGAGAACTCTTCGGCCTTGCCGTCCGCGTTGAGCTTGGAAAGGCCGGGCAGCAGGATGGTGCCCAGCGCCGCGCCCAGCAGCCCGGCTGGAAACTCCATCAGGCGGTCGGCGTAATACAGCCACGACACGCTGCCGCTTTGCAGGAACGAGGCGAAGATGGTGTTGATGAACAGCGAGATCTGCGCCACCGACACCGCCAGCATGGCCGGCAGCATCAGCTTCATCACGCGCTGCACGCCGGGGTCGGACCAATTCAGGTCGAAGCGCGGCAGCATGCCGACCTTGGCGAGCGGGCGCAGTTGCAGCGCAAGCTGCAGCACGCCGCCGATGAATACCGCCCAGGCCAGCGCCAGCACCGGCGGGTCGAAGTATGGCGCGGCGAACAACGCCATGACGATGAAGGCGATGTTCAGCAGCACCGGTGTGAAGGCCGGAATCGCGAAGCGGCTCCAGGTATTCAGAATGCCCCCGGCCAGCGCCACCAGCGACATGAAGAAGATGTACGGCGCAGTGATGCGCGTCATCTCCACTGTGAGAGCGAACTTGTCGGGGTTTGAGGCGAAGCCCGGCGCCGACAGATACACGATGATCGGCGCGGCAATGATGCCCAGCACCGAAATGGCGGCGACCACCAGCCCCAGCAGCGTGGCGACGCGATTGACCAGGGTGTGGGCTTCGTCCTCGCCGCGGCGGTTGCGGTACTCGGCCAGAATGGGTACGAAGGCCTGCGAGAAGGCGCCTTCGGCAAACATGCGGCGCAAGATGTTGGGCAAGCGGAATGCGACAAAAAAGGCATCGCTCGCCACGCCGGCGCCAAAGGTGCGGGCGATGACGAAATCGCGCACGAAACCGAGTACGCGCGAGATCAGCGTCATGCTGCTGACCGTGGCGAGGGCGCGAAGCAGGTTCATTCTCGGCGGGGTGGCGAAGTAAAACGCGCATCATACCGACGATTGGGCGTAGCATTGCCGGCCCGAAGTGTGATGATCTGAAAGCGCCCCACGCGTTGACTTGCATGCCGGGTAATCACACGGTAGACTGCCGCGTTTTGTAGAACCAATTACCACGGAAGAACAAACATGGCCAATTCGGCACAAGCCCGCAAGCGCGCCCGCCAGGCCGTCAAGGCCCGCGGCCACAACGCCAGCCTCCGCTCGCGTCTGCGTACCGCCATCAAGGCCGTGCGCAAGGCTATCAGCGGCGGCGACAAGGCTGCAGCGCAGACGGTTTTCAGCACGTCGATGAGCACCATCGACAGCATCGCTGACAAGAAAATCATCCACAAGAACAAGGCCGCGCGCCACAAGAGCCGCCTGTCGGCCGCCGTCAAGGCCATGGCTGCCTGATCGGTTCCGGATGATGTGAACGCGGCGGCCCAGGCCGCCGTTTTCGTTTGTGCTTCAAGGTTTTCAGGCGCTCCCGGGTGGGGCGATTCTGTACTTTGAGAGCACTTTCGCTTAGTATTTTAGGCTTCTCCATCCACGGCGGCGCCTGCCGCCGTGTGCGTTTCTGGATCGATCCGACCGGGGCTCTCTGATGTCGCACCTGATGAACACCTACGCCAGATTGCCGGTGGCGTTTACCCACGGCGAAGGCGTCTGGCTCTTCGATGAGACAGGCAAGCGCTACCTCGATGCCCTGTCGGGCATCGCCGTTTCAACGCTTGGGCACAACCACCCGCGACTGGTGCGTGCCATTGCCCAGCAGGCCGCCTGCCTGCTGCATACCTCCAACCTCTATCGCATTCCCCTGCAGGAAGAGCTTGCCGATCGCCTGGCCGATCTGTCGGAAATGGACGAGGTGTTCTTCTGCAACTCCGGTTGTGAAGCCAACGAGGCGGCCATCAAGCTGGCCCGCATGCATGGTCACAAGCGCGAGATCGCCAACCCTACCATCATCGTCATGGAAAGCGCCTTCCACGGCCGCACCATGGCGACCTTGTCGGCCACCGGCAACCGCAAGGCACAGGCTGGTTTCGAGCCTTTGGTGTCGGGTTTCGTGCGTGTGCCGTACCGCGACATCGATGCCATCCGCAAAGTCGGTGAGCACAACGCCAGCGTTGTCGCCGTGATGCTCGAAATGATTCAGGGCGAGGGCGGCATCCACATGGCCGACGAGGCCTTCCAGCGCGAACTGCGCCAAGTGTGCGACGAGCGCGGCTGGCTGCTGATCTGCGACGAAGTGCAGTGCGGAATGGGGCGTACCGGCACGTGGTTCGGCTTTCAGCACGCTGGCGTCAAGCCTGACGTGATGACGTTGGCCAAAGGCCTTGGTTCGGGCGTGCCGATTGGCGCCTGCCTGACGTCCGGCCGCGCCAAGGGTTTGTTCGGGCCGGGCAACCATGGTTCGACCTTTGGCGGCAACCCGCTGGCTTGCGCGGCTGCGCTGGAAACGATTTCGACCATCGAAGACGACAAGCTGGTAGCCAACTCGGTAACGGTGGGCGATGCCATTCGTTCGGGCTTCGCGAAGGCTTTCGAGGGCGTGACCGGCGTGGTGGATATCCGCGGGCGCGGCCTGATGATCGGCATTGAGCTTGATCGCCCGTGTGGCGAACTGGTCGGCAAGGCGCTTGAAGCCGGGGTGCTGATCAACGTGACGTCCGAGCGGGTGGTGCGTTTGCTGCCGCCCCTGACCTTCAGCGAAAACGACGCGCAGCGGCTCATCGAGCTGCTTGCCCCGTTGATCCGCGATTTTCTTGCGAAGTAAGCCCAGCCGATGACTTCGCCCAGACATTACCTTCAATTCCGTGATTTCAGCCGCGAAGAGTACGACCACATCTTCGAACGCACGCGCTGGATTAAGGACAAGTTCAAGCGTTACGAGCCCTATCACCCGCTGTTCGATCGCACGCTGGTGATGATCTTCGAGAAGGCCAGCACGCGCACGCGCTTGTCGTTCGAGGCCGGCATGCACCAGTTGGGTGGCTCGGCCATCTACCTGAACACGCGCGACTCCCAACTGGGGCGCGGCGAGCCGGTTGAAGATGCCGCACAGGTCGTCTCGCGCATGTGCGATGCGGTGATGATCCGCACCTTCGAGCAGGAAATCATCGAGCGCTTTGCGGCGAACTCGCGCGTGCCGGTGATTAACGGGCTGACCAACGAGTACCACCCGTGCCAGATTCTGGCCGACATTTTCACCTTCATCGAACACCGCGGCCCCATCCAGGGCAAGACGGTGGCGTGGATCGGTGACTCCAACAACATGTGCAACACCTGGCTGCAGGCGGCCGAGGTGCTGGGTTTCAACGTGCATGTGTCGACCCCGCCGGGCTACGAAGTCGAGCCCGAGCGCGCCAATCTGTATGGCACCGACAATTTCGAAGAGTTTGCCGACCCGATGGATGCCTGTCGCGGCGCCGATCTGGTGACCACCGACGTGTGGACGTCGATGGGCTTCGAGGCCGAGAACGAGGCGCGGGTGAAGGCCTTCGCCGACTGGTGCGTGGATGCCGACATGATGGCGGTGGCCAAGCCGGACGCGCTGTTCATGCACTGCCTGCCGGCGCACCGCGGTGAAGAGGTGACGGGTGACGTCATCGACGGCCCGCATTCGGTGGTGTGGGATGAGGCCGAGAACCGCCTGCACGCCCAGAAGGCGCTGCTGGAGTTCCTGCTGCGCGGCAAGGTGAACACGTAACACGGGTCGTATCAATTAGCCGGCAAGGTACGCCTCGCCGGCTGGCGGTGACAACGAATTCAACCAAGGCGCCACAAGCGCCGAACTGACTGGAAATACAGATGAGCGATGTGAATAAAGTCGTGCTCGCTTATTCGGGCGGGCTGGATACCTCGGTGATCCTGAAGTGGCTGCAGGACACCTACGGCTGCGAAGTCGTGACCTTCACAGCCGACCTCGGCCAAGGCGAAGAGCTTGAGCCTGCGCGCCAGAAAGCGCTGAAATTCGGCATCAAGCCGGAAAATATCTTCATCGACGATCTGCGTGAAGAGTTCGTGCGCGACTTCGTGTTCCCGATGTTCCGCGCCAACACCATCTACGAAGGCGAGTACCTGCTGGGCACGTCCATCGCCCGCCCGCTGATCGCCAAGCGCCAAATCGAAATCGCCCAGAAGACCGGTGCCGACGCCGTGTCGCATGGCGCCACCGGCAAGGGCAACGACCAGGTGCGTTTCGAACTGGGCTACTACGCACTGATGCCGGGCGTGAAAGTCATCGCCCCGTGGCGTGAGTGGGATCTGCTCTCGCGTGAAAAGCTGCTCGCCTACGCTGAAAAGGCCGGCATCCCCATCGAAATGAAGCACAAGCAGGGTGGCTCGCCCTACTCGATGGACGCCAACCTGCTGCACATCTCCTTCGAAGGCCGTCACCTCGAGAACCCGGCTGCCGAAGCGGAAGAAGACATGTGGCGCTGGACGGTGTCGCCGGAAGCCGCGCCGGATTCGGCCGAGTACGTCGATCTCGAATTCGAGAAAGGCGATCTGGTTGCCATCAACGGCACTCGCATGAAGGCTCATGAGTTGCTCGCCAAGCTCAACGAGCTGGGCGGCAAGCACGGCATCGGCCGTCTCGACCTGGTCGAGAACCGCTATGTCGGCATGAAGAGCCGTGGCTGCTACGAAACCCCGGGCGGCACGATTCTGCTCAAGGCGCACCGCGCCATCGAGTCGATCACGCTCGACCGCGAAGTCGCCCACCTCAAGGACGACCTGATGCCGCGCTACGCCAGCGTAATCTACAACGGCTACTGGTGGAGCCCGGAGCGCTTGGCCATCCAGGCGCTGATCGACAATACCCAGCAGACCGTGAACGGCTGGGTGCGCATTAAGCTGTACAAGGGCAACGTCATCGTCGTGGCGCGTGATTCGAAGACCGATTCGCTGTTCGATCCGACCATCGCCACCTTCGAGGACGACGCCGGTGCGTACGACCAGAGGGACGCGCACGGCTTCATCCGCCTCAACGCGCTGCGCATGCGCATCGCGGCCAACGCCAAGCTCAAGCGCGGCTGACGGGAGCAGGGCGGTAGCACGGCATGCATTCTCAGCCAATCATCTTCGGACTCACCGTTGCAGAGTTCGAATCCATTTCGCTGAAGGTGCTGCTCACCGCCCTGATCCTGTACATGATATTCATCATCGGTAACCTCGCGTGGAAGTCCAAGGCGGGCAAGTACGGCACCATGTGGATGTTCGTCGCGCTCGGGCTGGGTTTCCTCGGGTTCATCTCCAAACCTCTGATCCAGCGCATGCTGGGCATCGAGTGAAAGGATTCACATGAGCATCACCGAGAAGTATTCCAACGTCGAACTCCAGACTGCCGCCAACGTGTATTTCGACGGCAAGTGCGTCAGCCACAACTTCATCACCGCCGACGGCGTGCACAAATCGGTTGGCGTGGTGCTGCCGGCCAAGCTCAATTTCGGCACCGGCAAGCCCGAAGTCATGGAGTGCGTGGCAGGTAGCTGCCGTTACCTGCTCAAGGGCGAGAGCGAATGGAAGACCTGCTCGGCCGGCGAGATGTTCAGCATCCCGGGCGATTCGAGCTTCGACATCGAAGTGACCGAGGCTTTCCACTACATCTGCCATTACGGCTGAAGGGGGCGCCATGCCGTCGTTTGACATCACCTCAGAGGTCGACCTCGTCGCGCTGAAGAACGCCGTCGACGTGGCCAACCGCAAGATCACCAACCGCTACGACTTCAAAGGCACCGATGCCCGCATCGAGCAGGCCGAGAAGCTGCTGACGCTGCACGGTGACAACGACTTCCAGCTGGATCAGATGATGGCCATCCTGCTGCCCGAGATGACCGGCAAGAAGATCGACGTGCGGTGCCTCGAGCACGGCAAGGTCGAGAAGGTTGGCGGCAACAAGGCCAAGCAGGAGCTCAAGGTGCGCGTCGGCATCGAGCAGGAAGCGTCCAAGAAGATCGCACGCATCCTGAAAGACAGCAAGCTAAAGGTGCAGGCGGCTATCCAGGGTGAGGCCGTGCGCGTGAGCGGGGCCAAACGTGATGTGCTGCAAGAGGCCATCGCGCTGGTGAAGAAAGACGTCACTGATCTTCCACTGCAGTTCGGTAATTTCCGCGAGTAAGCGTTTCGCCCGTTGGTTGAAATTACAAAAGGCCGTTCCCGAAAGGGGGGACGGCCTTTTGCATTGTTGGGCCCGGCGCATAAGCCCCCGTGAGGGTTTTGCTGGGATCTCGGGGCGTTGTGCGAATGGATGGAGGTCCGTGACCGTGATCCACGAAATTCATATCGCATTGTAAAATATTCTATAGAAATATTTAATTTATCTCCACGGGATGCCTCTACTAGGATGGACAGGTGGCCGCTTGAGCTCGTCGAAGTGCTTCGTTCATGCGAGTTCGGTTTTCATGTGCCTGAAAATAAAGGAGATAAAACCATGAGATCGCAAAACACAACGCTAGCCGCAGCCGTGATCATGGCGCTCGCATTGGTGGGGTGCAGTGGTAGTGGTGGCTCGACCCGCTCGGCGTCGTCGGGTGTGGATACGGGGGGCGGAGGCGGAAATGGTGATGGCGGCCGGGTTGCAAGTGCTACCGGGATCGAGGGAGTGGTGCAGGAAACGGCAAATATCACGGATGGAGTGGGAGGTACCGTTGCCCGCTTGGGTGATGCGATCAGCCAGCAGTCTCTGCCACTGCTTGGCAACAGCGTCACCAGTGGAACCGGAGCAGTGATCACGCATGCCGGCTTCGCTGTCAATTCGCTCGCAAAGGGCTTGCACGACGGGCTGGGAATGTACCGCACCAACGACAACGCTCTGGGCGTGACTGTGGGCGGGGTAGGTGGCGCAGTGAGTGACGCAGGCCGAGGCGTAGGCGCGGTGGGCGACACCGTGGCCGCGTTGAGTGAGTTGCCGGTGCTCGTTCAACTCGACGATGCCACCGGCGTTGTCACCAAACTGGGCGCAACGGTTTCCGCGCTGGGCATGAAAACCTCCATGCTCGGTGACACCCTTACGCTGACCTTCACCGATGAGCAGGGGCACCTTTCCGGTCTGACCGGCAAGCTCACAATGGCTGTACGGCCGGTGCTCGCCAATGTGGAAGGGACCACCCAATACTTGGGTGATGCCTTGATCATTGGCCCTGTCCTGGATCAGGTGCTGAGCAATGTGGGCGGTGTGTTGATGGGCGTCGATGGCAAGACCGAGGGTTTGCCGCTGTTGTCTGAAGGCGGTGACCTGGCCGGTGGCGTAGGTCAGTTGCTGACCACCTCGGGCACGCTGGTGACCGCTGGAGGCGGCGGCAACGCTGCTTGCGGCACGCTTGGAAACGGTATCGACTGCCTTGTGGGCAGTGTTCTCGATGCAGCCGATACGCCGACCAAAGGCGCCATTTCTCCTGTCACCGGCGGAGCCTTCGTGATCGTTGACGGAGCCACCGATGTAGTCGATGGTTTGACCGGCAAGCTCCTCGGAAATGCTGGTGATCTGCTCAGCGGCGCTACGCTGGGCGACAAGGTTGACGGCGTGGTGGTCGGCCTGACCGGCACCGTCGATAAAGTCACCGGCAACCATCTCACCCCGGTGACCGGAACGGTCAATACCGTGGTTGATGGCACCACCAATGTCGTAGACCAACTCGCCGGCCATCTGCTCGGCGCGTTGCGTCCCCGCAGTTCCCGGTAAGCCTCGGGCGCAACGCCCGGAAGCAGTTCCAATGCAGGGGCGGGTGTCCGCCCCTGCCAAGAATTCGCGTGTGCCTACTCGGAACTGATCTGAATGCGAGCAACCCGACATGAAGTTACGGCCCTGCTGGGGGCCGTGTGCGTGGCCATTACTTCTGCTCAAGTGATGGCGCGTGATGTACCCCGCGTAGCGGACGAACAGCACCCCGCTGCTCCCGCCGACCAGCCTGATCGCCTGTTGCCCGGCGACACCCGGGGTGCTGAAGTGACGCTTCCAGAGCAGCTGGAGGGCGAAGCCGGTCGTGACATGGTTGAGGTTAAGCACATTCGCTTTCAGGGGGGTACCGTCTTCCCCCTTGAAGATCTGGCGCGTGATCTGGCGCCGATGGTCGGGAAGCGGGTTGCGCCGGCCGACATCGCCGCGGCAGTTCAAGCCATCACCCAGCGTTACCAGGACGCGGGCTACCCGCTGTCGTTCGCCTATCTGCCATCGGGCAATTACGTCGATGGTGTGGTGGTCATCGTTCTGGTCGAGGGCTTCATTGCACGCACGGAGATAGCAGTCGACTCATCACCCGTGGCGCGCCGGGTCGAACGGCTTGCGCAAAAAATGGTGGGGGAGCGCCCGCTCACGCGCGCCACCTTCGAGCGCTACACCGCCTTGATCGAACGTATTCCGGGGGCAGAGCTGAGCATACGGGCGCCGGTGCCGCGCACGCACTCCGGGGCTACAACCCTGCGTGTCGAAGAGCGGCGTGTGCAGCGAGTCTCTCCGACGATGTCACTCGACGGCGGAGACGACAACGACTATCAGGTGCTTGGCAGCATCGCGCTCCAGTCGAACACTTCGCAGGCAGAGCGGCTCACGGCGGCTGGGCTGTGGCCCCTCGAGGGGGATGACCGCTTCTACGCCATCGAGTACGAGCAGGATATTGGCGACGAGGGGTTGAAAGTCTCTCTCGCGGCCAGTCGTTACGATGCCAACGAGCCCCTTGATGACATCGCCTTCGGTGGCGTTGCTCTGTCTGACGGCGAGCAAGAGCAGCGCACCGACCGTTACCGTATCGGGCTCGAGTACCCGTTGTGGCTCGCCTCGACGGGCTTCTGGCATGTCGGTGGGGCGTTCACGCATCACCGGCAGCGCAGTGATCTGGTGTATCAGCAACCGGTTCGCACCGGCATCGAGCAAGAGGTTTCGTATTCCGCTGCCGAACTCAACACTCGCTATCGCCGCCTCGGCCAGCGTCGCCTGCTGGAGCTCGGCGCAGGCGTCCGCCAAGGGGTAGGTTGGAGCCGTGTCAGTCGTGCTCGGGCGTGTGTTGGCATGGCCTGCGGAGATTGGACAGATCTTGATGTCGATCTCGACTTCACGCGCGTCTCCATGCAGGCAGCCTGGATCGAAGCCTTGTCCCCACGTTGGCGCCTCACGACCCGTCTGGATGGCTTCTGGTCGGGCGACAGTTTGCCATCGCCCGAGCAAGGTAACTATGGGGCCGCGAAGTTCGGTCGGGGGTATGGCTCCAGCCAGGGCGTAGGTGACCGGGGCATCGCCGGCGAGATCGAACTGCGGCGTATCCAACCGACCGGGTGGAGTTGGTTGAGCCAAGTCGAACCCTATCTCGTACTTGACGGCGCACGAACGCGCTTCAACGACAGCCGGGTCAGTCACGAGCTGGCTTCGGTTGCCCTGGGAGTGGAAATCAGCCGAGGGAAAACCTACCGACTGCGGGTGGAATACGCCAAGCCTATCGGCGAGCGCGACTTCGAAACCAATAACCGCAGCCACCGCTTGAATGTACGCATCAGCTGGGATTTGCGTGGGGAATGAGGGGCGTCTGGCGGTGAAGTAAGCGTCCGAATAGTCATAACGCAAGATCTATATGCCCGCATTGTGCAAGCAGCAATGCGGGTTTTGTTTACTTAAAATAATGATTAATGAATAATTTAAAATGACATTGTTATTTCGGTGGCCATGTGAAATACGTTCATTCGATACAGGAGTGTGGCTCGACTTTGATTGAGTTGATGATGGCGGGTTGTGTAGCGGTGGTTCTGCTGAGCATGGCGGTGCCTACATTTAGCAGTGCTTTAGATAACCACCGCCTGACAACCTTCTCCAATGCCTTATACGGCGATTTCAGGCTGGCTAGGTCAGAGGCCATTAGGCGCGGTATGAGGGTGACTGCGTGTGTCAGCGAAGATGGCCAGACTTGCTCTGCGTTAGCCGACTGGAGTGATGGTTGGGTAGTTTTTGCCGATCCGAATGGCAATGCGCAGCGTGAGGAGAATGAAGTTCTGATCCGTTCAGTGCAGACACCGCCGCAGGGTCTGCTAGCGACCGGAAACGGGACGTTGGCACGCTATGTTTCGTATCTGCCGTCAGGTACAACGCGTACTGTGGCTGGTGCGCTTCAGATGGGTACGATCAGCGTGTGCAGCGGGCGGGGCACGCGCGCATTGATCGTGAGTGCTTCCGGCCGTGTGCGGATTGAGCGGAAGCGGGACTGCGACTGATCACCAACAGTCGGAAACGTTACCGCTGCCGCTTTCTGTGCGTGTGCCGGCTTGATTCAGAGCCAACGTGCCGCACAGGGTGTCACGCTGCAGTTGAGGGCCGATGGGGATGGCCGTAATCGTGTAGGTGCTAGCACTCAGGTTGCTGGCGGCAATCGCATAGCGCGCGTTCAGATTCCCTGTTGTGCTGCAGCCCAAGGCTGGTGCAGCTCCGACGTACGTCATGCGTGTTGTGTAGAAGCGTTCGAGAAACTGAGCGTGCTCCATGACGCACGCTTTAGCTGCAGCACGGTAAGTCTTTACGACATGAGTCTGATATGCCGGGAATGCGATGGCGGTGATGATCCCAACAATCACCAGAACTATCATAAGTTCCAGCAGGCTGAAACCAGCACCTCTGCGGAGTGACGGTGAGCTAGACGTAAGGCGTGAAGTCATGGTTTTAATTCCTGAGCATTTCACGCCACGAGGTGCGACGAGATGTGATGGAAGTGCCGGAGGTAAGTAAAGTGCTCACCGAGCCGTCGTCGAGACTGGTTTGCATCACGTTCTCGATAAAAACCGGGTTGTTCGGCGCGCTGACGAAGCCGACCCCAGAAACGTCCATGTACACGCCATCAACTAAAAGCTGATCGGCTTGATTGAAAGCGCTGTCAAGTGAAAGGTCAAAGAACGTGCGGTCGAGTCGGGCTCCCGTGAATGGGTTGATTGCCATGACAAAGCCTGTTCCGGACGGGCGGCAGATGTCGGTCGAATCAGGGGTGCGGCTGGTGCCGATCAGGACGTCGCCTTGCATGAAATTCGGGACGACCATCCGTTCTCCTAGGGCTCCCGTGACTGGAGAGACCAAGTCAATGAACCAACCGGACTTACCGTTCAGGTCGCTGCTGGAGCCTTCTTCGATCACTCGGGCCGCGAAGTCATTGACTATTCCTTCTGCCAGAATGTCTCGTTTCACGAGATCGCTGTGACCATTGATCAATGGTCCGCTGGTCGTCGCGCCCGAATCAATCAGCCCATACCACGTTTGCACGTCGGTGTTGGTCGTGTCTCCATTGTTCAGGTAGCGCCCCGTACCGAAGAAAATCCAACGCTGCGAGTTTTCAGGGTTGACGATTGACAGCGGCGCGGCAGTGATGGGTTGTGCAGTACCACCGCCGCTTTGAGCTGTGAATATTCTCGTGACAGACGGAGTGCCTGCCAAGTTGTTGAAGCGCCAGAGGTTGCCGTGCATATCACCGGCATACGCGGTGTCGATGAAACCGTCGGAATTGCTGTCCAACGTATAGACAGCTGACAATCCGTTGCCGCCAGAGGCTCCAGTTGGTACGCGTCTTTCTGCACCATCCGTGACGCGAATCATGATCAGGTCAGCACTGCCACCTGTGTTATCGGCCCCGTTACCGAGGATGACGCGCCAATCACCATCTGCAACCTGCGCGATGATTGGCTTGCCGATATTGCGGCCAAGGCTGGCTAGCTCAGTACTGGATGTGTGTGTTTTCTCCCAGAGAAATGTGACATTGCTTGGGTCGGTTACATCCAGCGCAAACAGTCCCGGGCCGCCTCGGCCCATGGAGCCGACCAGAATGGTGCGCCAGCGGCCGGCGCCTCGGGTGTCGTAGATGTCCGCAACGGTAAGTTCGCCGTCGACAAAGAACTTGTGCGAATAGTCGCTCTGCGTATAGCTATGTAGATTTGAGTTGATCGCCATGTTTGGAATGAAGGCGAAGGTTTCCACCCCGGTATTAGCGTTGAAGCCGTGCAGCATCCCGTCATTGGCGCCCACATATACGATGGGGGTGCGGTTCGCTTGGGTGTTAACGAAGTTGGCATATTGAGCAGCGCCGGCGAACTGTGTGCCGAAATACAGCAGAGGCGTGGGCTGACCTACGAACACCGGTTGTGAGTGCACGATGTCACCTAGAATCCCTGTGCGCGTGCGCAAGGTGCCGTTTGGAATTTCATTGGCGCGCTGACCGCGAATGTAATTTACGGCGTTTTCGTTGACCAAGATGCTTCGCTGAGATGTATTCAAGTTGGCCCAAGTAAACAGCTTGAACTGCGAGCTATTGGGGTCATTGAAGCGGATGTTGCGTTGATCCCATTGAGGAAGCTGATTGCTCGCGGTCCAGATTGGCGGCTCAATCAAGCGACCAGTGACGTTGTCAAGTGAATAGGATTTCAATTCGCCATACCAGGAGCCGCTAACGAACTGTGCTTGGTAGCTGCGGGTGCTGGCGTCGAGTTTGGTAGAGCTGGTGGCCAGCGATGAGCCCGAGCCCACCTGAGCGCTGGCAACGCTCGCGAATGCAGCGGTAAGGCTTTGAACCATGGATTCGGCTCGCCCGGCCGTATAAAAATTATCCGGTCGCTTGAAAGAAGCCTGACCGTTGCCTGCGCTACCGAACGGCGTCAGGGTTTCCCCGTTGGTGTGCCACCATGCTTCCGGCAGGGCCGTATTGCCCCAGGTGGTGGCGTCGAAATCAACCGGCAGTCGGGCACCTCCGTACTTGGCCGCGAGCGCGTATTGATTGCGGGCCATGCCTTCGAGCGACTGCCCTTCCAATACGTCGACCCAATAGGTTGAAATGGTGGTGCGGCCGCCGCTCAGATCGCTCCGAATGTCACGCGAGCGCGCGAACCAGGCCATGCCGGCTATATGGGCTGAGTTGTAGCGACCAGTGAAGGCGTCACAACGGTCGCCGATGTTCCCGATACCCTCCATCGCTCCAACTGCGTTGCTCATGGCAACCACATCCAGCGCGGTGTCGGCGGAGACCTCGGCAGGCATGCCGGGCTCCCCGTCCCCGCAGGAACTGCCGGGAAGGTTCTTGTCCCGGTGCGAGTAGATATCGCCGATACCGAGGATGACATTGCTCTGGCACCAAAGCTGTACGGGATCGCTCCAGTTTGTGATGACCGGAAAACCATCGGCTTGCTCTGCGGAATATCCGCTGCTGTAAGCCGCCACTGGGCCGATGTTGCGGAAATAACGCAATGCGGTGTAATACAGTTCGCTTACGGGGTCGAAGTTCTTGTTGTTGTTTTCGTACTGCTGGCCGAACCGGTTGAGGTAGTTGATTACACCGCTGTATCCACTGGCAGGTGCATTGCTGTCCGGATCTCGAATCAATACCCCCGTCGTGGCACTCCATTCGCGATTCGGGTTAATTACTGCACCTCCTGTCCCCGGCATGGTGGGGCCTATGTATTTCATGGGCGCGCGCAGCACACCCCCGTCACGCGTCGCGCTGTTGTCGTTGAGGTAGCTGAAGGCGGCATAGCGCATCTCGCCGGAATACTCTTGCAGAGTCCCTTCAGGCTTCGATGCTGATCCGTATTGTTTGCAGTTCGGTTCCAGCAGGCCGGGAACGCACACGCGCACGCGAACGGTGACTTCGCAGCCTCGGTCAGTGCATGCGCTTTCGGTGCCCGCCGTATTCAGAGGGTTGTAGGGACGGACGGACGAGTTGATGTCGTCGTTACCGATACGAAAGCGCATCTTGTTACCCAGCCCTTCGACACGCATGCGCATGTAGTTATTGCTGGTGAAAGGGGTGCTGCGGGTTAGAGCGTTGCTTGATGTGCCGCTGGCAGGCAGCCGGCGATTTGGAAAATATCCTGTTCCGCCTTGACCGTCATGACGAGCTTTTTCCAGCCATGTGCCGCTGAGCCGTGTTGTCGCCGTATCGGTGCTGTCGTCACGTACGCGCAGGCCCCCGGTAAGCGCCTTGCGAAACGGGTCAATTGTTTGCGTGGCTGCCCAGTTGAGGAAGTTACCGCTCCAAGGGGCTGCGCTGTTCGTGCAGCGACGAGTGGTAGTGCGTTCGATAGGGTAAAAATGCCGTTCCGCTTCGGTGATGCTGTAGTGATACTGGTAACACTTTCCGGAGTCGAAATAGCCAGCATAAACAGTATTTTCGCTGTAGTCGCCCAAGTTGGCGACGCTGTTGATGGTCGGGAACTCGACCGACGGCGTTAGAGCAAGATTGCCGGGTATGCTGCCGCGAACGTGCAGTGGGATTTGCGATACCTGTTGAGCCTGCGCCGTGCCCGGCATCAGGGGCACGGTGAGCCCGAGGCTGAGTGCGCAGATTGCAGGGGTAAGGAGGCGAAGGGTTTGCATGGTCGGTCTCCCGGGGCTCAAATGGCTCGTCGGACAGTTGTCTGCAGGACGACAATCGAGCGCGTATCGCTATTGGCAACCGTGGGGTCATGACTGCGGGCAGTGACACGGTAGAAGCGCTCGGTGGGCGCGCCTGCGCCGGAGCCATACTGCTTATTGTTGGCGCTGCTGGTCTCGCCAAGCTCATCGGCGATGGCCGCATCATTGACTATCTGGATGTGATACTGCGCGCTGCCGATGGACGATCCCTCATTCACGACATATGTTGCGCCGACTGCTGTCCAGCTACCGCTGGTGCCGGTGAAAGTGTCGTCAGGAATGGTGGTGCACAGGTTGGCGCCTTCATCCGTGCAGTCGATTCCAACGTTGGCGTTGGCTGAAATGGCCGCCTCTGCGGCGCGCAACGCGGCTTCGGCAGCCTGCATCGCGAGGGAGCGGTCATACATGTTGCCGCTCATGCGTTCCTGTAGTGTCGTGTTTTGCATGCCGGCCAGTCCCATCAGTGTGATGACTACCAGCAGTACCAAAGCAATGATCAACGCGACGCCGCGCTGCGCTGTTTGTTGTGGCAACGGGTTCATGGCAGTCGGTTCCGGAGGCCAATAATGCTGCTGAAATCACGCTCCAGACGCCCGTCGTTTTCATCAGAAGCGGTTGTGACGCGTGCATCGGTGCTTTGAGTGGTGAGTCTGATCTGTACTGCCGTGACCTCATTCCAGTTGGCGGGCGTGGCGGTGAGTGTGGCTGCAGAGTCGTTTGGACGGAAGGTGAAGGCCACGTTTGTGATACCGGGGACGATCTCTTCCGTGATTGATCCTGCTGATGAGCCGAGGCGGGTCCGGTACAAAGAGCGGCCGCCTTCACCTGGGCGGCCGTTGTTGCCGATGTACCAAGTGACTACATACAACGAAGCGATTTGGGCGTTTCGGCCAAACTTGTAGGTGTTGCCGTTAGTGGAAGAACAATCTGTCGGGAAGCCGAGGCCTTTCGAGCAATTGCCTACTGTGCCGGTTCCGGTGTTGTGGGCGACGGTCACGTTTGAGGCGTTGTAGTTGGTGACCTGAAAAATCGTGGCATGGCTGGTGTCACACACGACCAGAATGTCGTTGTTCGTGAAAGTTGTCGTCGGCTGATTGATCTTGATAACGGCGGACGTCGGGTCATGGTTGTCTATGGTCAAACCGTTGCCGACGATGCCTTGAAGCATCAGGGCGTCCGTGCCTGCTACACGCTGTGCAACGCCGTTTCCGAAGACAGCATTGGGTGACGCGGTGGCGCCGTCGTAGCCTCTGACTCCGGTCCAGGGGGCTTGCCACCACGTGCCTGTATTGTTGAGGGTGCTCGCGATGCGGTCACCGTTTCCGCAGCCTGTGGCGCCTGCCTCGCGAATGTCTCGGGCAAGCAGTTCAAATGCCGTGCGCGAGCTTTCTTGTATCTGAGACAAGCCTTCATTGGTGCGGTAGGCCTGCCCATTGGCGACTACCACCGAGATGATGCCGCCAATGAGGATCACCCCAAGCGTGACCGAGATCATCATCTCGATCAGCGTGAAACCGTTTGCGAGCCTTGGCTGCCGCCGCAGTGTCTTCATAGTTCAATCTGCGTGGTAATGGTTTGGTCTGCCGCGCCACTCGTGCCACGTTGGTCGTTCCAGCGAACGACAACCGTACATGAGGTCCCGGCACAGTTGACGGAGCCTGTGGCCGTTGGGCCTAGCAGGGTGGCCAGACGGGTGCGCCAATCATCAAGCTGGTTGCCGGCAAACGTGCCTGATGTTGGGTCGTCGTCGAGGGCGATATTGAAAGCGCCGTTCCGTGCATTTGTGAGATCGACACGCATGGCGTCGACGATGCTGTAGCTTTCGATGACTGCCATGCTGCGCTGCAAGGAACTTTCGTTGTTGCGTAGCGCGCTCATTTGCAACCCGGCAAGTCCAAGCAGCCCCAAGGACAGCACCAGGACGGCAATCAACACTTCCAGAAGGGTAATGCCCTGGCTATAGATGGGCGAGTTGCGGAGGTAACGATAGGCGCGGCGGGGTGTCATGGGCAGTTTCCTGTAACACGCTGCATGGACACGCGGTTACCTAGGCCGATGGTGATTTCCCTCCGATTTTCTCTGATGGCGGCAGTTGTGCAAGCCACCAGAAGGCCCGCATTCGCCGGTAGGCCGTTGGGGCCGAAGCTGAGCGCATCATTGGTCAGAGTGCTGGTAACGCTGAACGCTGAGCCCTGGTTTGCGGGCGATCCGCTTCTGCTGACGGTGTTGTGTCGCGATATCCAGTGTGCCCACGCAGTATTGCCCGCGCCGGCACATGTCGTATCTCCACTGGTGGCGGTACGGCACAGCGTGGCATTGCGGTTGAGGCGTATGGCTTCCGAGCGGGTCAGATGCACGGCACTGATCAAGTCATTGGTCAGCGTCGTCAGTCGATATGCGGCCAGATAGTTATTGAATGAAGGCACGGCGATGCCGAGCAGCACCGCCGCTACGGCCAGCGTGATGAGCAGTTCGACGAGCGTGAATCCGATGCACTTTTTCATGCGACCAGCCTAAAGCGCGTCGAGAGACAGCGATAGCCGGAGACGACAAGCGTGTTGTGACGGCCGATCAGCGGCGGGGAACGTGCGTCAAGGCCGTCTTGTTCTCACGTGATGTGTTACTGGTACCGGCTCCACATGATCCGAACGCTTGAGGGCGTGGATTCGTTCGGGGTGCCGCCGCCGTCGTTTGGTGTGCAGACGCCGGGGGTGTAGAGCTGGTCGTCAGTCACGCCGTCCATGATGACGGTAAGGCCCCCTTGGCCGACTGTGGTCGGACTGCGAGAGTTGGCGCCGACGGTAATCGGGCCGTAGATGGTCGTTCTGGCACTACCCACTGCAAGGCTGCCGCCGAGTGAGACCGTTCCGCGGATGGTCCAGCCTTGAGAGTTCAAGCCGCCTTCGGCCATGAGTGCGATGTTGCCGATCGGCATGCCGGTGCGAACCGTGCCGTTGGCATCTGTCCAGGTTTGGAATGCGGAGTTACTGGCGCACAGATTGTCAGGGCGGAAACTGGAGCCGCAAAGCTGGGCCGTCGTTGCGCGATTGGGCGCAATGACGTTCTTGTTACCCCCCGAGTTACCGAGCGTGACATTGCCCGTTGAGAGGATGGCGCCGTAAAACGGTTGATTGCCTGAGTTTGCAGTCAGGGTGGTATTCCCATCAAACCAGAAAATTCCGCCAGGAAACCGGTATGCGAGGAAGGACCATCCGCTGGCAGGGGTGGCAGAACTGAAGCAGCGGGTATCGCCTGCCCAGTTGCCGCACTGCATGAATTCCGTTCCACCGATGTATCTCAGATCTGCCGTGGCAAGGTTGTAGGTGCCGTCGATGCTGACACCATTGTCTCGCCGGGTGACGTTCTGAATTTTGAGCATCGGCGTGTTGCCGTCGAAATAGAACACGTAGTTGGCGCTATCGCGTAGTGGGTCGACGTCTATTGCGTCTACGTTTGTGTCGCAGTACGGGCGCCCCGGAAGGCTGGACCACGGTGGAGGGCTGACGTTTTGCTGGATGTTTGGAAGGCCTGAGCCGGGCTGAGAGTAAGTCCCTCCGATTTGCCCACTGGTAATCGTAGGCGTGGTCCATGAACTGACGCTCATGTTGCCGCCAGCGCGGAGGGTGCCAATTGTGGTGCGTGACGAGTTTGCGATGACGTTGCCGTAGGCGTAGAGGTGATCTGCTCGGGTATTTGACCAACCGGAAAAACGTATGTTGTTACCCCAGAACGTGTTGGCCGTCCCCTCAGGCATCTCCAGTGTGCCCCCATCTATGCCGGTGTAACGCAGCCGAAACCGAGTAGGCAGCGAGCCCTGCCCAGAGAGGCGTTGCGCGCGGCTTCCCGGCGACACTATGCCGCTATCGGTGTCAATAGCCTCTTCACTTAGGGGCAAGGCAATGCGACTTCCGCTCGTTAGGGTGATCAGCAGAGTGTTGCTCGGGCGGGGGTGGATCGTGGAGCCCTTGAGCGTGCCTCCGGTGATGGTATTGCCAACGACTTCGCTATTCGCCACGTCAACTACTTCTGAGTTGAAGGCGCCAGCTTGCACCGTTTGATAGGTTCCTCCCTGAACCGTGGTGAAATTGCGAGCCCAAATGCTGACATTGTTGGGCTGGCTCATGCCTGATCCCACGGTGATGTTGCCCTCCGACCATAAAGCCGTGTTGGGCGCTATGCCCCCACCTGACAGTGAGACGTCGTCTTTTGTGCAGCCTGAGAGCCCCGCCATGCTGGCATTGCTGATCGAGAGCTTTCCATCTACGGCGACGTTCGTCATGTTCCCGCGGCTGTTGACCACATCCAAGCCTCCGCCGGTGTAGTTAACGTCCCCTCTGAATACGACGGCGGCGCGGGGTTGGGCAACGCAGGGGGCAGGTGGATTAACTCCGACTTCTGTTTCGTCATCGGTGACGACGACGCCGTAGACGACATTCAAGGTGGTGCGGGCTTCTGAGCGGTTGCCTTCTTCGGTAATGCCGGTAATGCTGGCTTCAATCAGATCGCTGGCCGAGTCAACGCCAGTGAGGCGCACTTCGATGCCGGGTATTTCGGCGCCGTCCGATTGCTGCAAGGCGATCTGGACGTACTGAGGTGTAATGCCGGTCACGACGTCCGCAGTCTGGAAGTGCGTTCTGAGCGTTTCCACCAGCGTTTCGAAGCGTCCGTCCGCCTGCTCCTGCGCGAGGTGTTTGCGCAGCAACTCCGCCCCGGTCCAGGCGCGAATCTGGGCTTGAGTCTGTGCTTGTAGTGCTACCGATTGCTCCTGCGCGCCGCGAATCCGGTACATCGTGCCCAGGGTGGTGGCCGTCAGTGCCGCGCCGGCGAACACTACGATCAGAATCGTGGCGATGCCTTGCTGATATTTGCGCATTGCTGGGCGGGTCTGGCGGAACTTGCGCATGCTGGGGCTCACGTCGAAGAAGTGGCGGGAGGGAAATTCGGCAGGCAGACGGTTGCCGGCACCGACGGACGGGCGTTGTCGAGATCGCCGTCACGGGTGAGATAGCGGACGTTGAGCGTTACGCTGAAACGGCCACTGCTTTCGGTGACACCGAAGGGGCGGCACTCTCCCTCGTTGGCGATGACTTCGATCGTTGTGCGGTTGTCTCCGCCGGCTTCGCCGACGAGTCGGGAGGTGGACGTCCAGGTAAGCGTGTCAATGGCAGCGCTGGTGTTGGTACAGTTCTCGGTGCTCGCTAGAAAGAACAGGTTCGCTCCGTCAGCCAGCAAGCCGCTGCAGCGCTCCCCTTCCCGCCAAATTACGGCGTTGCCGCTGGCCGGTAGGGTGTCCTGCTGGGTGCCGGACAGGATTTGGTCGTTCAAAGTGGCTTCGGCTAGTACGAGAAGCGAGGTGCTGTAGCCGGGGTCGACGACCCGGAAACCCGCCCCTTGCAGACGCATTTGCGCGCCCAGCAGGCCTGTGCTCAGTTGCCCGGTTAACTGAGCGCTTTGCGTGGCATCCACCGAGACGCGCACGCTGATGCGATACACCGAGAGCATGGCGAGCACGACCAGCATGGACAGGATGAGACCTACCATCAGGCCAATCAGCGAGACGCCGGACTGGGTTTGGCGTGAGCTCCGGGTCATTGCAGCGAAATCACCACGGTGCCGTCGCCACCGAACAACTCGCGGCTGTTGTCCGAGTTGTTTGAGCTGAGTGAAGACAATGTCTGGACGTCGATCGACGGTGCCGGAGCCAAGCCGTTGATCGAATAGCTCAACGTGACGGTCTCGGAATTGCAGGCCGGTACGAAGTCCACCGTGCGGCCGGCAATCGGAACGGCAATGGTCTCAGAGTTGCAGAGATCCGATTGGTGCTGCAACTGCCCGCGAATTTCGGTCACGGCGAGATTTTGCGCATTCAGATAGCGTTGGCTGTTGATCGAGCGTGCAGAGGTGTGCGCGAGCCCCAGACCGATGACGGCCATCAGTACAACGCCGATCAGTGCTTCAAGCATGGCGTCGCCTTTTTGGCAGCGCTTTTGGGGAAATGGATTCATTCGAGTCGTCCTTCGCGGGCCTCAGCCCCTTTGCTGACGCGGTACGTTCGTTCGCTGGGGGTGTTAAGCGCAATCCCCGTGCTGTTCAGCGAAAGAGTGGCGTCGGTGCTGTCGCCGATCGTGATTGCCACGCCGTGCCCGCGTGCGAGATCGGCTGACCAGGCAACGGCACCGCCGCCTGCATCACACGCCTCGTCGGAAGGGTTGCCGCGGCACACGTAGAGCGTATTGCCGGCTACGAGTTTCATGCCGGCCGCTGCGTTGATGTTGTCGATTGCTCCGGTCGGATTACGCAGTGCCACGGCTCTGGTCTGGTCATACCCTTGCATCAGCAGGCTGTAGCTGTCGGCCACATGTGCACTGTGAATCCACCGAGACGTCAGAGGGACACCGAGGGCGATGAGAATCGACATGATGAGGATGACCGTCATCAATTCGATCAGCGTGACGCCACGGGCCGCACTCACCATGCGTTGTTCCTCAGGCGGCAGGCGGTGGTGGAAGCGCGGGTTGAGCCGCCTTGGTGCAGCGTAACCAGTGTGACGGTGCAGCCATTCATGGCTCCTCGGCCCGTGGCGGTCAGGGTGTAGCGGTCGGCATCGAATGACGAGCCGTAGTTGAAGAAGTCGCCCATCGCAGGACTCCAGCCACCGTTCCAGTCGGCGTCGGGGGTGGCGTTTTCGGGGTAGGTAAGGCGCTTCTGATAGTAGTTTTCGACGTTGAGGCCAAGCGCTACAAGGTCGGCACCGGCTGACGTGGCACGGCTGCGCGTGACGTAGTTTTGATAGGCGGGCAGGGCGATGGCTGCCAGGACGGCCACCACCACCACCACGATCATGAGTTCGATCAGCGTGAAGCCGGCACTGCCGGGGGCCCTTCGGGAGGAGCTGGATCGGGTTAAAATTCCACCCTGCCGAGGCAGTGTCAGCGGAGAGGTTTCGAGGCGGCACAGCTTGGAATGAATTCTAGTTGTAGTGCAGCAACCGGACAGGCGGCTGGGGGGCGTGATGCTTCTTGATGTCATGTCTGGAAGGCGATTCAAGGCGGTTTGCACTGAATTTGTGCGTCGCAATATTAGCGGTTTCAGTTTAAGGCCCTGCGAGGCAGCGTCAATATGAATTCCGAGACACTCAGGGAATATTTCCTCAGTCGTACGTGCGATGCAGTCGATGCATCGTCCGAGATGGTTTCTCCCTCTTCCGTTGCGGCGGCGGTGCTCATTCCGTTGGTGGTTCGTGACGAGGGGCTGTCGGTGTTGCTGACGCGTCGCGCGGAGCATCTCAAGCACCATCCGGGCCAGATATGTTTTCCGGGCGGGCGCATCGAAGAGAGTGACGAGTCGCCCGTGATGGCAGCCATGCGCGAGACGGAAGAGGAGGTCGGTTTGACGGCCGACCGGCTGGAGGTGCTCGGGGCCTTGCCGGAGTATTTCTCGCGCACCGGCTTTCGAGTGACGCCGGTGGTGGCGCTGGTGCATCCGCCGTTCGAGTTGCAGCTCGATGCGCTGGAGGTGGCGGAGTCGTTCGAGGTGCCGTTCAGCTTCCTGATGGATTCGTCCAATCACCTGCTGGTGGATACGGAGTATCAGGGGCGGCCACGCAGGGTGTACTCGATGCCGTACGAGGGGCGCGACATCTGGGGAACGACTGCCGCCATCCTCGTGTCACTCCAGCGTTTCCTGCATCAGCCCTGAGCGCGCAGCGCCGGTTGGCGCGGTGCTTTTATGATATGTTGGGGCGGTTAGCTGCACTGCAGCAAATGGCATTGTAATGACACTCTTCGCACTGATTCTGGCGCTCCTGGTGGAGCAAATCCGGCCGCTTCAACAACATGCT
The DNA here is from genome assembly GCF_059703745.1 of Pseudazoarcus sp. NS20. NCBI lineage: Bacteria > Pseudomonadati > Pseudomonadota > Betaproteobacteria > Rhodocyclales > Zoogloeaceae > Pseudazoarcus > Pseudazoarcus sp. NS20. The sequence continues at coordinate 238,419 of NZ_BAAKIY010000004.1, forward strand.
GCGGTGGATGATGCATTGAGCCGGGTGTGCGCCCGCAGCCGCGATTTGTACGACGATGGCAGCTTTGCCAATGGACGGCTGGCGTGGTTGTTGGTGATTGGTCTGGGGGGCGTGCTCACGCTCCTTCTTCATTTCCTGCTGATGTACATCCACCCGCTGTTGGCGTTCGTCTTCAGTGCGGGGGTGCTGTATCTGGCGCTCGGGTTTCGCCGCGACGAGAGCATGTTCACCGACATCCAGCGCGCCCTGGCCGACGAAGAAACCGAGGTGGCTTCACAGCGCCTGGCTGAATGGACCGGGCGTGACCCGGCTGGCGCGGCATCCGGCGAAGTCGCGCGCCTCACCGTGGAGCACGCGCTGCTGACGGCGCATCGCGGCATCTATGGCGTGCTGTTCTGGTTCGTCATTCTCCCCGGCCCGGCGGGCGTGGTGATGTATCGCCTAGCGCGCCAGTTCCGTGGCGGTTGCGGTGCGCAGCGTGCGGACGGCGAGACGGCATTCGGCGAGTTTGCCGACAAGGCGTGGGAGGTGATGGACGCCATCCCCGCGCGTCTCACCGCGGTGGCGTTTTCGGTCATCGGCAATTTCGAGGATGCGCTGTATTGCTGGCGTACGCAGGCCGGCCTGTGGTCGGGGCGGGCTGCGGGCATCGTGCTGGCGGCCGGCGGCGGTGCGCTGGGGCTGAGGCTGGGCATGCCGGTGCATCAGGCGGGTGAAGTGCTCGACCGGCCCGAACTGGGGCTGGGCGCGGCGGTGGATGTTGACCAGATGCTGCGCGTTGCGCGCATGATCTGGCGTGTGCTGGTGTTGTATGTGTTGATTCTGACCTTGCTGACCATTGCGGGATGGGCGGGCCGTTAAACGACTCTTGGGGGTGTGAGATGGCAATACGTGATGTTGTGGTGCTGAGCGCGGTGCGCTCGGCGATCGGTGGTTTCGGTGGTTCGCTCAGTTCGATGGAGCCGGCCGACCTTGCTGGGGTGGTGATGAAGGAAGCGGTTGGGCGCTCCGGCGTCGATCCGCAATTGATCAACTACATTTCCGTGGGCAATTGCATCCCGACCGAAAGCCGTTATGCCTACGTTGCGCGGGTGGCGGCCGTGCAGGCCGGTTTGCCGATGGATTCGGTGGCGATGACGGTTAACCGCCTGTGCTCATCCGGGTTGCAGGGCATCGTGTCCACCGCGCAGTCGATCATGCTAGGCGACTGCGATTTCGGCATCGGCGGCGGGGTGGAGGTGATGTCACGGGGGGCCTATCTGGCGCCAGCCATGCGCAACGGAGCCCGCATGGGCGACACCACGCTGATCGATGCCATGGTGTCGGTGCTTACCGATCCGTTCGGTGTCGGGCACATGGGCATCACCGCCGAGAATCTGGCCGAAAAATGGGGCATCACGCGTGAAGAGCAGGATGCCTTCGCCGCCGAATCGCACCGGCGCGCCGGCGTGGCGATTGCCGAGGGGCGTTTCAAGGGGCAGATCGTCCCGATCGTGCTCAAGTCGCGTAAAGGCGAGACGGTGTTCGACACCGACGAGCACTGCAAGCCAGATACCACCGTCGAGGCGTTGGCCAAGATGCGTCCGGCCTTCAAGAAAGATGGCTCGGTGACTGCCGGCAACGCGTCGGGCATCAACGATGGCGCCTCGTTCCTGGTGCTGGCTGCGGCCGATGCAGCGGTCAAGGCGGGCTACAAACCGATGGCCCGTGTGGTGGCCTATGCCGTTGCCGGTGTTCCGAACGAGGTGATGGGTGAGGGGCCGATTCCCGCCACCAAAATCGTGCTCAAGCGCGCCGGGCTGAGTCTGGACCAGATCGACGTGATCGAGTCGAACGAGGCCTTTGCGGTGCAAGCGCTGACCGTCATCAAGGGCCTTGGGCTCGACCCGGCCAAGACCAACCCGAATGGCGGTGCGGTGGCGCTGGGACACCCGGTCGGCGCCACCGGCGCGGCCATTACCACCAAGGCGCTGCACGAGCTGCATCGCGTTAATGGCCGCTACGCCTTGGTTACGCTGTGCATCGGCGGCGGGCAGGGCCTGTCGGTGATCTTCGAGCGGGTGTGAAGCCGGACGGCGTGCTGCGCCTTTGTTGATGTGATGAAAAGGCCCGCGTGAAGCGGGCCTCTTTATTGCGGGGTGCGTGTTGTCTGACGATCGGGCGGGTGCGGCAGCCTGCGCCGCGGCGTCGAGGGGGCACTGGTCAGCATGGTGCCGGTGCGGCTTTGCGCGGCTTGGATCAAGGGGTCGATGAGCTGCGCCTCCGGCAGGTTGGCCCAGTACTTACGGGGCATTTCCTTGCGCATGGCGTTGAGCTTGAGGCGCGCCGGGTTGAAGATGTGCGCGTAATACGTCAGCCACAGCGCTTCGCCAGCGTCCGGCGGTGGCGCATCGGAAGGCTTTCCTCCCGGCCCCCAGCTCAGCACGCCCGGTCGGGTGGCCCATGGCCGCAGTGCGTTGGCCGACGTGATGCCGTGCCCAGCCAGCGCGGCCACGTCAGGGGCCTGCGGCCACCAGCGCAGCGAGCATTGTGGCGTCATCAGCGCCCAGCGCATGTTGGTGAAACGTCGCACGAAAAACGGCGCTGCTGCGTGCATTACGTGATGTTCGGGTTCGATCCAGGCCACGTGCAATGGCCCGCTGCCGTCTTCGGCTTCCTCGGCAAGCGGCATGGGGCGGAAACGTACGAAGGCATGCACCTTGTGGATCTCGCGGCGCACGGCATTGCACAGGCGCTGCATGCGCAGGTGGTCGGCATCCAGCGGGTCGTGGCGCAAACCCAGGTCATGCTGCATGCGCCACAGCGAGCGATACAGCAGGCCGAAACGTTCTCGGCTGCTGTGCAACAGGCAGCATTCGGCCTGCTTCGGCCACCAGCGTGGCACCGTCAACGGCGCCGCCGCGGGAGTGGGCAAGCCTGCGGCCGCGCCCGCCGGAGAGCCGCTGGAAGCGAAGAGATCGGGGTGCCGAGATTGCTCCGCTTCCGTAAGCCATTCCACCTCGTCCGGTGCTCGCTGCGCCGCCCAGAGGGATCTGGCGGCTTCGCGCCAGTGGGTGAACTCGGTGCCGTCGCCGGGCAGTACAAGGCGGTGCATGGTGTCAGAACAGGCTGGCCTGAACGGGCCGGGGCGCCATTGGCTCGATGAGTTTGGCGGCCAGCCGCGGGTCGTCCAGGCTGCGGCCGGGGCTCCAGTCCACGCATTCGACGAATGGCAACATTTTGGCAAGGGGGGCTCGCAGTCGTTCCAGGTCGGCCTGGCGTAGCCGTCGCCAGCGCCGGGCGGCCAGCAGTTTGTCTACCGAGCGCACGCCCAGGCCGGGCACGCGCAACAGCAGTTCGCGCGGCGCGGTGTTCAGATCGACCGGGAACAGCGCGCGATGGGCCAACGCCCAAGCCAGCTTCGGATCGTGCTCCAGCGAGAGCATGCGTTTGCCGTCCGTGCCCGCCGGCACGATTTCGTGTGCTGCGAAGCCGTAGAAACGCATCAGCCAGTCGGCCTGATAGAGCCGGTGCTCGCGTACCAGCGGAGGCGCCCTCAGAGGAAGATCGGCGCTGCTGTCGGGAATCGGGCTGAACGCCGAGTAATAAACGCGGCGCAAGTGATAGGACGAATACAGCCTGGAGCTGGTCAGGATGATGTCTGCGTCATCGGACGCGTCGGCCCCGACGATCATCTGCGTGCTCTGCCCGCCGGGGGCGAATGCTTTGGGTTGCCCGCGTTGGGTGCGTCGCGCGCGCGGCATCGACACCGAGCGAGCTTTGGCGGCTTCCCGGCGCTCGGACTTCGCGTCGCTGATGAGCTGGTCAAGCTGGCCCATGGCGCGGTGGATGGTGATGCTGTTCTTCTCCGGAGCCAGCGCCGCAAGCCCTTGAATGGTGGGTAATTCGATATTCACGCTCAGGCGGTCGGCGTACATGCCGGCCTGAGCGAGCAGAAGAGGGTCGGCGTCCGGGATGCTCTTGAGGTGGATGTAGCCTCTGAAGCCGTGATCCACGCGCAGGCTGCGCGCGACGCCGACAAGCTGCTCCATGGTGTAGTCGGGTGAGCGGATGATGCCGCTCGACAAGAACAAGCCTTCAATGCAGTTGCGGCGGTAGAAATCCAGCGTGAGCTCGACCACCTCGGCCACGCTGAAACGCGCGCGGGCAATGTTGGAGCTGACCCGATTCACGCAGTAGCGGCAGTCGTAGATGCAGAAGTTGGTCAGCAGGATCTTGAGCAGGGATACGCAGCGCCCGTCTGGCGTGTAGCTGTGGCAGATGCCGCTGCCGGTGGTCGAGCCGATGCCGCCTGCCTTGGCGTCACGCTTGGCGCTGCCGCTTGATGCGCATGATGCATCGTATTTGGCGGCGTCGGCCAGAATCGCAAGTTTGTTCTGAATGAGCACTGTATTAATGTACAGTAATCGTTCGGCGCTTTGCAAGTGCGCTGGCAAGTGTTGTTGCAGCCTTTCAGAGAGCGAACGGAAAGGGCGTTTCGAGCGATTTCGGCTGCAGGCTTGCGGGGATGTCTGGGGGCAGCAGAAGGGGGTGCGAGAGGGGGCTTACCAGCCGCGGACCTGTCGGCCAGCGCTCTCGATCTCGTCGCGAATGGCGTGAAAGTGCTCGAAGCGAAGCGGGGTGACCTCGCCCTGCTCGACGGCAGCGCGCAGCGCGCAGCCGGGCTCCTGATCGTGCCGGCAGTCTCTGAAGCGGCAGTTGCCCAAGTGAGGGCGTAGCTCGACAAAGGCTTCCGGCAGGGTGTCTGCGTCAATGTGTGCCAGCCCGAAGGCCTGCATGCCGGGGCTGTCGATCAGCCAGCCGTGCTCGAAGGGGTAGGCGCGGGCGAAGGTCGTGGTGTGCTTGCCGGAATCAAGCGCCGTCGAAATCTCGGCGGTGGCCGCTTGAGCTTCGGGAATCAGCGCGTTGGTGATGGTGGATTTGCCCATGCCGGATTGGCCCACCAGAATGCTGCGTTGCCCGGCGAGCCGCTCCACCAGAGGTGCCACGCCGGTCAGCGCGCTGAGCTCGAGCACCGGGTAGCCCAGTCGCGCGAAGGGCGCGAGTTGCGCCCACGCGGCATCGAGTCTGTCGGTGAGGTCGCTCTTGTTGAGTACGATCAGCGTGCCGATGCCCTCGCTTTCGGCCGCCACGATGCAGCGCGAAATCAGCATCGGTGAAAAGCCGGGTTCGGTGGCCACGACGACGACGATCTGGGTCAGGTTGGCGGCGATCAGCTTTTCGCGAAAGGCGTCCGAGCGCCATAGCAGGTTGCGGCGCTCGTGCAGGTCGGCGATGACGCCCTGGTTGGCCGAACTGCGCTCGATCAAGACTTCGTCGCCGCAGGCATACACGCTCTTTTTGCCGCGCGGCACACACTTGAGCTTTTCCGAACCGATGAGTACTTCGTAGTTGCGTCCGAAGGACGCGGTGACCATGCCCGTCTCGCGGGCAGCGTTTTCGGCTTGATTCACTCGAATTTGTAGTACTGAGCGTTGAGGTAGCCTGCGATGTCGAGTTCGTCTTCGGGGAAAAGGCCGAGGTTGAGCATGGTGGTACAGGCGGTGAGTTGTTGGCGCAGGCCGTCGGGGCTGGTCACGCGGCGGTCGCTGCGGGTGTAGATGTCGGAGCCGTCCTTGCCGCCGAATTTTCCGGCATGACAGGCCACGCATTGGTCCGCGTGGATGTCGCCGCCGGCTTCATGATTGGCCCCTGCAAACGGATCTGCCATGGCTGGGCCGGCCGCGATCAAGCCGCAAAGGATGAGGTGACGGGCGTTCATGTGGCCTCCTGAGGCAGTGAGCGCGCGGAACTGTGACACAATCCGGCCCTCATCAATACTCGGAATGAGCGCGTCGATTATGGCACAGGACAACAACCGTCTGATCTGGCTGGACATGGAGATGACCGGCCTCGAACCCGACCGTGACCGCATCATCGAGATTGCCGTGGTGATCACCGATGCCAATCTCGAAACCGTCGCCGAAGCGCCGGTGATGGTGGTGCGTCAACCCGAAAGCGTGCTCGACGCGATGGATGAATGGAACACCCGCACGCACGGCAATTCGGGCCTCACGGCACGGGTGCGCGCAGCCACCGAAGGCGAGGCCGAAGTCGAAGCGCGCATGCTCGATTTTTTGCGTCAGCACGTGCCCGAGCGGGCATCGCCGATGTGCGGCAACTCGATCTGTCAGGACCGCCGCTTCATGGCGCGCTACATGCCTACGCTGGAAGCCTGGTTTCACTACCGCAATCTGGATGTGTCGACGCTGAAGGAGCTGGCGCGCCGCTGGCGGCCGGACGTCATCGAGAGCTTCAGCAAGAGCGGCAAGCATGAAGCGCTGTCCGACATCTACGAATCCATCGCCGAACTGCGCCACTACCGCGAGCACTTCCTGCGCATGCAGCCCTGAGCGGTTCAACGGGCGCATGGGCTTCCATGTGCCCCTTCACAGCGGGCTCAGCTGCGCGGCTGCATCTTGGCGATTGCCGACAGCAGGGCCGCGGTGGACGGATGAGGCTGCTCGCCGGCTTGTGGGTCGGCGATGCGGCGAGCCATCTCCTTGCCCAGTTCAACGCCATACTGGTCGAAGCTGTTGATGCCCCAGATCCAGCCCTGCACGAAGGTCTTGTGCTCGTACAACGCAAGCAACTGACCCAGCGTATGCGGCGTCAAGCCGGGGAGCAGCAGGGTGGTGGAGGGCTGATTGCCGCCGCACACCAGGTGCGGGGCGAGGCGCTGGCTCTCGGCCTCGGAGTGGCCGGCCTCCAGCAGTCTTGCGTGAGTGGTGCCCATGTCGCGCCCGATCATCAGGGCTTCGGACTGCGCCAGCGCATTCTGGAACAGCGCTTGCGAGCGGTCGTCGTCGGCCAGCACCGGCACGATGAAATCCGCCGCGATCTTGCGCGTGCCCTGATACAGCAACTGATGGAACGCATGCTGCCCCACGGTGCCGGCATGGCCGAACACCACGGGCGAGGTATGCACCTCGCTCGCGGAGCCGTCGCGCAGGCAGTGTTTGCCATTGCTCTCCATCTCGAGCTGCTGCAGCCACGCCGGAAAATTGCGCAGCCCGTGCGCGTACGGCAGTGCAGAGCAGTCGGCGATATCGAGAAAGTTGGTGTTCCAGATGCCAATCAATGCCTGCATGACCGGGAGGTTCTCGCCCAGTGGGGCGCTGCGGAAATGCGCGTCCATCGAGCGCGCACCAGCCAGAAAGGCATCGAATTCACGCTCGCCCAGCGCCAGCAGCACCGGCAGGCCGACGGCCGACCAGACGGAAAAACGCCCACCCACCCACGCCGGAGTGGCGAAAACGCGCTCGGGCGCGATGCCGAACTCGGCGGCTTTGTCCGGGTGGTTGCTGACGGCTGCAAAGTGCATGCCGGTGTTGGCGTCCGCCCCCAGTTGGGCGCGCAGCCAGACGCGCGCTGCGCGCGCGTTGGCCAGTGTTTCGAGCGTCGAGAAGCTCTTTGACGAGACGATGAACAGCGTGCTGGCCGCTTCGGCAGTGGCCAGCATTTCGTCCATCTCGAGCGGGTCGATGTTGGCGACGAAGCGCACGTCCAGCGGGCCGTCGGCAGGCTTGGCGAGCGCTTCGCAAACCAGTCGCGGGCCCAGGTCGGAGCCGCCGATGCCGATGTTGACCACGCGGCGAATCCGTTTGCCGGTACAGCCCGAAACAAGCCCCTCGCGCAGTTCGCGGGCGAAGGCGCGCAGGCGCCGGTCGCTGTCATGCAGGTCGTCGGCGTCGGCTGCCGGGATGTCGGCCCCCCCGCGCAAGGCCATGTGCAGGGCGGCGCGGTCTTCGGTGAAGTTGAGGTGTTCGCCCGCAAACAGTGCGGCAATGCCGCGGGGCAGGTCCGCCTGCTCGGCGAGCTCGATCAGCGTGGCACGAGCGGGCGTATCGAGGAGTTGTTTGGAGAAGTCAGCGAGAAAGCCGTCGTGCGTCAGGCTGAAGTTTTGCGGGCGCCGGGCATCTGCCTGAAACAAGGCGTCGATGCGCGTTTCACGGAGGCGTCGTGCGTGGGTCTGCAGCGCAGCCCACGCCGGAAGGTGGCTTGGAGAGGCTTTTTTTTCAGTCACGTCGATATAGAGAGAACACTTCAAGTCGTTTGCCGCCAGCATGGCGGTGGCGCCACACCGTGGTCCATTCCGGCGACGGCGGGGCAATGTCGTCGTCGGCATCGTTCTGGATCAGCAGGTAACGGCAGGAGGTTTCGTTTTCTCGGGTGCCCACCGGGCGCAGGCCAAGGTAGTAGTCGAGCGCGGCACGATGGGTGGTGCTCAAGTCAGGCGTGGCAACGCAACCGGGTTGTTCTTGCGCGAGAGTCAGTCCGAGTGACTCTGCCATCGGGCGGTAGTTTCGGGTGTGGTTGAACCATGGCAGCAGCAGGCTGACGGCCAGGCACCACAGCATCGTCATGCCCATTGCCCAGTTGGTCGAGGCGCGGTCTGCCGAGCGCGGCAGGCGCCATATCAGGGCGACCCAAAGCAGCACGATGATGCAGCCGAGCACGGCCTGATGCAGCGTGCCGGTGAGCACGAAATCGGGAGATTGACGCTCCAGGCTGCGCGCGAGGCCGGTCGGCCAATCGAAGACCTGAGCGCTCCACGCCAGCCAGATCAGCGTGGCGAACACCGCGAAGGTGGTGACCGCGAACCAGTCGAAGGCGTTGGCCGCGCCGCGCCGCATGGTGGGAATGCCGCCAGCGGCGAGCAAGGCGAACGCGGGCACCGCCGGCAGCATGTCGGCCGGGCGGAAGCTGCCATGCAGCCAGATCGATACCAGCGAAAGGCACAGCGCCACCAGAGGCAGCAGCCACGGCAGGCGCGCAAGCTGGCGGCGTCCCCGCCACAGTGCCCACAGGGCGATGGGCCACAGCGGCCACAGGAACCAGCCCAGCACTTCGAGCAGGCGCGGTGCTTCGGCACGCGTCAGCGGGCTGCTGGCGAAATCGCTCCAGGTCTGTGCCCACCACAGATCCAGCACTTGAGGCTGGACCGCGCTGAGCGCGATCGGCCACAAGGCGCTGCCCGCTACGGCGACGCAGAGGCCGGCGATCAGCGCTCCGCTGGCGCGCGGCGTGCGTAGTTCCGGCACCGCCACAGCCATCAGTGCCAGCAACGGCAGCGTCAGGAAAACCCCGGAGATGCCTGCGGTGAGGAAGCTCAGCGCCACGCCGAGGCCGGCCTGCACGCTGCCTTTGAGCGGCTGCGTGGGAATCAGCGCCAGCCCTGCCAGCGTCATGGCCTGCAAGGCCATCAGCGTGATCATGGGTTGGTTTTCATGGACGTGAATGACCAACCCCAAGGTGCCGATGGTCAACAGCGCAGCGGCCGCGCGGGTGTGCCGGCCATACAGCCGGGCGGCCGCGCGAGATACCCACAGCGTGGCGAGGGCAGCAGCGAAGGGGGTCGCGAGCCGGGCGGCATCGTGAACCGGCAGCAGCCATCCGAATACGGTGGCGAACAGACCGGACAGCCAGTAATGGAAGGGCCCGAAGCCATGCGCGACCTCGCCGCCGATGGTCGGCAGCAACCACCAGTCGCCCTGCAGCAGGGAGTAGGTCGCACCGAAGTGCTCGATGTCATCGCCGCGCCAAGGGTCGTGTCCGACTGCGCCGGGCAGCAGATAGATGAGTACGAGCAGGGCCAGCCCAAGTGCCCCGTAAAGGTTTCGTTCGAATGCGGAGCGGTTGGACCTGTCGTGCATTGAGGCGTGATGATGTCGTTCGGTAAAGAGTGGATTCTAGCGGGGTTGCGCCGTCAGAACTCGAAAGCAAAAGAAAAGGGGCAGCCTTGGCTGCCCCTTTCGCATGCGACGCTGGCGGTGTTCAGCCGAGGCGCGGCACGTTGCCGTATTTCTGACGGAAGCGCTCGACACGGCCGGCGGTGTCGACGATCTTCTGCTTGCCCGTGTAGAACGGATGGCAAGCGGAGCAGACTTCCACCTGGATCACGTCTTTGGTGATCGTGGAGCGCGTGGTGAAGTTGTTGCCGCAGGAGCAATTCACCTGCACGTCTTTGTAGTTCGGATGGATGTCGGCTTTCATGGTGAATCCTCGGTCTAGCGGCAGGCGGATGTGACCTGCCTTTGGGTAATTCGGTGAGTCGGTGATTATCGCGCAAGGCATGACAGGACGCAAGCAGATGAATCGAAAGAGATTGCCAGTGCTGCTGCGGGAAGCGCCCGCTCGCGCGATAATCGGGTTTTGTGCCCACACGGCCAGGTCGCCAGATTCATGAGTTACGCCAATTCCCACATTCCGGTCAGTGCCCAGCAGGGCGTGCATGACGCCCTTGCGACGCGTGTCGAACGCTACTTCACGGAGGCTTTTCGCAAGCCCTACGCCGGCTACAACACGGAAGCCTTCGAACGCAGCCTGGATGGTTGGGACGGTCGTGCCCCGCTGATTCTGGATGCAGGCTGCGGGGTGGGGCACAGCACCATCGAGCTGGCGCGGCGTCACCCCGACCATTACGTGATCGGTGTCGATCAATCCGAGGACAGGCTGACGCGCCGCAAGCCCTATCCCGACTCGATGCGGCCGAACAACATGGTGTTCGCCCGCGCCGATCTGGTGGACTATTGGCGCCTGTGTTTCGACGCCGGGCTGCGGCTGGCGCGTCATTACGTGCTGTACCCGAATCCGTGGCCCAAGATCGGCCATGTCGGGCGCCGGTGGCAGGCGCACCCGGTGTTTCCGTGGATGCTTGGTCTGGGTGGCGAGTTGGAGTGCCGCACCAACTGGCAGGTATATGCCGAAGAGTTTGCCTGGGCCGCCTCCTATGCGCTGGGGCGAGAGGTGGCGGTTGAGCCATGGACGGCCGCAAGTCCGCTAACGCCCTTCGAGCGCAAATACCGTGATTCCGGCCAGCCGCTGTATCGCATCGCCTTCACGGCCGAAGTCAGCGATGCCTTGGCGCCGCTTGCGCTTTGGGCGGCTATGGCGCAGTCTCAGGAGCAGGGCGTGCCCTCGCAACCCGACACCGCTTCCCGATGAGGCGAGTGTGCAGTCCTCCAAGCTTCGGCCTGCGATTCAGTCGGGGCGGTGCGACCAACGTTGATTACCTGAACACGCCCCAGAGGGAAGGCTGATGACCGAAGAGACGTCCAATCCGCACGAGCTGTCCGACGACGAGTTCGATGCGCTCGAGGAAATCCTCACTTCCGAGGCCGTACCCGAAGAGTGCATGAACCTCGAGATGCTCGACGGCTACCTCGCCGGCATCATCGTCTCGCCACAACCGATTGAGCCTGCACTGTGGATGCCTGCCGTGTGGAGTGCGCATGAAGAGCCCTCGTTTGCCTCGGGCGGCGGCATGCAGCGCGCCATCCGGTTAGTGCTGCGCTATTACAACGAACTGACCACCACCGTCGGCGACCCTGATGGCTGGGAGCCGTTCTGCTACGCGGGCTCCGGTGCCGATGATCTGGCCGTGGGCGAGGAGTGGGTCGAGGGTTTTCTTCAGGGGCTCGAGTTGTGGCCGGCCGATTGGGCCGCGCAGGTGCCGCACCATGACGCAGAAGCCGTCACCGAGGCCCTGCAGGCGCTGATTCGCCCATGGGAGTCGGCCGACGATGAGGTGCCCGACAGCACTCGCCTGGAGTGGCTCGCCGACGCGCGAGACACCGTGGTCGAGATTCGTGGTCGCTGGATCGATCTTGAACTGCCACAGGCCGAGCCCGTGCCTGTCGAGGTCGCCGCCGTAGCCAAGGAAGCCGCGGGCCGCAACGAAGCCTGCCCCTGCGGCAGCGGCAAGAAATTCAAGAAATGCTGCGGCGCGCGTGACTGAATCGATTGATCATTGCGGCACGTGCGGAGCCTGCTGTGCCGGGCTGCGCGTCGATTTTCATGTCTCTGAGCTGGCCAGCCGCATGCCGGACGGTGTGCCCGACGCCTTGGCCGTGCCGGTCACAGAGCGCATCTGGCGCATGCGCGGCACCGACACGGCCTCGCCGCGTTGCTGTGCACTGGAAGGCGAGGTGGGGGTTGCAGTGCGCTGTTCGATCTACGCAGCGCGGCCGGGGCCGTGCCGTGACTTCGCACCGTACGCCGCCCTGGGTATTGGTGAGCCGGGCTGCGACGATGCCCGTCGGCGGCATGGTCTCCCGCCTCTGAGCGTGTAATGTATTTGCACGCAACTAATTGATTAAAAGATAAAAATATTGTTGCGGCGCGCAGCCGAATGGCTAGAATTCGCGCGCCGCGATCTCGTCCTTGCTTTGCCGCTTCGGTGGGTGTTCTTGATCCGGTGATCCGCCCCTCCGGGCGAGGTCGGCGCAATGCTTTGCGTGTCGGACATGAGCGATTTCAACCCCTGTATGGAGTGCGGCATCTGCTGCACGCATTTCCGCATCTCGTTTTACTGGGCCGAGGGCGATGATGCGCCGGGCGGCTTCGTGCCGGCCGACATGACCGAGAAGCTCAACGAGCATCTGCGGTGCATGAAGGGCAGCAACAGCATCCCGCGCCGGTGCAGCGCGCTTGCCGGTGACATCGGCAAGGGTGTGATGTGCACCATCTACGAGAATCGCCCCACGCCGTGCCGTGAATTCCCGGTGTATTTCGACGACGGCACGCCCAACCCGAAGTGCGACGAACTGCGCGCCACCATCGGGTTGCCGCCGCTGCCGGTGTTCGACTTGCCGCACGCTGCGTAGCCTGTGAGCGGCTGCCGCGGGCTCTGAGATTGGGCCTTACGACATGGGCGTAGCTACGGTCTTGAGCATGCTCAGCGGGCCGATTTTGCGTACCTTCTCGATCTCGCTGCGATCACGCACGAACATCGAGCCGGCAAAGCCCAGAGCGTTGATCGAGATGCCCTCGCAGCGCTCGCAAGTGCGCGGCACCACCAGCATCCATTCGTCGTTGGCGAGAACGTTGTAGGGCGGCATGCCTGCATCCGTCGCGAGCAGCCCGCAGTGTTTCATCCCCAGCATGAAGGCCTCGTGCAAGCCGGCGCCCGAGCACTGTGCCGGCAGGCGGATGAAGGCATGACGCCAGCCCAGGCGCGGGTGGGCGTGCAGCTCCATGCTGGCGCTGTGGCCGGGCAGGGCGGCGGTCATGCTGCGCAGGCAATCGCTCTGGGGTGACTCGGGAATCCACTGCAAATGCTTGTGGCGCTGGCTGGCACCGGCCTCGGCGCCACCGTTATAGAAGCCCAGCCCGCCGAGCGCTTGCATCACGCCCGCGAGTGCGTCGAAGTCCGCCCGCGTGAGCATGGCGGTCTGCTCTTCGAATGCCCGCGTGACGATCAGCAAATGGCGTTCGATCACCGGAAACTTGTTGAGTACGAGCACATGCGCGGGGCCGGCTGCTCCCAGCGTGAGCGCAGGTTCCGGTGGCAGGAAGGGGTTGCGTGGCGCGGCTGCGCTTGTGTCGGGCTTCTTCGCTGCGTCCTTGGCGCGCAGCGAAGAAGCCCAGCGCACCAGAAAACGGATATCGCCATCCTCGATGAAGGTCTGATCCGTGTGGATGACGTGAAGGGCGCCGGCGTTGGTGGCGTGCTGGATTGCAGTGTCGAGCGTGGCAAGGTCGGGTGTGCTCAAGTCGCAACTCCGCATGGCAGTCGGTGTATCGTCATGGATTGCATTCTAAGCACGGGAGAAGTTCAGGTGGGCACACCCTTTGCGGTTCAGGGCGATCATATCCAGCTTGATCAATTGTTGAAGGCGGCCGGGCTGGTGGCCAGCGGTGGTGAGGCGCATGCCGCGGTGGAGGCCGGTGCCGTGCGTGTCGACGGTGCAGTGGAACGTCGCAAACGTGCAAAGCTGCGAGCGGGCCAGAAGGTGTCGTTTAGCGGGGAAGTGCTGGATCTGGTTGCCGCGTGACATCCGCCAAATCGAAGCGGACAGAATGAAAAAAAGCCGGGCCCCGTCGAGGCCCGGCTTTTTGTTTGTGACGCTCGAGGATCAGCCCAGACTGTCGAGGATGCTGTTCAGCGTGGGGCTGGGGCGCATGGCCTGACTGGTCTTTTCGCGATCCGGGTGATAGTAGCCACCGATGTCTACCGGCTTGCCCTGAGCGGCCTTGAGTTCGGCCACGATGGTGGTTTCGTTGTCGCGCAGCGCCTTGGCCACATTGGTGAACTGTCCCTGCAGCTCGGCGTCTTCTTGCTGTGCAGCCAGCGCTTCGGCCCAGTACAGCGCCAGATAGAAGTGACTGCCACGGTTGTCGAGGCTGCCCACTGCGCGCGCCGGAGATTTGTCCTCGTCGAGGAACTTGCCGGTGGCTTCGTCCAGCGTCTCGGCGAGCACCAGCGCTTTCTTGTTGCCGGCGGTGTTGCCGAGGTGTTCGAGCGAGGCGGCGAGCGCCATGAATTCGCCCAGCGAATCCCAACGCAGGAAGTTCTCTTCGACGAACTGCTGCACGTGCTTGGGTGCAGAGCCGCCGGCGCCGGTTTCGAACAGGCCGCCGCCGGCCATCAGCGGCACGATGGACAGCATCTTGGCGCTGGTGCCCAGTTCCATGATGGGGAACAGGTCGGTGAGGTAGTCGCGCAGTACGTTGCCGGTGACCGAGATGGTGTCCTGGCCCTTGCGGATGCGCTCCAGCGTCAACTTGGTGGCTTCGACCGGCGACAGGATGTGCAACTCAAGGCCGTTGGTGTCGTGGTCTTTCAGGTACTGCTCGACCTTCTTGATGAGCTGGGCGTCGTGCGCACGCTGCGCGTCCAGCCAGAACACCGCCGGGGTGTTGCTGGCGCGGGCACGATCAACGGCGAGCTTGACCCAGTCGCGGATCGACGCGTCTTTGGTCTGGCACATGCGGAAGATGTCGCCGGCCTCCACGCTCTGCTCCAGCAGTGCCGTGCCTTTGGCATCGACCACGCGCACCGTGCCGTCGGCCGGGATCTCGAAAGTCTTGTCGTGGGAGCCGTATTCCTGCGCGGCCTTGGCCATCAGACCGACGTTGGGCACGCTGCCCATGGTCACGGGGTCGAAGGCGCCATGTTGCTTGCAGTCGTCGATGACTGTCTGATAGATGCGGGCATAGCTGCGGTCCGGCACCACGGCCTTGGCGTCCTGCAGCTTGCCGGCGGCGTTCCACATCTTGCCGGAGTCGCGGATCATGGCCGGCATCGAGGCGTCGATGATGACGTCGCTGGGTACGTGCAGGGAGGTGATGCCCTTGTCGGAGTTCACCATCGCCACGGCGGCGCGCTGCGTGTAGGCAGCCTCGACATCGGCCTTGATCTCGGCCTGTTTGTCGGCCGGCAGGGTCTGGATGCGGGCGTACAGGTCGCCGATGCCGTTGTCCGGGTCGAAACCCACGCTGGCGAGGGCTTCGGCGTGCTTGGCGAGGGCATCCTTGTAGAACACCGACACGGCGTGACCGAAGATGATCGGGTCCGAAACCTTCATCATCGTGGCCTTGAGGTGCACCGAGAACAGCACGTCCTTGGCGCGAGCGTCGTTCACCTGCTCTTCGAAGAAGGCGCGCAGTGCCTTGTGGCTCATGGCGGCCGCGTCGATGATTTCGCCGGCTTTGAGCACCACGTTGTCTTTCAGCACGGTGGTCTTGCCATCCTTGCCGACCAGCTCGATCTTCACGTTGCCGGCCTCAGCCACCTGTGTGGATTTTTCGCTGCCGTAGAAATCGCCGCCCGTCATGTGGGCAACGTGAGTGCGCGAGTCTGCCGTCCAGGCGCCCATCTTGTGCGGATACTTGCGCGCGTAGTTCTTGACCGACAGCGGGGCGCGGCGGTCGGAGTTGCCTTCGCGCAGTACCGGGTTCACGGCGCTGCCCTTGACCTTGTCGTAGCGCGCCTTGGCGTCGCGCTCGGCGTCGTTCTGCGGGTTTTCCGGGTAGTCGGGCACGGGGTAGCCCTGCTGCTGCAGCTCTTTGATGGTGGCGCGCAACTGCGGAATCGAAGCGCTGATGTTCGGCAGCTTGACGATGTTCGCTTCCGGCTTGGTCGCCAGTTCGCCCAGCTCGGCCAGCGCCGGACCGATCTTCTGTTCGTCGCTCAACAATTCGGGGAAGGACGTGATGACGCGGCCAGCCAGCGAGATGTCGCGGGTTTCGATACCGATGCCGGAAGAGCGGGTGAAAGCCGCGACGATCGGCAGCAGGGAATACGTGGCCAGCGCGGGCGCTTCGTCGGTGAGGGTATAGATGATGCGTGAAGAAGTAGTCATGGATATCCGACAGGAAGATAAGGGGCAGGCCCCCGGGCGACGGGAAATGGCCGGAAGCCATTTGGCGACAAAGAGCGAGTCGAGTCTTGTATAAGACTTGCAGCGGCGTATTGTCGCTCAAAAGTGCGTGCGTTCGCAAAGCGGGGTCGATTCAGCGAAGTTGCCGAACCACTATGCGCGTTTGCCCCACCGGCCGTGGAGTGCTGTTTACAGCAGGCCGCGTTCGGCGAAAGACACCGGCTCGGCGTGGGCGGTCACCACGAAGTGGTCTAGTACGCGCACATCGATGAGGTCGAGGGCTTGTTTCAAGCAGCGTGTGAGGGTCTCGTCGGCCTGGCTGGGCTCGCGTGCGCCGGAAGGGTGGTTGTGCGCAAAGATCACTGCTGCAGCGTTGTGGGCGAGGGCGAGTTTGACGATTTCACGCGGGTAGACGCTGGTTTGCGTGAGCGTGCCGCGGAACAGTTCGACCGGCGCAATCAAGGCGTTGCGCGCATCAAGCAGCAGCACCATGAAGACCTCGTGGGGAATCGAGCCGATTTTGAGACGCAGCCAGTCGCGCACCGCGTGCGGTGAATCGAACAGGTCGCGTTCGCTCATCTGCTCGGCCAATGCGCGGCGGGCCAGTTCCATCACTGCCTGCAGTTGGGCATACTTGGCCGTTCCCATGCCCGGGACGGATGAAAATTCGCTGGCGGATGCTGCGCACAGCCGGGTGAGTGAGCCGAAGCGTGTGATCAACTCGCGCGCCAAGTCCACGGCGCTCATGCCGCGGATGCCCACCCGCAAGAAGACCGCCAGCAATTCGGCGTCGGACAGTGCAGCGGCGCCGCGTGCCAGCAGTTTTTCGCGGGGGCGTTCGTCTTCGGGCCAGTCGGTAATCGCCATGTTGCGGTTCCGTTCGATGATATTTGCATGGTAATGCATTTGACATGAATGAGCTTGCGGGTCGGAAGATCGTTATCGGTGTGACCGGCGGCGTGGCTGCCTACAAGTCCGCCGAGTTGGTGCGCCTGCTGGTCAAGGCGGGTGCCGACGTGCATGTGGTGCTGACCGAGGGCGGCGCGCGTTTCGTCACGGCTGTCACCTTCCAGGCCTTGTCGGGCAACCCGGTGTGGACCGATCTGTGGGATCCACGCATGGGCAACAACATGGCGCACATCGACCTGTCGCGTGATGCCGATGCGATCCTCATCGCGCCGGCCACGGCCGACGTGATCGCCAAGCTCGCGCAGGGGCGTGCCGACGATCTGCTCACCACGCTGTGCCTCGCGCGTGACTGCCCCTTGCTGTTGGCGCCGGCGATGAATCGTCAGATGTGGGAGCACCCCGCAACGCAGCGCAACGTGTCGCAGGTTGCCGCGGACGGCGTGAGCGTGCTCGGCCCTGCGGCGGGCGAGCAGGCCTGTGGCGAAGTCGGCCAGGGACGCATGCTGGAAGCCGAAGAACTGTTCGAGCACCTGTGCGCCTTTTTTGCGCCCAAGCTGCTTGCCGGGCGCAAGGTGGTGCTCACCGCCGGGCCCACCTTCGAGGCCATCGACCCGGTGCGCGGCATCACCAATTCCAGCTCGGGCAAGATGGGCTTCGCGCTGGCACGCGCGTGCCGTCAGGCCGGTGCCGACGTGGTGCTGGTGGCCGGGCCGAGCGCCTTGCCGACACCGCTCGGCGTTGTACGCGTGAATGTCGCCAGTGCGCTGGAAATGCGTGAAGCCGTGCTGGCTGCCTTGCCCACTGCGAGCGTGTTCATCGGCGTGGCGGCGGTGGCCGATTACCGGCCGGAGAGCAGCGCAGACCACAAGATCAAGAAGTCAGCCGATACCCGCACACTGACCCTGGTGCCGAACCCGGACATCCTCGCCGAAGTCGCGGCGCGCGCCGATGCGCCGCTGTGCGTGGGCTTTGCGGCCGAAAGCCAGGAGCTCGAGCGCTACGCCGAAGGCAAGCGCGTGGCCAAGAAGCTCGATTTGGTCGTCGGCAACCTTGTGCAGGACGGCCTGGGCGCCGACGATAACCTGGTGACGCTGTTCGACGCCGCAGGCGCGCATCCGCTGCCGCGTGCGCCGAAAGACGAAATCGCCCGCCAGATCATCAACCACTTTGCGCCCATGCTTGCGGCGCTCCGCTGAACGGAAAAAAACATGCCTCAGATCGACGTCCGCATTCTCGATGCACGCCTGCACGACCAGCCGCCCGCTTATGCCACCTCCGGCTCGGCCGGGCTCGACTTGCGCGCTTGCCTGGACGCACCGATCGAACTGCACCCCGGCGAAACCACGCTGGTGCCGAGCGGCATTGCCATCCATCTCGGCGATGCCGGCATGGCGGCGATGATCCTGCCGCGCTCCGGCCTGGGTCACAAACACGGCATCGTGCTGGGTAATCTGGTGGGTTTGATCGACTCGGACTACCAGGGGCAGATTTTCGTGTCGGTGTGGAACCGCGGTCATTCCACCTTCACCATCCAGCCGATGGAGCGCATTGCCCAGTTGGTGGTGGTGCCGGTGCTGCAGGTCGGCTTCAATATCGTCGAAAGCTTCGAGCAAAGCTCGCGAGGCGAGGGCGGTTTCGGTAGTACCGGCAAACAATGAACGTGCGTTCGACGGTATGAGCGCAGGTCGCCATGCGGGCATTCCCACCGGGGTGCAGGTGGTGCTTCAACGCGCCGGCAAAGTGCTGCTGATGCGCCGTGCCGGCACGGGCTTCTTCGACGGTCTGTGGGGCTTGCCGGGTGGCCATGTGGAAGACGGCGAGTCGTTGGCGCAGACGGCTTGCCGCGAGATGCGCGAAGAGCTTGGCATCGATCTGCAGCCGGCCGGCCTCGAAACGCTGGGCGTGATTCACCGAAGGTCGGACACCAACCGTATCGACTTCTTCTTGCGCGCCCCCGACTGGTCGGGGGAGCCCGCCGTGTGCGAGCCCGACAAGTGCGATGCACTGGGCTGGTTTGCACTGGATGATTTGCCCGACAACACCATTCCCTATGTTCGCCTCGGGCTGGCACAGTCGCAGGCGGGCTGGCTGCTGGAGTCAGGTTGGGCGCCGTGATGTCGGCGCGGTGACGAAGTCGAAAAAAGGCGCCTTGCGGCGCCTTTTTCGTGAGCGGTGATGGCTCAGGCGAGCATGTCGGCCCAGATGTTCTTGGCCCACGCCATGGCGTGATGCCCCTCCAGCTCGCTGGCCACTGCCGAAACGCCTCCGGAGCCCGGTACGGCCAGGAAGGTTTTCTGCTCGAGGTTCCACTGATGCACCGACGCGACGTGCACGACGTTCTTGTCGTCCACGAAGCTGTAGCAGGTGTTCATCACCACCGGCGTCGGGTTGGGCTCGCGCCCGGCCAGCATCTCGATGATGGCCGCGGCCGCCACCTTGGCGTGCTGGTTGGCCATGTGACCGGATTTCGGCATGACCGGGGCCGACAGGGTGGCGTCGCCGAGCACGTGGATGCCGGGAGCGCCTTTGACTTCCATGGTTCGGAAGTCCACGTCCACCCAGCGCTCGTTGGCCAGATCGACGCCCAGGAAGTCGGCGAGGCGACCCGCGCGCATCGGCGGGATGACGTTGAGCACGTCGGCCTTGATGTCGCCGAATTCCAGTTCGGCAGAGCGTGCCTTGGCATCCACGGACATCAGCCGGCTGTTCGGGTGGTACTCGATGATGTCTTTGTAGTGGTCTTCCCAGGCCTTCAGGAACAGGCCCTTTTTCGACTGGATGTCAGGGTTGCCGTCAAACACCATGACCTTCGAGCGAGGCTTGTGCTGCTTGAAGTAGTGGGCGATGACGCAGGCGCGCTCATACGGGCCCGGCGGGCAACGGTACGGCGCGGTCGGGATGTGCATCGCGTATACGCCGCCATCCGGCATGGCTTCGAGCTGGCGGCGCAGCAACAGCGTCTGCGGGCCGGCCTTCCAGGCATGCGGTAGGAGTTCTTCGTTGCCGGCCAAACCCTCGATGCGTTCGGGCATGAAGTCGACGCCCGGGGACACCACCGCCCGGTCGTACGACAGGGTCTTGCCGCCGCCCAGGCGGATCTCGCGTTTGGCCGGGTCGAGCCCGACGACTTCGTCGGTGATGACGTCCACGCCCCAGCGCTTGCGCAGGTTGTCGTAGCTCACCGTGATGTCTTCGAGCTGCTTCATGCCGCCGATCACCAGGTTGGAGATGGGGCACGAAATGAACTGCGCGTTGCGTTCGATCAGCGTGACCTTGACCGAGCCGTTGCTCCACATGCGCAGGTATTTGGCCGCCGTGGCGCCGCCGTAGCCGCCGCCGACGATCACCACGTGGCCACCGGCCTTGGCCGGCGTGCTGGCGAAGGCCGAGCCGAAGGCCGAGGTGCCTGCGGTGAGCGCGCCGGCGGTTTTCAGAAACTCGCGTCGATTGAGCATGTTCGTCTCCCCGCCTTATTGCTGCGCCGCGTAATAGTCCGCGACGAGCTTGAGTTGTTCTTCGGTGTAGCCCTTGGTGATCTGATGCATGATCGTCGCCGGGCGGGTGCCGTCGCGGAACTCGCTGAGTTTTTTCAGGGTGTCTGCGGCCGGGACGCCGGCCAGCGAAACCGATTCCCCGACGCTGCGTCCGTTGGTGCCGTGGCAGTTGGCACAGGTCGCGGCGAGGTCGCGCGCGGCGTTGGGGTATTGCGCTGCGGCGAGGCCCGATACACCTGCCAGGCACAGCGCCACGAGGATGATTTTGGTTCTCACGGTGTCTCCTCCTGTTTCGTGTCGTTGACGACATTCGGCGGCCCGATCAGGTATGCGTCGGTCCTGATGAAGAGTACAGCGTAGTTTTCACCTGTCCAATAAAAAAACGTGAAACCCGCTGCAGCGCTGGGATTGAGGCGGTCGAGAATGCGCACGGGGTGTCTCGTTGTGCTCGTTCAGTGGCCCGCGTGATCCAGTCCATAAGAAAAAAATAATTTGACCATATACGCGCATGCTTATACGCTCCAATAAACATGTCTCATGAGGCAATAAAAATCATGGATGAGCTTGGAAAGGTCTTCGAAAGCGTGGCCGATTACTTCGGTTTGTTGTCCGAGCCGGCGCGGCTGCGCATTCTGCATTCCCTGTGTGATGAGGAGCTGTCGGTGAATGACATCGTCGACAAAACCAATCTGTCGCAGGCCAACACCTCACGCCATCTGAACATGCTCTACCGCGCGAACATCGTTGATCGGCGGCGCGAAGGCAGCCAGGTTTTCTACTGGATCTGCGATACCAATTTCAAGGACATGTGCCGCACGGTGTGCGTCGCGATTGCCGCCCGCGGTGACGTCGACCAGCCAAGGCGTGCGAGCTTGCGCCGACTCGAAGAAGAACTGGCCACCAGGGCCGAATGAAGCAACCCGCATCATTGGAGACGTCACACATGACAAACCCGGACTTCCGGCCCGGTCGTATCCGGCCAGCGCCGGAGAACTTTCTGAGCGAAGCGCAGATCAAGGAGGTCGCGGCAGGGCGCCGTGATTTTCTGCGCAATGCCTTCCTGGCGGCCGGCGCTGCGGTGGCTGCACCGGCGGCCTTTGCGGCCGGTGCCAAGGCGGCGGGTGATCCGGCCATTCTGGAGTTGCCGGAATGGTCGAAGACGCTCGGCCAGCCTGTGGCGACCAACCCTTACGGCATGCCCTCGAAGTACGAGCGTGGGCTGGTGCGCCGCGAGAGCCCCGGGTTGACGCGCGTGCCGGGCTCGTCGGTGAGCTTCACGCCGCTGCAGGGCTTGTTCGGCATGATCACGCCGTCTGGCCTGCATTTCGAGCGCCACCACCAGGGCTGGCATGATGTCGACCCCAATCGCCACCGCTTGATGATCAACGGCATGGTCAAGACCAACGCGGTCTACACAATGGACGATCTGATGCGCCTGCCGTCGGTGTCGCGCATCCATTTCATCGAATGCGGTGCCAACACCGGGATGGAGTGGGGCAACGTCGCGGTGCCGACGGTGCAGTACAGCCACGGCATGTTGTCCTGTTCGGAATTCACGGGGGTGCCGCTCAAGATCCTTCTCGACATGTGCGGTGCAGATTACAAGAAAGGCCGCTACGTGTTGGCCGAAGGCGCCGACGGCTCGTCGATGACGCGCACCATCCCGATGGAGATGATCGAGTCGGGTGAAGTGCTGGTGGCCTACGGCATGAACGGCGAAATGCTGCGCCCCGAGAACGGCTATCCGCTGCGCCTGGTGGTGCCGGGGGTGCAGGGCGTGAGCTGGGTCAAGTGGCTGCGCCGCATCGAGGTGGGCGACATGCCCTGGGGCGCCAAGGACGAAGCGGTGCACTACGTCGACATGATGCCCGATGGCCTGCATCGCCAATACACGTCGATTCAGGAGTGCAAATCCGTCATCACCACGCCGTCCGGTGGCCAGACCTTGCTCGACAAGGGCTTCCACAATATTTCCGGCCTGGCCTGGTCGGGCCGCGGCAAGATCACGCGTGTGGATGTCTCGGTGGATGGTGGCATCAACTGGATGCCCGCGCGCCTGGAAGGTTCGGTGCTGCCCAAGGCGCTCACGCGCTTCAACTGTGACTGGGTATGGGACGGCAAGCCGTACATCCTGCAGTCGCGCGCCGTCGATGAGACCGGCTACGTGCAACCGAGCTACGGCCAGTTGCGCAAGGTGCGCGGTACGTCTTCGATCTATCACAACAACGCCATCCAGTCGTGGAAGGTGGCCGAATCGGGCGAGGTGAGCAATGTTCAGATTCTCTAAGACGCTCATCGCGCTTGCGCTGGTCACGGGCGCGACTTCGGCGGCTGCCTTCGATTACTATTCCGGGATCGGGCGTCCGGCAACGGCCGCGGAGGTCGAAGCCTGGGACATTGACGTGCGCCCTGACTTCAAGGGGCTGCCCAAGGGTAAAGGCACGCCGGACGAGGGCGAGGTGATCTGGGAGGCGCAGTGTGCTTCGTGCCACGGCATTTTCGGTGAATCCAACGAGGTGTTCACACCGCTGGTCGGCGGCACCACGCAGGAAGACATCAAGACCGGTCGCGTGCGCGCCCTGACCGCCGGCACTTTCCCGCAGCGCACAACGCTGATGAAAGTGCCGACGGTTGCCACTCTGTATGACTACATTCGCCGTGCAATGCCCTGGACCTCGCCCAAGTCGCTGTCGGATGACGAGGTGTATGCGGTGCTGGCCTACATGCTGAGTCTGGCGGAGATCATTCCGGTGGACTACGAGTTGAATGATCAGACCATTCGTGAAGTGCAGGAGCGCATGCCCAACCGCAACGGCATGACCACCGATCACGGCATGTGGGCGGGGGCGTCGGCGGCCAAGGGCGGCATGGGCAACGGGGGAACCCCTGATGTCAAGAACACGGCCTGCATGAAAGACTGCAAGGCCAAGGTCGAGGTGGTGTCCGCCTTGCCCGAGCACGCACGTGATGCGCACGGCAACCTCGCCGATCAGAACCGCATGATCGGTCCGGTGCGTGGTCAGCAGACCTCCGAGCCGGCTGCGCCTCAGGCGGCTCCGGCAGCGGGCGCCGCGGCCGACGACGGCAAGGGACTCGACGTGGCCAAGGCCAAGGGGTGCCTCGCCTGCCACGGTGTCGAGAACCGCATCGTCGGGCCGGCGTTCAAGGACATCGCAGCGAAGCACCGCGACCGTGCCGATGCGTCCACGTATCTGGCGGACAGGATCCGGAAAGGGAGTTCGGGAGTGTGGGGGGCGGTCCCCATGCCTCCGCAGGGCCAGGTGACGGACGAGGAGCTTGAATCGATCGTCAAGTGGTTGTTGTCAGGCGCCAAGGCGCACTAAACAGGTTTCACTCAGAGGAGAGACAGGATGAATCATCAACGCAGGGATGCCCTCAAGACCGGGGGCGGACTGGGGGTCTTCGGCATGCTCATGGCCGCCGGCCTGATCAAGCCGGGCAGCGCGCTGGCCCGTGATCAGAAGGTGTTCGACGCCAAGACCATCGACGACGCGCTCGCTGCATTGGGCGCCGGCAAGCCGACGGCGAGCGACGCGGTGAGCATCGTTGCGCCGGACATCGCAGAGAACGGCGCCGTGGTGCCGGTGGGCGTGACCAGCACGCTGCCGAAGACCGAATCGGTGACGATCATGGTCGAGAAGAACCCCAACATGGTCGCGGCGAACTTCACCTTCCCCGACGGCACCATGGGCGATGTGCAGACCCGCATCAAGATGGGTCAGACCTCGGACGTGTATGCCATCGTCAAAGCCGATGGCAAGTACTACATGGCCAAGAAAGAAATCAAGGTCACCCTCGGCGGCTGCGGCGGCTGACGTTCAACGGATCGAAAGGAGATCAACATGGCAGGACCTATGCGAATTCGCGCCGCAACCGCTGACGGCGTTACCGAAGTACGTGTGCTGATGTCGCACCCGATGGAAACCGGCCAGCGTCGCGGTGGCGACGGCCAGCCGATCCCGGCGCACTACATCACCGAACTCACCGCCAAGCACAACGACAAGGTGGTGCTCAGTTCCGAGATGGGGCCGTCGGTTTCCACCAACCCGTATCTGTCCTTCAAGTTCAAGGGCGGTGCGGCCGGTGACACCATCGAAGTGAGCTGGAAAGACAACAAAGGTGAGTCGCGTACCGATACGGTGCAGATCCGCTGATGTCGGACCGGCGCCGGGCAGGCGGGGCTTCTGCCCGCTAGAGGCGAAGCTTGCTGCAGCCCGGTCACCGTAAGGCATTGCCTGGGCAGTGCCAGTGTTCTACCCGGAGGAGAGACAATGAAAAAAAGCATAGCTGGCGCGGCGCTTGCCGTCGCGATCGCAGGGGGGTCATCCGGAGTATTGGCGGACGACACGGCGGCGGCACTCGAGCAGTACCGCCAGATGATTCAGGACAGCAACCCGGCAGAGCTGTTCGAGATGGAGGGCGAAGAGCTGTGGACCACCGCGCGTGGCCCCAAGAACGCCACCCTCGAGCAGTGTGATCTGGGCCTCGGCCCGGGCGTGGTGGAAGGCGCGTATGCGCAGATGCCGCGCTACTTCGACGACACCAAGCGCGTGCAGGATCTCGAATCGCGCCTGATGACCTGTATGGAGAACCTGCAGGGCATTCCGTCGGACGAGATCATCAACGGCCAGTTCCGTCAGGGCGAGCGCGGCAAGGTCGCCGCGTTGGTGGCCTACGTGGCCGGCATGTCGCGTGGCGACACCATCGCCGTCAATCTCGATCACCCCAAGATGAAAGAGATGTACGCGCTGGGCGAGAAGGCGTTCTGGTATCGCTCGGGCTCGATGGACTTTGCCTGCGCTACCTGCCACGCCTCGGACGGCGAGCGCATCCGCATGCAGGATCTGCCCAACCTCACGACCCAGAAGGGCGCCGCAGCGGGTTGGGGTAGCTGGCCGGCCTACCGCGTGTCCAACTCGCAGTTCTGGACCATGCAGCACCGCCTGAACGACTGCTATCGCCAGCAGCGCACGGCTGAGCCCATTTACGGTTCGGATGTCACCATCGCCTTGTCCGTCTACATGGCCGGCACGGCCAATGGCGGCAAGATGAACGCACCCGCTGCCAAGCGCTGAGGAGAGCCGCAATGAAAAAGATGCTGATGATTGCGCCTCTCGCCCTGTGCGCGAGCGTGGCGTTTGCCGACGCGAAGATGGATGGCAAGGTGCAGGAGATGATCCAGAAATCGTTCCAGGCCAAAGGGCAGGCGACGATGGACCGCATGAAGCAGGACGAGGTGCAGAAGGCCTGCTCGTCGCCGGACACCCTCACCGATGCGCGTCGCGCCGAGTTGGAAGCTGCCGAGATGAAGACCATCAAATGGCCTTCGAACGGCGACTTCTACAAGGGTGGTGACTGGAAGGAGGGCTACAAGATCGCCTTCAGCGGTCGCGGCCTGACGTGGTCCGACAAGCCGGGCTCCGAAGTCGGCGGTGGTTGCTACAACTGCCACGGCATGGACCCGGAAGAAATGTCTTACGGCACCATCGGGCCTAACCTGCAGGGCTATGCCAAGGTCCGAGGCACATCGGACGAAATCGTGAAGTACACCTGGGGCAAGATCTATAACGCCAAGGCCTACCACTTGTGCAGCGACATGCCGCGCAACGGCTACGGCGGCATCCTCAGCGAGGATCAGATCCGCCACGTGATGGCCTATCTGTTCGACCCGGCTTCACCGGTCAACAAATAAGGCATCCAGCCCGGCCCGCGGCGCAGGCCGCGGGCTTTTTTTGTCGCCGGGCCGCCCCAAGACAAAACCTCCCCCTCGGGGGCAGCGCCGCCGCGCAGCGGCAAGCGTCGGGGGCTTTTTACCCCGATATTCTGGCGGGGTGGTTTTAAGATATTGAAATAAAAAGATAAAGGCTACGTCATGTCGATGAACCGTCGTGAATTCATGCAGATCCTCGCCGTTGCTGCGGCGGGCGGAATGACGCTTTCGAGCGACTTTGCGCACGCCGCTAAATCCGCCGGAAAGCTCTACGATCTGCCGCCCTTCGGCAATGTCAGCCTGCTGCACATGACCGACTGTCATGCCCAGTTGCTGCCGATCTACTTCCGCGAGCCGCACGTCAACCTCGGTGTCGCCGGTATGGCCGGCCAGCCGCCGCACTTGGTGGGGGATGCGCTGCTCAAGCACTACGGTTATCAGGCGGGCTCGATCGAGGCGCATGCCTTCACCTATCTCAACTTCACCGAAGCGGCGCGCACCTACGGCAAGGTCGGCGGTTTTGCCCACCTGCGCACGCTGGTCAAACGCATGAAAGAGAGCCGCCCCGGCGCGCTGCTGCTTGACGGCGGCGACACCTGGCAGGGCTCGGGCACCTCGCTGTGGACCAACGGCCAGGACATGGTCGATGGCTGCAAGCTGCTCGGCGTGGATGTCATGACGCTGCACTGGGAGAGCACCTTCGGCGCCGAGCGCGTGAAGGAGATCGAAGAAAAGGATTTCGACGGCCACGTCGACATCGTCGCCCAGAACGTCAAGACCACCGACTTCGAAGACCCGGTGTTCAAGCCCTACGTGATCAAGAACATCAACGGCGTGCCGGTGGCCATCGTGGGGCAGGCCTTCCCATACACGCCGGTGGCCAACCCGCGTTGGCTGACGCCGGACTGGACCTTCGGTATCCGCGACCGTGAAATGCAGGAGGCCGTCGACGCTGCGCGCGGCGAGGGCGCCCAGGTGGTGGTGGTGCTGTCGCACAACGGCATGGACGTCGACCTCAAGATGGCCGGCCGCGTGACCGGCATCGACGCTATCTTCGGCGGCCACACGCACGACGGCGTGCCGGCCCCGACGGTAGTTGAAAACGCCGGCGGCAAGACGCTGGTGACCAACGCCGGTTCCAACGGCAAGTTCCTCGGCGTGATGGATTTCGACGTGCGCGACGGCAAGGTGCGCGACTTCCGCTACAAGCTGTTGCCAGTGTTCTCCAACCTGCTGCCGGCCGACCCAGAGATGGCTGCCTTCATCGACAAGGTACGCGCACCTTACCTCGACAAGCTCAGCGAAAAGCTGGCCGTCACCGAAGGCCTGTTGTATCGCCGCGGCAACTTCAACGGCTCGTGGGACCAGTTGCTGGTCGACGCCATGATGGCCGAGCTGGATGCCGAGATCGCCTTCTCGCCGGGCTTCCGGTGGGGCACCTCGCTGTTGCCGGGCGACACCATCACCATGGAGCACCTGATGGACCAGACGGCCATCACCTACCCCTGGACCACGGTGACCAACATGAGCGGGGAGATGATCAAGACCGTGCTCGAAGACGTCTGCGACAACCTCTTCAACCCCGACCCGTATTACCAGCAGGGCGGCGACATGGTGCGCGTGGGCGGGCTGCAATACACCTGCGACCCGATGGCCGGCATGGGCCAGCGCATCAGCAACATGATGCTGAACGGCAAGCCCATTGATGCCGGCAAGACCTACAAGGTAGCCGGCTGGGCGCCGGTGTCGGAAGCTGCGCGCGATTCCGGCCCCCCGATCTGGGAAGTCGTGGCCCGTCACCTGCGCGAGCAAAAGGTCATCCGTCAGGTGGACATCAACATGCCCACGCTCAAGGGCATGAAGGGCAACGCCGGTCTGGCCTGATGCCTCGCCGGGCCTGGCCCGGCACGATCTCTCCGGGCGGGTCGTGCTTTCTGCGGAAGGTGCGGCCCGTTTTTATTCGGGCACGCACCCTTCCGATTGATCACGCCCGGAGAACGCCGGGCTGCGGCTCAGGCTGCCGCCGATTGCGGCATGGACTCCAGGATTTCGCCGGTAGCCGCGTCGATGGCCGTGCCCGGGTCGGCGATGATGACCTTGGCGTTCGGCACGGCAGCCTTCACTGCCGCCGCGAACTCGGCCCACGGGCGGGATTTGGCGCCCATCATCTCGTGGAACTTGTCGTGCGGCGGGAACAGCAGCACCACCTTGGGCTGCAGCGCCTTGGCTCCGCGCGCCACGTCGGCCACGAAGTCGAGCTGCATGCCGGCCAGCAGCACGTCGGTCTTGAAGCGTTTGCCGAGTTCGTTGATTTCGGCGTCGCTCATCTTGGTGTTGAAGCCCTCGTTGTAGTTCAGCACGGTCAGGCCGTTGGGCAGCTCCACGTGGTAGCCGGTGTAGGGCGCGTAGAACGGCGCATTGGTGACGCTGCTCCACACCCACGCAAGCTGCGTGGTGTTGCCTTGGAACACCGCCTTGGTGATGGCTTTCACCAGGTTGATGTCACGATGTTGCCAGTTGAAGGTGGTGACCTTGAAGCCCGGAACCTGGCGGGTTTCGCCGGCCTTCATGGTGACCAGATGTTCGGCCGGCATGTTGTGGCGCTTGGCCAGGAAGCGCGTGACCGACGGCGGGCCGATCACCGTTGCGCCGTAGCGCGTGGCCACATCGGGCACGTCGAGAAAGTGTTCTTCATGGCCGTGTGTGACGCAGATGTAGTTGGCGTTGCTGAAGTCCTCCAGCTTGAACCACTGCGCGCCGCAGTAGTGGCGGAAGAACGGGTCGAAGTGCATCGTGCCCTGCGGCGTTTCGATGGAGATGGCGGACCAGCCGTAGTAGCGGATCGTGGTCTTGTCGGTCATGGTGGTTTCCTCTTGCCGGGCAGGCCGGCGGTGATGGTTTGAATGTCAGGGGCGGATCTCGAAGGTGGCATCGACCTCGACGGCGGCACCGCCCGGCAGGGTGGCGACGCCCACGGCAAAGCGGGCATGGCGCCCGGCATCGCCGAACACCTCGACCATCAGGTCGGAGGCGCCGTTGACGCACTTGGGCGCGTCGTTGAAGTCGGGTGCGACGCACACGAAGCCGCCGAGTCGCAGCACCTTCACCACGCGGCCCAGATCGCCGCCGCAGGCGTCCTTGAGTTGGGCCAGCACGTTCAGTGCGCACAGGCGTCCGGCGCGGTAGCCCTCGTCGATGCTCAGGCTGTCGCCCAGGCGGCCCTTCACCGCCATGGCGCCGTTTTCCAGCGGAAGCTGGCCCGAGACGAACACGGTGTTGCCCGAGATGGTCCAGCCCACGTAGTTGCCGACCGGGGGTGCGGCGGGTGGCAGGGCGATGCCGCGGGCTTCGAGTTGCGAATCAAAAGTGGAACTCATCGTTGTGTTTCTCCTTCAGTGCTGGCCGGTAGTGGCCTTGTTGTCATCCATAGAGCTTTGCGGGCAGCCACAGCGCGATGGCCGGGAAGGTGTAGAGCACGACCAGGGCGAGCAACTGGATCGCCAGGAAGGGCAGCATCCCCGCGAAGATCTTGGTGATGGTTACGTGCGGCGGTGCGACGCCGCGCAGGTAGAACGCCGCCATGGCCACCGGCGGTGACAGGAAGGCGGTCTGCAGGTTGATGGCCACGAGCAGGCCAAAGAACAGCGGGTTGATGCCGAAGTGGTCGAGCAGCGGCACGAAGATGGGCACGAAGATTACGATGATCTCGGCCCAGTCGAGCGGCCAGCCCAGCACGAAGATGATGATCTGCGCGAGGATCAGGAACTGCAGCGGGGTGAGGTCCATGCCGATCACCCATTCCTCGATCAGACGCTGCCCGCCGAGCAGTGCGAACACCGACGAGAAGATGCCCGCGCCGATGAACAGCCAGCCCACCATGGCCGAAGTCTTGGCCGTGAGGCACAGCGACTCTTTCATCATGCGGTAGTTGAGCCGGCGATAGGCCAGCGCCAGCAGGCAGCCGCCCATCGCGCCGACGGCCGCCGCCTCGGTGGGCGTGGCCAGCCCGCCGACAATGGAGCCGAGCACCGCAACGATCAGCGCGGCCAGCGGCACGAACGAGCCGAACAGCATCTTCAGCACTTCCAGCCGTGCGAAGGTGAACCACGCGTAGAAGCCCAGCAGCGGAGCACCGCCGGCAATACTCGCTACCCAGAACAGCGTCGGCACCGAGCTCAGGCCGTGGTCATCAGGGCTGCTGACGCTGCGCATCAGCATGATGCCGATGGCGACGAAGGCGATCAGCGGCACCACGGCCACCGTGAGGTAGCCCACCAGCGTTGCCGTGTGTACATTGGAGGCGAGGCGCCCCTTGAGCATCGCCATCAGCGCAGGTATGGCATGGGTGTTGCCTCGCTCGGGCATTGCCTCGACAAAGGCAGGCAGGGGCACCTGGCGCTGTTCGTACGTCAGCGGTGGCGCCAAGTGCGGCTTGAGCTTGGCCAGCACCACCACGTAGATCATGTACATGCCGGCCAGCATCAGGCCGGGGAACAGCGCCCCGGCATACAGCTGCACCACCGACACGCCGGCCGTTGCGCCATACACGATGAGCAGCACCGACGGCGGGATCAGGATGCCCAGACAGCCGCCGGCCGCCACCACGCCACTAGCCAGTCGCACGTCGTAGCCCGCGCGCAGCATTGCCGGCAGCGCCAGCAGCCCCATCAATGCAACCACCGCGCCGATGATGCCGGTGGCCGTGGCAAACAAGGCGCAGGTGGCCAGCGTGGCCACGGCCAGCGCGCCGGGCAGGCGTGCCATGGCGATGTGCAGGGCTTCGAACAGGCGCTTGATGAGGTTGGCGCGCTCGACCAGATAACCCATGAAAATGAACAGCGGGATGGCCACCAGCACGTCGTGCGTGAGCACCGCATAGGCGCGCTGCACCACCACGTTGGTGACGATCTCGAAGTCGCCGCGGAAGGCATACAGGCCGAACAGCACGCCCATGCCCATCAACGTGAAGGCCGCCGGAAAGCCGAGCATGATGGCGACCACCACCAGCCCGAGCATCAGCAGGCCGACGTGGGCATCGCTGATGTCCGGCGTGGTCAGGAACAGCGTGGCTACCACCAGCACGATGGTGACGAGCAGGCCGATACCGAATTTCACGCCGGGCTTCATGGCGTCACCCGTGCGTTGGGGGCAATGGCCGGCATCGGCGAATCCGACAGCTCGGCACGCAGCGTCTCGACATCGAGTGCGCCGATGTCCGGTGCGCGCGGTGGCCATGCCCCGTGCTTCAGGCACACGCAGCAACGCAGCATCTCGGCCAGGCCCTGGATCAGCAGCAGCGCGCCGGCCAGCGGAATGACCATTTTCAGCGGATACACCGGCGGGCCATCGGGTGTCAGCGAAGAGGCTTCACGGATGGCCCAGGACTCGGCCGCGAAATGCCAGCCGGCCACCACCAACGCCACCACGCCGGGGACGAAGAACAGCGCATACAGCGCCAGATCCATGCTGGCCTGCACGCGCGGCGAGAATTCGCCGTACAGCAGGTCGCCACGCACATGCGCTTCCTTGGCCATCGCGTATGCGCCGGACAGCAACAGCACCGCACCGTAGAGCATGTAGCTGGTGTCGAAGACCCAATCCAGCGGGTGGTTGAAGACGTAGCGCGCCACCACCTCGTAGGAAATCACCAGGGTGAGAATCAGGATGAGCCATGACGATGCGCGCCCGGCAAAGGTGCTGAGCGCATCGACGAGTGCGATCACGCGCAGCGGCGGGGTGGAGCGCTGCGGTGTCGCGGATGGGTTCATGTCGTGCATGAGGGGCTCCGGTTCGAGAACAGGTGCAGGCCCCGCCCCGGGCTGTGCCGGGGCGGGCACGGGTCAGCCTTTCGGGGTGCCGAAGTAGTGGGCATAGGCCACTTCCTTGTCCGGCGTGACTTCGTTGTGCCAATGCACCACGCGCTTGGCCCAGGCTTTCTGCGACTCGACCACCTTGGCGAACAGCGCGTTTTCGGCCGAGCGCCGTTCCACCACGCTGGTCCAGGCTTTCAATTGCGCTTGCAGGATGGGCTCGGGCGTGCGGTAGGTCTTGACCTTGCCCTCGGCCTGCAGCTCGAGATAGTCCTTCGACATACGGTCCATGTTCTTCCACTGCATGTCGGCAGTGGCGGCGTGCGAGGCGTACTTGAGCACCGTCTTGAGGTCGTCCGGCAGCGCCTCGTAGCGGCGGCGGTTGATCATCACCTCACAGACGTTGTTGGACATGTGATAGCTGTGCTGGAGGTAGAACTTGGCCACGTCCGGGAAGCCCATGATGCGGTCGTCCGTCGCGCTGGCGAATTCGGCGGCGTCGAGCAGGCCGCGGTCCAGCGCCGGCACGATGTCGGCCGGTGCCATCTGTACCGGAGACATGCCCAGTTCGCGGAACATGTCCACCGCCAGACCAGCGGTGCGGAAGCGCAGCCCCTTCAGGTCGTCGAGCGTCTGGATCTCCTTGCGGAACCAGCCCATCGGCTCGGACGGCACCGGGCCGAGCAGGAAGCTCTGGATGTTGAGCTTGGAGGCCGCCTGGATCTCGGCGAACAGTTCGGCACCGCCGCCGTATTCGATCCAGCCCAGCATATGGTTGGCGTCCATGCCGAAATCCGGCCCCGCGCCGTACAGGCCGAAGGCCGTGTTCTTGCCGAACCAGAAACCGGGCAGGCCGTGGCCGCCGTCGAGCACGCCCTGGCTGGTGGCATCGACGATCTGCAGGCCGGGAACCACGGCGCCGGCCGGCAGCATTTCGATCTTCAAGCGGCCGTCGGACATCTCGTCGACCTTCTTGGTCCAGTCCACCGCCACCTCCTGATACAGGAAGCGCGCCGGCCACGTGCTTTGGAAACGCCAGCGGATCGGCGCCTGCGCTTTGGCGATGAACGGAAAGCCCACGCCGGCTGCGCCAACGGCCGTGGCCGTGCCGAGAAAACGTCGGCGCGACACGGCCGGTTCGGTGGCGGGAGACGTCTGGGGAGTGTCCTTCGGGTCGTTCTGATCCATGGTGTGTTCTCCTGAGTCGGGCAGGGGCATGCCTGCGAAATCGTCGTGAGCAGCGTGGGCGGCTGCGACCAAAATGGGTGACACGACGATTCTTAGCAGGAAACATGCCAATGTGTCCTATCAGGAAACATATGGATCAACATCGATTATTTTGCTGATTAATTGAGGTTTGTTCGAATCGCTGGTGCAAACACCAATCGTTGTGCTGCGCACCAATTAGTTTCTCAAAAGGAAACTTCGGCCCTATGATAGTGCGTCCACTCAGCCAGGAGAGCCTCATGCGTTTCGGTGTATTCATCTATGAAGGCGTAGAGCCAATCGACCTCGCCACCTTCGGTGTGCTGTCGATGGCGCGACGCATTGCGCCGCAGATCGAGATCGTCACCATCGCGCCGCAAGCCGGGCCGGTGCTGTTCTCCAACGGGCTGGTGGTCATGGCGCAGCACGGCGTAGACGACGCACCGCCGCTTGATGCGCTGATCGTCACCGGCGGGCCGGGTTGGCAGGCGCAGACGGTGCATGAGCCCACGCTGGGCTATTTGCGTGCATGCGGCCAGCGGCACCTCGTGGCATCGGTGTGTACCGGCGGGATGATTCTGGCGGCGGCCGGTGTGCTCAGCGGCCACCGCGCCACTACCAAGCAAGAGGTGGTTGCCGGGCAGGAAACTCCGCCGCTGCAATTGCTGGGTGAGCGCTACCCTGAGGTGGAGGCGGTCAGCGCGCGCCTGGTGGATGACGGAGCCGTGGTGACCGGCGGTGGCGTCAGTCTGTGCATCGACGTGACGCTCTATCTGTTGGAGCGCATGTTGGGGAAAGTTGTCGCAGCGGAAACCGCCCGCATCATGGAGTATGCTACGGCGCTATCCGCGAACGAGGCCCGCTGGGGTGGTCTCCGCACAGATTGAACAGCCATGTCCGAACACAGCACCGGTTCCGCCGCGCAGGATGTAGAGCGCGCCATCAGCACCCGCATCACCACCTTGCGCAACGAACGCGGCATGACGCAAGAGCAGATGGCCGACGCCTGCGGCGTGACCAAGGGCTATATCTCGAAGATCGAGAATGCCCGTATCGTCCCGCCCATCGGTACGCTGGTGCGCATTGCGCACGCGCTGCGTGCCGACGTGGCCGATTTTCTGAAGCCGCTGGATGATGCGTGGCAAGACGTGGTGAGCGTGGTGCGCGCCGATGAGCGTCAGCCTTCGGTGCGCGGCGCCAGCGCCTTCGGCTACGACTATTCCAGTCTGGCGCATCGCAAGCGCCACAAGCGCATGCAGCCCTTCATCTTCTCGTTCCCCGAGGTCGAGAAAGACACCTGGTTCGAGCACGACGGCGAAGAATTCCTGTTCATTCTCGAAGGGCGTGTGCAGTGGGAGATGAAGATCGATGGCGAGCCGCGCAGTTGGGTGCTCGAACCGGGTGACAGCCTGTATTTCGAATCACGCACGCCACATCGCGGGCGCGGCCTGAGTCCGGGCGCGAAGGCTTTGATCATCATCTACACGCCGGTGTGATCCATGTCCCTGCGGGGGCGGCGGGGGATTCCTTGGGTCAATGATCGGGCAGGCGCTTCATGGCGTTTGCCCGATTTTCTTTGCGCAGTGCTGCTTGCCAGGGGCTTCAGGACATGTGTCTTTTATAAGACCTGTCAGGCGAGGGTGAATTGCGTGATAATGCCGGACGCAGGTCCTGCCGCTCCGACGCGCCACCGCGTGCCGGCAGCGGGTGTGTCGTTCGCGCTGGTGACTCGCCGGGGCGGGCGTTCCGAATATCCCTACACCAGGAGTCACAATGAGCGCACCCAAGTATCAGGTTCCGGCTGGCGGCCAGAAGATTGTTCCAGGCAAGCCGGTGCCGCACCATCCGATCATCCCGTTCATCGAAGGTGACGGCATTGGCGCGGAGATCACTCCGGTGATGATCAAGGTGGTCGATGCCGCCGTCGAGAAGGCCTATGGGGTGCAGCGCAAGATTCACTGGATGGAAGTCTTTGCCGGCGAGAAGGCCACGCGTGTGTATGGCCCGGATGAATGGTTTCCGGAAGAAAGCTTCCAGGCGCTGATGGACTATTCGGTGTCGATCAAGGGGCCGATGACAACGCCGATCAGCGGCGGCATGCGCTCGCTCAACGTGGCGCTGCGCCAGCGACTCGACCTGTATCAGTGCATTCGCCCGATTCGCTGGTTCCGTGGTGTGCCCTCACCGGTGCGTCACCCGGAGCGGGTCGATATGGTGATCTTCCGCGAGAACACCGAAGACATCTACGCCGGCATCGAATGGCCGGCGAATTCGCCCGAGGCCGAAAAGCTCATCAAGTTCCTGCAGGACGAGATGGGCGTCACCAAGATCCGTTTCCCCGATACCTCGGCCATCGGTATCAAGCCGGTGTCGATCGAGGGAAGCTCGCGGCTGATCCGCGCGGCTTTCAAGTACGCCATCGACAATGATCGCGAGTCGATCACGCTGGTGCACAAGGGGAATATCCAGAAGTTCACTGAAGGCGGTTTTCGTGACGTCGGTTACAAGATCGCGCGGGAGGAATTCGGCGCAGTCGAGATCAAGGGTGGCCCGTGGTGCACGTTCAAAAACCCGAAGACCGGGCGCGAGATTCTGGTGAAGGATTTCATCGCGGATGCGTTTCTGCAGGAAGTGCTGCTGCGCCCTGAAGTGTGCGACGTGATCGCCACCACCAACCTCAACGGCGATTACATCGCTGACGCGTTGGCGGCGCAGGTGGGTGGTATCGGCATCGCGCCGGGGGCCAATGTGTCGGATCAATACGCCTGCTTCGAGGCCACGCACGGCACGGCACCGGCGATTGCCGGCCAGAACAAGGCCAACCCGGGCTCGGAAATCCTGTCGGCCGAGATGATGCTGCGTCACCTCGGCTGGCGTGAGGCCGCGGACTGCATCATTCAGGGCATGGAGGGGGCGATTGCTTCGAAGCGCGTCACCTACGACTTCGCCAGCCTGATGGACGGCGCCACCGAGATTTCGTGCTCGGCCTTCGGTGATGCGGTCATCGCCAACATGTAAGTTGCGCAGCCGTAGCCGCGCTGCGGCGACATAAAAAAAGCCACGGCATGCCGTGGCTTTTTCGTGTGCAGCGCTCGGCTGCGTGCGTCAGGCGGTTGCCGTGCGCGGGATGTGGTGCTGCTGGGCGAACACGCGCTGGGCGGCGGTGATGGCTGCGCCCGGTTCGACCGAGCGGCCGTTGGCGTCGAGCACCATTTCCATGGCAGAGAGGGCCCCCAGCACGTTCTCTTCGCGTGCCGAATAACCCATCAGGCCGAAACGCCAGATCTGGCCGGCCAGCGGGCCGAGGCCGGCGCCGATTTCGACGCCGTACTCTTCGAGCAGGGTGCGGCGCACCAGCTTGTCATCCACGCCCTCCGGCACCCACACCGCGTTCATCTGCGGCAGGCGGGCACCCTCGGCCACGACGAAGTTCAGGCCCAGCGTATCGAGGCCGGCCTTGAGTGCTTCGTGGTGGCGCTGGTGACGTGCCCAAGCGTGCTCGAGGCCTTCGGCGGCGAGCAGGCGCAGGGCTTCGTGCAGGCCGTACAGGCTGTTGCCCGGGGCGGTGTGGTGATAGGTGCGCTGCGTGGCGCTCCAGTAGTCAAGCACCAAGTTCAGGTCCATGAACCAGCTCTGGACGCGCGTCTTGCGGGCCTTGACCTTGGCGATGGCGCGGTCGGAGAAGCTCACCGGCGACAGGCCCGGCGTGCACGACAGGCATTTCTGCGTGGCCGAATAGACGGCATCGACACCCCAGGCGTCGATCAGCACCGGGGTGCCGCCGAGCGAGGTGACGGCGTCGACGATGGTCAGCGCGTCGTACTTGCGGGCGATGTCGCACAGGGTCTGCGCGTCGGACTGCGCGCCGGTGGAGGTCTCTGCGTGGACAAAGGCCACCACCGAAACGCCCGGGTTGGCCTTGAGGGCGTCTTCGAGTTTCTGCGGGTCGACCGGCTTGCCCCAGTCTTCTTCGACGACGATGGCCGTGGCGCCGCAGCGTTCGACGTTCTCGATCATGCGGCCGCCGAACACGCCGTTGCGGCAGACGATCACCTTGTCGCCGGGTTCGACCAGGTTCACGAAGCAGGCTTCCATGCCGACGGAGCCGGGGCCCGACATCGGGAAGGTCAATGCGTTCTTGGTCTGGAAGGCGTAACGCATGAGCGTCTTGAGCTCTTCCATCATCGTGACGAAGATCGGATCCAGGTAGCCGATGACGTCCTGCGCGAGGGCCGATTTGACCTGCGGATGCAGATCGGACGGGCCAGGGCCGAGCAGAATGCGATGCGGCGGATGGAAGGTATCGATATCGAGCGTGGGCTGGACGGCGAGGGACAAGGCGGCACCTCGGAGGTGGTCTGGAAAAGAGGGCGATTATAGCATTTCGCGCCAAAAATCGCAGGCCACGCATTGCGGCTTTCACGACTGCAAAAGCACGAAAAAAAACCCCCCGGTAATCTACCGGGGGGTGCAAGCACGCGGGCAAAAGTCCGCAGTGGAAGTGGGTGGTGATGGTTTTGCATGCGTGCTTGCCGGTTTCGCGTAGTTCGCGGGTTTTCTCGGGAAGCCACGACTGACTGCATCGTGAGTGCAGTATCGGGGCTGAAACTTACAAGAGCCTTAACGCGCAAAAGATTTTCAGGTGCGGTCGTCGGGCAGTTTCGTGAGCTGACGGCGGTCGAGACGGTTCATCCGGCGTGCATACACGCCGATGATGATCAGGAAGAAGATCGGAGCGCCCTGGGCGAACAGGTAGAAGGCGATCGGGATGCCAAACACGCTGTGACGATTGAGCTCACGGGCGTACAGGGCGGCCCCCAGAATGAGGCCGAACCACAGTATCAGCAGGGCGCAGGTCAGCAGGCGGTTGCGTCGCCAGTGTTTGCGCAGGGCCGGGGTGTCAGAGCCTTTCATGGTGGCGTCAGTTTCGGCCGCGGCGCAACGTCGTGCAAGTCCCTGGATGCAATCAGGCGCGCAATGGAAAACGGCGCCCGCAGGCGCCGTTTGTGCAGCGAGAGGCGGTCGGTCACTTCTCGGCCTTGGCGGCCAGACGCCAGTGGTGCAGCAGCGGCTCGGTGTAGCCGTTGGGCTGCGCGCAGGCCTTGAAGATCAGGTCGCTGGCGGCGCGGAAGGCGATGGAGTTCTCGAAGTCGTCGCTCATCGGGCGGTAGGCCGGGTCGCCGGCGTTTTGCCCGTCCACCACTTCGGCCATGCGCCGCAGCGTGTCGGTGACCTGCTGCTCCGAGCACACGCCGTGCCGCAGCCAGTTGCCGATGTGCTGGCTGGATATGCGCAGCGTGGCGCGGTCTTCCATCAGTCCGACATCATTGATGTCCGGCACTTTCGAGCAGCCCACGCCCTGGTCGATCCAGCGCACGACGTAGCCAAGAATGCCTTGGGCGTTGTTGTCGAGCTCCTGACGGATTTCCTCAGCGGACCATTCGGCCTTGCTCACCACCGGCACGCTTAGGATGTCGTCGAGCAGTTTGTCGCGCAGCGTGACGAAGTCGGATTCGCGCTCCATCTTCTCCTGTAGCGCGGCGACGTCGACCTCGTGATAGTGCAGGGCGTGCAGGGTGGCCGCGGTGGGCGAAGGCACCCAGGCGGTGTTGGCGCCGGCCTTGGGGTGGGCAACCTTCTGTTCCAGCATGGCCGCCATCTTGTCCGGCATGGCCCACATGCCCTTGCCGATCTGCGCCTTGCCGCGCAGCCCGCAGGCCAGGCCGGCGAGCACGTTGTGGCGCTCGTAGGCGGCGATCCACGGCGTGCCTTTCATGGCCGTCTTGCGCAGCATCGGGCCTGCTTCCATTGCGGTGTGGATCTCGTCGCCGGTGCGGTCGAGGAAGCCGGTGTTGATGAAGGCAACGCGCGACTTTGCAGCAGCAATGCAGGCGGCGAGGTTGACCGAGGTGCGGCGCTCCTCGTCCATGATGCCGAGCTTGATGGTGTCCGGTGGCAAGCCCAGCAAGGTTTCGACGTGGCCGAACAACTCGTTTGCCAGCGCAACCTCGGCGGGGCCGTGCATTTTCGGTTTGACGATGTACATGCTGCCGTGGCGCGAATTGCGACGCGCTTTCAGATCATGCATGGCGATCAGCGAGCCGATCACCGCGTCGAGCAACTCTTCCGGGATTTCGCTGCCGTCCTGCAGGAGAACCGCCGGATTGGTGAGCAGCGAGCCGACATTGCGCAGGAACATCAATGATCGACCGGGAAGCTTCAGTGTGGAGCCGTCCGGCGCGGTGTATTCGCGGTCGGCGGCCAGCGTGCGGCGTACCGTCTCGCCATCCTTGTTGAAGGTGGTGGTGAGCGTGCCCTGCATGAGGCCCAGCCAATTTCGGTAGGCGAGCACCTTGTCCGTGGCATCGACTGCGGCAATCGAGTCTTCGAGATCGATGATGGTCGTCAAGGCGGCCTCGATCACCACGTCACTGATGCCGGCCGGGTCGTTGCGGCCGGTCTGCGTGTCGCGGTCGATATGGATCTCGATGTGCAGACCGTGGTGGCGCAGCAGCACGACATCGGGCGACATCGCCTTGCCTTGGTGGCCAGCGAATTGCCCCTTGTTGGCGAGGCCGGATTCGGTGCCGTCTGAGAGCTGCGCCAACAGCCGACCTGCGCGAATCTGCCACGCCCGCACGTCGGCATGGGAGCCGCTGTCGAGTGGCGCTGCCTGGTCGAGGAAGGCGCGCACGCGCGCCACTACTTTTTCGCCGCGTGCCGGGTTGTACTCGGGGCGGCGTTCGGCGCCGTCGTCCTCCGCAATCGCGTCAGTGCCGTAAAGCGCGTCATACAGGCTGCCCCAACGTGCATTCGCGGCATTGAGTGCGTAGCGCGCATTGGTGACCGGCACGACGAGCTGCGGCCCGGCAACCTCGCAGATTTCATCATCGACATTGGCGGTGGTCGCCGAGAAGGCAGCTGGAGCCGGCACCAGATAGCCGATGGACTGCAAGAAGCTGCGGTATGCAGTCATGTCGGTGATGGGGCCGTGGTGCTTGCGGTGCCAGCGGTCGAGCTCGGCCTGCATGCGGTCGCGCTCCGCAAGCGCCGAGCGGATGCGTGGGGCCATACGGTGGGCCAGCTCGCTGAAATCACGCCAGAACCGTTCTGCATCCAGGCCGGTACCGGGCAGTGCCTCGGTTTCGATGAAGCGGTGAAGTTGCGGGTCCACATGCAGCTGCTCGCAGGCAATGCGGGAGGTCATAGCGGGGGCCTCCTGATTCTGGAAGTGCTTGGATCGAGTGGTTGTGGCGGGGGCGAAGTCGGTGCCTTGCCCGGAAAGTCGGTCGAGAGTCATGAGCGCTCCTGGTCGGTTGCGAAAACGATGAGTTCGACGGGGCAGGGCGGCTGGGCAGTGATGGCCGACCGTCCCCGTATCGTTCGCGGCGCGCTGCTTGCGAAGGTCGTCCGCAAATCCGCACTGCAGATGCCGGGACGTGCCCTTTCGGGGCCGGCCAGGTCTTCTAATAGACACAACACCCAGGGTGGTGGGAGCGCTCTTTTTAGGTCAATTTATGGTGCGATGCAACGTAGTATTTGTACGTAGACGCAGCGGATGGTGCTGGGCGCAGATTCGCTGGCTCGATTTCTTTATAGGATATTTATCAGCAAGTTGTGGGAATTGCGTGGCGCTTTGAGGGGCGTCGGGTACGACGGGGCGCCAAGTTGATGAGGAGGTTATGGTGCGATGCGCAAAAAATGTAAGCAAGCCGTCAGGGTGGGCTGAACGGCTTGCCGGGCTTTGATTCGCGATTTCAGCGCGCGGCGCCTTTGGGTGCCCCACAGGGCTGCGGTGCCACGTCCGGTCGGGTCCATCAGGCGGTATTCGACACCGCGCAGGTGCTCGTACACGGCGCGGCTTGCACCTTCGATGTCGCGCTCTTCGATGGCACCCACGATGCGCTCGTGTTCCATGAAGCTGTGGTGGTCCTCGGGGGGGGCTCGCTGCTCCGCATGCGCCCCCATAGTCCGAGTCCGGTAGCCCGCGTCGGCGGGCTGTCGGCGCAGCAACATGCCCCTGGGCGATGACTGAAGGGGGGCAGCTCACCTGCCTGAGGAAGTATTGAATGAGCACCAACACTGAATACGTTCTCGAACCGCTCGAGCGTCCGAGCCTGCCGGTACGCGGTACCTCGAAGCGTTTCCCCATTCACCGCATCTACTGCATCGGCCGCAACTATGCGGCTCACGCGGTCGAGATGGGCCACGATCCGGACAAGGAGCCGCCGTTCTTCTTCGAGAAGAACCCCGACAACGTCATCGTCGATCAGGATTTCCCGTACCCGGCGGAAACCTCCGACGTGCACTACGAGTTCGAGATGGTGGTCGGCCTTGCCAAGGGCGGCAAGAACGTGTCCGTCGAAGAAGCGCTGGAACTGGTGTTCGGCTACGGCGTGGGTCTCGACATGACCCGCCGTGACCTGCAGGGCGAAGCCAAGAAGATGGGCCGCCCGTGGGATGTGGGCAAGGCCTTCGAGCACTCCGCACCGTGTTCCGAACTGATTCCCGTGTCCGAAACCGGCCACCCGGACCAAGGCAAGGTCGTCTTCAAGGTCAACGGTGAAGTGCGCCAGAACGGCGACCTCAACCAGATGATCTGGAAGACCGCCGAGCAGATCTCGATCCTGTCGCGCTACTTCGAGCTGCAGCCGGGCGATCTGATCATGACCGGTACGCCGGCCGGCGTCGGCGCCATCGTGCGCGGCGACGTGATGGAAGGCGAAGTCGAAGGTGTCTGCGGCATCAAGCTGAAAGTCATCTGATGCGTGGTTGATGCCGCGCGCCGGGTCGGGTATATTTGCGACCCTTCGCTGCTGTAGCTCAGTCGGTAGAGCAACTGATTCGTAATCAGTAGGTCACCAGTTCGATTCCGGTCAGCAGCACCAGTACCAACGCAAAAGGCCAGTCCTCCGGGGCTGGCCTTTTGCGTTCCGGCATTTCTTCGCGCGCGGCTGCGGAACCTGCGTGCACAATGACACTCCATCGGCAGGTGCAGCCGGGCCGTAATGCTGCGCCAAGTAACGGGTTTCACTGGAGAAGTGCATGTTCCTGGCGGGTCGTGGCTACAGTCGGTTGCTTGTGTGGGGCGTGGGCCTGCTCGGCGCCCTCGGGGTGACCGTGGCAGCAGCCCAGCAACAGGGGCCGCAGGTCGACACGCCGCATGTCGCGGCCAGGCTGGTGCTGTCCGCCGAGGCGGTGGCGCCCGGCGATACCGTCACCATCGGCGTCGCCAAGCGCATCATCCCCGACTGGCATACCTACTGGAGCAACCCCGGCGATTCCGGCCTGGCCACCACCATCGCGTGGGACGTGCCCGAGGGCATGCATATCGGCGAGATCGAATGGCCGGCGCCGGAACGCCATTCACTCGGCCCCGTCACCAACTATGGCTACGAAGGCAACGTCACGCTGCTCTCGCCCTTGCAGGTGCCCGCCGGGGCCGAGCCTGGTACAACCTTGCCGGTGCGTGCCCGCGTGTCCTGGTTGGTGTGCGCCGATGTATGCATTCCCGAAGACGTCGAGCTTGAGCTGAACATTCCGGTGGCCGCCCAGACGGTCGGTGACGGTCACCCGGCCATCGAGGCGGCGCGTGCGCGTCTGCCGCAGTCCTCGCCGTGGAAAAGTCGCTATGCGGTGAGCGAAGAGGGCGTGCGCATTGCCATCGATACCGGCCCGCTACCGGACGGTGCATCGGATATCTGGTTCTATCCGTTCGAGTGGGGCCACATCAATCATTCCGCCCGGCAACAGTTGTCGCGCACCGCCGACGGTATCGTGCTGCAGGCACCGCGTGGGGATGCCACGCCCACCGATGCGCCGCTTGGCGGCGTGCTGGTGATCCGCGAGGAAACGCTCGACGGCATGCTGTCGAGCGCCTTCGAGGTGTCGGCACCGCGCGTCGACGCCATCGCGGCCGGCAAGCCGGTGACGATGGCGCGCTCGCAGGCGGAGTCCAACTCGATCAATCTCGCGCTGGCGGTGCTGTTTGCGCTGGTAGGCGGGCTGATCCTCAACCTGATGCCGTGCGTCTTCCCGGTGCTCGCCATGAAGGTGCTGGCGTTGGTACGCACCGGCGGTGATCGCGCCAGCGTGCGTGGGCACGGTCTGGCCTATCTGGCCGGGGTGCTGGCGAGCTTCGCATTTCTCGCCGCCGTGGTGCTGATCCTGCAGCAAGGTGGCGCAAGTCTGGGCTGGGGCTTCCAGTTTCAGTCGCCGGTGTTCGTGGTGATGGTGGCGTGGCTGCTGTTCGCCGTCGGGCTGAATCTGTCCGGCGTATTCCACATCGGCGGCGGCTTGGCGGGCATCGGCCATTCACTCACCATGCGCGGCGGGCACTCGGGCAGTTTTTTCACCGGTGTGCTGGCGGCGGTCGTGGCGACACCGTGCACCGCTCCGTTCATGGGGGCCGCCATCGGGTTCGCGATGACGCAGCCTCCGCTGGCTCTGGTGCTCATCTTCCTGGCGCTGGGGCTGGGCCTGGCGATTCCCTTCGTCGTGCTCGCCTACTGGCCGGCGTTGATTGCGCGCATGCCCCGCCCCGGGCCGTGGATGGAGCGCTTCAAGCAGTTTCTGGCGTTTCCGATGTACGGCGCTGCCGTGTGGCTGGTGTGGGTGTTGGCGTTACAGGCCGGAGCCGGCGGGGTGCTGGTGGCGCTGGCGGGCATGCTCGCGCTGGCACTCGCTGCGTGGTTGTACGACGTGACCTGGCATGCGGATGCACGTCTGCGCTTGAGCGGCCGTCTGGCCGCCTTGGCCCTGGTGCTGACTACGTTGGCCTTCGGTTCGGGAATTGCCTCGCAGCCGCAATCGGACGGGGCATCGGCCGCGACAGCCCTGCCGCACGAGCCCTACACGCCGGAGCGCCTCGAGGCCTTGCGTGCCGAAGGGCGGGCGGTGTTCATCAACATGACGGCAGCCTGGTGCATCACGTGTCTGGTGAACGAGCAGGTTGCGCTGAATCGCAGCGAAGTCGCATCGGCGTTTGTCGCAGGCGACATCGCTTATCTCAAAGGCGACTGGACCAATCAGGATGCGGCCATCACCGAGGTGCTCCAGCGTTTCGGCCGCAGCGGCGTGCCGCTGTACGTGTTCTATCCGGCTGCCCGCGGCGCCGAGCCCGTGGTGCTGCCGCAGATTCTCACCCCCGACATCGTGTTGCGTGCGCTCGATGGCGCGTAGCGCGATGGCTTTTCCCTCGTGATTGAAAGGAGTGCA
Source organism: Pseudazoarcus sp. NS20 (assembly GCF_059703745.1). Classification (NCBI taxonomy): domain Bacteria; kingdom Pseudomonadati; phylum Pseudomonadota; class Betaproteobacteria; order Rhodocyclales; family Zoogloeaceae; genus Pseudazoarcus; species Pseudazoarcus sp. NS20. The sequence continues at coordinate 282,931 of NZ_BAAKIY010000004.1, forward strand.
ACGATGACGCTTCGTCCCCTGATTGCCGCCGCGCTGGCGGTTGGATTGATCGCCCCCTTGGCCGTGTCGGCCGCGCCGGACGTCGGCAAGCCTGCGCCCGACTTCAAGGCCGTGGCGGCCGACGGCTCGACCATCGAGCTGTCCAAGCTGCGTGGCAAGACGGTGGTGCTGGAATGGACCAACCACGATTGCCCCTTCGTCGTGAAGCATTACCGCAGCGGCAACATGCAGCAAACCCAGGCCAAGGCGGCCGAGCAGGGCGCCGTGTGGTTGCAGGTGATTTCGTCCGAGCCGGGTTCGCAGGGCCATGTCAGTGCCGAGCAGGCCATCGCCCTGAACAAGGACCGCAACGTCAGTGCCGTCACCCACACCCTGCTGGATGAGCAGGGCACGGTCGGCAAGGCCTACGCAGCGCAGGTCACGCCGCACATGTACATCATCGATGCGGAAGGTGTGCTGCGTTACCGCGGCGGCATCGATTCGATCGCTACCGCACGTGACGCCGACATCAAGGACGCCACCAACTACGTGGTGGAAGCGCTTGATGCCATCAAGGCCGGCACCGACGTGCCGAACCCGGTCACGCGCCCCTACGGATGCACCATCAAGTACGCTTCGTAAGCTTCACGCGCCCGCCCGTGCTCGGGCGGGGCGCGCTTGTTTCGCCGCCGCAGCGCCATGCACGCAGCATCACCTGGCCAATCGGCTACAGTGAGTGAAACCCACGCGGAGGTGCAGCATGAACGAAGCCTACATGGTCGGACACCTCACCGTCCGGAATCCGCAGAAATGGGCGGAGTACACTTCACGCGTGCCGGCTACGCTTGCGCCGTATGGCGGCGAAGTGGTGTTTCGCGGTGAGGTTGCCGCCCTGTTGGCCGGAGAGCACCCGCACACCCGCGTGGTGGTGCTGCGTTTTCCCGATAGCGCTTCCGTGCAGGCCTGGCACGATTCGCCCGCCTATCAGGCGCTGGTGACCTTGCGCGTCGAAGCGGCCGACGGCGTGTTGATCGCCTGCAGTACTTGAGGAGCCCGCAATGAGCAACGGCAAGCGCAGTGACAAGTTCGAGAACGATGACTCCGCGCTGCGGCTGGCGGTGCTGATCGATGCCGACAACGCCCAGGCGGCCGTCATCGAAGGGCTGCTCGCCGAAATTGCACGGTTCGGCGAGGCGACCGTGAAGCGCATTTACGGCGACTTCACCTCCACCAACAGCGCCGGCTGGAAAAAAGTGCTCAACCGCTATGCCATCAAGCCGGTGCAGCAGTTCGCCTACACCACCGGCAAGAATTCCACCGACAGCACCTTGATCATCGACGCCATGGATCTGCTGTATACGCGGCGCTTCGACGGCTTCTGCCTGGTTTCGAGCGACAGTGATTTCACCGGGCTCGCGCTGCGCATCCGCGAAGAGGGGCTGATGGTGTTCGGTTTCGGCGAGAAGAAAACCCCCGAGGCCTTCCGCAATGCCTGCCACCGCTTCGTGTTCACCGAGGTCTTGCGTCCGGTCAGTGCGAAGGCGGCCGATGGCGCTGCCAAACCGGCGAAGAAACCGGCCGACAAGCAGGCTCAGAAACCGGCTCCGAGCGCTTCCCCGACGGCCACCGAAGAACCGCCCGCGCAGGATTTCCCGCGCGCTTTTGTGCTCGAAGCGCTGGATCAGGCGGGGGATGATTCAGGCTGGGCCGGGTTGGGCGCCTTTGGCAGCTACCTCAACAAGCTGCAGCCCGACTTTGATTCGCGTTTGTACGGCTTTCGCAAACTGAGCGATCTGGTGCGTGCGCGCAGCGACATCTTCGAATGCGAAGAACGAACGGTAGCGGGCTCGGACTCGAAAGTGCTGTACGTCCGGGCCCGCTGAGCGGAGCGAAGCTCAGCTCTTTTTCTTCTTCTTGCGGCCGCCTTTGACGACCTTGGGCAGGCCGTCGATCAGCGCACTGATCTCACTCGTCACGCGTTTCGCCAACAAGGCGAGGCCGGCGCGCAGCACTTCCGATTTGCTCACCTTGCGGCCATTTTTCTGCAGTGCCTGACGAAGGGATTTGAGCCCTTTCTGCTCGGTCGCAGGCAGCGAGAATGAATCGCGTACGGTCTTGCCTGTCTTGGCCGGTGCTTTGGTCGTGGGTTTGGTCGTGCTGGCCGGTTTGGCTGCCGGCGTAGCCGCCGTGCGTGCGCCCGAAGTGGGGCGGCTGCGAGTGGTCGAGCTGGATGCCTTGCCCGTGGCGGGTTTGCTGGCAGCCGTGCTGCGGCTGCTTGTCGGTTTGGCGGCGGTCTTGTTTGCCGTGGGCTTCGAGGCCACAGGCTTTGCAGCCGGTTTTGCGGCCGGTTTTGCGGCCGGTTTCGCCGCGGGTTTGGCGGCAGGCTTTGTAGTCGGCTTGGTCGGGGCAGGCTTGGCGGCGGGTTTGGCCGCTGTCGGTTTGGCCGCTGGTTTGCTAGTGGTGGTGCTGGCGGCTGGCTTGCTTGCTGCGCTGGCGCTTGGTTTCGCCGCGGGCTTGGCTGCCGGGGTTTTTGCCGGAGCGGCGGGCTTCTTGACCGGCGGCTTTTTGGCAGCGGCCGGTTTCTTCGCTGCCGTGGTGGCAGGTTTGGCGGCGACTGGCTTGGTTGCTGGCGCGGCAGGGGTTTTGGTCGCAGCGGTTTTGCTCGCCGGCTTGGCGGAAGCGGCTGCCGACGATTTGCTGGCAACCGGTTTTGCTGCGGTCGGCTTTGCCGCCGGTTTGGCCGCGCTTTTCGCGGCGGAAGGGACCGTCTTGCTGGCAGCAGGCTTCGCCACTACGGCCTTCGCTGCAGGTTTTGCGGCCGGTTTCGCCGCCGGTTTGGCTGCAGGTTTCGAAGCGGGTTTGGGAGCAGGTTTGGTCGTGGCCGTTGCAGCAGGCTTGGTGTCGGGTTTCGCAGCAGGCAATCGTTGGGCGAGTGCGGCGTCTTCCTGTTTGAGGCTGGCGCGGAGCGCCGAACGGTTGGTGTTGCGGGTGCTTGCCATGATCATTTCTCCAGATGGATGAGAACTGCGGCGACAAGCCGCTCCACTTCTTCTCGCGCAGCCAATGCTGAACGTCCGAGAGCGTACACCGAACTGCCGCGTACTGCTGATTGTGCGTAGGCACTGCGCTGTGACAGCGCCGCATCGAGCACCGGCAATTCAAAATCGCGCATCACTTCAAGCACGTCGTCGGACAGCGCCGTGCGAGTGACGCGGTTGGGCAGCAGGGCGCCGGACAGCGTCTTGCGGCGCTCCAGGATGAGGCGTTCGATGGCACGTGTAGACCACAGGTCGGTGGGGCTGGGCACCACCGGAACGATGGCGAGGTGAGCCACGTCGAGGGCCGCGATGGTGAACGGGTTTTCGATGGACGGCGGGCAGTCGAGAAGCAGAACGTCGCTGGCCCTGATGTGCGGACGCAGCTCGCGCTTGAGCTCGTCGGCGGTTGCCTGGGGGCGGATGATGCTGGCGGGGAAAGGCTTCGCGGTGGCGGCGGATTCACTCCAGCGCGAGGCGCTTTCCTGCGGGTCGAGATCGGCAACGGATACCTTCAGCCCGCGCTGCGCGAGCCCAGCGGCAAGCTGCATGGTGACGGTGGTCTTGCCTGAACCGCCTTTCTGAGAAGTCAGTGCGATGATCCGACAGTGCGCCATTACAGGCCTCCGGATGGTCTGTCGATGCGTATCAGCGTAGCGTCGCGAACCACTCGCGTTCGCCGGCGGATTCGATGGTGCTCCCTTTCACGATGCCTGCATAGTCCTTGCCGTTGAGGCGGAAGCTGATTTCAGGCCCTCGCAGAGAGAGCTCGCCGAGTTTGAGCGGTTTGCCGTTCTGCTTGGCCTGGCCGCTGAGCTGCTGGAACTCCTGCGTCAGCGTGAGCACGATCGGCGGGGCGTCGGCGTCGAGCCTGATCTCCCAGGTGCCAGCGACCTGGGCCGGGATGATCCACATATACACCCCGCGATTGAAAAGCGAATCCTGCGCGTCAGGTTGCCATTCGCCCATGTCGAACGAGTGCGACACGATGCGGGTGCCGGGCGCCATGTTCGACAGCAGGTAAGGGCGCAGTTCCAGATTGAGTTGCGGCAGCAGGTACATGGTGACGACATCGGCGTCCGCGAACTCGGCCTCGAAAATGTCGCCTTCGATGAATTTCACCCGGTCGGCCACGCCGGCCTTGCGTGCTTGCGCGGTGGCGTACTCGACCAGCCACGGGTCGAGCTCGATGCCCAGGGCGCTGCGCACATCGTGTTTGCGGGCCGCCGTGATCAGGATGCGGCCATCACCGGAGCCGAGATCGACCACGTGGTCATCGCGCCCGACCTGCGCCATTTCAAGCATGCGGCGCACGGCTGGCATGGGGGTCGGCACGTAATCCACATCGAGTTCGGGTGTGCGGTCGGTGGTGTTGGCCTGAGTGGTTTTGGCTTGAGTGGTGGCGGGCTGCAAGCTGACAACGGCGAGAAGCAGAAGCAGCAGTGCGGCGGGGAGCGTGCGGGCGGGGCTGAGAAAAGTCATGCGGCGTTCCTGAGTCGATGCCGGGCGCAACAGGTGAGGCTCGGCGAGGGGCTCTCGCCCGCCGTTTGGCGGACAGTGGGAACGACAGACTAGCCGTGGGTGGGGGCCAAGTCGAGCCCGGGCAAGGATGAATTGCCGTACAAGGTGGTGAACTCGGCCTCTGGCACGACGGTGACGGCGATTTCAGGCTCGTGCGAGCCGCCGCCCAGAATGATGCCGCGCTGCGGTGAGATGTCGTTGAAGTCGCGGCCCCAGCCGATGGTGATGTGTTCCAGATCGGCCCACACCGCGTTGGTGGGGTCGAAATCCACCCAGCCGAAGCCGGGCGAAAACACCGACACCCAGGCATGGGTGGCATCGGCGCCGATCATGCGTGGCCGGCCCGGCGGCGGGCGTGTCAGCAGATAGCCCGACACGTAACGGGCCGACAGGCCGAGCGAGCGCAGGCAGGCGATCATGAAGTGCGCGAAGTCCTGGCACACGCCGCGCTTCTTCTCGAAGACCTCGAACACAGGGGTGGAGACTTCGGTGGCTTCAGGGTCGAAGGTGAATTCGTCGAAGATGCGCCGCATCAGATCGTCGCATGCGGCCAGCAGCGGCCGGCCGGGCACGAAGCTGGCCATGGCGTATTCGGCGAACACGCGCTTGATGCGTACATCGGTGGATTCGAACATGAAGGCCGAGGCTTCGAGCAGGGCGGGGGGCAGACTCGTGCCGGCGTGGTAGCGCAGGGTGTCACGCACCGATTCCCAGCTTGGCGAGCTGTCCATCGGGGGCATGGTGCGCGGCTGCAATTCGACCCAGCATTCGCTGCGCACCAAAAGCTCTTCGTGGGCGGTTTCGAAGTGCATGGCCACGATGCGGTTCCCGAAGCTGTCGCTGAAGGCCTGACTGCGTGCGGGGTCGGGGCTGACGCGCAGACGGTGCGACACGCAGGTTTGCCACGGCAGCTCACGCGGCTGCAGGCGCATCAGCTGATGCGATTCGCGCACCGGCTGTTCGTAGCTGTAACGCGTTTCGTGCAACACGTGATAGCGCGTCGGCGTCATGCGACGCTCCTCAGTCGCGAGCGATTCACGGTGTGGATGAAGAAGCGGTTGTGCACGTCGTCGGACAAGGCCTGGGCTGTGTCCCAGGCGTCACCCAGCAAGGACGACAGCCGTGCGCAAGCCGGGTCGCATTCGTCGGCTTCGAAGGCAGTGAGGTCGAAGCGCGTGAGTCGTCGTTCGAGCTCGCCGATGTGCGGCGGCACGGTGTGGCCAAGCTCTTGCGAGGCGAGCGTGAGATAGCGTTTGAGCGCTTGTGACTGGAAGGCGACCGAGTGCGGGTTGCTGGTGTCGAACACCACCAGATGGATGACCGGCAACAATTCTGGCGCGCGCCGGTAGCGGGCGCGGTAGGTGACGATGGAGTTGCAGGCGTCGAGCAGCCATTCGAGCATGCGCTCGCGATCACTGGCCGGAGTTTCGAGCACAGACCGGATCAGCGTCGACAGCGCGGCCAGGCGTTCGATGCGACGGCCCAGAATAAGGAAGCGCCACGCCTCGTCGCGCGTCATGTCGTCCATTGCGAAACCCGCCAGCGAAATGCAGTCGAGCATCACGCGGTCGAGTGCGCCGAGTGCCTGGTCGAGTGTGGCCGGCGCCGGTTTAAGGGCGTTTTCGAGGCGGTTGAGCACATGCCAGTTGTCGGACGACAGGCGCTCGCGCACGTGGTTGATGTTGAAACCGAGCGCGCGCAGGTTGGCTGCGATGGAGTCCGGGTGTTTGTAATCGGATACCGCTGCGAGCAGGCGTTCTTCAAGGTCAGCATCGCCGGCCGTCGGCGGCAGCACGCCGAGCTGCTCGGCGGCAGCCAGCAAGCCGGCGAGCTCGCCGTCGATTTCCTCATGGCCCGTCGCTACGCGGGTCAGCACGGTGCGCAGCAGTCGCGCCGAGGCCTCGCAGCGCTCGGAGTGGCGCCCCATCCAGAACAGGTTTTCGCCTACGCGAGACGGCACTTCCGCGCCGGCCGTCATCAGGTCGATCATGCCAAGGCGCTTCTTGATCAAGGTTTCGCGCTGTACCGGGCCTTCCGATTGGATCCAGGTATCTTTCGACAGCCCGCCACGCTGCATCGAGATGACTTCGACTCCGGCATCCGGTGCCACGCGGGTGAGGGCGCCGGGCATCACCGTGTAGCCGCCGTCGGGCGTGGCGGCAGCGAACATGCGCAGACCGACCGAGCGCGGCAGCAACTGTTCGCGATCAGCGCTGTGCGACCACACGGGGGCTTGCGACAAGCGCACCCACTCCTGGCCGACGTAGGCATGCGGTTGCGCCACGATGCTGTCGACCATCTGCTGCAATGCTTCGCCCTTGAGCGTATGGCCGAACACCGGTTCGCGGCTCATGTCGGGGTAGGCCGGCTTGATCACCAGGTTGTCGATGTTGGCGAGCACTTGCTCCATCGCGGTGGTTTCGCCGCACCACCAGCTCGCCACGGAGGGGATGGCCAGCGGCTCGCCCAGCAGGCGTTCGCAGATGCGTGGCAGGAAACCGAACAGTGCGGCGCTCTCCAGTACCCCGCTGCCCAGCCCGTTGGCCATCAGCACGCGCCCGGCGCGCACGGCGCCGAGCAGGCCGGGAATGCCCAGCGCGGAATCGGCGCGCAGTTCGAGCGGGTCGCAGAAGTCGTCGTCGAGGCGGCGCAGGATGGCATGCACCCGGCGCAGGCCGCGCAGCGTCTTGAGGTACACGGTGTCGTCGCGCACCGTGAGATCCTGCCCCTCGACCAGCGGGAAACCGAGGTAACGCGCCAGGAAGGCGTGCTCGAAATAGGTTTCGTTGTACGGACCGGGCGTGAGCAGCACGCACAGCGGCGTTTCACCATCGGTCGGGGCCATGCGCGACAGCCCGTCCTGCAGCGAGCGGAAGAAACCTGCCAGCTTCTGCACGCGAAGGTTGCGGAAGGCGTCGGGGAAGGCCTGCGACACCACGATGCGGTTCTGCAGCGCATATCCGGCGCCCGACGGGCCTTGCGTGCGGTCGGCAATCACCCACCAGCCGCCGTCCGGGGCGCGCGCCAGATCGACGGCGTAAAAATGCAGGAAGCGTCCGCCGGCAGGCTGAATGCCGTGACAGGGCCATTTGTAGCCGTGCTGCCCGAACACAAGCGCGGGCGGCAGCATGCCTTCGGCGATCAGCTTCTGCGGTCCGTAGATGTCTGCCAGCACGCGGTCGAGCAAGCGTGCGCGTTGCGCCACCGCGGTCGATAGCGTGTGCCATTCCTGAGCACTGATGACCAGCGGCAGCATGTCCAGCTCCCACGGTCGGCGCATGCCCTCGGGGTCGGCATAGACATTGTAGGTAACGCCGTCGGAGGCAATCGCATCGGCCACGAACGACGCGCGCTGGCGCATCGATTGCGATGGCAGGCCTTCGATGCGCTGGGCGAAGGCTTGCCAGTGCGTGCGCGGTTTGCCCGGTTCGGCGAGCATCTCGTCGAACCGGTTGTCGGCAAAGGGATAAGCGTTGATCAGGCCGGCAGGCATGACGAGAGGTGTGAGCGTGAGGCGTCCGCCAGGGGCGACGATCCTAGCGGAAAATGCCCCAGCCGTGAACGGAGACTCACGCTGCGTCCTGCGGGAACCAGTTGGTCGCGATTGCCTGATGCAGCTCGGCGACTTCCAGTTGCACGTGGTCCATGAAGTCGTGCAGCCCGTCGTCGGCGATCAGCGTCGGCACTTCCGCTTCCAGCGCGTGGCGCCGCGCAGCAATCGCCATGTGCAGCGGGCGCTCGTTGTTGGGCAGGCGCGTCAGTGCACGCTCGCAGCGCGACAGGGCGTGCGCCACGGAGCGCGGGAAATCGGCATCCTGCAACAGGAAACGCACCACATCGACGCCGTTCACGCGGCGCTTAACGTGCTGCCGATACATCTGGAAGGCGCTTTGCGAGCGCAGGATGCTGGTCCACAACAGCCCTTCATACGGGGCCGGGTTGTCGCGGCGGGCAAGCAGGCGCAGGGCGCCTACGTCGATCTGCCGCGTGGCCATGTCGGCGCGTTCGATGTTGTGGCCGAGGCGGATGAAATCGTAGGCGGCATCATGGCTCATGCAGCCGGCGAGCAGCCCGGTGAGGGTCTGGCAGCGCTGCACGATCTCGGACAGGAATTCGTGACGGCCGCGCTTGTTCACACCCTGTTCGGCGTTGTCGCGCGCGAACAGGTACAGCTCGTTGACGATCTCCCAGCCTTCGGTCGGTACCAGATCACGCGTGGTGCGCACGTTTTCGCGGGCGCTGCGCAGGGTGCTCAGGATGGAGCCCGAGTTCGAGGCATCGGCGATCATGAATTTGACGCAATTGCGGTCGTCGTCGCGTTGGTAGCGCTCGTCGAACAGGGTGTCCATGCCGGTCACGGAGACCAGCTCCTTCCACGACAGCGCGACGGACTTGGGCATGTCTAGGGCCAGCGTGTTGAAGGCCATGATCATGCGGGAGGTGTTTTCGGCGCGCTCGATGTAGCGGGCCATCCAGTACAGGCGTTCTGCGACTCTCGAAAGCATCTCAGTTCTCCTCGTCCACGATCCAGGTGTCCTTGCTGCCGCCACCTTGGGAGGAGTTGACCACCAGCGACCCGCGTCGCATGGCCACCCGCGTGAGGCCGCCCGGCGTGACGTCGGTGCGCACGCCTTGCAGGATGAACGGGCGCAGGTCGATGTGACGCGGCTCCAGCCCTTCCTCGCACAGCGTCGGCGCCACCGACAGGGCGAGGGTGGGTTGGGCGATGTAGTTGCGCGGGTCCTTGCGGATCAGCCGGGCGAACTCGGTGCGCTGCTTCTTGGTGGAGTGCGGCCCTACCAGCATGCCGTAGCCACCCGATTCGTTGGCCGGCTTGACCACCAGATGCTCAAGGTTGGCGATGACGTGCTCGCGGTCTTTCTTGTCGACGCACAGGTAGGTCGGCACGTTGGGAATGATCGGATCCTGATCGAGGTAGTACTTGATCATCGCCGGCACGAAGGCGTACATCACCTTGTCGTCGGCTACACCGGCACCGGGTGCATTGGCAATCGCCACGTTGCCGGCCCGCCACGCGCGCATCAGGCCACGCACGCCGAGCATGGAATCGGGTTTGAAGGCTTCGGGGTCGATGAATTCGTCGTCGATGCGGCGGTAGATCACGTCTACACGCTCCAGCCCGCCGATGGTGCGCATATACACGCAGTCGTCATCGTTCACCACCAGGTCGGCGCCCTCGACCAGTTGCGCGCCCATGCGCTGGGCCAGATACGAGTGTTCGAAGTAGGCCGAGTTGAAGATGCCCGGCGTGAGCACCACCACGGTGGGGTAATCCTGCGGGCGCGGCGACAGCGCGGCGAGCATGTCGAAAAGTTGTGCCGGGTATTCGTCCACCGGCAGGATGCTGGTGTTCTCGAACAGTTCCGGGAACACGCGTTTGGTGACGTGGCGGTTCTCGATCATGTAGGACACGCCGGAGGGCACGCGCAGGTTGTCTTCCAGCACGTACATGGTGCCGTCGCCGTCGCGTACCAGATCGGAACCGCAGATGTGAGCCCATACCCCCAGCGGCGGGGTAAAACCGCGGCACTGTTCGCGGAAATTCTTGGATTGGGCCAGTACGTAATCGGGCAGCACCTTGTCGCGCAGGATGCGTTGCTCGTTGTAGAGATCCTGTATGAACAGGTTGAGGGCTGTGAGGCGCTGCGTCAGGCCGGCCTCGACACGGGTCCATTCCTTGCGCGGAATGATGCGCGGGATGATGTCGAAGGGCCAGGCGCGATCGATGTTCTCGCCTTCGCTGTACACCGTGAAGCTGATGCCCATCTCGACGATGGCCAGTTCGGCCGCCTTCTTGCGGGTCTGGATTTCGGCGGAGTCGAGCCCCGCGAGGTAGTCGGTCAGCACTTTCGCGGCCGGGCGGGGTTTGCCTTTGGCCGCGATCAGTTCGTCGTAGAACGGGGAAGGGGAGTAATTCTTCCAGTCAATCGACATGCAGCATCCTCCAGGGGGGCGCCAGAGGCCGTTTTGCAGCCTCGATGGTCGGTATGACGAGGATACGCCGCAGTGCCCCATCCGTGAACGCAAAGCGCATGCCCGCGTGCTTCGGCGCAACAGGCGGTGAGTCTGCGTGAGCCCCTGGCCCCGCATCCGGCGCCTTGCGGCGCGTCACTTGTAAACGCCGCAGCCGAAGATGTAGTCGTCCACCCGGCGGACGAACGAGCTCTTGCTCTCCACGTCGCCGGTTTCCGGGTTCTTGAACATATAGTCCTGCCAGCCGCTGCCGGCCTGCTGGGCGATGCGGATGCGGTCTTGCACGAACAACGCGCCATTGGCGTCGCGGGCGTCGCGCATGTTGCTGCCGATGAGCTTCGGATTGCCGCCGTGGGCGCGCACCGTACCTTCCATGTCGTACACGAAGATGTACAGATCGCGCTGCACGAATTCGCCGTGAGCGTCGTTGAAGGCATCGAAGGCGGCCTGCTGCCCGCGGCTGGTGTACAGCGCTGCCGCGCGCTCGACGAGTTGTGAGGCTTCGTTGGCGGTGCCGCCCGAGAAGCGGCTGATGGCGTCCTTCAGGCTGGAGGCCACGGTATCCAGATGCTCGGCTTCTTCGGACATGTGATCCACGCCCACGCTGCCGCTTTGCAGCATGCTGGAGATGCGCTCCACGCTCTCGGAGATTTCGCTCGATACGGTGCTCTGCTCCTTCACCGCGGCGGCGATGTCGCGCACCATGTGCAGGGTGTCGTGCGCGCCCTTGTTGATGTGCGACAGTGCGTCGCCAGCGCGCGAAGCCAGCTCCACGCCGCGCGACACCTGGCTGACCCCTTCTTCCATGCCGGACACTACCGAGCGCGTGCTGTGCTGGATGAGCTCGATCATGCTGCTGATTTCGGCGGTGGAGTTGCCGGTGCGTTCGGCCAGCTTGCGCACCTCGTCGGCCACCACCGCGAAGCCGCGGCCCTGCTCACCGGCGCGTGCGGCTTCGATGGCGGCGTTGAGGGCGAGCAGGTTGGTCTGTTCGGCGATCTCGCGGATGACCTGCAGGATCTTGCTGATCTCGTCGGTGCGCCCGCCAAGTTCGCTCACTTGCCCGGCGGAGCGGCTGAAGGCTTCGGCAATCCGCTCCATTTCACTGGAGGCTTCACGCACCACGCGCTCGCCTTCCTCCGACAGCCTGCAGGCGGCTTCCGATGCGCTTTCGGTGTCGCTGGCGTGACTGGAAACCTGGGCGATGCTGGTGGTCATTTCCTGCATGGCGGCGGCTACGCTGGTGGTCGCGTCTGCCTGCATGTGACAGCTCTTGCGTACGTCGGAAGTGCGGTGGGCCAGCTTGCCCGAAGCGGAGCCGACTTCGGCCGCGTGGCCCGAGACGCGGGCGATCATGCGTTTGACCTCTTTGCCCATGTCGTTGAATGAGTGCGCCACGCACGCCATCTCGTCGCGCCCCTCGAGCTTCACGCGGGCGGACAGATCGCCTTTGGCGAAACGCGTGATCGCCGCCGAGAACGCCCGTGCCGTTTCACCCTGGGTTTCGGCCAGCGCGGCAAGCAGGTAAAGCGCAATCAGGGTGGTGGCCAGCGCAGCGCTGGAAGACCACAGCGAGCCACTGCCTTGGACGACTTCGTAGCCGAGGATGATGATCGGCAGCAGCAGGAGCAGACTGATCAAGCCGTATTTCTGGGCGTGACCAAGGCGGTTGCACAAGGCGATTCCGGGGGCCAACAGCACTTTCATTGCGTTACTCCGAACAAGGCCGGGGGCGTGAAGACGTTCAGCCACCGTTCACTGACATATCGGCCAAGGGTGGCAGAACTTCAGTGCGCCTCGGCATGCAGAGCGCTGGCGGGCCGTGAAATGGGTTACGGAACGAGCACGATCGAGCCGGTGGTGCTGCGTGATTCGGCGGCGCGGTGGGCCTCCGCCACGTCCTCGAGGGCGAAGCGTGCACCGATGGGAGCGTCAATCACGCCGCTCTGGATGGCCTCCATCACTTCGCGCGCGTTCTCGCGGAAGATTTCCGGCTTGGCGTTGTGGGGGAACACCGACGGGCGAGTGAGAAACAGGCAGCCCTTTTTATTGAGGATCTCGGGATGGATGTCCGGCGCAGGTCCGGATGCGGCGCCATACAGCACCACCAGCCCGAAGGGCGCTGCGCAGTCGAGCGAGCCCATGAAGGTGGTCTTGGCAACCGAGTCATACACCACGCGCGCCTTCTGCCCGCCGGTGGCGTCGATCACCTGCTGCACCCAGTCAGCCTGCGTGTAGTCGATGGCCTCGTCGCAGCCGGCCGCGCGCGCGGCCACGCATTTTTCCGGCGAGCCGGCGGTGCCGACCACGAAGGCTCCGAGCGACTTGGCCCAGCGCGACAGGATCTGGCCCACGCCGCCAGCCGCTGCGTGCACCAGCACGATGTCGCCCGGCTGCACGCGATGCGTGCGGCGCACCAGGTACTGCGCGGTCATGCCCTTGAAGATCAGTGCTGCCGCCTGCTCGTCCGACACGGCAACGGGCAGTTTCACGAGCTTGTCGGCCGACACGTTACGATGGCTCGCGTAGGCGCCCAGGCCTGCGTTCATGTAGGCCACGCGGTCACCCACCTTGAGTGCTTCGACGCCCTCACCCACGGCTTCGACCACACCAGCCGCCTCATGCCCGAGCCCGCCGGGCATCGGCACCGGATAGAAGCCGCTGCGTTGGTAGGTGTCGATGAAGTTGAAGCCGATGGCCGTCTGGCGCAGGCGCACCTCACCGCTTGCCGGCGCGGGCAAATCGATTTTGACGAGCTTCATTACCTCCGGCGAACCGGCTTCGGTGATGCGCACGATGCGTGCCTGGGTCATGTCGATCTCCTACTGAATGTTGGTCATGCGGGCAAGCCAGGTGGCAGCGCCGCGAACGGTGGCGAAGTCCGAAAGAGCGCGGGCTTCGAGGTCAGGATGGCGCTCACGCACCATACGGCTCAGGCTGTCGCCCGGCCCGAGTTCGAAGAACAGGGTGGCGCCGAGTTCGCGTGCCACATCCAGCGCGCGTGCCCAGTCGAGCGGCTCCGCCAGTTGGCGTGACAGCGCATCCACGGCCTGCTTGCGGGTGGAGACGCTGCGTCCGTCGATGCCGCCGGGTACCGGCGCGGCGTGTGGCAGCCATTGCGCGGCAGACAGCGCTTGTGCGAACGGCGCCACGGCACTATCCAGCCAGGGCGAATGCGCCGGCACGGTGACCGCCAGCCGCACCACGTGCGCGCCGCTGGCCGCGAGCTGGCTGGCCAGCGCATCGAGCACCGCCGAGGGGCCGGCCAGTACGCCGTGATCGGCCCCGTTGGTGATCGACAACGCTGCACCGGCGGCCTGCGCGGCATGCTGCAAGCGGGCGATGGGTATGCCGCGCACGGCCAGCAAGCCATGCCCGGCGGGGGCGGCGGCCTCCATGCAGTCGGCACGCTGTCTGGCGAGAGCCAAGGCCGTTTCCGGTGCCAGCGCAGCCGCGGCGCCGTGCGCGGTGAGCTCTCCGACGCTATAACCGGCCACCACGGCGGGCTCGATGCCAGCAGTGCGCAAAGTCTCGGCCACACACAGGCCGTACAACACGATCAGGGGCTGGGCATGGCGGTTGTGGAAGCAGTGCTCGGGCTCGCTCGCCACGGCCAGGGTGTCGGGCGCGACGTGGTGCGACAGGCGCTTCAACACCGGCCCTGCCAATTCATCGCCAGCCAGTTGCGCGAGCATGTCAGGCGTCTGGCTGCCTTGACCGGGGCACAGCCAGCACAGGCTCATGCCGCCTGCACTTCGCCGCGCGGGCGGGCGGCGGGGCGCATGTCCAGCGCGCAGATGAACAACGCGGCAGCCAGCAGGTCGGCGCTGCCGCCAGGGCTCAGGCGACGGCGTTCGAAGGCCGAGCAAACGGCGTGCAGATGCCGCTCGTGGCGATCGGTGAATACGCTGCCGCGCGCGAGGAAATCGGCGGCAGCCGACTGTGCCCACGCCAGCCCGCTGCGGCCGCCGCGGTGCGCCAGGTTGGTGTCCGGCAGCACGGCGATGGTGGCCATCAGTGCGTGCAGTTGGGCGTTGGGGTGGTTGCCGAGCTGCGCGCGGGCGCGCTCGAGCTCGGGCAAGGTGGTTTCGAACAGCACGGGAAAGCCGGCGGCGGCTTGCTCGCGCGCGCCGGCGATGCCCAGCTTGCGGCGCACGTGCGCGCCGTGGGTGTTGATGGGGGCGGTGGCCATGAGCAGGGCAGAGCCCCATTCTTCGGCGACGGTATGGCCCAGCGTGTGCCGGTCTGGTTCGCCGCGGGTGTGCTGCAGCCCGGCTGCGGCCGCGAGCAGCCCGAGGGTGAAGATGGCGCCCTTGTGCGTATTGACCCCGCCGGTGGCCTCGAACATGACGTTCTCTGCGATCACGCCGCGTGTCTGCAAGGCATGCAGCGGTGCCGCGGTGGCGCCCAGACGCGCGCAATCGCCGAAATAGCCGGCCAGCGCATTGATGCTGGCGTTGAAATGGCGGTGATCCATGTCGCTGTGGCTGCCGTTGGAGAACGGCGTGACCAAGCCGGGCTTGGGTGCCAGCGAGAGTTCGAAGACCAGCGCCTGCCAGGCGGCGTGGTCGATGTGTTGCGTGAAGCTCATGTGGATTCGGTGTTGCAGCCCGCCAGGAATTCCTCACGAGTGATCATACCGACGTGACGGACGTGCTTGAACAGGATCTGGCGCGTACCGCCCAGCAATTCACGCCAGCTGGTGGCGCGGCCGTGGCGGTCCACCAGTTCGCCGTCGAGCCGGGGGGCGCCACCGTGCGACGAGATCGCCGCAAGCGCGTCGAGCGTGCGCAAGGCCGCGTCGCGGCTGACGGGTTGCAGCATCAGGTCGAGATCCGAATCTTCGCCCAGACACGTCAGGCCGGTGAGGGCCTGCATGGCCGCCGAGCCGAAGGCGCGTGGCCGGGCCGCCGCGATGTCCGCATGGGAGGTCAAGGCGCTTACGGTGGCTTGCCAGTGTTCCGGCAATTGTGCGGCAATCGCCAGCAGCGGCGGTGGCGCGGCGCGGCGCGCGATGCACGCCGTGGGCACGTCGAAGGCGATGCGGTGTTTGCCTGCGGCAGGCGGCAGCGGCAGGCCGAGCAGGCTGCGGCCGGGGGCCAGTTCGCTTGGCTGGCGAGCCATGATCAGCGGCCTGCCGGCGTCGATCCACTCGCGCAGGCAGGCCGTGGGGTCGATCTGCTCGACGCTGCAGCCGGGCAGGGCGCGCGCCAACTCCGCGCTGCCGGCGTCGAGCCAGATCAGGTCGTGTCGGGCTGGCACGTGATCAGCCATGTCGGGCAATGCGTTCGGCCAGCGGCGCGGCGGCGTGGCGGCCACCGCGTTCCAGACCGAGTTGCATGCGGCGGTCGTCGCCTGCGGGGCCGGCGCGTACCTCGGCCAGCGCCGTGGCCAACTGGTTTGCGTAGTCGTCGCTCCACACTGCGCGCAGGTGCCCCATGCGCAGATAGTTGTCGACGCCCGGTGAAAACACCGGGGATTCCTTCGCCAGGGCTTGGAGTTTTTCCAGTGGCACTTTGGTGATGCGTGCCATGGCCGGCAGGTTCATGACCTTGATTTCGGCGCCACTCACGGCGTAGCAGGCGTCGGCCATCATGCCGGTGGTGAGGTAGCCGCCGGACACGGCCTCGCCATACACCACTGACAACAGCGGATGGCCGTGGTGGCGGGCAATTTCGCAGCATTTGGCAAGGTGCGCCATGTAGCCGTTAAGGCCCAGCAGCTCGTCGCGGCGGCGCAGTCGCTGGCCTTGCGTGTCGAGGAAGAACACGATGGCTTCGCCGGGGCGTTTGCGCACGGTTTCGAGCACGGCGGCGGCCATGCGCAGGCACAGGTCGGCGCCGACTTCGGCGCGGCCGGCAGTACCGATGACGGTGATGGTCTCGTCGCCCAGGCTCGCGCGGCCGTCGAAGTAGTGATCGTCGAGCGTATGCGGTGCCCAGCCGTCGGCGCTGAAAAAGGCGTGCAGCAGATCGTCGCGGGTCATGCTGGGCTCCTGGCGTTGGCCGCGTCGGCCACGGCTTCGAATTCGGCGGCGTCGAGCATGGGAATGCTCTCGGGTTGCGCAACGCCTAATCGGCGCCACACCTCCAACCCGTCGCTGCAGTCGGCAAAGGCTTCCCAGCGTGCGGCGAGGCGTGCGTGCTCGCGTTCGACGTCTTCTAGGCTGAGGCCGGCCGTGCCGTCGGTCAGGGCCATTGCGGCACGGCGGAAATCGGCGATGTCGTCGTCGCAAATGCGGTCGACTTCACCCAGCAGGTATCGGTGCTTGCCGCCCGTGACGCGCCACACCAGGGCGCGGTCGCGCGCATCGAACTCTTCCACACCATGCACGGTTTCGATCACCTCGGGGCCGGACATGGCCAGACGGCCTTCTTCCGAGATGGCAATGGCGTCACAGCAGCGCGCCACCAGTCCGGTGCCGCCGAAGCAGCCGGCGCTGCCGCCGACCAGCCCGACAAAGCGCACACCGGCCACGCGCGCGGCGCAGATGGCGCGCAGGATTTCCGAGACGGCAATCAGGCCGGCGTTGGCCTCATGCAGGCGCACGCCGCCGGAGTCGAACAGGATCAGCACGGCGGCGGGCTTCTCGGCCACCGCGCGGCGGATCAGGCCGACGAGCTTGGCGCCGTGTACTTCGCCCACCGCGCCGCCGAGAAACAGCCCTTCCTGCGCGGCGATGAGCACCGGCTTGCCGTCGAGCGTGCCGCGCCCGGCGATCAGGCCGTCGTCAAAGGCCACCGGTTGATCGAGCTGCGCCAGATGCGGGCTGGAGACGCGCTCGGACGGCGGCACGAATTCGCGGAAGCTGCCGGCGTCGAGGATGCCCGCCACCCGCTCCCGGGCGCTGGCCTCCGAATAGCTCTTACGCATGTTCTTCCTCCCAGGCTTCGAGCGCCTGATCGAGGCGCAGGCTGACCACCGCCGGGGTGGCGCCTACATCGTTGATCTCGATGGTCAGGCCGCCGGCGCGGTGGCGCTCGCCGAAGTCGTGCAGCACGGCCTGCCAGATCGGGCCGAAGCCGATGGCCGAGGTGTTGATGGCGATGCGACAGTGGCCGGCGTGTTCGCTGGCTTCGACCAGCACTTCGCAGTTGCCCGAGGCGGTGACGCCGACCAGCACTGGTGGATGCCGGACGGCTGCGTTTTGCGAGGGAATGTCGTAGTGCAGTTTTTCCATGGCACTCACCAGTTGCGGAAACGGCTGGGCGGGTCGTACAGGCCGCCCGAAGCGCGCACCAGATCCTTGATCGAGCGCGCGGCCAGCAGGTCGCGCGTGGCCTCGCGGCGGGCAATGCCGAGGTCTTCCGGGCGCTGTATCACACCGCGCTGGCGCAACTCGGCCACTTTGGCGCGGTCACGCGCGAGGCCCACCGGCGTGTAGCCGGCCACGCCGCGAATGGCCTGCTCACGCTCGCCTGCGTCGCGGCACAGCAGCAGGTTGGCAATGCCTTCTTCGGTGACGATGTGTGTGACGTCGTCACCGAAGATCATCACCGGCGGGTTGGCGAGGCCCATGTCATCCGCCAGATCCCACGCGTCGAGGCGCTCGACGAAGGCCGGCGCCATGTGTTCGCGGAAGGTCTCGACCATCTGCACCACCAGCTTGCGACCGCGCGGCATTTCGTTGCGGCCCTGGCGTGCTTCTTCGCCGGCTTTCACCCAGGCTTCGCTTTCATGACGGCGGCCGCGCGCGTCGGCGCCCATGTTGGGCGCGCCACCAAAGCCGGCGATGCGGCCTTTGGTGGCGGTGGAGCTGTTGCCCTGCAGGTCGATCTGCAGTGTCGAGCCGATGAACAGATCGCAGGCGTAATGGCCGGCTGCCTGGCAGAAGGCACGGTTGGAACGCATCGAGCCGTCGGCGCCGGTGAAGAACACGTCGGGGCGGGAGGCGATGTAGGCCTCCATGCCGAGTTCCGAGCCGAAGCTGTGCACCGACTGCACGAAGCCGGCCTCGATCGCGGGAATCAGCGCGGGGTGCGGGTTGAGCGCCCAGTGCGTGCAGATCTTGCCCTTCAGGCCGAGCCGTTCGGCGTAGGTCGGCAACAGCAATTCGATGGCAGCGGTGTCGAAGCCGATGCCGTGGTTGAGCGTGGTGACGCCGTAGCGCGCGTAGATGCCTTTGATGACCATCATCGCCATCAGCACCTGGATTTCGGAAATCTGTGCCGGATCGCGCGTGAACAGCGGCTCGATGTAGTAGGGCTTGGGCGCCTCGATGACGTAATCCACCCAATCGGCCGGGATGTCGACGCGCGGCAGCGTGTCGCGGATTTCATTCACCTGGGCGATCACGATGCCGCCGCGGAAGGCCGTGGCCTCGACGATGGCGGGCGTGTCTTCGGTGTTCGGGCCGGTGTAGAGGTTGCCCTGCGCGTCGGCCGCTTCGGCTGCAATCAGCGCCACATTCGGCGTCAGATCGACGAAGTAGCGTGCGAACAGCTCCAGATAGGTGTGGATGGCATTGACGCGAATGCGCCCCTCCGACACCAGTTGCGCGAGCCGCGTGCCCTGCGGGCCCGAGAACGAGAAATCCACCTCTTTTGCGATGCCGCGCTCGAACAGCGCAATGTGGTCGGGCAGGGCGATGACCGACTGCACCAGATGCAGCTCGTTGATTGTTTCGGGATCAACCGAGGCCAGCGCGCGGGCAAGAAAGTCTGCTTGCTTCTGGTTGTTGCCCTCGACGCAGACACGGTCGCCGCATTCGATGACAGCTTCGAGCAGCGCGATGGCATCGTCGGCCGCGACCTGACGGCCGCTTGCCAGCTTGGCCGCGCGCGCCTTGCGTTCGGCGCGCCGGTTGCCGGGCAGGCGGTGATCGTTGGCGTTCATGAAGGTTTCTCCGTGACGCACCCGGCCGTGGCCGGGTGCGGTTTCAGGCTCAGACGGCCGGGCCCATCAGGAAGGTCGGCAGCCAGGTGGCGATCTCCGGGAAGATGCACAGCAGAATGATGGCCAGCACCATGCAGCCCACGTACGGCAGCGAGCCCCACAGAATGGTCTGCAGCTTGATGTCCGGCGCGATGCCGTTGATGACGAAGAGGTTGAGCCCCACCGGCGGCGTGATCAGGCCGATTTCCATGTTGATGGTGAGGATCACGGCGAACCAGTACGGGTCGAAACCGGCTTCGATGATGATCGGCAGCAGGATCGGCGCCGCCATCAGGATCACCGCCACCGGAGGCAGGAAGAAGCCGGCGCCCAGCAGGAAAAGGTTGATCATGAACATCAACGCCCACGGGTTGAGGTTCATGTCGATGATCCACTGCGCCAGGCTCTGCGTGATGTAGAGGCTCGACAGCATGAAACTGAACAGGCCCGATGCGCCGATGATGACCATGATCATCACCGATTCCTTGGTGCAGTCGCGGAACACGTTCCACAGCACCTTGGGGTTCCACATCTTGTAGACCACGATGGCCAGCACCACGCAGGCCAGTGCGCCCACGGCGGCGGCCTCCGACGGCGTGGCGACGCCGCCGTACAGCGCCCACAGCACGAAGACGATGATCAGCAGGAAGGGCAGGATCTTCGGCATCAGCTCCAGGCGCTCTTTGAGCGTGTAGCGGATATTCGATACCACCACGCCATCGGTCTGGCGCCAGGTCGAGTAAATCGCCCAGGCCATGAAAAGCCCCGTGAGCATCAGGCCCGGCAGGATGCCGGCGATGAACAGGCGCCCGATCGAGGTTTCGGTCGAAATGCCGTAGACGATCATCGTCACACTGGGCGGAATCAAAATGCCCAGCGTGCCGCCAGCCGCGATGGAGCCGGCCGCGACGCCTTTTGGATAGCCGCGCTTGACCATCTCGGGGATGCCCATCTTGCCGATGGCCGCGCAGGTGGCGGGCGACGAGCCCGACATGGCCGAGAACAGAGCGCACGCACCGAGGTTGGACACCACCAGACCGCCCGGTACGCGAGTCAGCCAGCGGCTGAGCAACTCATACAGGTCACCGCCGGCACGTGAGGACGCCACGGCGGCACCCATCAGGATGAACATGGGGATCGACAGCAGCGCAAAGCTGTCGAGTTTGCCGAAGATGACCTCGGGGATAACCGCGAGACCGAACATGCCGTCCTGCCACAGGATGAACAGGGTCGAGACGATGATCAGGCCGAAGCCGACCGAAATGCCCGAAAACAGCACCGCAATGGTGGCGATGAGCACGAAGAGGCTGAGCAGCAGCGGATCCATCAGCGCTCTCCTTCGGAAGCGGGGTTGAGCGGCTGTTGGTGTGCCGGCACGAAGGGGTCTTCAACGCGCGTGGCCATCATCAGATCCGCGGTGTATTGCAGCACCATCAGGCCGAAACCTAGTGGCATTGCGAGATAGGGAATCCACAGCGGCGAGCCGAACACCGAGGAAGAGCGCCAGCCGCCGTTCCATGCCTGCAGGAACAGCTCGGCCGAGTAGAACGCCACGACGGCGCAGGTGACGGCCTGGAGCAATGCGCAAAACGCGAACAGCACCTTGCGCGGGGCTTTCTGCAGATACAGCGGCAACAGGTCGACGTTGATGTGGCCGCGCAGCAACTGCACGTAGGGCATGCCCAGCAGGGTCGCGCCGATCATCAAGTAGGTGACGACTTCGGTCTGCCAAACGGTCGAGGCATTGAGCACGTACCGCATGAAGACCAGTTGGCAGACGATGAACACCGACGCGAAGATCATCATCGCGGCGGTAACGCCGCAGATGCGTGACAGCGCATGTACGGTTCGGACGTAAAGAAGCATCGTGGTGCTCCGGGTGAGGCGGATACGAAAAGGCCGGCGCTGTGAGGCGCCGGCCCGCTCGGAATTACTCTACGGACAGAGCCATATCCAGCAGCTCTTTGCCACCCTTCACTTCATCGACGAAGGCTTTGTAGGAAGTCTTCTCCGCCAGGTCACGCCATTTCTTGAACTGCTCGGCGTTCATCTGGGCGATTTCCACGCCAGCCTTCTTGAACACTTCAACCGAGGTGGCGTCTTCTTTGGCGGCTTCAGTCACGTAATACTCTTCGGCCTTCTTGGCCGCGGCCGTCAGAGCGGCTTTTTGCGCGTCGTTCAGACGGTCGTAGGCACGCTTGGACATCATCACCGGCTGATACATGAACCACAGCGCGTACTCGCCGGCCGGCGTGTAGCACTTGACCTGCTCGTACAGGCGGAAGGAAACGAAGCTTGCCGAGCTGGTGTTCACCGCGTCGAGCACGCCGGTCTGCATGCCCGTGTACACCTCGGAGCTGGGCATCGACGAGATCGATGCGCCTGCACCGGCGAGCATCTGCTCGAAGGCCTTGCCGGCCGCACGCATTTGCTGGCCCTTGGCGTCGTCGGGCTCGACGATGCAGTTCTTCTTGGAGGCGAAGCCGCCGGCCAGCCAGCCCTTGGCGACCGTCACGGCGCCGGCTTTGTTGGCGACCTCTTCGATCTTGCCCATGAAGTCGGAGTTGTTGATGCGCACCGAGTGGGCGTGGTTCTTCACCAAGCCGGGCATCAGCGTGAGGTTGAACTCGGGGTGGCGGCCACCGGCGTAGGAAAGCGGCAGCACGGTCATGTCGAGGCGGCCGGAAGTCAGCGCGCCCCACTGGTCGTTGGCCTTGAACAGGGCCTGGCTCGGGAAAATCTGGATATTGATGCCCACATTGGCCTTCTCGACTTCGTCGGCGACGATCTGCGCGACCTTGTGACGAATGTCGTTGGTGGACCACTGGTGTGACAGGCGCAGCGTCTGCTGGGCGCTGGCCTGACTCACTACGCCGGCCCCGAGCGTCACGGCGGCGCATACGGTCAGTGCGGAGCGCAGAAAGTTTCTGCGCACGGTGGCTTGCTTCTGGTTCATGGCGGTTGTCTCCTGAGAATATTTTTGTGCTGCTTTTATATGCCGGGCTTACGCAGAGCACGCATGGCGCGTGGTCCTCGGCCGCGTCGGCTGGGCGACCGTCCCCCGCAGGGTGGCGTTGATGCAGATTTGTATTCCAAAACTGCTTTCTTGTATACGAGAATAACCTAAGATGAACTTGATTCAAGTTCACGCGACATTCATCGCCGCCGAGGAAGCTGCAACATGAACCGACCTGAAGTGCCGCCGGTAGCCACCCGTCGGTCCGAGACGCTGCGTGAAACCATCGAAGAGCGCATTGCGACGGGCGAGTACGCGCCGGGCATGCGTCTCGACGAAAGCGAATTGGCGGAGGAATTCGGCGTTTCGCGCACACCGATTCG
The DNA here is from genome assembly GCF_059703745.1 of Pseudazoarcus sp. NS20. Classification (NCBI taxonomy): domain Bacteria; kingdom Pseudomonadati; phylum Pseudomonadota; class Betaproteobacteria; order Rhodocyclales; family Zoogloeaceae; genus Pseudazoarcus; species Pseudazoarcus sp. NS20. Next base: position 305,673 of record NZ_BAAKIY010000004.1, read on the forward strand.
CGAGGCACTGATTCAGCTTGATTCGGAGGGGTTGGTCGAGATGCGGCCGCGGCGCGGTGCCGTGGTGGTGGAGGTGTCGCCGCAGCGCCTGTGCGAGATGTTCGAGGTCATGGCCGAGCTCGAAGGCATGTGTGCTCGTCTTGCAGCGCGCCGTCTCACGGTGGAAGACCGCGCCGAATTGGTGGCCGCGCACGAGGCCAGTCAGAGCGCCTTGCAGGGCGACGACCCGAACACCTACTTCTACCTCAACGAGCGTTTTCACCACGCCATCTACGCCGCCAGTCACAATCAGTTCCTGATCGAACAGGCTCGGCAGCTACAGCGGCGTCTGCGCCCTTATCGGCGCATGCAGCTTCATGTGCGCGACCGCGTGAAAGCCTCGTTCGACGAGCACGACGGCATCACGCAGGCCATCATCGAGGGCGACGGCGAGCGCGCCGCCCAACTGCTGCGTGATCATGTCACCGTGCAGGGCGAGCGCTTCAGCGATCTGCTGGTGTCGCTGAGCGAGTTGCAGTCGCACACGCCGCGGCGATTGCGCTGACTAAACCCGTCTGAATTGATCCTGCGCAAGGCGGGGGCAGGGTGAATCGTGCTAGAAAGGCGAGTTGCCCGGGTTCCGGCGCTCCCGCGTCGGGCCGGAAGCCGTAGCTGCCGTAATGACCACCGCCGATCTGCCCCTCAGCCCGTCCGCCGCCGAAGAGGCTTGCTATCACTGCGGCCTGTCCGTCCCACCGAACACGTCTTACCGGGTGCGCATCGACAATGCCGAGCGGCACATGTGCTGTGCCGGTTGCGAGGCGGTGGCCAGCGCCATCGTCAGCAACGGGCTGAGCGACTACTACCGTCATCGCGACGCCATGCCCGAGCCGGTGCGCGAGGCGATGCCCGCCGATCTGCAGGATCTGGGCCTGTTCGATCACCCTGAGTTTCAGGCCGATTTCGTGCGGCCGGTGGGTGAGAACGAGCGTGAAGCCGCGCTGATCCTCGAAGGCATCACGTGCGCCGCGTGCGTCTGGCTCAACGAACGCCATGTGCGCAGTCTTCCCGGCGTATCGCATGTCGACGTGAACTACGCCACGCGACGCGCGCGCGTGCGCTGGAATCCCGAGCGCACCCAGCTCTCCGCCATTCTCGGCGCCATCCAGTCGATCGGCTATCGCGCCTATCCCTACGATGCCGAGCGCCTCGAACAGATCGCGCATCGCGAGCGTCGCTCGATGCTGTGGCGGGTGTTCGTTGCCGGCTTCGGCATGATGCAGGTGATGATGTACGCCTACCCGGCGTGGATCGCCTCGGGCGACGATCTGTCGCAGGACGCCGAAGCCCTGATGCGCTGGGCCAGTCTGGTTCTCACCGTGCCGGTGGTGTTCTATTCCGCCGCGCCATTCTTCCAGCGCGCCTGGCGCGACATCCGCTTCCGTTCGCTGGGCATGGACGTACCGGTAGCCGTCGGCGTCGGCAGTGCGTTTGCGGCCAGCGTGTGGGCGACCTTCACCGGCGGTCCGGCGGTGTATTTCGACTCCGTCACGATGTTCGTTTTCCTGTTGCTCGGCGGCCGTTACCTTGAAATGCTGGCGCGACAGAAAGCCGTGCGCGGTGTCGAGGAACTCAGCAAGGTTTTGCCGTCTTTCGCCGAGCGGCTTGAGGCCGACGGTGCGGGCGAGCGAGTGCCGGTTTCCAAGTTGCTTGCGGGCGAGCGCGTGCGCGTGCGCCCGGGTGAAGTGATTCCGGTGGATGGCGTGGTGCTGGAAGGGCGCAGCAGCGCCAATGAAGCCTTGCTTACCGGTGAAAGCCGCCCGGTGGAGAAGGCGGCCGGAGCCGAAGTGATCGGCGGCAGCATCAATATCTCCAGCCCACTGGTGATCGAAGTGCGACGGGTGGGCGAGGCCACCCGGCTGGCGGCGATTCGTCGCCTGGTCGATCGTGCCTCGCAGGAGCGCCCGGCCATTGCCACCCACGCCGACCGCGTGGCACGCGTGTTCATCGCCGCCTTGTTGGCGGCTTCCGTGCTGACTTGGGTGATCTGGCATTTCATCGATCCCGATCGTGCCTTGTGGATCTTCGTGTCCGTGCTGGTGGTGGCCTGCCCGTGCGCCTTGTCGCTGGCCACGCCGACGGCACTGACGGTGTCTACCGATGCGCTGGCCCGCATGGGCATTCTGGTCACGCGCGGCCACGCCATCGAAGGTCTGGCCAAGGCCAACCGCTTCGTGTTCGACAAGACCGGCACGCTCACGCATGGCGAAATGCGCGTGGATGCACTTGAGGTGTTGAGTGGCGAAGAGGCCGATGCGCGCGCCCTGGCGGCGGCGTTGGAGCAGGGCTCCGAGCACGCCATTGCCGCGGCCTTGCGACAGGCTGCGGACGGACTGCAATTGCCCGTTGTGGAGGCCGCGCGCTCCGTCACCGGGCAGGGGGTTGAGGGGCGGGTGAGCGGCGAGCGCCTGCGTGTGGGGCGGCCGACATTTGTTGCGGAACTGAGCGGGGCTGCAGCCCCTCTGAGTCTCGAAGCGCTGGGGCAAGGCGGCGGTACGGTGGTTGCCCTTGGGTCGGAGCACGGCGTGATTGCTCTGTTCCGCCTGGCTGACACCTTGCGCGATGAAGCGCCGGTGCTGACCGAGCGGCTTGCATCAGAGCGGATTCCGATGGCCATCGTCAGTGGTGATGCACAGATGGCGGTGGCGGCGGTGGCGCAGCGGCTTGGCATCCACGAGACGCGCGCGGGCTCCACGCCGGAAGAGAAGCAGGCTTTTGTCGCGAACTGGCAGGCCGAACCGGGCGCGGTAGTGGCGATGATTGGTGACGGCGTCAATGATGGTCCGGTGCTTGCGCAGGCGCAGGTCTCGGTGGCCATGGGGGGCGGTACCGATCTGGCGCGTAACCAGGGTGATCTGGTGTTGCTGTCGAACAATCTGGCCAGCCTGTCGGCCGCAATTACGCATGCGCGACGCACTTTGCGCATCGTGAGGGAAAATTTGTGGTGGTCGTTCGCCTACAATTTCACGTCTGTGCCGTTGGCTATGGCCGGGCTGATCACGCCGTGGATGGCAGGCTTGGGCATGGCGCTCAGCTCGCTGCTGGTGGTTCTCAACGCTTTGCGTCTGCAGCGCGGCATTGCTGCAACAAAAGGAGCCTGAAATGGGCCTCTACATCCTGATTCCACTGTCCCTCGTTATCGTCTTCCTGATCGGCGTGGTATTCTTTCGATCTTTGCGAAGTGGTCAGTTTGACGACCTCGAGGGGCCGGGTTTCCGGATTCTCGTCGACGATCCCGACCCCCCGCGAGAAATGGAAGAGCTTGAGGCGCGCACTCGCCGAGAAGAGGAAAACTCCCGCCCGGCCAACAACGAGCCCGGTTGATCCAGATCAAACCAGCCCCACGGGCACGACGACATACTGACTCATGGTCGCAAAACGCACAGCGCGTCTTTGTGATCATGGATTGCAAGTCTCTCTGTTGGGGTTGGGGGTGCGCCGCGGTGCACCCCGTTTTTTTGCACCGAATACGCCGTACTGCGGCGTGATATGTCAGATGATGATCTATACCGGATTGATTGATTTCACCTGCGCTTGATCGGGATCAAACCCGTTCAGGCGCTTTGTCGTATTTTCGAGGCCGTTTTGCAGGCCGTTGGTCGGGCCAGGAATTTTGTAACCGAGAGGAGTAATCCAAGTGCAATCGCAGGCGACTTACCACTATAAAGTCGTTCGCCAGTTCGCCCTGATGGCTATCGTCTGGGGCATCGTCGGGATGTCGGTGGGGGTGCTTATCGCCGCCCAGCTGGCTCATCCGGCGCTCAACATGAGCGAACTCGGTGAATGGTTCCACTTCGGCCGCTTGCGCCCGCTGCACACCAACGCGGTGATTTTCGCGTTTGGCGGCTGCGCACTGTTTGCTACCTCGTATTACGTGGTCCAACGCACCTGTCACACTCCGCTGTTTGCGCCGAAGCTGGCCGCATTCACGTTCTGGGGCTGGCAGGCGGTGATCGTCCTGGCTGCCATCACGCTGCCGCTGGGCTACACCTCGAGCAAGGAATACGCCGAGCTTGAGTGGCCCATCGACATCCTGATCGCCATCGTGTGGATCTCTTACGCCATCGTGTTCTTCGGCACGATCGCCAAGCGCAAGGTCTCGCACATCTACGTGGCGAACTGGTTCTTCGGCGCGTTCATCCTCACCGTGGCGTTGCTGCACATCGTCAACAGCGCGGCCATCCCGGTCACCTTCTGGAAGTCCTACTCGGCCTACGCCGGTGCGCAGGACGCCATGATCCAGTGGTGGTACGGCCACAACGCCGTCGGCTTCTTCCTGACCGCCGGCTTCCTCGGCATGATGTATTACTTCGTGCCGAAGCAGGCTGATCGTCCGGTGTATTCCTATCGTCTGTCGGTGGTGCACTTCTGGGCGCTGATCTTCACCTACATGTGGGCCGGCCCGCACCACCTGCACTACACCGCGTTGCCCGACTGGACCCAGTCCCTCGGCATGGTGTTCTCGCTGATCCTGCTGGCTCCGTCGTGGGGCGGCATGATCAACGGCATCATGACCCTGTCGGGTGCTTGGCATAAGCTGCGTACCGATCCGATCCTCAAGTTCCTCGTGGTGTCGCTGTCGTTCTACGGCATGTCGACCTTCGAAGGTCCGATGATGGCGATCAAGACGGTCAACGCGCTGTCGCACTACACCGACTGGACCATCGGCCACGTTCACTCCGGCGCTCTGGGCTGGGTGGCGATGATCTCGATCGGCTCGATTTATTACCTGCTCCCGCGCATGTACGGCAAAACCGAGATGTATTCGGTGTCGCTCATCAACGCCCATTTCTGGATCGCCACCATCGGCATCGTGCTGTACATCGCCTCGATGTGGATCGCCGGTGTCACGCAGGGCCTGATGTGGCGTGCGGTCAATGCCGACGGCACGCTGACGTACTCGTTCATCGAGGGCGTCAAGGCCAGCTATCCGTTCTGGAATATCCGTCTGATCGGCGGTGGGCTCTTCCTGTCTGGCATGTTCATCATGGCCTACAACACGATCAAGACCATTTCGGGCCAGAAGACTTACGAAGCACCGGTGCTCGCTCCGGCTGCGGCGCACTGAGGAGTTGTAGAAGATGCGCAAACTCAAGCATGAGCTAATCGAGCGCAGCGTTGGTCTGTTGATCGTGCTGACGCTTGCCACGGTGAGCGTGGCCGGTCTGGTGGAAATCGTTCCGCTGTTCTTCCAGCACTCGCTGACCAAGCCGATCGATCGCACCGGCAACCCGCTGGACATCAAGCCGTACGACGCCGTGCGTCTGACCGGTCGCGACATCTACATTCGTGAGGGCTGCTCGAACTGCCACTCGCAGATGATTCGTCCGTTCCGTGCCGAAACCGAACGCTACGGTCACTACTCGGTGGCGGGTGAGTACATCTACGACCGTCCGTTCCTGTGGGGCTCCAAGCGTACGGGCCCCGACCTGGCGCGCGTGGGTGGTCGTTATTCGGATGAGTGGCACCGTGTCCACCTGCTGAACCCGCGTGCGGTCGTGCCGGAGTCGAACATGCCGGCTTTCCCGTGGCTTGAGCGCCCGGTCGACGCCAGCAGCATCGACAAGAAGATGATCGCGCTGCGCAAGCTCGGCCACCCCTACACCGACGAGGAAATCGCCGGTGCCAAGGCCGCGCTCGAAGGCAAGACCGAAATGCAGGTGCTGATTGCCTACCTGCAGGGTCTGGGCACCGCGCTGTCCAACTTCAAGTAATCCGGAGGGCGAGTAATGGAAGCCAACATCGTAAGAATCGCGGTCACCGTGGTCGGCTTTGCGTGCTTCATCGGCATCTGCCTGTGGGCGTTCAGCAAGCATGCACGGAAGGGCTTTGACGAGGCGGCCATGCTCCCCTTCACCGAAGATGACGACAAGCCCGCTTCTCGCGAAGACGGGCAGTCCAAGCAAGGAAAAGAACATGGCTGACTTCGTGAGCGGCTTCTGGAATTTCTGGGTCATGGTGTTGGTGACCCTGAGCCTGCTGTTCTGTGTGTTCGTGCTGGTCTCGAACAACAAGAAACCCAAGCCGGGCCCGGTTGAACTGTGTGATCACGTATGGGACGAGTCTCTCGTCGAATACAACAATCCGCTGCCGCGCTGGTGGATGTATCTCTTCTGGATCACGCTGATTTTCGCGGTCGTGTATCTGGCGCTTTACCCGGGTTTCGGCAACCGTCAAGGCATCCTTCAGTGGAGTGCAGTCGGGCAGTACGAAGACGAAAAGGCTGCAGCTGAGGACCGCTTCGGCCCGATCTACGCCAAGTATCGCGACATGGATCTGAAAGCAGTTGCCGCAGATCCGGAGGCGGTGGCCATGGGCGGCCGTCTGTTCCAGACGTACTGCTCGCAGTGCCATGGGTCCGATGCCGGGGGTGGCCGTGGTTTCCCCAACCTGACCGACAAGGTCTGGCTGTGGGGCGGCGAGCCCGAAACCATCAAGACCACCATCACCAACGGACGCACCGGCGTGATGCCGCCGCTGGGCCCGACGATCGGCCCCGAAAGCACGCGTGACGTGGCGCATTACGTGCGCTCGCTCAACGGTCTGGCGCACGATTCGATCCGTGCCCAGCGTGGTGTCGATGTGTTTGCTGCCAACTGCGCGGTGTGCCATGGCGCCGAAGCCAAAGGCACCCCGGCGATGGGGGCTCCGAACCTGACCGACAATACGTGGTTGTGGGGCTCCAGCGAAGCCATCATCACGCAGACCATCAATAACGGCCGTCAGAACCGCATGCCGGGCTTTGGTGACTTCCTCGGCGAAGACAAGGTGCATGTGCTCGCTGCGTATGTGTGGAGCCTGTCGAATCAACCGAAGCCGTAAGCCACTCATGTTGTGAATCGCGATTACGCCGCCCGGGGTAACCCTGGCGGCGTATTGCTTGCAGGATCAGGAAACGCAATGGCCGCACAAGACAGCAAGCCCGAGCAACAGGACAACCTGGGTCTGAACGCCGGAGGCAAGACGATCCACATGCGCAGCGTGAAGGGCAACTTCACGAACTGGCGCTGGTTCTTCGTGTGGTTCACACAGATCCTCTTTTACGGCCTGCCGTGGCTGTCGTGGAACGAGCGTCAGGCGGTGCTGTTCCATCTGGCGGAGCGCAAGTTCTACATTTTCAACTGGGTGTTCTGGCCGCAAGATGTCATCTATCTGGCGGTGCTGTTGATCATCTCGGCTTTCGGGCTGTTCTTCTTCACGGCGATCGCCGGGCGCCTGTGGTGTGGCTATACCTGTCCGCAGACGGTCTACACCGAGATCTTCATGTGGATCGAAGAGAAGATCGAAGGCAACCATCTGGCGCGACGCAAGCTCGCCGAAGAGCCGATGAGCCCGCGCAAGGCGCTTTTGCGCGGCAGCAAGTACTTCGTTTGGGGCGCCGTGGCGCTGTGGACTGGCTTCACCTTCGTTGCCTATTTCACGCCGCTCGACGGTTTGATCCAGTCGTTCGCGCAATTCGATGTCGGCGGCTGGGTGCTGTTCTGGACGCTCTTTTACGCTGCTTTCACCTACGTTTTTGCCGGCGTGCTGCGCGAGCAAGTGTGTTTCTACATGTGCCCCTATGCGCGCTTCCAGAGCGTCATGTTCGACGACGACACGCTGGTGGTCACCTATGACACCGAGCGCGGCGAGCCGCGTGGTTCGCGCAAGAAGGGGGTTGATCCGAAGTCGGTCGGCAAGGGGGACTGCGTGGATTGCAACGTCTGCGTGCAGGTGTGCCCCACGGGCATTGATATCCGCGATGGCCTGCAGTATGAATGCATCGGCTGTGGAGCCTGTATCGACGGCTGCAACGACGTCATGGACCGCATGGGCTATGAGCGCGGGCTGATCCGCTACTCCACCGAGAACGCCGTGCGTGAGCATTGGGGCGTGAAGCAGATCCTCGCGCACATCCTGCGCCCGCGCATCCTGGTGTATGGCGCATTGCTTGTGGCCATCTGTGCTGCCACCCTGGCTGCGCTGGTGATGCGCGACGATATCCGCGTGGACATCATCCGAGACCGCGCTTCGCTCGCACGCGAGGTCGATGGCGGGCTGATCGAGAACGTCTATCGCCTTCAGATCATGAACATGACCGAAGTGCCGCGGGAAGTGCACGTCGATGTGAGCGGCATCGAAGGTGCGCATGTAGTCGGCAGCACGCTCGCCTTGCTGCCTGCGGCCGGTATCGAATCGGTCGCCGTAAATGTCCGCGTGCCGTATGACGCGGTCGAACCGGGTGTACACGAAATTGTTTTCAGCGTTGCAGCGGAAGACCTGACGGTGCACGAGAAGACCACCTTCATCATTCCGCAATGAGGTTCTGAATATGAATGCAGCCACTCCCTCCAGCCCCCGTCCATGGTATCGGCACCGTTGGCCGTGGCTCTTGATGGTGATGCCGTTCACCGCCATGGTGTTGGGCTTCTTTTTGCTGTACTTCGCCATAACGACTAACGACGGCCTGGTAGTGGATGACTATTACCGGCAGGGGCGTGCCATCGACCAGACGATTGCCCGTTCGGTGGCGGCGACCGAGTTGGGGCTGGCGGCAGATGTCAGTGTCCGCGCAGAAAACATCCGCATCGTGTTGAATGCCAATGAAGGCGTCGAGGTGCCCGCGGAGCTGATCGTGACGGTGATTCATCCGACGCAAGCCGGCTTCGACCAGAGCCTGCGCATGCCGCTCGTCAACGGTGAGTACAGTGCGCCCATCAAGCCGCTTACGGTCGGGCGGTGGCAGTTGCAGATCGAGGACCCGGAACGGGTCTGGCGCCTGCACGGCGATTTCCGCGTGCCGGACAACATCGAAGTGCGCATCCTTCCATACGACGTTGATTAACCGGGATTTCCGGCACATACTGAAATCAGAAGTGGCGGAGTTTGCGCATGCCGGCCGGCGAAGCGGGCAGCGCGAGCAAGGGAGTCCGGTCGTCGTGCGAGGGGGAATCGCAAATGATCAAATGGATCCTGGTGCTGTGGCCATCGTTTCTGGTTGCCGGTGTGGCCGTGAGTCTGTTCTTCACGCTGATCAATCCGCGTGAGTTGTATCTGTTCGGAGAAGTGGTCGAGTTCTCGGCGATCACGACGTATTCGATCGGCTTCTTCGGTTTCTGGCTGCTGTGTGCGTCTTCCAGCCTGCTCACCCTGTATCTGGTGGGTCGCCCGAGTGCAGCGCGTCCGCGCGCTGCGGCATCCGGCCCGCACATCAAGCGCAGGGCAAAGCCCATGCGCAGTGCGCGCGAGCACTTACCTCACCATCACGCACACGGATGAAAAAAACGGCCCGAAAGGGCCGTTTTCGTTTGTGATGCTCAGCGGTAGATGAGTACCGGAATCTTGCTGTGCGAGAGCACTTTCTGTGTCTCGCTACCCAGCAAAAGCCCTGCGAGCCCTTTGCGACCGTGCGAAGCCATGAAGATCAGATCGCAGGCATGTCGCTCGGCGGCTTCGATGATGCCCTCGTAGGGCACTTCAGACACCACGGTTTCGGTATCAGCGGTAACGCCGAGGGCCTGCGCCGCAGCGCTGGCCCTCTCGAGGATGGTCTTTGCCTCGGCGGCTGAAGACTGCGCGAATTGTTCCGGCGTGGTAGGGTCGATCAATGCGCCTTCGCCGTAGATCGGCATCGGGAAATCCGGCTGGGCGTAGTAGAAGGTGATGCGGGCGCCGACTTCGGAAGCGAACTTCACCGCTTTTTCGACGGTTGCCTGTGAAAGTTCGGAGCCATCGGTGGGTACGAGTAGATGCTGGAACATGGCGTCACTCCGGTATTGAATCTTGATGACTTCATTATAGCCACCGTCCGCTGCGCCCCATGGGGCCTTTCGCCGGGCATCGAACTCAATGAGCGCGCTTGCAGGCTGAAGCGCATTGCCAGAATCTGGCTGTGAGCCCGGTGTGGAGGCGCAGGCGTGGCGGGGCCGAGCTTCAGCGCGTGCCGGATTGCTGGATCAGGCGGCGCAGGCCAGGCAGGTCGAGGATGCAGATGTGCTTCTGCTGCACCTTGATGAGGCCTTCGTCCTGAAAGCGCGAGAAGGCGCGGGATACGGTTTCGAGCTTGAGCCCCAGGTAGGAGCCGATCTCGTCGCGCGTCATGCGCAGGTGGAATTCGGCCGGCGAGAAACCGCGCGCATTGAAACGCTGTGACAGATTGAGCAGGAAGGCCGCCAGACGCTCTTCGGCGCGCATCGAGCCGAGTAGCATCATCACGCCGTGGTCACGCACGATTTCGCGGCTCATGACCTTGTGGAATTGGTGCTGCAAGCCATCGACTTCACGCGCGAGGTCTTCGAGCTGCGTGTAGGGGATGACGCACACTTCACTGTCTTCCAGTGCCACGGCGTTGCACGAGTGGTTTTCGGTGCTGATGCCGTCCAGCCCCAGCATTTCACCAGTCATCTGGAAGCCGGTGACTTGCTCGCGCCCGTCTTCGAGCAGCACGTCGGTCTTGAACCAGCCGATGCGGATGGCGTAGATGGCCTCGAAGGCGTCGCCCGAGCGATACAGGTGCTGGCCCTTGCGCACCTTGCGGCGTGCGCCGACCAATTGATCGAGGCGGTCGATTTCTTCTGCGCTCATGCCGACCGGCAGGCACAGCTCGTGGAGGTTGCACTGCGAGCAGGCTGCACGCATGGCCGTGGCGCTGACTGGAACCGTTGCTTTCGTCACTGCTGCCACTCGCTCCAATGGGTAAGCCGGCTGTTTGCACACGTGTTTGATACACGTCAACGCAGCTTGGTCGGGAATGCTGGATCGTGTGCCCAATGCCGGAAATCACCCACATGGACATCCAGAAACCAGTTGTTTTCGATCCTCAACTGATTCGTCGTTTTGACGTCAGCGGACCACGGTACACATCGTACCCCACGGCCGACCGCCTTGTTGAGGCCTTCGACGCGCAAGCGCTCAAGCACTGTTTGCGCAAGCGTAACGTGGGCGGTGTCGCGCGCCCCTTGTCGTTGTACTTCCACATCCCCTTTTGCAACACCATCTGCTATTACTGCGGCTGCAACAAGATCATCACCAAGGATCACGGCCGTTCGTCAAAGTATCTAAAGTATCTCGCCAAGGAGGTGGCGCTGCAGGCGGCGGAGCTGGGGGGCAGTCGTCAGGTGACACAACTGCACCTGGGTGGTGGGACTCCGACCTTTCTGTCGCATGACGAGCTGCGTGCCCTGATGGCGTCGGTGCATCAGCATTTCACGCTCAAGCCCGGCGGTGAGTATTCCATCGAAGTCGACCCGCGCAAAGTCGCTTCTGAGACCGTGGCCTTGCTGGCCGAGTTGGGCTTCAATCGCATGAGTCTGGGCGTGCAGGATTTCGACCCCGATGTGCAGTACGCCGTGAATCGTGTGCAGAGCTTCGACGAGACCCGCGCGGTGCTGGAGGCCGCGCGTGCCAACGGTTTCCGCTCGGTCAGCATCGATCTCATCTACGGCTTGCCGAAGCAGAACGTAATGCGCTTCAACCGCACGCTGCAACAGGTTATCGCACTGGCGCCCGACCGTGTCTCGCTCTACAGCTATGCCTATCTGCCGGCCCTGTTCAAGCCGCAGCGGCGCATCGACGCCGACAGCCTGCCCAGTTCAGAGGGCAAGCTCGACATCCTGCAATTGGCCATCCGGCGGCTGACCGAGGCGGGCTATGTGTACATCGGCATGGATCACTTCGCACGTCCCGACGACGAGTTGGCCGTGGCGCAGCGGCAGGGCCGGTTACACCGCAACTTCCAGGGCTATTCGACCCGGTCCGAGTGCGATCTGCTGGCCTTCGGCGTTTCGGCGATTGCCAGCATCGGGCCGGCCTACGCACAGAACCACAAGCGCATCGAAGATTATTACGATGCGCTCGATCGGGACGAACTGCCCGTGATGCGTGGCATCGAGCTGTCTGCCGACGACGTGTTGCGGCGCGCCATCATCCAGGCGCTGATGTGCCATTTCGAGCTGTCCATCGAATCCATCGAGATTGCGCACCTGATCCGCTTCGAAGACTACTTCGCGGCCGAGCTGGTCGATCTGCGTGCCATGCAGGCCGCCGGCCTGCTCGAAGTCTCCGACGGCTGGATCACGGTTCTGCCCGCCGGGCGCATGCTGGTGCGCGTGATCGCCATGGTGTTCGACCGTTATCTGCGCACAGACCGCGAGCGGGCGCGCTATTCCAGGGTGATCTGATGCGGTAACAAGCTGTCCCTGGCTCGTCGGGCGGGGTACACTTTCGGTTTGTGTCGTGCCAAGTGCTTGATTCATGCCCGAAACTGGTTATATCGCGGTCTTTCTGATCGGCCTCCTCGGCGGCACCCATTGCGTCGCCATGTGTGGCGGTATCGTCGGGGCGCTGTCGGTGCAGATGCCGGGCCAGTCGGCCCGCCAGTGGCCGATTCATCTCGCCTACAACCTTGGCCGCATCACCACCTACACCGCGCTCGGGGCGTTTGCCGGGGCCATCGGCAGCGCCGGCATGCTGTTCGGCGACGTGTTGCCTGTGCAGCTGGCGCTGTACATCGCTGCAAACCTCATGCTGATCCTGCTCGGGCTGTACCTTACGGGGGTGACGCAGTTGCTGGCCCCCATCGAGCGTGCCGGTGGCGTGATCTGGCGTCGGATCCAGCCTCTGACTTCGCGCTTTCTGCCGGCGCGCAGCGTGGGGCGCGCCCTGCCTTTGGGGTTGCTGTGGGGCTTTCTCCCCTGCGGGTTGGTCTATAGCGTCTTGACTACGGCGCTGGTCACCGGCTCGGCCGAGCGCGGCGCGGGCTTGATGCTGGCGTTCGGGTTGGGCACCTTGCCCAACCTGATGCTGGCCGGCATGTTGTTCAAGCGTTTTCGCGACCTCACCCGCAATACCCGCGTGCGCATCGCGGCCGGCCTGCTGGTGCTCGGCTTCGGGGTCTATGGTCTGTATCACGCGCCGCATCTTGGCGGTCAGCTGTGGAGCGGCGTGATATGCTGAGCGGCCAATGGTGCGCTGCAACGTAAGCGCAATTGCAGGAGGGCTATGCATGAGTGAAGTGACGATTCGCGTTGATGGCATGAGCTGTGGCGGCTGCGTGCACAACGTGATTGGAGTGCTCAAGGCGCTCGACGGGGTCATCGAGGCCGATGTGCAGCTGGCTGAGGCCGAGGCCCACGTGCAGTTCGACCCGGCGCGAGTGTCGGTGGATGCCTTGCGCCAGGCCATCACCGATGCAGGTTTCGACGCCACGGCGTGAAGGTTCGCTGTGTGCTGCGCTGCGGCGATCGGGCGCTATCGCTTATAATGCTGGCCTCAATCGATACTGGAGGCAGCAATGGCATTTGACCGCGTGAGCGCCGGCAAGGACGTTCCGAACGACATCAACGTCGTCATCGAGATTCCCGCCCAGGCCGACCCGATCAAGTTCGAGGTGGACAAGGACAGCGGCGCGGTCTTCGTCGACCGCTTCATGGGCACCTCGATGCGTTACCCCATCAACTACGGTTACGTGCCGCACACCCTCGCCGGCGATGGCGACCCGGTGGACGTGCTGGTGGTGACGCCGTTCGCGCTGCTGCCGGGCGTGGTGGTGCGCTGCCGTCCGGTCGGCGTGCTGAAGATGGAAGACGAGTCAGGTGTCGATGCCAAGGTCGTCGCGGTACCGGTGTCCAAGCTCACGCCGCTGTACGACAAGGTCAAAACCACTGACGACCTGCCCGAACTGCTGCTGCGCCAGACGGTGCACTTCTTCGAGCACTACAAAGATCTGGAGCCGGGCAAGTGGGTCAAGGTACTTGGTTGGGGCACGCTCGATGAAGCCCGCCAGGAAATCCTCGACGGTCTGGCCAACGCTGAAAAAGCTTGATCTTCCGGTTGTTCGAAAAAGCCCGCGCAGCTCACTGCGCGGGTTTTTTTCATTCAGGCGTACGGCGAAAGGGCGAGCGCTCGCTCAGTTCATCGAGGTAGAAGCCTATACCCGCGGTTTCGCGCTCCAGAAAACGGTCTACCGCGTCAGCAAAGCGCGGATCACGCAGCCGGTGCGCAGATTGCGTGACGACGGCCTCTAGCCCGCGCGAGAGCTTGTGCTCCCCCTGGGCGCCGCCTTCGAAGCGCGCGATGCCATGGCGTATGCAGTACTCGATGGCCTGGTAGTAACACAGCTCGAAATGCAGGAACGGCAGGTTCTCGCGGGCGCCCCAATAGCGTCCGTACAGGGCATGCTCGTCCACCAGAAAGAAGGCGCTGGCCACCGGCGCTCCATCACGTTCCGCAACCACCAGGCGTACGTTGTCCGGCATGGCGGCTGCCAGTGCCGGGAAGAACTCCGCGGTGAGGTAAGGCGTAGAGCGGTGCAGTGCGTACGTGGTGGCGTAGCACTGATAGAAGAAGTCCCACTGCGCACGGCTGGCCGTGTGACCATCGAGCCAGTGGATGTTCAGCCCGTGCGCAGCGGCGCGACGACGCTCCTGCCGGATCTTTTTGCGCTTCTCATGATTCAGCGCGGCGAGAAACGCATCGAAATCCATGTAGCCACGGTTGCACCAATGGAACTGGATGCCGCTGCGGATCATCCAGCCGCGCTCGCCGAGCAGCGTGGCTTCATCCGCCTGCGGGAACAGCACGTGTATCGACGACAGCGCGCTTTCGTCCGCGAGGCGTTCGGCTACTTCGAGCAACGCCGTCTGCACGTCTGCATCGCGTGCAAGAAGACGATTGCCGGGGATGGGTGAGAAGGGGACGGCGCTCAACCACTTTGGGTAGTAGGGCAGCCCATGCCGTTGGTAAGCGTCAGCCCAGGCCCAGTCGAACACGTACTCGCCGAACGAGTGCTGCTTTTCGTACAGCGGCATGGCACCGGCCAGCTGATCTCCATCCCACAAGGTGATGTGCTGCGGGCTCCAGCCGCTGTCGCCGCCGACGCAGCCGCTGGCCTCAAGCGTGGCAAGAAACGCGTGCGAAATGCTGCAACGGCCGCCGGTGAGGGCATCCCACTGGCCCGCCTCGATGCTCGTCAGAGAATCGATCAGGCGAGCTTGCAAGGAGGGCACTGGGCAGGGTCCGGCAGGTGGGGTGTGGCGACAGGGGTGTAGCGGTTACGGGTCAAGCGAGCGATTCTCTCGATGAAGCGGTGAATGGGCTCAGGTGGTGGCGCACTCGTTGGCGAGCGGCTTGTTGGTCTTGCCGTCGAGCAGCACGCCTTTCCACGGCAGTTCGATCCACACCAGGCCGTTGCTCTGGTCTTCGTAGCGGGGCAGGCCCGACGAGGACGGGTCACGCTGAAGCTCGTAGCTGCGGCCGCTCCACTGGATGTTGATCAACTCGCGGTTCGTGGCATGGCGTTGCATCGCAAGCCGCGCACCGTGCTCGCATTTGTATTCTCCGCTGGCCAGCGCGTAATTGAGTTGGCCGTGACCACGCGGGGCTTCGACGATCGAAAGGCCGGGCTCCACCGGGCCGGTTGCTTGATGCGATTGGAACACGGAGCAGCCGGACAGCAGCAGAAGCGAGGGCAAGAGGGCAAACCGTTTCATGGGCGGACAACTCCGGTTGGGCAGGTTGGGCAAAATAATCAGCGGATTCTAGGCCATTTGCAGCAGAAAAAAAGGGGCGCGCGATACCTGAAACAACTTGCCCGATCAGCATGCGCGAGGGGCAGAGGCGCGCGGCGATCACGACATTCCATGGGCAAGTGGCGGTGTCGTGGCGTGCGGCGGCTGCACGGCGGCGTGTGCCCGAGGGGAGAGCCAGGGATGGCGTGACGCATGCTCGGGCGCGCGATCCGGAGGCCGAGCGAAGACGGTATAGTTGCGGCCATGAATAAACATCTGAACATTGCGCTCGCCCAGATCGATGCTGTGGTGGGCGATATCGCCGGAAACGCGGATCGCTTGATCAAGACCGTCAGCGATGCAGGTCATGCTGGCGCTCGTGTATTGCTGACGCCGGAATTGGCCCTGTCGGGTTACCCGCCGGAAGATTTGCTCCTGCGCCCCGATTTCTACCGCGCCTGCGAGCGCGAGATTGCGCGCATCGTCGCTTCGATCAACCCGGATGTGGCGCTGGTGTTGGGTCACCCGCATTGGCTTGAGGGGCGCTGCTACAACGCCGCCTCGGTGATCCGCGGCGGGCGGGTCGAGCTGACGTATCTGAAGCATTTGTTGCCCAACTACGAAGTGTTCGACGAGGCTCGCTACTTCTCGGAAGGCAGCGAGGCCGGTGTGTTTGAAGTCGACGGCGTGCGTATCGGCCTGAACATCTGCGAGGACCTGTGGGAGCCGGGCCCGGCGCAAGCGGCGCGGGACGCTGGTGCTGAACTACTGCTGAGTCTGAACGCTTCGCCTTTCCACGCTGAAAAGCGTGCCCTGCGTCTCGAGATGCTGCGTGCCCGCGTACTCGAGACCGGCTTGTCGGTGCTGTACTGCAACAGCGTCGGCGGGCAGGACGAGCTGGTGTTCGACGGCGCGTCGTTCGCCTTGAACGCCGACGGCAACATGCCCTGGCGTGGCCCCTCGTTTGAGGAGTTCGTCACCGTGGTGCAGTGGCAGGACGGGCGGTGGCGGTGCGATCTGGCGAGCGCGCCGGAGCCGGCGCCCGAGGCTGAAGTCTATGCGGCGCTTGTCACCGGGGTGCGCGATTACGTCATCAAGAACGGCTTTCCGGGCGCCATCATCGGCCTGTCGGGCGGCATCGATTCGGCTTTGACTTTGTGTGTGGCGGTCGATGCGCTGGGTGCCGAGCGAGTGCGTGCCGTGATGTTGCCGTCGCCCTATACCGCGCAGATGAGCCTGGACGACTCGCGTGAAATGGTGCGGCGTCTGGGTGTGCGCTATGACGAGATCGCCATCGAGCCGGCCATGCGTGTGTACGCCGACATGCTGGCCGAGCAGTTCCGCGGCCTCGCCGAAGACGCGACGGAAGAGAACCTGCAGAGCCGTATTCGCGGCAACGTGCTGATGGCGCTGTCCAACAAGACCGGCGCCATCGTGCTGACCACCGGCAACAAGAGTGAGATGGCCACCGGCTACGCCACACTGTATGGCGACATGGCGGGCGGCTTTGCGGTGCTGAAGGATCTGTACAAGTGCTTCGTGTATCGCATTTCGCGCTGGCGCAACACGCAGGGTGAAGCGCCGATTCCGGAGAACATCATCACCCGCCCGCCGTCGGCCGAGCTCAAGCCCGACCAGGTCGATCAGGATTCCTTGCCCGCGTATGAGGTGCTGGATGCCATCGTCGAGGCCTACATGGAGCGTGACGAATCGCCGCGCGAGATGATCGCGCGCGGTTTCGACGAAGCCGATGTGCGGCGTGTAGTCGGCCTGCTCAAGCGCAATGAATACAAGCGCCGGCAGGCGCCGGTCGGCATTCGTGTTACCCGACGCGGGTTCGGCAGGGATTGGCGTTATCCGATAACATCACGCTACCGGGACGAGTATTGAAGCCGCGCTCGCTCGCCATAAATTCAGGAGACACGAATGAAGAAGATCGAAGCCATCGTCAAACCGTTCAAGCTCGATGAAGTGCGCGAAGCGCTGGCCGATGTCGGCGTGAACGGCCTTACGGTGATCGAGGTGAAGGGCTTCGGGCGTCAGAAAGGTCACACCGAGCTGTATCGCGGTGCCGAGTACGTCGTCGACTTCCTGCCCAAGATCAAGGTCGAAGTGGTGTTGAGCGATGAAATGGTCGAGCCGGCCATCGAAGCCATCGTGAAAGCCGCGCACACCGGCAAGATCGGTGACGGCAAGATTTTCGTGTCCTCGATCGAGCAGGTCGTGCGCATTCGTACCGGCGAGACCAACGAAGACGCGCTCTGATTCGTGTCTTTCAATCCGGCGCCGCGGTGTCGCGCGCCGGATTGGCCCCACGCAGCAATACCAGCACCGCGCCTGATCCGCCTTGGGTCGGGCCTGCCTGGCAAAACGCCAGAATCTCTTCACGTTGCGCCAGCCAGCCGCGTGACAGCTGTTTCAGAATCGATACGCCGCCTGGCGACCCCAACCCCTTGCCGTGAATCACCCGCACGCAGCGGATGCCTCGTTGCAGGCTCGATGCCAGAAAGCGTGACAGCGCGGCGCGTGCGTCTTCACGCGTGAGGCCGTGCAGATCGAGTTCCCCTTGCAGGGTCCAGCGGCCGCGCCGCAAGTCGAGCAACGCCCGGCGCGGCATGCCGGGCCGCAGGAATACGGCCTCATCGCCCATCTCGAGCCGGTCTTCGAGTGAGATGGGCGCTTCCATGGTTTCACGCAGCGCCGAGGCCTCGTCCTCGCTGCGCTTGATCGGTTCGGGCTTGGGCTGCGGGCGTTGCTGCTCCACGCGGTTTTTATCCGGGATAGGCGCTGAGCCGCGCACTGCGTGGCGGAACAGCTCTGCCGCATCCATATGTTCCGGGTTTGACGGCAGCAAGGGCGGCAAGCTATCGGCATCGGGTTTGGCCAGCGGGTCGGCCGCTGAAGGCTGTGTGCCATGCGCCACGCGCGCGCGGCTCTCGGACAGCTCCACTCGGTTGGAGCTGGCGAGTGGCATCACGTCTTCCATCGATGCGCGGAAAAGAGCCGCGCCGGCGAGCCGGTCCGTGCTCGATGAGGGTGTTTTGGTGGAGGCGTCGTCGTCGCTGTCGTGCGCAGCGCGCGGACGCGGCACGGGCGAGGGGCGAGGCGTTTCGATTTCGGCGCGGTTGCCATCGTCGATGGGGGCGACGCCGCGCATTTCACGCAGGAACAGCTCGGTGTCGTCGTTCTCTGCCGGAGTCGGCTTCGCCTTGTGGGCGGTGTTGCCGCGTCGTGCCGGGGAAGGCGACCGGGTGATGATCTGCGCACGCAGGGACTTGAGTGTGTCGAGGCCGGTGGCCTGTGACTTGTCCCTGCGGCGCGTCATGAAGCGGAGCTCAGCCCAGCGAGTCGAGGTAGCGCTCGGCGTCGAGCGCGGCCTGGCAGCCGGAAGCGGCCGAGGTGACCGCCTGACGGTAGATGTGATCCTGCACGTCGCCGGCTGCGAACACGCCGTCGATGCTGGTGGCCGTGGCATTGCCATCACGACCGCCGCGGGTCACGATGTAGCCGCCTTCCATGTCGAGCTGGCCCTCGAAGATGTCGGTGTTCGGCTTGTGGCCGATGGCGATGAACACGCCATGCACCGCCACCTCGCGGGTGGAGCCGTCGTCGACGTTCTTGAGGCGCATGCCGGTCACGCCGTTGTCGTCCCCGAGAATCTCGTCGAGCGTGGAATCGAGCGCGAGTTCGATCTTGCCGGCGGCGACCTTCTCCATCAGCTTGTCGATCATGATCTTCTCCGCGCGGAAGGTCTGGCGGCGGTGCACCAGCGTGACCTTGGCTGCGATGTTGGAGAGGTACAGCGCCTCTTCGACGGCCGTGTTGCCCCCGCCGACCACGGCGACCTCCTGATTGCGGTAGAAGAAACCGTCGCAGGTGGCGCAGGCGGAAACGCCGCGGCCGGCGAATTTCTCTTCCGACGGCAGGCCCAGATACTTGGCGGTGGCGCCGGTGGAGATGATCAGCGCGTCGCAGGTGTACTCACCCGAGTCACCGATCAGGCGAAACGGTTTTTCGCCCAGTTTCACGGTGTGGATGTGATCGAAGATCATCTCGGTGTTGAAACGCTCGGCGTGACGCTGGAAGCGTGACATCAGATCCGGACCGAGCACGCCGTCGGCGTCGGCGGGCCAGTTGTCTACGTCGGTGGTGGTCATCAGCTGGCCGCCCTGAGCCATGCCGGTGATCAGCGTGGGGGCAAGGTTGGCGCGTGCTGCGTACACCGCAGCGGTGTAGCCGGCCGGGCCGGAGCCGAGGATGAGAAGGCGGGAGTGTCGGGTGCTCATGCGTGATCCTGGAAACGGGTTGGGCGAAGCGAGCGGCGATTATAGCCGAGGGCATGCGAGGCGTCGGACCATGGGGGCGATAGTCATGGGCCATAGGCGAGGCGGCTATTGTGTTGGCGCCACTCTCGTGAAATAGTCGCATCAAAGTTGAAGCAGGTCCCGGCCGGGCGCGGCGTTAGGCGGCCAGGGCGCAACGCAGCGTAGGGGGAGTAATGCTGTCGGCCGTATCCACCGTAGCACTCAAGACATTTTCGCTTTTTCAGGGGTTGCCTGACGAAGCGCTTGCGCGCGTGGCCGCGGTGGCGGGTATGCGGCGTTACCCACGCAGTTGCCATGTGCTGGACGCGGGGGACGAGTGCGATCACGTGTATTTCGTGCTCACCGGCTCGGTGAAAGTGCTGGTGTCCGGCGATGGCGGGCGTGATGCCATTCTCGGGCTGCTGGGGCGTGGTTCGGTCTTCGGCGAGATGGCCATGTTTGGCGCCAGGCCCCGCTCGGCCTCTGTGGTGACGGCCGAACCCTCCGATCTGGTGCAGATTCCGGTGCAGGATTTTCGTCGCCTGATGCAGGAGAATTTCGATCTTGCGTGGCGCGTGATGTGCCTGCTGGCTGACCGCCTGCGCGAGGCTGATCGCAAGATCGAAAGCCTGTCGCTGCGCGATGTGCATGCCCGCGTCGAAGAGTTGCTGCGCGAGATGGCCGAGCCCGTGGCGGACGGCAGTCTGGTGGCAGCTCGCATCACCAAGCAGGACATTGCCCGCATGGTGGGCGCCTCGCGCGAAATGGTCAGCCGCGTGATGCGAGATCTGGGGCGTGATGGTGTCGTTGAAGAGCGTGGCGATGGCATCTGGTTGAAAAACCGTCCGCCGGTGCCGTAAGCGCCGCCACCTTTCAGTCTGTTTCAACAGGGGGGTGGGTCGATCGCTTATAATCGGGGGCTGCAAACTGCTCCCGGCGATTCAGCCTTGAGAACTCCTCCGCGATCCAAATCCCGTCCGCCGCAACTCCCGGAGCGCATCTCGCTGCTGCTTCAGGAGGCGCGTTGGCTCATCCTCGGGGTCATGTCACTGTATGTGGCCCTCATATTGCTCGGTTATAGCCAATCCGACCCCGGCTGGTCCCATGCTGCAGAAGTCAGCCGCGTGTCCAACCCCGGCGGCCGGTTCGGCGCCTGGCTGGCGGATGTTCTGTATTACCTGTTCGGCTTGTCGGCCTGGTGGTGGGTGGCTTTCCTTGGCTACGGGCTGTTCTGGGGGTTCCGGCGCATGCGTCGGCGCGACCTGCATCTGGATGGCAGGCCTTTTGCGTTCATCTTCATCGGTTTCATCGTGGTGCTGCTGGCAAGCAGTGCCATCGAAGCCATGCGCTTTCATTCCCACGGCGCCGGCATGCCGTTGGCCGCAGGGGGGCTGATCGGCGTGGAACTTGGCGGCGTGGTGCAGCGCTATCTCGGTTTCACCGGTGGCACCTTGCTGTTGATCGCCCTGATCGCCAGTGGCCTGAGCTTGTTTACCGGCATTTCCTGGCTGACCATCGTTGAGCGCTTCGGCGCGTTTCTCGAGCGCACCTGGCTGAACGCGCTGGACGCCTGGGATCGGTGGCGTGATCGTCGTGCGGGCCGTCAGCTCGCGCAAAAGCGGGAGGCCGTGGTCGAGACCCGTCGGCGCAAGAGCGAGGTCCAGCCCACTGCCCAGTTACGGATCGAGGCTGCAGCGCCAGTGCCCAAGTCCGAGCGCATAGAGAAAGAGCGTCAGAAAGCGCTGTTCGAGGAGCTTCCCGCCGAAGGCCTGCCGCCCCTGTCCCTGCTTGATCAGCCCTCCGGCGATGCCGAGCCGCCGTCTGCCGAGGCGCTGGAATTCACCTCACGCCTCATCGAAACCAAGCTGGGTGAATTCGGCGTGGAGGTGCGTGTGTCCGCCGCTTACCCGGGGCCGGTCATCACGCGCTACGAGATCGAGCCGGCCGTTGGCGTTAAAGGCAGTCAGATCGTCAACCTTTCGAAGGATCTGGCACGGGCCTTGTCCCTGGTGTCGATTCGCGTCGTCGAGACCGTCCCGGGCAAGTCGTGCATGGCGCTGGAGCTGCCGGTGGCCAAGCGCCAAGTGGTGCGTCTGTCCGAGATTCTCGGCTCGCAGGCCTACCACCACATGAATTCGCCGCTGACCGTGGCGCTTGGCAAGGACATCGGTGGGCAGCCGGTGGTGGCCGACCTCGCGCGCATGCCGCACTTGCTGATGGCGGGTACCACTGGTTCGGGCAAGTCGGTGGGCATCAACGCCATGATCCTGTCGCTGCTCTATAAATCGGAGCCGACCAAGGTGCGCATGATCATGGTCGACCCCAAGATGCTTGAGCTTTCCATCTACGAAGGCATTCCGCATCTGCTGGCACCGGTCGTCACCGACATGCGCCATGCGGCCAACGCGCTGAACTGGTGCGTGGGTGAGATGGACAAGCGCTACAAGCTGATGGCGGCCGTGGGCGTGCGTAACTTGGCCGGTTTCAACCGTGCTGTGCTGGACGGGCGCAAGGCCGAGAAGCCGCTGACCAACCCGTTCTCGATCACGCCGGAATCGCCCGAGCCGCTCGATACGCTGCCGCACATCGTGGTGGTCATCGACGAGCTGGCCGATCTGATGATGGTGGTCGGCAAGAAGGTTGAAGAGCTCATTGCGCGTCTGGCGCAGAAGGCGCGCGCTGCGGGTATTCACCTGATTCTTGCCACGCAGCGCCCGTCGGTGGATGTCATCACCGGCCTGATCAAGGCCAACGTGCCGACGCGTATCGCCTTCCAGGTGTCGTCCAAGATTGACTCGCGCACCATCCTCGATCAGATGGGCGCTGAGAACCTGCTCGGCATGGGTGACATGCTCTACATGCCGCCCGGCACGGGTTTGCCGGTGCGCGTGCATGGCGCTTTCGTGGCCGACGAAGAAGTACACAAGGTGGTCGAGTGTCTTAAGAAGATGGGGCCGCCGGATTACATCGAAGACATTCTCTCCGCCTCCGAGGAATCTTCCGACGGTGGCGGTGGTCTTGGGGAAGACAACGATGCCGAGGCCGACCCCATGTATGACCAGGCCGTTGAAATTGTGCTCAAGACGCGTCGCCCGTCGATCTCGCTGGTGCAGCGCCACCTGCGCATCGGCTACAACCGCGCCGCGCGTTTGATCGAACAGATGGAGCGCGCCGGGCTGGTGTCATCGATGGGTTCCAATGGCAACCGTGAAGTGCTGGCCCCCGCTCGCGAGGAGGATTGATGATTCATCGGGTTTTTGCTGCTGCGCTGATGGGCGCATCGTTGCTGGTTTCGTCCGGAGCCGCGTTCGCGCAGGATTCCGGCATCACCCAGCTTGAGCGCTTCATGGCCGACGCAAGCACCGCCGAAGGGCGTTTCGAGCAGGTGGTGTCGGCGGCTTCGGGTGATCGCCCCGAGTTTTCCAAGGGCAACTTCCTGTTCCAGCGCCCCGGCAAGTTTCGCTGGGAGTATGAAAAGCCGTATCCGCAGTTGCTGGTGAGCGACGGTGAAAAGCTGTGGTCTTGGGACCCTGACCTCAATCAGGCCACCGTGCAGCAGATGGGCGATGCCCTCGGCGCGACGCCGGCCGCCATCCTGGCGGGCGACGGCTCGCTTGAGCGCAATTTCCGCCTTGTCGCCGAAGGCGAGCAGGGCGGCTTCGCCTGGGTGAGGGCCGAGCCGCTGCAGAGCGATGGCCCGTTTGCCGAGGTGCGCATCGGCATGGCCGACAACATGCTGCGCCGCATGGCCATGCAGGATCATTTTGGCCAGACCACGGTGATCGATTTCATCGAGCTGAAAGTGGGCGTCAAGCCCGCAGCCGAGCGCTTTCGCTTCACGCCGCCCGAGGGCGCGGACGTGTTGGGGAACTGAGCGCGCCGTGACCGCAGATCTGTTCGGCACTGCGGACGCAGGCGAAATCCCGCTCGCCGAACGCCTGCGCCCGGCCACGCTTGACGAGGTGGCCGGGCAGCGCCATCTGCTCGGCCCCGGCAAGCCGCTGCGCTTGGCGTTTCAGTCCGGCAAACTGCACTCGATGATCCTGTGGGGGCCGCCCGGCGTTGGCAAGACGACACTGGCACGCCTGATGGCGCGCGCCTTCGATGCGGATTTCGTGGCGCTCTCGGCGGTGTTTTCGGGCGTCAAGGACATCCGCGAGGCCATCGCCACGGCCCAGGCCGCCAAGGCGCGCGGGCGCCACACCATCCTCTTCGTGGATGAAGTGCACCGCTTCAACAAGAGCCAGCAGGACGCCTTTCTGCCGTATGTCGAGCAGGGGCTGGTGACCTTCATCGGCGCCACCACCGAAAACCCCTCGTTCGAGGTCAATTCGGCGCTGCTGTCGCGCGCCGCCGTGTATGTGCTGGAGCCGCTCGACGCCGCCGCCATGCACGATCTGTTCGAGCGCGCCCGCAGTACCGCATGCCCCGAGCTGGCTTTCGAGGAAGATGCGCGCGAGCGCATCATCGGCTTCGCCGATGGCGACGCGCGGCGTTTGCTCAACCTCGTCGATCAAGTGCGCGTGGCCGCCGAAACCACCGGGGTGGAAGCCGTCACCCCGGCCTTCGTCGATGAGGCTCTGGCCAGCAAGTTGCGGCGTTTCGACAAGGGCGGCGAGGCCTTCTACGACCAGATCTCGGCGCTGCACAAAGCCGTGCGCGGCTCCGATCCGGATGCCGCGCTGTATTGGTTTTGCCGCATGCTCGACGGCGGTGCTGACCCCCTTTATCTGGGGCGGCGCATCGTGCGTATGGCCAGTGAGGACATCGGCCTGGCCGACCCGCGTGCGCTCGACATCAGCTTGAGCGCCTGCAACGCCTTCGAGCGCCTCGGCAGCCCGGAGGGCGAGCTGGCGCTGGCCCAAGCTGTGGTGTTCCTGGCCTGCGCGGCCAAATCGAACGCGCTCTACAAGGCTTATAATGCGGCGCGCAAATTCGTTGCCGACGATGCATCGCGCCCGGTGCCGCTGCATTTGCGCAATGCGCCCACCAAACTCATGAAAGGGCTCGGCTACGGCCAGGCCTATCGCTACGCGCACGATGAGCCGGAGGGCTACGCGGCCAACGAGCAGTATCTGCCCGACGGCATGTCGCCGCCCGCTTGGTATCGACCAGTGGATCGCGGCATGGAAACGCAGATCGCGGCCAAGCTGGCTCGCCTCCGACAACTCGACGCCGCCGCCCGCGGCGACAACACCGAATAACCCGTACCCCGGATTCCCGATGATCGACATTCAGCTACTTCGCAATCAGATCGATACCGTTACCGCCGCCCTGGCGCGCCGTGGCTTCACTTTCGATCCGTCCGAGTTCCTGTCGCTCGAGGCCGAGCGCAAGGCTTTGCAGACGCGCACGCAGGATCTTCAGGCCAAACGCAACACGCTGTCCAAGCAGATCGGCATGCTCAAGAGCAAAGGTGAAGACGCTTCCGCCGTGATGGCTGAAGTGGGCGGTCTGGGCGACGAGCTCAAAGCCAGCGAGCTGCAGTTGGGCGCCTTGCTGCCGCGCCTCGAGGCCATCGTCGCCGGCTTGCCGAACCTGCCGGATGCCGCCGTGCCCGATGGCAAGGATGAAACCGGCAACGTCGAGGTTTCCCGCGTCGGTGCGCCGCGCGAATTCGATTTCGAGCCGCTCGATCACGTTGATGTCGGCGCGCGCTTGGGGCTGGATTTCGAGGCCGCGACCAAGATCACCGGCTCGCGCTTCGCCGTCATGCGCGGCCCGCTTGCGCGCCTGCATCGTGCGCTCGCGCAGTTCATGCTCGACACCCATACGCAAGAGCACGGCTACACCGAAGCCTACGTGCCGTACCTGGTCAACGAAGCCTCGATGTTCGGAACGGGCCAACTGCCCAAGTTCGAGGAAGACCTGTTCTCCGTGCCGCGCGGCGAGGGCGAGCGCAACTTCCTGATCCCGACCTCCGAAGTGCCGCTGACCAACCTCGTGCGCGGAGAAATCCTGCCCGCCGACACGCTGCCGATCAAGCTCACCGGCCACACGCCGTGCTTCCGCTCGGAAGCCGGCAGCTACGGTCGCGACACGCGCGGCATGATCCGCCAGCATCAGTTCGACAAGGTCGAGCTCGTGCGCATCGAACACCCGGAAAGTTCGGACGCCGCGCTCGAAGAGCTGACCGCCCACGCCGAGACCATCCTGCAAAAGCTCGGCCTGCCGTACCGCAAGATGTTGCTGTGCGCCGGTGACATGGGTTTTGGCGCGCGCCGCACCTACGACCTCGAAGTCTGGCTGCCGGCGCAGAATACCTACCGTGAGATTTCCTCGTGCTCCAACTGCGGTGATTTCCAGGCCCGCCGCATGCAGGCCCGCGTGCGCGGCGCCGACGGCAAGAACGTGCTGGTGCATACCCTCAACGGCTCCGGCCTGGCGGTGGGGCGCACGCTGGTCGCCGTGCTGGAGAACTACCAGCAGGCCGACGGCAGCGTCCTCGTGCCGCCCGCGCTGGTGCCGTGGATGGGCGGCGTCGAGGTTTTGCAGCCTGCAAGCTGAATTCCTGCAGATTTATGCTCGGCGGGGTTTGTCCGTCGAAAAAGTTATGCGTATAATTCGCGCTCTTCGACGGTTTGAGCTCCGTCGAAGACTGGAGAGGTACCGAAGTGGTCATAACGGCGCCGACTCGAAATCGGATGGTCAGGGAAACTTGGCACGTGGGTTCGAATCCCACCCTCTCCGCCAAAAAGCTTGACGAAATGATTTGGGGTGCTAAAATCCCGCTTCTTTTCAGCGCGCTCGTAGCTCAGTTGGATAGAGTACCTGGCTACGAACCAGGGGGTCGTGGGTTCGAATCCTGCCGAGCGCGCCACAGAATCAAACAAAAACGCCACCTCAAAAAGGTGGCGTTTTTGTTTTTGGCGATCTGCTATTGTCCCGCGCATGGATCTCGTGCTGATTCTCCACGTCGTCGCGCTTGCAGCCGTTGCGGTGAATGCCGCTTCGGGCGTGCTGGAGGCCGGGCGCAAACCTTTCGATCTGTTCGGTATGGTGGTGGTGGCGCTTGCGGCGGCTTTGGGTGGCGGGTCGTTGCGCGACGTGCTGCTCGACCGCGATGTGTTCTGGATCGCCGATCCGTCGTATCTGATTGCCGCCATCGTTGCCGGGCTGGCGACGTTTGCGCTGGTGCGCTTGGTGCGCCTTCCAGCACGCTTGTTCCTCTTGCCCGACGCGGTGGGTCTGGCCTTGTTCACGGTCAGTGGCACGCAAGCGGCCCTGGCGATGGGGGCGCATTGGCTGGTGGCCAGCCTGATGGGCGTCATCACTGGCGTGTTCGGCGGCATCTTGCGTGACATGTTGTGCAACGAGGTGCCCTTGGTTTTTTCGGGCGAACTGTATGCAACGGCCTCATGGGCGGGCGCCTTGCTGCTCGTGGGCTTGATTGCACTGGGAGTGTCGGCCGGCTGGGCGGCCTTGGCGGGCGGCTCGCTTGTGCTGGTGATTCGTCTGGCGGCAATCGCCTTCAAATGGCGTTTGCCGGTGTTCGTGGCACGGCCCTAGTTCGGGCTCCAGAAGATCCCCACCAGACTGACGGCGATCAGCACGACACCCAGCACGCGGAAAAACAGCGGTGTCTCGGCGGCGACGATGTGGCGGTGAAAACGCTCGCCGAACAGGTGGCCGATCCAGGCGCAGGGCAGCAGCCAAAGGTGATGGATGAGGTGCAGGTCGACGCCGGCAATCAGGAACGACGCCATCTTGATCACCACCAGAATGAACCACAGCACGAACAGCGTATCGCGCAGCTGATGCTTGGCCACGTGCGAGGCATACACGGCGGCGATCAGCGGGGCGCCGATCAGCGACGCGCCGCTGGCATAGCCGCCAAGCGACAGCAGCACGAAGTCGAGCTTGCGGCCTTTGCTGCGGATCGGCTTGTTGAGCACGTAGCCGATGGCGTAGCCGATGACGATGGTGAAGATGATGGTGCTCATCACGCGCGGCGGCAGCGTGAGCAGGCCCAGCACGCCGATCAGCTTGGGCACGATCATCACTTTCAGAGACCACTTCAGGTACGGCCAGTCGATGTTGCTGGCGGAGGGATCGCTGCTGGCAAGGTGACGCGTGGCACGATGCCCCTTCCAGGCGATGAGGCTCGAGAAGATGAGCAGGTGCACCGCGATCAGCGGCAGAAACACCAGCGGGTCGTTGAGTACCAGAAGCAGAAAGGGCAGGGCGAGTGCCGCGCCGCCGAAGCCCAACCCGGAGCGCACGAAGCCGCTCCACACGAAGATCAGCCCGATGAGGGCGTACTGATACCAGAGAAGATCAGCCATGGTGCAATGCGGCAATGGCACGAAAGCGATGAAGAGTGGTCGAAGCCCCTGAGTTTGTCAAAGCCTGGCCCGTCATGCGGGCCGTTCACCGGAGATGTGCACCATGAAAGTAGGAAACTGGATGCTAGCCGCAGCGCTGGCGGGCGTAGCCTCGCTGGCAACGGCCGCAGACGCATTGCTCGGGCACGAGATGCGTCGCCTGCATTCGAGCGAGAACGTGAATCTCGAGCAATACGCCGGCCAGCCCTTGCTGATCGTAAACACCGCGAGCCATTGCGGTTTCACCCGGCAGTTCGAGGGGCTGGAGGCGCTGCACAAGCAGTACGCGCCCAAAGGGCTGAAAGTGCTCGGCTTCTCTTCGGACGATTTCAAGCAGGAAGCCAAGGATGAGGCCAAGGCCGCCGAGGTGTGTTTCGTGAACTTCGGCGTGACCTTCGACATGTTCGCCACCATCCCGGTCAAGGGCAGCGGCGCTCACCCCTTGTTCCGCGAGTTGGCGCGCCAGTCGGGTGAGCAGCCCAAGTGGAATTTCCACAAGTACGTGGTGGATCGCTCCGGTCGCGTCGTGGCGGTGTTCCCCAGTGCGGTGGAGCCGGATTCACGCGAACTTCGCGAGGCCATCGAGCGCGTTCTGTAATCGGCGCGCCGCGCGGCTTGCGTGCGGCGCGCCTTGCTTCCATCATCGGGGTCGATTCTCCGGAGACCCCGTCTTGCGATTCCTTCACACCGCCGACTGGCATCTCGGGCGGCTCTTTCATGGCCGCTCGCTGATCGACGATCAGGCCCACGTGCTCGAACAGTTCGTGGCCGCGGTGCGCGAAACCCGGCCGGACGCCGTGCTGATTGCCGGCGACATCTACGACCGTGCCGTGCCGCCCGCCGAGGCGGTCAATCTGCTCGATGACACGCTTTCGCGCATCGTGCTCGGTGAAGGCGTGCCGACCATCGTCATTGCCGGCAACCACGACAGCCCCGACCGCCTCGGCTTCGGGGCGCGCCTGCTGGCGGCGCACGGGCTGACCATCGTCGGACGCGTGGATGCACCGCGCGCCAGCGTGCGCTTCGCCGATGCGTGGGGCGAGGTGGTGGTGCATGCATTGCCGTATGCCGAGCCAGCCGTGGTGCGTGATGCCCTGTCGATGCCGATCGTGGGGCATGACGCCGCCTTGGCGGCCTTGCTTGAGCGTGTGCGTGCCGAGCACCCGACGGGCGCCCGCTCGGTGGTGGTGGCGCATGCCTTCGTGGCGGGCGCCAGCGAGAGCGAATCCGAGCGGCCGTTGTCGGTGGGCGGCAGCGGCGCGGTGGATGCCGGGCTGTTCTCCGGCTTCGATTACGTGGCGCTGGGGCACCTGCATCGGCCACAGCGCGCCGGCGCCGACCACGTGCGTTACGCCGGCTCGCTGATGAAGTATTCCCTCTCCGAGGCCGACCACACCAAAAGCATTTCGCTGGTGGAAATCGGCGCACCGGGGGCGCTCCGCATCGAGCCCATCACGCTTGCGCCGCGTCGTGATCTGCGACGCGTCAGCGGCACGCTGGCCGAGGTGATCGCCCAGGCGGGTGCGGGCGGCTCACGCGAGGATTACGTGTTCGCCAGCCTCAGTGATCGAGGTGCTTTGCTCGACCCGATGGCGAAGCTGCGTGAGGTCTATCCGAATGTGCTCGGCTGCGAGCGCACCGTGTTGAACCAGCGCGGCGGAGGGCGCGAAGCCACCACGCCCGCCCGCGAGCTGGATTCGCGAGCGCTGTTTGCCGATTTCTTCCGCGAGGTCGCGGGTAGCGAGCTTGAGCCGCCACAGGCGGCCGCACTGGATGACGCGCTGGAAGCCTTGGCGCGTGCCGAGCGGGAGCTGCCATGAAGCCCTTGCAACTGCGCATGCAGGCCTTCGGGCCATTCGCCGGCAGCGAGCGCATCGACTTCACAGAGCTCGGCGAGCGCGCACTCTTTCTCATCCACGGGCCCACGGGGGCGGGCAAGACCACCTTGCTCGACGCCATCTGCTTCGCCCTGTACGGCGACACCTCGGGCGGTGAGCGCGAAGCCAAGGCGATGCGCAGCGATCACGCTGCCGCCGCGTTGGCAACCGAGATCGAACTCGAGTTCGCCTTGGGTGCCGAGCGCTACCGCGTCGTGCGTGCGCCGGCGCAATCACGCCCCAAGCTGCGTGGCGAGGGCTTTCGTGACGTCACACCGACAGCGCAACTCGACCGCTGGGTGAGCGGCGACTGGAAAAGCCTGGCGTCGCAACCGCAGAAAGTCACCGAGGCCGTGCGCGGGCTGCTGGGCTTTGACAGCGCGCAGTTCCGTCAGGTCATCGTGTTGCCGCAGGGGCGATTTCGCGAGCTGCTGACGGCGCGTTCGGACGAGCGTGAAGCCATCTTGCAGACGTTGTTTCGCACCGAGCGCTTTCGTGCCCTGAGCGACGAATTCAAACGCCGTGCGCGCGAGCTCGAAGACGTCGGCAAAACCAACCGCATTCAGCGCGAGGCGCTGCTGCGCAGCGCCGGGCACGACAGCCTTGAAAGCCTACGCGAGGCACGCGCTGCGCTCGAAGGCGATCTTGCGCAACTCAAGCCGAAAGAGGTGGCTGCGCGCGAAGCGGAAGCTCATGCACGACGGGCGCTGGACAGCGGTCGCGCCGCGGCGCAAGCGCTGCACGATCTGGTGCAGGCCAATGCTGCGGTTGCCGGACAGGCAAAGAACGCCGAGGTGATCGACGCTTTGCGCCGTACGCTGGCTGCGGGGCGCACGGCGGCAAGTTTGCGGCCGCTGGACGAGGCGCGTGCCACGGCAGCGCGCATTCGCGATGAAGCGGTCAGGCGCCAGCGTGTGGCCGTTGATGCCCTGCAGCACGCGACCGTCGCGCAGCGCGAGGCGCTTGTGCAATTGGAGCGCGAGACAGCGCGTGTTCCTCACAAAGATGCTCTGATAAAGGAGCTGAACGCCCTGCAGGCCCTTGAGCCGCGCGTGAATGCGCTGGCGCAGGCGCTGGAGCGTCACGCAGGCCTCGTCCGCCGGTTGAGCGAGCAAGATGCCGGGCAAGGCAAAGGCGAGGCGGCTCTGAAAGCCCTGCGCGAGACACGCGATGCCGCGCGCAACGAGCGCGAGCAACTGTTGGAGACCGCCAATCGGCTCGAGATCGTGCAGCACCAGATCGACGCTGCGGTGAAGCGTGAGCAGCATCTGCAGCGCCTGCGACAGGCTCGTGCTCAGTTCGAGGGCGCGCAGGTGCAACTGGCGAAGGCCGATGCAACTCTGCGCAGCGCCCAGACCGAACTCGCCGCCGCGCAGCATGCACAGGACGAAGTCGAACATGCTTGGTTGGCAGCGCAGGCCGGCCAATTGGCGGCAGCGCTGTCTCATGCAGAAGCCTGTCCGGTGTGTGGCAGCACCGATCACCCTGCGCCCGCGCAACTTGCGCCGGGCAGTGTGACCGAGGCCGACATCCGCACGGCTCGCGAGACCGTGGGCCGCGCGATGCGGGCGCGTGATGCGGCTCAGTTGCGGCGTCACGAGGCAGACAAGCGCGCCGAAGGCGTTCGCGGCCTGATCGCCGAGCTTGAACAGCAGGCAAGCGAAGGTGGGGAGGGCGATATCGATATGGCCGCCCTGCAGCAGCAGTTGTTGGCCGCCAAGGCCGCCAGACAGCGTCTTGAAGAGCTGGCGCAGCGTTTGCCCGAGTTGGAGCAGCGCATTCTCGCAGCCGAGGAGGCGGCCCAGCAGGCAAGCACCGTGCGTGAGGGGCTGGCGCGTGAGCTGGCCACGCTGGACGCCGAAATCAAGCTGTATCGCGAGGATGTGCCCGAGGCGCTGCGGGCGCCTGCGGCGTTGCAGGCGGAAATCGCCCGTGTCGAGCACCAGCGTGCGGCGCTTGAAGAAGCCTTCAGGCGCGCCGATAGCGAAGCCCGCAACGCGGCTCAGCGCTTTGCCGCGGCGCAGGCCGACGCGCAGGCCGCCGAAAGTGAGCTGGGCCGAGCTTCGCGTGCTGCTGAAGAGGCCGCTCGTCAGTTGGCAAGCGCGATTGCCGACAGCGGCTTTGCGGACGAAGCTGCCTGGCGCGATGCTCTGCAGAGCGCCGCGACGCTGGCCGAAAGCGAAGCCCGTATTCGTGAATACGATGAGGCGCGCATTGCCGCGGATGCGCGCTTGAAGCAGGCGCGCAGTGCAGCCGAAGGGCTCGCGCAGCCTGATCTTGCGGCCCTCGAGAGCGCCGCGGCGGAGGCGGCCAAGTCACTGGAGCACGCCTTGCTGGCGGTTCAGGAAGCCGTGCGCAAGCTAGCCGATGCCGATCGCCTGTCGGCTGAGCTTGGCAAACTGGCGGCGGAAGCTGGTGAGGTCGAGCAGCGCTACCAGGTGTTGGGGCGGCTGGCGGAGGTGTCGGCCGGCGGCAATCCGCTGCGCATGACCTTCCAGCGCTTCGTGCTGGCCACCTTGCTGGACGAAGTGCTGGAGGCCGCCTCGCTGCGCCTCACGCGCATGAGCCGTGGCCGTTTCGAGTTGCGCCGCTTGCGTGGTGTGATCGACCAGCGCAGTGCCGGTGGTCTGGAGCTTGAGGTGTTCGATCATTACACCGGTACCTGCCGGCCGGCCAGCACGCTGTCGGGCGGCGAAGGCTTCCTGGCGTCGCTGTCGCTGGCCTTGGGTTTGGCCGATGTGGTGCAGTCGCGCTCGGGTGGCATCCAGATGGAAACGCTCTTCATCGACGAAGGCTTTGGCACGCTTGATCCGGAAAGCCTCGACTTCGCCCTGCGTACCCTGATCGACCTGCAGCAGGGTGGCCGCATGGTGGGCGTGATCTCTCACGTGGCCGAGTTGCGCGAGCGCATGGATGTGCGCCTGGAAGTGGTGGCAGGCGCCGCGGGCAGCTCGCTGCGCATCGTCAAATGACGCACCAATGTAAACGGCCGCCCGAAGGCGGCCGTGGCTTGCTCGTGTGAAGGGCGATCAGTAGGGGCCGATCACCGTCGGCGCCACGCCCAGGTTGTTATGCACCGCGACCACGCCCGGCGTGCCTTCGGCCGCGATGGCGGCACCGCGCTTCTGCGCTTCGGTCTCGACCAGGCCCCACAGCGTGACCACGCCGTTCACCACCACGACGTTGGTGGTGTTGCCGGAGATGCCCAGCTTGACGTCGATTTCCTTCACGATGTGGCTGCGGATGGTCGAATCATCCGCAACGCCGGCACGGGTGTCGGCCTGCATGGTCGAAAAGCCCTGCAGCAGGTTGGAGCGGCTGACGATGCCGACCAATCGGCCGTCGGACACCACCGGCACGCGCTTGATGTGGTTCTTTTCGAGGGTCTGCGCGATCTTGTACAGCGGGGTGTCCTCGCTGATGGTGATCGGGTCGCGCGTCATCACGTCTTCGGCGCGACGGCCATGTGACTTGACGTAGGAATCCGCGTCGTTGGTGGCGGAGAACAAGGCTGTGAGCCACCACGAATCACGGCGCTCGGTGCGGTTTTCGACACGGCGCATCAAGTCACCTTCACTGACCATGCCGATGACGCGGCCACTGCCGTCGACCACCGGAACGGCGCTGATGCGGTTCTTGATCATCAGATCGACGATCGCGCGCACCTCGGTTTGCGGCGTAGCGGTAATGACGTTGCGAGTCATGATTTCTGCTGCGTGCATGTCTGTCTCCTTTGATTTGGTTTTTATGAAGCCGGTACAGCGTTGCGGCCGACTTCCGATGTGTATTCTAGACAGCGCCAGAAACACGTCATCCGTCATATCCGTTTCAGTCACGAGTGCATGGTACGCCTGCTTTTTATGGGCAATTTGAGGTAGGTCAAATCCTCTGCAGTTCGTTGTCGTGGGGTGGTGCGCTGGACCGGTGGTCGGGCTTCTGATACCGTGCGGCTTCCCATTTGGGGCCGGCAGCATCGGCTCCAACTTAGCAAGCAGCGAGGCCAAGACGGCCGCATTTTTCAAACTGTTACCCGTTCCGCCGTGATGCATTCATGGCGGTTTCAGCAAGGAATTCCTCATGGATGTCGCCAAAGTCCGCTGCCTCGTTTCTCGGGGCGGTTCAATGGTCGGGATGTTCACGCTCGACATGATCAGTTTCGCCGGCGGTTATTACATCGTTTTCGAGTGGGAAGACATGCCCGACGGCAACCGTCGCCCGCTGTACATGGCACCGGTCGACGCACGCTTCCTGCAGGAGCTGCCGGAAGGTGAAGAGAGCGATGAGAAGGTCACGCACCAGTACCGCATTTCGGTCGAAGATCCGCGCCCATACTCTTGAGCGACGTGGTTCCGCAAGACTCGACGGGCGCCGCGTGGCGCCCGTTTTTTTTGTCTCTCTGAGGCCGGCTGAAGGCCGGAAGCGCTGTGCTAAAATCCGCGGCCATATATACAGCCGCGGCGTCCCCGCCGGGCAATCTGGCCAGGCCTGAGCAGGTCTGTTACCCGGGAGAGTGGTGGCATGGGAGCACTGGTGGTCGGGTTGCGGGCGAAATCCATGGTCGCGCTGCTCTTTGCCTGCCTGCTGGCATTGATTCCGGCCGTCGTGGTCGGTTGGCAACTGCTCGACGGCGTGCGCAGCCATTTCGGCGAAGCCTACGCACGCAATTTCACCCAGCTCAACCTGCAGAAAATCGTTGCGCCTGTCACGCGCGATCTGGCGCTGGCTACCCGTCTGGCAGGCTCGGTGCTGTCGCGCGAATGGGTGCTCGACGAGGACAACCCGGAGTCCAAGCGCCGCTTCTTCGAGGAAGCCGAAGGCTATCGTGCCGATTTCAGCAGTCATTCGTATTTTTTCGCCAGCGCCCTGAGCGGCAAGTATTACTACAACGACGAGCCGGGGCCGTGGAGCGATGAGCCGCGCTACGTGCTGGATCGGGCGGCCGCCAAGGACGCCTGGTTCTACAACACCATGGCGGGCGACGAGTCGTTCAACATCAACGTCAATCCGGATGAAGCGTTGGGCACCACGCGCGTGTGGCTCAACGCGGTGGTCACGGATGGCGAGCGGCGCATTGGTCTGGCCGGTACCGGTCTCGATCTGGGTGAGTTCATCCGCGCTTTTGTGTCGGTGACCGAGCCAGGCGTTACGCCGGTGATCCTCGACGAAGGCGGCGCCATCCAGGCGCACCCTGATGCATCGCTGATCGCCTACGGCTCGGCCGCGGGGGTGGAAGACGCCGGCGGTGGCCTGAGCCGCCTGTTCGCCCTGGAGCAGGATCGACGCGCCATGCGCGAAGCCATGGCGCGCGCCGAGCAATCCCCCGAAAGCGTGCAGACCCTGCGCGCTGAACTCGACGGGCACGAGCAGCTGTTGGCGGTGGCCTACGCGCCGGAACTGCGTTGGCACATCGTCACCGCGGTCGATCTGAACGTGGCAGAAGTGCTCGAGGGTGGATGGGTGCGCAGCGTGCTGATCGGCATGGCCGTGGTGGTATTGCTGCTGCTGGGGTTGTCAGCGTGGGCGGTGGATCGCATCGTGCTCGAGCCCTTGCGCGGCTTGCGCCGTTCCGCCACCGAAATTGCGCGCGGGCGCTACGAGGTGTCGCTGCCAGCGGCTTCGTCGGACGAGATCGGGGATCTCAGCCGGGCCTTCGACAGCATGGCCAATCAGGTGCGCACGCATACCACGCAACTCGAGAGTGAAGTGCGTGACCGCACCGCCGAACTTGAGCGCAGCAACCGCGAGATGGAAGCTGCCCACCGCCAGATTCGTGCCTCCATCGACTACGCCAGCGTGATTCAGCGCGCCACCTTGCCGGATCGCCAGATTTCGCAAGTGCTCGGTGACGACCACTTCGTGCTGTGGCGTCCGCGTGATGTGGTGGGAGGAGACTTCTACGTGTTCCGCGCCGAGGGTGAGCGCTGCCTTGTCGGTGTGGTGGACTGCGCCGGCCATGGCGTGCCGGGGGCGCTGATGACCATGCTGGCGCGTACTGCCATCGACTTGGCCATCGAGCACGAGGGGATTGATTCGCCTGCGGCGATCCTGCGGCATACCGACGACGCAATGCGTACCCTGTTGGCTGATTTCGATCTGCCCAAAGGCATCGCCACCAATATGGACGTCGGGCTTGTCAGCGTCGATCGAGCCACCAGGCGCATGCGTTTTTCCGGCGCCAAGATATCGTTGTACTGGAGCGACGGCGTCGAGCAGGGCGAGGTCAGTGGTCACAGGCGGGCGATCGGCGATCGGCGTCGTGGCGAGTATGAGGATTCTGAGTTGGGGCTTACACCGAATACCAGCTATTACCTTGCCACCGACGGTTTTCTGGATCAGTCTGGCGGGGAGCGTGGCTTCGGATTCGGCAACACGCGTTTTGCCGAACTGCTGCGGGATATGGCGAAGCTGCCGATGGCCGAGCAGGCTCAAGCACTGGATCGGGAGCTTGAGGCGTATCGCGGCGAGTTTCCGCAGCGCGACGACATCACGATACTATCTTTCCGTCTGGACTGAACGAGTTGCCATGAACGCCATCGACCTGTTCGACCTGCGTGACCAATTCACGCGCCGCCGCATCCTGCTGTGCTTCAATGGTCCGATCTCGCACGGGCTCATTGAAGAGCTCGGCAACGCCTTGCGCAACTACCTCACCGCCGAGCAAGTGCAGCCCTCTGCCGTGATGGACGTATTCGGCGTGTATATCGAATTGACACAGAATATTCGGCATTACTGCAAATCACGCGGCTACGATGAAAATGAAAGCTCCGTGACGGTGGTGGTTGCGCGTGAAGAAGATGGCCGTTACGCCGTTCAGGCCGGCAATCAGGTCGAGCGGTGCGATGGCGAGGCACTGGTCGGGCGCATCGGCGAGCTTGCCGGAATGGACAAGGCCGAGTTGAAAGCGGCCTATAAAGAACAACTGCGCAAACCGCGCGAAGCCGGCGCACTTTCCGGGGCCGGGCTGGGCTTGATCGACATTGCTCGAAAATCCACTCAGCCGTTGGCCGTGACCTTGTCCGATCTGGATGAAAACCGGGTGTTCTGCAGCTTGCGCGCAGTGATCTGAATGGAACGCGAAGGAAAACGCTGAAGATGAACGAGCTGAGTATCGAAGCCACACAATCCACGCCTTCTGTGGAGGGACAGTGGGACGCCGGTATCCTGGCGCTGGGTGGTGATTCGTTTCCGGAGAACTCCTACGAGTTCTTCGGCGTGGTGATTGACTGGATCGAGCGTTATCTCGCTGGCTCCGGCCGCCCTCTGCGACTTGAGCTGCGCTTGATGTACATGAACACCAGTTCGGTGAAAGCCATGATGGACATTTTCGACATGCTCGAAGATGCCCACCGCGGCGGGCGCGAGGTGGCGGTGCAGTGGCACCATGACCCACAAAATGAACGAGTGGCCGATCTCGCAGCCGAATTCCGCGAGGACTGCACCTTCCCGTTCGAGATCGAAAAGGATGATGTCTGACGTTGTCGTTCCCCTGAATCAGGATGAGCGCGAGCTGATTTCGCTTGCGTGTGCCTTGCTTGATGATCCCGCGCAGGCCGCCAACCCGATGCGTCCGGTGATGCTTGGCCTGCTGGCCCGCAACGAAGAGTTGCGCGGCCGCCTGGAAAAGCTCGTCCGCATTTCGGATGGCTATCACAACGTCTCACGCACCCAGAATCTGGACCTGATCCGCGAGTACGACCGCCAGATCGTGCGGCTCGAAAAGCTTGCACGCATCTCCGACCGCTATCAGAGTCAGTTGTTGCATCTGAACGAAGAGCTCAAGGCAATGACCTTGCGCGACCCGCTTACCGGCATCGGCAATCGTCGCTACATGACCGAGCGTCTGCGTGAGGAAGTCGAACGTGCCAGTCGCGTCGGCGCCGGGTTTGCCCTCGCGGTGCTTGATATCGACCATTTCAAGAACGTCAACGACACCTACGGCCACGAGGTAGGCGACGAAGTGTTGTGTCGTGTCGCACACGTTGTGCGCTCAACCTTGCGTGACTACGACGTATTTGCACGCTGGGGGGGTGAAGAGTTTGTCATCGCCTTGCCGGAATCAGGCTTGCATACGGCCATTACGGTATGCGAGCGCGTGCGTGAAGCTGTGGCGGACGCTCGTGTGGAGCAGGGCGGCATCGGCATCTCGGTGACCATCAGCTTCGGTCTCACCGAGCACCGCTCCGGAGAGTCGCCGTCGGAAACCATCAACCGCGCCGACGCGGCCTTGCGCAAGGCCAAGGTGGCAGGTCGCAACCGGCTTGAAACGGTCTGATCAAATCGGGGTTTGCAGTGCGGTCGTGATGGGGCATAGTGCCACCGTCATGGAGAGCCGCCTAAAATGAAATCACCCGCCGTCCACGTGAAATTGGCTTTTGATTTTCAGCTTTCCATTCCGCAGGAAATGAGCGAATTGCCGGCTGAGGCTTTGCAGCAATCGCTCACCAAAGCGCTCGGCGCCATGGTGCTGCAGGGCTTGCCGACCATCGCTGCCAAGCAATTGGCTGCTTCAGGTGTGTCCATCGAGCGTCATTCGCACACCATCACGCTGGACGTCGAGGCGGCCCCTGCCGCCCTTGAGCGTGAGACGCTTCTTCGTGCCGCCCCTCACCTCACCGACGACGAGTTGCGCCGTCTGGCTGGGCGTTTGCAAGGGCCTTTGCCGGACAAGCCGGATGAGCGCAACAAGCTCGTACGCCGTCAGGCGCTGGCGCTCGCCAACGAATTTCGCCTGGTTTCCGGCACGGTGCATGCCGTGCTGACTTCCGAGCAGCCGGGCGAGCTCGAAGCCACGCTGAATCTCACCAACGGCAGCGTGATGATCGAACCGCATGACCGTCAGAAGCGCTTGCTGCCCGGTCAGTCCGAAGTCGTCTTTGCGCCGCGTGGAGCCGACGTGAAGCTGAAGGCAGCCTACGCTGGTCACACCATCAGCGGACCGGTGATCGAGATGTCGATTGACGAAATTGCCAGTCAGCGCGACGTGCTGATTGGCCTGTGGCAACAGGCGGGCTGAGCGCATGTCGGGAGTTTTGCAGCTACTGGACGCGGTGCTGAGTGAAAAGCGTCCGCTGTGTCTGAACACCTTGCAGTTGCCGCGAGACGGCGTGCTGGCGGTGCTCGCGCCTCATCCCGATGATTTCGATGCCATCGCCGTGACGATGAACGAATTCGCGCGCAACGGTTGGCAGGTGCACGTGGCGGTGTTGACGACCGGGGCTTCGGGAGTGGAGGACGGCTATCGTGGTGCAAGCACCATCGCTGCCAAGGCCGCCTTGCGTGAGGTGGAGCAG
This sequence comes from Pseudazoarcus sp. NS20, assembly GCF_059703745.1. Taxonomy (NCBI): domain Bacteria; kingdom Pseudomonadati; phylum Pseudomonadota; class Betaproteobacteria; order Rhodocyclales; family Zoogloeaceae; genus Pseudazoarcus; species Pseudazoarcus sp. NS20. Next base: position 344,992 of record NZ_BAAKIY010000004.1, read on the forward strand.
CGTGCGAGCTGTGCCGCTTTCGGTTTGCCGCCCGACCATCTGCGTTTTCTGCGTCTGGCGGAGGACGAGCGCGGACATCAGCTCGAAGACGAGACCAATCGCCAGCGCGTTGCCGATTTTCTTGCCGAGGTTCGGCCGCAGTGCGTGTTCATGCCGCACGGCAACGACAGCAATACCGCGCATCAGCGCACGTGGTCGATCTTCGAGCACATTGCCCGGCGCGATGCGCTGTCGGTGTGGGCGTGGCTCAACCGTGACGCAAAGACACTGGGCATGCGGGATGATCTCTACACCATGCTGGGTGCCGAAGAGGCGGAATGGAAAGCGCGACTGCTGCGCCTGCATGACTCACAGCAGTCGCGCAATCTGCGCACGCGCGGCCATGGCTTCGATACGCGCGTGCTGGAGGTGAATCGAGCGGCCGCCATAGAGGCGGGTTTCGACGGGGTGCTGGTGGAGGCTTTCGAGCTTCAGCGCCTGGGCTGAGCGGGGCAATCCGCCCCGGGGCTCAATTGCGTCGTTCGTGTTCTTCTTCGTGCACTTCGCGAATGACTTCACCCTCGATCACGTCGCCGTTGGCCGCTTGCTGCCGACGACGCATTTCCTGAAAGCGCGGGTCTTGCTCCATCTGCTTGCGCAGCGCGCGCATGCGCCACCACAGCCAGCCCCAGATCACCGCACCGACGGCGACTGCAATGGCGAAGACCACCACCGAAAACATCAGCGCAACGGCCGTCAGGGCCACGGCCAGAATGACGCCTACCACGCGGGCAAAAATGCCGGGCGGCTTGCCAGACAATGTGTTGCGGCTGCGGGGGTCGTATTGCATGAACAAACTCCGAAATGGGCGGGGCTGCCGATGCTGCGCGTCAGGCGCAGGGTTTCAAGGGCAGACAGACCAGCAACTGGGGGCAGTTTGCCCGATTGCAAGCCTTGCCCCTGGGGCTGGCCCCGCGTTCAAGGTTTGGCATTGCGCAGCGCTTCAAGCAGCTTGCGCCCTGCGCGCCCGTCGGCCTCAAGGCCTAGTTCGGGCTGAATGCTTTGTATGACGCGGCGGGTGTTGGTGCCGATCATGCCGTCCACGCCGCCGATGTCATGCCCCATGGCGATGAGCAATTCCTGCACTTCACGGCGCTCGGCACGTGACAGGCCCGGGTCGTCGGTGGGCCACGAGGTGACGAAGGGGCTGCCGCCGCTGCCGCCGCGGATGCGGTCAGCCAGGTGTGCAATGGCCAGCGCATAGCTCTCGGCCGCGTTGTACGAAAAGATCGCGTCGAAGTTGCGCATCACCAGAAACGTCGGGCCCTCCGCGCCGGCAGGCAGCAGCAGGCCGGCCTGGGGCGCACCGCCCGGCAGCGACGAGCCATCGACCTTGCGCAGGCCGAGCCGGCTCCATTCGTCCATGGCCTGCTTGTTACGGCGGCCTGCATTGGAGGTGTCGAGGCCCTTGGGCAGTTTTACTTCGAAGCCCCAGGTCTGGCCGGTTTGCCAGTTCGAGCGGGACAGGTAGTTGGCGGTGGAGGCCAACGCGTCAGGGACATTGCCCATCAGGTCGCGGCGGCCGTCGCCGTCGAAATCCACTGCGATACGGTTGAACGTCGAGGGCATGAACTGCGTGTGGCCGAAGGCGCCGGCCCACGAGCCCTTGAAGTCTTCGGCATTGATGTGGCCGTCTTCGACGATTTTCAGCGCGTGGAACAACTCGCCGCGGAAGAAGGTCTGGCGCCGCCCGATGCATGACAGGGTGGCCAGCGAGCGGATCACCGGGCGCGTGCCGAAGCTGCCGCCATAGTTGCTCTCGACGCCCCATACAGCCACCACCACCGCAGGGTCGACGCCATAATCGCCTTCGATCTGCGCCAGTTCAGCGCTCCATTTTTGCAGCATTGCACGGCCTTCGATCACGCGCTCTTCGTCTACCAGGCCGGCCATGTAGTCCCAGATCGGGGTGGAGAACTCGGGCTGGCGGTCGAGCAGGGCGATGACGTCCATGTCGGGCTCAAGCGCGCCGGTGTGGCGGTCGAAGGTGGCCGTGGTGATGCCGCGTTTGCCTGATTCGGCACGCAGTTCGCCAAGGCAGTTGCGAAAGGACTCATCGGCCTGGGCGGCAGGCAGGGCAGCCAGCAGGGCCGCGGCGAGAAGGCTGTGACGGAGCATGAGCAGATCTGTGCGAAGTCGGGCTGAAGAGGCCTCGATGGTACGCCAGATGCGGGTTCCGGCGCGCGGCACGAATTGGGTTAAAGTTTGTCCGAGACACACTTCGAGGCTTCGGGCAGACGGCATGAAGAACGCAACGGGTACGGGTCGCTGGGTGATGTGGGTCGGTTTCGGCCTGATCGTCGCGCTGTTGGTCTTGGTGATGATCCAGGTGGATCGGCAGTGGCAGCGCATGGGTGACATGACGCGCGTGATGCAGGAGCAGGCGGAAGACATCCGGCGCACGCGCGGCTTGTTGCGCGAGCTTGAGCAAAGCGTGCGCACGGCCGATTTCCGTGGTGCGCCGGGCGATTCAGCCAGCACGAGCCAGCCCGCAGCGGATGCGTTTGCCCGCGCCCGTCGTGCGGCGGGCGACCCGGAATACGCGACGGGCGACTGGCTGATGATGGCCTTCGGTACCGGTCTGAGCACCATCACACCGCTGGTGTCGTCCGATGCGTATGCGTCCGAAGTGCAGAACTACGTGCTCGAATCCTTGCTGTCGCGCGACCCGGATACGCTCGAGTGGCAGGGGCTGATTGCGCAGGACTGGACTATCGCCCCCGATGGCATGAGCATCACCTTCCGCCTCAAACGTGACGTGTCCTTCTCCGACGGCACGCCGCTGACGGCGCGCGACGTTGCGTTCTCCTTCGAGTTCGTGATGACCGAGGCGATTGCCGCGCCGCGTTCGCGTGCCTATTACGCCAAGATCGAGAGCGTGACCGCCGTGGATGACTACACGGTGGAGTTCGTGTTCGCCGAGCCGTATTTCAACAGCCTGTCTTTGGCGGGCGGCATGGCCATCATGCCGGAGCATTTCTACCGTCGCTTTCTGGATGAGCCGCGCCGCTTCAACGAGAGCCGTGGGCTGCTGCTGGGTTCAGGTCCCTACCGGCTGGCCGACCCCGAGAGCTGGACGCCCGATCAGGGGCGCATCGAGCTCGAGCGTAACCCGCGCTACTGGGGGGCGGTGGATGGCTCGTTCGACCGCATCGTGTGGCGCGTCATTGAGAACGACAGCGCGCGCCTGACGACCTTCCGCAACGGCGACATCGATCTGTACCTGGCTCGCCCGCGCGAGTATCAGCAACTGCTCGATGACAAGGGCTTGAACGAGCGCACGCAGCATTTCGAGTACATGAGCCCGACTGCCGGCTACAGCTACATTGCGTGGAACCAGCAGCGCGGCGGCAAGGACACGCGCTTTGCCGACCCGCGCGTGCGCTTGGCGATGAGCTACCTCACCGACGTGAATCGCGTCATCGAAGAGGTGTTCCTGGGCTATGCCGAGCCGGCGCTTAGCCCGTTCAGCCCGCGTTCGAAGCAGCATGACCCGCTGCTCACGCCGGTGCCGCATGACATCGAGCGCGCCAAGGTGCTGCTGGCCGAGGCCGGTTATACCGATCGCAACGGCGACGGCATTCTCGAGGACGCCGACGGCAAGCCCTTCGAGTTCGAACTGACCTTCTTCCAGGACAGCGAAGACACGCGCCGCATGGTGCTCTTCCTGCGTGATCTGTATGCGCGCTCGGGCATCGTCATGAAGCCGCGCCCCACCGAATGGTCGGTGATGCTCGACAACCTCAACCGCAAGGATTTCGATGCCATCACCTTGGGTTGGACCTCGGGTGTCGAGACTGACATCTTCCAGATTTTCCATTCGAGCCAGATCGTCGATGGTGGTGACAATTTCATCAACTATCGCAACCCCGAACTCGACCGACTGATCGACGCCGCCCGTGCGGAGGTGGATGAAACGCGCCGCATGGGCTTGTGGCGCCAGGCAGAGAACCTGTTGGTGCAGGATCAGCCCTACACCTTCCTGTTCCGCCGCAGCACCCTGGCTTTCATCGACGGGCGCATCGACGGGCTGGACAACACGGCATTGGGGCTCAACCTGACGGCGGTGCCGGTCGAGATTTGGGTGCCCTCCGCCAAGCAGCGGCGCAGGTAAGCCCGGCATGCTGAATTACCTGCTGCGCCGCGCGCTGCTGATGGTGCCGACCCTGCTCGGCATCACCTTGGTGGTGTTTGCCGTGATGGCGCTTGCGCCCGGGGGCCTCACCGCGCAGTCGCTGATCGACGGCAACAATCTCGAGCCCGAAGCGCGCAAGGCGCTGGAGGACTACTACAACAAGCTCTACGGGCTTGATCAGCCTGCGCCCGTGCAGTATCTGCGCTGGCTCAACAACATTTCGCCGATCGGTTTCGAGCGTGAGGCCGACGGCTCGCTGGGCGCGTTTTCGCTCACCAAAGGGCCGGATCTGGGCGTCAGCTTCCGCTACGGCCGCCCGGTGACCGATCTGCTGGCCGAACGTCTGCCGATCACGCTGCTGCTCAACCTGTTGTCGATTCCGCTGATCTACGCCGCGTCCATTGCCATCGGCGTGCAGGCGGCACGCACGCGTGGCGGACGTTTCGACGTCGGCTCCAACGTGGCCTTGCTAGGCCTGTGGTCGGTGCCGACCATGCTGGCGGGCGTGTTGTTCATCGGCTTCTTCGCTTCAGAGCAGCATTGGCGCTGGTTTCCAACGGGCGGACTGGTGCGGCGCGAGGCGGTCGATCAGACCTTCCTGCCGTGGCTCGCCAGTGGCTCGGATGTATTGCTGATGCTGTTGTTCGTGGTGCTGGCCACGGCTTTGCTGGTGTGGGGCGTTGCGGTGGCGGCGCAGCGGCCGCGGCAGATCGGCGGTGCGGTGATGGGTGTGGTGCTGGGCTACGCCATGGCGGCCGACGTGGCCGGCTGGGCGCCGGGCCTGCTGCATGTGTTTCTGGCGCTGACCGGCGGGGTGTTGTTCGGCGCGCTGGCGGGTATTCCGGGTACGGCACTGCGCATTGCGCTGGCGGGCTGTGTAGGACTGGTGGTAGGCGTGATGATTGCGCGCGCTGCCGGAGCACAGGTGGTGCAGTCGGGCTACCTGTTCGACCGCGCCTGGCATCTGGTGCTGCCGGTGGTCGCCTTGTCGTACGGCAGTCTGGCGTTTCTCGCCAAGCTCACGCGCGCATCCCTGCTTGAAAACCTTGCCGCCGATTACGCGCGCACCGCGCGCGCCAAGGGCGTGGATGAAGAGACGGTGCTGTGGCGTCATGTCTTCCGCAATTCGCTGTTGCCCTTGATCACGGTGTCTGCATCGTTGCTGCCGAGCCTGCTGGCCGGCTCGGTGATCGTCGAGAGCCTGTTCTCCATCGACGGCATGGGCAAGCTGGCCATCGAGGCGGTGCAGACGCGCGACCGCGAGCTGGTGTTGTCGGTGACGCTGATTTCCGGCTTGCTGACATTGGCCGGGTATCTGCTGGCCGACATTGCCTACGCCATTGCCGACCCGCGGGTGAGTTATGACTGAGCCCGCCGTGCCCGTCGTGAAGGCCTCGCGCCCGTGGTCCGCGCAGGTGATGGCTGCGTTGCTGGTGCGCACCAGCGCCCGTATCGGCATCGCCTGGATTGGCTTTCTGGCGCTGGTGGCGGCGTTTGCGCCGTTCATCGCCAACAGCCACCCGCTGATGCTGGTGGTCGAGGGGCAGACCAGCTTTCCGGCTTTCCGTCATCTGGATGCGACCGACATCACCTGGTTGTCCGGCTTGCTGCTGGCGTTGGTGGCGTGGCGTGTGCGTGGCCCGGCGTTCCTCCGCTTTGCGGGCTGGTTTGCCGCGGTGGCGGCGGTAGGCGTGGTGGCATGGGCCACGGTTGCGCCGCCGTCTTTGGTGATCTACGAGCAATACCGCGAGCTGGAGGCCAGCGGTCGGGTCGAGGTGGTGGTGCGCACGCCGATTCCGTATTCCGCCAAGGACTACCTGCGTGACTTCGGCGACACCGGCATCGAGGCGCCGTTTGCAGCCACCGATGGCCGTTCGCACTGGTTCGGCACGGAAGACAACGGCGCGGACGTGGCCTCGCGCATGATCCACGCCTCGCGCATTGCGCTGGGCATCGGTTTCATCGCCACCGGCATCGCGCTGGTCATCGGCACCATCATCGGCGGGCTGATGGGATATTTCTCGGGCGTGGTCGACATCATCGGCATGCGCCTGGTGGAGATCTTCGAGGCCATCCCCACGCTGTTTCTGCTGCTCACCTTCGTGGCCTTCTTCGGCCGCTCGATCTACATGATGATGATCATCATCGGCATCACCTCGTGGTCGGGCTACGCACGTTACGTGCGCGCTGAATTCCTGCGCCTGCGCCAGCAGGATTTCGTGCAGGCGGCGATTGCCAGCGGCCTGCCGCTGCCGTCCATCCTGTTCCGTCACATGCTGCCCAACGGTGTGGCGCCCTTGCTGGTGGCGGCGAGCTTCGGCGTAGCCTCGGCGATTCTGGCGGAGACAACGCTGTCGTTCCTCGGCCTCGGGCTGGTGGATGACCCGTCGTGGGGGCAACTGCTCAATCAGGCCGTGCAGTCGTCCAACTTCAACTGGTGGCTGGCGGTGTTCCCCGGCGGGGCGATCTTCCTGACGGTGTTCGCCTACAACCTGGTGGGCGAGGCCCTGCGCGACGCGGTCGACCCGCACACGCAGCGCGCCGCGGGCGGAGGGCAGGCATGAAGCTGCTCGAAATCCGCGACCTCGTCACCGAACTGTCCGACGGCCGGCAGTGGATGCGCGCCGTCGACGGCGTGAGCCTCGAGATCCGGCGCGGCGAAACCTTCTGTCTGGTGGGCGAGTCCGGTAGCGGCAAGTCGGTGACGGCCCTGTCGGTGATGGGCTTGCTGCCGCATGCACGCCATCGTCACCCGGGCGGCGAGATTCATCTGTTCGACGAGAGCGAAGCGGGCGTGGCCTTGCTCGGCGCAGGGGACACTGTGCTCACCGGCGTGCGCGGCGGGCGCATCGGCATGATCTTCCAGGAGCCGATGACCTCGCTCAACCCGGTGATGACCATCGGCGAGCAGCTTGACGAGGTGCTGCAACTGCACCGCCCCGAGCTCGATGCCGCAGCGCGGCGCGAGCGCATCCGTGCAGCACTCGAAGAGGTGCGCATTCCCGATGCGGCCAGCCGCATGCGTGAGTATCCGCATCGCCTGTCCGGCGGCCAGCGCCAGCGCGTGATGATCGCCATGGCGCTGATCTGCGAGCCGGCACTGCTGATCGCCGACGAGCCAACCACCGCGCTGGACGTGACCGTGCAGGCGGAGATCCTGCGCCTGATGCGCGAGCTGCAGCAGCGTCGCGGCATGGGCATGTTGTTCATCACGCATGATTTCGGCGTGGTGGCGCGCATTGCCGACACGGTAGGGGTGATGCGCCGTGGCAAGCTGGTGGAGTGCGGTGCGGTCAGTGAAGTGCTGCGCAATCCAACCCATGAATACACGCAGAGCCTGATCGCCTCGCTGCCCGAGCGCCTGCCGCGCCTCGCGCGTCAGCAGGCCGCGCCTCAGCCCTTGGTCGAGGTGCGTGATCTGGCCGTGCACTTTCCGGTGCGCCGCGGCTTGCTGCGGCGCGTGGTCGATCAATTCCGCGCAGTCGACGGCGTCAGCCTCGATGTGCACCCCGGTGAAGTGGTGGCGCTGGTGGGCGAGTCCGGCTGTGGCAAGACCACGCTGGGCCGCGCACTGCTGCGCCTGACCGAGCCCACGGCGGGCACCCTCGCGCTCGAAGGGCAAGACATCACCCATCTCAAGGGCGACGCCATGCGGCATCTGCGCCGCCGCATGCAGGTGGTGTTCCAGGACCCCGGCTCCAGCCTGAATCCGCGTTTGCCGATTGCCACCACCCTGATCGAGCCCATGCGTGTGCATGGCGTGGGCGCAAACGACGACGAGCGCCGCGCCCGCGCAGCCGCCTTGCTCGAGCGCGTCGAGATGCCTGCCGACAGCCTGTGGCGCTACCCGCACGAGTTCTCCGGCGGCCAGCGTCAGCGTCTGGCAATTGCCCGCGCGCTGGTGCTCGAGCCGCGCTTCATCCTGTGCGACGAGATCACCTCTGCGCTCGACGTGTCCGTGCAGGCCGGCATCCTCAAGCTGCTGCGCCGGCTGGTCGATGAAGAGGGTCTGGGCATGCTGTTCATCACCCACAACATGGGCGTGGTGGAATACCTCTCCGACCGCATGGCGGTGATGCACGCTGGCAAGCTGGTCGAGAGCGGCCGCACCGCAGAAGTGCTGGCCGCGCCGCAGCACGAGTACACGCGCAAGCTGCTGTCGGCCGTGCCGCGGCTCGACAGCATCGCGGCCTGAGAGGGCACGCATGGACATCATCTTCGGAATCATCCTGCCGATCTTCGGCACGCTCGGCATCGGTTATGCCGCGGCACGCTTCGGCGCCTTCGACGAGGCGGCCAATCGCGGGCTGTCGGTGTTCGTGTTCAACTTCGCCATTCCGCTCATGCTGTTCCGCTCGATCGCGCAGACCGAGCTGCCGGACAGCATGCCGTGGGGCTATCTGATCTCGTATTTCGGCGGCGCCTTTGTGGTGTTCGGCGGCGCGATGCTGGTGGGGCGGCATTTCTTCGGGCGCGGGCTGGACGAGCAGGGCGTGCTCGGTCTGGGCGGAAGCTTCTCCAACACTGCGATGCTCGGCATTCCGCTGGTGATCACGGCCTACGGGCCGGACGCGGCCTTGCCTTTGTTCGCGCTCATCGCGTGCCACAGTCTGGTGCTGCTGCCGCCCACCACGATGCTGATCGAGGCGGCGCGCGGGGAGGGGCAGAGCGTCGGCACGCTGCTATGGACATTGTTCAAGGGCGTGGCCGCCACGCCGATCATCTGGGGTTTGTCGGCCGGGCTGGTGTTCGCGATGGTGGGTATTCCGCTGCCGGGGCCCGTGGATTCGATTGCCAGGGGCATCGGCGCGGCCGCTGCGCCGTGTGCCTTGTTTGCGTTGGGGGCGTCACTCACGCGCTACACGCTGTCGGGCAACCTGAGCGAGCCGATGGCGCTGGTGGTGCTGAAAACGCTGGTCCACCCGCTGCTGGTGTGGCTGCTGGCGCGCTATGTTTTCGATGTGCCGGAGCTGTGGACTGTGGTGGCAGTGACGCTGGCGGCCTTGCCGGCCGGCGTCACCCCGTACCTGTTTGCGCAGCGCTATCAGGTGTGTCTGTCGAGCACGGCGTCGGCGGTGTTTCTGTCGACGCTGTTTTCGGTGTTGAGTCTGTCGGCGCTGCTGTTCGTGTTGCGGCCCTGACGATCAGGCCGCGATGGCGGCTTCGTTGCGGCTGAAATGACGCACGGAGAAGGCCACCCGCTCTTCCACGCTGCGCTCTTCGTGCTGCGCTTCGATGAGATCGAGGCGGCCTTTCAGGCCTTCACCGTTGGCCATCTGGATGGCCAGGCCGGGGCGGGCGTTGAGTTCGAGCAGCATCGGGCCGAGGTCGCGGTCGAGCGCCAAATCTACGCCGAGGTAACCCAGCTTGGTCATGTCGTAGCAGGCTGCGGACAGATGCAGCAGCGTGCTCCAGTCGGGAATGCGCAGCGTGGAGACGTCGCGCCCGGTGTCCGGGTGTACCTTGCACGGGCGGTCGAACTGCACCGCACGCACCGCCGTGCCGCTGCCGATGTCCAGCCCGACCCCGACCGCGCCCTGGTGCAGGTTGGCCTTGCCGTCGGAGGCCGCCGTGGAGAGCCGCATCATCGACATCAGCGGATAGCCGCGAAACACGATCACGCGGATGTCGGGCACCCCTTCGTAGGTGAAGTCGGCAAAGCGCTCGTCGAAGTTGATCAGGGTTTCGACGATGGCCACATCGGGCGAGCCGCCCAGCGAATACAGTCCGGACAGGATGTTGGAGACGTGACGCTCCAGGTCGTCCCTGCCGATACGCGCGCCGCTGGGTTTGACGTATTCGTCGCCGTCGATGCGCTCGATGACGAGAATCCCCTTGCCGCTGCTGCCCTTGGCGGGCTTGATGACGAAGCCGGGGCGGCCGGTGACCATTTCGGCCACGTGGCGTACCTCGAACTGCGATTTCACCGTGCCGATCAGATCGGGCGAGGCGATGCCGTGCTTGGTGGCCAGCAGCTTGGTCTGCAGCTTGTCGTCCACCAGCGGGTACAGCCGCCGGTCGTTGTAGCGACCGATGTAGCGGCTGTTGCGCTGGTTCATGCCAATCACGCCCTTGGCGCGCAGATCACGCGGGTCGGCCCACATGATTCAACGCCCCGACAGCGGCTTGAACCGCCGCAATTCAAGCAGCCGATAACCGGTGTAGTTGCCGATCATCAGAATCATGGCCATCAGGATGAGCTGCACACCCAGGAAGTTGAAGGTGATGTGACGCACCCAGGGGTTGGTCATCGCCAGATACGCCACGATGGCTGTCAGCAGGCTGCCGCCGCCCTGGATCAGCACCTCTTTCGGGCCTTCCTCTTCCCACAGGATGGACATGCGTTCGATGGTCCACGACAGGATGATCATCGGGAAGAAGGTGATGGTCAGGCCGGCGTTGAGGCCGAAGCGATAGGACATCACCGAGAACACCGAGATGATGCCGATCACGGTGATGATCACCGCCGACACCCTCGCCACAAGTAACAGGTTGAGGTGTGACAGGTAACTTCGAATCACCAGGCCCACCGCCACCACCAGCAGGAAGCCGACCAGGCCGGTCAGCAGCGAAGTCTGGATGAAGGCCAGAGCGATCAGCACCGGCATGAAGGTGCCGGACGTCTTGATGCCCACCAGAATGCGCAATATCACGACCACCAGCGCCCCGATGGGGATCAGCAGGATGGTCATGAACAGCGCTTGTTCTTCCAGCGGCAGGCTGTGGATCGAGAAGTTGAGGATGGTGCTGTCGGTGTTCAAGCCGCGCACGGCGGCGCTGGCCGGCTGGCTCTGTTGCAGCATCGAAAAGCTGACCTGCGAATTGGTGGCGCCTTCGACCTGAAGCACCGGGCCGCTCGACGCCTTCCACAGCATCATGTCGTCGGGGCGGCCTTCCTGACCCGACACCGGGTCGATCAGCATCCATTCGTCGTCGTGATACACCTGCACATAGGGTGTGAGTGCCTGCCGGCGTCGGCCATCGCGCAGCTGCAGGCCCGCCACTTCGCGCGCGCTGATGCCGGCCTGGTTGAGCAGGCGCACGACCAGCGCCGGGGCATTGAACTGCGTCAGCAGCAGGCGTGCGTTTTCGCCCTGGCCGTCGCCGCTGACGTTGAGCACCAGCTCACGGGCAAAGCTGAACGCGTCGGCCGAGCGCATCCAGGCTTGAGTGATCAAGTCCTGGGCGGCCACGTCGTACGGCGACTCCCACAGCACTTCTTCGGGTACCGGCGGGGCCGGCAGGTCCTGGCCGCGCTCGTTCGGGGCCACCATGATCTGCGCCGTGTAGTACAGCTGTTGATTGCCGTCTGCCGAGCGAATGGCCCAGCGCGCGCGTCGTGCGCCCGGCGTATCGTCGAAGGTCAGGCCATAGCCGGCGGAAGCGGTGTGTTCGGTGAGCACGCGAAAGCCTTCCTGATCGGAGGGCAACGCAAAATCCACGCGAACAGCTTCACCCGCTGCTCGCAGGTTGATCTGCGCCTGGATCTCCCAGATTTCGCGCTCTTCGCCCGGTCCCCAGGGTACTTCGAAGGTGACGTGGCGGTGCACGCTCAGTGCCACACCGCCGATCAACAGGGCTGCGATGATCAGCCAGAACGGGAGCCGTGAAAGCTTCTTCATTCTTCTGCCGCGTCGTCATCGCGCTGGTCGCGCGCGGCTTCGGCCGCCGGGCTGCCACCCGGAAATTCGGGGCGCGGATAGATGTAGCTCTGGCCGATGTCGATCACCGCGATGTCCATCATGAAGCGGCGCCCGAGCAGCACCGGGTAGGTCAGATGGCTGCGGTCATTGAGGGTGAATTCGACGTTCTGCTCGATCGGGCCGAGCGTCAGTGGCAGACGCACCACGGGGCGGGTTTCGGCACCCGACGCCTGCACGATGCGCACCTGACGAAGCACCTTGGCTTCGTATTCGCGCTCCCTGACGTCGGGCACCACGGCGTCGTTCTCGTCGATGGCGAGCTTGAAGCGCACCCAGTTCTCGCCGTCACGCTCGAAGGTCTGGATGTCTTTGGCGGTCAGGGACGACGTATTGGCGCCGGTGTCCAGGCGCGCCTTGAAGTACGAACCCAATGACGGCATGCCCACCCACTCATTGCGGCCGAGCACGTGCTTCTGGCCAATGTCGCCCGTGGGGGCGCACTCGCGTACCGCAGAGCGCTGGGTTGCGCGGGCTTGCGCGATGACGTGTTTGTGCATTTCTTCAACCATGCCCTGAACGTTGCCTAGGCTCACGAACTGTGCCCGATTGCGCGCATCGTCGACGTTGCATGACTCCAGCACCGAGCGCTCCAGCGTGTCGATGCGCGACAGGATTTCCGGGGTGCCGGAAGGAGGTGTGGGTGCGGGGGGAGGGGTGACGCACGCGACAAGCGCGAAGGGGAGGAGGCTGGCGAATATGGTTTTTTTATCAGGCATCGATCCGTGTCGTCGTCCAGTAAAGAGTGGTTCGGCATTTCTACCAAAACGGTCTGAGCTTGCGCGTGGGGTCTAGTTCCGTTCGCGCCGCTCGCGGAGCGCCGTGGCCACGGCAGGCCAGGCAAATGCAAAAGTGATCAGGCCCGAACCGAGCGCGATCAGCAGCAACTCGAGCCAGTCTCCCCAATCGGCCACTGCGCCAAAGCGCATGCCGGTCAGGCTCGGCACCATGAAGAGCGCCGACAGCGTGGATACGATGGCGGCGAACACGGCCAGAGGCCGTGTCGGGCGCCACCGTGCGCCACCGCGCTGTACGGCCACGGCCATCAGCGCGATCCACGCAACGCTGACTCCTGCCACCAACAGAAAATTGGCGGCCATGAGTGCCGCGAGGCGGTCCATCAGTCCGGGCAGTTCGCTCATTCTGTGTGCTCCGAGGTCGCCCGGATTCGAGCGTTTTCTGCACAGGCTGCGGGGACAAGGCTGTGAGTGTGCCTGTGGATAAAACTTTTGCACCTTGAAATTGCTGCAAAAGTTTCACATGCCTCTTTGTGTGGCAGCGTGTTCATGCGCTCAGTCTCCGGGCCGGGCGGAACTGCCGCGTGTCGCGATAGTACTCGGCGCAGGCGCTGTCCGACGTAACTCCGGGAATGCCCAGCAGCGGCAAGGGGCGCAGCGCGCGCGGGGAGCTCAGTAGCTCGCCCGCCCGGATGCGACCGGCGAGCCAGGCATCGCAGTCGCGCTGGCGCTCGTGCTGCGGCAGATCGAACCAGTCGGCGCTCACCTCGCGCTGAAGCGTTTTGGCACACAGGCCGACGAAGGGGCGGCGCAATTGCTCCCAACTGCCGTGGCCGAGCAGCAAGAAGGCGGTGTTGCCGGCAAGCACCTCGCGTTGGCGCCAGAACACCTCTTCCCATTCGTGCGCCGCAAGCAAGGCGAGCACTTCGGCGTCGCTCGACACCACGAGCAGGCCGCACTCGTCGAACTGCGTCAGGGCGTCCCGACGCAAGCCGCGGCCGGGCAGGGCGGCGGCGCGGCGGGCGTTGATTTCGTCAATATGGGCAGCATTCAGGGCGGCCTTGGTGCGCGGCCACACGCACCACGACAAGGCGTTGAAGAAGTCGTGCCAGTCGTTGCTGCGGGTCGGCACCAAGCCGGTGTCGTGAATGCGCGCTTCATAGCCTTCAAGTGGCGCCGTGCCGGCATCGAAGCGCACGGCCTTGCCCGAAGCCGTGCGGGCGTCGGGCGCTGTCTCGTGCAACAGCGCGTCAAGTGCCGCGACCTCAGGCAGCACGGCCGAGTCGAAGCGGCGCAACAGTGGCGCGATGCTTTCGAACAGGGTGCGTTCAGCGTGGCTGGCAGGGGTTTCGGGCAGCAGATTCATGGCGGCGCTGGCTCTGGGGTGCCGCAATTGTAACCGCCGTGCCCGGCGTTCAAGAAAAACCCCGCCGTGGCGGGGTTTGCAAGCCGGTTCCGCCGCGTGTTCAGTCGAACGGTGTCGGGCGCGGTGTGGCGTCGGCCGAGGGCGGCAGGATCGGCAGCAGGAAGGTCGGCTGATCGCCGGTCAGCGTTTTCAGAAAGGCCACGATCTTGGCGTTCTCGTCCTTCGTGAAGGTGCGCCCGAGTTGCAGCCGGCCCATGATGTCCACGGCTTCCGCGAGGGTGTTGGCGGCCCCGTCGTGGAAGTACGGGTAGGTCATCTCCACGTTGCGCAGCGTGGGTACCTTGAAATTGAAGCGGTCGACGTCCTTGCCGGTCACCGCCGAGCGGCCTTCGGCACCCACCAGCGATTTGTACGGCTCGACGACGCCCATCTTCTGGAACGAGTTTCCGCCCACCGCTTCGCCGTTGTGGCAGGCCACACAGCCGCTGGTCTTGAAGATTTCGTAGCCCTTGTGCTCGTACTCGCTGATGGCGTCCTGCTTGCCCAGCAGCCATTGATCGAAGCGCGAATTGGGCGTCACCAGCGTCTTCTCGAATTCGGCGATGGCGGCGGTTACCTGGTCGATGTTGATGCGCTCGGCGCTGAACACCTGGCGGAAATCACGCACGTAGGCGGGTATCGATTCCAGCACGTCGATGGCCAGGGTGTGGGTGAAGGCCATTTCGCCGGGGTTGGCGATTGGCCCGCCGGCCTGCTCCTGCAGATCGGCGGCACGACCATCCCAGAACTGAACGAAGTTGAGGCTGGAATTGAGTACCGTCGGCGAGTTGATCGGGCCTTGCTGCCAGCGGTCACCGATGGACGTCGGCAAGTTGTCGCTGCCGCCACGCGACAGGTTGTGGCACGAGTTGCACGAGATGAAGCCAGACTTGGACAGACGCGGGTCGAAGTACAGCTTCTTCCCCAGTTCGACCATGCCCAGATTCACCTCTGCAGCCGGGCGGATCGGCAGGATGGGTTCTTCCTTTGCTGCGTGTGCCGACGCGTATGCGGCCATGCTGCCCAGCAGCATCAAGGTGCCCGTGAGGATGGTGCGTTTCATGCGCTTTCTCCCTTGTCGTCATGTGGTTATCCATGTCGATTATCGGGAGTGAGTCTCGAAGCTTTTTGATACAGATCAAGCGACAGGCCAAGGGCGCAAAAAAGCCCGCGCATGGCGGGCTTCTTGAGGCATGGATGCCGACTTACTTGGCTTCGGACCACGGCACGCCGGCCGTGCCCCAGTCATGCTTGGGGATGTCGTAGATGATGACGTCGACGGAATCCGCCGAGCAGCCCAGCACGCGCACCGACGCTTCGGTGATGGCTTCCATCAGTTCCTTTTTCTTCTCGGGCGTGCGGCCGTCAAACAGTTCGACGCGATAGGTCGGCATGGTGGTTCTCCTTGATGGTTTGGGGTTTCAGCTCAGGAAATCGGGTTCTTCGCGTTCGAGCATGCGCAGCAGCGCCGGCCATTCGAGCTCGCCCTCGGGCTCCCAGTCACCGGTGAGTTGCGCCAGCGTGTGGTCGAGCACCGCTTCGGGCGGCAGCGTGATGCCGCCGGGCGCAGCGGCCATGGCGGCCAATTGCGTGCGACAGGCCTTTTCCAGCGTGTCCATCAACACATAGGCCTCGGCCACCGTGCGGCCGACCGTCATGGTGCCGTGGTTGCGCAGGATCAGCGCCGGGTGCTTGCCCAAGTGCTCGACCAGGCGCTGGGCCTCCGGCGGGGTCAGCGCAATGCCTTCGTAGTCGTGATAGCCGATACTCTTCCAGAAGCGCATGGCGTGCTGCGACACCGGCAGCAGCCCGCAGTCGAGCATCGACACGGCAATGCCGGCATCGGTGTGCAAGTGCATCACGCAGTGGGCGTCTTCGCGGGCGGCATGCACCGCGGCGTGGATCGCAAAGCCGGCCGGGTTGGCGCGGCACTGCTGGTCGCCGATCACCTTGCCGGCGCCGTCGATCACCAGCA
Organism: Pseudazoarcus sp. NS20; assembly: GCF_059703745.1. Lineage (NCBI taxonomy): Bacteria > Pseudomonadati > Pseudomonadota > Betaproteobacteria > Rhodocyclales > Zoogloeaceae > Pseudazoarcus > Pseudazoarcus sp. NS20. Next base: position 360,983 of record NZ_BAAKIY010000004.1, read on the forward strand.
GGTTCGATGCCGTCACCTCGGCAAAGCGCAGACCGAAGCGGTTGATCAGAAAGGCGTTTTCAAGCTCGGGGTGGCGTGCCGAAACGTGCGTGTAGATCAGATCGTCCCAGCCGCGCCGGGCGACCAGACGGTAGGCTGCAGCCAGATCGATGCGCGCCTGCCATTCGGCGGCGCTGATGTGAGATGGGGGGTTGCCGGCGGCGGGTGCGTTCATGAGTGGGCTGCTGGGTGTGGCGGAAAACGCCGGCCATTCTAGCATCCGCCCTGCAAGGCCTTCAGCGCAGGTTCTGGGCGCTGAACAACACGACCTTGTTACCCGCGAAGGTGATATTCACGCGAGAGCTGCCGGCCTTGCCCCACACGCAGTTGCGTGCGCCCAGCACGTCGTCGCAGCTCGTCGGCTTGCCGATCAGCTCTTGTACCTGTTCGTAGCTCTGACCGAGTTCGATCTTGTTGTAGTTCTCGGCGGTCACCTTGCTGCAGGCGGCGAGCAGGGTGGTGATGGCGGCGATGGTGGCGAGTGCGAGTGTGCGGCGCATGGCGGGAACTCCGGTTGAGCGGTGCGCAATTATGCCGTCAAGGGAGGTCGCCGTGCGGTGCGGGGCGCGTTGCTCGTCTGCCACCGCCTGGGACCCGCTGGCCCAGGACTGCGCTGAGTTCTTGAACGGGGTGGAAGGCAGGCGTCGTGCCCTTGCCGGTATGATCCTGCATCGCGTGCCTGCTTTTTCGCCCTTGCCTCATGCCTCCCGTTCAGCTCGATCTTTTTCACACCGCCACACTCGCCATCCTCTTGCTGTTCATCGGCAAGGGGCTGGTGGCGCGTGTTGATGTGCTGCGCCGCTACAGTATTCCGGAAGCGCTGGTGGGGGGCGTGTTGTGCGCATTGGCGCTGTGTGCGCTCTATTACCTGTTCGGCGTCGAGCTCGGCTTCGACCGCACGCTGCGTGATCAGCTGTTGTTGTACTTCTTCGCCGGCATCGGCTTGAGTAGCCAGTTCGGGACATTGGCGAGAGGCGGGCGGCCGCTGGCCATCCTGTCCGTGCTGGCCATCCTTTTCATGGTGCTGCAGAACTTCACCGGCATGGGCATGGCGGCGCTTTTCGGTCTGGAGCCGCAGGCCGGGCTGATGGTGGGCTCGGTGTCGCTTACCGGCGGTGTGGGCACCACCATGGCATGGGCGCCGCACTTCGTCGAAAACCTCGGCATCGGGCAGGCCGAAGAGCTCGGCATGGCCGCCAACATGCTCGGGTTGATCTCGGCCTGCCTCATCGGCGGGCCGATTGCCGCCTATCTCATCAATCGCCGCAACGTGCGCCCCTCGGATGACGCCGCGCTGGAGGTGGGCGCCATGCACGATGACGAGCCTTTCGTGAAGCTCGACTACTACGGTGTTCTGCTGGCGGTGCTGTGGCTCAACGTCGCGCTGATGCTGGGCGAAGCCATCAGCAGCGTGATGGCCTTGACGCCCGTTACGCTGCCAGCTTTCGTCGGCTGCCTGGTGGCTGGTCTGTTGCTGCGTGGCGGGGCGGATCTGCTGTGGCCCGATGGTCGTGGCCGCCTCTGGAATCTGCGCAGCATGCGGCCAGGCATGGCGCTCATCTCGGACATCAGCCTTGGCCTGTTCCTCACCATGGCGTTGATGGGCCTGCGTTTGTGGGAGCTGCAGCCGGTGCTCGGCTTCATCACGGCGACGATGTTGGTGCAGATCGTGCTCGTAGTGCTATTCACCGTTTTCGTGGTGTTCAGAGCCATGGGGCGCGATTACGAGGCCGTGGTGGTCTGCTCGGGCTTTGGCGGCATTGCCCTGGGTTCCACGGCCACCGCAGTGGCCAACATGACCGCCGTCACGCGCGAGTACGGCGCCGCTCCGCGCGCCTTCATCGTGGTGCCGCTGGTCTGCGGTTTCTTCATCGATCTGGCCAATGCGCTGGTCATCAGCGTGTTGGCGCGCTGAGAGGCGTGTGCTCCTTGCCGGGGCCGTCGCGCATTCCCCCGTTTTGCGTCCAGCCGGTTTGCCGTTCCGCTGAGCGCGGGCTCCATTACGTCATTGCGAGCGTAGTGCGGCAATCCGGTGAGTGTGCTGAGTGCAAAGGCTGCAAGATTGCGTCGTCTCTACGCTCCTTGCAATCGACCGTGCGCCAATGATGCCGCGCGTGATCCAGCTCAGATCCCACCCAGTGCCCCGACCGCAGCCCCGATCAGAATCAGCCAGATCGGTGCGATCCTGGTCGTCAGCATCATGACGATGGTGAAGCCGATCAACAGCATGCCGCCCAGCCGGTGGTCGGGCTGCTGTATGAAGGGCAGGGCAAGGATGCAGCCGGCGGCCAGCAGCAGGCTGATGGTCATCGGCGCCAAGCCGTGGATGAAGGCGCGCACACCCAGCGTGTCGCGGCGTTTGTGGCCCCAGCGGCTGGCGGTCAGGGTGACGATGGCCGAGGGCACCAGCATGCCGATCAAGGTGGCGGCGGCGCCGAGCAGGCCGAACACCTGATAGCCCAGTACCGCCACGAACAGCAGGTTGGGGCCGGGTGCGGCCTGCGCGATGGCGATCGAGCTGGTGAACTCGGTGTTCTCCATCCAGTCTTTCTGCGTCACCAGAAAGCGATGCATCTCGGGCGCGGTGGACATCGCGCCGCCCACCGACAGCAGCGACAGCATCAGAAAGCGCCCGAACAACTCCGGCAGGTCGGAGAGCAGGAACTCGGTCATGGCCGCTCCTCGCGACGGCGCTCGGCACGCAGCAGGCACCAGCGCGCGATGCACCATCCGCTCAGCCCCAGGCCGGGCACCACCCACAGCAATGGTGCGCGCACGACGGCCACCAGCACGAAGGTCAGCACGCCGATGCCGATGCACACCACCAGCCCCATCGGGTTGCCACGCAGCGCGCCGGCCAGCTTGAAGCCCATGCCCATGGTCAGCCCGGCGGCCACTGCGCCCATGCCGCGCAGTGCGCCCGATACCGCCGGCAGATGGGCGAACTCGTTGTAGGTGACGACCAGCGTCAGCAGCACGATGAGCGGCACGGTCATCATGCCGGCCAATGCCGCCAGCGCACCGCGCCAGCCGAAATGGCGGTCGCCCGTCATCAGCGCGAGGTTGACGATGTTGGCGCCCGGCAACAATTGCGAGACCGACAGCAGTTCGACGAACTCCTGACGCGTCATCCACTGCTTGCGCTCGACCAGCGTGCGATGCGCCACCGCCAGCACACCGCCAAAGCCTTGCAGGGCGAGCAGCGTGAAGGTCACGAACAATTCGGTCAGCGAGCGCGGGGCGCGAGCGGTTTCGGGTGTGGAGGCTGTCACGATGGCACGGGAAAAACGCCGGAGCGCGAAGCGTAGCGCATTGCGCATCCTGCCACCGGGCCGTGGTGAGGCGGATCTGCGTTTCTGAAAATCTTGCTGCGCACCCGCTTGACAGCGTTTTATCGCTCACTATAATGGCGGTCTTCCCGAGCGGGAGTAGCTCAGTTGGTAGAGCGCAACCTTGCCAAGGTTGAGGTCGAGAGTTCGAGACTCTTCTCCCGCTCCAGAGATTTTCGGAATTGCCAGATGGGAATTCCGCCCGAGCGCGGCGCGTCGGGATGCCGGTAGTGTGGCGCGATGGCAGAGTGGTTATGCAGCGGCCTGCAAAGCCGTGTACCCCGGTTCGATTCCGAGTCGCGCCTCCAGTAGTAACGCGGGAGTAGCTCAGTTGGTAGAGCGCAACCTTGCCAAGGTTGAGGTCGAGAGTTCGAGACTCTTCTCCCGCTCCAGATAAAGACAAAAGGCCCAAACCACGGTTTGGGCCTTTTGTTTTGTTCGCTCCGCAATGCCGGCCACGGTTGGAAGCACGCTTTACGGCATGCGGGGCTGAGCATGTATCGGCAAGCCGCTCGACCATTGAGGAACGCTGGCGATGGAAATTGCATTCACCCTGTTGGTGGCGTTTGCCGCCTGGCACGCACTGCGCATGCGGTATCAGCGCGGGCACATCACCCTGTTGAGCCGTCACCTGGCTGCGCTTCGGCTCGAAAAGCACATGGAGACGCTGACGCAGGGCTACACCCGCGCCATCGGCGAAGATTCCGAATCCCGCCGCCTTCAAGTGCTGGAGACCTTCGCCCAGACCGAGCGCGCGGTGGCCGCACAAGTGCAGTCGCTGGCCGACGCCATGCAGCGCGAGACGCAGCAGGACGCCGCGATGGGAATCTTGCCGTTCTGCGTGCCCTACATCGAACATGTCCTGCCTGCAGCCACGCGCGATTTCCGTGCATTGCTGCGCATCCATGCGGCGGGCTTGCAGCACGTCGTCGAGAACACCGAGCAACTCGACCCCAAGCGCCGCGCCTTTCACCTCGCGGCCGAGTTGTACCTGTTCCAGCACAGTTGCCACTGGTACTGCAAATCACGCGGTGTGGCCGACGCCCGGCTGATCCTGCGCCATAAGGTGCAGCATCAGAAAGCGCTGGAGTCGGTATCGGATGTGACGCGCGCTGCTTATGTGCGCTGGCAACAGGGCTCCGCCTGACGGATCAGAGCACGCTGCTGGAGACATGAAGACGGGCAGATCAATTGATCTGCCCGTTTTGTGTCCGCCACCAGCGCTTCAGCGCCTGTTGCTTTGATCCGGGAGGCGAAAGGCCGGCGCGGGCGCTCGCTCTGACTGGTCAGCGCTGTGCCGGCGACGTGCGTGGGTCAGGAGGCTTTCACCCCGATTTCCGCCGCAATCTCTTCATTGTGTTCCCCCAGCAGCGGCGGGTGGCGGCGCACCTGTTGCGGGGTGCCGAGCATCTTCACGGGGAAGCCGATGTTCTTGACCTTGCCTTCGATGGGGTGGTCGATCTCCATGCACATGCCGCGGTGCTGGCCGTGTTCGCTGCCGAAGGCTTCGGGGTAGGACAGGATCGGGCCGGCCGGGATCTTGGCGGCGAGCATGAGTTCGATCCACTCGTCGGCGTCCTTCTTGGCGAATTCCTCTTCCAGCGCTTCGATGAGCAGTTCGCGGTTTTTCAGGCGCTGCGCGATGGTGGCGAATTCGGGTTGAGTGGCGAGTTCGGGCTGGCCGATGAGTTCGCACAGTTGGGTCCACAGCTTCTGGTTAGTGGCACCCATCACGAAGTAGCCGTCTTTGGCTTTCACGGCCTGGTAGGGCGCGCTCATCTTGTTGGCGGTGCCGACCGGCTCCGGCATTTCGCCGTTGCCCCAGTAGGCCGACATGTCCCAGATCGAGAAGGCCATGGCGGCGTCGAACAATGAGGCGTCGATGTGCTGGCCTTCGCCGCTTTTCTGCGCGCCGATGTAGGCCGACAGCAGGCCGTAGGTGGCGAACAGCGCGCAGCCGATGTCGGCCACCGGCACGCCGGCCTTCACCGGCTTGCCGCCGGGGTAGCCGGTGACGCTCATCACGCCCGTCATGGCCTGTGCCATCAGGTCGAAGCCGGGGCGCATGGCCCACGGGCCGCTCTGGCCGAAGCCCGAGATGCTGACGTAAACGATCTTGGGGTTGATGGCCTTGATGGTTTCGTAGTCGATGCGCAGGCGCTGGACCACACCGGGGCGGTAGTTCTCGACGATCACGTCGGCGGTCTTGGCCAGCTCGTAGAAGAACTCACGGCCTTCGTCGCTCTTGAGGTCGATGGAGAGCGAGCGCTTGTTCCGGTTCATGTTGAGGAAGCCCATGCTGTCCGGCCCCTTCATCTTGAAGCCCATGGCGCCGCGGGTCTGGTCGCCTTCGGGCGGCTCGACCTTGATCACGTCGGCGCCGAGATCGGCCAGCAACATGCAGGCGAAGGGGCCGGCCATGACCTGGCTGACGTCGAGTACGCGGATGCCTTCGAGGGGGAGATTCTTGGCGGACATGGGGCGATTTCCTGTGCGGTGACGTGGGCTGCGGCCTTGCACAGGCCGCCGTTGTATGCAGGAAGGACTATCGGCCGCTGGCCGTCGGCCGGCAACGGCGCGACGGGCATGTCAGGTTTCGCAAATTGCGAAAGCGGGTTATAGCGAGGGGGCGGCGTCGATCAGGGCGCGCACCACGTTCTCCAGCGTCTGCGCCTGTGCGTGGCCGGCGGTGCGCGAGAGCACGAAGCTGCGGTGGTGCCAGTCGCCTTCCAGCTCAATGCTGGCGAGGGTGGCTTCAGGGTGGAAGCCGGCGAATACGTCGGGCGGCATCAGCCCCACGCCCAGGCCGTTGCGCACCAGCGCCAGCATGGAGTCGAAGCCCGACACCTCGAAGTCGTTGGAAAACGGCCGGCCGCGGCTGCGGTAGGCGCGCTGCACGGCGGTGAGAATGGCCGAGCCGCGGCCCAGGCTCACCACCGGCAGCTCAAGCAGTGCATCCAGCCCCACCGGCGCGCCGTCGAAGTGGTAGTGCGCGGTGCTGTACACCAGCACCAGGCGGTCGCTGCGGTAGGGCAGCTTCTCCATGTCGAGGTAGCCGCTGCGGTGTTCGTAGATGCCGATATCGACCACCTTGTCGCGCAGCATCTGCTGCACGATCTGGCTGTTTTCCTCCACCACGCGCAGCGCGATGTCGGGAAAACTGCGCCGAACACGCGCCAGATCCTGCGCCAGAAAGGGGATGACCACGGCCTTGGGGGCGGCGATGAGGATGCGCCCGCTGAGACCGTCACGGATGGCCTGGGCATCGCCCGCCAGGCGGTCGACCAGCGTGTCGATCTGGCGCAGGTGGGCCAGCAGGCGCGCGCCCGATTCGGTGACCACCACGCCGTGCGGCATGCGCTTGAAGAGCTTGGCGTCGAGTTGCTGTTCGAGGTCCGTCACGCGGCGTGACGCGGCCGCCACGGCGAGGCCCAGCCGGTCGGCGGCGCGCGAGATGCTGCCGTGCTCCACGATGGCCAGAATGAGCCGAACGGTTGCAGTATCGAACTTCACGAAAGCCTCCAGTGGCGGGGTGTGCGCCTGTGGGCGAACGATAGCGCATCGGGCCGCGCACGCGTCGGCGGATTTCGCTACGCTGTGGGCATGACCAAGCGCGCTCTGCCTTTCGATTTGCCCCGTGATTCCGTGCTGCCGGACTATGCCGCGGGCGGCCTGCACGGGCTGGTGAATGCCTTCGCCGCCTTTCTGGATGATCGGCCGGGGGTGGCGCCTTTGCCGGACCTGGTGGTGGGCTCGGGGCGCACGCTGGTGTTCCTGCTGATCGATGGCCTGGGCGACGCCTTTCTGCAGCGTTTCGGCACTGGCAGCGTGCTGGCTGCGCACCGGCAGGGGCGGCTCACTTCGGTATTCCCCTCCACCACCTCGGCCGCCGTCACGGCCACGATGACCGGTCTGTCGCCCGCGCAGCATGGCCTCACCGGCTGGTTCATTCGCGACCAACGCTTCGGCGGCATCGTTGCGCCGCTGCCGCTGTATCGGCGCGGGGGCGACGCTCTGGTGGCGCTGCGCCTGACGCAGCGCCTGTTCCCCTACCGCAGTCTGTATCAGCACCGTGCCCGGCCGAGCCTGGTGGTGTCGCCGCGCGAGATCGCGTGGTCGCGTTTCTCGAAGCGCCATTGCCGTGGTGCGCGCATCATGGGCTATGCGCGGGACGTGGATGGGCTGGTCGAGGCGGTGACGAAAGGCGCGGGCCAGATGCACGCGGCTGGTGGCGGCTACATCCACGCCTATTACCCCATGTTCGACACCATCAGCCATGAGTTCGGCTCGACCTCACCGCAGGCGGTGGAGGAGTTCCGGTTGGTAGATGCTGCGTTCGCAACGCTGCTGGAGCGCCTGAAGGGGCTCGACTGCGACGTGGTGGTGACGGCCGATCACGGCTTCACGGACGCCGACTACGAGCGCACGGTGAACCTGGACGATCACCCGCAACTCATGGCCATGCTCGAATGCCCGCTGTGGGGTGAGCGCCGCGCCGCCTTCTGCGCCGTGAAGAAGGGGCGTGAGGCAGAGTTCGAAGCTGCGGCGGCTGAGGTGTTTGCCGGCAAGGCCGTGGTGGCGCGCTCTGCCGCTCTGGTGAAGGGTGGCTTGTTCGGGCCGGGGCCTTTCAATACGCGACTGGCTGAGCGCACCGGTACGCACGCATTGCTGATGGAGCCCGGCTGGACGGTGGTCGACAGCGTGCCGGGCGAGCGTTACCACCACCTGATCGGCGTGCACGGCGGTTTGTCGCCGGAAGAGATGTGGATTCCGCTGATTCGGGCGCGTTGCTGAGCACGGCGGTGCAAATCTCGTAGGGCGCAATAACCGAAGGGCATTGCGCCGGATGGGCCAAACATCCGGCGGATTACGCTGCGCTAATCCGCCCTACCAAAGCCACCAAAGCCAAGCGGTGTTGCGCTTACCCGTAGGTCGGGATGAGCGCAACGAATTCCGACGTTGGAGCTTGTCGATGGTGTCGGCGCGTCGCAATTCACCTGCGGTTCATCGCGACCTACGATGCTACGACACTGTCCCGAGCACGATGCCCTGCGACTGCAGCTCGGCCAGCAGGCCGGCGGCGAAGCCGCACAGGGCCTGCGGGTCGGGGTGGTGCAGTTCGGCGGCGAGTTGCTCAATGGCAGCACGGCCGGAGGGGGATTCGGCGAGCAGGTCGAGCAGGCGTGAAGTCACCGCATTCACTTCGGTAAAGCGCACATCGCCGGCTGCATCTCGATGCACGACGATGAAAGTGGGTTGCGGTTTGCGCGGGCGGAAATCCGGCCCGATGCGATGCACCGGCCACGCATACGCCAGATTCATCATCGCCGGGTTGAGCACCACCGGGCGCGCGAGCATGTCGCCGGCTGTATCGTGCGGAGGCAGCGGCACATCCATCACGTCCACCGCCAGCTCGGCCCATTCATGCCGGGCCAGATCGGCGAGCCAGCGCGGGCGCGGCATGGCGATGTCGGCCTCGCCCAGATAGCGCACGAATTCGCGCGGAATCTCGCGGAACCACGGCGTGGCGAGCGGCCAGTCGCGGTAGAAGCAGCGGATTAGCCGCGTCCAGCGGGCTTCGCCCAGTAGCGTGCGACACACCGGGAAGCAGCGGTCGACGAAGCCACGCACATTGTTGAACAGCAGGCGCTCATACACGCGGCTGCGGCGCGCCGGCAAGCCGGCCGGGCGGGCGACGTGATGCGGGTCGCGCAGGTGGCGCGCAAAGGCGTGCTGGAAATCCCGGAACGAGGCCGGCGCGTTCATGGCGCCACGCTTCGCGCGGCCGGCGCGTGCTGCGCCTGGATGGCGGCGATGCGCTCGACCTCGGCGGCCAGTTCGGCCAGCGGGGGGAAGTCGAAATCACGCTCGAGGCAGGTTGGCACCGTGCGGCCCAGCCGCGCACAGGCGCCATCGAGCAGTGCCCACACCGGGTCGATGACGTCGGCGCCGTGGGTGTCGATGAGCAGGCCGTCGTCTTCCACGTGATGGCCGGCCACGTGCATGTAGGCCACGCGCTCCAACGGCAGGGTGTCGAGGTAGGCGAGCGGGTCGAAGCCGAAATTGCGGCTGTTCACGAAGACGTTGTTCACGTCCAGATGCAGCAGGCAGTCGGCCTCGCGCGCGACGGCGGCGACGAACTCGGGCTCGCTCATTTCGGCGCCGGGCGGAGCCAGATAGGCCGAAGTGTTTTCGATGCCGATGCGCATGCCGAGAATGTCCTGCGCGCGGCGGATGCGCTCTGCCACCCAGCGCACGGCCTCGTGCGTGAAGGGGATCGGCAGCAGGTCGTACAACTGATGCGCGTCGGCGCACCATGAAAGGTGTTCGGTGTACAGCGTGATGCCGTGTTCGCGCATGAAAGCGCGCACGCGGCGCAGCAGGGCTTCGTCGAGCGGGCCGGGGCCGCCGAGTGACAACGACAGGCCGTGGCAGACGAAGGGGTGGCGTTCGGTGAATTCGCGCAGATCAATCGCGCTGCGACCACCCACACCGGCCCAGTTCTCCGGTGCGATTTCAAAGAAGCCCACCGCGGGCGGCACGCCTTGCTCACGCAGCGGCGCAATCAGCTCGCGGCGAAAGCCCAGGCCGGCACCCTGTGGTGTGCGTTCGAGCGGCATGACAGTTCCTCGTCAAACGGCGACGAGGCCGCAGCCCCGTCGCCGGTCTTCAGACAGCCAGCGGAATCACTTCTTGCCGCCGCAGGAGGCTTCGCCTTTCTTGTCGTCTTTGGCACCGCATTTGGCTTCTTCTTTCTTGTCGCCTTTGGCGCCGCACTTGGCCTCGCCGGCCTTGTCGCTGGCGGCAACCTGATAGCCGGACGACAGCGACGAAGCCGAGAACGGGTTTTCAGCGTTTGCCGCGACCGCGCCCATCGAGGCCAGGGCGAAGGTGGAGCCAAGAGCGAGCGAGACGAGTTTCTTTTTGCTGGACATGCTGATCTCCTTCTTTTGGGTTGGATGAACATCGAGCAACGAGCTCAGCGCGGGAGGCGTCTGGAGCCGCGTTTGCGTGACGTCCGCAGCTTCGTCGGGCGAGCGCGTGATTCCTTACAGCGGTTCGCGCATTTTTGCCTACTGCAGAATCGAAGCCACGGCTGAGAGCGTTCACATGCACGGCAGTTCCTGCCGAGGCAGCGAAACCGTGCCCGACCGGCGTCGCCGATCGGGCTTTCGTGGGCTCACCAACGATAGCTGACGGTGGCCGTGGCGGAGCGCGGTGTGCCGTAGAAGCACGCATAGCTGCACGTCACATAGCGCTCGTCGAAGAGGTTGTTGAGGTTCAGCGCCAGTTGCCATTCAGGTGCGAAGCGATAGTTGAGCACCGCATCCACGACGGTGTGGCCCTTCACGTCCACCGTGTTGGCGAGGTTCTTCGAACTGCCGTAGTGACGCACGCCGCCACCGACGCCAAGCGCGTCGTTGATGGCGTAGTCCACCCACACCGCCGCGGTGTGCCGTGGCACGCCACCGAAGCGGTTGCCCTCGGTGCCGGAGTTGCTCTTGGTGACGGCGTTGTCGATGTAGCCGTAGGAGGCGATCACGTTGAGGTCGTGGGTGAGGTGGGCGCGCGCCTCGAGTTCCAGACCACGCGAGCGCACCTCACCCTCCTGGACGAACTGGCCGGCGAGCGTCGGGTGGGTCGTGGTGACGTTCTGCTGCGTGAGCTCATACACCGAGGCGGTGATGGAGTGCGAGGTGCCCGGCGGCTGATAGCGCACACCGACCTCGTACTGCTCCCCTTCGGTCGGCTTGAAGGGCTGGCCGCTTGCCGTCGAACCCGAGGCAGGCTCGAAGGATTGCGCATAGCTCACGTAGGGCGCCCAGCCGCTCTCGAACAGCCGCACCACGCCGACACGCCCGGTGAAGGCGTCGTCATCGTAGGTGGTGCCCGAGGCGCCGGTGATGTGGTTGTCGCGCGTGGATTTCACCTTGTCGTAGCGTCCGCCGAGGGTGAGCACCCAGCGCTCGTCGAACTTCATGTGTTGCTGGGCATACACGCCAATCTGGCGGGATTTGTCCTGGAAGTCCTGGCCCGGGGTGGGGTTGAGGGTGACCGGCGAGCCATACACCGGGGCGTAGAGATCCAGATCGGCCACGGTGCCGTTGTATTGCTCACGCTCGAAGCGGCTTTGCGTGTAATCGATGCCCAGCAGTGAGGTGTGTTCGACACGGCCGCTGGTCCATTTGGCTTCGAGCTGGTTGTCGATGGTCCAGGAGCGATCTTCGTCAGCGCGCGTGTAGGCGCTGCGCGAGACGAAACGTTGCGTGGCGTCCAGCGCGCCGAAGCCGATATCGGCGTAATCCGTGCTGCTGCGGTAGTGCAGCAGGTTCTGACGGAAGGTGAAGGTGTCGTTGATGTCGTGGCTGAGCAGGTAGCCGACCGTGGTGTTGGTGGTCTCGAAGCGATTGAAGCCGGGTTCGCCGGTGAAGCGATCACGGTCGATCCGCCCGTTGGGGTTGCGCTGTGCGGTGCCTGCGAACGGCAGGCCGTAGTTGTACACCGTGTCGTTGCGTTGATGATTGGCCAGCAGGGTGAGTGAGGTGCCTTGGCCGGGGTCCCAGCGCAGAGCGGCCGAGCCGAAGTTGCGGTCGTCATGGATATGCTCCACCGACGTGTCGCTGCGGCGCATCAGGCCGGTCACGCGATAGGTGAGTGAGCCTTCATCATTGAGCTTGCCCGCGAAGTCGCCAGCGACCTGTTTGCGGTCGAAGCTGCCCAGCTGGAATTTGAGCTCGCGCAGCGGCTCGGCCTGTGGTTGTTTGGTCACCATGTTGATGATGCCGCCCGGCGCGGCGTTGCCGTACAGCACCGATGCCGGCCCCTTGAGCAGCTCGATGCGTTCCATGGCGTAGGGTTCGGACACGCCGCTGAAGGTGTTGCGCGAGAGCTTCGTGCCGTTCAGGTACATCGGCGCGGCGCCGGTGACATTGAAGCCGCGGATGATCATGCCGTCACTGGTGGTGCTGTCCGAGCCCATCGGCTGTACGCCCGGCGTGTAGCGCAAGGCCTGATGCAGGGTTTCGGCGTTCTGGATTTCGATTTGATCGGCGGTGACCACGTTCACCGACTGCGCCGTTTCGATAAGCGGAATGTCGGCCTTGGTGGCCGTGACGCTGCGCCGCGCGATGTAGCCCTCGACCGGGCCGAGGCCACGTTCGCCCTGGCCGCGTACCGTTATCGGCGCCAAAGCCGTGGGGTTGTGCGCGCGCAAGGTGTAGCTGCCGGCGCCGGTGCGCACGAGTTGCAGGTCGCTCCCCGACAAGGCGTGCCGCAGGGCCTGTTCCGGCCCCATGCGGCCCCGCACCTCGGGTGCGGACAAACCGGCGGCCATGCCGGCATCGAAGGTGATGGTCAGGCCGGCATCGCGGGCGATGCGGTTGAGCGTGCCGGCCAGCGTACCCGGGGTGATGTCGTAGTTACGGGTGCCGGCTTGCGCAGCGCCGGGGGCTTCGCTCTGCGCGAATGTGGGCGCGGCAAGCGGCCCGGCCAGCAGCAGGGCCACGGCAAGCGCCAGGTGGCGGGGGGAGGGGGTGGTGCGATGGGGGCGGGTCACGTCAGGCTCCGAAAAGGGGTGGAAACGAGGTGTTCTCCCCTTTGCCGGATGAGCGTCGAAAAGCGACAGGGCCGCCCCGCGGATTTGTCGCGGTGCCTCACGGCGTGGGCGTGTGCTCCACATGCAGCCACAGGCCGGTGCGGCGTGCCAGATGCACCGGCAGCGCGTGCGTGAGTGCTGCGAGGGCGCGGTCCGTGTCGGCCAGCGGTACCGTACCCGTCACGCGCAAGGCAGCCGCCTGCGGCGAGATCGAAAGAAAGCCGCGACGGTGACGACGCAGCTCGGCCACGACCTCACCCAGCGGGGCGTCTTCCACTACCAGCATGCCGTCGCGCCAGGCGTCGGATTCGGCGGGTGCCGACCACGGCGTGCCGGGGCCGTCGGCGTCCAGATGAATGCCCTGACCGGCCGCGATGCGGCGTTCCCGCTCGCATGGGGTGCCCGGCAGCGGCGAGCACGTGGCCGCGCGCGCCAATACGGCGGATTGCGTCACCACCAGCGTGCTGCGGGTGGCCTCGCTGCGCACCGTGAAGCGCGTGCCCAGTGCGCGCAGCGAACCCTGAGCGGTATGCACCACCAGTGGCCGGGGGTCGCCGTGCGCGGTGCGCACCGCGATTTCTCCGGCCAGCAGGCGGATGCCGCGCAGATTGGCGTCGAAGGCAAGGTCAATGGCGCTGCGGGCATTGAGGATCACTTCGGTGCCGTCGGGCAGCGTCACGCTGCGTATCTCTCCGGTGCCGGTGTGATGGTCGGCGAGCAGGTTGCCGAGCGGTTGCTGACGGTCGGCCACCACACCGCCGAGCAGCAAGGTGGCCGCGACGACGAGGCTTGCAGCCAAAGTGCCTGCTGCGGGACGGCGTGGTTTGCGGTTGAGCGCCGTGCGCAGCGCGTCGTTGCGCAATGGGGTGAGGCTGCGCAGCTCGTTGTCGATGTGCTGGAGCTGCTTCCAGGCGCGTGCATTGTCCGGGTGACGGGCCAGCCATGCGGCGAGGTCGGGCTGCGCGTCGTCGGCATGGCCGCCATCAAGGCGTAGCTGCCAGGCAATGGCCTCGTCCAGAACGTGTTCCGGGACGGGGCGCTTGTCGGCGGCCGAGGGAGAACTGACCGAGCTCACGGTGCCACGCCGAAGCGCAGGCGGTAGCAGCGCTTGGCGGCCTCGGCCAGGTATTGGCGCACGCGTGAGGTCGATACCCCGAGGCGCTGCGCGATGTCGGTTTGCTGCAGGCCGTCGATGCGGCTGAACAGCCAAGCCGCTTTTGCTTTGGGCGACAGGCCGTCGAGCATGCGGTCGACTTCGAGCAAGGCCTCCACGGCCAGATAGCGCTGTTCCGGTGACGGGGCGTGCTCCTCCGGCAGTGCCGCCAATGCCTCGAGGTAGGCACGCTCAAGCTCGCGCCGCCGGATGTGGTCGATCAGCACGCCGCGCGCCACCGTGGTGAGGTAGGCGCGAGGCTCGCGCAATTCGCCAAGGCGCTCCATGCGGCCCGCGAGCAGGCGCAGAAAGGTGTCCTGCGCGAGGTCGGCCGCTTGCTGCGTGCAGCCGATGCGGCGATGCAACCACTGGTGAAGCCAGTGGTTGTGTTCGCGGTACAGCGCTACGACGACATGTGAGGGCGGGTTGAGCGGCACGCGGATTCCGTGAAAAGGGCTGATATCGAAAACAGCATGCTAACGATAAGTATTCGCATTCTGACTTTTGTGCTACGGTGGCGTCAATCAGTCGAAGTGTGTTTCAGGTCTCAGCAGCATTGCCGGCGGCGGCAGTGCTGCGTAAGCATTTGTAACAAAGCGGCCGATTCCGACCGCTCAAACGACATGGCTAATAGAGGGTCGGTGAAAACGCCGGCGTCCCGCCCCGAGCGCTCAAGCGGGGCGGGCTTTTTTGCGTGTTGCGCGGGCTGGCGGCCCGTATCGAGGAGAGTGCATGGCTATGTCGAGATTTCCCGCCGAGTGCGTATGGAGCGGCCGATGAGCACCGCCCTGGCTCCTGCGGAATCCGCTCCGCGCAAGGCCGGGCGCGCGCGGCTGTGGTTCCTGGTGCATGGCTGGGCCGCGCTGCCGTTGTGGATGTTCATGTTCTTCGTCTGCCTGACCGGCTCAATTGCCACCGTCAGCCAGGAAATCATGTGGTTGGCCGACCCGGCCGTAAGGGCGCGTGCGCCGGCAGCGGATGCGCAGGTGCTCGGCTACGACGAGATTCTGGCGGCCGTGAACGGTGCGCGGCCGGATGCCGTGGTGCAGTCCATCTCGCGTCCGGTCAAGTCGCAGTTCGCGCTGACGGTGCGTGCCGGCTACGCCGATGGCACCAGCGGGACCTTGTTCGTTAATCCCTACACGGGCGAGATTCAGGGCACGCAGTCGGGGTTCGACTTCCGTCAGTTCATCCGGGCGCTGCACGGCTGGTTGTTGATGCCCTTCGACAACGGCTTCAACTTCGGCTGGTATGCCGTGTCGCTGCTCGGCTTGCCGATGCTGGTTTCGCTGGTCACGGGGCTGGTGGTGTACAAGAAATTCTGGCGCGCATTCCTGCGTCCCAAATTGCGCTTCAGTCAGGGCGCTCGCGTGTTCTGGGGCGATTTTCACCGCCTGGCGGGCATCTGGTCGATCCCGTTCATCCTCATCATTTCGATCACCGGTTTGTGGTTTCTGGTGCAGGCGGTGCTGTCGGATCTGTCGATATCGATTTCCACCGAAGGCGTGCCGCCGGTGGTGGCGCGTGAGGACGCGCCCTACACGGCGGATGGCCTGCGCGCGCCGATGATTTCGCTCGACGAGGCGGCCGGCAAGGCCGCTGAATATCTGCCGGGGCTGGAGCCGATGTTCGTGCGCCTGCCAGGCAATGCCTACGACCCGGTGATGGTGCTGGGGCGCGGCGCTTACCCGCTGCTGTTCGAGCGTCTGCACATCAACCCGTACGACGGTGACGTGGTGTACGTGCGCCGCGTATCCGACCGCAGCGCGCTGGAGCTGGTCACCGAATCCATGCGCCCGCTGCACACCGGTGATTTCGCCGGCTTGTGGCTGAAGCTGGTGTATTTCCTGTTCGGTGCGTTGCTGACCTTGATGGTGCTCAGCGGCATGTTGATCTGGACCAAACGTACCGCTCAGGCAACTGCGGCGGCCTTGCGCAAGCAGCGCGCGCAGCCTGCAGCCACTG
Source organism: Pseudazoarcus sp. NS20 (assembly GCF_059703745.1). Taxonomy (NCBI): domain Bacteria; kingdom Pseudomonadati; phylum Pseudomonadota; class Betaproteobacteria; order Rhodocyclales; family Zoogloeaceae; genus Pseudazoarcus; species Pseudazoarcus sp. NS20. The sequence goes on from NZ_BAAKIY010000004.1 coordinate 377,064, forward strand.
CGCAGGAGGTGCTGGGATGAGCAACGCCATGGTGAGTGGTGCCGCGCCAAAACCACGCAAGAAACCGCAGAACGTGGCGCGCAAGCGCTGGATTTTCCGCATCAGCCTGATTCTTGCGTTGCTGCCGCTGTTCTATGTCGTCGGCTACTTCGACCGCATCGAGATGAACCGCGGCGCCAAGGGCCTGGGCGAGCGCATCGTCGGCGAATACGCCGTCGGCCCGTGGTCGGTGCGACTGGCGGAGTGGAATCTGTTGCCGCCCGTGCTGGATGGCCAGGCCGGCTACATGAAGACCTTCAGCATGGCGCTGTGTGCGGAGTGCACCGAGCAGGTGAAGGCAGCCTACATCCGCGTCGGCAAGCCACGCAGCCTGCGTGCCGCCGGCGGCATTTTCTTCGGCTCACCCTATCGACAACTGGCCGGTCTGCATGTGCCGGAGCGCACTGCGCCCGATGCCGAGGTGTGGATCACGCTGGAAGGCTGGGATGGCTCCATGCATCAGATCGCACTGCCGATCGCCGAAGCTTCACCGACCACCGCCGAGTGGCTTAGCAAGAGAGGAAACCCGACATGAAGATGGTTCAAGCGAACACCGCCTGGCGCGGTCTTGTGGCCGTGCTGCTGTGCGGTGCGGCCGGTGTGGCCAGCGCCCACAACCCCGTGTGCGTATGCGAGCCCGATGGCGAGAAAGTGGTCTGCACCGGCGGCTTCTCCGACGGCAGCAAGGCGCCGGGGGTGACGATCGACGTCATCGATTACGACGAAACCATCCTCATCAAGGGCAAGCTCGATGACGATTCCAAGTTGCGTTTCGAGCGCCCGGAGGGCGAGTTCTACGTGCTGTTCGACGCCGGCCCCGGCCACGTCGTCGAAATCGATCACACCGAGATTCGCTGATGGCTGAAGTTGTCGTGCGCCCGGCGGGTGCCGGTCACGAATCGCTCTTCGTGGCGCTGGCCTGCTGCGCGATTCTGGCTGTGGCCGGAACGGTGGTGGGAGTGCGCGCCACGCCCTCAGCGCAGGCTTCGGTGGAAGCCCATCAACTCGACGCACGCGATGATCTGACGGTCGCCGAACAAGGGCTGTATGCCGATCTGCGCCTGGTGCCGGCCGAGCTCTCGGCGTGGGGTGAAACGCCGCCGGTGGCCGAACTGGCCGAGGCGCTGGTGCCTCCCTTTGTGCCGGATGCCGCCCTGAGCCGGCGCGGGGCGCACGATTGGGTGCTGCTTGAGCGTGACGGCGAGCAGGCCTACGTTGGGCTGAGTGCCGAGCCGCAGGTGGCCGGCTCCATGCTGCTGCACGTGCCGCACGCGAGCGAGGACTCTGCCGAGGCCGACATCTGGCTGCACCGTTCATCCGGCGTGGCGCCCCCCTTGAGCTTTCACCCCTCTGCGCTGGCCGGCGATGGCTGGCAGCAAGTCGTGAGCCGTTTCGATGCCGGCGTGACACGTCACCGCCACTGACCGGCAGCACACCAGCCTCATCGATCCGGCACGGCTGTGCGGATCGTCATTCTTGCGGAGTATCCATGTCCGACTCTTCCCGTTTCTCCCGCCCGCGCCGCCGTCTGCTGGGGGCGCTGGTCTTGGCCGGCATCGTGCCGACGGCCGTCTTCGCGTCCGCTCCGGCGCGCGCCCGCCCGCTGCGCATCGGCGTCACGCTGCATCCGTACTACAGCTACGTGAAGAACATCGTGGGTGATCTGGCCGAAGTGGTGCCGGTGATTCCCGCCGGTTTCAATCCGCACGCCTATGAGCCGCGCGCCGAAGACATCAAGCGCATCGGCTCGCTCGACGTGCTGGTGGTCAACGGCGTGGGCCATGACGATTTCGCCGAGCGCATGATCGCAGCCAGCGAGAAGCCGGGCCTGCCGGTGATCGAGGCCAATGCCGACGTGCCGCTGCTGGCGGCCACCGGTGTGGCTGGTCGTGCCGGTTCGGGCGCCGTGGTGAACCCTCACACCTTCCTGTCGGTGACGGCGTCGATTGCGCAGGTCAATACCATCACGCGCGAATTGGTGCGCATTGATCCGGCGAATGCTGCGGCCTACCAGCGCAATGCACGGGATTTCGCGCGCCGTCTGCGCAAGCTGCGTGCCGATGCCCTGGCTGAGCTGGCGGAAGTGCCGGGTGCGGAGTTCCGCGTTGCCACGGTTCATGGCGCCTACGACTATCTGCTGCGCGAATTCGGCATCGAGGTGACTGCCGTGGTCGAGCCAGCTCACGGCATCGAACCCAGCCCGGCACAGCTCAAGGGCACCATCGACCGCCTGCGCGGGCTGGATGTGAAGGTCATTTTCTCCGAGCTGGATTACCCCTCGGCCTATGTCGACACCATCCGGCGCGAGACGGGCGTGCGCTTGTATCCGCTCACCCACATCTCCTACGGTGAGTACGAAATCGACAAGTTCGAGCGCGAGACCGAGCGCAACCTGGCGACCGTGGTACGCGCCATCCGCGAGGCCGCGCAATGAGCGCTTCAGGGCGCGGGCCGACGCTGCGCTTCGAGTCGGTCGGGCTGACGCTGGGCGGCAGCGCCATCCTGCGGGACGTGTCGCTGCACGTTGCGGCCGGCAGCGTGCATGCTCTGGTGGGGCCGAACGGTGGCGGAAAGAGTTCGCTGGTCAAGACCTTGCTCGGTCAGATGCCCCATCGCGGGCGGCTGAGCGTGGATTGGCCGGCGGCCCCCGGCGTGATCGGCTATGCGCCGCAATCGCTGGAGTTCGACCCCGGCCTGCCGATGACGGTGGAGGACTTCATGCGCGCCACCACCCAGGCCAGGCCGGCCTTTCTGCGCCGCGCGCGAGGCCAGATGGCCGCCATCGATGTTGCGCTCGAGCGCGTGGGGTTGGGCGACAAACGGCTGCGCCGCATGGGCGCGTTGTCCGGCGGCGAGCGCCAGCGCGTGCTGCTTGCGCAGTGCCTGATTCCGTCACCGGCGCTGCTGGTGCTCGATGAGCCGATGGCCGCGCTCGATGAGGCCGGCTTCGTGGTGTTCGAGCAGTTGCTGGCCGACTGGCGGCGCGAGGGCGTCACGGTGCTGTGGATCGAGCACGACATCGAAGCCGTTGGCCGCTTGGCGGACCGCGTCACCGGCCTCAACCGCAGTGTGCTGTTCGATGGCCCGCCGCGCGAGATGCTCGCGCCGGAGCGCCTGCTGGAGCTGTTCTCGGCGCGTCCGCGGGCCGCGCAGGGCGGGCCTGATCTGGAGAAAGCCGCGTGAGCTACGAATCTTTCCGCCTGCTCGTGCAGGGCTGGGCCGAGGCCGGCTGGTTGCCGCCTTCGCTTGCCTACGGCTTCGTCGTCAGCGCCTTGCTGGCCGGGCTCATCATCGGGCCGGTGCTGGGTGGCCTGGGCACCCTGGTGGTGGTCAAGCGCTTTGCCTTCTTCTCCGAGGCGGTGGGCCATGCTGCCCTCACCGGCGTGGCCATCGGCATCCTGCTCGGCGAGCCGTACACCGGGCCGTATGGAAGCCTGTTCGGCTACTGCCTGCTGTTCGGCATTTTGCTCAACTTCCTGCGCAACCGCACCGGGCTGACGCCCGACACGCTGATCGGCGTGTTCCTGTCGGTGTCGCTGGCGCTGGGCGGCAGCCTTCTTCTGCTGCTGTCGGGCAAGGTGAACATCCACATCCTCGAGAACGTGCTGTTCGGCTCGGTGCTCACTGTCAACGGCCGCGATCTGGCGGTGCTGGGCGTGGTCGCGGTGCTCGTCTCGGGGCTGGCGCTGCCGCTCTACAACCGCATGATGGTGGCCAGTTTCAACCCGCAACTGGCCGCCGTGCGCGGCGTGCGCGTGAAGCTGATGGACTACGTCTTCGTGGTGCTGGTGACCATCGTCACGGTGGCCTCGGTGAAGGTCATCGGCGCAATCCTGGTCGGCGCCTTGCTGATCATTCCGGCGGCTGCGGCGCGCTTGCTGAGCCGCTCGCTGCGCGGCTTTTTCTGGTTGTCGGTGTTGTTTGCCACGCTGAGTACGGTGGCGGGCGTGCTGCTGCCGATCGAGTTCGAACTGCCGGTGCCGTCGGGCGCCGCAATCATTCTGTTTGCCGGTGCGCTGTTCGCGCTCGCCGCCATCGCGCGCGGCACCGTGCCGGCCTTGAAGGGGCAAGTTGCATGAAGATGATGAAGACCGTGGTGGCAGCGTGCGCGCTGCTGGGTAGCCTGTCGGCCTGGTCGGCGGCGGATCAGGTGCCGGCTTCGACCGCAACCAACGTGCTGGTGGCGCACCCTGTGGTGCATGCGCTGACACGTCAGTTGGCCGACGGCACGCAGATTGAAGTGACTCGCGTGGTGCCTGAAGCCCTTCCGCCCACGCGCCACGCCTCGTTCCTGGCCGGCCGCGGCGAGGCGGCGTTGGGGCGCGCCGCACGCGATGCCGACGCGGTGATCGGTCTGCGTGGAGTGTGGGCGGACGATGTGCTGTATCCCTACGCGCGCCGCGCCAACATCCGCATCGTGGAGATCGACGCCGGGCGTCCGGTCGATGGCAAGTTGCCGGGTCTTGCGCTGCTTGCCGGTGAGGCGGAGGGCTTGTACGCCTGGCTCGACCCGACCAACCTCGGGCGCATGGCCGACATCATTGCCCACGATCTGGCGCGTCTTGCTCCGTCGGACGCCGAAGCCGTGGCGCAGCATCTGGCTGCCTTCAAGCTCGAAGTCGTGAAGCTGGCCGCCCAGGCCGGGCAGCGCTTTGCGGCGATGGACAACCCCTTGGTATTCAGTCTGTCGGAGCGGCTCGACTACTTCATCAGCGGCTTCAATCTTGATCTGCAAGGGCGCGATCTGCGTGCCGATGCCGAGTGGACGCCCGAAGCCGTGTCGGCACTGATCGATGAGTTGCGTGCAGCCGATGTCGGGGCTGTGGTGCATCACCGCACGCCGCCGGAGGCGCTGGCAAGCGCGTTGGCCGCAGCCGGCGTGCGTGTGGTCGTGCTCGACACCACCGGCAATGAGCCCTTGAAGGAGTTGCGCGAGAACATCGCGGCGATGCTGTCCGACCGCTGAGCTTTCTGCGCGTCGGTTTGCTGGCGTGTGCGGATGCGCACCTGCCGTACCGGCGTTGAGTTGGACAACGTAAAAAGGCCCGCTCGGTTCAAGCGGGCCTTTTCATTTGCACCCGGCAGGGCCTGCCGGATGGCGTCGTGGTGTTACCAGCGATAGCTCAGGGTGCCCGTCAGCTTGCGCTCCTCGCCCCAGTAGCAACTGGTCGTCGTGTTGAGGCAGGTGCTGACGTAACGCTTGTCGAACAGGTTATGTACGTTCAGCGCGAATTCCAGCCCGGCGAGGTCGCGATTCTGCTTGCCGAAGTCGTAGCGCAGCGCGAGGTCGGTGAGCGTGTAGCCGGGTACGTCGGTGGTGTTGGCGTTGTTGCCCCAGGTCTGTCCGGTGTAGCGCACACCGCCGCCGGCGCTGAAGCCGGTGAGATGACCGCCGAAATCGTAGTTGGCCCACAGCGAGGCCTGATGCAGCGGCACGAACGACAGCCGGTTGCCCCGGTTGCTGGTGCCGGCGCCGGTCGGGTTGTCCTTGGTGATCTCGCTGTCGGTGTAGGCGTAGGACGCGATCAACGAGAGCTGCTCGGTGAGTTCGAACTTGCCTTCCAGCTCGATGCCGCGCATGCGCACCTCGCCCGATTGCACGCGGAAGCTGGTGTTCACCGGGTCGGGCGTGAGCACGTTTTGCTGCGTGAGTTGATACAGCGACAGCGTGAGCAGCGAACGCGAGCCATCGGGCTGGTACTTCACGCCGGCCTCGATCTGCTGGCCGGTGGTGGGGTCGAAGGTGTTGCCGTTGCGATCCGTGCCGCCTGCGGGCTGGAACGAGGTCGAATAACTCACGTACGGATGGATGCCGTTGTCGAAGGCATAAGTGGCGCCGAGCCGGCCGGTGAACTCTCGGTCTTTCTGCTTGGTTCGTGTGCTTGTGCCGGCCACCACCATCTGCGTCAGCGTGTCGGTGTCGGCGCGGTCATAGCGGCCGCTGGCGGTGATGGTGAGCGCGTCGATTTCGATCTGGTCCTGCGCGTATACGCCGACCTGCGAGAGCTTCTGGTCGATCAGCATGCCCGCTCCCGGGCGGCTCACCGGCGTGCCGTAAACCGGGTCGTAAGCGTTGAATGTGCCGCCCAGAACGGTGAGCTGAGATTCCTCGAAGGCGCTCTTTTCGCGCGAGTAATCGAGCCCCAACAGCAAGGTGTGGCGCAGGCTACCGGTTTCGAAGCGCGCTACCGCCTGGTTGTCCACGGTGATGAGCTTCGATGTCTCGGGGAAAGCCCAGGCGTAGCGCTGCAGGGCCGACGGATCGCACGCCGCCGCGCTGGCGCAGAAGGCCTGCACGCGCTGGCTGTCGGTGTCGACCTCCGTGTAGCGCAGGTTCTGGCGCAGCGTCCACACGTCGGACAGCTCGTGCTCCAGCTCGTAGCCTACGGACCATTGCTCGTTCTTGAAGTGGTCATAGCCCGGCTCACCCACGAAGGTGTCGCGCGGCAGCCGCGGATAGCCGTTGGTGTTGAGCGTACCGTTGAGCGGCAGTGCGGGGGCGCCGCCGCCGCCCGGTGAGTCGATCTTCTGATATTCCGCCAGCAGCGTGAGGGTGGTGGCGTCGCTCGGGCGCAGGCTCAGCGAAGGGGCGAGGTAATGCTTGCGTTCCTCGACGTGGTCGAAGGCCGTGTCGCCGTCACGCACCACCCCGACAATGCGGTAGGCCACGTCGCCGTCACCGACCGCTCCACCGATGTCGAGCCCGATCTGCTTGCGGTCGTGGCTGCCGTACTGAAGCTGGATTTCACGGGTGGCCTCGCCGGTGGGGCGCTTGCTCACCATGTTCAACACGCCTCCCGGCGCAGCCTGCCCATACAGTACCGAGGCCGGTCCTTTCAGCACTTCCACCCGCTCAAGGCCGAAGGTCTCGATGCGTGGCTGGGCGTAGCCGCGGGCGCCGAACGGCAGACGCAGGCCGTTCAGATAACGGGCGGGGGTGAATCCGCGCACCGTCAGCCAGTCGTGCCGCACGTCGTTGTCGCCGTACTGGCCGACCACGCCGGGCGTGTAGCTGAGCGCGGTGGTGACGGACTGCACGCCCTGATCGGCCATCTGTTGTGCTGAGATGACCGAGATGCTTTGTGGAATCTGCGTCAGCGCGGCATCGGTCTTGCTGCCGGTGGCGCTGCGCTGCGCCACGTAGCCGGCAACCGGCCCGCGAGCGTTTTCCCGTGAAGGTGCGCCGCTCACCATGACCGGGGCGAGCCGCGCCTCGCCCGCCGCCTTGCGCAGCAGGTAGCCGTTGCCGCGCGGCACGGCTTCCAGGCCGGTGCCTGCCAGTAGTCGCTGCAGTGCGCTCTCGGTGGTGTAGCGGCCTTGCAGGCCAGGGCTCTGCAGGCCCGAGGTGAGGGCATTTGAGAACGACAACAGCAGGCCGCTTTCCGCGCCGAAGCGGTTCAGCGCTTCGGTCAGGTTGCCGGCCGGAATCGCGTATTGGCGGGCTTCGGCTTGCTGGGCGTGTGCGGCCGCGAGCGGCAACACGGTGGCAGTGGCGGCAATGCCGAGCAATGCGCCACGCAGGGCACGAGCCAGCATGTGCTGGCGCAGGCCGCTGCGAAGTGGATGATCGGCGGCGCGGCGCGCGGGCTCAGTGTGTTTCATGGGCGGCTCCTTCGGGTTCGATGGCTGGAAAACGATGCTTTCGTTATCCATGCCCCGCGAGAACCGAATCGGGATCACCCGGCATGCAAAAAGACCGCCGGCGGGCCTGTGGCAAGGCTCAGGCCGGCATGAAGCGCGCTTCCACGCGGCCCCACCAGCGCTGCCGCCGCTCCAGGTGGAGTCCGAGTGCCGCCGCCAGCACGTCGAGTGCTGCGTCGGCATCCGCCAGCGGATAGGTGCCGCTGACTTTCAATCCGGTCAGCGTGGGGTCGCAGTGCACGCTGAGGCCGGTCAAGCGTGAGAACTCGGCGAGAAAGGCCGCAAGCGGCATGTCTTCCGCCACCAGGATGCCGCGTGCCCACGCCGTGTCGGAAGGGCGGGCGCTGGTCGGTGTGTCCGCCTCGACCTCGTTGAAGTGGGTCTGCTGGCCTGCGCGCAGGACGAGCGGTTGTGAGGTGCCGCCGCGGCGCGGCTCGATGGACACGGCGCCGGCATACACGGCCACGTGCGTGAGCGCACCGTTCGGACCCGAGTCGGTACGCACGGAGTAGTGCGTGCCGAGCGCGCGGGCGCGCCCCTGCGGAGCATCGACGAAAAATGGCCGGGCGGCGGCTTCGGGCGCGGTGGTGATGAGGATTTCACCGTGATGCAGCACCAGCCGGCGGGCGCTTGCGTCGAAGTGCATGTCCAGCGCGGTATCGGAATTGAGCTCGATCAGGCTGCCATCGGCCAGCGTCACTTGGCGCCGCTCACCGGGCCGGGTACGCAACTGTGCGGTGAAGCGCGGCAATTGACCGGACTCCTGAGCCAGCCAGGCGGTAGCGCCCGCCCCGAGCATCACGGCCATTGTCTTGAGCACGCGCCGTCTGGATTTGCCCGGCGCCAAGGCGGCGTGGCCCAGCCCTGGCGGGAGCTGCTGCATGCGCGCGCTGAAGGCCTCCATGGCCTGCCAGGCTTGTTGATGTTCCGGCGAAGCGTCCAGCCAGCGCTGCCAGCGCGCGCGCACTCCGGCATCGCCGCCATCGGCCTGCAGATCGAGCAGCCACATGGCGGCCTGCTGGCGGATGCGTTGCCGCCGGGATGCGCAATCAGGCTTCATTGTCGAAGCAGCAGGCCACGAGCGCTTTGGCGACGTAGCGTTTCACGGTCGGCACCGAGACACCGAGTTGTGCCGCGATCTCGGCCTGCGGCAGGCCGTCGAGCTGTGACAGCAGGAAGGCGCGACGCACCAGAGCGCCCAGTGCATCGAGGCGGCGGTCGATTTCCACCAGCGTTTCGATCAATTCGGCGCGAAATTCGGGGGAGGGCTCTTGGGCTTCGGGCAGGTGGGCCAGCGTGTCGAGCCATGCCTGCTCCACTTTCATGCGGCGGAAATGGTTGGCCACCAGCCCCTTGGCCACGGTGGTGAGAAAAGCCCGAGGCTCGCGCAGCGCGAGCGTTTCGTCACGTTCGAGCAGGCGCAGGAAGGTGTCGTGCGCCATGTCCGCCGCGCGGTGGGTGCAACCCAGCTTCTTGCGCAGCCAGCCTTGCAGCCAGCCATTGTGTTCGGTGTACAGGGCCCCAGCGGGGTCGGTGTGACGGGCAGCGGTGCTCACGGGGTTCTCCGGAGGACGGGAGCGCTGGCTGGCCCTGAACGGGGTGGCTGGCTTTGTTAATACTGAGAATTGTTCTCATTGTGTGGCATGGGCAGGGCTGTCGTCAAACGAAAAACGGCCCCATGCGGCAGGGTTGCCGTATGGGGCCGTCTGCGTGTTGCGAGCTGCCTCAGAAGTCGGCGGACACCGACAGCAGCAGGGTACGCGGGGCGCCTACCGTCAGCCCTTCGCGGGCGGCGGATTGCCAGTAGTTCTTGTCGAACACGTTCTCGACGGTGGCGCGCACGGTGAGGGGCGTGTCGCCGGCCTTGAAGGTGTAGCGGGCACCGAGGTCAAAGCGCGTCCAGTCGGGCAGCTTCTGGGTGTTAGACGCATCGACGTACTGCGAGCCGGTGTGCAGCAGACGTGCGGTGAGCGTCGCACCCGGCAGGAACGAGGTGTCCCATTCACCCGAAAGGTTGAACTGGATCTTCGGCACGGCCGGCGCCACTTTGCCGTCGTTGGTGCCGTCTTCAGTCTTGACGAGTTCGGCCTGCGTCCATGTGGCACCGGCGAGCAAACGGACGTCGTGGCGCACTTCGCCCTGGAACAGCAGTTCGATACCGCGGTTACGTTGCTCGCCGTCGACTTTGAACGTGTTGGTCGCCGCGTCGGTTAGGCCGCTGGGGAGCTCGATCTGAAACGCTGACAGCGTCGTGCTGAAACGCCCGAAGTCGCGTTTGGCGCCGATCTCGAACTGCTTGGTCTTCATCGGCGGGAAGCGTTCTTCGTCATTGGTTACGCCGATCGGCGGGGTCGGACCTAGGCTGAGGCCCTCAATGTAGTTGGCGTACAGCGACAACTGCTCGGTGGGTTTGAAGACCACGCCCACGGACGGCGTGACGGCGGAGCGGTCGTAATGGCTGGTACGCGCACCCGTAGTGCCGTTGAAGTCGTTCGACACCACTTGTTGATGGCGCAGACCGAGCGTGAGTTGCACTTGGTCGTCGTTGAACGACAGCGTATCGGCCAGTGCGACGCTGCGCAGGCGAATGTCGCGCACCTTGGGCGTGCCCGAGGGCAGAGCCAGGTTGGGGCGGGCGAGGTCAACAGGGTTGTAGATATTCGACATCACGATGCCGCCGTTGACCCGCTGCTGCCCTTGTTCAAGCCCGAAGTAACTCATGCTCAGCACCGGCTCGTGTTTGACCGAGCCGGTGTAGAAGCGGCCCCGCAGACCTACTTCGCCGGTCAGCGTGTCGACCTCTTCGCGCAGCCGCGTCGGGCGGGCGCCGATGTTGCCCTGGTCGTCCAGCATCAACCAGTTGGCCTGCAGGCTGCTGAAGTCGTAGCGCATGTAGCCGAGCGCGCCAAACGCCGTCCAGTCGTCATTGAGGTCGAATTCCACACGCGTGGAGATGGATTGCTCCTTGGCGTCCCAGTATGTCCAGTCGGGAAAGAAGTTGCCCTTGGCGTCGGGAGCCGAGCCGATGCGGGTGCCCGAATCGGGTGGGAAGAGCAGGCCGCTGCGCGCATGGGTGAGGCGGTCTTGCTGGTTGATGTCGAGCTCGGCGCGCAGCCGTTCGCCCCGGTAGTCGATCCCCAGCGAGAAGGCGTTGAGCTTTTCCTTCGAGCCTTTCATCGGCAGATCGCCGGAGCGGTACATGCCGTTGAAGCGCACGCCCCATTCTTGCTGTTCGCCATAGCGGCGGGCCACATCAAGGTGGGTGCCGATCTGCCCATCGTCAATGTACGACAGGGTGAGGCGGTTGAGCGGGTCGGCTCCGGCGCGTTTGGGCACGAGATTGATCGCGCCGCCCACGGAGCCATACGGCGCCATGCCGTTGAGCAAGGCATTGGGGCCGCGCAGCACTTCCACCCGCTCGATGCCGATCAGCGTGCTGGAGTTACGCGGCGAGATGCCGTACAGGCCGTTGTAGGCCACGTCGTAGTTGAACAGCGTGAAGCCGCGGATGTTGAATTCATCCCGCCCGGCGCCGCGCGAATAGGTGTTGCGGATGCTCGGGTCGTTCACCAGCACGTCGCCGATGTTCTGCGCCTGCTGATCTTCGATGAGCTTGGCGGTGTACTGCGTGGCGCTGAACGGCGTGTCGAGCGCGTCGCGGTTGCCCAGCAGGCCGACACGGCCGCCGCGCGCCACTTGCCCGCCGGCATAGGCCTCGGGCAGGGCACTGGCGTGGCGTGGCACGCTGTCGGTGACGGTGACCGTACCCAGCGTGGCGACGGGGTTTTTCTGCAGCGCCCAGGCGTTGCCGGCACGCGGCACGGCCTGCCAGCCGCTGCCGGCCAGCAGCGCGTCGAAGCCTTCGCGCAAGGCGAAGCGGCCGTTCAGGCCGGGGCTGTTCAGGCCTTGCAGCGCGGCCGGGTCGAAAACGAGCTGCACGCCGCTGCTGGCGGCGTATTCGGCCAGCACGTTGCCGAGCGGCCCGGCGGCGATGGCGTATTGGCGCTGCGCGGGGGCTTCCTGTGCGATGGCCGGCGCAGGCGCGATGCCGGCCAGTAGTGCACCGCCGAGTGCGGTGTGCAGGGCAAGGGCCATCAGGCGGGCAGAGGTGCGCGGGGGCGCCGATGCTGGGGCGGTGCGCCGCCGTGGCAACGGGCGGTGCTGGGGTGTCGCGGTCATGTCATTGCGTCCTTTCGCAGGCGGTTTCGAGGTGGGGCTCGGTTGATGCAAACGAGGCCTTCCTGTGTGCGCCGTGCGAGACGCGAAATGTGATCATCCAGGGCGAAAAATTTTGTGCGCTGCGCTCATAGGGGGCTGACCGTGACCCACAACCCGGTCACGCGCTCGATACGCAGCGGCAGTGATTCGGCCAGCACGGTGAGCGCCGAATCGGTGTCGTCGAGCGAGATGGCGCCGGAGACGCGCAACTGCGCCACGTCCGGGTGGCAGCGCAGCACGCCGCGCCGGTAGCGGCCCAGCTCAAACAGCACGTCGGCCAGCGGCATGTCGCGCGCCAGCAGCATGCCGTGCTCCCACAGCGCGGCGTTGGCTTGCACCGTGGCGTGTGCCCGAATGCCCGTGAGGTCGAAGTCGGCCTGCTGTCCGGCATTCAGGGTGTGCGTGGCGGCGCCGAGCGGCTCGACACGCACGGCTTTCTCGAACACCGCAACGCGCACCGAATGTGCGTCGAGCCGGCGCACGCTGAAGCGCGTGCCGAGGGCGCGGGCAAGGCCTTGCGGCGTTTCGATCACGAAGGGGCGCGGGTCGGGGCGGGTGGTGACGAGCACCTCGCCTTCGACCAGGCGGATGCGCCGCGTGTCGGCATCGAAGTGGATGTTCACCGCACTGGCGCTGTTGAGCACCAGCATGGAGCCGTCCGGAAGTTCGACATGCCTGCGCTCGCCGGTGGCGGTGGCCACGTCGCTTGTCCAGCTTTGCCACGGCGCCTGTTGCCACGCGAGCCACCCGGCCGGCCCGGCCACCAGCAAGGCGCCCAGCGTGCGCAGGTTGCGGCGGCGCGAACGCTGCAGCGTATTCAGCGTGGCCTTGCCGGTCGTGTCGTCGATGGGTTCAAAGGCGTGGAACACCGACTGCACACGCGCCCACGCGGCTTCATGCGCCGCGCTGCGCGCGCGCCAACGCTCGAAAGCGCGGCGCTCGGTGTCGCTGGGCGAGTCGTAGTGCAAGGTGGTGGCCCATTCGACAGCCTCTTGCAGCAGGGCGTTGTCGGGCGGGGAGGCGTTCGACAGGGGCGACATCAGAGTGCCGTCATGCAGGCCAGCAAGGCCTTCTGGATGTGGCGGCGCACGGTGATCACCGGCGTGCCGGTGCGCTCGGCGATCTCTGCCAGCGTGAGCCCTTCGAGCTGCGCCAGCAGGAACATTTCGCGCGTGCGCGGCGCAAGGCCCGAAAGCATGGTGTCCACACGCAGGATGGCTTCGATCACCAGCAGTTGCGATTCGGGCGAAGGGGCTTGCGGCTCGGGCAGGTGCGCAATGCTGTCGAGGTAGGCGCGCTCGACTTCCTGGCGGCGCCAGTGATCCACCACAAGGCATTTGGCGATGTGCGTCAGCAGCGCGCGCGGCTCTCGCGCCGCGGCGGCACCACGGCCGGTCATCAGCTTCAGGAAGGTCTCCTGCGCGAGGTCGGCGGCGTGATGACTGCAGTTCAATTTCTTGCGCAACCAACTCTGCAACCAGCCGTGATGCTCGGTGTACAGGGTGGTGATGTGGTCTTGGATGGGGGCAGCGGTGCTCACGTGATTCTCCGGAGTACGGGAGCGCTGGCTGGCCCGGGGCGGGTTGGCTGGCTATTTCAGACTGAGAATTGTTCTCATTGTGTTGGAAATGAGGTGGTGACGTCAAACGCAACACGGCCCGACCGGGCGCTAGGGCTCGGTCGGGCCGTGTGCAGATCTGCGGTGGCTCAGAAGTCGACGCTGGCTGAAAGCGTCAGCGTGCGCCCTGCAGCGTGCGTGGCGTAGGTGCCAGCCGCCAGCCAGTAGCGCTTGTCGGCAACGTTTTCGACGGTGGCGCGCAGCACCGTCTGCTTGCCGGCGATGACGGTGCGGAAGCGTGCTCCAAGGTCGTAGCGAGTCACGCTCGGAAGGCTGACGATGTTGTCGTTGTCGAGGTACATGTCCGAGGTGTGGATGGCGCGGGCGTTGAGGCTCAGGCCCCGCACCCAAGGCGTGTCCCAGTCTGCGCCGAGGTTGAAGGTGCGGCGCGGTACGCCCGCGGCACGATTGCCCTCATTCACGCCGTTCTGTGTCTTGGTGAGCTCGCCTTGCATGAATGCGGCGCTGGCCATCAGGCGCAAGCCGTGGCGGACTTCTCCGTAGGCGGTCAATTCAAGACCACGGTTGCGTTGTTCACCGAAGTAATCGTAGATGTTGTTTGCATCGGCGTAGCCTGCCGGCCGAGTGATCTGATACACCGCAGCGGTGGTGGTGACTTTGCCCCAGTCGACCTTCACGCCGGCCTCGTGCTGCTTGGATTTGTAAGGCGCCAGCACCTGCCCGACGTTGGCGTAGGTGGCGCCGACGATAGTGCCCCGTGTCAGACCCTCGGTGAAGTTGGCGTACAGCGAGACGTTGTGGCGGGGTTTGATGACGAGGCCCGCAACCGGTGATACCGCGCTGGCGCGATAACCTCTGCTGCCCACGCTTTCCACATCGACCGTCTGGTGGCGGGCGCCCAGCGTCAGCAGCACGCGGCCGTCGGCGAAGTACATGGTGTCGGCAAGGGCCACGCTGGTGAGTTGGGTTTCCGAAGCGCGTCGGGGCGAGGGGCGCTGGGCGGGCCCTGGGGGCAGCGGCGTCGGGTTGTAGATGTTGGATGGCACGCCGGGCGTCCCCGCTGTGTAGGCGTTGCCGTTCTCCTGGTTCATGTGCGTCACGCCCAGCGCCAGCCGATGGTCAACGCTGCCGGTCTTGAGCCAGGAACTCAGGCCGGCGTCACTGCTGAAGGTCTTGGAGTAGGAGTCGTAAAACGTGGTCCTGACCGTGAAATTGCCGTCAGCATCGGCGCGCTCCGCCGCGCTGGAGTTGGGGAATATCTGCCGCACGCGACCCTCACGGTAGCCCATGGCGACGTGCCCCGTCACGGTGTCGCTGAAGTCGTACTCCAGACGCGACATGAGGGTGCTGTCGCGCTGGGTCAGGCGGGTGCCGGGGTAGAAGTCCGTGTCGCCATCGGGGGCGGACGGCAGTTTGGTGACGCTGCCGAGAAAACCGATCTGCGGGCGGAAACCCTCGATTTCGTCTTCCTGATGGATGGCGTCCATCGACCAGCGCACTCGGTCACCGCGGTAATCCACCCCCACCGCGGCCATGCCGAGGTTCTGCTTGCCATCTTCGATGGTGGCTTCGCCACCGCGCTCGACGGCGTTCAGGCGAATGCCCCAGGCTTTGTCTTCACCGTAGCGGCGGCTGACTTCGGCTGCGGCGGTGATGTTCGATGCGCCGGTGTGCGACAGGGTGATGCGGTTGAGCGGTTCGTCGGGCGCGCGCTTGGTTACGATGTTGATGCTGCCGCCCACGCTGCCGCCCGGTGGAATGCCGCGTATCAGCGTGCCCGGCCCTTTGAGTACTTCGACGCGGTCGACGATCTGCACCGGCACGCGGCTGGACGACACCAGGCCATACAGGCCGTTGACGCTCACGTCGCCGCTGCCCACGGCAAAGCCGCGGATCTGGAAATCTTCGCCGAAGCCGCCGGTGGATGTGGTGGTGCGCACCGAGGCGTCGTTCACCACCACATCCGCCAACGTGCGCGCCTGCTGGTCATGCAACAGTTCGGCGGTGTAGTTGGTGCTGCTGAAGGGGGAGTCCATCACGTCGGTGGCGCCCAGCAGCCCCAGGCTGCCACCCGTGGCAACTTGCCTGCCCGCATAGGCCGGCAGCAGATCACCGAGAATGCCGCCGGTCACGGTCACCGGGGCCAGTTGAGCGGCCTGTTGCGGGATGCGCCGGAGCTGGTAGCCGTCACGACCTTGCACGGCTTCGAGGCCGGTGCCCTGCAGCAGCACGGCCAGGCCCTCTTCGCCGGTGTAGCCGCCGTTCAGGCCGTTGCTGCGCAGGCCTGCGACGAGCGCCGGGTCGAAGGAAATCGCGATGCCGGCGGCGGCGGTGAAACGCGTCAGCACGTCTTCGAGCGGGCCCGGGGCAATGCTGTAGGTGTGCGCCTGCTGTGCTTGCGGTGCTTGCGCGAGGGCGCTGAATGCAGGGAGTCCGGTGGCCAGCAGTACGGCCAGTGCAAGCGCCTTGGGCCGCAGCCGGACGGGCGGGGTGTTCGACACGGTGATTCTCCTTTCGTCGCGTGTTTCGGGTTTTCAAAGAGCACGACGGACGAAACGGAAAAAGGTATCAGGCCGCTTCCAGAGTGACCCAGTAGCGGGTGCGCTGACGTACCTGTAGCGGGAAGCTGGCGGCCAGCAGCTTGAGGCTGCGTTCGGGCTCCAGCGCGGGAAAGGTGCCGGAGACACGCAGATCGGCCACGCCGGGGTGGCAGCGCAGCACTCCGGGGCGGTAGCGCCCGAGCTCGGCCACGAGGTCCGCGAGGCGCATGCCGTGCGCGACGATCATGCCGTTGATCCATGCCGCGTCACGTACCGCATCGAGCGTGACCGGCGTGTCCGGGCCGTGCGGGCCGAAGCGCACGCGCTGCCCTCCGCCGATGCGGCTGTGGCGGCCGCGGGATTCGATCTCGACCTCACCTTCGAATACCGCGACTTCGCTGAACGTGTCGCCTTCAGCGCGGCGTGCAGAGAAGCGCGTGCCGATGGGGCGCGCCGTGCCGTCGGCAGTGGCGACGACCAGCGGCCGTGGCACGGCCAGGATGTCAGGCGCGCTGGTGACCAGAATTTCGCCCCGACGGAGCTGGATGAGGCGGGTGGCGGCATCGAAGCGCACCCGGATGTCGGTGGCGGTATTGAGCAGCAACTGCGTGCCGTCGGCCAGGGTGACATCCCGCTGTTCGCCGGCGGCGGTGTGCCAGCGCTCACCATCCGTGGTGGCGTGTTGCCATGCCAGCCAGCCGGCCGGCAATGCCGGCAGCAAGGCCATGCGCAGCATTTGACGGCGGCGCGGGTCGGGCCGTTCAAGTGCCGCGCGCGCTGGTGCGGCGGGCAAGTCTCGCAGCGAGCCGAGCAGGTGTTCGGCACGTTGCCAGGCGCGCGCATGCATCGGGCAAGCCGTGCGCCAGCGCTCCATCTCCGCCCATTTCGCGGGGCTGACATCGTCACCGTGCAGGCGCGTCAGCCAGTCGGCGGCCTCCCGCAGGGCGCTTGGGTCGATGTCCGGGGTGTGCTCGCGAGGGGTCATTCGACGCTCAGGCACGCCAGAAACGCACGGCTCATATGGCGTTTCACGGTGGCCAGGGAAATGCCCTGTTCAGTCGCGATGCTCGTGTAGTTCAAACCGTCCAGTTGCGAGCGCAGGAAAATGTGGCGAGTGAGCATGGGCAGGCCGGACAGGCAGCGGTCGACATGCAGCAGCTTCTCGATCACCAGCAGGCATTCCTCGGGGGAGGGGTGCTCGGGCTCGGGCAGCACGGCCAGCGCGTCCAGGTAGGCGCGCTCCAGTTCCTGCCGCCGCCAGTGGTCGGCGACCAGATTGCGGGCGATGGTGGTGAGGAAGGCGCGCGGCTCGCGCAATGCGCTGACATCGTCACGCATCAGCATGCGCAGGAAGGTGTCATGCGCGAAGTCGGCCGCACGGTGCGAGCAACCGAGCTTCTTGCGCAACCACGTCTGGAGCCAGCCATTGTGTTCGGCGTACAGGGTGCCGACAGGGTCGGTGGGTCGGGCGGCCGTGCTCACGCGTTGCTCCTGGAGATGGATGCGCTGGCTGGCCCGGGCGGGTTGGCTGGCTATGTATTTATGAGAATAGTTATCATTCTGATGGTTCGAAGGGGGGGCGTCAACGGCACAGGGCCCGACCGGTACGGATGTCCGGTC
Organism: Pseudazoarcus sp. NS20; assembly: GCF_059703745.1. Lineage (NCBI taxonomy): Bacteria > Pseudomonadati > Pseudomonadota > Betaproteobacteria > Rhodocyclales > Zoogloeaceae > Pseudazoarcus > Pseudazoarcus sp. NS20. The sequence continues at coordinate 394,701 of NZ_BAAKIY010000004.1, forward strand.
GGGCCCTGTGGGGTGTTGTGCGTCAGAAGGCGTACTTGAGCGAGACGTTAACGCTGCGTGGTTCGCCCCAGGTGTAGGTGCTGTAGGCGTCGAAGATGGTGTAGTACTTCTTGTCGAACAGGTTGTTGATGGTGAGTGAGCCGGTGAGCTTGTCGTCGAAGCGGTAGGTGGCCATGGCATCGAACACCCAGTAGTCGTCGACGGTGTGCTTGACCGTGCCGCCGGCTGCGGGGTTCGACACGTCGCCCCAGGTCTTGTCCTGCCAGCGGCCGCCGCCACCGAGGGTCAGGCGGCTGCTTTCACCCCACGGGCGGTAGGTGGCGAACAGCATGACCTGATTGGCCGGCGCAAGCGTGGAGACCTTCTCGCCCTGGCGGCGCGAGACGCTGTGGCTGTAGCCCGCGTGCAGGTTCCAGTATTCGTTCAGACGCCCTGAAAGCTCCAGTTCGTAGCCTTTGGTCTTGACGCCGTTGATGGCGCGGTAGGCCGTGCCGCCGTCGGGGGTGAGGCCGCCGGTGGCCTGGGCGAAGTTGTCCTGTTCAAGCTGGAACACGGCAGCGCTGGCGTTCAGGCGGCCGTTGAAGAATGCACCTTTCACCCCGGCTTCGATGTTGGTGCCTTCCCGCGGATCGAGCGCGCTGCCCGATTCGTCGCGGTTGTTCTGTGGCTTGAAAATGCCGGTGTAGCTGGCATACACCGAGTAGGTGTCGTTCAGGTCATACACCACGCCGAGGTAGGGCACGACGACGCCGGATTCCTTCATGGTTTCGCGCTCGTAGCTCGAGATGCGGGCACCGGTGATGAGCTTCAGGTCGTCGCGCAGGTTCCAGCGAGCGGTGGTGTACAGGCCGCGTTCGCGCGTGGTCTCGTCGTTTTCGCCGTGCCATGCGGCCGGGTCGTTCCAGTCCGGTTCGGGTACGTTGCCATCCCAACCGTAGTAGTTGCCGACACCGGTCGGATACCCCACGTTGGGGCCATCACCCTTGTTGGTCCAGCGTCGGTGGTTGATGCCGCCGCCGAGCACCAGTTCATGCTTGCGCCCGAACAACTCGAAGGGGCCGCTGGCGTAAAAGTCGGCTGCGTTGGCGCGTGTCTTGCCGACGTAGCGGCCGACCCACATGCTGGTGCCGGAGCCGTTGGAGGGGTCGGGGTTGCCGCCACCCACGGCGCCCAGTGGCGCGTCGTAGCCGTTGATCTGGTGGTTGAGCTGCAGCTTGGTCACCCAGTCGTTGGCCCAGTAGTGCTCCAGCGTGGCAAAGGCCGTGCGGGTGTATTGCTCCCAACGGCTCCATTTGGCGCCATTGTTGAACGAGCGCGAGCGCTTGTTGAAGTTGCCGTTGGTGTCGTAGATCGGGATGCCGCCCCAGGTCGAGCGCGTGGGCTTGTTGTCCTGGTAATCCGCGCCGATCGTCAGCAGCGTGTCGGGGCTGAGATCGGCTTCGAGAATGCCGTAGAACAGCGGCGTCTTGCGCCGGTAGCCATCAAGGTGCGATTCACGGTCCTGATAGGCCACCACCGCGCGCCCGCGCAGGCTGCCGGCTGTATTGATGGGGCCGGATACATCGATCTCGGTGCGGTAGTTGTCCCACGACCCGGCGCCGACGCTGACATGGCCCTGGAATTCACGCGTGGGTTTCTTGCGCACCAGGTTGATGGTGGCGCCGGGGTCGCCGCTGCCGGTGAGCAGGCCGGTGGCACCCTTGAGCACCTCGATGCGGTCGTAGATGGCCGTGTCGCTGAGCGTGTTGCCGGCCGAATAGCCGGAGTCCCGCTCCATCGGAATACCGTCGTACTGGAAGTTGTTGATGGCGAAGCCGCGTGCGAAGTACACCGTGCGCTCGCTGTCGTACGTCAGGATGCTGATGCCGGGCGTGTGCTCCATCACTTTGTCGATGGAGGTGAGCTGGAAATCATCCATCTCGTTGCGCGTGATGACGCTGATGGACTGAGGGGTTTCGCGCGGGGTCAGCACCAGGCGCGTGGCGGTGGCGATGGCGCCCGTAGTGTAGGTGTTGGTGCCTTCGGTGATCTCGCCAAGCTGGTTGGCGGAGACGGTGATGGCGCCGAGCGTGACCGGTTTGGTCGGGCGTGGCTGCAGGGTGTATTCGCCGTTGCCGTCGCGCACGGCTTCCAGCCCGGTGCCGTCCAGCAGTTGCCGCAGCGCCTCGTCATGCGTCAAGGCGCCCCGCGCGCCAGGGCTGTTCAGCCCGGCGGTAAGCTTGGCGTCCACCGCGAGCTGTACCCCCGCCTGCTGGCCGAAGCGGCTCAGCGCCTGATCGAGGTTGCCGGCCGGAATGTCGAAGCGCTGCGCGGCCTGTTGGCCGGCTGCCTGCGTGGGCGCCGCCATGCCGGGTACGCTGGCTGCCCCCAGAAATGCCAATAGCAAAGCGCGGGCAAGCGGGGTGAAACGGTGCCGAGGGGGCGTGGATTGTGTTCGGGGCGTCATCGGATTTTCTCGTCAAGGTCATGGATCTGCTCCACAGCCGGAAAGCTGAGGAATCGAGGTTTCTGACCCCTATGCCCAACGAGAAGAAAAAACCTGCCAATTTTTTTTGGACGACTTCGAAAGTCGGCGCATTGCGCCGTGTCAGCGCGCGGAAACCTTGACCCAGTAGCGCGTCACGTACTGGATGCGGATCGGCAGGCGCCGTTCGAGAGACGCCAGCACGGCGTCGGTGGGGCTGTCGGTTGTGAGCGGCCACGTGCCGGTGACACGAAGCTGCGCCACGTCGGGCGACCAGTGCAGGTAACCGGGGCGATGGCGGGCGAGTTCGTCCAGCAGATCGGCGAGCGACCGGTCGGCCGCCACCAGCATGCCGCTGGCCCACGCCGTGCGGGCTTCATCGAGCGCTTCGGGTGGCGCAACGTGGCGGTGGTCGAAGTCGGTCTGCTTGCCGGCGAAGATGCGCGCCGCCTCGGGCGCGTTCAGGCTGCGTACGTCCACGGCGCCTTCGGTGACGGCGAGCCGGGTATGGGTGTCCGTGAGGTGGACGGTGAAGCGCGTGCCCACGGGGGTGAGGCGCCCGTGCGGGGTTTCCACCCACAGCGGCCGTCCGCTGGCGTCGGGCGCGGTGCTGACTTCGATTTCGCCTCTGCGCAGCGTGATGCGGCGGCTGGATGCATCCACATGCACAGCGACGGCCGTGGCGGTATTCAGGTGCAGGCGCGTGCCGTCCGCCAGCGTGACGGCGCGGCGCCGTCCGGTGGCGGTGCGAAGTTCGCCCGCATGCGTCAGATCGCGCAGCTCATCGCGCGCGAGCCACAGCAGCGACCCCGCCGCCCCGACGAACAGCAGCTTGCCCAACACCTTGCGGCGGCTGCGCTGACCGACACGGCGCAGCGTGCCGCGCGCCAACTCGGGCGCAATCTGACGGCCTTGCTGCAGATGCTGGCCCATCTGGTTCAGGCGTTCCCACGCCTGGGTGTGTTCGGGGTGGGCGGCCAGCCAGCGTTCCAGCTCGACATGGTGAGCCGCCGACATGTCGCCGGAGGCGCGCAGCACGAACCAGCGGATGGCTTCATCCAGCACGGCGTCGGCCATCGGCGCCGAGCCATCGGGTGGCCCCTGCGTGCTCATGTGGGGTGGTAGAGCGCTTTGTAGCAATGCGCGGTGGCCCGCAGCATGGCCTTCTGCACCACGTTGACGCTGACGCCGATCCGTTTGCCGATGGCGGCGTAGGTCAGGCCGTCGAGCTGCGACAGCAGGAAGATTTCGCGCACGCGTTCCGGCAGTCCGTCGAGCAGGCGCGCGATCTCTTCCAGCGCTTCGATCACCATTCTGTGCTCTTCGGGCGACTGCGCCAGCGGCTCGGGGCGCAGCGCAAGCTCTTCTAGGTAGGCCTTTTCCAGCGCCTTGCGGCGCCAGTGGTTAACGACCAGCCCGTGGGCAATCGTCGTCAGATAGGCGCGCGGTTCACGCAGGGGTTCGGGCTCCGCTTTGGCAAGCAGGCGCACGAAGGTGTCGTGGGCCAGATCGGCGGCTTGGTCGGAGCAATTGAGCTTGCCGCGCAACCAGCCATGCAGCCAGCGATGGTGCTCGCTGTAAAGGCCGGCCACGGCCTGTGGGGAAATGGTGGTCGTCACGGAGCCCTCCGCTGGCGGTGGCTGGCTGGCCCGGGACGGGTTGGCTGGCTTTATGGATTGAGAATTGTTCTCATTTTAGCGTAATCGCGCGTGAGCTAGAAGAGGTGTGGACAAAAAGGAACGGCACCCCGAGAGGTACCGTTCAACGTTGCAAAAGTCGGGCCTTACAGGCTCGGCGAGCGCGGCGGGCGGGCCAGGCCGAAATGGCCGCGCAGTGTGATGTGCTCGTAGTCCTTGCGGAACAGGCCGCGCTTTTGCAGCACCGGAATGACGTGGTCCACGAAGTCTTCGACGCTGCCGGGCTCGGCCGGAGGCATGAGGTTGAAGCCATCAGCGCCGCCGTTGCGATACCAAAGCTCCATCTTGTCGGCGATCTGCTCGGGCGTGCCGACCATGGTGCAGTGGCCGCCGCCGGCCGCCAGACGGCCCAGCAATTCGCGCACCGTGGGCTTCTCGGTTTCGATGATGCGCAGCACCGTGGCGTAGCGCCCCTTCGGGCCCTTGAAGGCTTCGAGCGGCGGCAGCGGCGGCACGGGGGCGTCGAGCTCCCAGCTCATGCAGTCCTGGTCGATGAACATTTGCAGCTGCCGCAGCGAGCTTTCGGTGGGCAGCAGCTCGTCGAGCTCGCGCTGCTTGGCCTTGGCCTCGGCTTCCGTCGAGCCCACGTAGGTGACGAGGCCCGGCAGGATGGGCACCGGCGCGTCGCGTCCGGCGGCTTTCACGCTTTCGCGAATCGAGCTGTAGTACGCCTGCGCTGAGGGCAGGTCGTAGGCCACGGCGTAGATGGCTTCGGCGTATTTGCCGGCCAGCGCGCGGCCTTGGTCGGAGGCGCCGGCCTGGATCAGCACCGGGTGGCCCTGCGGCGGGCGCGGCACGGTGAGCGGGCCGTCGACCAGAAAGTGCTGGCCGTGGTGGTTGATCTTGCGGATGCGCGCGGCGTCGGCGTAGTCGCCGTGGCGGTCGTTGAGAATGGCACCGTCATCCCAGCTGTCCCACAGTGCCAGCACGGCCTGAATGAACTCGTCGGCACGCGCGTAACGCTCGGCGTGGCCGGGCATGGCTTCATAGCCGTGGTTGCGCGCCTCGGAGTCGAACATCGAGGTGACCACGTTCCAGCCCACGCGCCCGCCCGAAATATGGTCGAGCGAGCCGATCAGCCGTGCCGCGTGAAACGGCGTGTAGAAGGTGCTCGACACCGTGCAGATCACGCCGATGCGGCTCGTGGCGCGCGCCATGGCGGTGAGCATGGTGACCGGCTCGAGAAACCAGCGCGGCCCGTCGGTGGGGTTGTTGGCGGCGTGGCCGTCGGCCAGAAACACCGCATCCAGCTTGCCGCGCTCGGCAAGCTGAGCCATTTCCTCATAAAAGCGGATGTCGCCAAGGCGCTCGACCGGCGAAGCCGGGTGCCGCCACGCGGCGTTGTGGTGGCCGCAGCCGAACAGGAAGAGGTTGATGTGCATCATGGTCACGGCCTCAGTTCTTCACCAGCCCGCCATCCACCACCAGATTCTGACCGGTGACGGCACGCGACCACGGCGACGCGAAGAACAGCACGGCGTCGGCGAATTCTTCAGGCGTGGTGACGCGGCGCAGCGGCGTGCTGGCGGCAATCAGGTCGAACACCGCTTCCGGCGTGGCGGCCGAGGCATCGGTGGTGCGCAGCAGGCCGCCGGACACCATGTTCACGGTGATGCCGTCCGGCCCCAGATCTTGCGACAGCGTACGCGTGAGCGACAGCAGCGCGGCCTTGGCTGCGGTGTAGTCGTGGTACGGCACCACCGGGTTCTGGAACAGGTTGGTGCCGATGTTGATGATGCGGCCAAAGCCCGCTTCGCGCATGCCGGGCAGCGCGATTTGCGTGGAGTTGAGCGCGCCGCGCACCACGCCCTGCATCTGCTGGGCAACGCTCTCCCAACGCAGTGCGTCGGCGTGCTCGCGCGCATCGCCGTTGAACTGGAAGGCGGGCAAGGCGTTGTTCACCACGGTGGTTACCGGCTGGCCGAAATGCGCGCGGGCGCGCTCGAGCATTTCGCGTACGGCGGCCGGATCGCACACGTCGGCCTGAATGGCGAGCGCCTGGCCGGGCGCAGTGCTGGCCACGTCATTGGCCGCGCTGGCGCTGTTCAGGTAATTGACGACAACTTTTGCGCCCTGCGCCAGAAACGCGCGCGCAATGTGCGCACCCAGGCCGCGACCGGCGCCGGTGACGAGAACGAGTTGTTGAGCGAGAGGGGCAGATTGGCTGGACATGCGTTTCCCTTGTTCGAAGCTGGCAAAGGACGCGCACGAGCCGGTGCGGGGGACATCCCTTCGCCAGTATGAGCTGGATCAGGTTCGACGGGTGTGATCTCAGCCCCGCGTGTGGCGGGACACCCCGTGTCGAAAGGCAAAACCTTAGCATGGATTGGCATGCCGGCGGGCGCAGAACCCGGTCCCGACATGCTTCCCTCACGCACGCCCGCAATGGTCGACACGGCCTTTTGCCGTCATTGCGAGCGCAGCGCGGCAATCTGCTGAGTGTGCAAGTGTGCAGACGCTGCGAGATTGCTTCGTCGCTGCGCTTCTCGCAATGACGGGATTTTGGCGTTGCGGGTTTGGGGGGCCTGGGGGCGGGCGCCATGGGTGGGATGGCGTTACGGCTACGCTGCGTCGGTTTGGCATGAATGGACGCTGTAGTTTGCGGACGAACAATCCAGTCCCAGCGTGCCATCCTCGGGCACGCCCCGCGACGCCGGCACGGCCTTTGGCCGTCATTGCGAGCGTAGCGCGGCAATCTGCTGAGTGTGCAGCCTGCAGACGCTGCGAGATTGCTTCGTCGCTGCGCTTCTCGCAATGACGGGTAGAAACGCCCTGCCTTGCAGCTACGCACAGCCCTACCCAAGCCCATGTGCAATCGAACCGGCCCAGGCCGCACAAATTCCCGTGTCAAATCAACGGGAAGTGGCCTATACTCCGCGCCTTGATCCTGGGGGAGCCGCCTGCGGCTGAGAGATGGCGATAGCCATGACCCCGATACTTGATCCGGGTAATACCGGCGTAAGGAAGGATGCACCGTCCCCTCCGTGGGTGGGCTCCGTCCGTCGTTGCTTCTGGAGCCTCGCACCATGCTCAGCACTCAAGCCGCCATCGGGTGGCTCACTTTTTTCGCAGCGGCCTTCGCCATCGCCGGCATGGCCTACGCGCGCCGGTATCGCGGCAACCTCGAGGAGTACATCGTCGCCCGCAACAGCCAGGGCTCGGTGGCGACCATCATGACGCTGCTGGCCTCGTCGCTGGGCGCGTGGATTCTGTTTTCGCCCGCGCAGGCGGCCACTTGGGGCGGGCTGGCGGCGGTGATCGGCTATGCGCTCGGTTCGATGTCGCCGCGCATTGCGATGATTCCGCTGGGCAAGCGCATGCGCGAGTTGATGCCCAACGGCCATTCGCTCACCGAATTCCTGATCTTGCGCTATGGCCGGCCGATGTACTGGCTAACGCTGGCGATCATGGTGTTCTACATGTTCATCGCGCTTACCGCCGAGCTGACCGCCATAGGCAAGCTGGTGCAGTTGCTGGCGCCGGTGCCGCTGTGGGTGAGCGCGGCCATCGTGATGGTGGCGACGCTGATCTACACCACCTACGGCGGGCTGCGCGCCTCGATCTTCACCGACAAGATGCAGGTCATCATCATCATTCCGCTGGTGGCGGCGCTGATCGGCATCGGCTGGCAGGTCACCGGCGGCATCGGCCCGGTGACCGAGCGCCTGCAGGAGACGGCGCCGCGCCTGCTCGACCTGGGCGACTTCGCCGGCATCAAGGCCGGGCTGACCTTCTTCTTCGCCATCCTGCTCACCGGCATCTTTCACCAGGGCAACTGGCAGCGCATCTACTCGGCCAAAGATATTCCCTCGATGCGTCGCGGCTTTCTGCTGGGCGGCGTGCTGGTGGTGCCGTTCATCTTCATCATGGGTTTGTTCGGGCTGGCCTTCGTGGCGCTCACGCCGGGCGGGGATGACTCGGTGGCGCTGTTTGCCGTGATCCTGTCGGAAATTCCGATGTGGTTGGCGGTTGCGCTGATTCCGCTGGGCATTGCGCTGGTGATGTCCAGCGTGGATACCGGCATCAGCGCCATTTCCAGCATTGTCGCGGTGGACGTGAGCCGCGCCGTGCCCACGGCCACCCCGGCCAAGCTGATGCGCCTTGCGCGCTGGCTGGTGGTGCTGATGTCGATTCCCGCCTTGTTTGTGGCGGCGCAGGGCTACAGCGTGCTGTACCTCTTCCTGCTGGCCGATCTGCTGTGTGCGGCTGCAGCGTTTCCGGTGTTTTACGGGTTGTTCAGCCGCTCGCACGACGGCTTCTCGGCCATGGCCGGCACGCTGGCCGGGCTGGTGGCGGGCTTGGTGGTGTTTCCCATGCCGGGGGCGCCGATGACCTACCTGCTCGAATCCTTCCTGCTGGCGGCCGTGGTGCCGGTGGTGGTGATCTACGCGCTGCGCTTCGTACGCCGAGGTTCTGAGCCCTTCGAGCTGGAGTCGCTGTCGATGTCGACGCGCAAGCTGAGCGAAGAGAGCTTCTGAGCCTCAGACGGGCTGGCGATGCCGCCATGCCCGCCTTTTGGAGAGCATGTAAAACGGGCCCTGGTCGATACCTGGGCCCGTTTCGTTTGTGTGGTGCGTGATCAGTTGTAGGTCGCGTTGAGCCGTAGGCGAAATGCGACGGCAGCGCGGGTAGTGGGCGTGGGCGTCGCAATTCGCTGCGCTCATCGCGACCTACGGGTGCAACCTTGGGGACTGGGTGCAGCGATGCGGCCTGCTTTCTGACGCGGGCGTAGAAAAAGGGGCTCCGGCACATGCCGGAGCCCCTTTTTTATAGTGGCTTGCGATCAGAAATCGAACTGGGCCGACAGGCGGAAGGTGCGCGGTGCGCCGGGAATCATGTAGCCGCCGAAGGTGCTGGAGGTGTCACCCCAATAGAATTTGTCGAACACGTTATTCACCCCGAAGCGGATGGTGGTGGCCACGCCGTTCACGTCGGTCATGTACTGCGCGCCGAGGTTGAACACGTGGTAGCCGGCGAGCTTGGCCCGCTCGTTGCCGCTGGGCGCAAACAGTTTGCTGCTGGAGTACTGCCAGCTACCGTTGAGGCGCACCTGCGGCATGGACGGTAGCGTGTATTCGCCGTACACCACGGACTTGTATTTGGGTACGTTGCCCACGCGTTTGCCTTCCACGCCATCGACATCGGCGAGGATGGTGGCCACGCTCGCGCCGACCAGGAGGTTGCGCGTGACGCGACCATCTGCGGAGAGCTCCAGGCCGCGGCGGCGGTCTATGCCGGACGCGGTGTAAACGTTGGCGGCTGACGTGTACTCGTACTGGCGCTTGATCTGGAACAGCGCCGCGCTGACGTTGAGTCGCTCCGTCAGATCAGCTTTCAAACCGACTTCGATCTGGCGAGATTTGGTCGGATCGATAGCCTGTCCCGCATTAGTCGTCCCAACGGGTGCTTCGCCGCCTGGCTCCAATCCTTCGGAATACGCGCCATAGAATGACCAGCGCTGATCCGGGCTGAACACGAGTGCGACGTTGGGGAGCAGAAAACGGTGGTTCTTGCGGCTCAACGGGCTGCCGTTGGCGTCGTATTGGTCGCGATCAAGCCGGACGTGGCGCAGCCCGGCATGCAGCTTGAACTGCTCGTTCAGGTGCATGACGTCTTGAATAAAGAGAGCGTGCTCATTGTCTTGCCGGCGCAGGCGGACGGGGTTGTTCGCGAGAGGACTGGGGGCGAGGTTGATCGGGTTATAAATATTGCTCGTGCCGACGAATGCAGAAACATACTCGGCGAAATGATCGCGCCGTTCATGCGCGGCCATACCAAACGTCACCTCATGTCGCATTGAGCCGAGACGGATATCACCCTGCAGCAAGGCTTGTCCTGCCAGCACCGTGCGCTTGTCATCGTCGCGACGTAGGTCAATCACGCTGTAGTTGCCATTGGCCTGGAAGCCTGTGGGCAGAGCTACCGCGTCGTCACGGCGCAGCTCGAAATAGTTGGCCGACACCTCGGTACGCCAAGCATCGTTGATCTTGTGCTGGAAGCGCAGGCCGACGTTGGTCACGTCGTCCACCACCGGGCTGCTCCACGGCTGGTTGTTGAGCATGTCGCGGGCGCTGACGCCCTTGGGCACCGTGGTGCCACCCAGCAACTGAAAGCCCGGTACCGAAAGCTGTGATTTGTGCAGGTAGTCGAAGTCGAGTTGCAGCAGGCTGTCGGGGGTGAGTTGCCAGTCGAAGGCGCCAGAGAAGAAGCGGCGCTCGCCGTTCGAGCCTTTGGCATACGAGCGCACTTCTGAGGCCATGGCGTTGATGCGGTAGCCGAACTGGCGGTCTTCACCGAAGCGGTCGCTCAGGTCGAGGGAGCCATAGATCGTGCCGCGCTCGCTTGCTTCCAGCGTGACGCTGCGCAGGGAGTAGTCGGTGGGGCGCTTGGTGACGTAGTTGAGCACGCCCCCGGACGAGGCCACACCGGCCTGCAGCCCGGCCAGGCCCTTGAGGATTTCCAGCCGCTCTTTGTTCTCCAGCATGATCGGCGCCTGCGCCAGCACCAGCAGACCGTCCTTGCGGTAGTTGGCGCCCGTGCTGATTTCGAAGCCGCGAATGGCCAGGCGGTCGGACAGGCCGATGGCGTTGTACGAATTCTGCACACTGGCGTCGTACTTGCCCGCCTCGGTGGCGGTGCGGATGCTGCGATCCTGCATCTGCTCTTGCGTGATCACCTTGACCGACACCGGCGTCTCGCGCAGCGGGGCTTCGGTGAAGGTGCCGATGCGCGCCTTCTTGGCGATGCCGTCGACGGACTCGCCGGAGGTGGTGATCACCACTTCGGGAAGGGTGGTTTCGGGCGGTTCGGCGGTTTGGGAGAGAGCCGGAGCGGAAAAAGCGAGTGCCGCGGGCAGCGCGAGCCGCCGCAGGTGACAGGGTGGTAGAAGCATGTTCGTTCCTCGTTTGCGCGGGGGACAAGCATGCGCAAGGACGACCGAAACGAACGCGGGTGGAAACACCCCAAGAACGTCGAGCTTCCCTACGCTGGCATTATCCAGGTCAGGTTCAAGGGTCTTTCTCACCCGAAGACGACGTCTCCAGGACCCCTAGCGTGGCGCGATGGTAGCACCGCCCCTTGCCAGGCCGAAGGGCTGGATTGCGGGTTGTTGACGTAGCGCAAGTCGGTACGGTGTGCGAAGCGCAAGATTCGCGGCAATGCGCGTGGCGTGTGCGCGACCGCAACGGCTTGCACGCATGGGTGAAACCGTGTGGGTGCCTATGGCATGTGGCACCGCCGCCCGACGTCATTGCGAGCGCAGTGCGGCAACCAGCTACATGTGCAATGTGCAGGCGCTGCGAGATTGCTTCGTTGCTGCGCGCATCGCAATGACAGGCTATCGAGGTTCTGCGGGGGGCGGGATAGGGGTTAGCGCGGCATTCGGATACGGCGGATAGGTCGCCTTTGGAGCATCGCGGCGCCGTTCGTTGCCGTGAGCCCTGACCGATCTGATGGCCGCACGGCCTCTTGCCGTCATTGCGAGCGAAGCGCCGCAATCCAGTGAGCATGTGGGCTGCTTTTCCGTCGGATCCTGCAATGCCGTGCGCTTATGTAAAAAACGACATGCAAGTGTGGTCGACCGCGGCGCTGCATTCGCGCAACAAACCGCAGCGCATTCAAATTTTCTTATGCACGAAGTTCGCTATACGTTCCTATAGTATCGATACGGCATCGCTGTTCATGGCGGGTGACGGTGCAGTTCCCAGTCTTAAAGGGGATTCATGCTGGAGCGCTTCTTCTGGGTCGGTGGTGATCCCACGCTGCTGATGGTCGGCACCTACCAGCCGGCTCTGGTGGTGCTCTCTCTGGTGATTGCGGTTCTGGTCTCGTGCATTGCCATGCAGGTGGCGGGCCTTGCGCGTGCCGGCCACAGTCAAATGTTTCGTCAGTTGGGGATTGCTACCGGCACGGTTTCGCTCGGCATAGGCATCTGGTCGACGCATTTTCTCGGGATGATGGCGTTCGAGTTGTGCGTGCCGGTGAGCTACGCCCCTTTCATGACCATCGTCTCGATGGTGCCGGCCCTGCTGGCTTCATGGATGGCTTTGAGCATGCTGGTACGCGAGAGCGTTACGCGCAGCCAATTGCTTGGGGGCGGCTTCCTGGTGGGGGGCGGCATCGGCGCCATGCACTACATGGGCATGGCGGCCATGCAGATGGCCCCGTTGCTGCGCTTCGACCCGTTCTGGTTCTTTGCTTCGCTGGCGGTGTCGGTGCTGCTGGCGTGGTTTGCGTTGTGGCTGCGTTTCGGCCTGCACAAAAGCTGCTGGCTCAACGAGATTCACCTTGTGCTGCTCAGTGGCACCGTCATGGGCGGGGCGGTGGCTTCCATGCATTATGTGGCGATGCGGGCAGCGCGCTTCGTCGGTGAAGACATGCCGGGCTTCGTGCCCACGATCGATTTCGATATCGTCATCGGCATCACCGTGGTCACGCTCACGCTGGGCATGGCCGTGCTGGCGGGCAATCTGGTGCTGCGTTTCAAGGCGCTGTACAGCCAGTTGCGCATCAGCGAGCTGCGGCAAAAGGCCATCTTCGATACGGCGGTAGACGCCATCATCACCATCGAGCGCGACGGCACCGTGGTGTCGGTGAATCCGTCGGTCGAGCGCTTGTTCGGCTGGCAGGCGGGTGAGCTGATCGGCAACAACATCAGCATGCTCATGCCCGAGCCGCAGCGCTCGATGCATGACGGCTATCTGGCCAACTATCTGGGTGGCGCCCCGGCGCGCGTGATCGGCATCGGGCGAGAAACCACTGCCCAGCGCAAGGATGGCTCCACCTTTCCGATCCGTCTCGCGGTGGGCGAGATGCGGTTCGGCAAGCTCGTGCGGTTCGTTGGCTTCATCACCGACATTTCCGAGCAAAAGCGCATCGAACTGCTGCTGGAGCGTGAGGCCTTCCACGACCCCTTGACCGACCTGCCCAACCGTCGCCAGTTGTCGGTAATGCTGCCGCGCGGCATGGCGCGGGCCGACCGCTCGGGCGACCTGTTGGCGCTCATGTTCCTCGATCTCGACGGCTTCAAGCAGGTGAATGACGAGCTCGGCCACGATGTGGGCGATGAGTTGCTCAAGGAGGTGGCGCGCCGGCTGTTGGGTGCGGCCCGGCGCACCGATTTCGTGGTGCGGCTGGGCGGCGATGAATTCGTGGTGGTGCTCGAGGGCCTGCACGACGAGGCCGAAGTCGAGCCCATCACCGAGAAATTCAGCCAATGCCTGGGCGAACCGCTGGTGCTGAGCGGCCACGAGCTGGCGCTCAAGGGCAGTTTCGGCACGGCCTTCTATCACCCGGGCGAAGGCATCACGGCAGAGCAACTGCTGCACCACGCCGATCTGGCGATGTACGCCGTCAAGAAGCAACGCCGCGCGGCGCGTGCGTCCGCCGTCTGACTGCGCCTCATTCGTGCAAGGCGCGGGGCTGCATGGTGGGCTGCGAGCCTTACGGACGCTGCCCGATGACCAGATCGTGCACGAAAGCCATTTTGCGTCGCACCGGCTGGGGCAGGGCGAACGGATAGAGGTCGGCCGCGCCGATCGAGCGGCTCAAGGTGTTGAGTGCCACCGTCAGCGCCACCCATGACTCCAGCAACTGCTCCACATCCCTGATTTGATACGGATCGACGTCGATCTCGGTCGACAGCTCGCCGCGGATATCCATCTCGGGGCGCACGGCGATGCCCAGGCTGTTGGCCGTTTCCAGCGTATCCACCATGTGCAGGTAATGCGCCCAGGTTTCGGCCCAGTCTTCCCACGGGTGCATGGTCGCGTAGGCGGATACGTGCGTTTCCGCCCATTCCGGCGGCGGGCCGTCGCGGTAATGCTTCTCCAGGGCTTCGCCGTAATCGAGCCGGTCATCGCCGAACAGATCGCGAAACCGCGCGAGCGTGTCGCCGGCGCCGTCGCGCACCAGCAGATCCCAGTAGTAATGGCCGATTTCGTGGCGGAAGTGCCCGAGCAGCGTGCGATACGCCTCGCCCATCTGGGTGCGTGCCTTCTCGCGCAGCACGTCGTCGGCCTCGTTCAGCGAGATGGTCACCACCCCGTCGGCGTGGCCGGTGAACACTGGCTCGTCGCTGTCGGGTCGGTCGGCGAGAAAGTCGAATTCCAGCGGTTGCGGGTGACCACTGTCCGGCACGGGCAGCGGCAGGCGAAGACGGAACAGCGTGTAGAACAAGCGCCGCTTGGCGGCTTCGATCTTCTGCCAGTGCGCGTTGTTCACCGGGTCGTCCAGATTGGGCACGGTGCGGTTGTGCTGGCAGGCCAGACAGAACTCGGTGTCGGGGGAGCCTTCGTCGGCCGGCACCATCCAGTTGCAGGCGCTGTGCTCCCAGTTCTTGCAGAAGCGCCAGCGCTGAATGTTGGACCCGCTCGCGGCGCCGGCACTGGGCAGCACCCGCCAGCGCGGGCCGTCGGGCTCGATCGCCGCCATGCGATCTTCCTGCGGCAGGTAGCCCACCGGAGTGTTGCAGCGCAGGCACACGGTGTTTTCGAAGTGCAGCATCTGCTGGCAGCACTGGCATCGGAAGAGTTTCATCATGCCCTCGCATGGCAGTCCGCAAGGTGTACAGAGTAGCGGCGATGCCCCTGAATGGACCCGCCTAAGGTTTTGCTGGCGGTGAATGTTGCGTGCCGTACATACTGCAGCCGCTGCGGTGTTCATGCGCCGCTCGGTCTCGGTTTTTTACGCTTGCGCACAAATATGGCAATGCCGTTGCGGCATGATGCGGAAGCGCCCGCAGCCCCACGCTGCGGGCTTTTCAACAAATCGCGGGAGGATACGAAATGGGCGAAGCAGGTATTGGGTGGTTGGCCGCCATCATCATTGGCGGGCTTGCGGGCTGGATTGCGTCGGGCGTGATGAAGACCAACACCGGCATCTTGTGGAACATCGTGCTGGGCATCATCGGTGCGTCGGTGGCGAGCTTCCTGTTCGGCATTCTGGGCATTTCCTTCGGCGGCTGGCTGGGCTACCTGATTGCCGGCATCCTTGGCGCATGCATCCTCATCGGCCTCGTGCGGGCCATACGCAAGTAGCCGTTCACACCGCCGGTGCCGCCTCGTCGCGGTGCCGGCGCGCCAGTTCCACAAACGCCGTCAGATAGTCGATTTGCCCATCTGCCTCGCGGATGCCCAGGTAAATCTGCTTGGCAATGCCGCGCGGCCCGAGCCGCACCGGCGCCACATCCAGCTTGGCGGCGTACTTTTCCACCAGCCAGCGCGGCAAGGCCGCCACCCCCCGGCCACTGGCCACCATCTGCAGCATGATGTCGGTGGTTTCAATGGGCTTGTGGCGCTTGGGCGCAATGCCGGCGGGCGTCAAAAACTGCGCGTAGATGTCGAGTCGGTCGGTCTCCACCGGGTAGGTGATCAGCGTTTCGTCCGACAACTGCTCTGGCCGCACATACGCCGCGCCGCGCAGGGGGTGTTGTGGGCCCACCACCAGCACCTGTTCGTAATCAAACACCGGCTCGAAGTGCAGGCCCGGTTTGTAGAGCGGGTCGGGCGTGACCAGCATGTCGATCTCGTAGCCGAACAGCGCGCCGATGCCGCCGAACTGGAATTTCTGCTTCACATCCACATCCACCGCCGGCCACGCGGCCAGATACGGCGACACGATCTTCAGCAGCCATTGGTAGCAAGGGTGGCATTCCATGCCGATGCGCAGGGCGCCACGCTCGCCACGCGCGAACTGGCGCAGGCGCTCTTCGGCGTGGTCAAGCTGCGGTATCAGCCGGTTGGCCACGGCCAGCAGGTATTCGCCGGCCTGGGTGGGGCGCAGGCTGCGGCCCTCGCGGTGCCAGATGGCCACGCCCAACTGGTCTTCGAGCTTGCGCATGGTGTGGCTCAGCGCAGATTGGGTGAGGTGAAGCTGCTCGGCTGCGGCGGTGAGGGAGCCATGTTCGGCCACGGCACGGACGATGGCGAGGTGACTGCGTTCCAGCAGGGGCATGGTCTATGTGTGAGATATATTCATTGATTCATGAAAAAGTACCATTTTTATTCATGAATTGCTCGGCCTAGCATTGCGGCTTTCTGAACTACGGAACATCCGCCATGGCACTCACCCACAACCTCGGCTTTCCGCGCATCGGCGCCAAGCGCGAACTCAAATTCGCCCTCGAATCCTACTGGAAGGGGCAATCCACCCGTGACGATCTGAAGTCGCTGGCTGCCGATCTGCGCGCCCGCCACTGGGCCGACCAATCGCAACTCGACCTCGCCCCGGTGGGCGACTTTGCGTTCTACGACCAGGTGCTGGACATGAGCTTCACGCTGGGCAACCTGCCCGAGCGCGTGCGCGGCTTTCATGGCGATACGCTGGACAACTACTTCCGCGTGGCGCGCGGTAGATCGGCTGCGTCAGCAGAAGAGCACGCCGGCTGCTGCGGTGGCGTGGCGGCCGGTGAGATGACCAAGTGGTTCGACACCAACTACCACTACATCGTCCCCGAGTTTGCCGCCGACACCCGCTTTGCGCTGGATGCCTCGCGCATCGTCGAGCAACTGCGCGAAGCCCGCGCCCAGGGCGTGAAGGCCAAGCCGGTGATCATCGGCCCGGTTACCTACCTGTGGCTGGGTAAGGCCAAGGACGACTCCAACAAGCTCGACCTGCTGGCGCGCCTGCTGCCGGTGTATGCCCAATTGCTCGACACGCTGGCCGCCGAGGGCGCCGAATGGGTGCAGATCGACGAGCCGGTGCTGGTCACCGAGCTGGATGCCGACTGGAAGCATGCCTTCAACCTTGCCTATCACGAGCTCAAGGCCTGCAGCGTCAAGCTGCTGCTCGCCACATATTTCGGCACGCTGCAAGAGAACCTGCACCTGGCCGCAAACCTGCCAGTGGCTGGCGTGCATCTGGACGCCGTGCGTGCGCGTGACGAGGTGCTCAGCCTGCTCGGCTTGTTGCCGGCCAGCAAGGTGGTGTCGCTGGGCGTGATCGACGGCCGCAACATCTGGAAGACCAACCTTGCCGCCGTGCTCGACTGGCTTGAGCCGCTGCACCAACGCCTGGGCGACCGCCTGTGGATCGCGCCGTCGTGCTCGCTGCTGCACGTGCCGGTGGATCTGGATAGCGAACAGCGCCTGGATGCGGACGTGCGCTCGTGGCTGGCCTTTGCCCGCCAAAAGCTCGAAGAGCTGCGTGTGCTGGCCTTTGCGCTCAACTTCGGCCGCACTGCCGTGCAAGCCGAGCTGGACGCCAACCGCGCCGCCGTCGAAGCCCGCCGCGCTTCGCCGCGTGTGCACAACCCTGCCGTAAAAGCAGCGCTGCAAAAGCTCTCCGCCGACCTCGGCCAGCGCAAGAGCCCGTATGCCCTGCGCGCCGCCAAGCAGGCCGCGCACCTGAACCTGCCGAAATTCCCCACCACCACCATCGGCTCGTTCCCGCAGACGCCGGAAATCCGCCAGGCGCGCAGCCAGTTCAAGGCCAAGGAGATTGATGAGGCCACCTACCGCGCCGCCATGCAGGCCGAAATCGCCCGCAGCGTGCGCGAGCAAGAGGCGCTGGGGCTCGACGTTTTCGTGCATGGCGAGGCCGAGCGCAACGACATGGTCGAATACTTCGGCGAGCAGCTTGATGGCTACGCCTTCAGTCAGTTCGGCTGGGTGCAGAGCTACGGCTCACGCTGCGTCAAACCGCCCATCCTGTTTGGCGACATCAGCCGCCCCAAAGCCATGACCGTGGAGTGGAGCCAGTACGCCCAATCGCTCACCGACAAGCCCATGAAAGGCATGCTCACCGGCCCGGTGACCATCCTCAACTGGTCCTTCGTGCGTGACGACCAACCGCGCGCCACCACCTGCTGGCAGCTCGCACTCGCCATCCGCGAAGAAGTGCTCGACCTCGAAAAAGCCGGCGTGCGCGTCATCCAGATCGACGAAGCCGCCCTGCGCGAGGGCCTGCCGCTGCGCCGCGCCCAATGGCAGCACTACCTCGACTGGGCCGTCACCGCCTTCCGCATCACCGCCAACGGCGTAGCGGACGAAACCCAGATCCACACCCACATGTGCTACTCGGAGTTCAACGACATCATCGCGTCCATTGCCGACATGGACGCCGACGTCATCACCATCGAAACCTCGCGCTCCGACATGGAACTGCTCGACGCTTTCGACCACTTCAACTACCCCAACGAAATCGGCCCCGGCGTGTACGACATCCACTCGCCCAACATTCCGGACCAGCAACACATGGTGCAGTTGATGAAGAAAGCCGCCGAACGCATCCCCGCCGAACGGCTGTGGGTGAATCCGGATTGCGGGCTGAAGACAAGGCAGTGGAGTGAGGTGCTGCCGGCGCTGACGAACATGGTGGAGGCGGCGAGGGTGTTGAGGGCGGAGGTGGTGTGACGTGAAGCTAGGAGGGGTACTTTTGTAGCGCGTGATGCCCCGGCCGTGTGCAGGGACTGAACACCTAGGCCACCTTTGTTCCCTAGGCTCGATTGAAATTGCTCCGTTCTCTTTATTACCAAATCACATAAGATCGGTCTAGAACAACCACCTTGCATAGGTCCGCACGTGAACGAGCACCTCCCTCCGCCGGATTTGCATCCTTTACTTGAGGCAATGAGTGAGATGCCCGTTTGGGCAGGCCTCGAGTACTCGTTCGATGATGTCGCGAAGGACAACGCGGCACTAGTCGCCGAGCTCGTCGGTTTTGAGCGGGATGGCACGGTGGCTTTGCTCGCGAGCCTGCTCACTCTTCCCGCACATCAATCCGAGTGCTTGCGCTTTGAGCTGCTTGCCGCCCTCGCTCTTATCTACTGCCAAGGCCAGCGGGTTGCTACGGTCGACGATGCACGACGCTGGCATTGCGCCATCGGTGCGTCGAAGAGTGTCGTCGGCGAAGACCCCGCAGAAGACGTATTCGTTTCACTTGTGGGGAACGCGAGAGGCGATTACCGAGTATTGGAAGGAGTCTGGGAGGCCGCAGGCTTTTATACCCAGTTGATGGTCGGCATTGTCTCTGACATGCCTGACGTTAGCCGCTATCGCTCGCTCAAGCGCGCCGTACAGGCACTTCTTCGTCTATCGGACCTCGTTTGCGCCCGCTCCGGTTTACGCCGTTATGAGCCCGGCGGCAAGGTGCTCCCCGACTCGCTTGATACAGGCGGGCTTGAGGCGGACGTGCTTTGCCCCCGTGTCATGTTATCCAATCGCACTCTCCGAGCTGCGGACGTGGCAGTTGCGGACCTTGCGCTTTTCATACTCGATCCATCACAGATCAGCGACCTTGGAGGTCAGACACCCGGGGCGGGGACCCTTGAGCAAAGACCGCTGCTCCGCACGCGAGATGGGCTTGTGGTTGTGCTTCCCACTGCCATCACCATCGCTCTTCGCCACGCAGTGATAGCGTTCGCAGACCGAGCTGGAGAACTGAACAAGCTCGACAGGGAGCTGGCCAGCGCGTACTCGCGCACCTTCTTCGAGACGCCGGTCTTCGGCCGCGGGGGGAGGTTGCGGTTGCGCTGGCAGCAGTGCAGGACGACCCATACGGCAATGGCCGTCTCCAAGGTCGATGTGGGCCACGTTATGGTGCTCCAGTTCGTCTTACCCTGCATACAGCTGCACTGGAGCACAGGTTTCAGCAGCATGCTCCAACTTGATGAGGAGACCACTAGTGTTCTCGATGCCAATGTAGTAGAGGCTGTTGCTGGGCTCGCCCAGGAATCTAGCTTCCAGCGCGGAATGGTTGTGCGCGTCGGTTGTGGCTGGGGTGCAGGTTTTGCCGGTACGGAACCTCAATTGCCTGAGGGCTGGCAGTTCGAGTGGATGTCTGGCGCGGATTTTGTCCGCCTTGGATCTCTCTCTGAGATGTCCCCGCTTGCCTTGTGGCGTGTGCAAGATGCGGAAGAGACAATTGCGCGAGCCGGTGTGCAGATCGTCAATTTCAGCGGCATCCTCAACCTTCTGGGCTGGGTACGCACCAATGACGGCCACATGGTCCCTCATGATCAATTGCCAGAGGGACGTATCACGCCGCAAAACCCACTAATGATCGCACTTCCGACGAATCTGCTCTGTGACGTTCGCATCGCAGCCGACATGGGGTACGACCGACACCGTGCCCGGGACAACAGTGGCAAATGGCACAGGGTGATTAGACCGTCTGCAGAGGACTTCTTCCCGACTGAACGCGACAGCAAGTGCTACGCATCCATTGATGAATTAGACACCCAACGCCTGACCTGTGTGTACGAGGGGCAGGACAACCTATGGGTGACAATTGAAGCTCCCCGCATGCAAGACCACGGGCTTGTCATTGAACTTGCCAGAATGGTGCGGCTATGGATTGGTCGGATTGGCGAGGCGCTTGAAACTTTTAATCAGCAAGCAACCAGAAAATACGTAAAGGTTTATCTGCATTTTGCAGATAGCGATGATATCGATCAATTCGAGGGTGAAATAATTCCCCTGAATCTCAATTCTTTTTGGCAACTCGAGCGCACCCGTGAACAGGGCGCTCTTCGGGTGGTGCTTAAGGACGGATACCTTGCTGGCTTCCGTGCGTCAGATAATCGTGCAGAGCGCGCCCTTGTGCGTGCGCTGGGCGCGGCGTTTGCCACGCTGCTTCGCATTAACGCTCCTTACGACAAAGCCGTCATAGTCGAGCAGATGGCAGTGCCCAATGACACTGCGCGCAGCTTCCATCTCATGGAGACATTCGACTTTGTCGCCCGCGTTCGCGGCTCATTGACCCGACGTCTTGTGACCATCGAGCCCATCGAGTCGGGGGCTGCCCGGATTGAGCTTGGGTGGCGTGCGGTTGCAGCCGACGCACCATCCCAATACGAGGGTAAAAAGGCGGTTGGAAAGCTCCTCAACGACGTCGTTGATGTGCTCGTGTATGACGTGCAACGCGAGCTAGCGCGCTTCGATCGCGAGAAAACGCTCCTGCGCCTTCTGGAGAACTGCGAGCAGGCACGCTACGAAAAAGGACACTGGCAGCGCACGGCAGCGGCCCTCCTCGGCCTACACGCCGGCGAGGAGGGGGCAGAGGCAACGATTGTCGAACAATTAGGGCGTTATGACGGCGCGACGTTGGCCTCAAGGTTGGTCATTGAACTAGCCCTTTGCATCTGCCCCACAGAGGGAGGGATGGAGCCTTCCGACATGGCGCTCAGTCGGCTCCTTGCCCGTATATCACTGCTTTTTCGCGTCGGAGGGATGTCAGATGCGGTGCGTTTCGGTGCGCTGCCAGCCACAGTGAGGATATCTCCCCTAGGCGACCTTCTCTTCCGCGACGAGCTTGGGCAAATGGTGCTGGAGCCCATGCTGTCGAAAGCCACCGCCGAACAGTTTGAAGAGCATGCGGCACAGTACGAACGTCACTACGCTAAGGTTCCCGAAACGAACGAGTCGGTCTGCGAGGAAGACGGAGCTAACAGTTTGCAGCGCGACGAGGATATCCAGACTTTCCTTGCACTCTGGAAAGCCGAAATGGGCTTTACGGTTGAAGACGGTATCCGCCTCGTTGATGCGCTGGAATCAATTGGCATAGAGCGTCACTCGGCGATTATTACGATGAGGCGGAAGCAGTTGCTAAACACTGCTAAGTCGGCCGGGCTCGACGATCACGCCGCTGATGCTGTCCTCGACCAGTTCATACTCAGCCCACGCCCACGATGGGAAGAGGTGCCGGATGGATTTGACCGATCCGACATTTATCCTTGGCGCTTCGGTCGCCGTCTGTCAGTGGCTGCCCGCCCCATATTGCAATTAGACGATAGTCACGACCCTTGGGTGATCGTAGCGCCGGGTATGCTCCGCACTTCCCTGAAATACATCTTTACGGGAGCCCACTCAGGACGGCTTAATCGTGAGTTCTTCCGTACCGAAGGGATGAGAGACAGGTGGCTAGGAGAGGCTCGCGAAGGGCACACGTTCGAGACGACCTTGGAAGGGCAGCTACGCTTGGCTGGATGGACTGTTCGGCGTGGCATCGGCTTTCCCGAAATACTTAACCGCAAACTACCAACTGATTTCGGAGACATAGACCTCCTTGCATGGCGCCCAGATCGCAATGAAGTGCTAATAGTGGAATGTAAGGATCTTTCACTAGCCCGAAACTATTCGGAAGTCGCCTCACAGCTTTCCGAGTACCAAGGTGGCGACATAAAGGGCAAACCAGACAAGCTAAAAAAGCATCTGAACCGCGTTGCGCTGGCCCGTGAGAACCGCGAGGAGATCGCGCGGTTCACGCTCGTTTCAAACCCTGAACTTGTTTCTTGGCTGGTCTTCAGTGGCGCATCCCCAGTCGCTTTCGCCCAGTCGCAGATCGCTGCACTGGAGGGTACTCATGTGGGGAGGCCTAATGACCTTCTTGCATACTGATGTAGCGCCGGGCAGCCCGCCGCAATGAGTCGTTCGGGGCCGGCGGGTGATCCAGCAAGCTGGCGATTGCGTTTTTTCGACGTAAATACGGCATTAAACGGTGTCTCCCGCATCGCGACGTCAGGCGCTATCGGGTAGCCTCTCGCAGAGACGACCCGCTGCAGCACGCGCCTATCCGCCCGTCAGACGAACACACGTTGTGAGCCCCTACATGCCTCGCCTTTCGCTCCCCGCCACCACCGATCTGCCGCGTCGCCGGATGCTGTGCTGTCTGGCCGCTCTGCCGCTGTGCGTTCTTGCCTCGTCAGCCTCCGCGCAGCAGCTTGAAACCATCCAGCTCCGCCATCAGACGCCCGACCGCGTGCTGCGGATACTCCAGCCTCTGCTCGCGCCCGGCGGAACCCTGACCGGTTTCAATGACAAGCTCTTCCTGCGCACGACGCCAGAGAACCGCAGGCAGATTCTGCAGGTGCTTGCCGAGATCGACGCTCCGTTACGGCAATTGATCATCCAGGTCAGTAGCCAAGGCAGCCATAGAGAAGGCCGGCGAGGCTATTCGATCGGCGGCGATGTGGTCGTCGGGGGCAGCGGCACCCGAATCGAGGGCAGCGCGCGTGACAGCGAACGCACGCGCAGCAGTTCCGGTGAGCAGCGAGTACGCGCCACCGAAGGCAGCCCGGCTTTCATTCAGGTGGGGCGCTCGTTTGCGATTCCGCTGCGCGAGGTGGTGATCGGCCCGAACGGGGCGGTGATCCGTGAGAGCACCGTCTGGCGGGATGTCGGGAGCGGGTTTCATGCGGTGCCGCGCGTCAGCGGGCAGCGCGTGACACTCGAAATCAGCCAGTTCGCCAATGCCGCCAGGAGCCGACGCGGAGATGCCGACACCCGCCAACTGAGCACAACGGTCAGCGGCCAACTTGGCGAATGGATCGAGCTTGGTGGCACCACTACTTCAGACCAAAGCCGCAGCAGCGAACTGCTGGGTCGCGGCGCGGGTCGGGAAGTGAGCCAGCAATCGATCTGGTTGAAGGTGGATCTGGCGCAGTAAGAGCGGTGCGCGGGGGCTGGCGACGATGTTGAGCAAGCCGCAGTCAAGCAGCCACAGAAAATTCCCGATCGGGAATTCATTGCGATATCCGGGTGGTTCCGAGTGAATGGTTCCCGATCGGGAACATGCTTCGGCTTTTCTGACCGTCTCCGTGATTGACCGGGCCCGCCATTCGCTTACCGTCCCGCGCGGGCGTTCGACGGCTTCGGCCGGGCCTTCCCCTCGCTGGAACGGATGCGGTTCGGCGAACGCCTGCTCCCGAATGATTTCAAGGAAGAATGGATGTCCGATGCAACGGATTCGCGGGCCTTGGCTGCGTCCGGCGCGGCCTCGCCTGCGGCGTGGTGGGCGGTGGTGTCGCTGGCCTTCGGGGCGTTTGGTTTGGTGACGGCGGAGTTTTTGCCGGTGAGCCTGCTCACGCCGATGGCGGCGGAGCTGGGGGTGTCGAATGGCGTGGTGGGGCAGGCGGTGACGGCCACGGCGGTGGTCGCCGCGCTTGCGGGGCCGTTGCTGGTGTTGAGCCTGGGGCGGTCGAACCGGCAGAAGGTGGTGTGGGGAATGATGGCGCTGCTGGTGCTGTCGTGCGTGCTTTCCGCTTACGCCGAGAGCATCACCACCTTGTTGCTGTCGCGCGCGGTGCTGGGGCTGGCGCTAGGGAGCTTCTGGGCCATGATGGCCGCGCTGGCCTTGCGGTTGGTGCCGTCTGAGCAGGTGCCACGGGCCATTGCGATCATCATGATGGGCGTGTCGTTGGCCACGGTGTTGGCTGCGCCGCTGGGGGCGTACCTGGGCGAGTTGCTGGGCTGGCGGGCGAGCTTCATGGCGGCGGCGGGGATTGGCGCGGTGGGGCTGTTGGTGCAGGTGCTGACCTTGCCCAGCTTGCCGGCAGTGGCCGCGCCCGGCTTGGCGACATTCAAGGCAGCGCTGTCGCGACGCTCGGTGAGGGTCGGGCTGGGCGCGGCGCTGCTGATCATCTCGGGGCACTTTGCGGGCTTTACCTTCATCCGGCCGTTTCTCGAGGAGGTGCCGCGCTTTGACGCCTCAACGGTGTCTCTGGTGTTGTTGGCGTTTGGCGTGGGGGGCTTCTTCGGCAACCTCGCGGGTGGCGCAGTGGCCACCCGCAGCCCGGCATGGGCGGTGGCGAGTGCCGCGCTGCTGGTGGCCGTGGGGGCGCTCGCGTTGTTGGCCTTTGGCGAGCGTGCAGCGGTGACGTTTGCGGCGTTGGCGCTGTGGGGCTTTGCGTTTGGCGGCTTTCCGGTGTCGATCTCGATCTGGAACGCACGCGCGGCGCCGGACTACGCCGAAAGCGCCGGTGCGCTGCTCACGTCGATGTTCCAGATTGCGATTGCCACGGGCGCGGTGCTGGGTGGCGTGGTGATCGAGGGCTTCGGCGTGGCGGGCGTGATGGTGTATTCGGCGGTGGCGACGCTGCTCGGGGCGTGGGTGATGCTGGGGCTCGGGCGGCGGTCGGAGAGGAGTCGGGGGCTTTGAAGGGCGGGTGCGCAAGGCTGGGGCAGTGCCGCGGATGCTGTCATTGCGAGAAGCGTCAGCGGTGAAGCAATCTGCGGCGGTGGTGCGGGTGGTGAGTCACGAGATTGCCGCGCTGCGCTCGCAATGACGGGAATTGGGGCACTGCTGGTGGGTAGGGAAGGGTGCTGCGCGGGTGGGCGTCGAGTGATCGGGCCTGTCCATGCGTCTGTGGCTTGGCTGCGCGGAGTTTTCGCAGCACTGACAATAGGCCTTCGGGAAATAAAAAACGGGCGAGACAGCCGCAAGGCCGTCTCGCCCGTTGTGCTTGGCGCTTAGCTGACGCTTAGTCTGCGCGTACTTTTTCGCGCAGATCGCGCGCCATCTTCAGGTGTTCCTGCAGCTTGGGCAGGGTTTTCTCGGCCCAGGCGCGGACGTCTTTGTCCTGCGCTTCGTTGGCTGCGCTCTGGAACAGTTCGACGGCGTTTTCATGCGCCGTCTCGCCGATGCGGGCAGCGTAGGCGCGGTTGAACGGCTCGCCGCTGAGCGCGCGCAGTGCAAGCAGCTCGGCACGCTGGGTGACCGAGGGCTCTTCGGGCAGGGTCACGCCTTTGCGATCGGCCAGCTGGCGAAGCTCTTTGTCAGCCCGGGTGTGCTCGTCGATCATCTTCTGCGCGAACTCGCGCACGGCCGGGCTGGGGTTGCTTTCCATGGCGATGCGGCTGCCTTCGACTTCGGTCAGGCCCGATTGCGCGGCGCTGATGAGAAATTCGTGGTCGGCCTCGCTCAATTCGCCCGATTTCAGCTCGCTGTCTTCCTTGGATTGCTGAACCTGCTGTGCGGCCGGGCCGGACTGCAGCGGGCGCTGTTCGGAAGGCGGTTCCGTGGGGTTGGTGGTGCCGGTGGAAGTATCCACCTGGGCGAACGCGCCTGCGGAGAACAGGGCAAAGCCAGCGGTTGCAAGAGCAATGGTAAGCGGGTGCTTGGTCATGCGATCCTCCTTGATCGAGTGCAAGGACGCCTCTTGTGCGAGGCGCGATTTGAAGCCGGCGTGTGGCGTGAAAGGTGTGCGAGCACGCCGGCCCTGAGTCAGTTGCAAACCCCGTTCCCGCCCGATCGGGAAATTACGGAAGGGCGCGCACCGTCGCTCGGGTAAAAACTGCAGCCGACGCGTAAGGACTACATGGCGCAACGTCTTGAGACGAGGCGAGGCGGAACTGACGGATCAGGGGAGAGTCCTGAATAGGCGTGCAAGCGGCCGGTTTCGCTCTGCAGGCAGGCCGCAGGCATAGCCCTTGCTGCGGTGGTGATGCGGAAGTTTCCGCGCTGTTTCAAACAAAAAGAAGGAGCAATTGATGAGAACGAAGATGACGGTAAGCCGCATGGCTACGGTGTTCGGAAGCAGTCTCTTGCTTGCGCTCTCGGTGGGGACTCAAGTTCACGCGGCGGGCGAAAAGGCGCCCATGCAAGTTGCTCAGGCGGCTGGTACCACCGCGACAGGCACGGCTGATGGAACCAAAGGCACGATGGGTGCTGCGGGTATGCAGCGTCCGGGTGGCACGTACGGTCAGGAACAGCGCCAGCGTGAGGGGCAGACCCAGACGCCGAATGCCCCTGCCGGTGCTGCCGGGCAGTCAATGGAAGGGCAGCGCGGCACGGACACCAGCTCCAGCGGCGCAGGCGCAGGCGCGGGTACTGGCACCGACCGCACCGGTGGCGAAAGTGATACCACCAAGGGCCGCCAAGGCAATGGCCCGGCTGCCCCGAATGGTGGCACCGGCACCGATGTCCCGGCAGCGCGCGGCGGCACCAGCGGCTCCGGGGGCGCGGGCGGCATGGCTCGCTAAAGCGTTTAAGGCTGCGCCGACCCCCGGGTTTGGCACGGCAAGTTGCGGCGTCAATGGCTTTTGCGGCCCTTGGCGCCGCGTTCGTTTACAGCCACCACGCGGCCTGGGTGGGCGTTTTGGCTGGCAGGGCACGGCAATTGCAGGACGTGTAGCGCCGCCACCTCGATTGCGTGGCGGCGCGACGGCAAAGGCGTGCTTTGCCGTCTGCCTTGTCGGGACGAAACAAGGCAACCGAAACTCAACTCCAAGGAGTGCGTAATGACCAACGAAGACATCATCAAAGGCAACTGGAAACAGGCCAAGGGCCGCATGAAGGAGCAATGGGGCAAGTTGACCGACGACGACTTGACCGTTGCCGACGGCCATCGCGATTACCTCATCGGCAAGGTGCAGGAGCGCTACGGCATCGCACGCGACGAGGCCGAGAAGCAGGTGCACGACTTCGAACGCGGCTTCTGAGCCCGGGCGCCTGACGGAGGCGCTGACTTCGTCATGAGTTGCATGGAGGTTTTGGCCCGGCCGAACTCGCGCAAGCGATCAAGGCGGGCCGTTTTTTCGCCGGGACGCTTTGGAGAGAGGCCGTGGGCCAGGGGCCTCATTCGTTTCGGGGCGCTGAGCACGAGCGCGTATCGCGCCGAGAGCCCCTTCCGGCGCCGCACCAGAGGTCTTGTTACGCTTTCGGTGGTGATGATTTGCGCGTGACCGAGTCCAGCCTTGTGTAAAACGCTACTAGGAGATTCCCATGAATACGATCATTGCAGGACGGTTCGAGACCCAGGATCAGGGGCAGCAGGTTCTGGAAGCGTTGCAGCGTGCGGGGTTCCAGCGGGATGCGCTTGCGTTGTTCTATGTGGCTCCCCAAGGGCAGCACGATACGTTTCCGGTGGGCGGCGATCAGGACGAATCGCCCGGCGCGCGTGACGCCGACAAGGGCGCCGTGGCCGGTGGCGGCGCAGGTGCGGTGGCGGGCGCTGCGGTGGGTTTGGCCACCGTGCCGCTGGCCGGCCCGGCGGGCTTGGTTGCCGCGACCGCGGCCGGTGCTTACACGGGCTCGCTGGCGGGCGCGATGAAGAAAACCGACCACGAATCTCAAGCAGACGAAGAGGTGTCCGCCTCCGATTCGTTGAAAGTCACCGAGCGACACGCCGGCGTGCATGTGGCGGTGCGCATCGACTCCGACTCGAACGACCCGAAAACCCAGGCCATCCGCACGCTGCAACAATATGGCGCGGTGGAAGTGGAATACGCCCGCGGGCACATCGAAGACGGCGACTGGTCCGACTTCGACCCGCGCGAGGCGGTGACGCTGGTCTGACGCCTGTCGGGGGCGGGCACTCCTCCTCCCTTGCCCGCCACCCCGAAGCCCCTTGCCGGCGTTAACCGGCAAGGGGCTTTTTCTTTTTAGGTGCAGAGGAGGTGCGGGTGTGGCCGCGCCTCAGTCGAGCGACTTGGGCTGCCCTGCGTCTTTGGGTGTAAGCAGCAGGTAAAGGGCGGGCACGACGAACAGCGCGAAGACCGACACCGAGATCAAGCCGAAGATGATGACCAGCGTGAGCGGCCGGTAAGAGGCGTTGCTGATGGTCAGCGGAATCAGCCCCACGATGGTGGTGACGGCCGTGGACAACAGCGGGCGCAGGCGCCGGGCCGAGCCGGCCGCTGCGGCTTCGGCAATCGACAAGCCTTCACGCAAGTAGGCGTTCATGGTGTCGACCATGATGATGCCGTTGTTGATGGCGATGCCGATCAGCGAGATCAGCCCGATCATGGCGAAGAACGAGAAGGTGATGTCGAACGCCCAGAAGCCCAATGCCGCGCCGATGACCGCCAGCGGCATGGTGATGAAGATGATGAAGGCCTGGCGGAAGCTCGAGAACACGATCACCAGCACGCCCACCACCAGCACGATGGCGACGACCAGTGCGATGAGGGCAGAGCCGAAAGTTTCAGCCGTGTCGGCGGACTCCCCGCCGATCGAGCTGCGGTAGTCGTTGGGCCAGCCGCTCTCCAGCTCAGCCAGACGCGGGCCGACTTCCGCCATCACTTCGGTGACCGTGCGGCCTTCGTTCTTGGCCATGACAGTGATGGCGCGCTCGCCATCGACGTGGGAGATGGCGATGGCCGCTTCGGAAGGCACGGGCTCGGCGAGCTGGCTCATGGCAATGGATTGGCCGTCCGGCGTGAAGGCACGAATGCGCGAGAGCTCGTTGATGTCGCGCGGGCCGCCGGCTTCGCCCGGGCGGCTGGGCCATTCGGTACCGATGCGGATGTCGATGTCGTCGATGCCGTCTTCGGTGACGAACTGCCCCACTTCGTCCGAGCTGAATGCGATGCGCAGCTGCGCCGCCAGATCGTCATGGGTGATGCCGAAGAAATCGGCGGCCTCGCGGTTGGGGCGCAACGCGATCTGCGGTTGCAGCATGCCGATGTTGTCTCGCACATCCACCACACCCGCGGTGTCGGACAGCAATGCCTGCACCTGGTACGACAGACGTTGCAGTTCGTCCATGTCAGGCCCGATGAGTCGAATCTCGATGGGGTCGCCAGTGGTGGGGCCGCCGCCCTCGGCGACTACCAGCAGTTGTGCCGCCGCCGCGTGCTGCTCGAGATACGCGGACAATTCGCGGCGCAGCTCGTCGGCCAGCTCGAAGGATTGGGCGTCGCGCTCTTCGATCGGGTGGAAGATGGCCGAGAAGCCGATGAAGTTCTCCGCCTCGCTCGGCTGCAGGCTGGCGGCCATCGACGTGGCCGCAAAGGGGCTTTTCAGGCCCACCAGTTTGACCACGCTTTCGAAGTAAGGCTTCTGGCGCAGGATTTCGCCGATCTCGTCGGCCAATTGCTGGGATTGCTCCAACTGTACGTTGGGCGGAAGCTGGATGTTGATGCCCAGACGTTCGCCATCCACCGGCGGGAACAGCTCGACGCGTGCTTGCGTGAAGGCCAGCATCGCCACCACGAACATCACCAGCGTGCCGGCCGCCCAAGCCCACGCCTGCTTGCGGCTGGCGACCACACGTCGCAAGTTCCAGCGTTCAAGCCCTTCGACGGCCCAGCGCGTGACGCGGTCCGAGCGCCCGAGGTCTTGCGGGTTCTCGGGTGCGCGCTGGCGCCCGAGCAGAAAGCGCGACAGTGGCAGGGAGCACAGCATGGCGACCACGAACGACAGCACCAGACAGATCACGGTGGTGGTGGGCAGTACACGAATGAATTCGCCGGTGGTACCACTGATCGACATCAGCGGCACCAGCGCCAGAATGGTGGTGATCTGCGCCGCGAAGGCGGGCATGGCGTAGCGCTTCACCGTTGCCAGCACGGCTTGGCCGAAGGTCTTGCGCTGGTTGTAGATCTCGTCGTGCACGCCTTCCATGAGGATGATGAACACGTCGATGATCATCACCAGCGCAATCACCATGCCGATCACCACCAGCTCGTTGAGCGAGTACCCCATCAGCAGAATGGCCAGCAGCACGCCGGCAAAGGTCACCGGCACCGACAGGCCCGCCACCAACGCTTCGCGCCACGCGATGGTGATGAACAGGATGACGAAGACGATGAGCATGGTCTGCAGGGCGCTGCCGAACACATCGGTGAGCGAGTCCCAGATCTGCGCCGCTTCGTCTTGCGTGGCGGTGTAGTCGAGCCCGGCTGGCCAACTGCCTTCGTTGCGCATCTGATCGAGCGTGTCGCGCAGCAAGGCCACGAGGTTCACGGTGTCGGCGCCCGGCGACTTGCGCACGGCAAGCTCCAGCGAGGGCTCGAAGTCCGAGCCCCGGTCGCTGAAGAAGGCGCGGGTGGTCTCCGTTTCCTGCATGCGCCGCACCGTGGCCACCTCGTCAAGCCGCACGGCCCGCCCGGCTTGCACGCCATCCAGGCGTGCGATGGGCAGGGCGCGCAGATCTTCCACTTGGCGGAAGCGTCCCTCCAGACGCACCACGGCGCCGATACTGTCACTGCGGATTTCGCCGAATGGCTGTTCGATGTTGGCTTGCTGTACGGCGGTGCGGATGGCGGAGGGCGACAGCCCCAATGCCAGCATGCGCTCGGGGCGCAGCAGAATCTGCACGATTTCTTCTCGCTCGCCGCCGATATCGACTTCATTCACGCCCGGAACGCGTTCGAGCGTGTCGCGAATGCGGCGCGCCAACTGGTTCATCGCGGCAGAGCTGCCGTCGCCGTGCAGGGTGAAGGTGAAGATGGGCCGGTCGTCCACCGAGGCCTGATTGATGGCCGGGCGTTCCACCTCGGCAGGCAATTCGGCCTCGGCATCCGCCACGGCAGCGCGCAGGCGCGTCATGGCGTCTATGGGGTCGACCGAAGCTTCGAACTCCACAGATACGATGGAGTAGGAGTCGAACGAGGCGCTGTCCACGCGCTTGACGCCCTGCAGCGTGGTCACCTCATCCTCAATGTGATCGGTGACCTGCTCCTCCATGGTGCGCGGGTCGGCCCCGGGCCACATGGTGGTGATGGTGGCCTGCGGAATGTCGAGGTCGGGCAGCGCCTCCTTCACCAGTTGCGAGTAGGCCATCAGGCCGCCGAGCGACAGCGTCGCGGCGAGCAGGATGCCGAACACCGGCTGCAGAAAGAAGAAGCGGGCGAAGCGGTTGGCGTCGCGGACTTCCGGTGTCTCTTCTGCCGGCGCGGGCGGTCGGGTTTCCGCTACGGGCTCGCTCATTGTTCGCTCCGATTGCCTTGCAGCACGCGTACCGACTGCCCGTCGCGCAGCGCCGCGCGGCCCTCGGTGACCACCAGCTCGCCTTCTTCCAGCCCCTCCGTGACGGCGCGGTATTCACCCGATTGCTGGCCCAGTTCGACGCGACGCTCGATGACCTTGTTGGTGGCCTCGTTGAGCACGAAGACGAAGGTCTGGTCACTACGGAAACGCAGTGCGCGCAGCGGCACGGCCAGCGCATTCTCCTCTTGCGGGCCGGCAATCCAGACCGCGACGAACTCGCCGTCATGCAGGCCGGAGGCATCGTCTTCGGCGTGCACGATGATTTCGAACGTCCGCGTGCCGGGGTCGAGCGAAGGGCTGACGGCGTGCACACGCCCTTCGACACTGTCCTTGCGGCCCTCCGGGTCTACGTGCTGGCCTTCGGTCGGGGGGTTGGCGCCGACCACGGCTCGGGCACCGACCGACACCTGACGGAAATCGTAGGACGGCAGTTCGACCCGGATCTCGAAACGGTCGGGGTCGATCACCAGCGCCGGCACGGTGCGCAAGGCATCCTGCTCGGTCGCGGTCTGCACGGCATTGGGGGAGAAATAGCGGCCTTGTTCGATGTTCAGCCGCGCCAGCACGCCGTCGATGGGCGAGACCAGCCGGGACTCCTCGACCCCCACTTTGGCTTGCTCAACCTGGGCGCGGGCGCTGTCGAGCGCGGCTTTGGATTGCTGCACCTGCACCACGGCCTCGTCGAGTTCCTGCTGCGAGGCCGATTGCTGCTCGATCAGCGTTTCGTATCGCTTCCGGGTCACTTCCGACAGGGCGAGGTTGGCCTCGGCCTCGGCCACGGCAGCCCGCGCGGCGCGCAACTCGGCTTGCAGACGTTCCGGTGCCTGATTCGCTATGAGCTGCCCCGCTTTGACGTGACTGCCGATGCGCAGGTCGTCGTCGACATGGGTGACTTGCCCCTGCTGGGTGAAGGTGAGGAATTCGCGCTGCTGTGAGCGCGCCGTGCCTTGGCTGTACACCCACGCTTGCAGCGAGCGCCGTTCGACAGGCGCCACCCGGATGCTGACCGGCTGTTCGCCCTGACCGCTCTGTGCGGCATCGGCGGATTCAGTGGCATCGGCCTGGTCGGATGTGGCGTCATCGTTCTCGTCGCCGTTTCCGCAGGCAGCGAGGGTCAGCAAAGTGAGCAAGGCAAGGATGAGCAGTCGGCTTCGGGGCATGGCAAAGGCCTCGGTCAGGGGGCGGTTTGAGTGGGGTGGGCAACGGCGGGAGGCGCCAGCGTCTCGGGTGTCTCTTCGAAGCCGCCGCCCAGCGCCAGGTGCAGGGCGATGCGGTTTTCGAGCCGCGCATGGTGCGCGGTGATCTGGGCGCTGCGCCCATCCAGCGCGCGCTGCTGGCTCTCGAGCACATTGAGGAACGGGTCGATGCCTTGCAGGTAGCGGTTGTACGACACCCGCACGGCCTCTTCGGCGGAGCGGGCAGAGCGCTCCGCCGCGGCCTCCTGACGTTGCAGCAGGTTGTCGACCACCAGCGCGGTTTCGACTTCAGACAGGGCGGTGAGCGCGGTTTCCGCATAGGCGCCAAGCGCCTCGTCGCGCTGACCCTCGGCGATATCCACCTGCGCCACCAATCGCCCGCCCTGAAATACCGGTTGCAGCAGCCGCCCTGCAATCGACCAGATCAGGTTGCTGCTGTTGAACAGCTCCGACAACTCGCTGCCGGCGAAACCGGCAGAGCCGGTGAGGGAGAACGACGGCAGGAACGAGCGCTGCGCTGCACCCAGCTCGTAGCCGGCGCTGAGCAGGCCCAACTCGGCGGCGCGCACGTCGGGCCGGCGTGCCAGCAGCTCGGCGGGCAGCCCGGTTTGCGGCGCAGCGGGCACCGGCGGCAGTTGCTCGGCCGTGGCCAGCGTGCCGGCCGGATAGCGGCCCATCTGTATCTCGAGTTGGCGCAGGCTGCGTTGCAGCGCTTCCTGGCGCTGCTCGAGCCCTGCGCGGGCCGATTCCAGGTTGGCCTCGGCCAGCATGCCGTCAGCCGGCGAAGTGATGCCGACACGAACGCGGTTATCAATCTGGCGGTGTATTTCGGCCAGCGAGCTGACTGTGCGCTCGGACAGCGCCACCTGGGCGCGTGCATGCACGATGTCGAGGTAGAGCTGCACCACCTGAGCGGCCATTGACTGGCGCATTGCGCGCAGCTGTTCGCCGCTGGCCAGGTAGTCGGCCCGGGCGGCCGAAGACAGCGCGGACAATCGGCCCCACAGGTCGAGCTCCCAGCTCACGTCCAGTGCGGCATTGTGGGTGGCGCTGAGCACCGAGGCATTGTCCGCACCGGGGAGCAGCGGCATGTTCTGGCGCTGGCGCGTGCTCCCCAGGCCGATGCCGATCTCGGGCAGGCGGTCGGCCCCTTGCAGGCGGGCCTGTGCCTCGGCCATGCGCGTGCGTGCAATGGCCTGCGCCAGCCCGGGGTTGTTCAGCAAGGCCGCGTCCACGAAGCTGTCGAGTTGGGGGTCGCCGAAGGCGCTCCACCAGCGTTCGGATGGGGTGTAGCGGGCTTCGATGCCTTCGGCGCTGAAGCCTTCTGGCAAGCTGAACGGTAACGCGACGGGGTCGGGACGGACCGTTGCACAGCCCGTCAGTACGGCGACGGTGAGCACGGCTGCGACCGAGCGCAGGGGCAGGCGAGGAGGATGGGCGTTCATTGCGCGCTCTCCGTGCGCTTGAGCAGTGTCAGCAGCATTTCACGATGCGCCAGGCGGATTTCAGCCACGTTATCGGCGGCTTCCTCGGTACCGAGGATCAGGTAGCTCATGATGGCCAGCAGGCTAGGGGAAGACAGCACTGAATAGCGGCGTGTGGCAGCGCAGTCGGGCAATTGCCCGCGCGCCACGCAGGCGTCCATTTCGCTCTGGCGCTGCTCGTTGTAGGGCTGGAAAATTTCACGGTGCCAGCGGCGGGTGCGTTCCGGAGAGCGTCCGCTTTCCGAGATCAGCAGGCGAAAGGTGGCCTGCACGCCCGGGTCACGCGCCATGCGATATGCGCCATCGAGAAAGCCATCCACGACATCTTCCAAGGTGCGGCCTTCGGCCCAGTGCCACTGCGGCCTGTCGGTCTGATTGAAGATGTTGCGGATGAGCAGCGCTTCGAAGAGGGCGTCTTTGCCTTCGAAGTGCGCGTACAGGCCGGCCTTGGTGATGCCCACGCGCTGCGCGATGCGATCCATGGTGGCGCCCTCGAAACCGACCGCGCTGAATTCAATGAGTGCGGCGTCGAGAATTTGCTGGCGTCGCACCTCCGGGGCGAGACGCACACGCTTGCGTACCGCGGGCGGGGCCGGATGGGGGGCAGGGCGGTTCATTCAGGTAGGCGTCGTCGGCGAAGGAGATTCCAACGAGCATACCAATCGCACCCGTCATTAACTACCGCTTGGTCGTTAATGAATGTTAGTCGATGTAATCAAGCGAACAGTTTTGCAGCGTGCGAGGCGAACGCCAGCCCGCAGATCAGCGCAATCGGCAGGTTCAGGAAAAACCACGGGTCGCCCTTCTTGAACAAGCGTTCCCACGGCACGCCGTTGCGGCGCTTCTGGAAGACGAGCAGCCCGGTGTAGGTCAGCGCGGTGATGAGGACGAGCGCGATGCCTTCGGCCATGAGAGGGATTCCTGCGGGTTGGTATGCAGGGAGTATGGCGTGTTTCGGGGCGCGAGGTGAAGGGCAGGCCCGACCGAAGCCGGGCCTGCGCGGCTTACCAGTGGTAGCTCAGCGTGGCCGTCATGCGCCGTTCGTCGCCGTAGCGGCAGGTGCCGGCCTCGCAGAACACGTAGTCTTTGTTTGCGAGGTTGCTGACGTTGAGGGCCAGCTCCCAGTTGGCATCGAGCTGGTATTGCGCCATGGCGTCGAACAGCGTGTAGGCGGGCAGTCCCTTGGGTACGCCGGCGGCACGCGAGGTGCCTCTGTATCGGGCGCCCACGCCGGCTTCGAGCTGCGGCAGGCCGAATTTGGCGAAGTTGTAGTCCAGCCACAGGGCGGCCTGGTGGTAGGGCGTTTCGTCGCTGCGCTGGCCGACTTCGGCCGCGTCGGTGCTGCGCGTGATGCGGGCGTCGATGTAGGAATACGACGCGACCATCGAAAGCTGCCGGGTGAGTTCGGCGCGTGCTTCGAGTTCAAGCCCGCGTGACCGTATCTCGCCGACTTGCCGGGGGTCGGTGCCGACGAACTTGAGCACATCGCTTTGCACGAGGTTGAACAGCGCTGCACTGAGCAGCAGGTTGCGGCCTTCGGGCTGATAGCGCACGCCGATTTCATGCTGTTTGCCGCGCGTCGGGCTGAACTGCTGTCCGCCGGCCTCTGCCGCACTCACCGGAAAGAAGGATTCGCTGTAGCTCGCATACGGAGCCAGACCGTTGGCTGCCTTGTAAACCAGGCCGGCGCGCCAGGTGGTGGCGGAATTGTCCTGGTCGGATTTTCCGCCCGTACGATGCACGGTCTGATCCTGCGTCACCCAGTCGTGTCGCCCGCCGAGCAGTACCGTCCAGTGATCGCCCAGATTGATCTGATCCTGGATGTAGACGCCTTTCTGGGCGGTGGTGATCTTCGAGCCGCGGTTGGCGGCCGGAGAGCGGTCGACGACGACGGGCGTGCCGTAGGCATAGGTGCTGAGGTCGAAGGGCGGATTGACGTTGGCGCGGAAGTTGTCCGAGTCGTACACGGTGCGGTAGGCATCCACACCGACGAGCACGGTGTGCTCCATGCCGAGCAGGTTCCATTTCGATTCGACGTTCACGTCGGCCGTGACGGCGCGCGCGCGGTCACGGCGATCGCTGTAGCGGCGGGCGAGCAAGCCCGTGCTGGCGGCGGTGTCGCCTACGCCAGGCACGATCTGCATGTACCGGAACGTGAGGTCCGACTCATACGCGCGCAATTTGTGGCGCACTTTCACGTCGTCGCTGAAGGCATGCTCGAACTCGTAGCCGAGCGCAAAGGATTCGCTGTCCATGCGGTCGTAATCGGGCTCGCCGATGAACTTGTCGCGGCCGATGAAGAACGGCCCGTCGCCCACGCCTTTGGTGAGCTGATATGGCAGCGGCGCGGGAAAGCGCGTGCTGCTCTTCTGGTAATACGACAGCAGCGTGAGAGAGGTGTCGGTGTTCGGCTTCCAGGTCAGCGCCGGGGCGATGTATACGCGGTCGTCGTTGATCTTGTCCTGGGGCGTGTTGCTGTCGCGTACCAGCATGGTGAGGCGGTATGAAAGGTCCGAGTCGGCAATCGGGCCGCTGAAGTCGCCCATCAATTGTTTGCGGTCGTGGTCGCCAAGCTGGATGCCCAATTCGCGCTGGGGGACGTCGGTGGGGCGTTTGCTGACGGTGTTCACCATGCCGCCGGGCGAGAGCTGGCCGTACAGCACCGACGCCGCGCCGCGCACCACCTCGACGCGCTCCACGCCATAGGGCTCCTGAATGCCGTCGTACGAGTTGATCTGCAGGCGCAGCCCGTCGCGCAGCGAGCCGGCGGTGCCGGATTCCACGTCCAGCCCGCGGATGCGGAAGCGGTCGGCGGTGCGGTTGAAGCTGGTCGGGGGGCTGGTGAAACCGGGCGTGTAGTTCAGCGCCTGCGACAGCGTTTCGGCCTGGCGGTCGCGCAACTCGTCACCGGTGACGACAGAGACCGATTGCGGCGTCTCGATCAGCGGCGTGTCGGTCTTGGTGCTGCTGGCACTGCGTTTGGCGACGTAGCCTTGCACCGGCCCCCAGGCGCTTTCATTCACGCCGGTGCCACTGACCACCACGGGGCTGAGTTGCGTGGCGGCACGCGGTGCCGGGTCGAGGGTGATCGTGCCGTCGGCGGTGACGCGGTGGCGCAGGCCGCTGCCTGCGAGGGCGCGTTCGAGCGCTTGTTGGAGTGTCATGGTGCCGCGGAGGGCCTCGGCGCTCTTGCCCCGCGTCAGGGCTGCGTCGGCGGTGAAGCGTGCATTGGCCTGCGCGGCAATGCGCGTGAGCGTGGTGGATAGCGGAGCGGCAGGCAGATCGAAGGTGAAGGTGGCAGCCTGTGCGTGCGCGCTGGCTGGCACGCCGACACCGGCCAGCGGTACGGCCACCAGCGCTGCGTGCAGTGCCAGTGCAAGCAGCCGCGGGCGCAGCGGCGCGCTCAGGGATGAATGGATGCGGGACGACATGACGACTCCGGATGAAAAGTTGAATTTCGTGGTGCTTCATCCGGCTTGCCGAGCATCGGCAAGAAAAGGGAACTCGAAAGCTTGAAGTGAGTGACGAGTAAAGCGGGCGGCCCTGATCGCGCTGTTCAACGCGCTGCAATGCGCAGCGTGGCGCTATCGCTCTGTCGAACCCGCACGGGCAAGGCCTGTTCCAGCGCCATGAGTATCTGCGGCACATTGCGCGCGGGTTGGTCGAAGCGATATACGCCCACCAGACGCAGCTCAGCCACATCCGGTGCCACCTCGATGCGCATCGGCGTATAGCGCGCCAGATCGGCGATGAAACGGCCCAGCGGCACGTCATCGGCCACCAGCAGGCCGCGTGACCAGGCTTCGCGCGCCGCTTCGGCGTGGCTCGGCGGCTGGCTGCCGTCGGCGTCGAAATCCGTCTGCTGTCCGGCGGCAAGCTCACGCCAGGCGCCGCGTGCGGGTTGCACGCGTACTGCTCCGTCAAACACTGCCACGCTGGCCTGTCGCGTACCGCTGCTGACCGAAAAGCGCGTGCCCAGCGCGGTGACACGGCCATGGCCGGTATCCACCATCAGGTCGCGCTGTGGGCTGACGGGGTCTTTCGCCGACGAGATGAAGATTTCCCCACTGCGCAGCAGGATGCGGCGCTCGGCGGCGTTGAAGGCCAGATCCACGGCCGTGGCCGTGCCCAGCGTGAGTTCGCTGCCATCTTCCAGCGTGAGTGTGCGTACTTCGCCCACGGTCGTGCGCAGTGAAGCGGTATGGGTGGCGGCCCGATACCACCACGCTTGCCACGGCAGCAGCGCCCGCCCCAGCACGCCGGCACCAACCGCCACGCCGGTGAGGCCAAGCAGGCCTCCCAATGCGCGGCGGCGCGACTGGCGCCGCGCAGCGGTGATGGCCGAGCGTGCGGCCTCGGACGAGGCGGTGACGCGCCCGAGTTGATCGAAGGGCTGGCTGATGGCCTCGACGCGTTGCCAGGCACGCCGGTGCGCGGGGTTTGCAGCCAGCCATGCGCGCCAGCGGTCGCGGTCGGTGTCGCTGGCCCGGTCGTCGCGCAGCACCGCGAACCACTCGGCAGCTTGGCCGAGCACGGCGTGTTCGTCGGGGCCGGTGGCGTTCATGCTGCGGGAATCAGGTCGGCCAGCAGGCAGGCGTGCATGGCCTGGGCGATGTACTTCTTGACCATGCGCTCACCCACGCCCAGGCGCTCGCCGATTTCGCGATAGCGCAGGCCGTCGATCTGCGCCAGCAGAAAAGCCTCGCGCACCTTGGGTTTGAGGCTGTCGAGCAGGTGGTCGATGCGGATCAGCGCTTCGAGTGCCAATGCCTTGTCTTCGGGCGACGGGGCGAGTTCTTCGGGCAGGGCGGCCAGGGTGTCGAGCCAGGCACGTTCGAGGTCACGGCGGCGCCAGTGGTCGATCAACACGCCGCGCGCGACGGTGGTGAGGTAGGCGCGCGGCTCGCGCAGGCCGGGCAAGGCGGACTCGGGGCGCAGCAAGCGCACAAAGGTGTCGTGCGCCAGATCGGCGGCCTGTTCCGGGCAGCCCAGCTTGTGCCGCAGCCAGCCATGCAGCCAGCCATGGTGCTCACGGTACAGATGGGTGATGCCGTCGGGGGTTGCCGCAATGGTCACGGGATTCTCCACGGATGACCGGCTGGCTGACCCGGAGGCTGGCTTGCTGGATTATTTGGGAATAGTTCTCATTCTACGTGTGGAGTGCGCTACGTCAAACATCTTGCAGCGGGCGGCGAAAATACATCAGCCACCGGCGAGCGTTTCTAGGGCCAGCGCCCGCACGCGGGCCTTGTCGGTGTCGTGTTCCAGCGCGGCTTCGGCGCGGTCGAGGGCCATGCGGGCCTGCTCGCGCGCAGCTTCGCGGAAGTCCGCGTTGCCGATGCGGGCGAGTGCGCGAAGCGACTTCTGCAGGCGTAGCTGGATTTCGACCTGCGCCGCGCCGTCACGGGCGATCAGCATCAGGGCGTCTTGAAACAGATCGGCATTGCGCAACGGGGGTACATGCACCGCCGGGTAGCCGGGTTTCACGTCGGCGGCTTGGTCGCAGCCTTCGGCCCACAGGCTGAGCAGCCGCGTGCAGCGGCCGATCACGTCGATGGCTGTGCCGATGTCGTTCATGGCCGGTGACAGTGCACGCAGCGCGATCTCGCTGAGCACGGCCAGGCCGTAGCGCGGGTCCTGATCGAAGCCACGCTGATCTTCGAGGGTGAAGGTCTCGCGCAGGGTGTCGAGGAGGGCTTGGGTGTCGCCGGAGGCGCCGCGCACATGGGCGAGGGCGCTGTCGGCATACACGAAGGTGCCCGGCAACACCGCCAGGAACACCTGGATATCGTGCTTGGCACAGCATTCGGCCAGCGCGGGCATGTCGATGTGCTGTACGTAGCCGACCTTGGGCGTACGCAGCGCGAGCGCGTCGGCGGGGATCGTGCTTGCGGGGTCGGGCATCGGCTGGCCGCCCAGCCACGGCTCGCGCAGTCGCTCTTCCAGCGACACGCGCGTGGCGTGTTCCACGCGGGCGGTGGTGTCGCCGACACGGCCGAAGTGGGTCAGGTGGTGAATCCAGCGCAGCAGGGATACCACGATGAGGGCAATGACGCAGATGGTGAGCGTGAACAGGATGGCGCGCCCGCGTGGCCCGTAGGCGCCCACCTCAAGCACCACGATGCCGACGATGGCGAACAAAAAGGTGCCGATGAAGGTGGACAGCACGTTCTGCGTGGTGAGGTCTTCGGCCAGCAAACGTGTGGCGCGCGGCGTGACCGTGTTGGTGGCGGCCGTGAAGGCGGACACCATCACCCCGAGCGAAAAGGTGGTGACCGCCAGCATGCTGGTGGCGATGATGTTGAGGATGTTGCCAAGCGCCTCTGCGCCGATGTCGAACGGCGGCTCCCACGAGAAAAAGTGTTCGGCCGCAGCAGCCAGCATTGCCGAGCCAACCCCCAGAAAGCCGATGAAGGCGGCGCGCAACCATAAGCGGCGCGAGATGTGCATCAGGATCCAGTGCCAGCGTGACATCTCGTCATTCCTCGGTGGGGGTGTGAGGAAGGTATGCAAAAACCTCACAGGCCGCAAGGCATGCCACCTCATGGATGGACAATTTGCGAATATGTAAGCAAGTGTTTCTATGTGGCGCTTTTCGAGGTGTTTGTACGGCATCACCAGTAAGGCACGAAGGCTGTGTGGCCGTCGGCCCCTCGCGCGGCATCTCGTTCAGAGGCTGCGCTGTTTTCCGTGAACGAATGAAGCTCCCGAGAGGATTGGATGAAAGATGGTTTTCGCCAGTGCATGGCGTGGCTGCACACCTGGGTAGGTCTGCTGGCGGGTTGGGTGCTGTTCTTCGTGTTCGTGACCGGCACGGCCGGCTATTTCGACGACGAGATCGACCGCTGGATGCGGCCCGAACTGCCGATGGCCGAGAAGGTGGTCGTGCCCGACCGTGGCGCGATGCTGGAGCGCTCGCTCGACCGCCTGGAAAGCGTGGCGCCGGGGGCCAAGTCCTGGCGCATCGAGTTGCCGGGCGAGGCAGTGGCGCCGCGCGGCCCGCGTGGCTTGAGCATTGCGTGGGAGGAAATGCCCGAGTTCGGGCGTGATCAGGGGCGGCGTGGCGACGAGCGATTGGACGTCTCGAGCGGCGAACCGATAGCCGATGTCGAGCCGCGCGACACGCGCGGCGGGCAGTTGCTGTACCGCATGCACTACCTGCTGCATTACATGCCGACGACGGTGGGCATCCTGCTGGTTGGCGTGTGCACCATGATGATGTTCATCGCCATCCTCTCGGGCATCGTCACCCACAAGCAGATCTTCAAGGATTTCTTCACCTTCCGCCCCGGCAAGGGGCAGCGCTCGTGGCTCGATGCCCACAACGTGGTGAGCGTGATGGCGCTGCCGTTCTTCCTGATGATCACGTACAGCGGCTTGATCCTGTTCCCGCTGCAGTACATGCCGGGGGCGGTGTTCACCCTGTATGGCAGTTCGCAGGCCGAAGTGCGTGTCTTCATCGACGAGTTCTTCCAGCTCGACCGCAACCGCATGTTCGAGCCCGTACAGCGCCCGCCGCTGCCGCTGGACGAATTCGTTGCGCGCGGGGAGCAGCAGTGGGGTGCCGGGCAGGTGATCGCGCTCGAAGTGCAACATCCCGAAGATGCGGTGGCGACGGTGACGCTGCAGCGCGTCCACGGGGGCAAGATCGACTTTCGCCAGCCCGAGGAATTGCGCTTTGACGCCGAAAGCGGGGCTGCGCTGCCGCAACTGTCCGGCAAGCACGCCTCCGGCCAGACGCGCAATGTCCTGTATGCCTTGCATGAAGGGCTGTATGCCGGGCCGTGGCTGCGCTGGGTGTACTTCGGCTCCGGGCTGCTCGGCTGCGCGATGATCGGTACAGGTCTGGTGTTGTGGACCGTGAAGCGGCGCAAGCGCCACGAGAAGGGCGCAGACACCGCTTCCATCGTCGATGCGACCGGACTGCGGTTGGTGGAAGTGCTCAACGTTGCGACGCTTGCCGGCCTGCCGGTGGCCGTGGCGGCGTACTTCTGGGCCAACCGCTTGCTGCCGGTAGACATGGCGGACCGCGCGCCTTGGGAGGCGCACGTGATGTTCGCGGTGTGGGGCTGGCTTTTTCTGTATGCCTCGTTGCGTCCGCTGCGCCGCGCGTGGAGCGAGATCCTGTGGCTGGCGGTGGCTGCCTTCGCGCTGCTGCCGGTGCTCAATTACTTCACGACGGATCGCCATCTTGGCGTCACCGTGCCGCATGGCGATTGGGCGCTGGCCGGTTTCGACCTGACCACGCTCGGGTTGGCCGCTGCTTTTCTGTACCTGCTGCGCAAGCTCAAACGCCGCTGGAATCCGACGGAGGGTGCCGCATGAAGCGCATGTCTGAATCCGCCCGACATCGCTGGTCGGTGCTGTCGCGCGTGGTGGCTGCGTCCATCGGAGGCTACGCCTTCACGTGGGCAGCCATCGTGTTTGTGGCGCTGGTATGGCCGTTGCCGCGAGCCGAGGCGGTGGGTGTGGCGACCATGCTGGGGTTCGTGATCTACGCGGCGGTCGCGATGTGGGTGTTCGTCACGCGCTCGGCCGTGCGTGCATGGGTCGGCATTGCGGGCTGGACTGCAATCTTCGTGCTGCTCAACGGCTGGTTGATGGGCGGGGGGGCTGCATGATGGCCCTGGCGCTTTCGATGGTCAGTGTGGCGGCGTTCGTGGCATTGGCGATGTCCATGGATCGGCACGCCCGCGATGTGCTGGGCCGCGCGCCTGTGCCGGCGCGCCGTCTCGTCTTGCGCGTTGTGGGCTGGGTGCTTCTGGGCGTGGCCCTGGTGCTCGGCATGCTGGGTTGGGGGGCGTCGGTGGGCGTCGTCGAGTGGGTGGCCGCGCTGACGGTGGCGACGGTGCCGCTGACCTTGCTGGTATTGCCGCGCTTTGCCGCACGGCGTGGTCCCGCAGCGCGTCGCGTCGCGCCAAGCCTTGATGCGGCGGACGGCCCGATGGTGCGCGGCGTGTCGGGCCGGCTGTGGCGGGGAGTGTGCTGGGCCGGTCTGGCAGCGCTGCCATTGTTCATGGTGTGGGCCTTCACCCAGGTGCCGCCAGCTCCGGTCCAGCGCAGCGATGCCTTGGCCGGCCAGGTCGGGCCGTGGAGTTTCGTCATCGCCGAAATCGAGCAGAAGCCGCCCGTGGCATCGGCTCTGGGTACAGCCATGAAAGGCTTCCAGGTGCGTTTCTGCGAAGCGTGCGACGCGCAGATTCGCGAGGCCTATCTCAAGATTCGCAAACCGCGTTCGCTGCGCGGAGCGGGCATGGTGTTCGC
This sequence comes from Pseudazoarcus sp. NS20, assembly GCF_059703745.1. Taxonomy (NCBI): domain Bacteria; kingdom Pseudomonadati; phylum Pseudomonadota; class Betaproteobacteria; order Rhodocyclales; family Zoogloeaceae; genus Pseudazoarcus; species Pseudazoarcus sp. NS20. The sequence goes on from NZ_BAAKIY010000004.1 coordinate 438,235, forward strand.
CGGCCCTCCCTGGAAGCGACAGGTGGAGATCCAGATCGCGCCCACGGCACGTGTCGATGACGGTCTGTGGCTCACCGTTGAAGGCATGGATGGCAGCGTGCATCACGTGGAGGTCGACATTGCCCGCCTGTCGCCCGCGACTGCGAGTTTCATGCAAACGGGAGCGGAGCAGCGGGGGGACGCGCCGTAGCTGGGTGCGCCGGGCCCGCGGTGTATCGATTCTTTGCGGGAGGTTTGTTGAGAATTGTTCTCATGGATAATGGCGCCCAGTTTGCAATGCTGGGAACAAAGGAGTCGATGATGAGTGCCCGTTCTGAAGATCGTGCAACGCCTGAAGGGCGCGTGCTGACGGGGCAGTTTGGCGCGCCGGTGCCGGGCCGCGAGACGCTGCTGGTCGAGCAGGCGGCAGAAATCGAGCGCTTGCGGGCCGAGATGATGTGCATGCGTGGCGAAATGATCGTGCAGCGCACCGCGCTGGCTTTTGCCGAAGAAGAGCGCGCGGCGCTCGAAGCGGCCGCGCCTGGCCTGCCGCGTCGCTTCGAGCTGGCGCGTCGTGTGGATTCTTTGGTGGCGCGCATGCAGGATCTGATGCGCGAACGCGGAGTGTCGCGCGCCCCGGCCCGTCCGCGCCTGCTCGGTGGTGTGTTGCCCGGCTTGAGCGGCAAGTCGGTGTTGTGCCTGGGCCGCTCGGAGCACGAAGTCGAGGCGGCGCGTGCCATGATCGAACGCTCCGGCGGCGCCTTCACCTTGCATCCGCCTCCGGCCAGCGCGCGTGATTACGGCGCGTTCGAAGCCTGCCTGGCGGCGGCCGACCTGGTGGTGTGCCAGATCAGCCAGGTCGGGCTCGAAGCGTGCCGGCGTGTGCAGGAGTACTGCCTGCGTGCCGGCAAGCACTGCCTGCTGGTAGGCGGGGCCACGCCGGCTTTGCCGGCGCTGCCGGCCGGCGCATCTGCCTGAAATGGGCCGTCGGCGCCGCGCACCGGGACAAGGCAGAGCCCGGTTTTCGCGGTGTCGTGACACCGTCCCGCCACCACACCCGAAGCCGTACTATCGTTCGTGCGTACGTCAGTCCCTCCGTGCCAACGGCCCCGTGAATCCGGCAGGATGCGGGGCCGCTTCGTTCAGAACTGCCCGCGCAGCGTGAGCATGAAGTTGCGTGGGTCGCCGTAGTAGTTCTGGCGGCCGCCTGCGGTGATGCGCGAGTAGTACTTCTTGTCGAAGAGGTTCTCGGCGTTGAGTGTCAGGGCCCAGTGGGCGTCGAAGCGATAGCTGGCGCTGGCTGAGGCGATGACGTAGCCCCCTTGTTTCCACTGCACCGTACGGTTGCCCGAATACACGCCGCTGCTGTATTCCAGCCCGCCGCCCAGTGCCCAGCCCTGCGTGGGCGTACCTGACAGACGATAGGTGTTCCACAGCTTCACGCTGTGCTCGGGCGTGTCAGGTGAAAAATCCGTGCCCTGTTGGGCGGCCGGCGCTTCGACGTAGCGACTCTTGTTGTAGGCGTAGCCGGTCATCAGGTTCCAGCGCTCGTTGATCTGCCCGCTCAGCTCGACTTCAAAGCCGTGACTGCGCACCTTGCCGGCGTTGATCGAAAAGCCGGGGTTGGCCGGGTCGGCGATGGCGCGGTTCTCGTCGTCGATACGGAAGGCCGCGACGTGCAACAGGGCGCGGCCACCGGCCAGATCCCCTTTCAGCCCGATCTCGTATTGCTTGCCGGTGCGTGGGTCGAGTGCGCCCGAGACGCTCTGCGCACTCTGCGGCTGGAAGATGCCGGCGTAACTGGCGTACACCGAGTACGCCGGAGAGATCTCCTGGATGACGGCGAAGTTGGGCGTGACTTCATTGCGCACGCGGTAGCTGGCGGCCGGGTTGGTCTTGTTGTCGTGCTTCCAGTTGCTCACCCGTGCGCCGACCACCAGTTGGGTGAGGTCGGCGACACGCAGTTGCAGACTGCCGTGTACGCCATGTTGCGTGTTGCGGTGCTCTGTGGGCGGCGTGTCGGGGAACACCGGGCGTGGCAGTGAGTAATCCGGGTCGTAGGCGTTCTGCGGCAGTCCGTTGATCTGTCGGTAGAAGACCCAGCGATTGTGCACGCGCGCATCCGCGCCCACGGTCATGCCGTGTTCCCGCCCGAAGGCGGTGAAGGGGCGGGTGAGGGAGGCGTCCACGCCGGTGTCGCGCATCTTGCCGCGGCTGTAGATCGCTCGCCGCAGCATGTCGCCCGTGGCGGGGTCGATGAAGCTGTCGCCGAAGGCGCTGGACAGCAGGGTGTAGTCGCGATCCGTGTGGCTGAAGCGGATGCGGGCTTCACCGCCGTCTTCCAGGCGGTGCTCGGCCTCGACGAACTGCATGGTGGCCTCTTCGGTCTTCTTGTCCCACGACGAACCCAGAAAGGTCGAACGCGGCAGATCGGCGACCTGCCCGTCGGGATGCTGCGCCAGGCCCATCTGCGGACGGCCGGTCATGCGTTGCGTGGTGATGCCGGCAGATAGCGTGGTGGCATCGCTGATGTCGTATTCGAGCGTGCCATACAGCACCGGCTTGCGGGCGTAGACGTGGTCGATGAAGGATTTGCTGTCTTCATAGACGGCTACGACGCGAGCGCGCAGCCGGCCATCTTCGTCCAGGGCGCCGGTGGCATCCACTTCGCTGCGGTAGCGGTCCCACGACCCGGCTTGCAGCGTGGTGCGCAGCGCCGGGGCAGCCATCGCGCGTTTGCGCACAAGGTTGATGGCGCCGCCGGGTTCGCCCGAGCCTTGCAGAATGCCGGCCGGGCCGCGCATCACTTCAAGTCGGTCGTACAGCGCCAGATCGAATAGCGACGTTCCCCACATTCCCATGCCGGTCTGCACCGCGGAGCCGTCGATCTGGATCGAATCAAGCTGGAAGCCGCGGGCGGAGATTTCGGCGGTGCCGCTGCCGAAGTCGGTTGCGGTCATGCCCACCGTCTGGCGCATGGCGCCGGCCACGCTGGTGAGATTCTGGTCTTCCAGGCGCTGCCGCGTGACGACGCTGATCGACTGCGGAATGTCACGCACCCGCTGCGTGCCCTTGCCGATGGTGACGGCGGTGGAGGCGTAGCCCGTGTGGTGCTCGGTGGTGGGCGACGGGGCGGCAGCGGTGACGTTGATCGGCGCCAGCGTGGTTTCGCCGTGCGGGCGTTCACGCAGCAGGTAGTTGCCTCCGCCACGATGCATGGCTTCGAAGCCGCTTCCCTCCAGCAGCAGCGCAAAACCCTGTTCGACGCTGAATTGACCTTGCAGGCCCTGCGACTGGATGCCGCGCAGGTTCGCGGCATTGAAGGTGAGTGCCACGCCGGCGTCGCCGGCAAAGCGTGCCAGTACGTCGCTGAGCGTGCCGGCGGCAATGTCGAAATGGCGCGAATCCCTCTGCTCGGCGGCTGGTGGCGTGCGCGGCGCAGGCTGCGCCACGGCGGGCCAGGCCGTGGCTGCGGTGAGGCCGATCAGTGCGCAGTGGAGGGTTCGCCGCAGCGGATGCCGGGCGGGCGGTGGCGTGTTGCGCGAAGTCATGCGGGCTCCTTGGTCTCGAGTGTGTGTGTCGATGACCGAGGGCCGATGCAGGCGCCCGGAAAGTGCACCCGGAGCGAAATATCTTTTCAAGCCACGGGCGTCAGGCTCAGCCACAACTGCGTGAAGCGCGTGATGCGCACGGGGAATGCGGCAGCGATGAGGTCGAAGGCACGGTCGGTGTCATCGAGCGGGAAAGCGCCGGAGATGGCGATTTGCGCGATGCGCGGGTCGCAGGAGACGTGGCCGCGCCGGTAACGTGCGAGCTCGGCGGCCAGCTCGCCGAGCGGCTGGTCGACGGTGACCAGGCGGCCCTCTGTCCAGCTTTCGGCTGCCGGCGTCGTGGCCTCGACGTGCTCCGCACCGTTGGCGTGGTAGCGCAAGCGGCTTCCCGCATGCACCAGCACCGGTGGCTGCGTGCGGGCGGACGTGGTGACCTGTACGGACGAGCGCAGCACCGACACGCAGCTTGAACCGGCATCGGTGCGCACGCTGAAGCGCGTGCCGAGGGCTTCGACCTGGCCGTGCCGGGTCTCGACGATGAACGGGCGAGGCGCTTGTCCAGAGGCGTCATGACGGGCGGTTTCAACCAGGATGCGCCCGGCATGAAGCTGCAGCAGGCGCTGTCGGGTGTCGAAGTGCACGTCGGCGGCGCTGCCGGTATCGAGCGTGACGGCCGAGCCGTCGGCCAGCATCACGCGGCGGCGCTCACCGGTGGCGGTGCGCAAGTCGGCACGCCATTGCGCGGTGGGTGCCGCACGGTACGTGCCCCATGCCACGGGGGCCACGAGCGCTGCGATGGCCAGTGAGCGGAGCACGGTGCGGCGTGCCTGCAGGCGGCCGAGCGTCGGTGCGGCCAGGCCGGCGGGCACGTTGCGGGCGCCGTTGCAGACGGCTTCCACCTCCTGCCAGGCGCTGCGGTGCTCGGGTGCGGCCGCGAGCCAGGCGCGCCAGGCGTTGCGGTCGGCCTCCGATGCCGAGGGGTCGCCCAGGCGTGCATACCAAAGTGCGGCGGCGCGTATCGCCTCGCGCAGGGCGGGGGGAGCGGAAGGGGTGTTCATGTCTGGTGCAGGCGATACAGGCAGCAATGTTCCATGGCCGTGGCCATGTACTTGTTGACCGTGCGTACGGAAATGCCGAGTTGCGCGGCGATCTGCGGGTAGGTCAGGCCGTCGCACTGCGAGAGCAGGAAGGCCTGACGCACCCGCGCCCCGAGGCCGGCCAGCATGGCGTCGATCTCGAGCAGGGTTTCAAGGATCAGCGCGCGGGTTTCCGGTGACGGCCACTGTGGCTCGGGGAGCGAGGCGAGGAGTTCGAGGTAGTGCTCCTCGAGCGCCCGGCGACGATACAGATCGACCACGAGGCCACGTGCGATGGTCGCCAGATACTGGCGTGGCTCGCGGATTTCCTGCGCGTTGCGCGCACGCATGACCCGCACGAAGGTGTCCTGGGCCAGATCCGCTGCGTCGAAGCGGTTGCCGAGCTTGCGTCGCAGCCATCCGCTGAGCCAACCGTGGTGGTCGGAATACAGCGTGTGCAGCGTGTGCCTGGCATCAATGGGGTGTGTCATGAGACGTGCGGCGGTGGCATTGCCGAGAGATAATTGTAATGAGAATCGATATCAATCATAATCCAGCCGCTTTGTCACGGTAAAGCCGAATGCGGCCGATTGTGGTTTTCTCGGTATGCGCAAGGCTTGTAACAAAGTGTGTGAACGCGCTCGTTTTGGCGCTCTCGAACGACATGTGAATTAGAGGTCCGGCGTTTTCTGCTTGCGCGAAGTGATGCGGAGCAGGGTGGCGGGTCGGTCGTCAGAATGACTCGAGAGGATTGCCATGCGTGCTTCGCCGAATGTTTCATCACGAACCGCCGTTCCATCAGCGACCTTGTCGCGAGCCTCGCTTGCGCGGCGCTCCCGCCGCGCTGTGCAGGGCGTCGAGCCGGGATTGCGGGAGGCCCAGGCCGCGCTTGAGCAGGCCGGGGTGCGCGCAACTCAGACGCGTTTGCTCGTGTTCAGTGTGTTCGTGCGTGGCGTGCGTGAAGCCATGCCGGCAGATCGCGTGTTGAAGGCCTTGTTCGAGCGAGGTGAGGTGTTGTCGCTCTCGACGGTGTATGCCGCACTGCGCCAACTTGATGCGGCGCGCCTGATCATCAGTCGCTACGAAAACGGGCGGCGGGTGTATGAAGAGGCCGGCACGCTGCCCTCGGCGCGGGTGGCGTGTGACGTGTGCGGCACGGAGCGGGTTTTGCGGGATGCGCGGCTGGATGCGCTGTTGCGTGAAGTCGTGAGCGGCGCAGGATTCGCGCTTGGCGATTATCGCTTGTTGGTGAGCGTGACATGCGGTGAGGGATGTCCGGTATGCCGCAAGCGCAAGCCTTAGGGCTGGCGTCGAGCGTGTGACGGAAACGCCGCACCATCGTCGGTGCGGATAACGAAAGACTGAGAATGATTGAATCTCGAATGCGTCGGAGGCCGACGCGCAGCCTCATCGTGGTGGGGCTGGTGGCGTGCTTGGTGGGTGCCGGCGTGTGGTGGATGACGCGTGATGCGGCACCAGCGCCCTCTGCGCCATTCAATGCGTGGAGCGCTCCGGTGCCCGTGCGGACAGTGCCGGCCGAAGCCGGGGCCCTGGAGCTCAGTCTGCATGCGGTGGGCGACGTTACGCCGTTGGCCGCGGTGGCGGTGAGCAGCCGCGCGGCAGGCCCGTTACGGCGCGTGTTCTTTTCCGAGGGGCAGGCGGTAGAAGCCGGCGAGGTGCTGGCGGAGGTCGATGCTGAGCCTTACCGCGTGGCCTTGGCCGAGGCGGAGGGTGATCTGGCCCAGGCGGTGGCGCGGCGGCGCAATGCCGAGCGTGAGCTGGCGCGTGCGCAGGCCTTGCTGAAAGAAGATTCGATTGCCAGCCAGCAGGTCGATGCGGCCGAAGCTGCTGCACTCGAATCCCGCGCGGCGGTGCTCTCTGCTGAGGCCCGCGTGGCCGAGGCGCGCATGCAACTGGGCTGGACGCGCATCGAGGCTCCCATCAGCGGCAGGCTCGGTCTGCGTGGTATCGATGTGGGCAACGTGATGGTCGCCAATGACTCCGAACTGGTGAGCATCGTGCAAATGCGGCCCATCGGTGTGCGTTTCAGCATCCCCGGTCACGAGCTTGCAGACGTGCGAGCGGCCCTGCGCGAGGGGCGCTCGCTTGTGGTGGATGCATTCGCCCGCGGTGGTCGGACCCTGCTGGCCAGTGGCGTGCTGGATGCGGTGGACAACCGCATCGACGTGCAGACCGGCACGGTGCGCATGAAGGCTGAGTTCGCCAACGAGGACGAGGCGCTGTTCCCTCACCAGTTCGTGAATGTGCGGTTGCGCGTGGGGGTGGATCGCGAGAGCGTGACGATTCCCGCCGATGCCGTGCAATACGGTGCGCGCGGCCAGTATGTGTATGTGATCGAGCAGGGCAAGGCGCGCGTGCGCCAAATCGAAGTCGGGCGCGTGAATGACGGCCGCGTGGCGATTCTCGACGGTTTGGTGGAGGGTGAGGCGGTCGTGCTGGAGGGGCTCGACCGTTTGCGCGATGGACGCGAGGTGGTGCTCGACAGCAATGCCGACGGCGCTGCGCAATGAGCCTGTCGCGCCCGTTCATCCTGCGGCCGGTGGCGACCACGCTGCTGACCATCGCCATGCTCGTGGCCGGTTTGCTGGCGTGGCGCATGTTGCCGGTGGCGGCCTTGCCCAGCGTCGATTATCCGGTGATCCAGGTCATGACCTTCCGCATCGGCGCATCGGCCGACGTGGTGGCACGTACCGTCACGGCGCCGCTGGAGCGCCGGCTGGGACAGATTCCGGGTTTGCGGCAGATGTCGTCCACCAGCTCCGCCGGTGCTTCGGCCATCACCCTGCAGTTTTCGCTTGAAGTCGACATCGGCGTGGCCGAACAGGAAGTGCAGGCCGCCATCAATGCGGCTTCCAGCCTGCTGCCCAATGACCTGCCCACGCCGCCGGTGTATCGCAAGGTCAATCCGGCCGATGCGCCGATCCTGACATTGGCCGTTTCGTCGGCGACCTTGCCGCTCACCGAGTTGCATGACCTGGTCGATACGCGCATCGCGCAGAAGCTCGCGCAGTTGTCCGGCGTGGGCATGGTCAGCCTGGCTGGCGGTCAGCGCCCCGCGGTGCGCATCCAGGCCGACCCGCGCGCTCTGGCTGCGCATGGCCTGACGCTGGAAGCGCTGCGCTCGGCGGTGTCCGCGGCCAACTCGAGCCAGCCCAAGGGCAGCCTCGACGGCCCGTACCGTTTCGTGATGATCGAGGCCAACGACCAGATCCGTTCGCTGGACGATTACCGCGCGTTGATCGTCGCCTGGCGTGACGGTGCGCCGCTGCGGCTGGGCGATGTGGCCACCGTGGAAGAGGGGGCGGAAGATCGTTTCCAGGCCGCCTGGGCCGGCGTGTGCCGTGCGCCCGACGGCGGGGCCGCCGTCGAGTGCGCGCAGGGCGAGGCGGTGCAGGTGCCGGCGGTGCTGATCAACGTGCAGCGTCAGCCCGGTGCCAACGTCATCGACGTGGCCGAGCGCGTGCGCGAGATACTGCCGCGCCTTACCGCCACCTTGCCGGCGGCGGCGGATGTGGCCGTCCTGACCGACCGTACCGAGTCCATCCGCGCCTCGGTGTGGGGGGTGCAGAAAGAACTGATGTTCGCGGTGACCCTGGTCGTGCTGGTGACCTTCGTGTTCCTGCGTCGCGTGTCGGCGACGCTTATCCCGAGCGTCGCCGTGCCCTTGTCGCTGGTGGGCACCTTTGCGTTCATGTATCTGGCGGGTTTTTCGGTCAATAACCTCAGCCTGATGGCGCTGACGATTGCCACCGGCTTCGTGGTGGATGACGCCATCGTGATGCTGGAGAACATCGCCCGCCATCGCGAGGCGGGTGAAACCCCGCTGCAGGCTGCGCTGAAAGGGGCGTCAGAAATCGGCTTCACTCTGGTGTCGCTGACCTTCTCGCTGGTGGCCGTGCTCATTCCGCTGCTGTTCATGGGCGATGTGGTGGGGCGTCTTTTCCGCGAGTTCGCGGTGGCGCTGGCCGTGGCCATCCTGATCTCGCTGGTGGTGTCGCTGACGCTGACGCCGATGATGGCCGCGCGCATGCTGGGCGAGGCGCAGGGGCAGGGCGAGGCCGAGCCGGGCACCGGCGACGGCTTTTTCGACCGCCTGTTGCGGCGCTACGGCGTATGGCTGGACTGGGTGCTGGCGCGCCAGACCGCCACGCTGCTGGTGCTGCTGGCCACGCTGGGGCTCACCGCGGTGCTCTACGTGACGGTACCTAAGGGCTTCTTCCCGGTGCAGGACAGCGGGGTGATCCAGGTCATCAGCGAAGCGCCGCAGGGTGTGTCCTTCGGCACGATGGCCAGGCGTCAGCAGGCGCTGGCCGAGGTGGCGCTGGCCGACCCGGACGTGGTGGGGCTTTCATCGTTCATCGGCATCGATGGCGGCAATGCCACGCTCAACAGCGGGCGCATGCTGGTGAATCTGAAACCGCACGGCGAGCGTGCCGACAGCGCGGAGCGCATCGGGCGCAGGCTGTCGGCAGCGATGGCGGACGTGGCTGGCATCGAAGCCTGGCTGCAGCCCGTGCAGGAGCTGTCGATTGAAGACCGCGTGAGCCGCACTCAGTACCAGTTCACGCTGTCCACGCCGGATGAGGACGAGCTGGTGGAATGGGTGTCTCGCGTGCTCGACGCGCTGGCCAGACAGCCCGCACTGATCGACGTCGCCACCGATCTGCAGCGCAACGGGCGCCAGTTGTTCGTCTCCATCGACCGTGATGTTGCCGAGCGCCACGGCGTGCGCACGTCAGACATCATCGACGCGCTGCACTCGGCCTACGGTCAGCGCCAGATCGCCACCTTGTTCACGCAGGCCAACCAGTACCGTGTGGTGCTGGAGGCCGAGCGCACGCGCACACCCGGCCCGGACGCATTGGATGCGCTGCACGTGGCCGCGGCCGATGGCACGCCGGTGCCGCTGGCGGTGCTGGCGCGTTTCGAACAGCGTCCGGTGGCGCTGGCCATTCACCAGCAAGGGCAGTTTCCCGCCGTCACGCTGTCGTTCAATCTGGCGCCGGGCGTGTCGCTGGGCGAAGCGGTGGAAACCATCGAGCTCACCCTGGCGCAGATCGGCCTGCCGACGTCGATCGACATGCGCTTCCAGGGGGCGGCGGAGGCGTTCCGCGCCTCGCTTGCCAATACCTTGTGGTTGCTGCTCGCCGCAGTGCTGACGATGTACATCGTGCTCGGCGTGCTCTATGAAAGCACCATCCACCCGCTGACCATCCTGTCCACCCTGCCGTCGGCCACCGTGGGCGCGCTGGCGGCCTTGCACCTGTCGGGGCGTCCGCTCGACCTGATCGCGGTGATCGGCATCGTGTTGCTGATCGGGCTGGTCAAGAAGAACGGCATCATGATGGTGGATTTCGCGCTGGATGCGCAGCGTCGGCTCAAGATGTCGCCGCATGAGGCCATCCGGCGTGCGGCCCTGCTGCGTTTCCGCCCCATCCTGATGACCACCCTGGCCGCGTTGGTGGGGGCAATCCCGTTGATGCTGGCTTCCGGCTCGGGTGCCGAGCTGCGCCAGCCGCTCGGCATCGTGATGGTCGGCGGGCTGCTGGTGAGCCAGGTGCTGACCGTGTTCACCACGCCGGTGGTGTATCTGCTGTTCGACCGTCTGTCGCGTCGCTGGCAGGGGCAATCCGCGGTGCCGGAGCGGGCTGCGTGAAAGCGCTGGCGAGTTTGTTCGTGCGGCGCCCGGTGGGCGCCTGCCTGCTCGCGCTGGCGCTGCTGATGTGCGGCTTGCTGGCGTTGCGTCTGCTGCCTGTGGCGCCTTTGCCGCAGGTCGACATGCCGGTGATCGAGATCAGCGCAAACCTGCCGGGCGGCAGCCCCGAGACCATGGCGCGCAACGTGGCGGCGCCGCTGGAGCGTGCCTTGGGCGCCATCGCCGGCATCGTCGAGATGACGGCTTCGGCTTCCCAGGGCTCGGTGCGCGTGCGCCTGACCTTCGAACTGGACCGCAACATCGACGACGCCGCGCGCGAGGTGCAGGCGGCCATCAATACCGCCGTCAGTCAGCTTCCGGCCGGCATGCCGGGCACACCGACTTACCGCAAGGTGAATTCCTCGCAGGCGCCGATCATGGTGCTGGCGTTGTCGTCGCCCAATCTGGCCCCCGGCCATCTGTATGACCTGGCCTCGACCATCCTGGCGCAGAAGATCTCGCAGATTCCCGGCGTGGGTGAGGTGACGGTGGGCGGCAGCGCACTGCCGGCGGTGCGCGTGCAGCTTGATCCGGACAAGCTGGTGTCGCTGGGCGTGGCGCTCGATGAGGTGCGGCGCGCGATTGCCGATGCGGATGCCCAGTTGCCGCTGGGCGTGGTCGAGGCCGGTGAGCGGCGCTGGGAGATCGGCGCCGGGCCGGATCTGCGCACCGCCGAAGATTTCCGCCGTCTCGTGATCCGCCACGAAGACGGCGCCATGTTGCGCCTGTCCGACGTGGCCCGGGTTTCCGACGGTGTCGAAAACCGCTATGCGAGCGGCTACCACAATCGCGCCCCGGCAGTGTTGCTGACCGTGAACCGCCAGCCGGGCGCGAACATCGTCGCCACCATCGACAGCATCCGTGACGGCATGCCAGAGCTGCTGGCCTTGATGCCGGCGGACACCGAGCTGAGCGTGGTGGTGGACCGCTCACCCGGCATCCGTGCCTCGCTCGGCGAAGCGTGGCTCACGCTGTGGATCGCCGGCGCCCTGGTGGTGCTGGTGGTCTGGGGCTTTCTGGGCAACCTGCGCGCTGCGGCCATTCCGAGTCTGGCGGTGCCGGTGTCGCTGGTGGGCACTTGCGCGCTGATGTACCTGGCGGGCTTCTCGCTCAACAACCTCAGCCTGATGGCGCTGATCGTGGCCGCCGGGCTGGTGGTGGATGACGCCATCGTGGTGGTCGAGAACATCGAGCGCCACATTGCCAACGGCATGCGTCCCTATCGTGCCGCCATCCTGGGTGTGCGCGAGGTGGGCTTCACCCTGCTGGCGATGAATCTCGCCTTGATCGTGGTGTTTGTCTCCATCCTGTTCATGGGCGGCGTCGTGGAGCGCCTGTTCCGTGAATTCTCGCTGACGCTGGTGATGGCCATGCTGGTGTCGCTGGCGGTGTCGCTTACTCTGACGCCGGGCCTGAGCGGCCATCTGCTGCGCGCCCGCGGTGCGCGTGACGATGGCCGCATCGGTGCAATGGCGCACCGCGCCTTCGCGCAGCTGCAGCACGGCTATGCCGTCAGCCTGGGCTGGGCGCTGCGCCACGCGTGGGCAATCTTGCTCATCCTCGGCGCGGTGGTGGCGCTCAATCTGTGGCTCTACAACGCGGTGCCGAAAACCATGCTGCCGCAGCAGGATACCGGCCAGTTACACGGGCTGGTACGCGGTGACGACGGGTTTTCGTTCCAGGTGATGCAGCCCAAGATCGATCGCATGCGCGACTACCTGCTGACCGATCCGGCAGTGGCCGAGGTCGTGACCACCAGCGGTGGCAGCGGTGGCGGTGTGAGCAACGGTTGGTTGATGGTGCGCCTGAAGCCGCTCGCCGAACGCGGTGAAAGCGCCCAGGTGGCGCTGGAGCGCTTGCGTCGCAATGCCCCGCGCGAACCGGGGGCCGTGTTGATCCTCGGTGTCGCCCAGGATCTGCAATTGTCCACGCCCTTCGGCAGCCGTGGCGAGGAGCTGCTGTTGCTGGGGGACGATCTGCCCCGTCTTGTGGAGTGGATGCGCAAGGTGGCCGACGGCATGCGTGGTTTGCCCGAACTGGCCGACGTCGATGATTTCGGCAACGAGGAGGCGCAACAGGTGGTGGTCGACATCAACCGGGAGGCCGCCGCACGTCTGGGCGTGGACACCGAGCTGGTGGCCAACCTGATGAACAACGCCTTCTCGCAGCGGCAGGTGGCTACGCTGTATGGCCGCCTCAACCAGTACCGCGTGGTGATGGAGCTGGAGCCGCGTCACACGGCCGACGCCAGCGTACTCGAACGCCTGCAGGTGATCACCGGCGATGGCGGGCGGGTGCCGTTGTCGGCGTTCATCGACTACCGCAACGAACTGACCGGTGATCGCGTGCACCACGCCGACCAGTTTGCGGTGGTGGGGGTGGAATACGAACTCGCCGAGGGCGTCACGGCCTTCGAAGCGCAACAGGCCATCGACGGCCTGCTGGCGCGGCTGATGCTGCCCACCGACATCATTGCGCGCCCCGGTGGTGAAGGGCGCAGTCTGCAGCAGACCTTGCAGGATCAGCCGTGGCTGATCTTCGGTGTGCTGGTGGCGGTGTATCTGGTGCTCGGCGTGCTGTATGAAAGCACCCTGCATCCGCTGACGATTTTGTCGACGCTGCCCTCGGCCGGCGTAGGAGCCTTGCTGGCGCTGCATTTGGGCGGCATCGAATTCAGTCTGATCGCCTTGCTGGGGCTGTTCCTGCTGATCGGGGTGGTGATGAAGAACGCCATCCTGATGATCGATTTCGCGCTCGATGGCGAGCGCCGCCTGCGTCTCGGGTCGCTCGAATCGATCCAGCGTGCCGCGCTGCTGCGCCTGCGGCCGATCCTGATGACCAACCTGGCGGCGCTGCTGGCCGCATTGCCGCTGGCGCTGGGCGTGGGCGAGGGGGCGGAGTTGCGACGCCCCTTGGGTGTCGCCATCGTTGGTGGCTTGGCCGTCAGCCAGTTGTTGACGCTGTACACGACGCCGGTGGTGTACCTGCTGCTGGATGGTCTGCGCACACGCTTTTCTACACGTGAGCGCCCGGTAGTGTCGGCGTCGTGAGGTGTGCGCCCCCCCTCAGCGACAGAATCGGCCAGTCGTTCGTTCCGGCTTCGACTCGCAGGATGGGGTCGGGGTCGACGGCCACCGGCTGGCTGACGCGGCGCAGCAGTGGCAGGTCGTTGCACGAGTCGCTGTAGAACCAGCTCCGGCGGAAGCTGCTCAGATTCAGCCCTTGGGGGGCCAGCCATTCGTCCAGACGTGTGATCTTGCCTTCGCGGAAGGCCGGAGCGCCAATCGCATGGCCGGTGAAACTGCCGTCCGGCGAGTGTTCCAGCCGTGTGGCGATGAGGTGGGGAATGCCCAGCTCGCGCGCGATGGGCGCAGTGAGGAAATCGTTGGTGGCGGTGAGCAGAGCCACCATTGCTCCGTTTTCCAGATGCGATGAAACAAGGTGCCGTGCTGCGGGGCGGATCATCGGCAGTATGACGTCACGCTGGAAGCGCGCATTCCAGTGGTCGAACCATGTACGTGGCTGATGCCTGAGCCGCCGTACCGGAGCAAGGTGCAGTTCGAGAAAGGCGGCGGCGTCCAGTGTGCCGGCGTTGTAGGCGGCCTCGAATACGCTGCGTTCGTGCTGCTGGGTGCTGCTGTCGAGGTGGCCGTGTGCGGCGAGGAATTCGGTCCATGCGATTTCCGAATCGCCTTCCAGCAGCGTGCCGTCCAGGTCGAACAACACCAGTTCGTCGGGGGTATGGCTCATTGGTTGTCACCTGCAAGCACGCACGTATCTGCCCGCAGAGCATCGTGAATCCACGGCGGCGCTGCGGTATCGCTGACGAAGACATCCACCGCGTCCAGCCCGCAGGTGCGCAGCAGCCCGCTGCGGCTGAACTTCGATGAATCCGCCAGCAACACGATCTGCGCCGCACGCGGCATGAGCAGGGACTTGAATTCGGCCTCGTACAGGTCGAAATCCATGCAGTCGCCGTTTTCGGCCAGTGCGGCGACCGACATCACGAAACAGTCCGGCGCAAAGCGCGCAGCGAAGTCGATGGCGCTGCGGCCGACGATGGTCATGTCGGCGGCGCGCAACTCGCCACCAGGCACGATGATGCGGTTCTCCTGGCCGCCTTCCGCGAGGATGCGCGCGGCTTCCAGCGACAGCGTGATCACTGTCAGCCCGCTGCGTCGCGCCAACCGTCGTGCCACGAAACAGGCGGTGCTGCTGTTGTCGAGGAACAGCGTGGCAGCGTCCGGCACGGTGCGCTCGAAGGCCTGGGCGATGCTCTCCTTGGCGAGCGCCTGGGTGCGCAGGCGCTGGGCGAACGGTGGCTCGCTGTTGTCGGCGCGCAGGCGCACGCCGCCGTGGTATTTCTCGACCGTGCCGTCTCGCGCCAGCATGCGCAGGTCACGCCGGATGGTCTGATCGGAGACGTCCAGCTCGCGGGCGAGGTCCAGCGTGCTGCGCGCCGGGGCCTGGGCGAGGCTGTCGAGAATGCGTTGCTGGCGGGCGTTGAGAACGGGGGTGCTGGTCATGCGTGGCGGTGTCCGGTGGTGGCGTCGAACAGGCGTGCGCGGCGGGCGTCGAGGCCGATGCGCACGCGGTGTCCGTGTTGCGGCAGGTGTTCGGTGCCGATGCGGGCCACCACGCGGTGTGCGCCCACGCGGATCTCGGCCAGCGCGTCGGCGCCGAGCAGTTCGATGCGTTCGATGGTGCCGTCGGCCACGGTGTCGCCAGGCGGGGTGGCGTCGGCGGAACTCACCGAGATTTCTTCCGGCCGCAGGCCGAGCAGCATGCCGGTGGTGAGCGCCGGCAGCGTGCAGCCGGCAAGCAGCAGGTCGAAACCATCCGCATCGGCTACCACGCCGCCCGCCACCGGACGCCCGGTGACCGGCAGCAGGTTCATTTCCGGCGCGCCGATGAACGACGCGACGAAGGTGTTGGCCGGCTGGCGGTATACCTCCATCGGTGTGCCGTATTGCTGCAGGCGCCCGCCGGACATCACGGCGATGCGGGTGCCGAGCGTCATGGCCTCGACCTGATCGTGGGTGACGTAGATCACCGTCAGGCCCAGTTCGGCATGCAGGCGCTTGAGTTCGGCGCGCATGTGGTTGCGCAGCTTGGCATCGAGGTTGGACAGCGGCTCGTCGAACAGGAACACCTTGGGCTTGCGCACCAGCGCTCGGCCGATGGCCACACGCTGGCGCTGGCCGCCGGACAGCTCGTTGGGTTTGCGCTCGAGCAGCTCGGTGATGCGCAGGATGTCGGCGGCTTCACGCACGCGGGCGTCGATCTGCTGCTTCGACAGGCGCGTGGTCTTCATCAACCCGAAGGCCATGTTGCGATGCACCGTCATGTGCGGATACAGCGCGTACGACTGGAACACCATGGCGATGTCGCGCTGCTGCGGCGGGGCGTCGGTGACGTCCTTGCCGTCGATCAGCAGGCGGCCGGCGCTGATGTCCTCCAGCCCGGCGACCATGCGCAGCGTGGTGGATTTGCCGCAGCCGGACGGGCCGACCAGCACGGTGAAGTCGCGGTCTTCGATTTCCAGGTTGAGGTCGTGCACCACGGCGTTCTTGCCGTAGGCCTTGTGGATGGATTGCAGTGAGATGTGGGCCATGTTGGGTTCTCTGGATGCGTTGTGTGCTTACTTCAGGCCGGCGTGCATGAAGCTGTCGACGAAGCGGCGCTGGAAGATCACGAAGAACAGCAGCAGCGGGGACACCACCACCACGGTGGCAGCCATCAGGCGCGTCCAGTCGGCGCCGCTGTCGGCCTTGGCGAGCAGGCCGAGGCCGATGGGCAGGGTGCGCACGGATTCGCTGTTGGTGACCAGCAGCGGCCACATGTAGTCATTCCAGTGGGTGACCACCGAGATGATGGCGAACGCCACCAGCGTGGGTTTCACCAACGGCAGATACACGTGCCACAGCGTGCTGAGGTGGCCGCAGCCATCCAGCCGTGCGGCGTCCGCCAGATCATTGGGCACCTGCCTGAAGGCCTGGCGCAGCATGAAGGTGCCGTAACCGCTGGCCACGAACGGCACCATCAGTGCCCACAGCGAGTTCATCAGCCCCAGCTCGCGCACGGTGACGAAGTTGGTGAGGAAGGTGGCGTAGATGGGGAACATGATCTGCAGCAGGAACAGGCCGAAGATGAAGTCCTTGCCCGGAAAACGCAGGCGCGCAAAGGCATAGGCGGCCAGCGTGATGGTGACGAGCTGCGCGGCGATGATGCCGCCGGTGACCAGCACCGAGTTGAGCAGGTAGGTGTCGAACGGGGCAATCGACAACGCCTGCGGGTAGTTGGCCCACTGTGCTACCTGCGGCCAGAAACCGGCGGTGGCATCGAAGACTTCGGTACGGGTCTTCAGCGAGGTGACGGCGATCCACAGCATGGGGCTGACCCACAGCAGGGCCAGCGGCAGCAGCACCAGATGCGGCCAGTGTTTGCGAAGTTGCTTGAGCATGGGGATTTCCGTCATTTGCCGAGGTAGTGCACGCGGCGGCCGAAGGTGAAGGCCACCAGTGCGATCAGCCCGATGATGAACAGCAGCAGGCAGTTGGCGACGGCTGCGGCGTAGCCGATGTCCTGGTACTGGAAGGCGTTCTGGTAGATGTAGAAGGTCAGCACGTTGGTGGCGTCGGCCGGGCCGCCGTGCGTCATGACGAAGACGTAGTCGAAGATCTGGTACGAGTGCAGCACGCCGATGATGATGACGAAGTACAGCGTGGGCGAGATCAGCGGCACGGTGATGTGGATCAGCTGGCGCCAGGCCGATACGCCGTCCAGCCGCGCGGCTTCGTACAGATCGCGTGGCACCAGTTGCAGCGCGGCCAGCAGGATCAGCATGAAGTAGCCGGAATACTTCCAGATGCTCATGACGATGATGGCGGGCAGCGCCCAGGTGCTGTCGTACAGCCATTCCAGCTTGGGCAGGCCGAGTGCGGCCATGGCGCCGTTGATGGGGCCGTAGCCGGGGGCGTACAGGAACACCCACACCATGCCGGCCGCCACCGACGGGATCATCACCGGGTAGAAGAAGGCCGAGCGGTAGAACGACATGCCGCGCAATTTGCTGTCCAGCGCCACGGCCAGCAGCAGGGCGCACAGGATGGACAGCGGAATGGTCAGCAGCGTGTAGAAGGCGGTGTTGCGGAAGGATTTCCAGAACAGCCCGTCGCCCAGCAGGCGGGTGTAGTTCTCCAGCCCGAGGAAGAAGATGTCGTTCGAGCCCAGCATCACGTCGTGAAGGCTGAACCAGATCGAGCGCAGGATGGGCCAGTAGGTAAACAGCGCAAGAAAGACCAGCGACGGCAGCAAAAAAGCCGCCGCAACGGGGATGTCGCGCAGGGATTCGCGTTGCAGCAAGGACATGAAGGCGGTGTCCGGTAAGGGGCAGGTACGTAGGGTTCAGCAAGACGCGCCCCGGTGCGCGTGCAGCGTGCGCGCCGGGGCGTGGGGCATCAGCCGCGGCGGCGCAGCAGGCGCTGGATTTCGCGGTTCGACAGGGTGTTGGCCTCGATCAGCGCGGCATCCGGCTTGATCTCGCCGGCCAGCGTACGGTCGATGGCGCTCTTCAGGTACTCACGCACCTTGTGGTAGCCCGGCACCTGCAGGAACGCGCCGGCAAACTCGGCCTGATCCAGCGCGATACGCGATTCCGGCACCTCGGCCACGAAGGCCTTCATCTCGTCGCTTTCCCACGACGATTTGCGCGCCGCGAGGTAACCGGTTTCCTTGCACCACATCGACTGGTTCTGCGTGTTGGTCATCCACCGGGCAAAGGCCCAGGCGGCTCGCTTGTGGGCGTCGGGCTGGTTCCTGGCAATGTGGATTGGCCCGCCGCCCATGCTGGCACCCGGCTGTTTGCTGAACGGCAGCGGCATCACGCCCACTTCAAACGGCGAGGATTTACGCAGGTTGGTCATCGAGCCGGTGGAGTGATACAGCATGGCGGTGCGGCCGGCCATGAAGTCGTTGGCCGAACCCTGCCAGGTGGAGGCGCTGGGCATCACGCCGGCCTGCACCATCTTCAGCCAAAACTCCATGGCGTCGAGCGCTTCGGGCGAATCGAACATCACCTTGTCCTTGGTCCAGGGCACCAGGCCGTTCTGCCGCACGTAGCATTCGAACATCCAGTCGTGCCAGCCACCGCCGATGGTCAGGCCCCACTGCTGCACGTCATTGCCCTGGCGGATGGTCAGCGCGCGGGCGGTCTCCATCAACTCGACCCAGGTTTTGGGCGTGCTCTTGATGCCGGCTTTGGCGAAGGCCGCCTTGTTGTAGTACACCACCGGCGTGCTGCACTGGAAGGGCAGGCCGTAGAGCTTGTCATCGGAAATGCACGAGCCGAGGAAGCCGGGCAGGAAGTCCTGATAGATGTCGTCGGCCTTGGCCAGCGCGGTGACGTCTTCCAGCGCGTCCATCAGCAGGAAAGTCTGCAGGGCGGAATTGATCGGCAGCCAGGTGGCCGGGGGATCACCGACGCCCAGCGAGGTCATCACTTTCTGTTCGGTGTTGTCATAGGTGCCGGCGTAGATCGCCTCCACCTGGAATTCACTGTGGGCGGCGTTGAAGCCGGCGATCATGCCGGAGACGATGCGGTTGATGTCGCCCGACACGCCGATCGGGTACATGAACTGGAGTTTGACCTGCTGGCTGCCCGAGGCGATCAGCGGGATGCCGCCGAGCATGCCGGCGACGGAAAGCGTGGCCGCGCTGCCCAGAAAGCTGCGGCGTGAGACGGTGCGTGAGTTCGTGCTCATTGCGTGTCCTTGGTTGCGATGATTGACGAGGCGGGACTGCAGCGGGACGGGCCACGGTGGAATGAGGTGGCGTCCGGCGAGCGAACTCTGAGCGGCGAAGGTTACGGCGGCGTGAAGGTTTGTTGAAACCTGTCGAAATCAGTTTTCAATATGTTGGAGATTGTTGAAATTCTGGCGATGTCATCGCGGCGTCACGAAAGGCGCGCAGCATGGCGAGTTTGTTCTGTTGCCTTGGTGAAAGCATGCTGATTGCCCAGATCACGGATACCCACATCAGCCGTGATGCCGACTTCCTGCAGCGCCGGCTTGATCCGGTGGAGTGCCTCAAGCGTGCGGTGGAAGCGCTGCTGGCGCAGCGCCCGCAGCCCGATGTGGTGCTGCTCACCGGTGATGTGGTCGAGCACGGTGACCCGCTGGAATACGACGTGGCGGCGGCGTTGCTGGCGCGTTTGCCGATGCCGGTGTTCGCGGTGCCGGGCAATCATGATTCGGCCGAGATGATGCGCCGCTGCCTGCCGGCCTGGGTGCCGGCGCGCGAGTGCGGGCACGCTTCTTATGCGGTGGAATCCTTTGCCTTGCGCCTGATTGGCCTGGATACCTCGGTGCCCGGCTGCTCGTCCGGCGCGCTGGATGCGTCACGGCTCGACTGGCTTGAAACCGCGCTGGCGCATCGTCCGCAGGTGCCGGTGGTGATCTTCATGCATCACCCGCCCATCGATACCGGCATCGACGCCATGGATGCCTGCGGTCTGCTGGAAGGGCGCGAACGTCTGGCTTCGTTGCTGGCCAATCACGGAGGCGTGCAGGCCATCGTGTGCGGCCATGTGCATCGCAACATACAGGGCATGCTGGCCGGGGTGCCGGTGCGGGTGGCCAATTCCACCGCGCACCAGATATCGCTGGAGCTGGAGGCCGGAGCGTCGCTGGGCTATGTGCTGGAGCCGCCGGCCATCACCCTGCACCGGTTTGGCGAGCAGGGCCTCGTCAGCCATGTGAGCTACATCGACCGTTTTCCGGGGCCGTGGCCCTTCTGACCGGGAGGTTTACTGGACGGAGGGTTCGTCCGGCACCGGCAGCACCAGAATGCCTTCTTCCAACAGTTCGCCGAGATCATCGCCATTGGCGCGGCCGCGGATGCTGCGCGCTTCTGCTTCGCCGTAGTGAATGCGGCGGGCTTCTTCGGGAAACTGTTCGCCTACGTCTTCCGCTGCACGTGCGGCGACGCGCAGTGCGGCGATGATCTGTGCCGGATCGGGTTGCTGTGGCGTGTTTGAGGCCGTGGCGACGGGCGCTGGTGCGGAGTCGCGGCGGCTGATGGCGGTATTGACGTACGGGGCGGAGGGGCGGCGCTCGATGCGGGTCGAACCGCAGTGCGGGCATTCGATCAGCCCGCGGGCGCACTGGTCGGAAAACGCGTCGGCGTTGGCGAACCAGCCTTCGAAGCGGTGTTCGCTGTCGCAACTGAGGTTGAGGACGATCACCGCGGTTTCCGCCTTGAATCAGCCATGGTGCCGAGGACGGGACTTGAACCCGTAAGGCTTGCGCCGGCGGATTTTAAGTCCGCTGTGTTTACCAATTTCACCACCCCGGCAGGGTGCCCCTGCGGGCGTAGCCGCGCATTCTAACGCAGACGCGGCCCCTTGCCTGAGTGCAAACGCGCTTCAGGCAAGGGGCCGCGGGCTGCTGTGATCAGAACTTCTTGCGCGCGCGCGGCGGCTTGTCGCCACCTTCGGAGCGGAACGGGCGGTCACCGGATTCGCTGCGCGGAGCGCGCGGCGGGCGGTCACCACGGTCGCCACGATCACCGAAGGGCTTGCCCATGCCGGGTTTTCCGAAGGATTTGCGCGGCGGGCGGTCGGACGGAGCATCGTCGCGGGTGCGCGGCGTCGGGCGAGCACGCGTGCTGCTGGCAGCGTGCGCGTCTTCCTCCGGCGTCAGCGGGCGGGTGTGCAGCACGAACTGGCGCACGCGCAGGCGGGACAGCGTTTCCATCACGTCGGCCGGCAGCGAAGAGGGCAGCTCGACGGTGGAATAGTCTTCGTACAGGTTGATCTGGCCGATGAAGCGCGACTCGATGCCGGCTTCGTTGGCGATGGCGCCGACGATGTCTTTCGGGCTGACGAGCTGGTTCTTGCCCACGGCGATGCGATAGCGAACCAGCTTGCCGTCGGAGAAGTCGCGGCGGCGTTCGAGGATCTTCTCGCGGTTGTCGCGTTGCGGGCGGTCGTCGGACGAGCGCTGCGGGGCGGCGTCCATCTTGGCGAAGTCGCGGCTGCCTTCATTGGGCATCTGCAGCGGGCGATCACGCGTAGCCATGCTGGCCAGTGCGGCGGCGATGTCGTGCAGTTCGTGCGTGCCGTCGGCTTCCAGGCTGGCGACGACGTCACGGAAGAAATCCAGGTCGTCGGACTGCAGCACGGCTTCGACCTGCTCGCGGAACAGCGCGATGCGGCGGTCGGCAATGGCTTCGCGCGAGGGCAGCGGCAGCGGCTCGATCTTCTGGCGGGTCGCGCGCTCGATGGTCTTGAGCATGCGGAACTCGCGCGGCGTGACGAACAGGATGGCGGTGCCGAGGCGGCCCGCGCGGCCGGTGCGGCCGATGCGGTGCACGTAGGCTTCGGTGTCGTACGGAATGTCGTAGTTGATGACGTGCGTGATGCGCGGCACGTCCAGACCACGGGCCGCGACGTCGGTGGCGACGACCAGATCGAGCGCGCCGCGCTTGAGCTGCTCGACCACGCGTTCGCGCAGTTGCTGGGTCATGTCGCCGTTGAGTGCGCCGACGGCATGGCCGCGCGCTTCGAGGCGAGTGGCCAGTTCTTCGGTGGCGATCTTGGTGCGCACGAAGATGATGCCGGCGTCCATGTCCTCGAGTTCGAGGATGCGGGTGAGGGCGTCGAGTTTGTGCGGCACGCTGACCTGGCAGAACTTCTGCGTGATGGTCGAGACAGTGGTGGTCGAAGCCTTGATCTTCACTTCCTGCGGGTCACGCAGGTAGCGGTGGGCGATGCGGCGGATCGGGTCCGGCATGGTGGCCGAGAACAGCGCGGTCTGGCGCTCGGCCGGGGTGTGGCCGAGAATCCATTCAACCGCGTCGATGAAGCCCATGCGCAGCATTTCGTCGGCTTCGTCGAGCACCAGCATCTTGAGGTTGTCGAGTACCAGGCTCTTGCGCTCGATGTGGTCCATGATGCGGCCCGGCGTGCCGACCACGACATGGGCGCCGCGCTTGAGCTGGCGCAGTTGCACCACCATGCTCTGGCCGCCGTACACGGGCAGCACATTGAAGCCGGACATGTGCTTGGCGTAGCGCTGGAAGGCTTCGGACACCTGGATGGCCAGCTCGCGCGTCGGGGCGAGTACCAGCACTTGCGTGCGGTTGTCGGCGAGGTCGATGCCGGCCAGTGCGGGCAGCGCGAACGCGGCCGTCTTGCCGGTGCCGGTCTGTGCTTCGCCGAGAATGTCGGAGCCGGCGAGCAGCGGCGGGATGCACGCCGCCTGAATGGGCGACGGGGTTTCGTAGCCGACTTCTTCCAGTGCCGCGAGAAGCGGGGCACCGAGGTCGAGCTGTTTGAAGTTTTCGATTGTGATGGTCATGGTCTTACGGCGAGCTGCCGGTGGTAAAGCGAGGAATGGGTAATGCGGGGCAGCGCCGTAGGCGATGGTGCATCGTTCGGGAGCGGGGCGGGTTGCTTGGCGCGAACGGGCACGACTCCAGTGGCCGGCATCATACCGGAAAGCGCCCGCGACTGCTTGACTCTTCGGCGTGATGCTGGCATGCGATGAGGGAACATTCGGCGTCCGGTGTTGCCGGACGGACGACCGGGCCTTGCCCGCAAACCCAGTATGGAGGCCGTATGCCGCTCAGCAATCAGGTTCAGCTCATCGCCTACCCCGACCGCATCGGCAGCCGCATTGCCGATCTGGCCGAGTTCATCGAGAGGCATCTTGCGAGTGCGGTCGGCGGCGTGCATCTGCTGCCGCCGTTTCCGTCGAACGCGGACGGCGGGTTTTCGCCGCTGACGCACCGCGAAATCGATTCGCGCGTGGGGTCGTGGGCCGATGTCGAGCGGCTCAGCGCGCGCCTGGACGTGTGTCTGGATCTGGTGCTCAACCACATCGCCGACGATTCGCCCGAGTTCCGCGACTACATTGCACACGGCAAGGCGTCGCCGCATGCTGCGCTGTTCGTGGATGTCGACGGCCTCGGTGAAATCACGCCGGATGATCTGGCAAAGATCCACATCCGCAAGGAGAAAGAGCCTTTCCGCGATGTGGTGTTTGCCGACGGCACCAAGGGCCGGGTGTGGTGCACCTTCACCGAGCGGCAGGTGGATCTGGATTTTCGCGCGCCGCAAACCTTCGACCTGATGCGCGGCAACATCGAATGCATGGCCGCGCACGGCGTGCGCATGCTGCGGCTGGATGCCTTCGGCTACGTAACCAAGCGCATCGGCACGAGCTGCTTTCTGGTCGAGCCGGAGGTGTGGGAGACGCTGGAGTGGTTTCGCGAGACCTGCGGTGCGCACGGCATCGAGGTGCTGCCCGAGGTGCACGACCATCCGAGCTATCAGTACGCCATTGCCGACCGTGGCATGTGGGCCTACGGCTTTGCGCTGCCGCCGCTGGTGCTGCATGCACTGCTCGACTGCGACAGCCGGCATTTGAAGAGCTGGCTGCGCATGTGTCCGCACAATCAGGTCACGGTGCTCGATACCCACGACGGCATCTGCATTCCGGACGTCGAGGGTTTCCTGCCGCCGAAAGAGCTGCAGGCGCTGATCGACAACGTCGACGAGCGCAGTGCCGACCCGATCATGCGCCGCAGTGCTGCACGTGCCCACAGCGTCGGCGCCATCTACCAGCTCACCTGCACCTTCTTCGAGGCGCTGCAATGCAATGAAGACGCCTACATTGCGGCGCGCGCGATCCAGCTTTTCGCACCGGGCATTCCGCAGGTGTACTACGTTGGCCTGCTGGCCGGCACCAACGACTTCGAGCTGATGGAGCGCACCGGCGAGCTGCGCGACATCAACCGGCGTTACTACTCGATGGACGAGGCCGTGGCCGCGCTGGGCTCGACGGTGGCGCGCCGACAGTTGCGGCTGATGGAGTTGCGCAACACGCATCCGGCCTTTGGCGGGCGTTTCGAGTTGGAGTACTCCAACGAATCCAGCGTGGCGATGATGTGGCGCTCGGGAGAGGCCTTTTGCCACGTTTTCATCGACCTCAACTTCCGCACCGTCAGCGTGCGCTACAGCGGTGCGGCAGGGGAGGAGAGCTTTCGCGGCTGAACGATGTCAGCCTGCGCGCTCATCGGCCATGGCGTGCACCGCTTCGAGAAATTCCCGCCCCCAACGGTGTACGTCGTGGTAGCGGACGATGTCGAACAGCTCACGTACACGCGTACGTGACTCGTTGCGGTTAAGCGCCATGCCGATGCCGAAATACAGCTTGTCGCGCAGGTCTTTGGGGTCGTGCGGGTTGGTGAGGATGGCGCCGTGCAGCTCCGCAGCCGCGCCGGTGAATTCGGACAGCACTAGTACGCCGCAGCCATCGGTGAGGCCCTGCGTGGCCACGTATTCCTTTGACACGAGGTTGAGGCCGTCGCGTAGCGGCGTGATCCACATCAGGTCGGCGATGGCGTAATACGCCACCACCTGCTCGAAGGGCAGCGGGCGGAAGAAGAACTGTACCGGTGTCCAACCCACGCGCGAGAAGCGTCCGTTGATGGCGCCCACGGCCTGCTCGATTTTGGCTTGCAGGGTGTCGTAGACAGTCATTTCCTTGGCCGCCGGCACGCACACGGAGACCAGCGTGACCTTGCCATGCAGCTCGGGGTAGCTTTCGAGCAGGTCGGAGAACGCCAGCAGCTTTTCCAGCGTGCCCTTGGTGTAGTCGAGCCGCTCGACCGACAGCACCATGCGTACCCCGGCGAACTCCTGGCGCAGTTCGGCCATCAGTTCGCTGGTCTGGGGGTGTTCCAGCGCGTGCGTGATGCGGTCCATGTCGATGCCGATGGGGTGGGCGCCGAGGCCGATGCGGCGGTCGTTCACCTCGATCACCGTGGTCATCTCGTCCAGCCCGACCGCGCAGCCATAGCTCAGGAAGCGCGGCGCGCAGTGCTTGCGCTCGATCATCTTTGCGGGGGCGACACCGCGCACGACATCGACGAAGTTCTCGGACTGACGCGGGATGTGAAAGCCCACGTAATCGCACTGCAGCAGGCTCCCGACGATCTCGCGCCGCCACGGCACGACGTTGAAGACATCGGCCGACGGGAAGTAGGTGTGGTGGAAGAAGGAAATCACCAGGTCCGGGCGCAGCTCGCGCAGGAAGGCCGGCACCATCCACAGGTTGTAATCGTGAATCCATACCGTCGCACCCTCGGCCGCTTCGGCCGCGGTGCGCTCGGCGAACAGCCGGTTGACGCGCAGGAACACCGCCCAGTCTTCCTCGCGGAAGGTGGCACGCTCCCAGAAGGTGTGCAGCGTCGGCCAGAAAGCCTCTTTCGAGAAGCGCTTGTAGAAGATGTCGACGTCGTTCTTGGTGAGCGGCACGCGTGCGCATACCAGGCCCGGATAGCGCTCGCGGTCGACCTCGGTGTGCGTTTCGAACGGGATGGCGGTCTTCGGATCATGCACTGACCACGCCACCCATGAGCCGGCTTCGCCGTTGGCGAAGAAACTCAGCAGCGAGGGAATGATGCCGTTGGGCGAGGTGTGGCGTTGGCGGCGGATGTGGCCGTTTTCGGTGACTTCTTCGTACGGCAGGCGGTGATACACCATCACCAGCTTGGCCTTGCCGCGCCGCTCCAGATCACGCAGTTCGGCATCCAGGCCTTCCGGGCCGAGGAAGCCGAAGCGCTGGATGGCCTCCAGAATGCCGCCGCAACCGGTGTGCAGCGAATGCAGCACCTTGGCGCGGTCGCGCGTGGCCTCCAGCAGGGCCGGCTCGGATTCGCCCACGCACACGCCCTTGAAGCCTTGCTCGTACATCGAAAGGTCGTTGAGCGTGTCGCCGGCCACCAGCACGTCGTCGATGGAGATGCCGAGGTGCTCGACCAGGCGCTTGAGGGTGCGACCCTTGTTGATGTCGCGCGGCAACACGTCCAGGTACCGCCCGGCGGAGAACAGCAGGTCGCAGCCCAGTGCTTCGGCCTGTTCCGCGATTTCGGGCGTTACCGCGTCGGGCGTGCAGAAGTACGAGCAACGTCGTTGCTGCGGCACTTCCTGACGTTCCAGCCCGGCGAAGCGCGCCATGGCCACTGCCACCGTGTGCTCGCCCGGCCAGACGGCGTCGATTTCCCCCTGCAGGGGATGTACGGCGACCAGTTCGTGGCCGTCTACGACGGTGGCGCCCACGTCGGCAATGATGAAGTCGGGGCGCGGAATGGTCGGATCGGACAGCAGCGGCAGCACGACTTCGAGCCCGCGCCCGGTGACGAACACCAGTCGGATATCGGGATGTGCGGTGACGAGTTGGTACAGGCGCTGACGGTTGGTCGGGTCGCCCGCGAGAAAGGTGCCGTCAAGGTCGGTGGCAAGCAGCATTCGGTTCCTCGTTCGGTTGTGTCGGCAGGGAAAGATGCATGTTGCAGAACAATATTTGTCGAAACATTCTAACCGAATGCGTTTGCCCCGGCTGTCCGCAGTACGCCGATCCGTGCATGCAGGAGGTGCATTCGTGCATACAAGGCATCGTACTTATACGGATTGATTCACCCTCTGGCGGAGAGAAAGATGTGGCCATTCCGACGCCATGCTTTCTTCACGTAAGTAAGCGAAGCGTAAGGGAAAAAGGGCCATCAGAGCCCGTCCGAAGCATGTGTCCGACAGAGGAGGTCTGTGTGGAGCACGCAAGGAGGAGACAGCGGCGCCACGAGCGCCATCAGCATGCCGCCGCCCCGGTCACGGCCGGGGCGGTCGGTCATATCTGCACGTCTCGCGTTTCATCCTCGTCCCTGCACGGAAGCAGAACGTTCCAGAACCAGGCAATCAAGCATCCGGACGTCCGGGTCGTCTCAGCGCGGCCGGATAACGGCGAGCCCGTATCGGAAGGCGTCCCGCCGCCCGGTGCGTTTTTTCTGTGACCTTCGCAGCAAATCCAGGAGGAGGATGGGTCATGCAAGACAATCAGAAGCACAACACGGCCGCATCAACGGCCCCGCCGGAGAGCGGTAGCGACAAGAGCGGAAGCAAGATGTCGCGCCGCAAATTCTTTGCAACCTCGGCAGCCGGTGCGGCCGCCGCAGGTTTCCCGATGGTGTCTTTCGCTCAGACCACCACCTTCAACTTCCAGAGCACCTGGCCGTCGCGCGACATCTTCCACGAGTTCGCCTCTGATTTCGTGCGCGTCGTGAATGAGATGTCCGGCGGGCGCCTGCGCATCAACCTGTTGCCGTCCGGCGCCGTGGTCGGTGCACTGCAGATGCAGGATGCGGTGATTGCCGGCGCGCTCGACGGTGGTCACGGCGTGGCCGCGTACTGGTACGGCAAGACCAAGGCCTTCTCGCTCTTCGGCACGCCGCCCCCGTTCGGCTGGGATGCGCATCAGTTCCTCGCCTGGATGAAGTTCGGCGGTGGCTACGAGCTCTACAACGAGCTGCTGGCCAACCTCAAACTGCCGCTGGTGGGCTTCCTGTCGGGCCCGATGCCGACGCAGCCGCTGGGGTGGTTCAAGCAGCCCATCAAGAGCGCGGACCAGCTCAAGGGGCTGAAGTACCGCACGGTGGGTCTGGCGGCCGATCTGATGCGCGAGTTCGGTGCGGCGGTCACCATCATGGGCGGTGGCGACATCGTTCCGGCGATGGACCGCGGGCTGCTCGACGGTGCCGAGTTCAACAACCCTTCGTCCGATCGCCTGCTCGGTTTCCCCGATGTCTCCAAGGTCTTCATGCTGCGCAGCTACCACCAGGACGCGGAGAGCTTCGAGATCATCTTCAACAAGGCCAAATTCACCGCGCTGCCGGCCGAGTTGCAGGCCATCGTCAAGTACGCCGCCGATGCCGCTTCGTCGGAGATGTACTGGAAAGCCATGAAGCGCTATCCGGAAGATCTCAACAAGATGCGCGACGAGCAGGGCGTGAAGACCTACCTCACGCCGGATTCGGTGCTGCAGGCGCAGTTGAAGGCGTGGGACGTGGTCATCGAGCGTGAATCGAAGGCCGATCCGTTCTTCAAGAAGGTCATCGATTCTCAGAAGGCCTATTGCGAGAAGACGGTATCTTTCCACATCGAGAACACCACGCCGAAAGACCCGGCCTACGAGCACTTCTACGGTCGCAAGGCCACGGCGGGCTCCACGGCGCTGTAAGGCCTGCAGGCGGGGCGTTTTTCGCTCCTTCTTTCAGATGGAACGCCGAGGGTGCTGCAATGCGGCCCTCGGCTGTTTCCGGAAACGGTTGCACCTGCGGGCGACGATATTCCTGCCGGCCGGTGAAAGTGCCTGATGGGCGCTTGCGGAGGTCTAGATGCGGCGTTTTCTTCTGATGGTGGATCACATCAACATCTTCGTGGGGAAGATGTTTGCGTGGTCCGTCGTGTTGCTCACCGGCGTGGTCTGCTTTGAAGTGTTCATGCGCTATGTCATGGGCAACCCCACGACCTGGGCCTATGACTTCAGCTACATCCTGTATGGCACCTTGTTCATGATGGCCGGGGCCTACGCGCTCACCACGCATTCGCATGTGCGCGCAGATGTGCTGACCCGCTTCGCCTCGGTACGCACTCAGGCGAGCATCGATTTCGTGCTCTATCTGCTGTTCTTCTTTCCGGCGGTGCTGGCGATGATGTACGCCGGCTACCACTTCGCCGAGATGGCGTTCCGGGTGGGGGAGCGCAGCCCGTTCAGCCCGGCCGGGCCGATTCTGTGGCCGTTCAAGGCGCTGATTCCGCTGTCCGGTTTCTTTCTGACGCTGCAAGGCATTGCGGAAGTGATCCGCTGCGTGATGGCCTTCCGCAACGGGCGTTGGCCGCCGCGTGTGCATGATGTGCGCGAGATCGGCGATGAAATGGTCGAAGAGGTCATGCCCGGAGGTGCCAAATGAGCAATGAAATGCTCGGAATCGTGATGCTCGGCATCTTCATCGTCACCATCCTGCTGGGCTTTCCGGTGGCGTTCACGTTGATCGCGCTGGCGCTTGGCTTTGGCTACTTCGCCATCGGCGACATCATCTTCACGCTGCTGGTGCAGCGCACCTACGGCGTCATGTCGAACGACGTGCTGATTGCCGTGCCGTTATTTCTCTTCATGGGCTATCTGGTCGAGCGGGCCAACGTGCTCGAACGGTTATTCAAGAGCATGCAACTGGCGTTCGGCGGGGTGCCGGCCTCGCTGGCGGTGGCCAGCCTGATCACCTGTGCGCTGTTCGCAACGGCCACCGGCATCGTCGGTGCGGTGGTGACGCTGATGGGTCTGCTGGCGCTGCCCGCCATGCTCAATGCGGGCTACGACCGCAAGCTGGCGTCCGGTGTGATCTGTGCTGGCGGATGTCTGGGCATTCTGATTCCGCCCAGCATCATGCTGATCCTGTACGGCGCGATGGCCGGCGTGTCGGTGGTGCGACTGTATGCCGCCGCGTTGTTCCCAGGGCTGCTGCTCGCCGGCCTGTACGTGATCTATGTGGTGGTGCGGGCGATGATCAACCCCAAGGTCGCTCCGCCGATGCCGAAGGAGGAGCGCAACGTGCCGCTGGGGCAGATCATGTACGGGCTGGCGACGTCGTTCTTTCCGCTGGCCTTCCTGATCCTGTCGGTGCTCGGTGCCATCCTGTTCGGGTTGGCCACGCCGCACGAGGCAGCTGGCATCGGCGCCTTGGGTGCCTTGGTGCTGGCCTTGTCGTACCGTCAGCTCACCTGGGGGCGCTTCAAGGAGTCGGTGTTCCTCACGGCGCGCACCTCGGCAATGGTGTGCTGGCTGTTCGTCGGCTCGTGGATCTTCTCGTCGGTGTTCTCGTTGCTCGGCGGGCATGCGGTGGTCGAACACTGGCTCATCGGGCTGGACATGACACCACTGCAGTTCCTGATCCTCGCTCAGCTCATCATTTTCCTGCTGGGCTGGCCGCTGGAGTGGACCGAGATCATCATCATCTTCGTGCCGATCTTCCTGCCGCTGCTGCCGGCCTTCGGCATCGATCCGCTGTTCTTCGGCGTGCTGGTGGCGCTGAACATCCAGACCTCGTTCCTGACACCGCCCATGGCCATGTCGGCGTACTACCTCAAAGGGGTGTCGCCAGGTCTGCAGCTGATCGAGATATTCAAGGGGATCATGCCGTTCCTGGCGCTGGTGTTCGTCGCGATGATTCTGTACTACACCTTCCCGGCCATCGGCATGTGGCTGCCGAACTATCTGTACAACTGAAGTGATGGCTGGAATGAACAAGGGGCGGCCCGCAAGCTGCCCCTTGTTTGCTTTCGCGCCCCAAGGCGCAGGCGTATCGCCAGCTTCAATGCGGCGAAGGTTTGCTCATGCTGCCCGAAATGGCTGCCGGCAGGGCCTCGCGCCCATGCACCTCGATCAAGTCGCCGATGCCTTCGAGCGAAGGCATGCGGTGGGCGATGCCGACGTGGCAATCGATGCAGGTGCGTTCGCCGCTCGCCAGTGAGGTCGAGTGCGCCTGCGACGCGCGCGGGCTCTGGCGCGTGAAGTCCATGTAGTCGAACTCATGGCAGTTGCGGCATTCAAGCGAGTTGTTGGCCTTCAGGCGTCGCCATTCGTTCATCGCCAGTGCGAGGCGCATGTTCTCGAACTTCTCGGGTGTGTCGATGGTGCCGAAGATCTTGCCCCAGACCTCTTTCGAGGCCTGCATCTTGCGTGCGATCTTCGATGTCCAGCCGTGCGGTACATGGCAGTCCGAGCAGATGGCGCGCACGCCGCTGCGGTTCGTGAAGTGAATGGTGGGCTGCAATTCGGCGAACACGTTGTCGCGCATCTCGTGACAGGCGGTGCAGAACTGTTCGGTATTGGTCGCCTCCATGGCGGTATTGAAACCGCCCCAGAACACGATGCCGGCAATGAAGCCGCCGATCGTCAGAAACCCTAGGCTGTAGTGGGCGGCCGGGCGGCGCAGGATCAGCCAGAAGCGTTTCAAGGCCTGCTTCATGGCGCCCCCTGTTCGCGCACGGTGGCCGAGGGCGAGCCGGAGCGCTGCAACAGCACATCGACGTCGATGAACTCGTTATTCACGCGCGGATCGACCGGCACCTGCGGCACATGACACTGCAGACAGAAATAGCGCCGTGGTGACAGCTCGGCCAGGAAGTTGCCGTCGCGGTCCATGAAGTGCGTGACGCTGATCATGGGCGCGCGGCTGTCTTCGGTGCGCGTGCGGGCGTGACAGAACATGCAGCGGTTGGCATTGGTGTCGAGCTGGTAGCCCTCGATCTTGTGCGGCACCACGGGCGGTTGCATGGCGTAGCTGCGCATGCGCCGCACGCTGCTGTCGTCCGGGTTGACGAGTGCCGGCGGCGTGCTTTCCTGGGTGATGGGCGTCATGCCGCGCATGCGGTCGACATGCCCGGGTGGGTAGTGGTCGGACGCATGGCCGAGCGAGGCCGCGAGCAGTACGAAGGCCGCGAGAATCAGGCTGCGCATCGTTTTTCTCCTGATGTCTGGAGTGATGAATACGGCACGGGTCACACCTTGCGGATCGCCACGGCGCATTTCTTGAAGTCGGTCTGCAGTGAAATCGGGCAGGTGGCATCAAGCGTGAGCTTGTTTACCAGAATGCCCGCATCGAACCACGGCACGAATATCAGCCCGCGCGGGGGCTTGTTGCGGCCGCGCGTCTCCAGCCGGATGCGCAGGGCGCCGCGCCGCGAGGCCAATTCGACTTCGTCGCCGCGCCGCATGCCCAGGGCCCGCGCGTCCTCCGGGTGCAT
This sequence comes from Pseudazoarcus sp. NS20, assembly GCF_059703745.1. Taxonomy (NCBI): domain Bacteria; kingdom Pseudomonadati; phylum Pseudomonadota; class Betaproteobacteria; order Rhodocyclales; family Zoogloeaceae; genus Pseudazoarcus; species Pseudazoarcus sp. NS20. The sequence continues at coordinate 470,200 of NZ_BAAKIY010000004.1, forward strand.
GAAGCACACGGCGTTCGGAAAGGCCCGATGCAGCTCGGGCACCCTTCGCGTCATCGAGCCGGAATGCCAGTGCTCGAGCACGCGGCCCGTGCATAGCCAGAACGGGAATTCCTTGTCGGGCTCTTCCGCTGCGGGCTCGTAGGGCAGGGCATAGAGCACGGCCTTGCCGTCGGGGTTGCCGTAAAAGCGCACGCCTTCGCCCGCCTTGACGTACGGGTCGTAACCCTCGCGGTAGCGCCACCGTGTTTCGCGGCCGTCGACCACCGGCCAGCGCAGACCGCGCACCTCGTGATACACGTCGAACGGCGCGAGATCATGCGCCTTGCCCCGACCGAAGCGGGCGTATTCCTCGAACAGACTTTTCTGCAGGTAGAAGCCGAATGCCTTGGCCTCGGCGTTGGCGTAGGCGGGGTCGGTCTGGGCAAGCGGAAACTGCTTGCGAACCTCGTCGCGGGCAAACAGTACGTCGTACAGTGTCTTGCCGCGATATTCCGGCGCCTTCGCGAGCAGCTCTTCGGTCCATACCTCTTCCATGCGAAAGCGCTTGGAAAACTCCACCAGTTGCCACAGGTCGGACCGCGCCTCGCCCGGGGCATCCACCAGCTGGTGCCAGAACTGAGTGCGACGTTCGGCGTTGCCGTAAGCGCCTTCCTTTTCCACCCACATCGCAGCCGGCAGCACCAGGTCGGCCGACATCGTGGTGACGGTGGGGTAGGCATCCGAGACCACCACGAAGTTGGCCGGGTTGCGATAGCCCGGGTAGGTCTCGTTGAGGATGTTGGGGGCCGCCTGCATGTTGTTGTTGCACATCACCCAATAGGCATTGAGCTCGCCGTCCTTGAGCATGCGGTCTTGCTGAACGGCGTGATAGCCAACGCGCTCGGGGATAGTGCCGGCCGGTAGCGCCCAGATCTTCTCTGCCATGGCGCGGTGTTCCGAGTTGGTTACCACCATGTCGGCGGGCAGGCGGTGGGCGAATGTGCCTACCTCGCGCGCCGTGCCACAGGCCGATGGCTGGCCGGTGAGCGAGAAGGGGCCCGAGCCGGGCTCGGAAATCTTGCCGGTCAGCAAATGGATGTTGTAGAGCAGGTGGCTGCACCACGTGCCGCGCGTGTGCTGGTTGAAGCCCATGGTGAAGAACGACATCACCTTGGTCTTCGGGTTGGCGTACAGCTCGGCGAGGCGGTCGAGACGCTCGGGCGAAATATTGGCGAGCTTGGCCACGCTCTCGCGGTCGTAGCGGCTGACGAACTTGGCGAACTCGTCGAAGCTGATGGGTTTTCCGCCCCCGGGGTTGTCGATGTGGGCGCCTTTCTGGCGCGGGTCATCCGCGCGCAGCCCGTAGCCGATGTCGCTATTGCCGAGCATGAAGCGGGTGTGACGATCCACGAACGCGCGATTCACCGCGCCCTTCTGGATGATGTAGTTGGCGATGTAGTTGAGGATCGCCAGATCGGTCTGGGGGCGGAAGGTGAGTTCCAGGTCAGCCAGGTCGTAGCAGCGGTGCTCGAACACCGACAGCACCGCGACTTTGACATGCGGCGCGGAAAGGCGGCGGTCGGTCACCCGCGTCCACAGGATGGGGTGCATCTCGGCCATGTTGGCGCCCCACAGCACGAAGGCGTCGGCCTGCTCGATGTCGTCATAGCAGCCCATGGGCTCGTCCATGCCGAAGCTGCGCATGAAGCCGGCCACCGCCGAGGCCATGCAGTGGCGCGCGTTGGGGTCGAGGTTGTTAGTGCGGAAGCCCGCCTTCATGAGCTTCGAGGCGGCGTAGCCTTCCCAAATGGTCCATTGGCCGGAGCCGAACATGCCGACGCCGCTCGGGCCTTTGTCGCGCAGTACCTTCTTGAACTGCTCTGCCATCACGTCGAAGGCGTGGTCCCACGACACCGGCTGCAATTCGCCTTGCTTGTCGTAACGCCCGTCGCGCATGCGCAGCAGCGGCTGCGTGATGCGGTCGGCGCCGTACATGATCTTCGACAGGAAGTAGCCTTTCACGCAATTGAGGCCGCGATTGACCTCGGCGTTGATGTCGCCGTGCGTGGCCACTACGCGGCCTTCCTTGACGCCGACGTTGACACCACAGCCCACGCCGCAGAAGCGACAGGGCGCCTTCGACCATTGAATGTGGGTACGCGTCGCATCGGTAACCAGTTGCGCATAGCCCGGCACCCCCGCCGCGGTGGCGGTGGCAGCGACGGCCGATTGTTTAATGAACTCGCGGCGAGTCAGTTTCATCGGCGATCTCCTCTTCCATGGCTGTGGCCGATTCGGCGTGTTGATAGACCAGCGCCGTGTCGAGGACGCCGGGAATGTCGCGGATGCGTTCGATCAGGTTGAACACGTCGCGGTCGGTGGCGCATTCGCAGACCACGATGAGTTTTCCTTCGGGGGTGACTTCATGCACTTCGGTGCCGTCCATTTCGGCAACCAGGGCTGCGATGGCAAGCGCACGGTCAGCAGGGGCGAGCACGAGCACGCCCGCAACGTGCACCTCGGCGGGTGCAGCGGAAATAGGCTGGGTGGGCATGAGTACCTTCCTCAGCCCGTGGGGAGCCGGCCGGTGAGGATCTGGAATATCCACACGGCAAAGCCGTAGCCGCCGACGATCATTACCGCCAACACGGGGGCGGTGACGACCGTCAGCAACAGAAAAGCGCGCAGCTCTTCCTTGCGAGTGGTGGGGGGGGAGGCCGGTTCAGCCATGAGAGAGTCCTCCTGTCCATGCGCATGCCCGGCCGCGAGAACGCACGGCGCATGCGCAAGAAGTATGCGTTTTGCAAGTGGGCGCCGTTGCCCGCTTGCATGCAATTTAACTCTCGTAGAACGGCAAAGTAAAGCCTTGTTATCGAAATGGGTATTAAATGCGGCCGGCTTGATATTGCTCAAGTTGCAGGCTTTGGAAAGCCGCTACGCTACAGCCGCAGAAGGGCTTGCCGCGAGGCGTTAGTCAGCGGTGGCTTGAAGCGGGACACCAATGCGGCCGAGGCCGGGGAGCTTCAACGCGGGGCGAATGAAGTCCACTCCCGCCGAGAGGCCGAGAACGTTCACCTCGACGCCTTCCTCTGGAGACAGGATGACGCCGAACAGCCCCCACAGAGAGATCTGCAGGCCCGACCCGCTCGCCGGGCGCCCGAACACGCCGCCGCCGGGCAGGTAGTCTTTGCCGATGGCGGTCGGGGGTAGCTTGAGCGACAGTTCAGGGACGGCACGCCCCAGGTACGCGATGTAGGTGTTGCTGTTCGGCCCCGGCCAGACTCGGTAAACGTCGTTGTGCGGATAGGCCAGACTGGCGGCATGCAGGCGGGCGATGAGCGCGTCCACTTCCGGGCCGCCGCGAAGGTCACGAATCAAGGTCGGTGCTGCGCCATACCAGTATCCATCGGCAATGCCCGTGGCGACGCGCACCGCTTGCCCGCCACGCATGACGGCCCATCCGGTGACTTCGAAGCGTGTCCATTCGTCGGTGTCGCTGCCTTTTGTCGCCAGCCAGCAGTGTTCGCCGAAAATGCCGCGCCAGCGATAGGCACGTGCGCAGTACGCCTGAATGCTGGCCTCCGCGTGAGGCACTGGAGGAACGATGCCTGCGCTGTCGCGTCGTGCGGTGCGCCAGTCGGTGGTTTCCGCTTCTGCGAAGGTGTGGGCCAGATAGGACAGGCCGAGAGGCGCGAAGTACACTAGCAGCACCGCGAGCAGAGCGAAGCCGGTACGGCGAGCGATGCGACGCGTACGGCCGCGAGGATTGGGTGGCTGAGTCATTCGTTGATGTGCATCGGAGAACATGCAACAGACCGGGCCGCTCGCCAGGGGTTCGCGCGGGGTGGGTCTGGCTTACAGGCAGGGGGGCAGACCGACCACCGGAAGCCCGACCACCAGCGTGGAGATGGCGGCCACCATATACATGCCGGCGCTCACCATGCACATGAAACGGCGGCGCGGTGGCTCGGGCGGTGAGTGCCGCGCCTCACGCCAGCAGCGGTTTGCCTGCAGGCTCAGCCACGCCAGCAGCAGGGCCGTGACCAACGCGATCAAGCCATTCACCCAGTTCAACGCGCCGCTCTGCTCAGGCGGCGGTGCCACCGAACACGCTACCGACAAGCCGCCGTAGATGGCGACGAACCAGACGCTCCAGACGATCAGCCCGAGCACCAGATGAATGGGGTGGTCGGCCGGGCGGATCATGCGCCTCCCCAGCCAGCCGGGAACAGTGCCACGCAAAAGAACATCGCCCAGAACACCAGCACGCTGTACGACCACCAGCGTTCGACCACCAGCGGTTCGTACGGCGCGTGCAGGCCGACGTAGCCGACGCGTACGCGCAGCGCCTGCAGCAGGGTGATTAGCACGGCGATCACCGAGTGGAACATCTGGTAGCCGAGGAATACGGCAATCACCGCGTCGTGTGCGTTCTGCGTGGGGCTCAACTGCGCGGTCAGCCCCAACCAGGCAAGTGCCAGCACATGTGCCGCGCCCAAAGCGGTGATCAGCCAGAGCTGGCCCTGCAGGCTGGCGGCGGTGCCACGTTTGAGCCCGGCGGCCACGCGCCGCATCCACAGCGTCGCCACCGTCAGCAGTGCGCCGGAGAGCAGCATGACGGGCCACGCCAAGGGCGAGTGCTCGGGCATTTCCCAGGCGGGCGACACCGTCCACAGATAGAACCAGCCGAAGATCAACGACAGGAACAGCGAACCGTTGGCCAGCAGCGTGAAGTTCATGCCCCACAGGCCGGGGCCGTCGAAGGTGTGCACATGCAGGGGTGGGTCACCCGGCCGGGTGCGTGCGTCGGGCAGGGCGGCTGGGTGGGTCCCGTTCACCCACGACCAGCGCAGCACCGTGACCAGCGCGCACAGTGCGGCCAGCGCGGCCAGCGGATAGACGCGCACCAGCAGCGATAGGCACACCACCGCGAGGAACAGCGACACGATCAGAGGCAGCCAGCTGTTCGTCGGCAGGTTGAAGGTTGCGCGCACCTTACCGCTCACGGCATCTGTGCCCAGCGTTTCACGGCGACCGTGGTCGAAGTGCGGCTGTGCGTGGCGGCCTTCGGCGATGCTGTCGGCAAGGTCCGGCGTTTGCCACAGCGGGTCGCGCTGGGTGATGGTCGGCTGGCTGGCGAAGTTGTAGGGCGGAGGCGGCTTGTTCATCGCCCATTCCAGCGTGCCGGCTTGCCACGGATTTTGTGATGCGGGTTTGCCGAAGCGGAAGTGCAGCGCCAGATCGAGCAGGATCACGGCGATGCCGATGGTCATGATGAAACCGCCGACCGACGAGATTAGGTTGGGAATGTCCCAGCCCAGCGCCGATTCGTAGGTGAACACCCGCCGCGGCATGCCGAGCAGGCCGGTCAGGTGCATGATCAGGAAGGTCAAGTTGAAACCGCCGAAGGTCAGCCAGAAACCCCAGCGCCCGAGGCTTTCGGATGGCATGCGGCCGGACAGATGGGGCAACCAGTAATACAGCCCGGCCATCAGTGGAAACAGCATGCCGCCGACCAGCACGTAATGCATGTGCGCCACGACGAAGTGGGTGTCATGCACCTGCCAGTTGAACGGCACGAGCGCCAGCATCACGCCGGTGAGGCCGCCCGCCACGAAGATCACCAGAAAACCCATGATCCACAGCATCGGCAGGCGGAACACCGGCCGCCCTGTCCATAGGGTGGCCAGCCATACGAAGACCTGGATGGCGGTAGGAATCGCCACCAGCATGCTTGCTGCCGAGAAGAAGGCCTGCGCCAGATGAGGGATGCCCACCGTGAACATGTGATGCACCCACAAGCCGAAGCTGATGAAGCCGGTGGTGATGATCGACAGCACGACCCAGCGGTAACCCACGATGGGGCGCTGCGCGAACACCGGAATCAGTGTGCTGACGATGCCTGCGGCGGGCAGGAAGATGATGTACACCTCGGGGTGGCCGAACAGCCAGAACAAGTGCTGCCACAGCACCGGATCGCCCCCGCGCGTGACGTCGAAGAACGGCAGGCCGGCGGCGCGTTCGAGTTCCAGCAGGATGCTGCCCAGGATCAGCGGCGGAAAGCCGATGACGATCATCAACGCCGTGCCGAGGATGTACCAGGCAAACAGCGGCATCTTGTCGAGCGACATGCCGGCTGTGCGGGTACGCAGGATCGACGCGGTGAGTTCAACCCCGGCCGACACCGCGGAAATCTCGACGAAGGTGATGCCGAGCAGCCAGAAGTCGGAGTTCGGGCCGGGGGAATACACGTCGCTCGACAAGGGCGTGTACATGAACCACCCGCTGTCGGGCGCTACGCCGATGAACACGCTCGAGCACAGGATCAGGCCGCCGAACAGGTAGCACCAGTAGCCCAGTGAGGTCAGTCGCGGAAACACCAGATCGCGCGCGCCGATCATCTTCGGGATGAGGTAGATCGCCACGCCTTCGAGCATGGGCACGGCGAACAGGAACATCATCACCGTGCCGTGCATGGTGAAGAGCTGGTTGTACACCTCGTGGTCGAGCAGGCGGTTGTCGGGCAGCGCGAGCTGCGCGCGCAGCAACATGGCCAGCACGCCGCCGAATATGAAGAAAGCCATGCCCGTGCCCATGAAGCGCAGGCCCAGCGTGGTGTGATTGACGACCGTCAGCGCGCGCCAGCCGCGCGGATTGGCCCATACGCGGCCCATGCCGGCATGCAGCTGTTCGCGGTCGTGGGTGATTTCGCTCATTGGCGATTTGCCTCAAGCCATTCGTCGAAGCCCTCGTCGGACAGCGCTTCGACTTCGAGTGTCATGCGTGCGTGCAGGGCGCCGCAGAATTCGGCGCATTGGCCGCGGTAGGTGCCCGGATCGTCGGCCTCCAGGCGCAGCACGTTCGTGCGGCCGGGCAGCATGTCGATCTTGCCGGCCAGGCGCGGCACCCAGAACGAATGAATCACGTCGCCGCTGTCGACGTGTACATCCACCGGCTGGCCGGCCGGGATGATCAGGCGGTTTTCCATGCGAATGCCGTGGTCGGGATAATTCACTTCAAAGCGCCACTGATGGCCGGTGACATTGATGCGCAGCGGCGGATCGCCGTTGAGCGGCAGAGGCAGCATGCGGTGCCCGGCCGTGAGGCCGAATGCCAGCAGTACGGCGATGCTCACGGTTGGTAGAATGATCCCGCCGCCGATGATCCAACGCTGCTCGATACGATGGCGGTTGGCGTCGCAGGTGCGGTGCGGACGGCGCAGCGCATGAATCCATACGCCGACTACCGCCACCAGCACCACGGTGGAAAACAGCAGCATGCCCCACCACAGATCGGCCGCCATGCGCGCAGACGGGCCGGCAGGGGACAGCGTTGAAAGCGGGCCGTCACACGCCGTCAGCAGCGGCAGGCTCATGGCCACGGGGGCTAGTCGCCCCGCAATCGATTGCCGGAGGAAGCACACATGGCGCACCCACCGCCGCCAGGCAACATCGAAAGTCGTGCCGCCATTGCCGGCCACCCGCTCCACCCGATGATGATTCACTTCCCCGTGGCCGCGCTGCTGGGCTTGATTGGCGCGGACGTGGCCTATCTGATGACCGGCGATGCCTTCTGGGCGCGTGCCGGTTTGTGGCTGGCCGGCATCGGCGCGTTCGGTGGCTGGATTGCCAGCGTTGCCGGGGCCATCGACCTGTTCACGGTGCGTCGCATTCGCCGTCTGATCACCGGCTGGTGCCACGCCATTCTGGCCGTCATGATGCTGTCGCTGGCGTCGCTGAATTGGGTGCAGCGCTTCGAAACGGCCGAGGCCGTGTATCCGTGGGGCTTGTATCTCTCTTTGCTGACCGGCGCGTTGATTGCCGTCAGCGGCTGGCTGGGCGGGCAGTTGGTGTACGAGCATGCCGTAGGTGTTGAGGTCGAGAACTGACCCTGTTTCGTCGCAAAGGCTGAAGCCATTGCCGCGCATCAGATTTCAACGGCCGGCTTGGCCAGCACCAGCCACAGCACGGCACCGATCAACGCAGCCGAAAGGGTGGTGAGCAGGGCGGCCGGCAGGGTGTGCCGGCTGGCAGGGTCACGCCCCTGACGCAGTATCAGCAAGCCGATCAGCGCATGACAGATGACCATGCCGGTTACTGCCGTGAGTTTCATCATCAGCCATACACCGAGCTGTCGATCGAGCAGGAACAGCGCGCTGCCGGTGATGATCGAAAACAATGCGGCTGGCGTGGCGACGCGCGTGAACAGCGTGCGGTTGAGCGCGATGGAGCCCACGCCGGTGTGCGCTTCGGCTTCGCGTAGCGAGCCTGATGCAACCAGCGTGGGCAGGTACAGCAAGGCGCCGCACCACACCACGAGCCCGGTGATGTGAAGCGCCAGCAGCAGGACGAGTTGGGCTGACATTGGCCGTCAGCGTACACCGCCGCCCCGCATCGGCAAAGCCGCAAAGCCCGCCGTTGCGGCCTTGTCAGGCAGCGGCCACCCGCTTGGCAATCGCTTCGCCCAGGGTTGCGGTGCTGCCCATGCCGCCAACATCTCCCGTCAGCACGGCCTTGTTGCCCTCGGCCAACTCCGTCTCTATGGCGGCGAGCACGGCCGCGCCGGCCTCTTTGTAACCAAGATGTTCGAGCATCAGCGCGCCCGACCAGATCTGCCCGATGGGGTTGGCGATGCCCCTGCCGGCAATGTCCGGCGCGCTGCCATGCACCGGCTCGAACAAGCTGGGGAATTTGCCTTCCGGGTTGATGCTGGCCGACGGCGCCACGCCGATGGTGCCGGTGCACGCCGGGCCGAGGTCGGACAGGATGTCACCGAACAGGTTGCTCGCCACCACCACGTCGAACCAGTCCGGGTGCAGCACGAAGTTGGCGCTGAGGATGTCGATGTGGAACTGGTCGGTGGCGACGTCCGGGTACTGCGTGGCCATCTCCTTCACGCGCTCGTCCCAGTACGGCATGGTGATCGAGATGCCGTTGGACTTGGTGGCGGAGGTGAGTTTCTTGCGTGGGCGGGATTGCGCCAGTTCATAGGCGTACTTCAGCACCCGATCCACGCCGATGCGGCTCATCACCGTCTGCTGGGTGACGAACTCGCGCTCGGTGCCGCCATACATGCGCCCGCCCAGGCTGGAATACTCGCCCTCGGTGTTTTCGCGCACTACATAGAAGTCGATGTCGCCGGGCTTGCGGTCTGCCAGCGGGCTCTTGATGCCCGGCAGCAGGCGCACCGGGCGCAGATTGATGTACTGATCGAACTCGCGGCGGAACTTGATCAGCGAACCCCACAGCGATACGTGATCCGGCACCTTTTCGGGCCAGCCCACCGCACCGAAGAAGATGCAGTCGAACTGCATCAGCGTGTCGAACCAGTCGTCCGGCATCATCTGGCCATGCTGCTCGTAGTAGTCGCAACTGGCGAAGTCGAACTCTGTGAATTCCAGAGCGATGCCGAAGCGCTTGGCCGCGGCCTGCAGCACACGCACGCCTTCGGGGACGACCTCCTTGCCGATGCCGTCGCCGGGGATGACTGCGATGCGGTGGGGTTTGCTCATGGTGCTCTCCGGGGTGAGGGATGGTGTTCGGGGCGGCTTCAATGGAGCGGGGCGCGAGACTTCCCGGCGGTTGGTAGGGCGTCAATAAGCGCAGCGCATTGCGCCGTATTGCTCATCCGGCGCAATGCCTTTCAGTTATTGCGCCCTACGTGATAACGAGTGCATTTTCGGCGACACGTCGAGTGCGCTGTGGAGATGGAGATTGCTGCGCCTTACCGCATGAATTCGCAGATGTGCTTCAGCAGCAGGTCCGGTGCTTCCTCCGGGATGTAATGGCCACAGGGCAGAGGGCCGCCGTCGAGTTCGGTGGTGAGCGGCGTCCATTCCTTGAGCGCGTCGAAGCAGCGCTGGATGACGCCGTGCTCGCCCCACAGCACGCGGGTGGGGCACTGGATGCGTCGGCCGGCGTCACGGTCGGCCTGCTCGTGTTCGAGGTCGATGGTGTTGGCTGCGCGGTAGTCCTCGCACAGCGAATGCGCGGCGCCGGGCAGGGCCAGGCAGCGCTGGTATTCCGCGATGGCGCCCGGGTCGAACACGTCGAGCTTGGCGTGGCGGCCACCCATGGTGCGGGTGATGTAGCCGTCGGGAGAGGCTTCGATCAGCGTCTCCGGCATCGGTGCGGGCTGGATGAGGAAAAACCAGTGGAAGTACATCGTCGCCATGCGGCGGTCGGTCTGCTCGTACATGGCCAGGGTCGGCGCGATGTCGAGCAGCATCAGCTTGCGCACCACGCCGGGGTGGTCCATCGCCAGACGGTGCGCCACACGCGCGCCGCGGTCGTGGCTACACAGGTGGAAATCGTCGAAACCGAAATGCCGCATCACGGCAATCTGGTCGGCAGCCATTTCGCGCTTGGAGTAATTGCTGTGGCCGGGCAGGCCGGCGGGCTTGGACGAGTCGCCGTAGCCGCGCAGGTCGGTGGCGATCACGGTGTAGTGCCGCGCCAGTTGTTCGGCCACGCGGTGCCAGATCACGTGCGTCTGCGGGTGCCCGTGCAGCAGCAACAGCGGCGGCCCGTCACCGCCCTTGCGGCCGTGGATGACGATGTTGTTGCCGACGTCGATATCGAAGGTTTCGAAACCGTGAAACATGCGGTGCTCCGTGAGGGCTGCGGTTGCGGCTGTGCGCCGTTTGCTTGAGATGGATAGTAGTCTTTGTTGTGATGTAGATAATCAGGCTGGCTTGCAATGCATTGTTGAAATAAAGTGCATAAATGTCTGCCGTTGATGATCTCGCCTTTTTCCAGCAACTTGCCCGCGCCGGCAGCCTGACCGGGGCTGCGCGTGAGTTGGGTTTGTCGCTGTCCGCCGTGAGCAAACGCCTGAAGCTGCTCGAAGCCCGTCTGGGCGTGCAGCTTGCTCACCGCACCACGCGCAGCCTTGCGATGACGCCCGAGGGCGAGCGCTACCTGGCACGCGGCGCGGCCATTCTGGACGATCTGGCCGAGCTTGAAGACAGCCTCAACGACCCCGCCAGCGCGCTCACCGGCCGCATCTGCGTGAACGCCACCTTCGGCTTCGGGCGGCGCCACATCGCCCCCTTGCTGTCGGAATTTGCCGCACGCCATGCGGGGCTCGAGATCCAGTTGGAACTCACCAATTTCCCGTTGAGCCTCTCGGATGCCGGCGTGGATATCGGCATCCGCATCGGCATGCCACCCGATTCGCGTGTGGTCGCACGGCCTCTGTTGGCCAACCGACGGGTGCTGTGTGCTGCGCCGAGCTATTTGCAGCGTGCAGCGCCGTTGCGCCTGCCGGAAGACCTTGTGGCGCATGAGTGCCTGATCGTGCGCGAGATCGACAGCGACTACGCGCTGTGGCGTTTTGAGCATGTCGGCGAGGGCGAGGGGAGAACCGTGCGGGTGGGCGGGCGACTGTCGAGCAATGACGGCGAGGCGGTGCATCGTCTGGCGCTGGACGGGCACGGCATCATGCTGCGCTCGTGGTGGGATGCGCACGAGGCGCTGGAGCGGGGCGATCTGGTGGAGCTGCTGCCCGAATGGCGCAATACTGGTGCCGATATTTACGCCGTATATGCCCACCGGCGCCACGTGCCTGCGCGGGTGCGTGCCTGCGTGGCGTTTTTGGTGGAAGGGATGGCTGGGCGGGTGCCGCCGCTGCCGCGTTGAGCCCTCAGTTCCAGCCTTCGAGGCGCATCGTGGCGCGCACCAGGCGCTGTTGTTCGAGCTCCAGTTCCATGATGTTCTCGCGCACGCTGTTGATGTGCTCTCGCGCCACACGCTCGGCCCGCTCGGGGCGGCGCTCCATGATGGCCTTGTAGAGCCGGTCGTGCTGACGGTCGATCACGCGCTTGCCGGCTGGGCGGTGATACAGGTTGTTCACCGAGGCCAGCACCGTGTGCAGCATCAGCTCGGACAGCGATTGCAGCGTGTGCACCAGCACCGGGTTGTGCGAGGCATCGTTGATGGCGCGGTGGAAGGCGTGGTCGGCGCGGGCGATGTCCTCCGGGGGCAGCGAGTGTTCTGCCGACTGTGCCGACACCATGTCTTCATAGTGGCGGCGAATCATCACGAAGTCGGCGGACGTGCCGCGCATGGCGGCCAGCCGCGCGGCCTCCCCTTCGAGCAGGGCACGCACTTCGAGCAGGTCATACAGCGTGCGTGGCTGCGAACCGAACAGGTGGATCAACGGGCTGCGGTCGCGCTCGGCCGACAGGCGCGCCACGAAGGAGCCCACGCCGTGCATGGTTTCAATGATGCCCACGCCGCGCAGCGCGCGCAGCCCCTCGCGCAGCGCCGAACGTGACACACCCAGCTTTTCACACAAGCGTCGCTCGGACGGCAGCGGCTGCCCGACCTTGAGTACGCCGTCGATGATCAGGCGCTCGATGCGTTCGGCGACCGCGTCGGCGACCTGGATGCGTTCGGTGCGGGGGGAATTTTCGGTGACGAGCATAGTGGTCGGACCAGTGACTTCCAAGGTGGCGATTTTAGCCCGTCATCCTAGTATTCCCGATCCTTGTGCTAGCTTTAATGAAGGCGTTCTTCACGAAGCAGTGTGAAAAACTGGTATGACCAGTGTCTGAACGCTTTGCGACCGTTGTGTGCGGTCTTAGCATCCGCGCTGCACACGTCCCGGCCGGAAGGTGGAGAAAGGTCGAGTGGCGTCAAGCAGATACGGCATCTAAATGGAGATTCCCGAACGATGAATCAGACCGTGCTTTCACTGCTGGCATTCGTGCCACTCGTTCTGGCAGGCGTGCTCCTGCTGGGTTTTCGATGGCCTGCCAAGTTCGCCATGCCGGTGGTGTATGTCACCACGGCATTGATCGGCCTCATGGTGTGGGACATGTCCTTCAACCGGGTGCTGGCCTCGACGCTGCAAGGCCTGATCCTGACTGCGGCCATCCTGTGGATCATTTTCGGCGCCATCCTGCTGCTCAATACCCTCAAGCATTCCGGTGGCATTGCCGCCATTCGGGCGGGGTTCTCCAACATCAGTCCTGACCGCCGTGTGCAAACGCTGATCGTGGTGTGGTTGTTCGGCTGCTTCATCGAGGGCGCATCGGGCTTCGGTACGCCGGCCGCCGTGGTGGCCCCGCTGCTGGTCGCGTTGGGTTTCCCGGCGCTGGCGGCGGTGGTGATGGGCATGCTGGTGCAGTCCACGCCGGTGTCCTTCGGCGCGGTGGGCACGCCGATGCTGGTGGGCGTCGGTGCTGGCCTGGACCGCGCGGGCATGACCGAGCAACTGGTCGCCGCCGGCAGTACGTGGGATGCCTTCTTCCTGGAGACGGTCGGCCGCGTGGCCATCACGCACGGTATCGTCGGCATCCTCATGCCGCTGATCATGGTCATGGTGCTGACGCGCTTCTTCGGCCGCAACCAGTCCTGGCGTGAAGGCCTGGAGGTGGCGCCGTTCGCGATCTTCACCGCCGTTTGTTTCGTCGTGCCCTACATGCTGGCCGGCGTGTTCCTCGGGCCCGAGTTCCCGTCGATGATCGGCGGCATGGTGGGTCTGGCCATCGTCGTCACGGCCGCCAAGCGTGGTTTCCTCATGCCCAAGCAGGCCTGGGACTTCGCCGATGCCAAGGACTGGCCGGTGGAGTGGATCGGCCGCATCGAGATGAAGCTGGACGAGGTGGCCGGCAAGGCGCCGATCTCCACCCTCAAGGCCTGGGCTCCGTACCTGTTGCTGGCCGTGCTGCTGGTGCTGTCGCGTACCGTGCCGGAGTTCAAAGCCGCGCTGATGTCGCTCAGCTTCGGCTGGAGCAACATCCTCGGCGAACAGGGCATCAGCGGCAGCCTTGAGCCGCTGTACCTGCCGGGCGGCATTCTTATGATGGTGGTCCTGATCACCTTCTTCCTGCACCGCATGCAGGCCGGCGAGCTGGTGAAGGCGTTCAGCGAGTCGAGCAAGACACTGTTGGGTGCAGGCTTCGTGTTGATCTTCACCATCCCCATGGTGCGCATCCTGATCAACTCGGGTGTGAATGGTGCTGATCTGGTGTCGATGCCGGTGGCGATGGCGCAGTTCGTTGCCGACAGCGTGGGCGGTGTCTATCCGTTCTTCGCGCCGTGGGTGGGTGCGCTAGGCGCCTTCATCGCCGGCTCGAACACCGTGGCCAACCTGATGCTGTCGCAGTTCCAGTTCAACACGGCTGAACTGTTGGGCGTGTCCGGCGCCATGATGGTGGCTCTGCAATCGGTGGGCGCTGCGGCCGGCAACATGATCGCCATCCACAACGTGGTGGCGGCTTCGGCCACAGTGGGTCTGCTGGGTCGTGAAGGCATCACGCTGCGCAAGACCATCCTGCCGACGCTGTACTACGTGACGGCTGCCGGCATCATCGGCTTGATCGCGATGTACGTCATCGGTGTAACCGATCCCTTGCACGCGGCGGGTTGATCGGTCTGCCGTACCGGGTGCTGCGAGGCAGCCGGTGCATGAAATCAAACGGGGCCCTGCGGGGCCCCGTTTGCATGTGTGCCAGCCGAGTTCAGGTGGCGGGTGTGTGATGCACGGCCAGCCATACGGTGGGGCCGGCGGTGCGCGCAACGCGATGGCGCACATGGGCATGCAGCGTAAGCCAATCGCCGGCGTTAAGCGTGCGCCGGCTGCCATCGTCGAATTCGATCTCCGCGCTGCCGGTGACTACCATCACCCATTCGTCCTGCGGCTGGTCGTACCAGAAACCCTCGGGGCTGGCATGTTCGAACGAGACGATGCGCTCGATGCGCAGGCCTGCGGCTTCGAACAGGTTCTGAAAATCTTCAGCGGCACCGGCCGGCGGGAGCGTTGCCAGCAGCGTGCCGTGCGGCACCTGCGCCGCCAGCGGCTCGCTCACGCCATGTCCCGCGTGACGTAGTCGAGCACTGCAGCCATCAGCGTCTGGTTGGCTGGCGCGTGCCGTGGCAGTGCGTCAAGAATTTCTTCCTCTTCCTGCACGAAGCGCTCCGGCACCAGTTCGTCGCCGCAGGCTTCGAGCAGTTCGTCCAGGCTGTCGGGCGTGGTTTCACAGTGAAACTGCAGGCCGATCACCCGTTGGCCGAGCTGAAAGGCCTGATTGCGGCAGGCTTCACTGCTGGCCAACAGCTTTGCATCAGAGGGCAGGGCGAAGGTCTCGCCGTGCCAGTGCAATACGGTGGCCTGCTCCGGGAAGCGGAAGGCATCCTCGGCGGGAACGGCTTCGATATCGAACCAGCCGATCTCGCTGTGCTCGTTGGGCCCGACCCTGGCGCCGAGCGCGCTGGCAATGAGCTGCGCGCCCAGGCAGATGCCCACAACAGCCTTGCCGGCGGCAATGCATTCGGCCAGAAAAAGCTTTTCATCCTTCAGCCACTCGTGGAACCAGTCGTCATTGACGCTCATCGGCCCGCCCATGGCGATCACCAGGTCGACCTCGGCAGGCGTTGGCAGTGCCTCGCCTGCATACAGGCGAATGGTCTGCACGCCGGCGCTGCGCGCGCTCAGCCAGTCGGCGATGCTGCCGGGGCCTTCGAAGGGGACGTGCTGCAGTACAACGGCGCGAAGACTCATCGGGTTGGTTCTTCCGGCGGAGGTTTGAGGATTGCGGGCGTATCGGCGGCGGGCGCCTCCACTTCGGGTTCCGCCGGTCGTGCGGGCGAAGCCGGGGCGCATGGCTCGGGGGGGATGTCGTCCATGTCGATGCCGACCAAGTGGCGGCGCACGCATACGGCGCTGTTGCGCGGGCGAATGGAGTGGCCGCGCGCGATGAAATACACCTTGGTGAAGGCTGCGCCGAACAGCAGGATCAGTGACGAGTAGTACACCCACATCAGAATCAGCACGACCGAGCCTGCCGCTCCGTACGTAGAAGCGGTAGCGGTATGCGTGAGGTACAACGCGATGCCGAAGCGCCCCACGGAGAACAAAGCGGCCGTGACCACGGCGCCGACGATCACGTCACGCCACGTCAGCAGCACGTCGGGCAGTACCTTGAAGATGGTGGCGAACAAAGCGGCGACCAGCGCGAAGGCGACCAGTGCTTCCATGCCGCCGAGTGCGGCGGTGACGGCCGGCATCAGGCTCTCGGCGGCCTGCAGGGCGGCCTGCAAAGCAACCCCCGCCACCAGCGACACCAGCAGGATGAAGCCGATGGCGAGCACCACCGTCAGCGACAATACCCGGCTCTTGATGTACAGCATGATGCTGTTGTACGTCGGCTTCGGGGTGACGCCCCAGATGATGTTGAGCGAATACTGCATTTGTGCGAACACCGTGGTGGCGCCGATGAACACGGCGCCGAAGCCCAGCAGCGAGGGCAGCAGTCCCGATTCGGATACCCGTGAACTGAGCACCGCCTGCTCGACTGCAGAGGCAGCGCCGGGGCCCATTACATCCTGCAGTTGCGCGACGATTTCACCCTGTGCGGCGTCGGCGCCGAACACCAGGCCGATCAGCATTACTGCAATGATCATCACCGGTGCCAGCGAGAACAGCGTGTAGAACGCCAGCGACCCGGCATAGCTGAAGGCGTTGCAGTCCAGCCAGAGCTTGCCGGAGTCGCGCACGACGCGGTACCAGAACAGAACTTCTTCGCGTGCCCGTTTGAACACGTTGCCGAGTTGATTCGAGGTGATCACGCAGGAATGCTCCGATGAGAAAGCAGGCGCCCAGTGTAGCGCGGGGCTGAATCTTTGTCGGGCGGCCACGCGCGGCAGTCATGATCGGTGTCAATTTTCAAGGCGCAGCCGGATATCCACTTCGCGTTCGACATAAGCCCATTCCGCGCTGTCGCGCAGCCGGGCGAGCAGGGCGTCGAAGCGTGCTTCGTCTTCCGGCGCATATTCGAACCAGGTGAGGAAGTCGAAGGGTGGTTCAGCGTCGGTCAGCAAGTCGCGGCAATGGTGCAGGCGGCGCGCGATGCCGGAGCCGAGTTCGACGCCCAATGCAATGTGCTGCGACTGCGCTTCGAAGATGCTGCGCCGTTCGTCCTGTGTCAGAGCCCACCACGCAGGCGATTTGCGCAGAGGGATCAGTGCCGCGCAGCTCGGCGCGGCCGGCATGGGCAACGCTAGCAAGCCGGCTTTTTCGGCCCGCGTGACATAGCGCTCGTTGCTGACCATGCCGGTCAGACTCCAAGCCCCGCCGTTCGGCTTAACCGCGCTGTTGGAAACGGCCAGCCTGCGTGCGGAAGGGAGCCCGTCGCCGATCACCGCGGTGATGCGTTCGATGCGCCATTCACCGGCGTTGCCGGCGCTGAAGGTGTAGGCGCGTGAGTGGGTCATGGCAGATCCTCGTCTCGAGCAAGCCAGTGGTCGCGCTGCATGGCATACAGCACATGTCGGCGCAGCGGGCTCCCGGCGGGAACCTGCGGGTGGTCGAATTCGCCGCGCGGGGTCATCCCGAGGCGTTGCATCACGGCCTGCGAGCGCAGGTTGGGCAGTGCGGTGAACGACACGATTTCACTCAGTTCCAGCGTTTCGAAGCCCACTGCCAGTGCTCCGCGCGCCGCCTCGATGGCGTAGCCGCAGCCCCAATGCGTCGGTGCCAGCCGCCAGCCGATCTCGACGCACGGTGAGCAGGGCAGCTCTACCGCCGGTACGTGCAATCCGACGAAGCCGATGAAGCGAGCACCGTCCAGCACCTCGACCGCCCATAGCCCCCAGCCACGCTCGCGGATCAGCCCACGGATGCGGCGTGCCATGGCGCGGCTCTCCGGTGGGCGCATCAGCTCGGGGAAGAACTCCATCACGCGCGGGTCGGCATTGAGTGCCGCGAAGGGCGCGACATCGCTCGCACGCCACTGGCGCAGCCGCAGGCGCGGCGTGTCGAATTCGATCAGGCGCGGTGCTTCGGCGGCACGGGGTGGGGTGGGTGTCATGGGGCCGGTGGGCGTGCTGTTTGCGGTGAAGATATCCCCGGTGACGCCCCGGCGCCAGTTCGGCGCACCTGCCGGAGGCGCCGAGTGAACCGCATGCTGCCCCCGGCCACCCCCTTTCAGCAATCGGGGCGGGGGCTTGTTGTATCCTTGCAGCCTTCGTTTGCGCAGAAACAAACCCCATGATCGTGTTCGGCATCGCAGGCTGGTCCGGCTCCGGCAAGACCACCTTGATCGAAAAGCTCATTCCCCAGTTCACCGCCCGCGATCTGCGTGTTTCGGTCATCAAGCATGCGCATCACGGCTTCGATCTGGACCGGCCGGGCAAGGATTCGTGGCGCCACCGCGAGGCCGGTGCGGCGCGCGTGCTGATGCTGTCGAGCGATCGCTGGGTGCTGATGAACGAATCGCGCGGCGCGCCCGAGCCGGGGCTGGACGAGCAACTGCGCCTGCTCGAGCCGAGTGACGTGGTGCTGGTCGAAGGCTTCAAGGCTGCGCCGGTGCCGAAGATCGAGGTGTGGCGCGAGGGGCATGGCAAAAGCCCGATCTGGCCCGAAAACCCCAACGTGGTGGCGGTGGCCACCTCGGACCCGCTGGATTGCCCGCATCCGGTGCTGCCGCTGGACGACGCGGCAGCGATTGCGAAATTCATACTGGAGCATCCGTCCCGACGATGAAATCCGATCTTCTCTCCTTTGACGACGCGCTGGCGGCATTGCTCGGCTACGCGCGACCGGTCACCGAAATCGAGATGGCCGACCTTAACGCCGCGCGTGGCCGCGTGCTGGCCAGCGACATGCACTCGGCCATTTCCATGCCCGACATGGACATGTCGGCAATGGACGGCTACGCCATGCGCGCCGCCGAAATCAAACCGGGCGTGAAGCTGCGCATGTCGCAGCGCATTCCGGCCGGTAGTGTCGGCCATGCGCTGGAGGCTGGCACGGTGGCGCGCATCTTCACCGGCGCGCCGCTGCCGCCGGGTGCCGATGCGGTGGTGATGCAGGAGTTGTGCGAGGTCGATGGCGACATGATCACCATCGACCACACGCCGCGTGTGGGCGAATTCGTGCGCCGTGCCGGCAGTGAAGTGGAGAAGGGCTCGGTGGTGCTGCAGGCCGGCACGCGCATCGGCCCGGCGGCGCTGGGTGTGGCGGCTTCGGTCGGCATCGCGCAGTTGCCGGTGCTGCGGCGCGTGAAGGTGGCGCTGTTCTCGACCGGCTCCGAGCTGGTCATGCCGGGCGAAGAGCTGCCGCCGGGCGGCGTCTACAATTCCAATCGTTATCAGTTGCGCGCATTGCTCGAGCAGATCGGCTGCGAGGTGACGGATCTGGGCATCGTGCCCGACGTGTTCGAAGATACCCGCAAGGCCCTGCGCGATGCCTCCGAGGGGCATGACCTGATTCTCACCAGCGGCGGCGTTTCGGTTGGCGAAGAGGATCACGTCAAACCCGCGGTGGAGTCGGAAGGTTCGCTCGACCTGTGGAAGATCGCCATGAAGCCAGGCAAGCCGCTGGCCTACGGCAAGGTGCGCACCGCGGCTTTCATCGGCCTGCCGGGCAACCCGGTGTCGAGCTTCGTCACCTTCCTGCTGATGGTGCGGCCCTTCCTGCTGGCCACGCAGGGCGCGCAACAGTCCATGCCGCGTGCGCTGAGCCTGCCGGCGGCCTTTGACTGGCCCAAGCCCGACCGTCGCCGCGAGTTTTTGCGCGGGCGCATCGGCCCGGACGGCGTGGAGTTGCACGCCAATCAGAACTCCGCTGCGCTGGCTTCAACGGTGTGGGCCGAAGGCCTGATCGATGTGCCGCCGGGCACGGCCATCGCCCGTGGCGAAATGGTGCGTTACCTGCCGTATGGCGACCTGTTGTACTGAAGTTGTTCAAGCCTGTACCGAGAAGAACATGACCGTGAAGATTCTGTATTTTGCCGCGCTGCGCGATTCACTCGATTGCGGCGAAGAGACCCTGGCCCTGCCCGAGGGCGTCGCCACGCTGGGGGACTTGCGTGCTCATCTGGCTGGCCGTGGAGAGCAATGGGCGCCGTTGGCGGCCACCCGGAACGTGCGCATGGCACGCAACCAGCGCATGGTCAAGGCCGACGAGCCGCTGGTCGACGGCGACGAGGTCGCCTTCTTTCCGCCGGTGACGGGGGGCTGAGCCATGTCCGTGAGCGTGCAGCAGGAAGACTTCGACATCGCCACCGAGATCGCGGCGCTCACGCGCGGCCGTCATCAGGTGGGGGCGCTGGCCACCTTCACCGGCCTGGTGCGTGACATGAACGACGGCTCGGGCGTGCAGGCCATGACGCTGGAGCACTACCCCGGCATGACCGAGACCGCGCTTGAGGAAATCGTCGAGCAGGCGCGCGGGCGCTGGGATGTGGACGGCATCCGCGTGATCCACCGTTTCGGCCGACTGATGCCGGGCGACCAGATCGTTTTCGTGGCCGTGACCAGTGCCCACCGCGGTGAATCCTTCGCCGCCTGCGAGTTCATCATGGATTTCCTCAAGACCCGCGCGCCGTTCTGGAAGCGCGAAGAAACGCCGCAGGGCGCGCGCTGGGTGGATGCGCGCGATTCCGACGATTCCGCGGCCGAGCGCTGGGAGCAGGAAAAGTAATCTCCGCTCAATCCCTCGACATGGCGCGGCCATGATCGAGCTCGATCTGGCGCACTGGGCGCTCGCCATCGTTGTCGTGTTCATCGGCAGCGCGATTCAGGGTGTCATCGGCTTCGGCGTCGGCCTGTTCAGCGCGCCACTGCTGTTCGTGATTCATCCCGCGCTGGTGCCGGCTCCGCTGATCATCGTCGGCGGGATCCTGCCGCTGCTGCTATGGCGTGCCAATGCGCGAGCAGTGGTGTCACGCGACCTTGCGTTTGCCTTGCCGGCCGGCATGGTCGGCGTTCTCGCGGCCTACCTGCTAGCGGGGTTGATGACGGCCGCGACCTGGCAGTGGCTGTTCGGTTTGACCATCATTCTCGCGGTGCTAGTCAGCGTCATGCGACTCGACATCCAGCCCACGCCGACGGCGATCAGTGTGGGCAGCTTCTTCTCCGGCTGCATGGGCACCGTCTCGGGGGTCGGTGGTCCGCCCCTGGGTGTGGTCTTTCAGCATGCCGAGCCGGCGCGCGTGCGCGGCACCTTGTCGGCCTTCTTCGTACCGATGAGCCTGGTGACGCTGGTGGCGTTGTATTTTCTTGATCGTCTTGGCTGGCGCGAGGTGTGGCTGGCGGTGTCCATGCTGCCGGCCGTGTTCGGCGGCTTCTGGCTGGCACGCCGCTACGGCGCACATGTGCCGCACCGGGCGTACCGGTTTTTCGTGTTGGGAACGGCGTTGGTTGCCGGGGTGTATTCGGTGGTACGCGGCCTGCTTTGAACGGCTGTGGATAAGTCCGCTGCCGGGTGCTTGAATTCGGCGTGGCGAACTCCATGTTGGGTTCATCCCGAATACATCATGAGGACCCGGCCATGCGGTTCGACAAACTCACAACCCGCTTTCAGCAAGCCATCGGCGAAGCGCAAAGCCTTGCCAACGGCAACGACCAGCAATTCATCGAGCCGCAGCACCTGCTGGCGGCCATGCTCGATGAGGAGGGTGGCGGCACGGCTTCGCTGCTGCAGCGCGCCGGTGTCAATGTGCCGCCGCTCAAGAGCGCCTTGCGTGCTGCCATTGACCGTCTGCCCAAGGTAGAGGGGCACGATGGTGACGTGCAGCCCGGGCGTGACCTGATCCGCCTGTTCAACCTCACCGACAAAGAGGCGCAGAAGCGCGGCGACCAGTTCATTGCCGGCGAGATGTTCCTGCTGGCGCTGGCGGACGACAAGGGCGAAGCCTCGCGCCTGCTCAAAGAGCACGGCCTGACCCGCAAGGCGCTGGAAGCGGCCATCGAGGCCGTGCGCGGCGGTAGCTCGGTCGACAGTGCCGAGGCCGAAGGCCAGCGCGAGGCACTCTCCAAATACTGTCTGGACCTGACCGAGCGCGCCCGCCTGGGCAAGCTCGACCCGGTGATCGGGCGTGACGACGAAATCCGCCGCGCCATCCAGATCCTGCAGCGCCGCACCAAGAACAACCCGGTATTGATCGGCGAGCCCGGCGTGGGCAAGACCGCCATTGTCGAGGGCTTGGCGCAGCGCATCGTCGATGGTGAGGTGCCGGAGACGCTCAAGGGCAAGCAGGTGATGTCGCTCGACATGGCTGCGCTGCTGGCCGGTGCCAAGTACCGCGGCGAGTTCGAAGAGCGCCTGAAGGCGGTGCTGAAGGACATCGCCAAGGATGAAGGGCGCATCATCCTGTTCATCGACGAGATCCACACCATGGTCGGCGCGGGCAAGGCCGAAGGCGCCATGGACGCCGGCAACATGCTCAAACCCGCGCTGGCGCGTGGCGAGCTGCACTGCATCGGCGCGACCACGCTGGACGAGTACCGCAAGTACATCGAAAAGGACGCCGCGCTTGAGCGCCGCTTCCAGAAAGTGCAGGTGGATGAGCCGTCGGTGGAGGCCACCATCGCCATCCTGCGCGGGCTGCAGGAGAAGTACGAAATCCACCATGGCGTGGACATCACCGACCCGGCGATTGTCGCCGCGGCGGAGCTTTCCCACCGCTACATCACTGACCGCTTCCTGCCGGACAAGGCCATCGATCTGATCGATGAGGCTGGCGCACGCATCAAGATGGAGATCGACTCCAAGCCGGAGGTGATGGACCGACTCGACCGCCGCCGCATCCAGCTCAAGATCGAGCGTGAGGCGGTGAAGAAGGAGAAGGATGAAGCCTCGAAGCGGCGCTTCGAGCTCATCGAAGAGGAAATCGCCAAGCTCGACCGCGAATACAACGACCTCGAAGAGGTGTGGAAATCCGAGAAGGCCAAGGTGGCCGGTTCGGCTCACGTCAAGGAAGAGATCGACCGCGTGAAGGCCGAGATGGCCGATTTGCAGCGCAAGGGCGAGCTCGGCAAGGTGGCCGAGCTGCAGTACGGCAAGCTGCCGCAGCTCGAAGCCCAGCTTAAGGCGGCCGAAGCTGCGGGCACTGAAGCCTCGCCCAACAAGTTGCTGCGCACCCAGGTGGGCGCCGAGGAAATCGCCGAGGTCGTGTCGCGCGCCACCGGCATTCCGGTCAGCAAGATGATGCAGGGCGAGCGCGAGAAGCTGCTGCACATGGAAGAGCGCCTGCATTCGCGCGTGGTCGGGCAGGACGAGGCCGTGCGTCTGGTGTCCGACGCCATCCGCCGTTCGCGCGCAGGGCTGTCAGACGAGAACAAGCCCTACGGCTCCTTCCTGTTCCTGGGCCCTACAGGCGTGGGCAAGACCGAGCTGTGCAAGACGCTGGCCGAGTTCCTATTCGATTCGGAAGAGCACATCATCCGCATCGACATGAGCGAATTCATGGAGAAGCACTCGGTCGCGCGGCTGATCGGCGCGCCGCCGGGCTATGTCGGCTATGAGGAAGGCGGTTACCTGACCGAGCAGGTGCGTCGCAAGCCGTACAGCGTGATCCTGTTCGACGAGGTCGAAAAGGCTCACCCGGACGTTTTCAACGTGCTGCTGCAGGTGCTCGACGATGGCCGCATGACCGACGGGCAGGGGCGCACGGTGGACTTCAAGAACACCGTGATCGTGATGACCAGCAACCTCGGCAGCCAGATGATCCAGGCGATGTCGGGCGACGACTACCAGGTCATCAAACTGGCGGTGATGGCGGAGGTGAAGACCTTCTTCCGGCCGGAGTTCATCAACCGTATCGACGAGGTGGTGGTGTTCCACGCGCTCGACGAGAAGAACATCGCCCACATCGCGCGCATCCAGTTGCAGTACCTGGAAAAGCGGCTGGCGCGCCTGGAGATGTCGATGGAGGTCACCGACGCGGCGCTGGCCGAAATCGCGGACGCCGGTTTCGACCCGGTGTTCGGGGCGCGGCCGCTCAAGCGGGCGATTCAGGATCGCATCGAAAACCCGTTGGCCAAGGCCATTCTGGAAGGTCAGTTCGGCGCCAAAGACCGCATTCGGGTCGATGCCGCCGAGCACAAGCTGGTGTTCGCCAAGGCCTGATCGGCGCCATCGCGCAACAAAAAGCCCGGAGAGTTCTCCGGGCTTTTTTTCATGCTTCGGCGTCGGCCGCCAGGAAGCGTTCGAGCTCGTCGAGCGGCAACGGGCGGCTGTACAGATAGCCTTGCATCAGGCGGCAGCCGCGCGCGAAAAGATAGGCCTTCTGCGAGGCGTTCTCGATGCCCTCGGCCACCACTTCGAGTTTGAGCGCCCGCGCCATCGACAGCGTGGCGTTGGCAATGGCGGCGTTGTCCAGATCGGTGGGCAGATGCTGCACGAAGGACCGATCGAGCTTGAGCCGGGTGATCGGCAGACGATGCAGGCGGGCGAGGCTGGAGTACCCCGTGCCGAAATCATCCAGCGCCAGCGTCATGCCCAGCGCACGCAGTTGGTTGAGGCGGTCCACCAACTCGTCACCCGCGCTCATGATGGCCGTTTCGGTGATCTCGAGTTCGATGTTGAGTGGGTTGGCGCCGGTGCGCGCGAGAATCTGCTCGGCCCGCGCGACGAACTCGGGGTGGTTGAACTGGATGGCCGAGATGTTCACGGCCACCAGCAGCGATTCATTCGCCGTGCTTTGCCAACGGCGTTGCAGCACGCACGCCTGTTCCAGCACCCACTCACCGATCTGCAGGATGGTGCCGGTATCTTCTGCCACCGGAATGAAGCGGTCGGGCGGGATCATGCCGCCGAGCTCCGGCGAGTTCCAGCGCAGCAGTGCTTCGACGCCTACGAAGTGCTCAGCCACGGCGTCGTACTGCGGCTGGTAATGCAGGCTCAGCTCATCGCGTTCGATAGCACGCCGCAAACCGTTTTCGATGGTCAGGCGCTCCAGCGCGCGCGCGTTCATCGACTCGATGAAGTGCCGGAAGGTGCCGCGGCCGGCGTTCTTGGCGCCATACATGGCGGTGTCGGCGTGTTTGAGCAGCGTCTCGACGTCTTCGCCGTCTTCGGGGAAGAAGGCGATGCCGATGCTGATGGCCGGCTGCATGACATGCCCGCCGATCTCGACCGGCTCGGTCAGGCCATCGAGCATCTTCTGCGCGACCAAGGCGGCATCTTCGCGGTGCGCCAGACGCGGCAGCAGCGTCACGAACTCATCCCCACCCAGGCGCGCCAGCAAGTCTTCCTCGCGCAGGCAATGGGTGAGGCGGTTGGCGACGATTTTCAGCAGCGCGTCGCCGGCGTTGTGGCCGAGCGAGTCGTTCACCGTCTTGAAGTGGTCAAGATCGAGAAACAGCACCGCAAGTGAATCACCGTGGCGGCGCGCCATCTGCAATGCCGTGGCTGCGCGCAGTGACCACAGCATGCGGTTGGGCAGCCCGGTGAGCGCGTCGTAATGCGCCAGCTGTTGAATGTCGGCTGCGGCCTTGCGCGCGCTGGAAACGTCTTGCGCCGTGCCGACGATGCGTTCTTCCGGCAGCCCGCGGTTCTCGATGTTGATGACGAACTGCAAGGTGACGTCGTGCGCGCCTTCGGGGTGGCAGTCGAGCGTGATGCTTTCGCTGCTGTCGCGCAGGGCCATCACGGCACGATCGAGTGGCGGGCGGTCGCTGGCGTCGACGGCGTTGAGCAGATCCTCGTAGCTCAGGGTAGGGGTCAGAGGGAGAGGGAGAAGTTCGTGCAGCCCCTCCGAACAATGCAGTTCGCCGCTGTGGGTGTATAGCTCCCAGCTGCCGAGGCGGGCAATCTGCTGCGCGCGGCTGAGTGCGCTGCGCTGCGCACGCAGGGTGTCGCTGGCCATGGCCAATTCGCGTGTGCGCAGCTCCACCAGCCGTTCGACGCGTCGTGCGTGGCCTGATGTCATCAGCAGAAAGGCCGCCAGCACGCCGGCCGTGAGAATGCCGGTGACGATGGCGAACCACGGCGTCAGCGTGCGCATGTTCTGCGCGTAGCCGTGTTCGGCCTGCAGGTCGAGCCTCCAGTTGCGTTCGCCGAACTTCAGCTCATAACTGCGTGCAAGGGGGCTGCGCAACCAGTTGCTGTTCTCGCATCCATCTGGCCCGGACAGGCGGGTGTTGCCGGCGGCTGCGGCGGTATCGATAAGGCACAGGGCAATGCGCCGCTGCGGCAGATCGCCGATTGTCGCCGCCAGCGCGTCGTCCATGCGGAACACCATGCTCACCATGCCCACGAGTTGTGCATCGACGCTGGAGACGGGGCGGTGCACCGCCAGATAGACGACCACGCCACGCTGCGCGTCACGTTCCTGCGTAAGCGTGATGGGGGCCGTGGCCACCGGGTGACGGCCGTGGATGCTGCCATCAATGGCCGAAGAGGAGTGCGGAATCGACAGGGGGTCGAGGCCGAGCACCCCGAGATTGCGGGCCAGTGGCTCGACGAACAGTATCGGCAGGTATTGCGCACGCGGAGCTGAAACTGCTGTGCGCGACCGTTTTGAATCGTCCCGTTCGAGGATGTTGAAATCGGGGAAGCCTTCAGCGCGCGCGGCGTCTTCAAACGGCCCCCGATCGGCGTTTCGCGTAAGCGGGTTCCAGCTGAAATTGAGCGTGCCGGGGTGGCGTTCGAGCAGCGGCTCGGTAAAGGAATAAAAATCCGAGCGAGTGATGTGGGTGCTCAGCGCGGTGAAGCGCTGTAACGCCACCAGAGCGTCGGTCTGAGCGGCCAGACGCTTCTCGATGAGAATGGCGACGTTTTCGGCATCACGTTCGAACTGTGTTTCGATGCGCAAGGTTTCCGCGCGCTGCAGTCGGTCGAACACCAGGGCCGTCAACACCGCGATGAGCACCAGTGGCAGTGTCACGGCGAGGCGTCGCGGCCGCCACAGATCCTTGGGATATGCCAGAAAAACGAACATCAACGGCAGTGCAATGAGCGCACCCAGCGTGTCGCCCAGCCACCACATGCCCCAGGTGGGAAACACTTCGCTCGCGTCGATCACGCCGGCGAACAGCAGCATCGGTGTGGATATGCTGGTGTTGATGAGGCTGCTCAGCGGAGCGACGACGAACAGCAGTCGCAAAATGCTGCGCGGCGAATCCAGGGGGTTCGGGAAGTCGATGAGGCGCCGGGCCAGCCAGGCGCCGGCGAGTGCTTGCACGACTGCGCCGAAGCCGCTGATGAATATGCCGATACCGGGTTCGCCGCCGACATAGTGGGTGGCGATGCAATTGGTGACGAGCGCCCCCACAAACACGCCGGGCCAGATGCGGTAGCCGAAGAGCAGAATGGCGCCGAGTGCTATGCCCGCCGGCGGAAATACCGGTGATACATAGTCTTCGGGTACGAGAAGCTGAAGTGAAAGCCAGCCGACGAGAGCATAGAGGGCGCCGATTCCGAGCTGGGTGCGTAGTGTCGCGAGCATGCGCGATTATAGGCGTTGCAGCGCAGCCAGATCGAGTCAAACCGCATGGATTGAATGCACTTGGTGGCTCGTTGTCGCAGGGGATGCGATAATGCTTCGCTTTGGCGTTTCGGCCCCGTCATGCGGGGCGTATCGAAACGGATTCCTGCGCCCGTTCAGTCCGGAAAACATCGATGTTCGACTTTGTCCGCAACAACAAACGCCTCGCTCAGATCGTCCTCGCCATTCTCGTGGTGCCCTTGGCGCTGTTCGGTATGGATGCCTACTTCAGCGACGGCCCCGGCGGTCAGGAGGTCGCGCGTGTCGGCGATTACCGCATCAACACCGTAGAGTTCGACAACGCCTTGCGTGCGCGCCAGGACCGCATGCGTCAAGCCAGCGGCGGTCAGGTCGACTCCGCACTGTTCAACACCCGTGAGTTCCGCGCTGCGGTGCTGGAGAATCTGATCAACGATCGCGCGCTGGATCTGTTCATAGCCGAGAACGGCATCAGCGTACCGGCCCAGCAACTGCAGGAAATGATCCTGGCCGAGTCAGCCTTTCAGGTGGATGGCCGCTTCTCGCGTGAGCGCTACGAACAGTTGTTGGCCGCTCAGGGCATGAGCCCGGCCATGTTCGAGCGCAGCGTGGCGCAGGATCTGCGCACCGATCAGGTGGTGCAGGGCGTTGGCCGTTCGGCGTTTGCAGGCCGTGCCGTCGTCAAGGGCTTGGTTGATCTTCAGCTTGAAGAGCGCGAGCTCAGCGAGCTTTCGTTTCCGCGCGAGCGCTATGAAAGTGAAGTCAGCATCTCCGACGAAGCCGTCGAGAATTTCTATCAGGAGAACACCGCCGCTTTCCAGCGTCCGCAGCGCCTGAAGGCCGAATACTTGGTGCTGAACGCCGAAGCCGTCGGCCGCGACATCAAGGTCGACGACGAACGTGTGCGTGCCTTCTACGAGGGCAATGCCGAGCGTTTCGGCGTGCCGGAAGAGCGCCGCGCGCGTCATATCCTGATTCGCGTGTCACCCTCGGCCACCGACGAGGAAGTTGCAGAGGCCGAGAAGCGCGCCAACGCCATCCTCGCCGAAGTGCGTGCCAAGCCGGACAGCTTCGCCGCGGTTGCCAAGCGCGACTCGCAGGATCCGGGCTCTGCCCGCACCGGCGGCGACTTGGGCTTCTTCGCACCGGGCGCCATGGTCGCGGAGTTCGACGACGTGGTATTCAAGGGTGAAGTGGGCCACATCAACGATGTCGTACGCACAGATTTCGGCTTCCACATCATTGAAGTGACTGAGATCAAAGCCTCGTCCCTGCGCCCCCTGGCGGAAGTGCGTGACGAGATCGTCGACGAGTTGCGCGGGCAAGAGGTGGCGCGCCGCATGCCGGTATTGGCCGAGCAGTTCGCCAACGCCGTGTATGAGCAGCCCGACAGTCTTGCTCCGGCGGCGGAAGCGCTGGGTCTCACGGTGCAGCGCACCGACTGGATCTCGCGCGAGAACGCCGAGGTGGGCGGCTTCAACGATGCCCGTCTGATCGATGCTCTGTTCGATCCGGAAACCCGCGCCAGCGGCGAAAACGTCGAGGCGGTCGAGGTGGAGCGGGGCGTCATGGTGGCCGCGCGCGTATCTGAGTTCGAAGACGCTACCCAGCTGCCGCTCGAAGAGGTCAGTAAAGGCATTGCAGCGCGCCTGCGTGCTGAAGAAGCTGCGCGCATCGCGCAACAACGTGGCGAGGAGGCCCTGGCCAAGTTGCGCGCGGGTGAGCAAGTGTCTGGCACTTGGGGCGAGCAGTACGCCGAGCAGCGTGGGGCACCGAGTCTGCCGCCGCCCGCCGCGCGTGCGGTATTTGCTGCGGATACCAGCAGTTTGCCGGCCTACGTGGGCTCGCAGATGCCGGATGGCGGTTATGTGGTGTTCCGCATCGAGAGCGCCGGCAAGCTCGAGATTGCCGACGACGCACCGGAAGTGCAGGCGCTGGCGCAGCAATACGACGGCCTCGTGGCCGAACAGGAATTCGGCGCCTTCGTTCGTGCCCTGCGCGACAAGTACGGCGTCGAGATCAACGAGAGCCTGCTCACCGCTGAGCAGAATTGACGCGGCCGGCTTCTCGTCAGCCAACAAAAAGCCCGGCAATTGCCGGGCTTTTTTTTTGCACGCAGCCGAGGCCGCACGCGGGGGCGTCAGCTTTGGTCGGCGTTGCCCAGTGCGGTGGTGTTGAAGCCACCGTCGACGTACATCACTTCACCGGTGATGCCGCTGGCCAGATCCGAACAGAGGAAGGCGGCTGCGTTGCCGACTTCTTCGATGGTGACGTTGCGGCGCAATGGGGCATTGCGCTCGTTGAACGACAGCAGCTTGCCGAAGCTGCCGATGCCGGATGCGGCGAGCGTCTTGATCGGACCGGCCGAGATGCCGTTGACACGCGTGCCCTCGGGGCCCAGGGTGACCGACATGTAGCGCACCGCCGACTCAAGGCTGGCCTTGGCCAGACCCATGATGTTGTAGTTGGGCATGGTGCGCACCGCGCCGAGGTACGACAGGGTGAGCAGCGAGCCGTTACGGCCTTTCATCAGCGGGCGAGCCGCCTTGGCAAGCAACGGGAAGCTGGCAGCGCTGATCTCTTGCGAGACGCGGAAGGCTTCGCGGCTGAAGCCGTCGAGGAAATCGCCCTCGAGCGCATCGGTGGGCGCGTAGGCGATGGAGTGCACCAGCCCGTCGAGCCCGCCCCAGGCTTGCTCGATGCCCGAGAACAGCGCAGCGATTTCTTCGTCGCTCTGAACATCGAGGGGGAAAATCAAAGTGCTGTCAAAATCGGCGGCCAGTTTGGCTACGCGATCCTTGAAGCGCTCGTTCTGGAAGGTGAAGGCGAGTTCGGCGCCTTCGCGATGCATTGCTTTAGCGATGCCGTAGGCGATCGAGCGATTGCTCAACAGGCCCGTGATGAGAATGCGTTTGCCGACGAGAAAGCCCATTGTCCGCATGGCTCCTTGGTTACGATCGGCGGATTATAGCCGAACCCCGGCAGCCGGCTGCGTGTCGCATGCTGTTGTACAACGAATGAACAGGATTGGATATGGATGGATTGAGTTTCGATAACCGTTTCGTACAGGAGCTGCCGGGCGATTCGCTGGACGCGCCGGGCGTGCGCCAAGTGTTCGGCGCGTGTTGGTCGAGCATGTTGCCCACGCCCGTGGCGGCACCGCGCACGTTGGCGGTCTCGCGCGAAGTGGCGGGGCTGCTTGGTCTGTCCGACGCGGTACTCGAGAGCTCCGAATTTGCACAGGTGTTCGGTGGCAACGCCCTGCTTGAGGGTATGCGCCCATATGCCGCGTGCTATGGCGGTCATCAGTTCGGCAATTGGGCCGGGCAGTTGGGTGACGGACGTGCCATCACCTTGGGCGAAACGGTGAATGCGAGCGGGCAGCGCTGGGAGCTGCAGCTCAAGGGCGCCGGCCCGACGCCGTATTCGCGCAGTGCTGACGGCCGCGCCGTATTGCGCTCATCGATTCGCGAATTCCTGTGCAGCGAGGCCATGCATCATCTGGGCGTGCCGACCACGCGTGCGTTGAGTCTGGTGGGCACGGGCGAGAGCGTCGTGCGTGACATGTTCTATGACGGAAATCCGCGAGCCGAGCCGGGCGCCGTCGTGTGCCGCGTTGCGCCGTCGTTCATCCGCTTCGGCAACTTCGAGATCTTCGCCGCGCGTGGCGAGGTGGAGATTCTCGAGAGGCTCGTCGATTTCACGATTGCGCGTGATTACCCGTGGATCGAGGGTGAGCCCGCCGAGCGCCGCCGCAAGTGGTTCGTCGAAGTGTGCGAGCGCACCGCGGTGATGATTGCACACTGGATGCGCGTGGGCTTCGTGCATGGCGTAATGAACACCGACAACATGTCGATCCTCGGCCTGACCATCGATTACGGCCCGTACGGCTGGACCGACAACTATGACCTGAACTGGACGCCGAATACCACCGATGCCGGCGGGCGGCGCTACCGCTTCGGCGCCCAGCCGCAAATCGGTCACTGGAATCTTGTGCGCCTGGCCAATGCGCTGCATCCGCTGATGCAGGAGGTCGAGCCGCTGCAACATGGTCTGACGCGCTACGCCGAAGTGTTCGAGGCTGAAAACGATCGGATGTGGGCCGCGAAGCTGGGCCTGTCGCAATTGATCGAAGGCGATCGTGCGGCCATCGAGCGGCTGCAGGGGCTGCTCTCGCGTGCCGAAATCGACATGACGCTCTTCTTTCGCGATCTTGCGCAGCTTGACCTCGAGGCGCCGTCGCTCGATGTGGTGGGCGAGGCTTTCTACACGGATGAAGGGCGCGCTCGCCATGGCGAAGCGCTCGGCGCCTGGCTGGCCGGCTATGCCGCGCGTGCGCTGCAGGACGGGGCGCCGCGCGAGGAGCGCATTGCCCGCATGCATTCCGCCAACCCGCGCTTTGTACTGCGTAACTACCTCGCTCAGGAGGCTATCGACGCTGCAGAGGCGGGCGATCTGTCGGGTGTGGAGGAGTTGCTGGACGTGATGCGTCGGCCCTACGACGAGCAGCCGGGCCGAGATCGCTTTGCTGCCAAGCGCCCGGATTGGGCGCGGCAGAAAGCCGGATGTTCGATGCTGAGTTGCAGTTCGTAGGTTGAAGCCGCGGCTGTGCTTGCCGTCAGCCGAACGGGCGCACGCCGAACAGCACGCCATGCAGATGCATGGCGAACACGAACCAGGTGGCGATGCCGATCAATGCGGCGAAGATGTCGCGTGAGCAGCGCCCTTCGGGGTGCTGCGTGCCGGCGTTGCGGTCACGCCGGCGCGAAGCCGAAAAGCTCAGTGCCGCCCAGATCAGGAAACTGCCGAACAGCACCACATCGGCAAGCGTGCCGTTGGCCAGCAGGTGCGCCAGCGCCCATAGCTTGGTGCCGGCCAGCATGGGGTGGCCGATGCGTGCGCGCATCACGCTGCCCCGCACATAGGTGGCCGCCAGCAGAATGAAGGCCGGCAAGGTCAGCAGCGCCGCGAGGTGGCGCGTCCAGACGGGCGGCGTCCACAGGTGGATGGGGTTCATGTGCGCGTCGCTGAAGCCCAGCACGATCAGAATCAGGCCGGTGAGCGAGGCACCGGCGAACACCAGCTTCCAGTTGGATTCGCCGATGCGCGCGACGGCGCGCTCACGCATTTCCGGTGCCATCAGCCGCACCGAGTGAAAACTGAAAAAAAGCCACAGGCCGGCGATCAACAGAAGCATGTGAGGTTTCCTCCGCGGATTCAGTGGTATGCGGGCATCACGCCTTGATGCGCATCAGGCGACCTTTCTCGCGCTCCCAGTCGCGTTTCTTTTCGTCTTCGCGCTTGTCGAACTGCTTCTTGCCTTTGGCCAGCCCGACGGTGGCCTTGATGCGGCCTTTGGAGTAATGCAGGTCGAGCGGCACCAGTGCATAGCCGGCGCGTTCTACCTTGCCGATCAGCGTGGCGATCTCGCGGGCGTGCAGCAAGAGCTTGCGCGTGCGCGTTGGGTCGGCATGGACGTGAGTCGAAGCGCTGGAGAGCGGCGTGATGTGCATGCCGAGCATGAAGATTTCCTGCCCGCGAATGACGACGTAAGCCTCTTTGATGTTGGCCCGGCCAGCGCGGATACCCTTCACCTCCCAGCCTTCCAGGACCATGCCGGCTTCGTACTTCTCTTCGATGAAGTATTCGTGAAAGGCCTTGCGGTTGTCGATGATGCTCATGGGTGCTTTCGTTGGTGGGCGCGGGTGGCCGGATGCTTGCGGTAGAATCGGTAATCTTATCAGTTCGCCGCTCAGACCGCCCCGCACATGGCCGAAGTCAGCAAGTCAGTACTCGTCGAATTCACGCCCGCCCAGATGTTCGCCTTGGTGGATCGCTGTGAGGACTACCCCAAGTTCCTGCCCTGGTGTGGCGGTGCCGAGGTGCTCGAACGCACCGAGGAGCACACCGTGGCCACCATTCACGTCAATTACCACGGCATTCGCACGCACTTCACCACGCGCAACACCAAGCACCACCCGGATGAAATGCATTTGCGGCTGGAGGAAGGGCCGTTCCGTCATCTGGATGGCGGCTGGTATTTCCGGCCGCTGGGCGACACCGCGTGCAAGGTCGAATTCAGGCTGCAATACGAATTCGAGCACAAGCTGCTGGAGAAGGCGCTCGGGCCGGTCTTCAATCACATCGCCAACACCTTCGTTGATTCGTTCGTGAAGCGTGCTGGGCAGGTGTACACCAAGGGGTGAAGATGAGCGAAGTGATCAACGTCGAAGTAAGTTACGCCCTGCCGCATCGCCATGAGCTTGTGAAGCTGGTGCTGCCTGCAGGGGCGACGGTGGAGGAGGCCGTAAAGGCCTCGGGCTTGCTGACGAAGTACCCGGATATCGATCTGGATGGCGCCAACAAGGTCGGCGTGTATGCAAAGCTCTCGAAGCTTGATGCCGAGCTGCGCGATCGCGACCGCGTCGAGATCTATCGCCCGCTCATCGCCGACCCGAAGGCCGTGCGCAAGAAGCGGGCGGAAGAGGGCAAGGCCACCAAGAAAGGCGGCGGCGACGTCGAAGCCGCCGCCTGAGGTCGCTCAGGAGGGTGTGGCGAGCAGCGGGGGCTCAGTCGCTGCAGTTGTCGCGCAGCGTGGCGCGAGTGCGCTCGATGGTTTGCATGCGCGCCTTGTCATCCAGAAATTCGCGCTCGCCTTTCTCATTGAAGCGCGCAACGCGCTGACCACTTTCCAAGGCCGCAAGGTAATTGCGCGTTTCCTGGCAGGCGCGGGCGCGGTTTTCTTCCTGCTCGCGCGTGCGCTCGGCGATGGCTTCGCGCTCGGCCTGGCTGACCATCGAGGCATCATCGGTGGGCTGCGCGATGGGGGGTTGCGGTGTCGGCGGCGTGCCGCCTTCCGACCGTGCAGTGGAGACGTTGCCGCGCACAACCGTGGCATTGACGCCCGGCGGGGGCTGGTCGCCATACACCAGACGGCCACTGCCATCACGCCATTGGTACACCTGCGCGTGGGCCGAGGCAGCCAGTAAAGCGCCGATCAATGCTGCATAACAGAGTTTGCGCATCCGAATCTCCGGTAATCGTCCTGAATTCTGCCTGTCGAGTGGCTTACATCTTGGCAAGCCCGATCTGTATAATAGGGTTTTGGCCGAAAGGAAAAAAGCCATGCGCGTCATCCAGAAGGCGCTGACGTTCGATGACGTCCTTCTAGTTCCTGCCCACTCCGATGTCTTGCCTCGCGATGTCAGCCTTGCGACCAAGCTCACGAGAAACATCCAGTTGAACATCCCGCTGGTTTCAGCGGCGATGGACACCGTTACCGAATCCCGTCTGGCCATTGCGCTCGCGCAGGAAGGCGGCATCGGCATCATTCACAAGAACCTCCCGACCAAAGGTCAGGCGGCTGAGGTCGCCCGCGTGAAACGCCACGAGAGCGGCGTGCTGAAAGACCCCATCTGCATTCCGCCGACAATGAGCGTGCGCGATGTGGTGGCGCTTACCCGTCAGCACAAGTTCTCGGGCCTGCCGGTGGTCGAGGGCAAGCGCGTGGTCGGTATCGTCACCAACCGTGACCTGCGCTTCGAGACCAATCTCGATCAGCCGGTGTCGCAGATCATGACGCCGGCAGACCGCATGGTCACGGTGAAGGAAGGCGGCAGCCTCGACGAAGCCCGTCACCTGATGCACAAGCACCGCCTTGAGCGCGTGCTGGTCATCAACGACGACTGGGAGCTGCGTGGCCTGATCACCGTCAAGGACATGCTCAAGTCCACCGAGCACCCCTTCGCGGCCAAGGATGAGCTGGGTCGCCTGCGTGTAGGTGCTGCCATCGGCGTGGGGGCTGGCACGGAAGAGCGTGCCGAAGCGCTGGTCGAGGCCGGTGTCGACGTCATCATCGTCGATACCGCGCACGGCCATGCTCAGGGCGTGCTCGATCGCGTGCGTTGGGTGAAAAAGACCTTCCCGCACGTCGAAGTCATTGGCGGCAACATCGCCACGGCCGCCGCGGCCCTGGCGCTGGTGGATTCCGGTGCAGACGGCGTCAAGGTCGGCATTGGCCCGGGTTCGATCTGCACCACGCGCATCATTGCCGGTGTGGGCATGCCCCAGGTCACGGCCATCGACAACGTCTCGTCGGCGTTGGCCGGCACGGGCGTGCCGATGATCGCCGACGGCGGCATCCGTTACTCGGGTGACATTGCCAAGGCCATCGCCTCGGGCGCCAACGCCGTCATGCTCGGCGGCCTGTTTGCCGGTACGGAAGAGGCTCCGGGTGAAACGGTGCTGTTCCAGGGGCGTTCGTACAAGTCCTACCGTGGCATGGGTTCGCTCGGCGCAATGCAGCAGGGTGCGGCCGACCGCTACTTCCAGGATGCTTCGAGCAACGCCGACAAGCTGGTGCCGGAAGGCATCGAAGGCCGAGTGCCGTACAAGGGCCCGGTTTCGGCGGTGATCCATCAGCTTGCCGGTGGTTTGCGTGCCTCCATGGGTTACGTGGGCTGCAAGGACATCGAAGAAATGCGCTCACGCGCCGAATTCGTGGAGATCACCACGGCCGGCGTGCGCGAGTCGCATGTGCACGATGTGCAGATCACCAAGGAAGCGCCGAACTACCACGTCGATTGAGTTCGGCCAGCTCCATCCAGGCGGCTTCGGCCGCCTTTCTTCTTTTCGAGTACCCGCATGTCCCACCAGAAAATCCTCATCCTCGACTTCGGCTCCCAGGTCACCCAGCTCATCGCACGCCGTGTGCGTGAAGCCCACGTCTATTGCGAAGTGCATCCGTGCGATGTGACGAGCGACTGGGTGCGCGAATTTGCAGCCGACGGCAATCTCAAGGGCATCATCCTGTCGGGCAGCCATGCCAGCGTGTATGAGGTCGATGATCGCGCACCGGACGTGGTGTTCGAGCTGGGCCTGCCGGTGCTGGGCATTTGCTACGGCATGCAGACCATGGCGCAGCAACTCGGCGGCAAGGTCGAAGGCAGCCATTCGCGTGAATTCGGCTACGCCGAAGTGCGCGCGCGCGGTCACACCGAATTGCTGCAAGGCATCGAAGATTTCAGCACGCGTGAAGGCCACGGCATGCTGAAGGTGTGGATGAGCCACGGCGACAAAGTCACCGAACTGCCGCCGGGCTTCAAACTCATGGCCAGCACCGACTCGTGCCCCATCGCCGGCATGGCCGACGAAACGCGCCGTTTCTATGGCGTGCAGTTCCACCCCGAGGTCACGCACACGGTGCAGGGCCGCGCGCTGATCAATCGCTTCGTGCTCGACATCTGCGCCGTGAAGCCCGACTGGATCATGGGCAACTACATCGACGAAGCGGTGGCCAGCATCCGTGAGCAGGTCGGCGATGAGGAGGTCATTCTCGGTCTGTCGGGTGGCGTTGATTCGTCCGTGGCAGCGGCGCTGATTCACCGCGCCATCGGCGACCAGCTCACCTGCGTGTTCGTCGATCACGGCCTGCTGCGCAAGGACGAGGGCAAGATGGTCATCGACATGTTCGCGGGCAAGCTGCACGCCAACATCGTCGCCGTGAATGCCGCCGATCAGTTTCTTGGCCACCTCAAGGGCGTGAGTGACCCGGAGCAGAAGCGCAAGATCATCGGCCGCGAGTTCGTCGAGGTGTTCAAGGCTGAAGCTGCCAAGCTCAAGGCTGGCGGCAAGGGCCACAAGGGTGCGACCTTCCTTGCGCAAGGCACTATCTATCCGGATGTGATCGAATCCGGTGGCGCCAAGAGCAAGAAGGCGGTCACCATCAAGAGCCACCACAACGTCGGCGGCCTGCCCGAGCAACTCGGCCTGAAGTTGCTCGAGCCGTTGCGCGATCTCTTCAAGGACGAAGTGCGCGAACTCGGCGTGGCCCTCGGCCTGCCGCCCGAGATGGTGTATCGCCACCCGTTCCCCGGCCCCGGCCTGGGTGTTCGCATTCTCGGCGAAGTGAAGAAGGAATACGCCGATCTGCTGCGCGAGGCCGACGCCATCTTCATCGAAGAGCTGCGCAATTTCACCGACAACGCCAGCGGCAAGACCTGGTATGACCTCACCAGTCAGGCTTTCACGGTGTTCCTGCCGGTCAAGAGCGTCGGCGTGATGGGCGACGGCCGCACCTACGACTACGTCGTCGCGCTGCGCGCCGTGCAGACCAGCGACTTCATGACGGCCGACTGGGCCGAGCTGCCCTACGCGCTGTTGAAAAAGGTCTCCGGCCGCATCATCAACGAAGTACGCGGCATCAACCGCGTCACCTACGACGTTAGCAGCAAGCCGCCGGCAACCATCGAGTGGGAATGAGATAACTCCTTGCAGACCCGTTGCCCGCTGTGCGGGCGGCGGGCGCTACCATGCATGGGATGTTCTGTAGCAGAAGGAGCGTTCCCATGCGTGACTCTCTAGTCGAGTGCTCTCATCCAGTAAAGCGGTCGCGGCTCGTGACCTGCGTTTGCAGTCTTTCATTTTTGTTTGCGCTCGGAGCGTGCGCGTCCGAAACCCCGGAGCCGAGCGCCCACGTTGAAGAAAATGCCGCCGTGCCCGAGCAGCGCAACCCTGCGGAGGAAGCTACGGTCTCAAGCGACGCGGCCACTCAGGCAGTGTCCGCGCATGCTTTGACTCTGGTGGGCCTCGGCGATTTGCGGATTGGCGAGGCGATCCCCGAAGGCAGCCGCTGGGCCGAGCGCGGGGCGCAGGCGAGCGATGAGTGCCGCACCGTCACTTCGCCGGAGTACCCCGGTGCTTACGCCATCGTGATCGACGATACCGTGCAGCGCATTACGCTCGGGCAGCGTTCGGATTTGACGCTGGATGGCCTGGGGGTCGGCGCCGCCGAAGAGGCCGTGCGAGAGCGATTCCCGGCGCTGACCGAAGGCCTGCACAAGTACGAGTCCCCTCCCGCCAAATACCTGACTTCTGCAGACGCTTCGGAAGCCCGCTCGGCAATGCGTTTCGAGATCGGCAGCGAAGGGACGGTGAAGCTCATTCACGTCGGCCGCATGCCGGTGTTGGCATATGTGGAAGGTTGCGCATAGTCAGGTGCGCTGATGCTTTCTCAATGCCCGCCCCGCGTTGCGCTCAGCGACCTCGCGGGGCGGGTGTTTCAAAGAAAGCGTGTGGCGAACTGCGCATCCAGTCGCGGCCCGCGCGGATGATTGCCAGTGGGGTCGCCGTAGCCGAGATTAATGAGGAAATTGACTTTCCATTTGCCATCAGGGAAGAACTCGGCATTCACCGCGGCATTGTCAAAGCCGCTCATGGCGCCGCAGTCGAGGCCGAGCAGGCGTGCCGCGACGATCAGATAGGCGCCTTGCAGGCTACTGTTGCGCAGGGCGGTGACGTCAGCCAGGGCCGGGTCGTTCTCGAACATGGCGCGCGCGTCATAGCTCGGGAACTGCGTGGGCAATTGATCGAAGAAGCGGGTGTCCTGCGCCACGATGACGGTTACCGGTGCCTTTGCAGTCTTGTCACGGTTGCTTTTCGACAAGGCCGGCAGCAAGCGTGCCTTGGCTTCCGGGGTGCGAATGAAAACGAAGCGCGCCGGCTGACCGTTCATTGACGTCGGTCCCCATTTGACAATGTCGTACAGACGCAGCAGCAGCGCGTCAGGCACGGGTTGATCGCTGAACGCATTGAATGTGCGGGCCTCGACAAAGGCACGGGCGAGGGCGGCTTGATCGACGTCGGGAGAGATACCGGAGGCGTTGGGAGAGGCGCTGGGCATGCTGATCCTTGCTGAGTTGGGAGGCGGCAAAAATGAAATGGGCCGCAGCCCATTTCAATTGCTTCGAGACCGTCGGCGATGAGTTCGCATCTGCGGCCTGAGTGAGGAGGCGTCAGCGGATGTTTACGCTGCCGATGCCGAGCAGACCCATGACGCCGATGACGATCAGGTACAGCGCCACGATGTAGTTGAGCAGACGCGGAATCAACAGAATGAGAAGGCCCGCGATGAGGGAGATGAGCGGCGCGAGGCTGATGGTGAGGTTCATGACAAAGCTCCCGTTGGTGGTGTGTGGTAATTGATATGCTGATTGTGCGGAGGCCGATTAGGTGGGTCAATCGGTAAGCAAGTGATAGTCAGCCGAACTTTCCAGACGGCGGATATTCAGTGGTTCGGGGGCCGATAAGCCCAGCCGTATCAGGGCCTCGGCAGGATGACGATAAGGAGAATAACGATGAACCGTATCCACGTGTGCGCTGTGTTGCTGGCGCTGTGTTCGCTGCCAGTGCAGGCGTCAGGCGTATTCTTGCCTGGCGACAGCCTGCTGATTCAGACATCTGTCTGGACGCGTCATTACAACCCGGACCCGGAACATAACAATACCCAGGAGTTGATCAACCTCGAGTGGCAGGCGCCCGACACACATCGTTTCGATTGGCAGCACGACAGTGCGGCCGTGGCACGCATGCCGTGGCTGCGCAATGTGAATTGGGTGGTGGGAGGTGCGACGTTCCGTAATTCGTACTCGCAGCGTAGCACCTACCTTTATGCTGGCGGCCGCTACGACTTCTACGAATCCGACCATACGCGCGCCTATGCCAAAGTCACTGCCGGCCTGCTGCACGGCTATCGCGGGGAGTATCGCGACAAGATTCCCCTTAACCATCTGGGCGTTGCGCCCGCCATTTTGCCGGCTGTAGGCGTGCAGTACCGGCGCCTGAACGTTGAGATGATTCCGTTCGGAGCCGCAGGGGTCATGGTCAACGTCGGCTTCTATTTGAACTGACATGCCTGAGCCGCCAGTGTCGCCTGCCCATCCGCAATGGATGGAGAGCTTATATGAGCGTCTCGCCGAAGATGATGAAGGCCGGGTGTGCAAGGCGATCAGCGATGAAGCCTGTCGCGAATCGCCGGGCAACTTCTTTCGTACTTTGCTGGCGAATGCGCTTTCGAATGTTTCCGACCGCATCGCCAGCGCCAAGACTACCTTGCCGTGGATTCTCGTCGCGGTCGGCGCGCCGGCGTGGTGTCTGAGTTTGCTGGTGCCGATTCGCGAGTCCGGCTCCATGCTGCCGCAAATGTTCATCGGTGCTTCCGTACGGGCGATGCCGGTGCGCAAATGGGTGTGGGCGTTGGGCGGCGTCGTGCAGGCGCTTTCGCTGGTGGCGATGGGCTTGGCTGCGTTGTTTCTGCAAGGTCTGGCAGCGGGGCTGGCCATCATCGGCTTGCTGATGTTGTTCAGCCTGGCGCGCGGCGCCTGTTCCGTGGCGTACAAGGATGTTCTCGGCAAGACCATTCCGAAAACGCGCCGAGGTCGGCTCTCGGGCTGGATCAGTGCTGCGTCCGGGCTGGTTGTGATGGCGACTGGCGCGGCGATGGCACTCGTGCCGGAAGGGGGCGGGGCGAGCCTGTATGCCGGCTTGTTGTTTGCCGGAGCGGGTTTGTGGATTGCGGCTGCGGCCGTGTATGCGCGTATCGTCGAGTACGCCGGAGCCACCGGCGGCGGCGCCAACGGCTTCACCGAAGCCATCGGCCGACTGGCTTTGCTGCGAGACGATGCGCCGTTTCGACGCTTCGTGATCGCGCGGGCGCTGGCCATGGGGTCGGGCCTGGCGGCGCCATTCTATGTCGCTCTGGCGCGAGATGACTTGGGGGGCGCAGCAATGCTGCTGGGCA
Source organism: Pseudazoarcus sp. NS20 (assembly GCF_059703745.1). NCBI lineage: Bacteria > Pseudomonadati > Pseudomonadota > Betaproteobacteria > Rhodocyclales > Zoogloeaceae > Pseudazoarcus > Pseudazoarcus sp. NS20. The sequence continues at coordinate 510,954 of NZ_BAAKIY010000004.1, forward strand.
TCTTCATCGCCGTTGAAGGGCTGGCCGGCCTGCTCAGCTCCCCGTTCTGGGGGCGTTGGGCGGATGCGTCGAGCCGTGTGGTGTTTGCTGCGGCGTGTGCGATGGCGGGCGGGCTTTCGGTGCTGGTGGCGGTGTGGTCATGGGCTGATATGCCGGCGTCTGCTGCCCAATGGTTCTACCCGCTGGCGTTTTTCGGCCTCGGCGTTGCGCATGCGGGTGTGCGGCTGGGCCGCAAGACTTATCTCGTGGACATGGCCGAGGGCAATCTGCGCACGGACTACGTGGCGGTGAGCAATACGGTGATTGGCTTCCTGCTGTTGCTGACGGGTCTGGCCGGGGCACTGGCGGCAGCATTTTCGGTCGAAGCGGCCATTGCACTGCTCGGCCTGGCGGGTTTGGCCGGCTCGGCAGTGAGTTTGCGCCTGAAGGAAGTGTCAGGCGCCTGATCCTTTCAAATGCCGGTTGGAGCACGATGTCGTTTGACTCCGCACTTTCAACTTCCGAGCCGCTGATTCGCTTGGGCTTCTTTTTCGGCGTGTTCGCCGTGATGGCTGGCTGGGAGACGCTTGCTCCGCGCCGTGTGTTGCATGTGGCACGCCGGTTGCGCTGGGGCTCTAACCTTGGGCTGGTCGTGCTCAATACGCTGGTGCTGCGCCTGCTGTTTCCGGCAGCGGCGGTTGGCATGGCCGCGTTTTGCGCGGCGAACGGCTGGGGGCTGCTGAATCAGCTTGCCTTGCCGGCGTGGCTGGCCATCATTCTGGCGGTGGTGGTACTGGATTTCTCGATCTGGCTGCAGCATGTGGTCTTTCACGCGGTACCCGTGCTGTGGCGCTTGCACCGGGTGCATCACGCCGACCTGGACATCGACGTGACCACCGGCACACGCTTCCATACGCTCGAGATCGTGTTGTCGATGCTGATCAAGTTCGCGGTGATCTTCATCTTGGGGCCGCCGGTGGTCGCCGTCGTGATCTTCGAAGTGCTGCTCAACGCCACGTCCATGTTCAATCACGCCAATGTCCGTTTGTCGTGCCGGCTCGACCGTGTCCTGCGCCGCTTCGTCGTGACGCCCGACATGCATCGCGTGCATCACTCCGTGCATGCCTGTGAAACCAACTCCAATTACGGTTTCAACCTGCCGTGGTGGGATCGCATTTTCGGCACCTATCGGGCGCAGCCCATGGATGGTCACGAAGGCATGTGCATTGGTCTTGCGGAACTGCGCGACCCGAAGCTTGCCGACCGCTTATCGGCGATGCTCGTGATGCCTTTTCGGCCGGCCGGCAAGCGCGATGATTAAAGGAGGTAAGCCCGTGAGTGGAATGTGGTGGTTGGGTGGGGCGCTGGCTTTGCCGGTGGTGGTGTTGGCGGGGTACTGGCTGCACGCCGGCCTGACGCATCCGGTGATCAACGATATCGTGACGGATACGGCGCAGCCGCTGGAGTTTTGCGGCCCGGCCAGACCGGCGCCGTATGCCGGCGATGAGTTCGCCCGCGAGCAACGCGCTGCCTATCCCGATGTCGCGCCGTTAATGCTCGCGGCCGCCCCCGAGCAGGTTTTTACTTTGGTGAAAGAGCTGGTGGGCGAACGTGGCTGGAAGGTGTTGGCGGTGGACGAGGCTGAAATGCGCATTGAGGTCACGGCGCAGAGCCTGATTTTCCGCTTCACGGACGACATTGCGATTGGCGTTTCCGCCGGTGAGGGGCAAGCGCGCGTAGACATGCGCTCACGCTCGCGTGTGGGGCGCAGCGACCTGGGCGTGAACGCCAAACGCATTCGGGCCTTTCTGACAGACCTTGCGCAACGAATCGAGCCTGCCGGAGTCTAGCGAACGATGACGGTCGGCCCGCGATCAGGCTCGCGCATGCCGCAGGCGGCGTAGGCGGCAACCCGCTTCTGCTCGGTGTCGTAGGCGCGGGTGTTGGCGCTGATTTCGTATGAGCGCATGGCCTGCTTGCAGTTGAACGAGTCGGTCTGGGCGGCGCGCAGGTCGGATTCGGTACGCCCGGTGTCCTGGCGGGCAAGTGCGTTGCTGAGCTGCGTTTGCAGGCGCTGCACTTCTGCCCGCAGGGCGTCGATTTCGCGCTGCATCGCCGATTCTCGGGCGTTCATCGAAACGGTCGAGTTCGGTCCCAGGTCGACGCGTGTGGCGTCGTCTGCGCAAGGCGTCTGTGAATACACCGTGCGGCCATCTACATCGCAGCGATACACCTGGGCGCCGGCCGTCAGCGGAAGCAGCAAGGCCAGCGCGACGAGAAGTTGGATGTGTTTCATGCGGACCTCCGTGTGAGGAATGATAGTCCAGCCCATGGCAGCGGATATCGCTGGATGGCGTGCGCCGTTCCAGAGTGGGAGCGCTATGTGAGAAGACTGTTTTTTGCGCTGGGAGTTGCCTTGCTGGCGGGCTTGATGCTGGCGTGTGCATGGGCGCCGCAGCCGATGGAGCAGCGCTTGATCGGGGTGCAGCTCGAAGCCCTCGTGCCGGCCCACGCGGAGCGCTTGCAGCGCGAGTCGATCGAGGTTCAGGAGGCTGTGCTGAGTCTGGCTCAGCAAGACGATTTGCTGGCTGCCAAGGCACAGGCCGCGCTGCGGCGCTACGGCGACTTGGCCCGTAAGGTGTTGCCCGCGTATGCCGAAGATGCGGCGTTTCGCCACGTGCTGCAGGACTACGGCGAACAGGTGGTGCCGCCAGTCCATTACTTCATGCACAACGACTTGCCGTCGCTGAGCTTGTACAAGCGTGCTGGTGACACGGCGTCGGCCTTGCTCGGGCTGTGGAGTGACGAACAAGCCGTATCGCCGGAGCCGCTGACGGCGGAGGGCCGTGGCCATTTCGCAATTCGCTTCATCGCCGAGGAAGGGCACGGCTTTCTCGGTCAGTTCGTGATCGCCGCGGACGGTTCGGTGGCACGCGTGCAAACGGAACGTATGGCTGAAGGGGTCGTCGGATTCTTTACCGGCGGCATCCGTGACCTCGAGACGCGCTGGCGGCGCGGCGACGAGATAGCGGCGAGCGACGTCGGGTGGGCTGCGGTGGATTTCGCGATTGCGGCCAGCGCGGTGAAGCTGTTGCGACTCGGGCGCGGCGCCGCAGCCGCACGCTCCACCGCTGCAAGCCGTCCAGCTACGGCGGCCCTGGGCTCCACGCTGCTGCGTGGCAGTCGCGTGGGCGTGCAGATCGCGCGGATCGGCGGGCCGGTGGCGCTGGCCTACGTGGTGGTGCGCCACCCGTCGCTGCTCAATTCCGCGTTTGGTCATGTGGCCGAATGGCTCGGGTATCCGGCATGGGTGGTACAAACCTTGGGGTGGGGGTTGGTGCTCTTGCCCGTGCTGCTGCTGTTGCAATGGCTTCTGCGGCCGTTGGCCTTGTTGTTCGGAACCGTCGGCGGGTTATTGCGCTGGTGCGATCGGTGTGTGCGCGGCCGCACCGCCTGATGATGACCACCACTGCGAGCTCCGCCGGTATTGAAATGCATTCGGCGTATGATCGGATGAATCGTCCCCAGATTGAAAAGGAGTTGGCCCCATGGATGGATTGTTGATTTTCTCCGGCATCGTCGTCGTGATCGCCGTGGCACTGATCTTTGCAGGTATCAAGACGGTGCCGCAGGGCGAACGCTGGACGGTCGAGCGATTTGGCCGCTACACCGATACGCTCGACTCGGGCCTGCGCATCATCGTGCCGTTCGTGGATCAGATCGGCCGCCGCATAACCATCATGGAGCAGGTGCTCGACGTGCCGGCGCAGACCGTGATCACCAAAGACAACGCTGCAGTGGTGGCCGACGGTGTGGTGTTCTACCGCATCGACGATGCGGCGAAAGCCGCCTATCAGGTGCGCAACCTCGAAGAGGCCATCATCAACCTGACCACCACCAACCTGCGCTCGGTGATCGGTTCGATGGATCTGGACGAAACCTTGTCGAACCGACAGCGGATCAACGAACTGCTGATGGCCATCGTGGATGAGGCCACCAACCCGTGGGGCGTGAAGATCATCCGTATCGAGATTCGCGACCTCAAGATGCCGCCTCAACTGCAGGACGCCATGAACCTGCAGATGACCGCCGAACGCAAGCGCCGCGCGCAGGTGACGGAGGCTACCGGCGCCCGTGAGGCCGAAATTCTGCGTGCCGAGGGTGAAAAGCAGGCTGCCGTGCTGCGCGCCGAAGGTGAGCGTCAGGCGGCGTTCCTGAATGCGGAGGCGCGTGAGCGCGAAGCCGAGGCCGAAGGCAAGGCCACGCGCATGGTGTCGGAGGCCATCTCCGCAGGTGACATTCAGGCCATTCAGTATTTCCTCGGCCTTAAGTACGTGGAGGCTTTGCAGGAGATCGGCAAGGCCGACAACAGCAAGCTGGTGCTGATGCCGCTGGAGGCAGGAGGCATTACGGGGGCGGTAGCTGGCATCACCGAACTCGTGCGCGCGACGCCGACGAAGGCGAACTGATCATGGGCAGCCTGGAGGCGCTATTCGTTTCGCCGTGGTACTGGCTGGTCGGCGGCTTGGTGGTGGCCGGCCTGGAAATTGTCGTGGCCGGAGCCTTCCTGCTATGGATTGGCCTGGGCGCGATGATGGTCGGCATCCTGCTGCTGCTCCTTCCGGGCATGCCGTTTGCACTTCAGTTGCTGTTGTTTGCGGTGACCATGCTCTCGTCTGTTGCGCTGGGCTTCTTTGTGCAACGTCGAGGTGGCCGAGGTGCCGCGGCCGGTGAGATCAACCACGAGTTGCAGGCTTTGATCGGCCGCCGCTGCGAAGCCGCGACGGATTTCACCGCCGGAAGAGGGCGCATCCGGGTTGGCGACACCACGTATTCGGCGCTCGGGGATGACGACATCCTGGCCGGCGAGTTCGTCGAAATTCTCTCCGCCGACGCGGAGGCGATCCGGGTGGTGCGCGTGCATGTGAGCGCCGTGTAGTCGCAACGAAAATGGTGTGGGGTGCGCCTTTCCCTGAGGGAGTGCATGCCCTACACTACGCGCATTTCAGCCGCCGGCCATGCCGGCCGTTCGCACAGGAATAGCACTGCATGTCCATCAAGTCCGACAAGTGGATCCGCCGCATGGCGGCGCAGCAAGGCATGATCGAACCGTTTGCTCCCGAGCTGGTGCGGGAAAACGAGTCCGGCAAGATCGTGTCGTATGGCACTTCGAGCTACGGCTACGACGTACGCTGTGCGAACGAATTCAAGATTTTCACCAACATCAATTCGACCATCGTTGATCCGAAGCACTTCGATTCGGGCAACTTTGTCGATTTTACCGGTGACGTGTGCATCATTCCGCCGAACTCATTCGCCCTCGCGCGCACCGTGGAGTACTTCCGCATTCCGCGTAGCGTGCTGACGGTGTGCCTCGGCAAGAGCACGTATGCTCGCTGCGGCATCATCGTGAATGTGACGCCGCTTGAACCCGAGTGGGAAGGCCACGTAACACTGGAGTTTTCGAACACCACGCCGCTGCCGGCGCGCATCTACGCGAACGAAGGCGTTGCGCAGATGCTGTTCTTCGAATCGGACGAAATCTGCGAAACCTCGTATGGCGACCGGGGCGGCAAATACCAGGGGCAGCGCGGCGTCACGCTTCCCAAGATCTGACGTTTTCGGCCTTTTGCCGTAACGTTTCACAGGGGCCGGTCACGGCCTCTTGTGCTTTATTGGTAACGATGTGGCAACGCGCCACATGCAACATGGCCAGGCGGCAGAGCCGACCGCGCCGGGAGAACCGAGGATGCGCTTTCATTTTCCGATCATCATCATTGATGAGGACTTTCGTTCCGAGAACACCTCGGGCCTCGGTATTCGTGCGCTGGCAAAGGCCATTGAAGACGAAGGCATTGAGGTCCTTGGGGTAACCAGTTATGGCGACCTGACTTCGTTCGCACAGCAGCAGAGCCGGGGTTCGGCCTTCATCTTGTCGATCGACGATGAAGAGTTCTCTTCGCCGGAGGCGGCCGATGTGGCGATCGCCGGCTTGCGTGCCTTCGTGCAGGAGATCCGCCACCGCAATGCGGACATTCCCATCTTCATCTATGGTGAGACGCGCACCACGCGCCACGTGCCGAACGACGTGCTGCGCGAGATGCACGGCTTCATTCACATGTTCGAGGACACGCCGGAGTTCGTCGCACGCTACATCGTGCGCGAGGCCAAGAACTACCTCGAAACCCTGGCGCCGCCGTTCTTCCGTGCGCTGACGCATTACGCGGCGGACAGTTCGTATTCGTGGCATTGCCCGGGCCACTCGGGTGGCGTGGCCTTCCTGAAAAGCCCGGTGGGGCAGATGTTCCACCAGTTCTTCGGTGAGAACATGCTGCGTGCCGACGTGTGCAACGCCGTGGAAGAACTCGGCCAGTTGCTCGATCACACCGGCCCGGTCGCGGCGAGCGAGCGCAACGCCGCGCGCATCTTCAACTGCGATCACCTTTACTTCGTCACCAACGGCACCTCCACCTCGAACAAGATGGTGTGGCACACCACGGTGGCACCGGGCGACATCGTGGTGGTCGACCGCAACTGCCATAAGTCCATCCTGCACTCCATCATCATGACCGGCGCGGTGCCCGTGTTCCTGACGCCGACGCGCAACCACTACGGCATCATCGGCCCGATCCCGCTTGAAGAGTTCTCGATGGAGAACATCCAGAAGAAGATCGACGCCAATCCGTTTGCCCGCGAAGCCAGGGACCGCAAACCGCGCATCCTGACCATGACGCAGTCCACATACGACGGTGTGGTCTACAACGTCGAGACCCTCAAGGAGATGCTCGATGGCCAGATCGATACCCTGCATTTCGACGAAGCCTGGCTGCCGCACGCCGCGTTTCATGATTTCTATGGCGACTATCACGCCATCGGTGCTGATCGCCCGCGCTGCAAGTCGTCGATGATCTTTTCCACGCAGTCCACCCACAAGCTGCTGGCAGGTCTGAGTCAGGCCTCGCAGATCCTCGTGCAGGATTCCGAGACGCGCAAACTCGACCGCGACATCTTCAACGAGGCCTATCTGATGCACACCTCGACGTCGCCGCAGTACGCGATCATTGCCTCATGCGATGTGGCGGCGGCGATGATGGAGCCGCCGGGCGGTCCCGCCTTGGTGGAAGAGTCGCTCAATGAGGCCGTCGAGTTCCGCCGCGCCATGCGCAAGGTCGAGGCCGAGTTCGGTGAGGCCGACTGGTGGTTCAAAGTGTGGGGGCCCGAGTTCCTTGCCGAAGAAGGCATGGGCACGCGAGAAGACTGGACGCTCAAGGCCAACGAGCGCTGGCACGGCTTCGGCAACCTCGCCGAAGGCTTCAACATGCTCGACCCCATCAAGGCCACCGTGATCACCCCGGGCCTCGACGTGGATGGCGATTTCGCCGAGTCGGGCATTCCGGCAGGCATCCTCACGCGCTACCTCGCCGAACACGGCATCATCGTCGAGAAGACCGGTCTGTACTCGTTCTTCATCATGTTCACCATCGGCATCACCAAAGGCCGCTGGAACACCATGGTGACCGAGTTGCAGCAGTTCAAGGATGACTACGATCGCAACCAGCCTCTGTGGCGCGTGATGCCCGAGTTCATCGCAAAGTACCCGCGTTACGAGAAGGTGGGCCTCAAGGATCTGTGCGCGCAGATCCACAGCTTCTATACGGCACACGACATCGCGCGTTTGACTACCGAGATGTACCTGTCGGACATGGTCCCGGCCATGAAGCCGGCGGACGCCTTCGCCAAGATGGCGCATCGCGAGATCGAGCGTGTGCCTATCGATGATCTCGAAGGGCGCGTTACGGCCATGCTGGTCACGCCATACCCGCCGGGTATCCCGCTGCTGATTCCGGGCGAGCGCTTCAACCCGACGATCATGCGCTACCTGCAGTTCGCGCGTGATTTCAACGCCAAGTTCCCGGGCTTCGAGACCGACATCCATGGTTTCGTGCGTGAAGAGCGCAACGGCGTGGTCGATTACTACGTTGATTGCGTGAAGTGACAGCGTAGCGCTGAAATGCAAACGGCCCGGTTTAGACCGGGCCGTTTGCATTGGTGCCGCCGTGTTCAGCGGCGGCGGTACTCCACGAAGGCAAAGTCGTGCTCGTTGTCGGCGTCCGCTTGGTGCGTCTCACGAGAGACCTCAACGAACTGGGCCGGGTCGAACTCCGGAAAGTACGCATCGCCGTCCACTTCCGCATCAACCTCCGTAATCACCAGCCGGTGTACGGTGGCCAGCAATTGACGATACAGCTCGGCGCCGCCGATCACGCATACCGTGTCGGCGTTCGCCGCAGCGATGGCGGCCTGCGGGCTGGTGAACACCTCCGCGCCCTCTGCCACATAGGAGGGGTTGCGTGTCACCACCAGATTGCGTCTGCCCGGCAGCGGGCGCCCGAGCGACTCCCAGGTTTTTCTGCCCATCACGATGGGTTGGCCCATGGTCACGCGCTTGAAGTGCGCAAGATCGGCCTTGAGCCGCCACGGCAGAGCGTTGTCCCGCCCGATCACGCCGTTTTTTGCGCGCGCCACGACAAAGATGATTTCCGTCTCGTTGCTCATACGGCCACCGGTGCCTTGATGTGGGGGTGCGGGTCGTAGCCTTCCAGCGTGAAGTCCTCGAAGCGGAACGCCAGCAGATCCTTCACCTCCGGGTTGATCTTCAGCGTCGGCAGTGCGCGCGTCTCACGCGACAGCTGCTCACGCGCCTGTTCGAGATGGTTGCTGTACAGATGGCAATCGCCGCCGGTCCATACGAAGTCACCGGCACGGTAGCCGCACACCTGCGCCACCATGGCCAGTAGCAGTCCGTAGGACGCGATGTTGAACGGCACGCCCAAAAAGATATCGGCGCTGCGCTGATACAGCTGGCACGACAGCCGGCCATTGGCCACATAGAACTGGAACAGTGCGTGGCAGGGGGGCAGGGCCATGCCATCGATTTCGCCGGGGTTCCACGCCGACACGATGTGGCGGCGGGAATCCGGGTTGTTCTTGAGCCCGTCGATTAGGCGGCTGATCTGGTCGATGGTGCGGCCGTCGGCTGTTTCCCAGCGACGCCACTGTTTGCCGTACACAGGGCCGAGGTCGCCATCGGCATCTGCCCACTCGTCCCAGATGGATACGCCGTTCTCTTTCAGATAACGGATGTTGGTATCGCCCTGCAGAAACCACAGCAACTCGTGGATGATCGAGCGGGTGTGCAGCTTCTTGGTGGTCAGTAAGGGAAAGCCTTCTTCCAGGTTAAAGCGCATCTGCCAGCCGAACACTGACAAAGTGCCGGTGCCGGTGCGATCGGATTTCTCATCGCCATGCTCGAGCACGTGGCGCATCAGGTCTAGGTACGGTTTCATCGCTTCCGTCGCGTTTCAGGTGAGGTCTGCATTCTAACTTGCGCTTATTGCCCACGCGCCGTCCTTGAATCACCCGAGTTCTCGGGAGCGTTTTTTTCGCCTAAGTATCTGATGGCACTGGATTGGTGCGTGGTTGTGTTTGTGTTGTTTTGAAGAAGTTGTTGTTGGGGTGTTGACAGGGGTTTTTGTGTCTATACAATGCGCCCCTCTTCGCCGCTGATTGT
>NZ_BAAKIY010000005.1:0-60261 GCF_059703745.1 Pseudazoarcus sp. NS20
CACACTTATCGATTGTCCAAATTTTTAAAGAACCGCTGCCACCCGGCAGCGAAGAAGCGAGATTATGTACAACTCACTTCACTTCGTCAAGCATCTCAGCGAAAAATCTTTAACGCCGAAACACCTCACAAATCCCCTCAAACCCGCTGCAAACAACACAATCAGCGGCGAAGAGGGGCGCATTGTATAGACACAAAAACATGCGTCAAGCCCCTTCCACCACTCTTTCCGAAATTTCTTTGCAAAGCACCCGGGGGCTCGATACGGATCAATAACTTACGGCGGATGCGAAATTTTCGAAGCGCGTGCATTCACCGCGGAAAGTGAGGCGCACCGTACCGGTCGGCCCGTTACGGTGCTTGCCGATGATCAGTTCGGCAGAGCCTTTGTCCTGAGAATCGGGGTTATAGACCTCATCACGGTAGATGAACATGATGATGTCCGCGTCCTGTTCGATGGCACCGGATTCACGCAAGTCGGACATCACCGGGCGCTTGTTGGGGCGCTGCTCAAGGCTGCGGTTGAGCTGCGACAACGCAATGATCGGCACGTCCAGCTCTTTGGCCAGCGATTTGACGGAACGGGAGATGTCCGACAATTCGGATGCACGGTTGTCACTGTCGCGCACACCGGTCATGAGCTGCAGGTAATCGATGACGATCAGGCCGAGCTTGCCGCACTGGCGCGCCAGGCGCCGGCAGCGCGCACGCAAGTCGATGGGGTTCAGGCCACCGGTTTCGTCGATGAAGATGGGTGCGTCGTACAACCGGCCCATGGCGGAAGTCAGGCGTTGCCAATCATCGTCGGTCAGCCGCCCCGTACGCAGCTTGGTCTGGTCGATGCGACCAATCGAGGAGATGAAGCGCGTGGCGAGCTGAGTGCCCGGCATCTCCATCGAGAAGATCGCCACCGGCAACTTGCAATCGACCGCGACGTGCTCGGCTATGTTCAAGGCCAAGGTGGTCTTACCCATCGCAGGACGGCCGGCGATGATGATCATGTCGGAAGCGTGCAGACCCGAAGTCTTGTCATCGAGATCCGCCAACCCGGTGGGCACGCCGGTGACTTCGTGGGGGTTGTCGCGGTCGTACAGCTCTTGAACGCGGTCGGCAACTTTCTGCAGCAAGGGCTGGATGGACACAAAACCGCTGGTGTCACGCGCGCCCGCCTCGGCAATCTCGAAGACCTTGGACTCGGCCTCGTCGAGCAGCGACTTGGCATCGCGGCCGGACGGGTTCAGCGCGCTTGCGGCAATTTCGTCCCCCACCGCCACCATCTTGCGCAGGATCGCGCGCTCGCGAACGATTTCAGCGTAGCGCCGGATGTTCGCGGCCGAGGGCGTGCTGTTGGCAATATCGGCCAGATAGGCCAAACCGCCGGCCTGCTCTGACTCGTTGGATTTTTCCAACGACTCGAACACGGTCACTACGTCGGCAGGCTTGCCGAGATCGACGAGCTTGGCGATGTGCGCGTAAATGCGGCGGTGATCATCGCGATAGAAGTCGCTCGCCGAAACCAGGTCGGCAATACGCTCCCACGCGGTGTTATCGAGCAGGATGCCGCCGATCAGCGCCTGCTCGGCCTCGATCGAATGGGGCGGCAGGCGGATCGCGCTGATCTGCGGGTCTTCGGAATACGGAGCTCTGGACACGGACATCTCGCCAATCAAATCGGTGGAACGGGGGTTGATTCTAGCCCGGATGAACGGCCACACCGCCGCCGAGCCCACAAATGAAAACGGGGCTGCCAAGGCAGCCCCGTTTCACAGACCGTGTCGCAGCAAATTACTGCTGGTCGCCCACCACTGCAACAGTGATCGGAGCCACCACGTCGGAGTGCAGTGCAACTTCAACCTGCACTTCACCGACTTGCTTCAGCGGGCCATCCGGCAGGCGGACGGTGCTGCGGTCAATGTCATGACCTTGAGCCTGCAGCGCTTCGGCGATGTCGGCGTTGCCGACGGAGCCGAACAGACGGCCGTCCATGCCAGCCTTGCGAACGATCTGAACCACCAGACCGTCGAGCTTGGAGGCAACCGCCTGAGCAGCGGCAAGCTTCTCGGCCTGAACGCGCTCGAGCTCGGCGCGACGGGCTTCGAATTCGGCCTTGTTGGCTTCCGTGGCGCGCTTGGCTTTGCCTTGCGGGATCAGGAAGTTGCGTGCGTAACCGTCCTTGACCTTGACGATGTCACCGAGGACACCGAGGTTCACGACTTTCTCGAGGAGAATGATCTGCATGTCCGTTTCTCCTTACTGGTGCAGGTCGGTGTAAGGCAGCAGGGCCAGGAAGCGAGCGCGCTTGATCGCGCTCGACAGCTGACGCTGGTAGCCGGCCTTGGTACCGGTGATGCGAGCCGGCATGATCTTGCCGGTTTCGGTGATGAAGTCTTTCAGCAGATCCACATCCTTGAAGTCGATCTCTTCGATCTTCTCGGCCGTGAAGCGGCAGAACTTGCGACGCTTGAACAGACCACCGCCGCGACGGTCATCCTTTTTCTTGAACTTGGACTTCGACTTGAAAGCCATTTTTCGTTCCTTCCAGAAATTCGATCGTATCCAGGTGAAGCACCAGGCTTCGACTGCGCTGGCTGCGCGCAGCGAGGAAGCCGGTCACCCGCATTGACATCCCCGGGGAAGCTGCAGCCAGCACTTTTGCCAGCTCGCCGATCGCCACCGCCTGCAACTCCATCGAAACATGCCGCGCCAATCCGGCTTCAACCTGCTTCGACGTGTGCTGCAACGCACATCCACTGACCGGAATACCGGCCGGGGTGAGGCGCAACGGCTGCAACTCAACCAGTTCCGCCTCAAGGCAGAGCCGGTTCAGCCCCGTGTCCGTCACCTTGGGCCGCTCAGGCCTCTTCGCTTGCGCTGTCGTCGTCACCTTCGGTGGCGACCGGGGTCAGCGAGCGTGCTTTCTCTTCCTTCATCATCGGCGAAGCCACGGTGACCGGGCCCTTACGCTGGATGACGAGGTGACGCAGCACGGCGTCGTTGAACTTGAAGGCGTGCTCGAGTTCGGCCAGCGCTTCGTTGCCGCACTCGATGTTCATCAGAACATAGTGGGCCTTGTGCATTTTCTGGATCGGGTAAGCCATCTGACGGCGGCCCCAGTCTTCCAGACGGTGGATCTGGCCACCGGTGCCGGTCACGAGCGATTGGTAGCGCTCGATCATCGCCGGGACCTGTTCGGACTGGTCCGGGTGGACGATGAACACGATTTCGTAGTGTCGCATGCGTACTCCTTGTGGTTTAGGACAGCCCCCCGGCATGCGAAGACCGGTGGAGCAAGGGAAAGCGCGCGAACATAACACGTTCCTGCGCCAAAAGAAAGACTTGCAGCGAGCGTGAGGCGCTTGTGTGCGCCATCAGCGCGGCCGCGCGTCCCAGATTTTCTGCAGGCGCTTCACGCTCACTGGCATCGGCGTCTTGAGCTCCTGCGCGAACAGGCTCACGCGCAGCTCTTCCAGCAGCCAGCGGAATTCTTCCAGTGCCGGCTCGACCACGCCGGCACGCAGACGCGTGAGCCGCTCGCGCTCGAAGGGCTGGGCGAGAGAGCGCCAATCGGCCATGTGCTGTGCATCGCGCTCCGGGTTGGCGCGCAGCTTGTCCAGGCGCAGTGCAGCCGCCTTGAGGTAACGCGGGAAATGCGCCAGGCGCTCCCACGGGTTGGCCAGCAGGAAATTCTTGGCGAGCATCGCGTCGACCTGCCCGCGCAGGTCGTCCGCTACCTCGGGAAAGCCCTTCATGCCGGAAAGCCGCTTTTCGAGTGCAGCACGCTCGGTCAGCACCTGCTGCGTCATGCGCATGAATTCCTGCGCCACAAGACTCATGCGTGGCTTGGCTTCACCACAGCGCGTGGCGAAGGCATCGGCGTCTTGCGGCAAGGGGTCGAGCAGACACACACGCTCAATGGTGGCGGCAACCAACTGGGCTTTCAGCTCGGCTTCGTTACCGAAGGGCATGAAGGCCAAAGCCAGTTCACGCAGCCCCGGCAGACGCTCGATGGCACGCACCTGGTCCTTGAGGTTCAGCGCGAACAGCCGCGCCAGTCCCTTGCGATGCACGCGGGCGGCTTCTTCCGGCGTATCGAAGGGGCGCAGGGAAACGCTGTCGCCATCATCGTGCAGCGCCGGAAAACCGATGACATCGCGCCCGGCCACACGCACTTCCAGCAATTCCGGCAGCGCGCCAAAGCTCCAGCTCGTGATGCCCGACTGACCACCGCCCTCACCTGCACTTTTGGCCTTGGCGGCAGGAGCAACAGCCTGGGTTGGCGCAGCGGCGGCTTCGGGCTCCACTTCGATGCGTGCCTTGCGGAAGCGCTCGGCCACCTCGCGGCCGAAACGCGCGCGCAGCTCGGCCAGATTGCGTGACTGCCCCAGCACCCGGCCATGCTCATCGATGACGCGGAAATTCATCGAGGCATGGGCCGGCAGGTTCTCCGCGCGGAACGACTCCATCGGCAGTTTCAGCGACACGCGCTCTTCGACGAAGGTCTGCAATGCGCGCAGCAACGCTTCGTCGCGCTCGAAGTCACCCGCCTCCACCGCGTCGACGAAGGCTGCGGCACTCTCGGTCAGTGGTTGCAGACGGTGTCGATGCTTTTGCGGCACGGTCTTGAGCAGCGCCAACACCTTTTCTTCAAGCAGCCCCGGCACCAGCCATTCGCAACGCGCGGCGGGAATCTGGTTGAGCATGGCCAGCGGCACGGTCAGCGTCACGCCATCATCGGCCGCGCCCGGCTCGTGCAGATAGGCGAGCTTGAGCTTCTGGCCCAGCACCTCGAACTGGGCCGGAAAGCGGTCGGTGGTGATGCCGGCCGCCTCGTGGCGCATGAGCTGATCGCGGGTGAGGTGCAGACGCTTGGGCTCGACCTTCTCGGCCGGTTTTCGCCACGCCTCGAAACTCGCCAGATCGACCACGTCCGCAGGCACTCGGTCATCGTAGAACGCCTCGATCAGCGTCTCGTCCACCAGCACGTCGGGGCGGCGCGACTTGTGCTCGAGGCGCTCGATCTCGGTTACCAGCTTGAGGTTGTGCTGCAAAAATGCCATGCCGCGCGCCGGGCCGTCGGCGATCTCGCCCTGCACCAGCCCTTCGCGGATCAGCAATTCCCGGCACAGCGCGGGGTCGATGTCGCGATAGCCCACGCCGCGCTGTGAATACAGCGTCAGGCCGTGCAGCGTACCGCGTTCCCAGGCGCGCACTGCGCCAGCACTCTTGGACCAGTGCGGCTCGGACACCTGGCGTTTGATGAGGTGGGCACCGACCTCTTCCACCCACTCCGGCTCGATGCGTGCAATGCAGCGGCCGAACAGGCGCGAGGTCTCCACCAGCTCAGCGCACATTGTCCATTTGCCGGCCTTCTTGGCCAGCGCCGAACCGGGGTGCGGCCAGAAGCGGATGCCGCGTGGCCCGACATAACTACCGGCCTGCGGCCCGCTGGCCTCTTCCGTACGCGTACCGATATTGCCCAAAAGCCCGGTGAGCAGCGCCTTGTGGATGGCTTCGTAGCCCGCCGCAAGCTGATTCTCTTTCCAGCCATGTTCGGCGCACAGCGTGGCGAGCTGACCGTGCACATCGCGCCATTCACGCATGCGCAAGTGGCTGAGGAAGTGCTGCTTGCACCACGCTTTCTGGCGGCTGCCGGATTCGTGCTTTACAACTTCGTCCCAAGCCTTCCAGGCGTTGCGATACCACAGGAATTCAGAGCGCTGATCCTGCTCGCCGCCGCGGAATTTGGCGTGTGCCTGATCGGCTGCACCGGGTGATTCTTGCGGGCGGTCGCGCGGATCCTGCACCGACAGCGCCGAGGCGATCACCAGCATCTCGGCAAGGCAGACGCGATCGCGCGCGGCAAGAATCATGCGCCCGATGCGCGGGTCGAGCGGAAGGCGCGCCAGCTCTTCACCGGTGGGCGTGAGCTCGCGTGCATCGTCGTCGGTCACCGCGCCCAGTTCCGCCAGCAACTGGTAGCCGTCGGCGACCATGCGCGACTGCGGCGCGTCGATGAAGGGGAAATCTTCGACCGCACCGAGACGCAGCGACTTCATGCGCAGAATCACACCCGCCAGCGACGAGCGCAGGATTTCGGGGTCGGTGTGCGCGGCGCGCGCGGTGAAATCGTCTTCGGCGTACAGGCGGAAGCACACGCCATCCATCACACGGCCGCAACGGCCGGCGCGCTGCTTGGCCGCCGACTGCGCGATGGGCTCGACCTGCAGTTGCTCGACCTTGTTGCGATAGGAATAACGCTTGACGCGCGCCAACCCAGTGTCCACCACGTAGCGGATGCCGGGCACCGTCAGCGAAGTCTCGGCCACGTTGGTCGCCAGCACCACACGCCGACCGCGCCCGTTTGAGAACACGCGCGCCTGTTCCTGCGCCGACTGGCGCGCGAACAAGGGGAGGATCTCCATGGCCGCTGCTGCGGGCGACTTGCGCAGCGCCTCGGCCGCCTCGCGAATCTCGCGCTCGCCGGGCAGGAACACCAGCACGTCACCGGGGCCGATGCGCTGCGCCTCATCCACCGCGTCGGCAATGGCTTCAGGCAGGTCGCGACTTTTGTCGCGCCGCTCCTTGCCCTCGGCCTCGACCGGCCGGTAGCGCATCTCGATGGGGTACAGGCGGCCCGACACCTCGATCACCGGCGCCGGCTTGCCGTCGATACTGAAGTGGCGCGCAAAGCGGTCGGCATCGAGCGTGGCCGAGGTGACGATGATCTTCAGATCCGGCCGTCGCGGCAGCAGGGTGCGCAGATAACCGAGCAGAAAGTCGATGTTGAGGCTGCGCTCGTGCGCCTCGTCGATGATGATCGTGTCGTAGGCCGACAGCGACGGATCGCCCTGCGTCTCCGCAAGGAGAATGCCGTCGGTCATCAGTTTGATGTAGCTGCTGGGCTTGAGCCGGTCGGTGAAACGGATCTTGTAGCCGACCGCCTCGCCCAGATCGCTCTTCAGTTCCTGAGCGATACGGGTGGCGGTGGCGCGTGCGGCAATGCGTCGTGGTTGGGTGTGGCCGATCAGGCCGGATGCTCCGCGCCCCAATTCCAGGCAGATCTTCGGCAACTGGGTGGTCTTGCCCGAGCCGGTCTCGCCGCACACGATGACCACCTGATGCGCGCGGATGGCCTCGGCAATCTCTTCGCGCTTTTGCGTCACCGGCAGTTCGGGCGGGAAATCCGGCTTCGGCAGATTTGCCGTGCGCTCCGCCAGCAAGGCACGCGAGCGCTGCTGCAAGGCGTCGAAATCGGCCTGCAGCTTGGCCCGCTTATCGCCCTTCTCGCGCCCCATGCGCCGTTCGAGCGCGCGCAGGCGCGGCCGGTCCGCGCTCAGGCAGTCGGAAAAACGCGGGGCTCGGGGGGCTTCGGGGGCAGAACTCACGGCGCGGACACTTGCATTCACAGGCCCGCGATTATGCCAGACCCGCCCCACGCCCTCGCCCGCACGGGCGCGCCAGCGTGCTGTCCTATACTGCACCGACCGACGCCGCCCGACGGATACCCGCATGCCCACTCGACGCAGCACGCGCGACCGCATTGTCGACACCGCCCTCGAACTGGCCGAACGCGACCACTGGGAGCGTGTGCGCCTGCACGACATCGCCGCAACGCTGAAGCTTTCGCTGAACGGCATCCGCGCACACTTCCGCGAGAAAGAGGACATCGCCGAGGCATGGTTCGACCGCGCCGATGAGGCGATGCTGAAGCGCAGTGAGGCGGCAGGCTTCGCCGATCTGGAGACGCATGCGCGCCTTCACGCGCTGATCATGGCGTGGCTGGACGCGCTGGCCGAACACCGCGCGCCCACCCGGCAGATGATTCTCGGCAAGCTCGAGCCTGGCCACCTGCACGTGCAGATTCCAGCCGTGCTGCGCATCAGCCGCACGGTGCAGTGGGTGCGCGAAGGCGCCGGGTGCAGGGCCGGCTTCGTGCAGCGCGCGCTCGAAGAAAGCGCGCTCACCACGCTGTATCTGATGAGCTTCATGCATTGGATGGGTGACGACAGCCCTGACTCGGCCGATACGCGCGCGCTGCTTGCCCGGCGGCTTGAGCGCGCCAAGCGCCTGCACCACGGCATCCATCGCGTTCTACCCGCCCAGGCGCAGTGGATCCGCTGACCCACGCCTTGAGCGGTGCGCTGGTCGCACGCGCCACTGCGCCGTCTGTTGCCCGCAACGGCCAGCCCGGGCTACGCGTGCGTATTGCTGCAGCGACCGCCGCGGCGGTGTTCCCGGACGTCGACTTCGTGCTGCGCCTGTTCGGCACGCTGACGTATCTCAATCAACATCAGGGCTTCACCCACTCGCTGGCGCTGCTGCCGCTGTGGGCGCCATTGCTGGCGATGATGTTTGCGCTTGCCGTCGGGAAGCTGCACTGGTGGCGCCCACTGCTTGCACCCGTCACGCTCGGGCTGCTGGCACACATCGGTGGCGACATCGTCACGGCGTATGGCCTGCAGCTCTTCGCGCCGCTGTCGGACATGCGCCTCGCCTGGCCGCTGGTGTTCGTCATCGACCCGGTCGTCACCGGCGTGCTGATCGCCGGATTGCTGCTCAGCCTGCGCACGCGCGCCGGGCGCAGTGCGGCGGTGATTGCGCTCGGGTGTGTGGTGGCCTACTTCGGCTTTCTCGCGCAGCAGCAGCGTGCGGCGCTGGAGCTTGCGTCGGCTCACGCCGCACGCCTCGGTGCGCATTCCACCGTCACCGCATTGCCGCAGCCGTTTTCGCCCTTCAACTGGATGCTGATCGTGGAACGCGGCGACGCCTGGCACGTCGCCCGCGTGAATCTGCGCCGCCTTGAGGGCGCCCCCGCCACGTCACGGTGGCCGTGGATCGCCGGACGCGTGGACGCTGCCTACGGCTCCGCCGCCCCCGACCACTGGGTTGAAGTGCCGCGCTTCGGCAGCGCCGATGACGCCGCATTCGCACGCGAGGCGTGGCAGCACGACAGCTTCGCGGCGTTTCGCCGCTTCGCGCGCTTTGGCCGGCTGCTGGAGATCACTTCCGACGAAACCCGGCGCTGCGCGTGGTTTGCCGACCTGCGCTTCGAAATGCCGGAGATTGAGCCCTCGTTCCGCTTTGGCGCCTGCCAGCAACACGCCAGCCCGCACAATTGGGAACTGGTGCGGGCGCGCGGCCGCTTCTGGATCGACTGACACGCTCGGCACGACTCAGCGCAGCCCCACCACCATGCTCAACAGCAACGACATCACCACCATCAGCGTGGCCCACACCACCACGCCGGCAAGCAGCACGAAGGTACCCAGGACGCGCGCACGGCTGCGACTGTCAAGACGGAACAGCGGATAAACGCCGTGATAGATCAACGCGGCCGAGCCCACCCAGGCTGCCAGCATCACTGCGCCGTTGAACCACACCGAGGGCACCAGCAAGGCCAGCGAGCCCACCCAAA
This sequence comes from Pseudazoarcus sp. NS20, assembly GCF_059703745.1. Lineage (NCBI taxonomy): Bacteria > Pseudomonadati > Pseudomonadota > Betaproteobacteria > Rhodocyclales > Zoogloeaceae > Pseudazoarcus > Pseudazoarcus sp. NS20. The sequence continues at coordinate 9,415 of NZ_BAAKIY010000005.1, forward strand.
GCGGCGTGGGCGCGATGGCGGCGAGCACGAAGGATTCCTCGTAGCTCGGCGCAGCGTCCACGACGTTGCCCATCTGCTGAATCATCGACGCCATCAAGGCCACCATGCCGATTTCGATGGCAAAGAACATCGCCGCCACGAGCACGGCCTCGCCCATCGACATGTGGGGGATCACCGCCGGCAGCACCGCGCCGGGCGTGACGACCATCGCATATACGAACATCGCGGCCGGCACGAGCGACATCGGCGCAACGTACATCCACATCAGGCGTCGCGGGTTCGGATGCATGCGCATCAGGTCTTGCCAGCCGTCGGAGTACGAATACATCATCTTCTGGAAGTTGTGCGTGTCCATGACCGCTCTCCTCATCGAGAACCGGACGCCTCCGGACGACGCTCACCGGATTCAGCATCCGATCAACTTGAGTATAGGAAGCAGCCGCGCAGACTTCACGGCACAATGTCGGCCCAAACGACCGCCGCGCAGCCTCACACCCTGCAGCCTTCGATGTCCAGACTCCAGGCCTTCCCGCCCGTGGCCTCGGCCACCGCACACAGCTTGATTCTCGGCAGCATGCCCGGGGCGGCTTCGCTCGCCGCGGGCGAGTACTACGCCCATCCGCGCAACCTGTTCTGGCCGATCATGGCCGAAGTGCTGGGTTTTGATGCCGCCGCTCCGTACGCCGAGCGCATCGCGGCGCTGAGCGCGCGGGGCTTCATCCTGTGGGACGTACTGAACGCCTGCCGCCGACAAGGCAGCCTCGACAGCGCCATCGAGGCCGAATCCATGGAAATCAACGACTTCGCCAGCCTGTTTGCACGCCACCCGCAGATCGATCGCGTGTTTTTCAACGGCACGCTCGCGGCGGATCTGTTTCGCCGCCGCGTACTGCCGACGCTGGGCGCGCAGGCTGAACAGCTCACGCTCATCCGTCTGCCCTCGACGAGCCCGGCGAACGCCGGCACGTCGGCGCAAGCCAAGCGCGCCGCGTGGGCGGCCATTCAGCGATGAGCGCCGTCACTACCGACATCGCCGTCATCGGCGGCGGGCCGGCCGGGCTGGCGGCGGCGGAAGTGCTGTCGGCCGGGGGATACCGGGTGGACGTCTTCGACGCCATGCCCTCGCCCGGCCGCAAGTTTCTGCTCGCCGGGATCGGCGGGCTCAATCTCACGCATTCCGAACCAACAGCCGAGTTCGTCGGTCGCTATGCCGAGCGCGCGAAGCAGCTCGCACCTCTGCTGCACGCCTTCGACGCCGCCGCCCTGCGTGAGTGGGCTGCCGGGCTGGGCGTGCAGACCTTCGTCGGCAGCTCGGGCCGCGTATTCCCCAACGAAATGAAAGCCGCGCCGCTGCTGCGCGCCTGGCTGCACCGCCTGCGCGAAGCCGGCGTTAGGCTGCATGTGCGCCACCGTTGGCTGGGCTGGTCGCAGGCCGACCTGCGCTTTGCCACACCGAACGGCGAAACCATGGTGACCACCGGTGCGGTGGTGCTGGCCTTGGGGGGCGGCAGTTGGGCCCGGCTTGGCTCGGACGGCGCATGGATACCGTGGCTCGCCGAGCGAGGCGTTGATATCGCGCCGCTGCGCCCCGCCAACTGCGGCTTTGACGTGGCGTGGAGCGAACACCTGCGCAAACGCCACGCCGGGCAACCGCTGAAAAACGTCGTTGCACGCGTGACGGACACCCACGGCACCGAGCATACACGCGCGGGCGAGTGCCTCATCACAGCCAGCGGCATCGAAGGCAACCTGATCTACGCCCTGTCGGCGCCGCTGCGCGACACGCTGGAAGCACGCGGCGAAGCCACCCTGCACCTCGACCTTGCACCGGGGCGCACGCAGCAACGACTGCAAGAAGACCTCGACCGCCCGCGCGGACGACGCTCGCTGTCGAGCCACCTGCAGAGCAAGGCCGGCATCGAAGGCGTAAAAGCCGCATTGCTGCGTGAATGCACCACGCGCGAGGTGATGGACGACGCCGCGCAGCTTGCCGCAGCCATCAAGAATCTGCCGCTGCGCCTGCTACGCCCGCGGCCGCTGGACGAAGCCATCAGCAGCGCCGGCGGGGTGCGCTTCGAGGCCCTCGACGAAGACCTGATGCTGAAGCAACTGCCCGGCGTGTTCTGCTGTGGAGAGATGCTGGATTGGGAAGCGCCCACCGGCGGATACCTGCTCACCGCCTGCTTTGCCACCGGCCGACAGGCGGGCGGCGGCGCGGCGCGTTGGCTCAGGCGCGCAGCGCCATGACCACGGTATAGCCCGCCCAGGCCATCGCCAACGAGCCGACCACGTGCATCAGCGTGTGTGCGGCCAGCCACCCCCACTCGCCACGCTGCAACAAATGCAGGCCTTCTGCCGAAAAGGTCGAGAACGTGGTCAGCCCGCCGAGCAGGCCTGTGGTGAGCAGCAATTTGATGGCGGGGGAAAGTGCAGCTCCGCCATGGACGAAGGCCAGCACCGCCCCCATCAGGCCACCGCCAATAAGATTGGCCACCAACGTGCCGAGCGGCACCGACACGAACACCGGGTTGAGCAGCAAGCCCAAGCCCCAGCGCAACCATGCACCACAGGCGGCGCCAATGCCGACTGCGGCGAATGCCGCAAATGCACCGTGGGGGTTCATCGACCACACTCCTGAGCGTGCGCGTGCATGCCTAAATCACCGGGTTAGCTGAATGCGCCAGTGTAGCGGATGCGCCTCGCAGGGTAGAATTCCGCCCTGCCCTATCTTCGGCCCGCACATTCATCGAGGCTACAGTGTCCGAACATTCCAAGAACGCACCGGCTCCCGGCAACTTCATCCGCAGCATCATCGAAGACGACAACCACAGCGGCAAGTGGTCGGGTCGCGTGGAGACGCGCTTTCCGCCCGAGCCGAACGGCTACCTGCACTACGGTCACGCCAAGTCGATCTGTCTCAACTTCGGGCTCGCCGAGTATTACGGCGGCGTATGTCATTTGCGCTTCGATGACACCAACCCGGAGAAGGAAGACCAGGAATACGTCGATGCCATCATCGACGCGGTGAGCTGGCTGGGTTTCGAGTGGGGTGAGCATCTGTACTTCGCCTCGGACTACTTCGAGACCATGTATCAGTGCGCGGTCAGCCTGATCAAATCCGGCAAGGCCTATGTGGATTCGCTGCCCGCCGACGAGATGCGCGCGCTGCGCGGCACGCTGACCGAACCGGGCAAGGAGAGCCCCTTCCGCACCCGCAGCGTCGACGAAAACCTCGACCTCTTCGCGCGCATGCGTGCCGGTGAATTCGCCGACGGCACGCACGCCTTGCGCGCCAAGATCGACATGGCCAGCGCCAACATCAACCTGCGTGACCCGGTGATCTACCGCATCCGCCGCGCGGCGCATCACCGCACGGGCAACCGGTGGTGCGTGTATCCGCTGTATACGTTCGCGCACCCGATCGAAGACGCCATCGAGAACATCACGCACTCGCTGTGCACGCTCGAATTCGAAGATCAGCGCCCGTTCTACGACTGGCTGCTGGCGACGCTGGCCGAGGCCGGCATGTTCGATCTGCCGGTACCTCAGCAGATCGAGTTCGCCCGCCTCAATCTGAACTACACGGTGCTGTCCAAACGCAAGCTGATCCAGCTCGTCGAAGAAGGCTTTGTGGACGGCTGGGACGACCCGCGCCTGCCGACGCTGATCGGCGCGCGCCGCCGCGGCTTCACGCCCGAAGGCTTCCGCATGTTTGCCGAGCGCATCGGCGTGTCGAAATCGGACGCATGGATCGACATGAGCGTGCTCGAAGAGTGCATGCGCGAGCACCTCAACGAAGCCGCCGAACGCCGCGTCGCAGTGCTCGACCCGCTCAAGCTCATCATCACCAATTACCCGGAAGACGGGGAAGAGCTGTGCGAAGCGCCCAACCACCCGCTCAAGCCCGAGCTTGGCAAACGTGAAATGCCGTTCACGCGTGAGCTGTGGATCGAGCGCGAAGACTTCATGGAAGAGCCCGTGAAGGGGTTCCGCCGCCTGTTCCCTGACAACATGGTGCGCCTGCGCTACGGCTATGTCGTGAAATGCACTGGCTGCGAGAAAGATGCCGACGGCAATGTCATCGCCGTGCTGGCCGAATACATGCCGGATTCCAAGAGCGGCACGCCCGGCGCTGACAACTACAAGGTCAAGGGCAACCTGCACTGGGTGTCGGCAAAACACGGTTATCGCGCCGAAGTGCGCCTGTACGACCGCCTGTTTGCCTATCCGAACCCCGGCGCACGGCGCGAGGGTGATGCGCCGGAGCTGGAACGCAGCTTCACCGACGACATCAACCCGGACTCGAAGAGCCTCATTTCGGCTTGGCTCGAACCGGCGCTGCGCCGCGCCCGGCCGGAAGAACGTTTCCAGTTCGAACGTCACGGTTACTTCGTGGCTGACCGCGTGGATTCCGCAGACGGAGCGCCGATCTTCAACCGCACGGCGACGCTGAAGGATTCCTGGGCAAAGGCCGCCGGGGCCGCCTGAGCAAACCAATCGGGCAAAAAAAGGCCGGAGTCGCGTCAGCGCTCCGGCCTTTTTTTACCCGTATCAGGCTCAGCGCTCCACCGGCTTCTCACCCTTGTTGCGCTCGGCTATCGCGTCGCCCAACGGCCCCAATACAGGCTTGAAACCAGCGCGATACGCCGCGCGCGATACAGCGTGCGCAGCCAGCGGCGCCGTCGCAAGCAATACGAGCAGAGCAAAGATGGCTTCCATGGCGACTTCACCACTGGAGGCGGCTGCCACGCCGGCAAGAATCAGCACGGCGCCCAAGGCTCCGGCTTTGCTCGCTGCATGCATGCGGCTGTAGCAATCCGGCAGGCGTGACACCCCGACCGCACCGAGAAGACAGAACAAGCCCCCGAGTAGGACCAGCGCCGAAGCCAGCCACGACATCACTGAACCACTCATTGCTCGTCCCTCCGAGTGAAACGGTCGCCGTCGTCGTCCTTTCGGAACAACAACGTGAATGCCACCGTACTAAGGAATGACGCCAAGGCAAGCACCACGGCCACGTCCAGAAACACCGACTGAGCGGTCATCAAGGAAACCGTGGATATACCCGCCACACCCAGCAGGGTCAGCGCGTCAATCGCCACCACCCGGTCGGCTCCCGTGGGCCCACGCAGCAAGCGCAGCAGAATCAGGGCCGCACTGACCCCCAGCAACACCACTACCAGCGGCAACACCCAGAATGCACCGGCAAGTTCAACGGTCATTGAATTTCTCCTCGGCAGCTTCGGCGGAATCGCCGGCATCAACCCACGCCAGCAGTCTCGCCTCGATCTCGCGAATACCCGTTTCGACGGTCTCGATCCTGGTGGCATCCAACGCGTGCACATACATCAGGCCGCTTTCGGACTCATACTCGAGCGCCATCGTCCCGGGCGTCAGCGTGAGCAGGCAACCTACCAGCGTGGCGTAGCGCTCGTCCTGCAACTGCAGGCGGATGGCCACGATGGCGGGGTTGGGCGAACGGTTCAGGCCGAACACCACACGTGCCACATCAAGGCTGGCACGAATGATTTCCCATGCAAACCAGAAGGCAAAGCCGACGCCCAGCTCAAGCCGTCGCACGTAACCGCGCATGCCCATCAGGCCGGCGCCCATCTTCAGCACCAAATAGATCAGGATCGTCGAGACCACCACACCCATGGGCGTCAGCGCGTTTGAGAAGGCCGCCAGCGCAAAGGCCAGCAGAAGATGCATGCCAAACATGTTATTCGCCTCCCACGTGCGCCATGCGCTGCAGATAGCCCACCGGCTCGGCGAGCTGCTCGGCGGCGGCGATGGCGTACTCCATTACAGGGCCCGCAGCAAAACCGATGACGACGGTCATGGCGGCCAGCGCCGTCACCGCCCACCAGGTGGCACGCATGCCCGGAATCGGTTTGATTGCCTCTTCGCCCTGAGGGTGCGGCTTGAGAAAAGCCTCGTTCCAGATCTTGCTCATCGACAACAGAGTGAGGATGCCGGTGGCCAACGCAATGCCTGCCGCCCACCAGAACCCACCCTCCAGACTCGCCTTGACCAACACCAGCTTGGCCCAGAAGCCCGACAAGGGCGGAATGCCCGCCAGCGACAATGCCGGAATGGCGAACAGGATCGCTAGCAATGGCCACTTGGCGTACAGCCCGCCCATGGCCACAAGCCGCTCCGAGCCCGTGAGGCGCGCCGCGATGCCGCCGACGAAGAACAGATTGGCCTTCACCACGATATGGTGAATCAGGTAGAACACCGCGCCGGCCAGCGCCAGCGGAGTGGCCAGCGCCAGCCCCAGAATCATGTAGCCGACCTGACTCACGATGTGGAAAGACAGGATGCGGCGCACTTCCATCTGGGCCGCGGCACCCAGCACACCGATGAGCATCGTCGCGCAGGCAATCCACAACAGCACCACATGGGCGTCGCCATACTCGGGCCACAACAACGTGACCATGCGGATCAACGCATACACGCCGACCTTCGTCAGCAGCCCGGCGAACAGCGCCGAAACCGGCGTCCATGAGACGTGATACGAAGCCGGCAACCAACCGAACACCGGGAACAAGGCGGCCTTGATCGAGAACGACAGTAGCATCAACACCACGGCCATCGTCGAGCCCGGCGGGACTTCGCCGGAGCGGAAGATCATCGCCAGTTCGCCCATGTTGAGCGTGCCGGTGGCACTGTAGATCATGCCCGCGGACAGCAGGAAGAGCAGCGTTGCCAAAAGGTTCAACACCACGTAGGTCATCGTGCCGGCCAGACGGCGACGCCCGCCGCCCAGCGAAAGCAGCGCGAACGACCCGATCAGCAGCACCTCGAACCACACGTAGAGGTTGAACACATCGGCCGTGATGAAGGCACCACACACGCCGCACAGCAAGCCATGCACGAAGATGTGGAAATCACGTGCGACCTCGGCTTCACCTTCACGGTGCAGTCCGTACAGCACTGTGGCCAGGCCCACCGCGCCGGTGATGGCAACCATCACCGCCGACAGCCGGTCGATCACCGCCGAGATGCCGTAGGGTGCTTGCCAGCCACCGAACTGGCCGGCCAACACCACATCGGAAGCGGCGAGCCACACCAAGGCCACGCCCACCACCAGCAAGGCAGCCGCGCCAATCACACTGACACGCCGCACGAGTGCGTGATGCGGGCGCAGCAGCAGACACAGCACCAGCGTTGCGAGAGGAACCACAATCGGTGCAACAAGGAGGAAATTCATCATGCGCGAACCTCCTCGGCCTTCACTTCAGGATCATCCTCCGCGCCCGTATCGCCGCGCCCGTCCGGGGCCGGCTCCTCGGTTACCGCGGTCACCACGTCAGTGGTGGTGATGCCATGCGTTTCGCGCACGCTTTTCAGCACCGCCAAGGCGAACACGAACAGCCCGAAACCGATCACGATGGCCGTCAGCACCAGCGCCTGCGGCAGCGGGTTGGCGGCATCGATCGGCACGTTGTCGGCGGTCACGAAGGCAGCGGACTCACCGAAGAAGCGGCCGGAGGTCAACACGCCGAGGTTGATGGCGTTGCCGATCACGACCACGCCGAGTACGACACGAACCAGATTACGGTCGAGCAGCATCCATACGCCGATACCGGCCAGGCCACCCACCGTCAGTGCAGCAATGATTTCCATCAGGTAGCCCTCCCTGCAAGCCGTTGCACCATGTGCATGACCGATCCGAAGACGGTCAGGAACACGCCCACGTCAAACAACAGCGGCGTCCCCAGTTTCACCCCCATCAGTTCGAACCACAGGCCGGTCAGGAAGCTGTCGCCCACCAGGATGCCGAACAGGCCAGCCACCAGAGCGCACGCCAGGCCGACCCCGATCAGGCGTGGCGGGGAGGTCCACATCAGATCACGTGCAACGCGGTTGCCGAACGACAGCACCAGCAGGATGAAGCCGATCGCGCCAACCAGACCACCGATGAAACCGCCCCCGGGCAGGTTATGACCGCGCCACAGCAGCATCAGCGAAACCAGCATCAGCACCGCAGCGAACGGACGCAGGCCCTGGCGCAACATGGAAGAGGCGAATTCCGGCTCGGGACGCTCGTGCAACACGGCAGGCTTGCACCCACTCAGCAAAGTGGCTGCCGCGAGCGCTGCCAGTGCAACCACGACGATTTCGCCCAGCGTATCGAAGGCACGGAAGTCCACCAGGATGACGTTCACCACGTTGCTGCCGTGACCACCTGGGTAACTGTTGGCAAGGAACCACTCCGCGATGTCGCCGGGCAGCGGATGATCGACCGCAGCAATCAGCGCCCCCGCGACGGCCAGGCCAAACAGCGTGGCAACCACCGCGTGGAAGATGCGCACCGAGCCACGGCGAGCCCCCACGCTCGGGATACGCGGCATGGTGCGGAAGACAAACGCCAGGAACACCACCGTCAGGGTCTCGACCATCAACTGCGTGATGGCAACGTCCGGCGCGTTGGCGGACAGGAAAACCAGCGCCAGGCCCAAGCCGCTGGCGCCCAGCGCCGTTACCAGCGCCAGGCGCCCACGCATCACCGCCGCCGCCGCTGCCCCACTGAGCGCAATCAGGCAACCCAGCACACCCGGAAGCGTGATCGGCGAGTACGCGCCGCCAGACAGCAGATTCTCTTCGCTCACGATCAGCGCCACGAAAATCACCGCCGAAACGATCAAGCTCATCATGGTCATGTGCAAACGCAATGACCCGTGCTGGAAATTGGCGGCAATGCTGCCTGCGAAGGCAAAGACCTTCTTGATCAGGCGATCCCAGATGACGTCGCCACTGGTGTTCCAGAACACGCGGAAACGTGCCAACTGACGCCGGACCACATGGCGGTAGCTGTAGAACAACGCGCCGAGCGTGACGGTGATGACACTCGCAATCACGGCAGGCGTGATGCCGCCCCATAGGTAGAGCTGCACATCCACGTCACCACGCGATACCGACTGCACGGCTGCATTGACGATCCATGTTTCCGGCCAATTGTTCCAGGCGCCGAGAATGAAGCCACCCAGCGCCAGCAACACCGGTCCCAGCCACATCGGCAGTGAAACCTCGTGCGGGTGCTTGTTGGGGTACGGCCCTTCCTTGCCGAGGAAGGTGCGGATGAACACCAAAGCCGCGGCGGCGAGCAACAGGGCGTTGGTCAAAACCATCGCGATGGTGACGACCCAGCCCACCATGCCCATCTCGATCAGGCCGGCGTACTTGAACTCCTTGGCGATGAAGCCGAAGAACGGCGGCAAGCCCGCGTTGGAGAAGGCCGCCAGCGCCACGGCAGCGCCGGTCAGCGGCATGTAGCGGATCAAGCCACCGAGCTTGGATATCTCACGCGTGCCGGTGGAATGATCGATGGCCCCCACCGCCATGAACAGTGCGCCCTTGTAAAGCGAGTGCGCCAACAGATACAGCACGAAAGCCTGCAGACCGTAGGTGGTGTTGGTGCCGATCAGCATGGTCAGCTGCCCCAACACCGTCACCGTTGTGTAGGCCAGCAAGCGCTTGAGGTCAGTCTGACGAATCGCCAGCACGGCACCGATGATGGCAGTGGCCGCACCGAAGGCCACCAGAATCATGCTCCAGCCGCCTTCCCCACCCATCACCGGATTGAGACGTGCCATCAGATACACACCGGCCTTAACCATGGTGGCGGAGTGCAGATAGGCCGACACCGGCGTTGGGGCGTTCATGGCGTTGGGCAGCCACAGGTGGAACGGCACTTGGGCAGACTTGGTGAAGCAGCCCAGCAGCACCAGCACCATGATGGCGTAGAAGCTCGGATGCGCTTCGATGGCCGCGATGTCGAGGCCCGAGAAGGTCCAGCCGTTACCGGCAACCCCCAGCAACAACAGACCGGCGAGCAGTGCCAGACCACCACCGCCGGTGATCAACAAGGCCTGCAATGCAGCGCGGCGGGAAACGCCACTCTCGTGCTGGAAGGCGATCAACAGGAACGACGTGACGCTGGTCAGTTCCCAGAAGATGAACATCACGATGAGATCGTCGGCCAACACCAGACCGAGCATCGCCATCATGAAGAGCAGCAGATAGCTGTAAAAACGACCAAGGTGGTGGTGATCGTGCAGGTAGGCACCTGCATACAGCACGATCAACGACCCGATCCCCGTCACCAGCAGCGCAAACAGCAGAGACAGACCATCCAGCCTCAGCGTGATCGCGATGTCGAGCGCCGGCACCCATGCCAATGTCGAGGACATGGGCGAGCCGCCTGCGACCAGCGGGATACACGAAACAAACCATAGAAAAGCGCCAAACGGCGCAATGGCCAACAACCAACCTGCACGGTCGCCCATACGGCGAGCCAGCATTGGCGCCAGCAGCGCTGAGAGCGCAATTGCAATAATCGCGCTCAGCATGATGCCTCCTCCCGGAGTACACCTGGATGCATGCCTCTCCCTCCCACTTCGGACCGCCAGGGCGGCGAATCCTTGTTCTTCTGGTCTGACGCGGCGCGTTCTGAGGCGCCGCGGCGGCTCCATCTCGGTTCATGCCGAGACATGAGTCACGCCATCAGGGTAAACCATGATGGCCTGCCAGACAAAGGGACAACGAGAGGGTGAATTTTGTTCAGTCGACTCTGCAAAATCGACGTCGTTTGCGAGAAAACGCGTTCAGAAGGCCTCGTCGGCGCGCAGGAAACGCCACTGCCCGGGGGGCAAATCACCCAAGACCACGCGCCCGATGCGGATGCGTTTCAGCGCCACCACCTTCAGCCCGACCAGCTCGCACATACGGCGAATCTGGCGTTTTCGACCTTCACGCAAACGGAACCGCAAAGTGCCTTCGCGAGCCCACTCCACCTGGGCCTGACGCAACTTGCGTCCATCGAGCTCCAGCCCGTGGTTGAGCAGTTCCAACCCGCCGGGAATCAGGTCACCCGACACGCGCACGAGGTATTCCTTCTCGACCTCGGAGTCATCGCCGATCAACTGACGCGCCACGCGGCCATCCTGGGTCAACACCAGCAAGCCCGTGGAGTCGATGTCGAGGCGCCCCGCTGGCGCGAGGCCACGCAGCAGCGCTGGGCGGAAGAGTGGCCCTTCGCGTTTGTACTGCGACTCTGCAGTGATCAACGACACGGCAGGCGTGTGCCCGTCTTCGGCCTGCGCAGAAACATAGCCCAGAGGCTTGTGCAGGAGGATCGTGACGCGGTCGGATTGACGTTGCTTGGCCTCACCCGCCAGATGGATTTCAGCATTCGGATCAATGCGTACACCCAGCTCACTGACCCGCTCACCGTTCACGAAGACCCAACCACGCTCGATGTAGGCGTCAGCTTCGCGGCGCGAACACATGCCGCGTTCGGCCATGACTTTCGACAAGCGCACCCCTGCTGCAGAGGCCGCCCCCTGCTCCGGAGGCGCAGCCCGCTGCTCAGGGGCGGGAGAGGAAGTCGATCGCGTGCTGCGGGGAGCCGTCGTGCTACCCGCCGCAGGCTTGCGGCGCACGTCCGGGCGCGGTTTTGCGGCAGGCTTGGCACGGTCGCCCGCAGCGACGGGGACAGAGGCACGCGCGACGCGTCGGCGACGCGGGATATCAGCCACGTTTGTCAGCCGGATCCTGCTTTGCCGCATCTTCGTGCCCCGGCGCCGGATCGAAGGTCGCCCAACCGCAGTTGCGGCCGGTCGGGGGAAGCTTGTCGGCGCGGTTCTGCTCGTGCAGATAGGCCTTGGCAACGAAATGGGCCGTGATCGGTGCGGTCATGAACAGGAAGAACACGATCAACACCTCATGAATCGAGAAGTTGCCGCTGAAGGCGAAATACACCACCGACGCGAACAAGGCGCTTCCGATACCCAGCGTGGTCGCTTTGGTCGGAGCGTGCAGACGGCTCATCAATTCGGGCAACTTGATCATGCCCAGCGAGCCCACCAACAAGAACACCCCGCCGATGATGATCAACGCCGACACGATGAATTCGACAAACAGATTCATTACCGCCCCCTCACTCGATCACGTCGCCGCGCAGCACGAAGCGGCAATACGCAACCGTTGAAATGAAGCCGAACATCGCGAACAGCAGCGCGGCTTCGAAATACACCGTGGTGCCATGGTAGATGCCGTAATAGATGATCATGGCAATGGCGTTGATCACCATGGTGTCTACGGCAATGACGCGATCCATCACCGTCGGCCCTTGCGCCAGCCGCCACAGGTTGAGCAACAGCGACACGGAAACGGCAAAGAAACCGAACATCAGAGCAAACTCGATCATCCGAAAATCTCCATCAGACGGGCCTCGTAGCGCGCCTTCATCTCGCGCACCGCCGTTTCGGCGTGCGGGGCGTCGAGGCAATGCACCAGCAGGCTACGTCCGTCGGCAGAAATGTCGCTGCTGACGGTACCCGGTGTCATGGTGATCGTGCCCGCCAGAATGGCGATGGCCTCGGGCGTCTTGAGGTCGATCGGCACGGTAACCCAGCGCGTATTGAGCTCCTTGACCGGGCAAAACAGGATGAGCCTGGCGACGATCACGTTGGCCACGATCACGTCCCACGCCACCAGCAACATGAACTCGAAGGCCTTGGGCCACGAGCGCACGACCGGGCGATCCGGCCAGAACTGACTGGTCAGAATGGAGATCGCAATGGCCAGGATGATGCCGACAACCAAACCACCAGCGCTGAAATCATTGAGCAGGAACAGCCACAACACGACCAGCGCGGCCGCCAACAGGGGATGCGGCAGCCAACGCTGCAAGAAGCTGCGCTTATGTTTCTTGGCGTGCATCAACGGCCTCCTGCATGTTCGCCGAACAGCACGGCGGATTGATAGTCACCCGGGTTGAACAGCTGGCTGGCCGTTTCCTCAAAGTAGTTCATGGCAGGGCCGGCGAAGGCCGTCATCAGTACCGTCAAGGCCAACAATGCACCAATTGCGAAATACGGCAGCGCACGCGCACGCACGCGGCTGCGCATCTCGCCCTCCTGCGCCGTGCTCTTCCAGAACAAGGTGCTTCCGGCCCTGGCGAAGCCGATGATGATCAACAGGGAGGTCGCGAGAATCAGCCCCCACATCCAGGCGGCCTCCGGCGCCTCCCGCACCGCGTCGAGAATCAGCAGCTTGCCAAGGAAGCCGGACAGCGGCGGCAGGCCGGCCATGGCAATCGCGCCGACGAAGAAGAACGCAGAGACCAATCCGACCTGCATGAAGCGCGGCGCGACATTCAGCAGATCGGCATGCCCCGGGCGACGTTCCGTCACCAGGTCCACGATCAGGAACAGGGCACCGGCGGCAAGAGTCGAGTGCACCAGGTAGTACAGGGCAGCAGCCATTGATTCGGGTGTAAACACACCGACGGTCATCAACAAGGTGCCCATTGATGCCACGACGGCAAAGCTCACCATCTGGCCCAGACTGCGCGACGCCAACACACCGAACGCACCGACAACCAGGGTGATCATCGCTGCCGGCATGAGCCAAGGCTCGGCGATCCAGGCGACTTCATCGGAGGTGCCGCCGAAGATCAGTGTGTAGACCCGGATGATCGAATACGCCCCGACCTTGGTCATGATCGCGAACAGCGCCGCCACCGGAGCCGGAGCGTTGGCGTAGGTGCCCGGCAACCAGAACTGCACCGGCACCAGCGCTGCCTTCACCGCAAAGACGATCAGCAACAACATCGCACCAGTGTGCAGCAAGGCCTGGTCTTCGGCCGGAATGTCGCGCACGCCCACAGCGAGGTCAGCCATGTTCAAGGTACCGGTGACCGCGTAGATCAGACCGACCGCGAACAGGAACAAGGTTGAGCCGAGGAGGTTGATCACGACGTACTGCACGCCGGCCTTGACCCGCAAGGCACCCCCGCCGTGCACCATCAATCCGTACGATGCGATCAGCAGCACCTCGAAGAACACGAAGAGGTTGAACAGGTCGCCGGTGAGGAACGCGCCGTTGATGCCCATCAGCTGGAACTGGAACAGCGCGTGGAAATGCTGACCACGCTTGTCCCAGCCCGAGATCGCGTACAGCAGCACGAACAGGCCGAGCAGCGAAGTCAGCACCAGCATCAGCGCCGACAGACGATCGAGCACCAGCACGATGCCGAAGGGGGCGACCCAGTTGCCCAGTGCGTAACTCGAAATCGTGCCATCAAAGGCCATGCCCATGAGAATGCCGGAGACGATCACCAGCAGCCCGGCGGACGCTACCGAAAAGATGCGGGCGAGCACGATGTCGAAACGCATCGCGAGCGCGATCAACGGCGCCACCAACGCCGGAAGCAGAACGGGAAGGATGATCCAGTGATTCATTTCTCGCTCTTCCCTTCGCCAGGCAATGCCACGTCTACATGATCGGTATCGCTTTCGATGAAGGCACGCAGCGCCATGACGACAAGCACCGCCGTCATGCCGAACGAAATGACGATCGCGGTGAGCACCAGCGCCTGCGGCAGCGGATCGCTGTAGCCGGTGGCCAGATCACTGATGACAGGCGGTTTGTTGATGACCAGGCGGCCCATCGCGAACAGGAACACGTTGACCGAATAACTCAGCAAGGCAAGGCCCAGCACGACAGGATAAGTGCGCGCACGCAATACCAGATAGATGCCGGCTGCGGCCATGGCGCCAACCGCGGTGGCTACAAGAAATTCCATGTCAGTTCTCCCCCGCGCCAACGGCGCTGCGACGCGACGGATCAATGTCCATCGGTTCGGCATTCACTGCTTGCTTACCCATGCGGCGCCCCAGGCGCGACAGATTGGCCAGCGCCAGCATCACCGCACCAACTACGGTCAGGAACACCCCGACGTCGAAGGCAATCGCACTTGCCACCTCGAACTTGCCGACGATCGGCCAGTGCAGATAGGTGAAGGCGCTGGTGAGGAACGGATAATCGAGCACCATTGCGGCAATCCCCGTCGCCGCGGCGATCAGCACGCCGGCGCCGATCATAGCGTGGTAATCCACGCGCATGCGCTGGGCTGCCCAGCCATAGCCACTGGCCATGTACTGCAGAAGCAGCGCGATGGAGGCCACCAGACCGGCGATGAAACCGCCGCCCGGCGAGTTGTGACCGCGCAGGAAGATGTAGGCCGCCACCATCATGGCCAAGGGCAGCATGATGCGCGTCGCCACAACCATGATCATCGGGTGCCGATCCGCCGACGTGCGCATGTCCGGCGACCACGACGCCAGCTTGGCGCCGAGATCGCCGCGCATGACCCCGTCGAGCAGGGCAAAGATGGTCAACGCGGCAATGCCGAGCACGATGATCTCGCCGAAAGTGTCGAAACCGCGGAAGTCCACCAGGATGACGTTGACCACGTTGGTACCGCCACCGCCCGGCACCGACTGGTTCAGGTAATACGCGGACAGGCTTTCGTAGTTGCGCGACAGCACCGCCCACACCAGTCCGGCGATGCCCAGGCCCGCCACGCCGGCAATCGAGGCGTCACGCAGCTTGCGCCCGCCGCTGCTCTCGCGCGGAGTTTCTTTCGGCATGAAATACAGCGCCAGCAGGATCAGGATGACCGTGACCACCTCGACCGAAATCTGCGTCAGCGCCAGATCGGGAGCAGAGAAGTACAGGAAGCCGACCGACACGATCAGGCCCACCACACCAACCGACACCAGCGCCAGCATGCGGCGGTGATGCATGCTCACCGTGGCGATGCAGCAGCCCACCAGCAGCAACCAGCCCACCACGGCCGCAGGGGCAATCGCCAGCGGCTCGCGCGTGCCGGAGCCATGCTCATGCGTAAAGAACGTGATGGCTCCCACCGCCACCGTGCCGACCAACATGAACGCCGCGTACCGCTGCAGCGAACCGTTGTGCAAGCCATGCACTGCGCGCTGGCTGATGCGCACCAAAGCATTGAGGCCGGCAAAGAACATGGCCTTGGCGTCCGGGTGCGGGCCAGCCTGCCAGATGGCACGGACGTTGGTATAACGCCAGAGGGCAAACAGACCGATGCTTACCGCCGCCATCGACATGAACAGCGCAGGCGTGAAACCGTGCCAGATCGCGAGGTAGAAATCAGGTACCGGACCACCGATTACCGCAGCCGAGGTCACCCGCACCAACGGCCCCGCAATGGTTTCGGGGAATAAGCCGACCAGCACCACTAGGACCACCAGCAGCATCGGCGGCAGCGACATGCCCATCGGAGGGTCATGTGGCTTGCTCGGGTAATCGTCGCGCTTCGGCCCGAAGAAGACATGCACGATGTAGCGGAAGGAATAGGCCACCGAGAACACCGCACCCAGCGTGGCGAACAGCGGAATCACCCAGCCCTGTCCCAGCCAACTGGCCTTCCAGGCCTCATCGAGCATCATCTCTTTCGACAGGAAGCCGTTGAGCAGCGGCAGGCCCGCCATTGATGCGGCGGCGATTATCGCCAGCGTGCCGGACAGCGGCATCAGCAGCATCAAGCCACCCAGCCGCTTGATGTCACGCGTCCCCGTCTCGTGGTCGATGATGCCGGTGTTCATGAACAACGCCGCCTTGAAGGTGGCGTGGTTGAGAATGTGGAATACGCCGGCCACCGCAGCCATCGGCGTGGCCAGGCCGAACAGGAAAGTCACCAGCCCCAGATGGCTGACCGTCGAAAACGCCAGCAGACCTTTCAGGTCATCCTTGAACAAGGCGATACCCGCGGCGATCACCATCGTCGCCAGCCCCGTCGTGGCAACCAGATAGAACCACCAGTCGGTACCGGCCAGCGCCGGCCACATACGCGCCAGCAGGAAAATGCCGGCCTTCACCATGGTCGCCGAGTGCAGATAGGCCGAAACCGGTGTCGGCGCGGCCATGGCATGCGGCAGCCAGAAATGGAACGGGAACTGTGCGCTCTTCGTGAAGCAGCCGATCAGGATCAGGATCAGCGCCGGAACGTACAGCGGAGAGGCTTTGATGACATCGCCGTGCTGGAGGATCACCGTGAGGTCGTAGGAACCAACGATGTGTCCGAGGATCAACATGCCTGCAATCATGGCCAAGCCACCGCCGCCGGTGACGGCCAAAGCCATGCGGGCGCCCTGACGGCCTTCCGGCAAGTGCTTCCAGTAACCGATCAGCAGGAACGATGCGAGACTCGTCAGCTCCCAGAAGATCAGCAGCAACAGGATGTTGTCGGACAGCACGATGCCGACCATCGCCCCCTGGAAGAGCAGCAGATAGGTATAGAAGTTACCCATCGGGTCTTCCTTCGCGAGGTAGAACCGCGCGTAGGTGATGATCAGCAGGCCGATGCCGAGGATCAGGCCGGCGAACAGCAGGCCCAAACCGTCGAGAAAGAAATTGACGTTGAGCCCTAAGCCAGGCAGCCAATTCCAGCCGGCCTGAATGACCTCGCCACGGAACACCGCGGGGGCATGGGTCAACAGCAAGGCGAACGCCAACAGCGTCACGGATCCGGTCGCAATTGCACAGGCATTGCGACCGGCACGGATCATCAGTGCCGGCAATACCGCCCCGAGAAAGGGCAGCATCACGATCAAGGCAAGACTCATTGTTATGGTTTCCTGTCGTCCTCGTCCACAACCCCAGGCGCCGAAGCAAGCCCCAGGGCCTAGGGCGTCACCCAGCATGCAATGGCGGCCCCTCCTCAGACGGCCGCCAAGACGCGCGAAAGCGCTACTGCCAAACGGTGATGCGGAGCCGAATCCAGACTCAAAAAAACCCTGTTCCGACACCGGCCGGCGCAGGGTTCTGCGGTTCTTCTTTAACTTACTTGGATTCGGCAGGCCGTTAAAATACCCCAAGACCACCCTGCCGGGTCAAGTCAGTCGACCGCAACAAGATGACCTTGGTCAATTCCACGAGTCCCGCCCGACTTCCCTCAGGCGACGCGGTTGCGCGGCACCCCGGCCACAAAGGCTTCGATGTTGTCGATGACCTGATCGGCCAGCGCCCGCATCGCGGTATCAGACGCCCACGCCATGTGCGGTGTCACGATCAGATTGGGAATGTCCGTTGCCAGCAGCGGGTTACCGTCCGTCGGCGGTTCCTTCGAGAGCACGTCCACGCCTGCGCCGGCAATCGTCCCTGCGCGCAGCGCATCGGCCAGCGCCTGCTCGTCGACGAGGCCACCGCGCGAGGTATTCACCAGCACCGCTGTGGGCTTCATCATCTCCAGCTCTGCTTTGCCGATCATGCCGCGCGTGCTTTCATTGAGCGGGCAATGCATGGAGATCACGTCGGCTTCTCGGATGACCCGCTCAAAGGCTGTGTAGCCCTCGCGCACTTCGTTGGCGCCCCGACGTTCGGCGGACAGGATGCGCATGCCGAAGGCCGAAGCCAGCCGAGCCACGCCCTGCCCGAGGCTGCCGCTGCCGAACAGACCCAGCGTTGCACCGTGCAGATCGCCCACCGGATGTCCGAACAGACAGAAATTACCGCTCTTGGCCCACAAGCCGTTCTTCACGTCGTCGTTGTAGGCCAGCAGACTGCGACGCAGCGCCATCATCAGCAGGATGGCGTGCTCGGGCACGGTATTGACGGCGTAGCCGCGCACGTTCGACACCACGATGCCACGGTCCTTGCAGGCCGCGAGATCAATGTTGTCGGTGCCGGTCGCCGCCACGGAAACCATCTTGAGATCGGGCAGGCGCTCTAGGTCGGCGCGAGTAAGCCTGACCTTGTTGACGACAGCCACCTGCGCGCCTTGCAGACGCTCAAGCACGCGGTCGGCCGAAGTCAGCGGATACTCGATCCACTCATGTGCAATCGAAGGCGTTCGAAAACTCACGGCGACGGATTCGCCCTCGAGATTCACGATGCGGATGCTCATTGTCTGTTCTCCGTAGGGTGACTGCTGCGATCCGGCATGGTACCGGCGCATAACGGTCGCGGCACCTCGCAATATCCCCTAGCGCGCCGGCCCGCCACCCGTGAAGCTACGCAACCCTGTTTCACTAGGCGAAACGCAGCGCCTTGGTTACACTCCGGACAGGCTGATTCCAACGGTATCGCTGTGACCCAAGCTGCGGAAAACAAGAACCCCATCCAGGTGATCGAGCGCATGATGACGCTGCTCGACGTACTTGCTGCGCACCCGGATCCGGTCCCGCTCAAGCAGATCGCGCTCGAAAGCGGTCTGCACCCCTCGACAGCGCACCGCATTCTCGGCGCCATGGGGCAAAGCGGCTTCGTGGAGCGCGGTGATGGCGGCACCTACCGCCTCGGCATCCGCCTGCTCGAACTCGGGAACATCGTGAAATCGCGCATCTCGCTACGCGACACCGCCATGCCCTTCATGCTCAAGCTGCACGCCGAAACCGGCGAGAGCGTGAACCTCGGCATGCGCGACGGTGACGACATGGTGTATGTCGAGCGCACCTCGAGCGGGCGCTCGTCGGTGCGCGTGGTGCACATCGTCGGCGCACGTGCGCCGCTGCACACCACGGCCTCGGGCAAACTCTTCCTGATCGAAGACGGGCGCGACAAGGTGCGCGAATACGCCAAACGCACCGGCCTCCCCGGCAGCACCCCCGCCTCGATCACAAACCTCGACAAACTCGAACGCGAACTCGCCGAAGCCCGTCGCCACGACGTGGCCTTCGACCTCGACGAAGTCGAACTCGGCGTGCGCTGCATTGCCGCCGGCATCCGCGACGACAGCGGCGAACTGGTCGCCGGGCTGTCGCTGTCCACACCCTCCGAGCGCTTCAAACGTGACTGGGCGCCGCTGGTACGCAGCACCGCGCAGGAAATCTCGCGGGCGCTGGGCTTCAGCGAGCCCGCCGCCCAGCGTCGCTGAGCGGCGCAGCACGCATCAGGCGCGGCCTGATGCGTCGGCCGCTTCCAAGACCTTCAGCAAACTCGACGTGTCGTCGTAGCCCCACCCCTGATTCATCAGCGCGTTGAGCTGCTGCCAAGTCTGTGCGGCAATCGGCAGCGGCGCACCGATCTTCACCGCCTCGTCGAGCAGAATGCCGAAATCCTTGTGGTGCAGCCGCGCCTGGATACCGGCCGAGAAATCACGCTTTACCATGCGTTCGCCCATCACCTCCATCACGCGCGAAGCCGCCGAGCCGCCCATCAGCGCCGTACGCACGGCGGCGAGATCGACATCGTGGGCACGCGCCAGATGCATGGCTTCGGCGCAGGCCTGCAAGGCGCACACCATCACCATCTGGTTGCACGCCTTGGCCACTTGCCCGGCGCCAGGATCACCGACGCGCACGATGGTCTTGCCCATGCAGGCAAACAAGGGGCGCACGCGCTCGAACACCTCTTCCCGTGCACCCGCCATGATGGCCAGCGTGCCAGCCACCGCCGCCTGCTCGCCCCCCGACACCGGCGCATCCACCCACTCCACGCCTTTCTCGGCATAGCGGCATGCAAACGCCCGCGCCGCATCCGGCGCGATGGTGCTCATGTCGATGTGCACCGCACCCGACTTGAACCCCGCCGCCAACCCGTGCTCGCCGAAGGCCACGCCTTCTACGTCCTTGCTGTTGGTGATGATGGTGATCACCACATCGCACGCGGCCGCCAGCGCCGCCGGCGTGTCGTAGGCGGTGGCGCCTTGCTCGAGCAGGGGCGCCAGCGATTCCGGGCGACGCGCCCACACGCCCAGGGCATGCCCACCGCGCATCAAGTGCTCCGCCATCGGGCGCCCCATCACGCCCAGTCCGATGAATCCGACGCGCATCACCCTTCTCCCCCGCTCATGCGTTCAAACAGTTTGAGCATGGCCACCGAATCCTCTTCGCCGAGGCCACTGCCGACCATCGCGTTGTACAACTGGGCCGCCGCCGCCGCGGTGGGCAATTGCAGACCGAGGCGATGCGCCTCTTCCAGCACGATGCGCATGTCTTTCTGATGCATCCACGACTTGAAGCCGGGCTCGAAATCGCGCTTCACCATGCGCCCGCCATGCACGTCGAGAATGCGCGAGGCAGCAAAACCGCCCAGCAACACTTCACGCACGGCACCGGCATCCACGCCGCTCTTGCGGGCGAAGTTGATGGCCTCGGCCACCGCTGCCACACCCACGCCGGTGACGATCTGGTTGCAGGCCTTGGCTACCTGGCCTGCGCCGTTGCCACCGATGTGCGAGATGGTCTTGCCCATGGCCTCGAACAGCGGCTTGACGCATTCGAAGGCCGAAGCGTCACCGCCGACCATGATGGTCAGCGCAGCGTTGATGGCGCCGGGCTCACCGCCCGACACCGGCGCATCCAACATGGTCACGCTGCGCTCGGCGAGGCGCCGCGCCATCGACTGCGTGAGCTCGGGCGAAATGGTGCTCATGTCGATGTGGATCAGGCCCGGCCGCGCGCCGTCGGCAATGCCGTCCGGCCCGAGCGCGACGCGCTCGACGTCCGGCCCGTCACCGACCACCGTGATGACCACATCGACCGCCCCGGCCACGTCGGCAGCGCTGCTGCCCGCCGTCGCACCGGCATCCAGCAGCGGCTGCATGGCCTCAGGGCGGCGCGCCCACACGCGCAGGGAATGCCCCGCGCGCAACAGGTTGAGCGCCATCGGACGCCCCATCAGGCCCAGCCCGATGAATCCCACGTTCATTGAACACCTCCGGAAAACACACGCCCGGCGAAAACCGGGCGCAGATCGCTATACGGCTTCACGGCGACGACGGATAATCGCCCCATGAACTTCGCCCCAATCATCAAGGAAATCGGTCGCGGCGCCAAGGGCGCGCGATCGCTCGACGTTGCCACCGCTGAAACGCTGTTCGGCGCCATGCTGGACGGCACCGTGCCCGAGCTCGAACTCGGCGCGGTGATCATCGCCCTGCGCGTGAAAAGCGAATCGCTCGACGAGTTGCTCGGCTTCAAACACGCCATGGATGCGCGCGGCGCTCACGTGAAGGTGCCCGACGGACCGCGCTGCGTGGTGCTGCCGACCTACAACGGCGCACGCCGTCAGGCCAACCTCATGCCGCTGCTGGCGCATTTGATTGCGCGCGAAGGCGTGCCGGTATTGATTCAGGGGCGCCACGATTTCGACAGCCGCACCAGCCCTTTCGAATTGCTCGCGGCCTTGGGCATCGAAGCCGCCGCCAGCGTTGAGCAGGCCGAAACCCAGATGGCCGAGGGCCGCATCGCCTGTCTGCAACTCGAACGTCTGCTGCCCGGCCTCGCCAGTCTGCTGTCGCTGCGCTTGCGCTTCGGCGTGCGCGGCAGCGGCCACACCATGGCCAAGCTGCTCGACCCCTGCCCGACGCGCAGCGTGCGCGTGGTGTCGGTGACGCACCCGGAGTACCTCGAACGCATGAACGACTTCCTGCGTGCCGACGGTGGCGTGGCCATGCTGCTGCGCGGCACCGAGGGCGAGGCGTTTGCCAACCCGCGCAGGCGACCGCGCATGGAGGCGTTCGTGAATGGCACGGCCAGCGAAGCCTGGCCGGCAGAGGAAGGAGGTGCCCCGCCGCTCGCAGGGCTGCCGGACGTGCCCGGCGTGGCCGACAATGCCGCGCTCATTCGCGACATGCTCGACGGCCGGGTGGCAATACCGCAACCAGTGCAGGATCAGGCAAAGACGCTGGTGGAGCTGGCCAAGGCACCGTAGGTCCGATTCAACGCGCCACGGCCTTACAACCGCGCATGCCCCGCGTCAGGCCGCGTGGAATTTACCCGCGCGAAAATCCTCGACCGCCTGCCGGATCTCATCCACGGTATTCATCACGAACGGCCCGTGCTGCACGATGGGCTCGCCCAGCGGCCGCCCGGCAATCAGCAAGGCACGCGCCGGTTTGTCGCCCGTTTGCAGCCGCACGCCGTCGGATTCGGGTGCATTGTCGAGAATCGCCATGCGACCGGCAGCAATGCGCTTGCCACCCACCTCGAGCTCGCCGCGATACACATAGATGAAGGCATTGTGCTGCGCCGCCAGTGCGTGCTCGAAAACCGTGCCGGCGGGCAAGGCAATGTCGGCGTACAAGGGCGCGGTCACGTCGCGCGTCATCGCGCCTTCGACACCGTGGCTGCGCCCGGCCACCAACTTCACCACAACACCGGACGAAGTGACGAAGGCCGGAATATCCGCTGATTTCAGATCCTGATAGCCCGGCTCGCACATCTTGTCGCGCGCCGGCAGGTTCAGCCACAACTGAAAACCCTCCATCAAACCGTCTTCCTGCTCGGGCAACTCCGAATGCACCAGCCCGCGGCCAGCCGTCATCCATTGCACCCCGCCGTTCTCCAGCAGGCCTTCGTTGCCGCCGCTGTCGCGGTGGCGCAAGCGGCCGGCAATCATGTAGGTGACGGTTTCGAAGCCGCGATGCGGGTGATCGGGAAAGCCGCCGATGTAGTCATCCGGGTCGTCGCTGCGGAACGCGTCGAGCATCAGAAAGGGGTCGAGGCGTTGCTGCAGGTCGTCGGTGAGCACGCGGGTGAGCTTGACGCCGGCACCGTCGGAGGTGGTGACGCCGACCACCAGACGCTCGACACCGCGCGGGCGCTCTACACGCTCGTCGCTCGCGGCCTCGCGATTCGGCGTGATGGCTTCGATCTCGCTGTAGCGCTCGGCCTCACTCTGACCGAACATCAGACGTTTGAACGTATCGGCAAAACCCCGGTTTGTCGTGCTCATCGTTTTTCCGCACTCAGGCGAGCGCGGCCTCCAGTTGAAGCTCCGCATCGGCGAAGGCTTTTTCCACGGCCTCGGGCCCCATGCCCAGACCTTCAGCGTAGACGAAACGCACGTCGGTCATGCCGAGGAAGCCCAGCACCATTTTCAGATACGGCACTTGGGTATCACCCTCGGTGTCGCGATAGAAGCCGCCACGCGTCAGCGCAACGTACACCGTCTTGCCCTTGAGCAGGCCTTCTGGCCCGTTCTCGGTGTACTGAAAGGTCACCTTGGCGCGCGCGATGGCGTCCACCCAGTTCTTGAGTTGGGACGAAATCGTGAAGTTGTACATCGGCACGCCGATCACCAGCACATCGGCGGCCTGCACCTCGGCTATCAGTGCATCATCCAACGCAACGCGGGCCGCCTGCTCGGCCGTGCGCTGCTCGGCCGGCGTGAACAGCGCATTCAACGCTGCCTCATCCAGCACCGGATGCGGCGTCACGGCCAGATCGCGCACCTTGAGCTCAGCCTTCGGCTGCCGCCCTTTCAAGCGCTCGACCATGCGGCAGGCAAGACGGGTGGATTGGGAGCCCTCGCTGCGGGCGCTGGTGTTGATCTGCAGAATGTTCATGGCCTTCTCCGTCAGGAGTGAGTGGGATGAAAGCCATGTTATTCGAACGCATCGAGCGCATTAACGGGCAATACTGGATATGATTGTTCCCATCATGGAACAATCCAACGCCATCGACCCGACGGACCTGCTCATCTTTGCCCACATCGTGGACTCGGGCAGCTTCACGCGCGCGGCGGCGCAACTTGGCCTGCCCAAATCCACCGTGTCGCGCAAACTCACGCAACTGGAGGAGCGACTGGGCGAGCGCCTTTTGCAGCGCACCACGCGCAAACTCACATTGACCGACTTCGGTCACAGCATCGTCACGCATGCCCGTCAGATCGCGGCGGAGGTCGATGCAGCCAATGCGCTGGCCGAACACCGGCAGGCCCGCCCCACTGGCCGCCTGCGCGTATCGATGCCGGCGGACCTGGCCGACGTTCTGCTGCACGACGTGCTGGCGCGCTACGTCGAGCTCTACCCCGAGGTGTCTCTGGACCTCGACCTTTCCCCGCGCCGGGTGGATCTTATCGGCGAGAACTTCGATCTGGCCCTGCGCTTCGGTGACATGCCGGACGACGCCACGCTGGCGGCGCGCGCGCTGGGGCGCTCCGTCCTCGGCGCCTATGCCTCGCCGGACTACCTGATCCGCCATGGACATCCGCGCATCCCGGAAGAACTCAGCCAGCATGACGCGCTGTGTCTGGTTGGGCGCGACGGCATGGCTCGGCCATGGGCCTTGTCGAACGGCAAGCGCAGCGTGCTGGTGCCGCCGCGCGTGCGCGTCACCGCCAACTCACCCAAGCTGTTGGCAGCGTTGGCGTGCGAGGGCAAAGGCATCACGCTGCTACCCTACAATTACCCGGCACAGGCCATCCGCGAGGGCCGACTGACCCGCGTGTTGCCCGACTGGCACATGGACGGCGGTCAAGGCTGGGCCGTTTTCCCCAGCCGCCGGCTGATCCCGCCTCGAACGCGCGCCTTCATTGATCTGCTCGTCGAGCACCCGTCCATGTTCGGCTGAAATGCTCGCGCAGCGCACGCGCTCCGCTGGCAATACCCTACAATCAGCCCTCGATTCACGTGAAGCCAACGCCATGCCCAGCCTCACTCCGCGCCAACTTTTCTTCGCACTTTTTGTCGTTTGCAGCACCCTGCTGGGGTTCGGCATGTACTTGCAGCACGTGGTCGGCCTGGAGCCTTGTCCAATGTGCATCATGCAGCGCTACGCTTTCGTGGCAGTGGCCTTGATTGCCTTGCTCGCGGCGCTGCACGGGCCACACCGGGCCGGCACGGTGACCTACGGTCTGCTCACGCTGATTTCGGCACTGGCCGGCGGCGCGGTGGCAGCACAACAGACGCGGCTGCAACTCGCCCCTCCGTCACTCGAAGAATGCGGGCCGGGCTTCGAGTATCTGGTGGAGAACTTCGGGCTGGCAGAAGCACTGCCGATGATGTTCCGCGGCTCGGGCGACTGCTCGGTGATCGACTGGAGTTTTCTGGGCCTGACCATCGCCAACTGGTCACTGCTGTGTTTTGCATTGATCGCCATGCTGGCGTGCTGGCTGATTGCGCGGGGCGGCAAGCGCCGCTCATCCTTGTGGGACGTGCAGATCAGCCGATGATCTCGATGATTGCGCCGCCGATTTCATAAAGGCCCGACGCAACCTGATGGCAACGCCGCACCTCCACCCGCGCCACCAGCGGCGGACGCCCCAAGCCGCTTGCCGGGGCCGGCACTTCGACCACCAGCACCTCCGCTTCGCCGGGTACGTAGGCGGCACGCAGTGTCATGCCACCCACCGATATGTCCACGCATTCAGCGGGCATGCTTTCCCGCCCGTCGAACACCAGGCGTGCGGCCGAACCCATGGTGAGCCGGCGATGGATACGGCGATCAAGCGGAGGGGTTGTGGACATGATTCAGACCTGCATGCAGTGACACCATTCTAGCTACCGCGCGCAGGGAACGGCGCGCACGACGCTACACAGTGGCGCCCTGTATTGCATACGCCGCCATCGCGGCAATGACGCTGTCGGTCTCGCCGACGGCCGACAGCAAATTGATCTGGCACTGAGGGTGCAAGGCTGCGGCCTGCTCCAACAGTTCCGGCAAATCTTTCTTCACGTGCCCGCCCTGCGCCAAGAACATCGGCACGACGGTAATGCGCTGCATGCCGGCACGCGCCAGCGCATCAATGGCTTCCACCAGCCCTGGTTGCATGAACTCGAGAAACGCCAACTCCACCGGCGTGTCGGGTGCGGCGACGCCAACCGCCTCACGCACGCGCTGCATCGGGCGTGCCCATTCGGGGTCTCTCGCGCCGTGACCGAACAGGACGATGCCGCTCTGATTCATTGCTGTCCATCTCCATTCAATGCCGCCTTGGCAAGCACTTCAAGGGCCTGTGAAGCCGCGAATAATCCGAAGCTTGCCGTCACCACCATGCTCGATCCATAGCCCGCACACGCCAGGCCCATCGGGCCGGCCTCGCATACCGTATCGGGCAACTCAAGCGGCTCATCGGAATACACCGCCGAAATACCGAAACGCCGCCGCGGATCCCGCGAAAATCCGTGCTCTGCACGCAGACGCTTGCGTAGTTTGGCGAGCAGCGGATCTTGCTCGGTGCGCGTCAGATCGTCGACGCGAATGCGGGTTGGGTCGGCTTTACCCCCTGCTCCACCACACACGACCAAGGCTACGCCGGCATCCCGGCAAGCCAGCACCAGCGCCGTCTTGGCGCGTACGTTGTCGATGGCATCAATGACCACATCGCAGCCGTCGATGAGCGCAGCGGCGTTGTCTGCAGTGAGAAAATCCTCGATCGCTTCCACGTGCGCATTCGGATCGATGGCGGCGATCCGCTCGCGCATGGCGAGCACCTTGGCTTGCCCCAAAGTAGGCTCAAGCGCGTGAATCTGCCGGTTGATGTTGGATTCAGCGACGTGGTCGAGGTCAATCAGGCGCAACCGCCCCACCCCGCTGCGTGCCAAGGCCTCCGCTGCCCAAGACCCTACGCCGCCCACACCCACCACACAGGCCCGGGCACCGGCCAGTGCCGTCAGCACCCGCGAGCCATACAGGCGCGCAATTCCACCAAAGCGGCGCGCGCGATCGACTTCGTGGCTGTAGGCGGGGGCGAGGGCCTGCGGCTGGGTCACGCCGGCACCAGCTCCGGGCATTTGTCGAGCCACATGCCCAGGCCTTGAGCGTTCATGTCGAGATCCTGCCGCAACAGTTCGATGACCTCGTCCTCGCTCATCGGAGCACCTTGGCGCTCGACCTCGTCGCGCACGATCTGCTCCAACCCGGCCAGAATTTCGACGTGTCGCTTGAGACCATGGCCGCGTGCAGCACGCGCCACCGCAACTTGCGCATCGATCTGGCGATGCAGATCGGCCGCGATGCGCTCGACACCGGTCAGGCGGCTGTAATGCCCGAGATAGACCGCCTCGGGGCGCAGCGCCACAATGCGATCAATCGATTCGTGCATGGCCTCGGGATCGAACTCCGAAGGCATCGTGGAGGGGAACACGAACACGCGGCCGTCGCTGTCGAGCGCACGATACGACACGCCGAAGGTATCGCCGACGAAGCACGAACGAGCCAACTCGTCCCACAAAGCAATGTGATGGCGGGTATGCCCCGGCGTGTCGAGCACGCGGAAACTGCGATCAGCCAAGTGGATGCACAGGCCGTCTTCGGCCGCAATGACACGCGAAGCCTCGATCGGTACCGGCTCGCCGTAAAGCTCCAGGACACGATCCGACCCGTACACCTCGGCGTTCGCCCCCCACAGCCGGCTCGGGTCAACAAGATGACGCACGCCGCGCGGATGCACCACGGCCTTGGCATTGGGCAGCGCCCGCATCAGTGGACCGGCACCCGCAGCATGGTCCAGGTGAATGTGGGTCAGCACCAGCCAGTCCACATTGCCCGGCTCGATCGCAGCCGCTTCGAGAGCCGCCAACACGCGCTGTACCGAACTTGCCGTTCCAGCGTCGATAATGAGTGCGCGACCGCGGTGAATCACCACGTGTATGGCCGCAAGACCTTCCCGGCCGTAGCCGGCGTCGATCGCAAGAACCCCATCGGGGTGAGCGGTCACGAACTGCACATTATCTCCTCAGGGGCTACACGCCCTTTTTAGTCGCGGTATTGTATATGCCCTAAGGTTTTTCCCGACCTCGAACACATCTGCTCACATGATTTTCGATTTCGACCGCCAGATCGACCGAAGCGCACTCCCCGGAGAGAAATGGGGGCGCTTTTCCGGCCGCGACGTTCTGCCACTGTGGGTGGCCGACATGGACTTCGCGGCCCCCCCGGAAGTTCTCGCCGAACTCAAAAATCGCGTCGATCACGGCGTCTTCGGCTACACCTATGCATGGCCTTCGCTCACCAAGGCGGTCATCGCCGGCATCGAACGCGACCACGGCTGGCGCATCCAGCCCGACTGGCTCGTCTGGCTGCCCGGCGTGGTCACGGGGCTCAATCTGGCCTGCCGCGCCGGCGCCCCACCGGGCTCGAAGGTATTTACGGCGACGCCAGTGTATCCGCCCTTCCTCGCCACACCAGGCAACGGCGACTGCCAGCTCGTCACGGTACCGATGCAGGAGTGGAACGGCCGCTGGGAATGGGATCAGCCTGCCACCGAAGCGGCGCTCGATGAAAAAACCCGCCTGTTTCTGCTGTGCCACCCGCACAACCCCACCGGCAGGGTCTTCGATGCCGACGAATTGGCGTGGATCGTTACGCTCGCCGAGCGACACGACCTCATCCTCTGCTCCGACGAGATCCACTGCGGTCTCGTGCTCGACGAGAACCGCCCGCATCGACCCACCGCCTCTCTCTCCGCTGCAGCTGAGCGACGCACCATCACGCTGATGGCGCCCTCCAAAACCTGGAACATCCCCGGCCTGCATTGTTCGTTCGCCATCATTCCCGACGACGGCCTGCGCCGCCGCTTCACGCACGCCATGCGCGGCGTCGTGCCTACACCCAACGTACTCGGACTTGTCGCCACCGAAGCGGCCTACCGCCATGGCGACGTGTGGCGCCAGGCCTTGCTGACTTACCTGCGCGGCAACTGCGACCGGGTGATGCAGGAAGTCGCCGCCATGCCCGGACTGCGCACGACGCGTCCGGAAGCAACCTATCTGGCCTGGATCGACTGCCGTGATGCGGGGCTGGACGACCCAGCCGCATTCTTCGAAAACGCCGGAGTCGGCCTCTCCGACGGCACACCGTTCGGCATGCCCGGCTTCGTGCGCCTGAACTTCGGCTGCACCCGCGCTACCCTCGACGAGGCCTTGCGGCGCATGCGCGCAGCGCTGGGTTGAAAATGAAACGGCGCCCTCAAGGCGCCGTTTCATTTTCGCAGCCAAACCCCGATCAGAACGGAATGTCGTCGTCGAAGTTGCCGAAACCGCCACTGTCCGCCGGCTTCGAGGCGGCGGGCTGCGGTGCCGGGCGCTGCTGGCGCTGCGGCGGGGCATCGTCGTAGCCGCCCGAGTCCTGACGAGCCATCGGAGCATCGCCACCACCGGAACGACCGCCGAGCATCTTCATTTCGTCGGCACGAATCTCGGTGGTGTAGCGCTCCTGGCCGTCCTTGTCTTGCCACTTGCGCGTTTGCAGG
Organism: Pseudazoarcus sp. NS20; assembly: GCF_059703745.1. Taxonomy (NCBI): domain Bacteria; kingdom Pseudomonadati; phylum Pseudomonadota; class Betaproteobacteria; order Rhodocyclales; family Zoogloeaceae; genus Pseudazoarcus; species Pseudazoarcus sp. NS20. The sequence goes on from NZ_BAAKIY010000005.1 coordinate 39,163, forward strand.
CGACCTTCGATGTAGATCTGGCTGCCTTTGCGCAGGTATTGCGCAGCGATCTCGGCAAGTCGGCCGAACATCACCACGCGGTGCCATTCGGTGGCTTCGCGCTTCTCGCCGGTGGACTTGTCCTTCCAGGTGTCGGTCGTGGCGATGCGCAGGTTGCAGATCGCGTCGCCGGACGGTGCGTAGCGCGTTTCGGGATCGGCACCGAGGTTACCGATCAGGGTTACTTTGTTCAGGGATGCCATCCCGTCCTCCTGGTTCGTCGAATCAACCCGCGCGCACTGCAGGCTCAACCCTGCGAGGCGGCGGCGTCATGGTGAAAGCGAGTGCCAGCCAGATCAGCGCGATTACGGCGCAGACAAGATTGACCGCACCGGAACCGAAATGATGGGCGATCAAGCCGCCGAGCAAGCCCCCGAGAAAGAGGCCGGCAGACTGCAGCGTATTGTACACACCGAGCGCGGTTCCCTTCGATTGCGGCGGCGCGATGCGCGAAATCCACGAGGGCTGGGTGGCCTCAAGCACGTTGAAGGCGATGAAGAAGCCCGTCAGCCACAGCGCCAGGCTGAATACACCGTTACCCGCAAACATCAAACCCAGCTGCACGAGCACCAGCAGCATGATGGATGCATTAAACACAAGTTTCAACTTGCCGTGACGCTCGGCCAGGATGATGGCCGGCACCATGAACACGAACGACACCAACACGGCCGGCAGATAGACCTTCCAGTGCTCCACCAACGGCAGCCCCCCCGTGGTGACCAGCATTGCCGGCACCAGCACCCACATGGTGGTCTGGATCAGATGCAGGGCGAACACGCCGAAGTTGAGTCGCATCAGTTGCCCGTTGCGCAGCACTTCGCCAAAACTGCCTGCCGTGGGGCGCGGCACCGGCGGGGCGTCGGGCACCACCTTGAGGACCAGAAAGATTGCCCCAATGCCGAGAAGCGCCGTGAGCCAGAAAATGCCGCTCATGCCGATCGCGGCGTACAGCAGCGGCGCCGCCACCATCGAAAAGGCAAAAACCAGGCCGATGCTCGCCCCGATCATGGCCATGATTTTGGTGCGATGCTGATCTCGCGTGAGATCGGCCGCCAACGCCGTCACTGCCGCGGAGATTGCGCCCGCGCCCTGCAGCACGCGCCCGAGAATGACGACATGGATGTTCGGCGCCAGTGCAGCCACGGCACTGCCGAGAATGAACAACACCAAACCGAAGACGATCACCGGCTTACGACCGAAGCGGTCCGACGCTGCGCCGAACGCAATCTGCAGAAAGGCCTGCGTCAGCCCATAGGCACCGATTGCCAGACCGACCAGAGTCAGATCATCCCCGCCCGGGATCTGGTGCGCATGCACCGCAAACACCGGCAGGATCAGGAACAGTCCGAGCATGCGCAGCCCGAAGATGGCAGCCAGGCTCGCGCCGGCGCGTCGTTCTTCGACGGACATCTTGTCGTGCGCGGGAGTGCTCATGCGGGTAACGGAAGCTTCGGACGAAAGCCGCGATTCTAACAGCCGCGCGGCTAATCGCGGCATCGCCCCTGTCACACACGCAAGCCACTGAGGCCTCACAGGTTTGTGCCGGGCGCACCTTCTCTCGTATAGTGGCGTGTTAATCCAATCCAGCAGACGCCATGGACGAAATCCGCATCCGCGGTGCCCGCACGCACAACCTCCGCAACATCAACCTCGATCTGCCGCGCAATCGACTGACGGTGATTACCGGGCTGTCAGGTTCAGGCAAATCTTCGCTCGCGTTCGACACCTTGTACGCCGAGGGTCAGCGCCGCTACGTTGAATCGCTGTCGGCTTACGCTCGGCAGTTTCTGCAGTTGATGGAGAAGCCCGACGTCGACCTGATCGAGGGTCTTTCGCCCGCGATCTCCATCGAGCAGAAGGCCACCAGCCACAACCCGCGCTCGACGGTCGGCACCGTCACTGAGATCCACGACTACCTGCGTCTGCTGTATGCCCGCGCGGGCACGCCACACTGCCCCGACCACCCGGATCAGAAGCTTGAGGCTCAGACGATCTCGCAGATGGTCGACCACGTGTTGGCGCTGCCCGAAGACACCCGTCTGATGATCGTTGCGCCGGTGGTCTCCGGCCGCAAGGGCGAGCAAAGTGATCTGTTTGCCGAACTGCGCGCGCAGGGTTTCGTGCGTGTGCGTGTGGATGGCGAAGTGCATGATCTGGATTCACTGCCGGCGCTCGACAAGGCTCGCCGTCACACGGTTGAGGTCGTCATCGACCGTCTCAAGGTGCGCCCCGACCAACGTGGCCGCATTGCCGAATCCTTCGAGACCGCCTTGCTGCATGCGGAAGGCCGAGCCATTGCCGTCGAGCTCGACAGCGGCCGCGAGCACCTTTTCTCCGCCCGTTTTGCCTGCCCGATCTGCAGTTATGCGCTGGCCGAACTCGAGCCGCGCCTGTTCTCGTTCAACAACCCGGCTGGCGCCTGCACGACCTGCGACGGCCTGGGCCACGTGGAGTTCTTCGACCCGGCGCGCGTGGTTGCCCACCCGGAACTGTCTCTCTCATCGGGTGCGATTCGCGGCTGGGACCGGCGTAACCAGTTCTACTTCCAGATGCTCACCGGCCTCGCGGTGCATTACGAATTCGAGGTCGAGACGCCGTTTGGCGAATTGCCGGAGAACATCCAGCACATCGTGCTGCATGGTTCCGGCAACGAGAAGATCACGTTCCGCTACTTCTCCGACAGCGGCAAGATGGTGTCGAAAGAGCACCCTTTCGAAGGCATCATCCCCAACCTCGAACGTCGCTTCCGCGAAACCGACTCGCAAACCGTGCGGGAAGAACTCGCCAAGTACCGCGCGACGCACGCCTGCCCGGCCTGTGGCGGCTCGCGCTTGCGCAGTGAGGCCCGCCATGTGTTGATCGGAGACCAACCGATCAACCGTATCGCCGCCATGCCGCTGTCCGAGTGCCGCAATTTCTTCGACAGCCTGGCTCTGAGCGGCCAACGCGCGCTGGTGGCGGAGAAGATCGTCAGTGAAATCAGCAATCGCCTGGGCTTTCTGATCGACGTCGGGCTGGGCTACCTTTCGCTCGATCGCTCAGCCGACACCCTCTCCGGGGGCGAAGCCCAGCGCATCCGCCTTGCCAGCCAGATCGGCTCCGGCCTGACGGGCGTCATGTACGTACTCGACGAGCCGTCCATCGGCCTGCATCAGCGCGACAACGACCGCCTGCTCGATACCCTGCGCAAACTGCGCGACCTGGGCAACACCGTCATCGTGGTCGAACACGACGAAGACGCCATCCGGGCCGCGGACTACGTCGTCGACATGGGCCCGGGCGCAGGCGAACACGGCGGCAAGGTCATGGCCATGGGCTCGCCTGCCGACGTCATTGCCGACGAGGCGTCGCCCACCGGCGCCTACCTTTCCGGCCGGCGCAGCATCGCCATTCCCGAGCGGCGACAGCAGCCTGACCCGTCCCTCGCACTGCAGCTCACGGGCTGTCGCGGCCACAACCTGAAGAATGTCGATCTCGAGATCCCCTGCGGCTTGTTGACGTGCGTCACCGGCGTGTCGGGCTCGGGCAAATCGACCCTCATCAACGACACGCTGTATGCCATCGCCGCGCGTCACCTGTACGGCTCCAACACTGAGCCCGAGGCCTACGACAGCATCGAAGGGCTGGACCACTTCGACAAGGTCATCAGCGTCGATCAATCGCCCATCGGCCGAACGCCCCGCTCCAACCCGGCCACCTACACCGGGCTATTTACCCCCATCCGCGACTTGTTCTCGGGCGTGCCCGACTCACGTGCGCGCGGATATGGGCCGGGCCGCTTCTCGTTCAACGTCAAGGGCGGGCGCTGTGAAGCTTGCCAAGGGGACGGGCTGATCAAGGTCGAGATGCATTTCCTGCCCGACATGTACGTACCTTGCGACGTGTGCCACGGAAAACGCTACAACCGCGAAACACTCGAGATCCGCTACCGCGGCAAGAACATTCAGGAAGTGCTCGAGATGACGGTCGAGCAGGCACTCGAGTTCTTCACCGCAGTGCCCAGCATCGCCCGCAAGCTTGAAACCATGATGGATGTCGGCCTCGGCTACATCCGGCTGGGACAAAGCGCCACCACGCTATCCGGCGGGGAGGCGCAACGCGTGAAACTCGCGCTCGAGCTTTCCAAACGCGACACCGGCAGAACGCTCTACATCCTCGACGAGCCGACCACCGGCCTGCATTTCCATGACATAGAATTATTGCTCAGGGTGCTGCAACGCCTGCGCGACCACGGAAACACCGTAGTGGTTATCGAGCACAACCTCGATGTGATCAAGACGGCCGACTGGATCGTGGATCTCGGCCCGGAAGGCGGCGGCGGCGGCGGCACCATCGTCTGTCACGGCACGCCGGAGCACGTCGCCGAACACCCGGCGAGCCATACCGGGCGCTATCTCGCGCGTGCCTTGGCACAAAGCCGGGCGTTCCGCGAGGCCGCCGAGACGCGGTGATTCAGCGCATTGCGGGGGGAATCGAATGAACGGGGATTTGAATGATGCCGAAGCACGGTTCATGGAGCGCATCGAACGACGCGTGGAATTCCTCAAAACCTTGATTTCGGTACAACTCGGGCTGTATCTCCCGCCTGACGAGATGCAACGCCGGCATGCCATCGAGACCATCGTGCGCATGACGGCACGCCAGAGGGAATTACCCTATATCCGGCCGGAAACCATGCAGCACGCCACCGACATGCTCGCCGGACACTTCGAAAGCATGCAAAGACTGCTGCCCAACGACGTTCAATACCGTAATCGCGTTCGCAAGCACTGGTAAGCGCTCAGGCTTCCAGGGCGCACTCACGCAAGAGCTCCAGCGGCACGATTTCCAGCGCGGCACGATGCGTCGCCGCCAGAACCACTCCGGGCGCGGCGCCTGCGCGATACGCCTCCAGCCAGCGCGCGGCGCACAAGCACCAGCGGTCCCCCGGCCGCAAACCGGCAAAACGAAACTCGGGCCGCGGAGTGCTGAGATCATTACCCACCGAATACGAGTAATCGAGAAACTCGCGCGTCACTTTCACACACACCACGTGACGCCCGACATCCTCAGCACTCGTCTCGCAGCAGCCGGTGCGGAAAAAGCCCGTCAGTGGTGCGTAGCTGCAAGCCAACAACGGGCCGCCCAACACATTCAATTGCTCTTCGATTTGCGTATCACTCATGACACGTCCTCCCTGTCATTCACCATAGCCGTCCGGATTGGCCGCCTGCCAGCGCCATGCATCCCGACACATTTCATCCAGCCCGCGCTTCGCCCCCCACCCCAACAGGCGCGCAGCGCGCGAGGGGTCTGCCCAACATTCAGCGGCGTCCCCTGCACGCCGGGGAGCAAAACGGAAGGGGATGGGCTTCCCACTGGCTTTCTCGAAGGCTCGTACCAACTCGAGCACGCTGTAGCCTTGCCCCGTACCGAGGTTGATGCAGTTAAGCCCCTCAAGTTCGTTGAGTCTGCCCAAGGCCTTTACGTGCCCGTCCGCCAGATCCTGAACGTGAATATAGTCACGCACACCGGTACCGTCCGACGTCGGATAATCGTTGCCGAACACTTGCAGCTCTTGCAACCGCCCCACCGCGACCTGACTCAGATACGGCATCAGATTGTTCGGAATGCCGCTCGGGTCTTCTCCGATCGTACCGCTCGAATGCGCCCCGACGGGGTTGAAATAGCGCAGCACCACCACCGACCATCGCGGGTCAGCACGCACCACGTCGGCGAGCACCTGCTCCATCATCCATTTGGTCCAGCCGTACGGATTCTGCGGTGCAGTCGGCGCCGACTCCTGAAGCGGAACGCTCTCAGGGTCTCCATACACCGTAGCTGAAGAACTGAATACCAGCTTGCGCACGCAGGCCGCCTTCATGGCCCGCGCCACTGAAATCGTGCCACCGACGTTGTTGTCGTAATACTCAAGAGGGTTCGCTACAGACTCACCGACGGCTTTCAACGCGGCGAAGTGCACCACAGCATCCACCGAATGCGCCTCAAACACCTCCAGCAGGGCAGCACCGTCACGAACATCGATGCGATGAAACCCCTTCAAACTGCGCCCGGCGATAGCCTCGACGCGCTTCAACGCCAAGACGCGCGAATTGCACAGGTTATCCACCACGACCACTTCATGACCTGCTTCAAGCAAAGCAACGCAGGTATGGGAACCGATGTAACCGGCACCGCCGGTCACCAGCACACAAGCCATTCAGGCCTCCGTAGAATATGCGCAGGGGGCGAGTCGCCCCGCACTTCGCATCAAGGATACCAGCCATGCCGCGCGGTCGAAATTCACCCCAAGCGACTGAACACAACACTTCTGAAACCTCCATCCGCATCGATAAATGGCTGTGGGCCGCGCGCTTCTACAAAACCAGAAGTCTCGCCACTGAGGCAATCGACGCCGGCCATGTGAAGGTCAACGAACAACGTTACAAACCGGGGCGGTTAATTCGCGTCGGCGACATCGTTCAGATCAATCGCAGCGGAGATGAGCGTGAGCTGGTGGTCCAGGCATTGAGCCTGCGTCGCGGGCCGGCCAGCGAAGCTCAAGGCCTGTACGAAGAAACGCCGCTCAGCATTGAAAGGCGTGCCGCTGCAGCGGCCTTGCGTGATTTGGCGCCCTCCCCCGATGGCACCGGGCGCCCGACAAAGCGTGACAGGCGCAACCTGCAGCGCTTGAGAGAAAGCAGCTAAAACAAAAGGGGCCCGCAGGCCCCTTTTTCAAACAGCGAGAAAACGGATCAAGCCGCTTCCTTGGCTTCCACCTGCGCTTCATCGCCTTCCGGACGATCAAGCAATTCGATCAGCGCCATCGGTGCATTGTCACCGTCGCGGAAACCGAACTTCAGAATGCGCAGGTAGCCACCATTGCGTTCGGCGAAACGCGGGCCCAGCTCGTTGAAGAGCTTGACGACCATGTCGCGGTCGCGCAGGCGGTTGAAAGCGAGGCGGCGGTTTGCCACCGTCGGCTTCTTGCCCAGCGTGATCAGCGGTTCAACGACGCGGCGCAGCTCTTTTGCTTTCGGCAGGGTCGTTTTGATGACCTCGTGCTGAAGCAGCGCGTTGGCCATATTGCGGAACATCGCCTGGCGGTGGCTGCTGGTCCGATTCAGCTTGCGAAGACCGTTGCGGTGACGCATTTTCTCTTACCTCATTCGACGCGCTTAACCGAGCTTCTCAAGCCCGGCCGGCGGCCAGTTTTCAAGTTTCATGCCAAGCGTCAGACCACGGGTGGCCAACACTTCCTTGATTTCATTCAGCGACTTGCGACCCAGATTCGGGGTCTTCAGCAGCTCGGTTTCGGTGCGCTGGATCAGATCACCGATGTAGTAAATGTTTTCAGCCTTCAAGCAGTTGGCCGAACGCACCGTCAACTCGAGATCGTCGACCGGACGCAGCAGCACCGGATCGATGGTCACGCTTTCGACTCGCTCTTCAACCGGCTCGGTGCCTTCCAGCTCTGCAAACACCGACAACTGATCCATCAACACGCGCGCGGCATAGCGGATGGCTTCTTCCGGATCTACCGCACCGTTGGTCTCGATATCGATCACCAGACGGTCAAGGTCGGTACGCTGCTCGACACGAGCGCTCTCAACCATGTAGCTGACGCGACGCACCGGGCTGAACGAGGCGTCCAGCATGATGCGACCGATCGTCTTGTTCTCGGTATTCTCGGGACGAACGTTCGACGGCTCGTAACCACGGCCTTGCTGAACACGGATTTCCATGTCGAGCTTGCCGCCCGGCGCCAGGTGAGCGATCACGTGATCCGGGTTGATGATCTCGACGTCGTGACCGATCTCGAGATCAGCAGCCGTAACGACACCTTCGCCGTTCTTCGTCAGACGCAGCGTAGCCTCCGAGCGGTTGTGCAACTTCAGCACAACACCCTTCAGGTTCAGCAGGACGTCAACGATGTCTTCACGCACGCCATCCAGCGTGGAGTACTCATGGAGCACGCCTTCGATGGTGACTTCCGTCGGGGCGCTACCCGGCAGCGAAGACAGCAGAATGCGACGAAGCGCATTGCCCAGCGTATGACCGAAGCCACGCTCGAACGGCTCCATCGTGACACGCGCTTGCACCGGCGAGATGTTCTGCACGTCGATGATGCGCGGTTTCAGCAGTGCATTGCTTTGCATCAGCAGTTCCTCGGGCCTTATGTCCTAGGGCTAACCGGAGTTAGCGGGAATAGAGTTCGACGACCAGGTTCTCGTTGATCGTCGGGGGCAGTTCAGCGCGCTGCGGATAGGCTTTGAACGTGCCTTTGCCAGCCTTGGCATCGACGTCCAGCCATTCCGGGAAACCACGCGAGCTGGCGGCCTCGAGAGCTGCTTTGACGCGCAGCTGACCACGAGCGGCTTCGGTCAGCTCAACCACGTCGCCCGGCTTCACGATGTAAGACGGGATGTTCAGGCGCTTGCCGTTGACCAGAATCGAGTTGTGGCGAACCAGCTGACGCGATTCGGCACGCGAGCCACCGAAGCCCATGCGATACACGACCGAGTCCAGACGGCCTTCCAGCAACTGAAGAAGGTTCTCGCCGGTTTGACCACGGCGACGATCGGCTTCAGCGAACACGCGACGGAATTGACCTTCGAGCACGCCGTACAGACGACGGATCTTCTGCTTTTCGCGCAGCTGAACGCCGTAGCCGGAGAGGCGCTGACCCGAACGCTGGCCATGCTGACCCGGCGCATAGGAACGGCGCTCGATCGAGCACTTGTCGGTGAAGCACTTTTCGGCCTTGAGGAACAGCTTCTCGCCTTCGCGGCGGCACTGACGGCACTTGGGATCCAGATTACGAGCCACTTTTTACTCCTTGGAAATGCGCCACGTCAGATACGACGCTTCTTGGGCGGGCGGCAACCGTTATGCGGCACCGGCGTGACATCCGTGATGCTGGAAATCTTGATGCCGAGGGCGTTGAGTGCGCGCACGGCGGACTCGCGACCGGGGCCGGGGCCCTTGATGCGCACTTCGAGATTCTTGATACCGCATTCCTGGGCAACCTTGCCAGCAGCCTCTGCTGCGACCTGGGCCGCAAACGGGGTGCTTTTGCGCGAGCCTTTGAAGCCGGCACCGCCGGACGTGGCCCACGACAGAGCATTACCCTGACGATCGGTAATCGTGATGATGGTGTTGTTGAAGCTCGCGTGAACGTGTGCGATACCTTCAGCAACGTTCTTCTTGATCTTTTTGCGAACCTTCGCAGCAGTCTTAGCCATTTAATAACCCCTGATTACTTCTTCTTGCCGGCGATCGACTTGCGCGGGCCCTTGCGGGTACGTGCATTCGTACGCGTACGCTGACCACGCAGCGGGAGGCCGCGACGGTGACGGAAACCACGGTAGCAACCGAGGTCCATCAGTCGCTTGATGTTCATCGTTACTTCGCGACGCAGGTCGCCTTCAACGACGAACTTCGCAACACCATCACGCAAACGGTCCATGTCCGATTCGGTCAGATCTTTGACCTTGACCGAACGGGCAATACCGGACTCGTCGCAAATTTTCTGGGCACGGGTGCGGCCGATGCCGAAAATGGCAGTCAGCGCGATCTCGACGTGCTTATGGTTGGGAATGTTGACCCCAGCGATACGTGCCATTCGGCTATACCCCAAAAAGCGAAACGTTAAATTTTAATCTTAGGCAGCGAGGAGATCAACCCTGGCGCTGCTTGTGACGCGGATCCGTGCAGATGACGCGAACCACGCCCTTGCGACGAACGACCTTGCAGTTGCGGCACAGCCGCTTGACCGAAGCCTGAACTCTCATTTTTGTTGCTCCTAATATTCCTTGATTACTTCGTCCGGAACACGATCCGGGCCTTGCTCAGATCATACGGCGTGAGCTGTACCGTGACCTTGTCACCCGGAAGAATCCGGATGTAATGCATACGCATCTTTCCGGAGATGTATCCGAGCACGACATGGCCGTTCTCGAGTTTCACGCGGAAGGTCGCGTTAGGGAGGTTTTCGAGAACCTCCCCTTGCATCTCGATTACGTCTTCCTTCGCCATCCGGTCACCTGGTGGGGAAACCAGAGCCCTTGAAGTTTGCTTTCTTCAACAGGCTTTCGTACTGATGGGACATCACATGCGACTGCACCTGGTTCATGAAATCCATCGTCACGACCACGATGATCAACAGCGACGTACCACCGAAGTAGAACGGCACATTCCAACGCAAAATCAAAAACTCGGGCAACAAGCACACCAGCGTGATGTAGACCGCACCCACCATCGTCAGACGCGTAAGAATCTTCTCGATGTAACGCGCCGTCTGATCGCCCGGACGAATCCCCGGCACAAAAGCACCGCTCTTCTTCAGGTTATCTGCCGTCTCGCGCGGGTTGAACACAAGCGCGGTATAGAAGAAGCAGAAGAAGATGATCGCCAACGCGTACAACATCACGTAGATCGGCTGCCCCGGAGCCAACGTCGACGAAATGTCACGCAACCACGTCATGCCCTCTGAAGCACCAAACCATTGACCCAAGGTCGCCGGGAACAAAATGATGCTCGAAGCGAAAATCGGCGGAATCACGCCTGCCATGTTCAGCTTCAGCGGCAGATGCGAGCTCTGACCGCCATACACCTTGTTGCCGACCTGACGCTTCGCATAGTTCACCAGAATCTTGCGCTGACCGCGCTCGACGAACACCACGAAACCGGTAACCACTACCACCAGCACGCAGATCACCAAGGCCGTGAAGGGATGCATCGCACCGGTACGCACCAGCTCGAACAACCCACCGATCGCACTGGGCAAGCCCGCGACGATACCGGCAAAAATGATCAGCGAAATACCGTTGCCGATGCCACGCTCGGTAATCTGCTCGCCGAGCCACATCAGGAACATCGTGCCCGTGACCAGCGTGGCAACCGTCACAAAACGGAACATCAGCCCCGGATCCAGCACCAAGCCCGCTTGTGTTTCGAGCGCAATCGAAATACCGATTGCTTGAGCCAGCGCCAACACCAGCGTTCCGTAGCGGGTGTACTGGGTAATCTTTCGACGCCCGGCCTCACCGTCTTTCTTCAGCTGCTCCAGCGACGGCACAGCCACCGTCAAGAGCTGCATGATGATCGACGCGGAGATGTACGGCATGATGCCCAGCGCGAAGATCGTGAAACGCGAAAGCGCACCACCGGAGAACAGGTTGAACACGCCCAGAATGCCGCCGGCCTGAGACTGGAACAGCTCTGCGAGCCGCTCCGGGTCGATGCCGGGAACCGGAATGTGCGCGCCCAAACGATAAACGATGAGCGCACCGAGCACGAAGAGCAAGCGACGCTTGAGATCTCCGAAACGCCCGGTGCTACCCAGCGTGGCTGCGGTGTTTGCCACTGTGCCTTCCTTGCCTTATTCGGCCGAGACGGAACCGCCGGCAGCTTCGATCGCCGCGAGCGCACCCTTGGTGGCACCGATGCCACGCAGAGTCACTTTGCGACCGATCTCGCCGGACAGGATGACTTTGGCCGACAGCGAGTCAGCGGGAATCACGCCAGCCTGCTTCAGAGCCAGCAGATCGATGTCGTCGATCGGCAGCTTGTCGAGTTCGGACAGACGAACTTCAGCATTGCGAGCACGCGTCAGCGAGACGAAGCCACGCTTCGGCAGGCGACGCTGCAGCGGCATCTGACCGCCTTCGAAACCGACTTTGTGGAAACCGCCGGCACGCGACTTCTGACCCTTGTGGCCACGACCGCAGGTCTTGCCCAGGCCGGAGCCGATACCACGGCCAACGCGGCGCGAAACCTTCTTGGAGCCCTCACCGGGCTTGATGGTGTTCAGACGCATAATCAACCCTCGGACTTCACAAGGTACGAAACCTTGTTAATCATGCCGCGCACTTCAGGGGTGTCCTGCAGCTCGACCGAATGATTCAGCCGACGCAGACCCAAGCCACGAACCGTAGCGCGGTGCGATTGTTTGGTACCGATCACGCTTTTCACGAGCGTGACCTTGATCTTCTTATCAGACATCGCTTACCCCAGGATCTCTTCGACGGACTTGCCGCGCTTGGCAGCAATCTCCGCCGGCGTGCTGATCGCGAGCAGACCGTTGATCGTCGCGCGCACCACGTTGTAAGGATTGGTCGAGCCGATGCACTTGCAGATGACGTCGGTCACGCCCATCACCTCGAACACCGCACGCATCGGACCGCCGGCGATGATGCCGGTACCGTTCGGCGCCGGCTGCATCAGAACGCGCGCGGCGCCATGATGACCGATCACGGTGTGCTGCAGAGTGCCATTGCGCAGGGCAACCTTGTTCAGCTTGCGACGAGCTTCGTCCATGGCTTTCTGGACAGCGACCGGCACTTCGCGGGACTTGCCCTTGCCCATGCCGATGCCGCCGTCGCCATCACCGACTACCGTCAGCGCTGCGAAGCCGAGGATGCGACCGCCCTTGACGACTTTGGTGACGCGATTGATGGCAACCATCTTCTCGCGCATGTTGTCATCGCGCTCTTCAGCCGCAGGCGCTCGTTTGCTTTGTTGCTTGGCCATACGATTCCTCGCTTAGAACTTCAGTCCGCCTTCGCGGGCTGCATCGGCCAGCGCTTTGACGCGACCGTGATAAAGAAAACCGGAGCGGTCGAAAGCGACCTGCTCGATCCCGGCCGCTTTGGCGCGTTCGGCGATGAGCTTGCCGATCACGGTAGCAGCTTCCTTGTTCGCACCGGTCTTGAGCTGGGCGCGGACGTCCTTTTCCACCGTGGAAGCAGAGGCGAGCACCTTCGAACGGCAACCCGAAATCACTTGCGCGTAAATATGCGCATTCGTCCGGAATACCGTGAGACGCGCTGCTTTCAGTTCCGCGAGTTTGGCCCGGGTTTTGCGGGCACGACGCAGACGAGCTTGTTTTTTGTTCATGAAAACCGCCCTTACTTCTTCTTGGTTTCCTTGAGCACGATCACCTCGTCCGCGTAACGAACGCCCTTGCCCTTGTAGGGCTCAGGTTGGCGATATGCCCGCACTTCGGCCGCAACTTGGCCGACTTGCTGCTTGTCAATCCCTTTGATCAGGATCTCGGTCTGGGTCGGCGTTTCCACCTTCACACCGGCCGGCATCTGATGCACGACAGGATGCGAAAAGCCCAGCGACAGGTTCAGCTTGTCACCTTGCGCTTGCGCACGGTAACCGACGCCCACCAGCGTGAGCTTCTTCTCGAAGCCTTTGCTCACACCCGTGACCATGTTGTTCACCACAGCGCGCGCCGTACCGGACATGGCGTGACCGTTGGCAGCACCATCGCGCGGCGCAAACACCACCGCCTCACCATCCTTCTCGATGAAGATGTTGTTGCCAAACTGCTGATTCAGCGTACCCAGCGGCCCCTTGACCGTGACCAGGCCCGCGTTGATCGTCACTTCCACACCTTTCGGAAGCGCAACCGGATTCTTCGCTACACGAGACATGGTTACTCCTTAGGCGACGTAGCAGATGACTTCGCCACCGACACGGCCGGCACGAGCCGCACGATCGGTCATGATGCCGCGCGGGGTCGACACAATGGCGACACCGAGACCGTTCATCACACGCGGAAGCTTGTCGCTACCCTTGTAGATACGCAGACCAGGGCGACTGACGCGCTCAATGCGCTCAATGACCGGGCGGCCGGCGTAATATTTCAGACCGATGTCGAGTTCCGGCTTACCGCCGTTCTCGCGCACGGAATACGAATCGATGTAGCCCTCGTCCTGAAGCACTTTCGCAATGGAAATCTTCAGTTTGGAGCTCGGCATCGTGACCGTAGCTTTCTGCGCTTGCTGTCCATTACGGATGCGCGTCAGCATGTCGGCGATCGGATCGGACATACTCATTTCATACCCTCCTTACCAGCTCGCCTTGGTCACGCCGGGCACTTCGCCGCGGAACGCGAGTTCACGCAGCTTGTTGCGACACAGACCGAACTTGCGGAACACACCACGCGGACGCCCCGTCAGCGTGCAGCGATTGCGCACGCGCGACGGACTTGCATTGCGGGGCAGCTGCTGGAGCTTCAGGCGCGCAGTCATGCGCTCCTCTTCGGACAGCTTGCTGTCGTTCACCTGAGCGATCAGCGCAGCACGCTTCGCGGCAAACTTCTCCACGGTCTTGCGACGCTTTTCCTCACGATTGATCAGAGCCAATTTCGCCATAACAGCCTCAATTCTTGAACGGGAACTTGAACGCCGCGAGCAGCGCCTTCGCTTCCTCGTCGGATTTGGCGGTCGTCGTGATGCTGATGTTCATCCCGCGAAGAGCATCGATCTTGTCGTACTCGATCTCGGGGAAGATGATCTGCTCTTTGACGCCCATGTTGTAGTTGCCACGCCCGTCAAAACCCTTCCCGGAAATACCACGGAAGTCACGGATACGCGGAATCGCCACAGCCACCAGGCGATCCAGGAACTCATACATCTGCGGGCCACGCAGGGTGACCATGCAACCGATCGGATAACCGTCGCGAATCTTGAAGCCTGCAATCGACTTGCGAGCTTTCGTCACGACCGGCTTCTGACCGGCGATCTTGGCCATGTCCGCCACTGCGTTCTCGAGGATCTTCTTGTCACCAACCGCTTCACCCACACCCATGTTCAGGGTGATCTTGGTGATGCGAGGCACCTCCATGACCGACTTGTACTCGAAGCGAGTCGTCAGCTCCGAGACAACCGTCTCTTTGTAATACTGTTGCAAGCGCGCCATCGTCACTCCTTAGGCGTCAACCAGTTCGCCGTTCGACTTGAAGAAACGCACCTTGCGGCCATCCTCAAGCACCTTGAAACCCACCCGATCAGCCTTCTGTGCAGCCGGGTTGAACAAAGCGATGTTGGAGATATGGATCGGCATCTCCTTCTCGACGATGCCACCGGTCTCGCCCTTCATCGGATTGGGACGCACGTGCTTCTTGACACGATTCACGCCCTCGACAACGACACGCTCGTCATCGACACGACGCACTACTGCGCCACGGCGGCCCTTGTCCTTACCAGCCAGGACGACCACCTCATCACCTTTACGGATCTTGTTCATTGGCAAACCTCTCAGAGCACTTCGGGCGCGAGCGAGACGATCTTCATGAACTTCTCGGTACGCAGCTCACGGGTGACCGGCCCGAAGATACGGGTGCCGATCGGCTCGAGCTTGTTGTTGAGCAGAACTGCAGCATTGCCGTCGAATTTGACGAGCGAGCCATCCGGGCGACGAACGCCCTTCGCGGTACGCACAACCACCGCGTTATAGACATCACCCTTCTTCACGCGACCGCGCGGAGCAGCATCCTTGATGCTGACCTTGATGATGTCGCCAATGCCGGCATAGCGGCGCTTGGACCCACCAAGGACCTTGATACACATCACCGAACGCGCGCCCGAGTTATCGGCCACGTCCAGCATGGACTGCATTTGAATCATGAATTTATCTCCAACTTTTCCCGCCGGAGCGGTCAGTCTTGGAACCCGTTCGGGTGGGATGCCCGGCAAAGGGCGGAGTTACTAAAGCAAAGATTGAGCAGTATAGCAGCGCGAATTCATTTTCGCAACCACCATACCGCTCAAATCACATCATCCGTACGTGGTTCAGATAACGCGAGCTTTCTCGAGCACCTTCGAGACGCGCCAAGCCTTGGACTTGGAGATCGGACGGCACTCTTCAATCTCGACCAGGTCGCCCGCGCCGGCAACTTCTTCGCCGTCATGCGCGTGGTATTTAGCCGACTTGGTCATCACCTTGCCATAGAGTTCGTGCTTGACACGACGCTCGACGAGCACGGTGACCGTCTTCTGCATTTTGTCGCTGACGACACGCCCCACCAGGGTGCGACGCACACTCTGAGTCTGTTCGGTCATTTCTGCACCGCCTTTTCACGCAACAGGGTACGAACACGAGCTACATCACGACGCACTTTGCGCAGCTGACTCGTATCGCCAAGTTGCTGAGTCGCCAGTTGCATGCGCAGCGAGAACTGTGCTTTCAGCAACTCGAGCAACTCCTTGTCCAATTCCTCAACGCCCTTGGCGCGAAGTTCACTAGCTTTCATGAGATCACCCCAAGTGACGCTGCACGAACACCGTCGCAAGCGGAAGCTTCGCGGCTGCAAGCCGGAATGCTTCGCGGGCGAGTTCTTCGCTGACGCCATCCATTTCGTACAAAACCTTGCCCGGCTGGATCTCAGCGACCCAGTATTCCGGGTTGCCCTTACCGTTACCCATACGGACTTCGGCAGGCTTGCTGGAGATCGGCTTGTCCGGGAACACGCGGATCCAGATGCGGCCGCCACGCTTGATGTGACGGGTCATCGCACGACGGGCCGACTCGATCTGGCGGGCGGTCAAACGACCACGACCAACTGCCTTCAGACCGAACTCACCGAAACTGACCTTCGCGCCACGAGTGGCGACGCCGGTGTTACGGCCCTTCTGTTCCTTACGATACTTCCTTCTCGACGGCTGCAGCATCGTCTACTCCCGATTTCTTCGTACGTGCGCCGCTCTTGTCGGCATCCGATTGATCACGACGGCCGGCGCGCTTCGGGCCACGGTTGTCAGGCGCGTCGGAACGCGGGGCGCGACGCGCCTTGCGAACCTCGTTCTCGCCTTCGACAACAGCCGGCTTCTCGTTGCGACCGAGCATGTCACCCTTGTACACCCACACCTTGATGCCGATGATGCCGTACGTGGTACTGGCTTCAGAAACACCGTAATCGATGTCGGCACGCAGGGTGTGCAGCGGCACGCGGCCTTCGCGATACCACTCGGTACGGGCAATTTCTGCACCGTTGAGACGACCCGCACTCATGATCTTGATGCCCTGGGCACCTAGACGCATGGCGTTCTGCATCGCACGCTTCATCGCACGACGGAACATGATGCGCTTCTCGAGCTGCTGGGCGATCGAGTCGGCGATCAGCTTGGCGTCGATTTCCGGCTTGCGGACTTCTTCGATGTTCACATGAACCGGAACACCCATGATGCCCTGCAGATCGCGCTTGAGCGTCTCGATGTCTTCACCTTTCTTGCCGATGATGACGCCGGGACGGGCGCTGAACAGAGTGATGCGCGCATTCTTGGCAGGACGCTCGATGACCACGCGACCGACGGACGCATGCGCAAGACGCTTCTTGAGGAAAGCCCGGACCTTCAGGTCTTCGCTCAGCATGCCGGCGTAAGAACCCGACGGAGCAAACCAGCGCGAGGACCAGTCACGCGTTACAGCGAGACGGAATCCGGTCGGATGAATTTTCTGACCCATAGTTGCTCCTTACTCCCCGACCGACACGTAAATGTGGCAGGTCGGCTTGAGAATGCGGTTGCCACGGCCTTTTGCCCGCGCAGTGAAGCGCTTGAGCGAAGTGCCCTCTTCGACAGTGATGGTCTTGACCTTCAGCGTATCGATATCAGCGCCGTCGTTATGCTCGGCGTTGGCAATTGCGGACTCGACCACCTTGCGGATGATCTCGGCACCTTTTTTCGGCGAGAAGGCGAGAATGTTGAGCGCCTGGTCGACCGGCTTGCCTCGCACCATGTCCGCGACCAGACGACCCTTCTGGGCCGACAGGCGGACGCCGCGCAGAATAGCTTTGGTTTCCATGACTTCCCCTTACCTCTTCGCCTTCTTGCTCGCGGCGTGACCTTTGAAGGTACGCGTGAGCGCGAATTCGCCGAGCTTGTGGCCGACCATGTTCTCGGAAATGAACACCGGAACATGCTGGCGACCGTTATGCACTGCGATGGTCAGACCGACAAAGTCGGGCAACACCGTCGAGCGACGGGACCAGGTCTTGATGGGGCGCTTGTCGTTGGACGTGCGCGCCGCATCCACCTTTTTCAGCAGGTGGCCGTCAACAAACGGCCCCTTTTTTACGGAACGTGCCATCTCTTACCTCTTATCGCTTGTAGCGGCGCTGCACGATCATCTTGTCCGTGCGCTTGTTGCTACGCGTACGGTACCCCTTGGCAGGCTGACCCCACGGGCTACGCGGCACGCCACCTTCACCGGTACGACCCTCACCACCACCGTGCGGGTGATCAATCGGGTTCATCGCCACACCGCGAACGGTCGGACGGATGCCACGCCAGCGATTTGCACCGGCCTTGCCGATCTTGCGCAGGGAATGCTCGGAGTTGCCCACTTCACCGATGGTGGCGCGGCACTCAACATGCACGCGACGCACTTCACCGGAACGCAGACGCACCTGAGCGTACGAGCCTTCACGCGCCAGCAGCTGCACCGAAGCGCCCGCTGCGCGAGCCATTTGAGCGCCCTTGCCGGGCTGCAGCTCGATGCAGTGGATGGTCGTACCGACCGGAATGTTGCGAATCGGAAGCGTGTTACCGACCTTGATCGGAGCCTCGGAGCCGCTCACCAGTTGCTGACCAACTTCCAGCCCTTTCGGCGCAATGATGTAGCTGCGCTGACCGTCTGCGTAGCAGATCAGAGCGATGTTGGCCGACCGGTTCGGGTCGTACTCGATGCGCTCGACCTTGGCAACGATGCCATCGCGGTTGCGACGGAAATCGACGACACGATAGTGCTGCTTGTGACCACCACCCTGGTGACGCACCGTGATGCGACCATTGTTGTTGCGGCCGGCGTTCTTCGTCTGCTTCTCGACCAGCGCCGCAAACGGGCGGCCCTTGTAGAGGTCGGCATTGACGACCTTGACCACTGCACGGCGACCGGCAGAGGTAGGTTTGACTTTAACGATTGCCATGTCTAGTTACTCCCCGGCCGCGAAGTTGATTTCCTGGCCCGGCTTGAGGCTCACGAAGGCTTTCTTCCAGCCCTTGCGACGACCGGTGAAACGGCCGAAACGCTTGACCTTGCCCTTGACGTTGGCGATGTTCACCGCGCTCACTTCAACCTTGAACAGCAGCTCAACGGCAGCCTTCACTTCCGGCTTGGTCGCCGACGAATGCACCTTGAACACGACCTGCCCGTTCTGGTCGGCGAGCTGGGTCGCCTTTTCAGAGATCTGCGGCGCGAGCAGCACCTGCATCAGACGCTCTTGGCTAAATCCGCTCATTGCCAGACCTCCTCCATCATGGCCAGCGCACCCTTGGTGACCAGGACCTTCTCGAAGTTGACCAGAGACACCGGGTCCGCCTCGGAGACCTCGAGCACCAGCACGTTGTGCAGGTTGCGCGACGACAGGAACAGGTTCTCTTCGAACTGATCGGTAATGACCAGCACCGAATCCAGACCCATGCCTTTCAGTTTCTGCGACAGCAGCTTGGTCTTCGGCGCTTCAAGCGCCAGACCGTCGATGACGGCAAGACGACCTTCGCGAGCCAGCTGCGACAGGATGGTCGCAACGCCGGCGCGGAACATCTTGCGGTTCACTTTCTGCGTGAAGTTCTCGTCGGGCGAGTTCGGGAAGGTACGACCACCCCCACGCCAGATCGGGCTGGACGACATACCGGCACGAGCACGACCCGTACCTTTCTGGCGCCACGGCTTGCGCGTCGAGTGCTTGACCTCTTCACGGTCTTTCTGCTTGCGGTTACCCGAACGGGCGTTGGCCATGTAGGCCACCACGATCTGGTGCACAAGCGCTTCGTTGTAATCACGGCCGAACAGCGTATCCGACACATTCAGCGTCGACGCCTCTTGACCTTGATCGTTCAGGAGCTTCAGTTCCATACCACCCCCGCTCAGCTCGAAGCCTTGACCGCAGGATGGACGATCACGTCACCACCCTTCGACCCCGGAACAGCCCCTTTGACCAGGAGCAACTGACGCTCGACGTCCACACGCACAACCTCAAGGCTTTGCGTGGTGCACGTGACCGCACCCAGATGACCCGCCATCCGCTTACCCGGAAACACGCGACCCGGATCCTGCGCCATACCGATGGAACCGGGCGCATTGTGCGAGATCGAGTTACCGTGCGAAGCGCGGTTGGACGAGAAGTTGTGACGCTTGATGGCACCGGCAAAGCCTTTACCAATCGAAGTGCCGGTCACGTCGACCATCTGGCCAACCGCGAAGATATCGGCAGCAACAACATCACCGGGCTTGAGCGCGGCGAGCTTGTCAGCATCAACAGTGAATTCTTTGAGAACGCTACCCGCCTCAACGCCAGCTTTGGCGTAGTGACCGGCAAGCGACTTGCTCACGCGGCTTGCGCGACGCGAACCGAACGCAACCTGAACCGCGGAGTAACCGTCGGTTTCGGGCGTCTTGATCTGGGTCACACGGTTGTTCGACACGTCAAGCACAGTTACCGGAATGGAACGACCATCCTCGGCAAAAATGCGAGTCATGCCGACCTTGCGACCAACAAGGCCTAGACTCATTTTTTTCTCCTGAACCCCGGTTTCGATTGACCGGGACCGTTTAGGGACTACCACATTTGCGCCGAAAAGCGCAAAGGCCGGATTATACCGGCCTTTTCAGAAAGCATGCAAGCATGCCTCTTGAAATTACTGAAGCTTGATTTCCACATCCACACCGGCCGGCAGGTCGAGCTTCATCAGAGCGTCAACGGTCTTCTCCGTCGGGTCGATGATGTCCATCAGGCGCTGGTGGGTACGGATTTCGAACTGATCGCGCGAAGCCTTGTTCACGTGCGGCGAGCGCAGCACGTCAAAACGCTCCTTGCGGGTCGGCAGCGGCACGGGACCACGGACAACGGCGCCGGTACGCTTGGCGGTGTCGACGATCTCGAGAGCCGACTGATCGATCAGGCGGTAGTCGAAAGCCTTGAGACGGATGCGGATTTTCTGGTTCTGCATGATGTTTCCTAAAGAGCAAAAAGAGCAAAAACCCGGCGTCTTAAGACGCCGGGCGGGGGGTGCATATTACTCGATGATCTTGGCGACGACGCCGGCGCCAACGGTACGACCACCTTCGCGGATCGCGAAGCGCAGACCTTCTTCCATGGCGATCGGGGCGATCAGCTTCACCGTGATCGACACGTTGTCACCCGGCATCACCATCTCGGTGCCTTCGGGCAGCGAGATCGAACCGGTCACGTCCGTCGTACGGAAGTAGAACTGCGGACGGTAGTTCGCGAAGAACGGGGTGTGACGACCACCTTCGTCTTTGCTCAGAACATAGATCTCGCCCGTG
>NZ_BAAKIY010000006.1:0-15539 GCF_059703745.1 Pseudazoarcus sp. NS20
TCACGGTGAAGCTGATCGCCCCGATCGCCATGGAAGAAGGTCTGCGCTTCGCGATCCGCGAAGGTGGTCGTACCGTTGGCGCCGGCGTCGTCGCCAAGATCATCGAGTAATTGCTGGATTGTTGTTGGATCGAAGGCGCTCCCGAGTGGAGCGCCTTGCAGTCTCTGTCGCAGGGGTATAGCTCAACTGGCAGAGCGTCGGTCTCCAAAACCGAAGGTTGGGGGTTCGATTCCCTCTGCCCCTGCCAATGTTTTCCGTAATACGAGATCCTGATGGCCGATAAGATCAAGCTCCTGCTGGCACTGGCCCTGGTTGCGGCCGGTATTGCCGGCTTTTACGTCTTTGCGGAGCAGGCGCTCGTCGTTCGTGTGCTGTGCGTCATCGGTGGTGTGATTGCCGGTGCCGTGGTTGGCGGCACTTCGGCGCCCGGTCGCCGGTTCATCGAGTTCTGTCGCGAGTCGATCAACGAGGCTCGCAAGGTCGTCTGGCCCACCCGTAAAGAAACCATACAGTCCACGGGCATGGTGTTTGCCTTCGTGGTAGTTGTGGCGATCTTCCTGTGGCTGACGGACAAGAGTCTCGAGTGGGTCATGTACGATCTCGTTTTGGGATGGAAGTGAATATGACCAAGCGCTGGTACGTCGTTCACGCGTATTCGGGTTTTGAAAACTCGGTGCAGCAGGCTCTGATCGAGCGAATCAACCGTGGTGGCATGCAAGACTATTTCGGCCAGATTCTCGTGCCGGTCGAAGAAGTCGTTGAAATGAAGGGTGGTCAGAAGAGCATCTCCAAGCGCAAGTTTTTCCCTGGCTATGTGCTGGTGGAAATGGAGATGAATGACGACTCCTGGCATCTGGTCAAATCGACGCCGAAAGTGACTGGTTTCGTGGGTGGAACCGCCAACAAGCCGGCGCCGATCTCCGAGAAGGAGGTCGAGAAGATCATGACCCAGATGCAGGAAGGCGTCGACAAGCCGCGTCCCAAGGTGTTGTGGGAAGCCGGCGAGGTGGTGCGGGTGAAGGATGGTCCGTTCACCGATTTCCACGGCAACGTGGAAGACGTCAACTACGAGAAAAGCAAGCTGCGCGTGTCGGTGACCATTTTTGGTCGTGCGACCCCGGTGGAGTTGGATTTCGGTCAGGTCGAAAAAACCTGAGCGAGTGGGCGCCCGTGAGGGCGCCCTATGCCCGTTTCGGGCTCAAAGAGGAGCATCGGCCTGAGTCGATGCGCTAGCACTCAAATTAGGAGATTGCCTGATGGCAAAGAAAATCATCGGTTACATCAAGCTGCAGGTGCCTGCCGGCAAGGCCAACCCCAGCCCCCCGATCGGTCCGGCGCTGGGTCAGCGCGGCCTGAACATCATGGAGTTCTGCAAGGCGTTCAACGCCCAGACCCAAGGTCTTGAGCCGGGTCTGCCGATTCCGGTCGTGATCACCGCCTTCGCGGACAAGAGCTTCACCTTCATCATGAAGACGCCGCCGGCGTCCGTCCTGATCAAGAAAGCCGCCAAGATCCAGAAGGGCTCGCCGCGCCCGCACACCGACAAAGTCGGTTCGCTGACGCGCGCCCAGGTCGAAGAAATTGCCAAGACCAAAATGAAGGATCTGACCGCTGCCGACATGGACGCCGCCGTGCGCACCATCGCCGGTTCCGCACGCAGCATGGGCATCACGGTGGAGGGTCTCTGATCATGGCTAAGATTTCCAAACGCGTTCAGGCGCTCCGCACCAAGGTTGACCGTAACCGCACCTACGCCGTGAGCGAGGCTATCGGCCTCGTCAAGGATTGCGCAACCGCCAAGTTCGACGAGTCGATCGACATCTCGATCAACCTCGGTATCGATGCCCGTAAATCCGACCAGCTCGTGCGTGGTTCGGTCGTGCTGCCCGCTGGTACCGGCAAGACCGTTCGCGTGGCCGTGTTCGCCCAGGGCGACAAGGCTGCTGCGGCCACGGCTGCCGGCGCTGACGTCGTCGGTTTCGACGACCTCGCCGCTGCGGTGAAGGCTGGCAACATCGACTTCGATCTGTGCATCGCCACGCCGGACGCCATGCGCGTCGTCGGTCAGCTGGGCCAGATTCTCGGTCCGCGTGGCCTGATGCCGAACCCGAAAGTCGGTACGGTGACGATGGATGTCGAAACCGCCGTCAAGAACGCCAAGGCCGGTCAGGTTCAGTACCGCACCGACAAGGCCGGTATCGTGCACGCCACCGTTGGCCGTGCTTCGTTCTCGGTCGAGGCGCTGCAGCAGAACGTCGGCGCGCTGGTCGATGCGCTGGTGAAGGCCAAGCCGGCCGCCTCCAAAGGTGTCTACCTGCGCAAGATCGCGGTGTCGAGCACCATGGGTGCGGGCGTCAAGGTTGATCCGGCAACGATCAACGCTGCTTGAGTTTTACCCGGACGGCTCCGGCCGTCCGATGACTTTGGGCTGCCGTCTCCGGGCGGCAGGTTGTCAAAGACCGTTGGGGGCGTAGCGTCCGGCAGTAATGACGTTGCGTCTTAATCTGCGAGATGTTTTCGAGCCCAACGCAGATGGCGTATCCCGAAGCAGGATTCCGGTTGTGCTGCCGCTGGCAGCGATCAGTCTCCTGAATACGGTCGCCGTGGTTGTCCGTGACGGGTTTCCGGCACGGACGGATGTTTCAAAAGGGAGATGACCTTGGGTCTCAATCTTGATGACAAGAAGGCGGTTGTTGCCGAAGTGTCCGCGGAACTCGCGAACGCCCAGGTGGTGATCGTCGCTGAGTACCGTGGTCTCGAAGTAGGGAAGATTACCGAGCTGCGCGCCAAGGCGCGTGAGTCGGGTGTCTATCTGCGCGTCCTGAAAAACACGCTTGTGCGTCGTGCCGTCGAAGGTACGTCGTTCGAAGGTCTGACCTCGCAGATGGTCGGTCCGCTGATCTATGGTATTTCCAAAGATCCGGTGGCGCCTGCCAAGGTTCTGCAAGAATTCGCCAAGACCAACGACAAGCTGGTGATCAAGGGCGGCTCGATGGCCAACTACGTCATGGATGCCAATGGCGTCAAGGCGCTGGCTTCGATGCCGAGCCGCGAGGAGCTTCTTGCGAAGCTGCTCGGGACGATGCAAGCCCCGGTTACGAAATTCGTTCAGACCCTCAACGAGGTTCCGGGCAAGTTCGTGCGTACCGTGGCTGCCCTGCGCGATTCGAAAGAGACTGCGTAATTCCACGCAATACGCCTTCACGTAAGGCGAAGACTGATTCAGGAGTAAGAAAATGGCTGTGTCGAAAGACGATATTCTGGAAGCGATTGGCAACATGTCCGTCCTCGAGCTGTCCCAGCTCATCAAGGACATGGAAGAGAAGTTCGGCGTGTCCGCTGCTGCTGCTGTTGCCGTAGCCGCTCCGGCTGCTGGTGGTGGCGATGCTGCTGCTGCCGCTGAAGAAAAGACCGAGTTCGACGTCGTGCTCGTGTCGGCTGGTGAGAAGAAGGTTGAGGCCATCAAGGTTGTGCGTGCTGCAACCGGCCTGGGCCTGAAAGAAGCCAAGGACCTCGTTGATGGCGCTCCGAAGCCCGTCAAAGAAGGCGTGTCCAAGGCCGACGCCGAAGCGCTCAAGAAGCAACTCGAAGAAGCCGGCGCCAAGGTCGAGATCAAGTAATCTCGGTCTGTTTCGCAGGGCTGGCGACCTCTTCAGGGCGCCAGCCCTTTCGTGCTTTGTGCCCGCCAGACGGCACAACAAAGCGGGTGAGCTTGCATCACCGTGGATTAGCCGCTTTGTTCTGCCTGTTTGACGTCTGATCTCTACCCGGAGCCCCCATGGCGTATTCCTATACCGAAAAGAAGCGCATCCGCAAAAGTTTTGCCAAGCGCACTTCCGAGCGGGACGTCCCGTTTCTGCTTGCCACGCAGATCGATTCCTTCGTCTCGTTCCTGCAGGCCGAAGTGCCGGTCGATCGTCGCGTGAATGATGGCCTGCAAGCGGCCTTCACCTCGATCTTCCCGATCTCCAGCCACAGCGGCAATGCTCGCCTGGAGTTCGTGCAGTACAACCTCGGCGAGCCGCCGTTCGACGTCAAGGAATGCCAGCAGCGCGGCCTGACCTTCGCCGCCCCGCTGCGTGCTCGCGTGCGTCTGGTCATCATGGACCGCGATGCGCCGAAAGAAACCATCAAGGAAGTGAAAGAGCAGGAAGTGTACATGGGCGAAATTCCGCTCATGACGACCACCGGCTCCTTCGTCATCAACGGTACCGAGCGCGTCATCGTGTCGCAGCTCCACCGTTCGCCGGGCGTGTTCTTCGACCACGACCGCGGCAAGACCCATTCGTCCGGCAAGCTGCTGTTCTCGGCTCGCGTGATTCCCTACCGCGGTTCGTGGCTCGACTTCGAATTCGATCCGAAAGACGCCCTGTTCTTCCGCGTTGACCGTCGCCGCAAGATGCCGGTGTCGATCCTGTTGCGCTCCATCGGCATGAGCACCGAAGAGATCCTGGCTTCGTTCCACGATTTCGACGAGTTCCGCATGGAATCCGAGGGCGTGCGCTTCACGCTGGTGCCCGAGCGCCTGCGTGGTGAAGTCGCACGTTTCGATATCACCGGCCCGGACGGTACGGTGATCGTCGAGCGTGAGAAGCGCATCACGGCTCGTCATATCCGTGAGCTTGAGAAGGCTGGTGTCAAGACGATGGTCGTGCCGGACGAGTTCCTGCTGGGCCGCATCGTTGCGACCAACCTCGCAGACAAGGAGACCGGCGAAGTCATCGCCAAGGCCAACGACGAGATCACCGAAGAGTTGCTCGAGAAGATGCGCCTGGCCGGCATCACCGATCTGCACACTCTGTACGTCAACGATCTGGATCGTGGCGCCTACATCTCGCACACCCTGCGCATCGACGACACCAACGACCAGTGGGCTGCGCGCGTTGCCATCTACCGCATGATGCGTCCGGGCGAGCCGCCCACCGAAGACGCCGTCGAAGCGCTGTTCAACGGCCTGTTCTTCACCGAAGACCGCTACGACCTGTCGTCGGTTGGCCGCATGAAGTTCAACCGTCGCGCCTATCCGGAAGCGATGGATGACCGCGCCCCGGGTTGGGTCAAGCGTTTCTACGAGCGCATCGGCAAGCAGGACGAAATCGGTCCTGGCGTGTTGTCGAACCAGGACATCCTCGCCGTCATCGGCATCCTGCTCGAGCTGCGCAATGGCCGCGGCGAGATCGACGACATCGATCACCTCGGCAACCGTCGTGTGCGTTCGGTCGGCGAACTGGCCGAGAACCAGTTCCGTGCTGGCCTCGTGCGCGTCGAACGCGCAGTCAAGGAGCGCCTCGGCCAAGCCGAAAGCGACAACCTGATGCCGCACGACCTCATCAACGCAAAGCCGATCTCGGCCGCGATCAAGGAGTTCTTCGGTTCCTCGCAGCTGTCGCAGTTCATGGACCAGACCAACCCGCTGTCCGAGATCACGCACAAGCGTCGTGTCTCGGCCCTTGGCCCGGGCGGTCTGACGCGCGAGCGTGCAGGCTTCGAGGTACGTGACGTCCATCCGACGCACTACGGTCGCGTGTGCCCGATCGAGACGCCGGAAGGCCCGAACATCGGTCTGATCAACTCGCTGGCCGTGTATGCCCGCACCAACCGCTACGGCTTTCTCGAAACGCCGTACCGCAAGGTCGACAACGGCAAGGTGACGGACCAGGTCGATTACCTGTCCGCCATCGAAGAAGGTCATTACGTCATCGCTCAGGCCAACGCCGAAGTGAACGACAAGGGCATGCTGTCCGGCGATCTGGTCTCGTGCCGTCACAAGGGTGAATTCACCCTCTCGACGACCGACCAGGTGCAGTACATGGACATCGCGCCGGGCCAGATCGTGTCGGTCGCGGCCTCGCTGATTCCGTTCCTAGAGCACGATGACGCCAACCGCGCACTGATGGGCGCCAACATGCAGCGTCAGGCTGTGCCGTGCTTGCGCCCGGAGAAGTCCTTCGTCGGTACCGGCATGGAGCGCACCGTTGCGGTCGACTCCGGCACCGCCGTTCAGGCGCTTCGCGGCGGCGTGGTGGACTATGTCGATGCCAACCGAGTGGTTGTGCGCGTGCATGACAAGGAAACGCTGGCTGGCGAAGTCGGTGTCGATATCTACAACCTGATCAAGTACACGCGTTCGAACCAGAACACCAACATCAACCAGCGTCCGATCGTGAAGGTCGGTGACATCATCGCCAAGGGCGATGTGATCGCCGACGGCGCATCGACCGACCTCGGCGAACTCGCGCTGGGTCAGAACATGCTGGTCGCGTTCATGCCGTGGAACGGCTACAACTTCGAAGATTCGATCCTGATCTCGGAGCGTGTGGTGGCCGACGACCGCTTCACTTCGATCCACATCGAAGAGCTGACCGTCGTTGCTCGTGACACCAAGCTCGGGCCTGAAGAAATCACGCGCGACATCGCGTCGCTCGGCGAAGCCCAGATGTCGCGTCTGGACGAGTCCGGCATCGTGTACATCGGTGCTGAAGTCGAAGCCGGTGACGTGCTGGTCGGCAAGGTGACGCCGAAGGGCGAAACCCAGCTGACGCCGGAAGAGAAGCTGCTGCGCGCGATCTTCGGCGAGAAGGCTTCCGACGTGAAGGACACTTCGCTGCGCGTGCCGTCCGGCATGGTCGGCACCGTCATCGACGTGCAGATCTTCACGCGTGAAGGCATCGAGCGCGACAAGCGCGCCCAGTCGATCATCGACGACATGCTGCGCAGCTTCAAGACCGACTTGGCCGACCAGATGCGCATCGTCGAACGCGACGCCTTCGCGCGTATCCGCCGCTTGATCGCCGGTCAGAAAGTTAACGGTGGTCCGAAGAAACTGGCCAAGGGCGCAGTGGTCACCGAGGAGTACCTCGACGATATCGAGCCGTACAACTGGTTCGACATCCGCATGGCCGACGAAGCGCTGGCTACCCAGCTCGAAGCCGTGCGTGACGGTCTTGAAAAGACCCGCAAGGACTTTGACGCAGCCTTCGAAGTCAAGAAGCGCAAACTCACCCAAGGCGATGAACTGCCGCCGGGCGTGCAGAAGATGGTCAAGGTTCACCTCGCGGTGAAGCGCCGTCTGCAGCCGGGTGACAAGATGGCCGGCCGTCACGGTAACAAGGGTGTGGTCTCGCGCATCGTGCCGGTTGAAGACATGCCGTACATGGAAGATGGCACCCCCATCGACATCGCGCTGAACCCGCTGGGCGTGCCGTCGCGTATGAACATCGGTCAGATCCTCGAGACCCACCTGGGCCGTGCGGCCAAAGGTCTGGGTCAGAAGATCGACGGCATGCTGCGCGCGAATGCCAAGGCCAAGGAGTTGCGTGAGCTGCTGCACGAGGTCTACAACACCACTGGCACCAGCGAAGATCTGAAGTCCTTCGCCGACGAGGAAATCGTCGAACTGGCTACCAACCTGCGCAAAGGCGTGCCGTTTGCCACGCCGGTGTTCGATGGTGCCAAGGAAATCGAGATCGAGAAGATGTTCGAACTGGCCGGCATCGACAAGAGCGGTCAGGTCACCATGTTCGACGGTCGTACGGGCGATGCCTTCGATCGTAAGGTCACGGTCGGCTACATGCACATGCTGAAGCTGCACCACTTGGTCGATGACAAGATGCACGCGCGCTCCACCGGCCCGTACTCGCTCGTCACCCAGCAGCCGCTGGGCGGCAAGGCGCAGTTCGGTGGTCAGCGTTTCGGTGAGATGGAAGTCTGGGCGCTGGAAGCATACGGCGCGGCTTACACCCTGCAGGAAATGCTGACGGTGAAATCCGATGACGTCACGGGCCGTACCAAGGTCTATGAGAACATCGTGAAGGGTGAGCACAAGATCGATGCAGGCATGCCGGAGTCCTTCAACGTGCTGGTGAAGGAAATCCGCTCGCTTGCGATCGATATCGATCTGGACACGTACTGAACCGGGTGAAAGCCCACAGCCAACCCGGATGGAGTGAATAATGAAAGGCATGCTCGCTGATCTGTTCAAGCAAACCCTGCCGCAAGAGGAAGAATTCGACGCGATCACCGTCGGTCTTGCCTCGCCCGACAAGATCCGCTCGTGGTCCTACGGCGAAGTCAAAAAGCCGGAGACCATCAACTACCGCACGTTCAAACCCGAACGTGACGGTCTGTTCTGCGCCAAGATCTTCGGGCCGGTTAAGGACTATGAGTGCCTGTGCGGCAAGTACAAGCGCCTCAAGCACCGCGGTGTGATCTGCGAAAAATGCGGCGTCGAGGTGACGCTGTCTAAAGTGCGCCGTGAGCGCATGGGCCACATCGAGCTGGCCAGCCCGGTCGCGCACATCTGGTTCCTGAAGAGCCTGCCGAGCCGTCTCGGCATGGTGCTCGACATGACCCTGCGCGACATCGAGCGCGTGCTGTATTTCGAAGCCTTCGTCGTCGTCGAGCCGGGCATGACCCCGCTGACGCGCGGTCAGCTGCTGACCGAAGACGACTACCTCGCCAAGGTCGAGGAGTATGGTGATGACTTCGATGCGCTGATGGGCGCCGAAGCCGTGCGCGAACTGCTGCGCACGCTCGACCTCAACCACGAAGTCGAAAAGCTGCGTGGCGAGCTCGAGTCGACCGGCTCCGAAGCCAAGGTCAAGAAGTTCTCCAAGCGCCTGAAAGTGCTCGAGGCGTTCCAGTCGTCGGGCATCAAGCCCGAGTGGATGATTCTCGAAGTGCTGCCGGTGCTGCCGCCCGATCTGCGTCCGCTCGTGCCGCTGGACGGTGGTCGTTTCGCGACCTCCGATCTGAACGACCTGTACCGCCGCGTCATCAACCGTAACAACCGCCTCAAGCGCCTGCTCGAGCTCAAAGCGCCGGACATCATCGTGCGCAACGAGAAGCGCATGCTGCAGGAGTCCGTCGACTCGCTGCTCGACAACGGTCGCCGCGGCAAGGCCATGACGGGCGCCAACAAGCGCCCGCTCAAGTCGCTGGCCGACATGATCAAGGGCAAGGGCGGTCGTTTCCGTCAGAACCTGCTCGGCAAGCGCGTCGACTACTCGGGCCGTTCGGTCATCGTGGTGGGCCCGCAGCTCAAGTTGCACCAGTGCGGTCTGCCGAAGCTGATGGCGCTTGAACTGTTCAAGCCTTTCATCTTCAACAAGCTTGAACTGCGCGGTCTGGCGACCACCATCAAGCAAGCCAAGAAGATGGTCGAAAGCCACGAACCCGTGGTGTGGGACATCCTCGAAGAGGTCATCGGTGAACACCCGGTGATGCTGAACCGTGCGCCGACGCTGCACCGTCTGGGTATCCAGGCGTTCGAGCCGGTGCTGATCGAAGGCAAGGCCATCCAGCTGCATCCGCTGGTGTGCGTGGCGTTCAACGCCGACTTCGACGGTGACCAGATGGCCGTCCACGTACCGCTGTCGCTCGAAGCGCAGATGGAAGCCCGCACCCTGATGCTGGCCTCCAACAACGTGCTGTCGCCCGCCAACGGCGAGCCGATCATCGTGCCGTCGCAGGATATCGTGCTGGGTCTGTACTACGCGACCCGTCAGGGCATCAACGAGCGCGGTGAAGGCATGCACTTTGCCGACGTCGCCGAAGCCCGTCGTGCCTGGGAATCCGGTCACGCGTCGCTGCACGCTGCGGTGTCGGTGCGTCTGAATACCGTTGAGTTCGGTCCCGAAGGCGAGCGTATTCCGGTCACCAAACGCTACGAGACGACGATCGGCCGTGCGCTGATGTCCGAGATCCTGCCGGCAGGCCTGCCGTTCAGCGTGATCGACAAGGCGCTCAAGAAGAAGGAAATTTCTCGTCTGATCAACGCGGCTTTCCGTCGCTGTGGTCTGAAGGAAGCGGTGGTCTTTGCCGATAAGTTGATGCAGTACGGCTTCACCCTCGCGACCCGCGCCGGTATCTCGATCTCGATCAAGGACATGCTGGTTCCGAGCGAGAAAGACAAGCTCATCGCCGCATCGGAAGCCGAGGTCAAGGACATCGCCGACCAATACACCTCCGGTCTGGTGACCGATGGTGAGCGTTACAACAAGGTCGTCGATATCTGGGGTCGTTGTGGTGACCAGGTCGCCAAGGCGATGATGGACCAGCTCGGCCAGGAAGAAGTGGTCGACCGCGAAGGAAAGACGGTCAAGCAGGAGTCGTTCAACTCCATCTACATGATGGCCGACTCCGGTGCGCGTGGCTCTGCCGCGCAGATTCGTCAGCTCGCCGGTATGCGTGGTCTGATGGCCAAGCCGGATGGCTCGATCATCGAGACCCCGATCACCACCAACTTCCGCGAAGGCCTGAACGTTCTGCAGTACTTCATCTCCACGCACGGCGCCCGTAAGGGTCTGGCCGATACGGCGCTGAAGACCGCCAACTCGGGTTACCTGACGCGTCGTCTGGTGGACGTCACGCAGGATCTGGTCGTGACCGAAGATGATTGCGGCACGCGTGAAGGCTTCGTCATGAAGGCGCTCATCGAGGGCGGTGAAGTGATCGAGCCGCTGCGTGAGCGCATCCTGGGCCGTGTCGCGGCCGAGGTGCTGGTGAACCCGGATACGCAGGAAACCGTGATCGAGGCGGGCACGCTGCTGACCGAAGACATGGTCGAGTTGATCGACAGTCTCGGCATCGACGAAGTCAAAGTGCGTACCGCGCTGACGTGCGAAACCCGTTTCGGTATCTGCGGCAAGTGCTATGGCCGCGATCTGGGTCGTGGCTCCGACGTGAACGTGGGCGAGGCGGTCGGCGTCATCGCCGCACAGTCGATCGGTGAGCCGGGTACCCAGCTCACCATGCGCACCTTCCACGTCGGTGGTGCTGCATCGCGTGCGGCCGTTGCCAGCGGTGTCGAAGCCAAGTCGGGCGGTACCATCCGCTTCGCCGGCAACATGCGCTACGTCACCAACGTCAAGGGTGAAAAAGTCGTCATCGCCCGCTCGGCCGAATTGGTCGTGGCGGACGACATGGGTCGCGAGCGCGAGCGCCACAAGCTGCCGTACGGCGCCACGTTGTTCGTCGACGATGGCACCACGGTCAAGGCCGGCGGGCAGTTGGCATCGTGGGATCCGCACACCCGTCCGATCATCACCGAGTACTCTGGTACGGTGAAGTTCGAGAACGTGGAAGAGGGCGTCACGGTTGCCAAGCAGATCGACGAAGTCACTGGTCTGTCGACCTTGGTGGTCATCGATGCCAAGCGTCGCGGCTCCGGCTCGACCAGCAAGGCAACGCGCCCGCAGGTCAAGCTGATCGACGAGCAGGGTCAGGAAGTCCGCATCGCCGGTTCCGAGCACGCTGTGGCGATCACCTTCCAGGTCGGTTCGATCATTACCGTCAAGGATGGTCAGCAGGTCGGTGTGGGTGACGTGCTTGCACGTATCCCGCAGGAATCGGCCAAGACCCGTGACATTACCGGCGGTCTGCCGCGCGTTGCCGAGTTGTTCGAGGCGCGTGCGCCGAAAGACGCCGGCGTGCTGGCTGAGTTCACCGGTACCGTCTCGTTCGGCAAAGACACCAAGGGCAAACAACGCCTGGTGATCACCGAGCCCGATGGCACGGCGCACGATTTCCTGATCCCGAAAGACAAGCACTTGATGGTCCACGATGGTCAGGTGGTCAACAAGGGTGAACTGATCGTCGACGGTCCGGCCGATCCGCACGACATCCTGCGTTTGCAGGGTATTCAGGCGCTGGCGCGTTACATCATCGACGAAGTGCAGGATGTCTATCGACTGCAAGGCGTGAAGATCAACGACAAGCACATCGAAGTCATCGTGCGTCAGATGCTGCGTCGAGTGGTGATCACGGATCCGGGCGATACGCGCTTCATCCGCGAGGAGCAGGTCGAGCGTTCGGATGTGTACGAAGAGAACGACAAGATGGTCGCCGAAGGCAAGCTGCCGGCGAGCTACGAAAACGTTCTGCTCGGCATCACCAAAGCTTCGTTGTCGACCGATTCGTTCATCTCGGCGGCTTCCTTCCAGGAAACCACCCGAGTGCTGACCGAGGCGGCGATCATGGGCAAACGCGACGAACTCCGCGGTCTCAAGGAGAACGTCATCGTCGGTCGTCTCATCCCGGCCGGTACCGGTATGGCCTACCACCGCAACCGCCGTGTTCAGAAGTCTGGCGGTGACATGGGGGCGGATCATGCCTGGCCCGGGTTCGACGAGGCAGTGGCAGAAAACGCCGCTGCAGCGGCTGAAGCGTCGCAAGACGTGCAGGCCGGTTGACGCAGAGCGAGCGCCGGAATAAAATCCGGCCTCTTTGTGCGGATTGCCCATTCGTGGCCGTTCCGCCGCTGAACAATCCGTCCGAGGTGGCGTGCGCGCCGCCTCGGACTATTTGAAGATTCACTACTATGCCTACTATCAATCAGCTCGTCCGCAAGCCGCGGGAAAAGGTTGTCGTCAAGAGCAAGGTCCCGGCCCTCGAGGCCTGCCCGCAGAAGCGTGGCGTGTGTACCCGCGTTTACACGACGACTCCGAAGAAGCCGAACTCCGCGCTGCGTAAAGTGGCGAAAGTGCGTCTGACCAACGGCTTCGAAGTCATTTCGTACATCGGTGGTGAAGGCCACAACCTGCAAGAGCACTCCGTGGTGCTGATCCGTGGCGGTCGTGTCAAGGATTTGCCGGGTGTTCGTTACCACATCGTTCGCGGTTCGCTTGACCTTCAAGGCGTCAAGGACCGTAAGCAGTCCCGCTCCAAGTACGGCGCCAAGCGCCCGAAGCAGGCCTGATTCTCGCTTACAGACATTAGTCAGAGGTAGTTATGCCCCGTCGTCGCGAAGTACCGAAGCGCGAAATTCTGCCGGATCCGAAGTTCGGTTCCCAGGATGTATCCAAGTTCATCAACGTGATCATGCAGTCCGGCAAGAAGTCGGTTGCCGAGCGCATCGTTTACGGTGCCTTCGATCACATCTCCGGCAAGGCTGGCAAGGATCCGCTCGAGGTGTTCGCGGCTGCGGTCGGTAACGTCAAGCCGGTCGTCGAGGTCAAGAGCCGTCGCGTCGGTGGTGCGAACTACCAGGTGCCGGTTGAAGTTCGCCCCTCGCGTCGTATGGCGCTCTCCATGCGTTGGCTGCGTGAAGCTGCCCGCAAGCGCGCCGAGAAGTCCATGGCCCAGCGTCTCGCCGGTGAGTTGCTCGAAGCGGCTGAAGGCCGTGGCACCGCGATGAAGCGTCGCGAAGAAGTGCACCGCATGGCCGAGGCAAACAAGGCATTCTCGCACTACCGTTTCTGATTTTTCGAGACGGTGGTGAATCGGGCCCGAAAAGGGCTCGATTGCTTTGTACGGCAGGAATTCACGCGCTCTAGGGCGCACAGACAGAAGGCAGGATTATCGTGGCTCGCAAGACTCCCATTGAGCGCTATCGCAACATCGGTATCTCGGCGCACATCGACGCCGGTAAAACGACGACGACCGAGCGCATTCTTTTCTATACCGGCGTGAGCCACAAGATCGGCGAAGTTCACGACGGCGCTGCCACCATGGACTGGATGGAGCAGGAGCAGGAGCGGGGTATCACCATTACCTCCGCTGCTACGACGTGCTTCTGGAAAGGCATGGATCAGCAGTATCCGGAACATCGCTTCAACATCATTGACACCCCGGGGCACGTTGACTTCACCATCGAAGTCGAGCGTTCCATGCGCGTGCTCGACGGTGCCTGCATGGTGTACTGCGCGGTCGGTGGCGTTCAGCCCCAGTCCGAAACCGTGTGGCGTCAGGCCACCAAGTACAACGTGCCGCGTCTGGCGTTCGTGAACAAGATGGACCGTTCCGGTGCCAACTTCTTCAAGGTCGTCGACCAGATGAAGCTGCGCCTGAAGGCCAACCCTGTTCCGATCGTGATTCCTATCGGCGCCGAAGAGAACTTCAAGGGCGTGGTCGACCTGCTCAAGATGAAGTCGGTCATTTGGGACGAGTCTTCCCAGGGCATGAAGTTCGAGTACCAGCCGATTCCGTCCGAGCTGCAGGCTGAGGCCGAGAAGTGGCGTGAGCAGATGGTTGAGGCGGCCGCCGAGGCTTCCGAAGACCTGATGAACGAATACCTCGAGAACGGCGAGCTGCCGGAAGAGAAGATCATTCTGGGTCTGCGTACGCGTACCATCGCCTGCGAAATCCAGCCGATGCTGTGCGGTACCGCGTTCAAGAACAAGGGTGTTCAGCGCATGCTCGACGCCGTCATCGAGCTGCTGCCGTCGCCGATCGACATCCCGCCGGTTGCCGGCACGGATGACAGCGAGCAGCCGGCCAGCCGTAAGGCCGATGACAAAGAGAAGTTCTCGGCGCTCGCGTTCAAGCTGATGAGCGATCCGTTCGTTGGTCAGCTCACGTTCGTGCGTGTGTATTCCGGTGTTCTGGAGTCCGGCGCCACGGTGCTGAACTCGGTCAAGAACAAGAAAGAGCGTATCGGCCGCATCCTGCAGATGCACGCCAACGAACGTGCCGAGATCAAGGAAGTTGTGGCGGGTGACATCGCTGCGTGCGTCGGTCTGAAAGAAGTGACCACGGGCGAGACGCTGTGCGATCCGGCTGCACCGATCATCCTCGAGCGTATGGTATTCCCGGATCCGGTGATCCACGTTGCCGTCGAGCCG
Source organism: Pseudazoarcus sp. NS20 (assembly GCF_059703745.1). NCBI lineage: Bacteria > Pseudomonadati > Pseudomonadota > Betaproteobacteria > Rhodocyclales > Zoogloeaceae > Pseudazoarcus > Pseudazoarcus sp. NS20. Next base: position 14,562 of record NZ_BAAKIY010000006.1, read on the forward strand.
AAGACCAAGAGCGACCAGGAAAAAATGGGTCTCGCGCTGGGTCGTCTGGCTCAAGAAGATCCGTCGTTCCGCGTGCGTACGGACGAAGAATCCGGTCAGACCATCATCTCCGGTATGGGCGAACTGCACCTCGAGATTCTGGTTGATCGCATGAAGCGTGAATTCAACGTTGAAGCCAACGTTGGTGCTCCGCAGGTGGCGTATCGCGAAGCCATTCGCAAGCCGGTCGAGCAGGAAGGCAAGTTCGTCAAGCAGTCCGGTGGTCGTGGTCAGTACGGTCACGTGTGGATCAAGCTCGAGCCGAACGAAACCGGTAAGGGCTACGAGTTCGTCGATGCGATCAAAGGTGGTGTGGTTCCGCGTGAATACATCCCGGCGGTCGACCGTGGTCTGCAGGACACGCTGCCGAACGGCGTGCTGGCCGGCTTCCCGGTGGTGGACGTCAAGGTCACGCTGTTCGACGGTTCGTACCACGATGTCGACTCGAACGAAAACGCCTTCCGCATGGCTGCGTCCATGGCCTTCAAAGAAGCCATGCGCAAAGCCAGTCCGGTGCTGCTCGAGCCGATGATGGCTGTCGTGGTTGAGACGCCGGAAGACTACATGGGTAACGTCATGGGTGACCTTTCGGGTCGTCGTGGCATTGTCCAGGGTATGGACGACATTCCTGGTGGCATCAAGGAGATCAAGGCCGAGGTTCCGCTGGCCGAGATGTTCGGCTACGCGACTCAGCTGCGTTCGTTGTCGCAGGGTCGTGCAACGTACTCCATGGAATTCAAACACTACTCCGAGGCGCCGAAGAACGTCGCCGAGGCTGTGATCAATAATCGTAGTAAATAAGCTCTGATATCGAGAGAGGACTGAATAATGGCTAAGGGCAAGTTTGAACGTACGAAGCCGCACGTGAACGTAGGCACGATTGGCCACGTTGACCATGGCAAGACGACGCTGACGGCTGCGATCACGACGATTCTGTCG
>NZ_BAAKIY010000007.1:0-5204 GCF_059703745.1 Pseudazoarcus sp. NS20
AAAGATTTTTCGCTGAGATGCTTGACGAAGTGAAGTGAGTTGTACATAATCTCGCTTCTTCGCTGCCGGGTGGCAGCGGTTCTTTAAAAATTTGGACAATCGATAAGTGTGGGTGCTTGGTTGATTGTGGATCCAGGGGTTTTTAACCCCGGAATCGCAAAGATTGAGTGCTCATATGTCAGTGATGACTTTGAGTGCTGTGGATTGAACTTAAGAGTTTGATCCTGGCTCAGATTGAACGCTGGCGGCATGCTTTACACATGCAAGTCGGGCGGCAGCGGGGGTGCTTGCACCTGCCGGCGAGCGGCGAACGGGTGAGTAATGCATCGGAACGTACCCATTTGTGGGGGATAGCCCGGCGAAAGCCGGATTAATACCGCATACGCCCTGAGGGGGAAAGCGGGGGATTCTTCGGAACCTCGCGCAATTGGAGCGGCCGATGTCGGATTAGCTAGTAGGTGGGGTAAAGGCTCACCTAGGCGACGATCCGTAGCTGGTCTGAGAGGATGATCAGCCACACTGGGACTGAGACACGGCCCAGACTCCTACGGGAGGCAGCAGTGGGGAATTTTGGACAATGGGCGAAAGCCTGATCCAGCCATGCCGCGTGAGTGAAGAAGGCCTTCGGGTTGTAAAGCTCTTTCAGTTGGGAAGAAAAGGCGCTCTCTAATATAGGGCGCTGCTGACGGTACCGACAGAAGAAGCACCGGCTAACTACGTGCCAGCAGCCGCGGTAATACGTAGGGTGCGAGCGTTAATCGGAATTACTGGGCGTAAAGCGTGCGCAGGCGGTTGTGTAAGACAGGTGTGAAATCCCCGGGCTTAACCTGGGAACTGCGCTTGTGACTGCACGGCTAGAGTACGGCAGAGGGGGGTGGAATTCCACGTGTAGCAGTGAAATGCGTAGATATGTGGAGGAACACCGATGGCGAAGGCAGCCCCCTGGGCCGATACTGACGCTCATGCACGAAAGCGTGGGGAGCAAACAGGATTAGATACCCTGGTAGTCCACGCCCTAAACGATGCCAACTAGTCGTTCGTAAAGGTAACTTTGTGAGTGACGAAGCTAACGCGTGAAGTTGGCCGCCTGGGGAGTACGGTCGCAAGATTAAAACTCAAAGGAATTGACGGGGACCCGCACAAGCGGTGGATGATGTGGATTAATTCGATGCAACGCGAAAAACCTTACCTACCCTTGACATGTCTGGAACTTGTGAGAGATCACTTGGTGCCTTCGGGAGCCAGAACACAGGTGCTGCATGGCTGTCGTCAGCTCGTGTCGTGAGATGTTGGGTTAAGTCCCGCAACGAGCGCAACCCTTGCCATTAATTGCCATCATTTAGTTGGGCACTTTAATGGGACTGCCGGTGACAAACCGGAGGAAGGTGGGGATGACGTCAAGTCCTCATGGCCCTTATGGGTAGGGCTTCACACGTCATACAATGGTCGGTACAGAGGGTTGCCAAGCCGCGAGGTGGAGCTAATCTCTTAAAGCCGATCGTAGTCCGGATCGTAGTCTGCAACTCGACTACGTGAAGTCGGAATCGCTAGTAATCGCAGATCAGCATGCTGCGGTGAATACGTTCCCGGGTCTTGTACACACCGCCCGTCACACCATGGGAGTGGGTTTCACCAGAAGTGGGTAGCTTAACCTTCGGGAGGGCGCTCACCACGGTGAGATTCATGACTGGGGTGAAGTCGTAACAAGGTAGCCGTAGGGGAACCTGCGGCTGGATCACCTCCTTTCAAGAGAAGAAGGATTCGCAAGCTTCTCAAGTACCCACAACTTATCGGTTGTCCGGATGTAGAAAGAGCCTCGAACGAAGACGTACCAGAGGGTCTGTAGCTCAGCTGGTTAGAGCACCGTCTTGATAAGGCGGGGGTCGTTGGTTCGAACCCAACCAGACCCACCACCGATCAGCACGGGTGATACAGGCAGCACGAGGGGCTGTAGCTCAGCTGGGAGAGCATCGGCTTTGCAAGCCGAGGGTCGTCGGTTCGATCCCGACCAGCTCCACCAGACTCTGGTGAGGTAGTGAGATTCGTTCGAAGAAGGTTAAGCAGTGTGGCCAGTAGTGGCTTCAGTGCTTAGCCTTTAGTTTAGGCATCGTTCTTTAACAAAGTGGAAAGAGTAAAGTGTGTGGCCGCCGGCGGTAATGTCAGGCTGGTGGCTACATGGGTGTGTGATTGCATTTTTAGTCACGCTTAACTGCTATTGAACCAGCGGGTTGGAGCGTGGCGCACAGACGCGTGTAATGCCGATAACGGTGGCTCCTGGCGACAGGGGGCATGGTTATAGGATCAAGCGACTAAGTGCATGTGGTGGATGCCTTGGCGATCACAGGCGATGAAGGACGTGCAAGCCTGCGAAAAGCGGGGGGGAGCTGGCAATGGAGCTTTGATCCCCCGATATCCGAATGGGGAAACCCACTCCGCAAGGAGTATCCCAAGCTGAATACATAGGCTTGAGGAGGCGAACCCGGCGAACTGAAACATCTAAGTAGCCGGAGGAAAAGAAATCAACCGAGATTGCGCTAGTAGTGGCGAGCGAACGCGCAAGAGCCTGCACGACTAAACCATTGGGTTAACAAAACGGTCTGGAAAGTCCGACGATACAGGGTGATAGTCCCGTATGTGAAAACCGAGTGGCGGGTCTGAGCGTGCGACAAGTAGGGCGGGACACGAGAAATCCTGTCTGAAGATGGGGGGACCATCCTCCAAGGCTAAATACTCGTGATCGACCGATAGTGAACCAGTACCGTGAGGGAAAGGCGAAAAGAACCCCGGGAGGGGAGTGAAATAGATCCTGAAACCGCATGCATACAAACAGTGGGAGCCTCCAAGTGGGGTGACTGCGTACCTTTTGTATAATGGGTCAGCGACTTACGTTGTGTTGCGAGCTTAACCGAGTAGGGGAGGCGTAGCGAAAGCGAGTCTGATAAGGGCGTTAAGTAGCACGGCGTAGACCCGAAACCGGATGATCTATCCATGGCCAGGATGAAGGTGCGGTAACACGCACTGGAGGTCCGAACCCACTAACGTTGAAAAGTTAGGGGATGAGCTGTGGATAGGGGTGAAAGGCTAAACAAATCCGGAAATAGCTGGTTCTCCCCGAAAACTATTTAGGTAGTGCGTCGTACGGACACTTGCGGGGGTAGAGCACTGTAATTGTTGGGGGGGTCATCGCGATTTACCCCGCAATAGCAAACTCCGAATACCGCAAAGTGATATACGGCAGACAGACATCGGGTGCTAACGTCCGGTGTCGAGAGGGAAACAACCCAGACCGCCAGCTAAGGTCCCAAATGCATGGCTAAGTGGCAAACGAGGTGGGAAGGCACAGACAGCTAGGAGGTTGGCTTAGAAGCAGCCATCCTTTAAAGAAAGCGTAATAGCTCACTAGTCGAGTCGTCCTGCGCGGAAGATGTAACGGGGCTAAGCCATGAACCGAAGCTGCGGATGCACTATGTGCATGGTAGGGGAGCGTTCCGTAAGCCTGTGAAGGTGTCTCGTAAGGGATGCTGGAGGTATCGGAAGTGCGAATGCTGACATGAGTAGCGATAAAGGGTGTGAAAAGCACCCTCGCCGAAAGCCCAAGGTTTCCTGCGCAACGTTCATCGACGCAGGGTGAGTCGGCCCCTAAGGCGAGGCTGAAAAGCGTAGTCGATGGGAAACAGGTGAATATTCCTGTACCGATCATAGATGCGATGGGGGGACGGAGAAGGTTAGCTCAGCCGGGTGTTGGACGTCCCGGTTCAAGCGTGTAGTCGTGCCTGGTAGGCAAATCCGCCGGGCTTAGATGAGGCGTGATAACGAGGGCCCTTGTGGCTCGAAGTGAGTGATACCCAGCTTCCAGGAAAAGCCTCTAAGCTTCAGTCTATGATCGACCGTACCGCAAACCGACACAGGTGGGCAGGTAGAAAATACCAAGGCGCTTGAGAGAACTCAGGAGAAGGAACTCGGCAAATTGATACCGTAACTTCGGGAGAAGGTATGCCTATGGTAGGTGAAGCCCCTCGCGGGTGGAGCTGAAGTAGGCCGCAGAGAATCGGTGGCTGCGACTGTTTATTAAAAACACAGCACTCTGCAAAATCGAAAGATGACGTATAGGGTGTGACGCCTGCCCGGTGCCGGAAGGTTAAGTGATGGGGTGCAAGCTCTTGATCGAAGCCCCGGTAAACGGCGGCCGTAACTATAACGGTCCTAAGGTAGCGAAATTCCTTGTCGGGTAAGTTCCGACCTGCACGAATGGCGTAACGATGGCCACACTGTCTCCTCCTGAGACTCAGCGAAGTTGAAGTGTTTGTGAAGATGCAATCTCCCCGCGGCAAGACGGAAAGACCCCATGAACCTTTACTGTAGCTTTGCATTGGACTTTGACGTCACTTGTGTAGGATAGGTGGGAGGCTTTGAAGCGGGAACGCCAGTTCTCGTGGAGCCAACCTTGAAATACCACCCTGGTGTCGTTGAGGTTCTAACCTTGGTCCGTGAATCCGGATCGGGGACCGTGCATGGCAGGCAGTTTGACTGGGGCGGTCTCCTCCCAAAAGGTAACGGAGGAGTACGAAGGTCACCTAGACACGGTCGGACATCGTGTTGATAGTGCAATGGCAAAAGGTGGCTTGACTGCGAGACCGACAAGTCGAGCAGGTGCGAAAGCAGGTCATAGTGATCCGGTGGTTCTGTATGGAAGGGCCATCGCTCAACGGATAAAAGGTACTCTGGGGATAACAGGCTGATTCCGCCCAAGAGTTCACATCGACGGCGGAGTTTGGCACCTCGATGTCGGCTCATCACATCCTGGGGCTGTAGCCGGTCCCAAGGGTATGGCTGTTCGCCATTTAAAGTGGTACGTGAGCTGGGTTTAAAACGTCGTGAGACAGTTTGGTCCCTATCTGCCGTGGGCGCTGGAAGTTTGAGAGGGCCTGCTCCTAGTACGAGAGGACCGGAGTGGACGTACCTCTGGTGTACCGGTTGTGACGCCAGTCGCATCGCCGGGTAGCTAAGTACGGAAGAGATAACCGCTGAAAGCATCTAAGCGGGAAACTCGCCTCAAGATGAGACTTCCCTGGGGCCTTGAGCCCCCTGAAGGGTCGTTGAAGACCACAACGTTGATAGGTCGGGTGTGTAAGCGCAGTAATGTGCTCAGCTAACCGATACTAATTGCCCGTGAGGCTTGATCCTATAACCATGCATCAACACGC
>NZ_BAAKIY010000008.1:0-1031 GCF_059703745.1 Pseudazoarcus sp. NS20
ATCGAACCGGTCACGTCCGTCGTACGGAAGTAGAACTGCGGACGGTAGTTCGCGAAGAACGGGGTGTGACGACCACCTTCGTCTTTGCTCAGAACATAGATCTCGCCCGTGAAGTGCGTGTGCGGGGTGATGGAACCCGGCTTGCACAGCACCTGACCACGCTCGACTTCTTCACGCTTGGTGCCGCGCAGCAGCACGCCGACGTTGTCGCCAGCCTGACCTTGGTCGAGCAGCTTGCGGAACATCTCAACGCCCGTGCAGGTGGTCTTCTGGGTGGCCTTGATGCCGACGATCTCGATTTCTTCGCCGACTTTCACGATGCCACGCTCGACACGACCCGTCACCACGGTACCGCGACCCGAGATCGAGAAAACGTCTTCGATCGGCAGCAGGAACGGCTTATCAACAGCACGCTCCGGGGTCGGGATGTAGCTGTCCAGCGCAGCAGCCAGTTCGAAAATGGCCGGCTCGCCAATGGCGGACTGGTCACCCTCGAGGGCTTTCAGCGCCGAACCCTTGATGATGGGAATGTCGTCGCCCGGGAAGTCGTACTTCGAGAGCAGCTCGCGAACTTCCATCTCGACGAGCTCAAGCAGCTCTTCGTCGTCGACCATGTCGCACTTGTTCAGGAACACGATGATGTACGGAACACCCACCTGGCGAGCCAGCAGGATGTGCTCACGCGTCTGCGGCATCGGGCCGTCAGCGGCCGAGCACACCAGAATCGCGCCGTCCATCTGCGCCGCACCGGTAATCATGTTCTTGACGTAGTCAGCGTGACCCGGGCAATCCACGTGGGCGTAGTGACGGGTTTCCGTCTCGTACTCAACGTGTGCCGTGTTGATCGTGATACCACGCGCCTTCTCTTCCGGCGCCGCATCGATCTGGTCGTAGGCTTTCGCCTCGCCGCCGAATTTCTTCGACAGAATCGTCGTGATCGCAGCCGTCAGCGTCGTCTTGCCATGGTCAACGTGGCCAATCGTGCCTACGTTCACGTGCGGCTTCGTACGTTCAAACTTGCCCTTAGCCAT